>NZ_LMVC01000009.1 GCF_001510655.1 Fictibacillus sp. FJAT-27399 | reverse complement strand
ACTCTCCAATAAAGTGTTTGATATAGCTCTTAAAGTTTAAAAATTGATGGGATTGTAAAATCCCTGACTTACCTGGCTTTTGTTTGGTTTTCAAAGAACAAGTTTGTGTCGCTCGTTTTGGCGACTTTTATACTTTAACATTTTTGCAACCATCATGTCAACGATTATTTTGTTGATATTTTGTTGCTTATCACCGTCTCAGCGGCGACAAGGAATACTATATCACGTATCGCTTTTTAGTGTCAACACTTTATTTGAAAAAAGTGTTTGAATCCTTTTATGCCATGTTATTGGCTCTGTTTTCTTCTGCAGAAACGCGCGCATTCTGCAGGTTCGGCCAGCCTGGCAAAGAGCTTAAAGAGAACCTGGTACCTTTCTTCGATTGCGGATTTTACTATCTTATCCAGCCTGTCATCTTGCAGATCAAACAAAAGCTCTTCCATTTCTTTTTTTAGAAGATATTCGAATTCCTTTGCTTCCCTGCGATTCATCATTAAGCCTATCATTGCGCCACCATAGCTTCCTTTAGTGTTTGTTTTAAGCTATCGTTCCCGCCCCCTTGTTTTCTATGTATATAAAAGGCCGTTTCCTGTCTGTGGTCTATCTTGTCCTCACTGGTCATATATATTTCCTTAGGCAGACAGCTCTGGCAAACGAAAAAGAAAAAGGATCAGCTCAATATACAGGATTAGGGGGGACGGTATGAAATTTTTCATGGTGGTTAACGGTAAGAAAGTGAAGCAGTATATGGTCGTTGTGTTTGCTGCCTTCTTTGCCGCTTCACTTGCATTTATGGGACAAGAGCAATTATCTGTTTTTTCATCCAAAGATGGGCCCCGGGCAATCTATAAAGGTGAAGAAAAAGGGAACAAAGTCGCGCTGACGTTTGATATCAGCTGGGGAGACAAGAGAGCTATTCCTATCTTAAACGTACTGAAAAAACAAGGAATCAAAAATTGCACCTTCTTTGTTTCTGCCGCCTGGGCGGAAAGGCATCCTGAAATTATTGAACGAATCGTAAAAGATGGGCACGAAATTGCCAGCCTCGGTTATCAATATAAGAACTATACGGATTGGGAAGTTCCCCGAATTCGAAGAGACATCTTAATCGCACAGGAAAAAATCAAAAAGGTTTCCGGAAAAACAACGACGCTCCTTCGTCCGCCGAATGGCAATTTTGATAAACGGGTCCTTGAAGTCTCAGAAGGTACTCACCATTCTGTTGTGCATTGGAGCATCGATACGAAAGACTGGAAAAATCCCGGAGTCGAAAAGATCGTGCAAAATGCGACTGGTCACGTGAAACCTGGAGATATCCTTCTCCTGCATGCTTCTGACTCAGTCAAGCAGACACATAAAGCCCTGCCAGAAATTATCAGCAAATTAAAATCGGAAGGTTATTCGTTTGTCAGCGTTGGTGAAATGATTGCCAACACTCAGGCACAAAGCCAGGAAGTCCATTAATTCTCACAAAAAAACTTCCGCCTAGACAGCGGAAGTTTTTGATTTTGTTCCTGTATTTTGATTGATGAGCCGGTGTAGCATTAAGATCTGATAAGTATTGCAGGCACCAAGAGCCGCAAATGCCATCCACATGGCACTTGGAGCGTTTGTTTTTAAAACTGGGACCCACTCCATCGTCGTAACCACGATGATGAAAAACAGCGTTGGGACAAACGCTCCCTTGTTGGTTTGCTTTTGTTTAAGATAAGCCACCGCAAACCCTAGAAGCAGCACGCCGATTGGAATCAAGCTGTATGAAGCAAGGCTTTGTCCCGCTTTATGAAACGCGGTATACCGCAGATAAAATAAGTCAAAGAGAACAACAATAATAAGAACGATCTGTACACCATTCCAAAGGGATTGCGATTTAAATATTCCCAAACCGAATCGGTGAACCGTTAAGTACGCAAAAAAGCCCATTTGGCTGAACACACTGAACAATGCGCCAAAACCAACAAGACCGAGTATATAGATAAAAAACTCTTTCACACCTCCGCTTTGCGGAAATTGTGATATCAAACCTGCCACAATAGCGCAGCCAATTCCTAAGAGCAACGTAGTAATAAATAAAAAGACCCAGTTTCTTGACTTCACGTGATTGCCTCCAATCCAAATGTAACCGTTATCGATTGTACCAATCCTACCCCAAAAAAGCCATACTGTTTTCCTATATTTGTTCTGCATAAATCTTCTCAAAACACCCAACCTAAAGGTAAGACCTAATAGAAAGGAGAAGGAGCAGACGTGAAAAAAACGTGGATCCCATGTCTCTTCTGTTTTCTTCTTTTTGCCCTAAGCGCCTGTGCGCAAAATGAAGCACAAGGAAGCAGTTCCCAGAACATCGATTATGATGCAACCAAAAAGATGCTGGTGGATATATTAAAAACAGATGACGGCAAAAAGGCCATTAAAGATGTATTATCTGATGAAAAAATGAAGGAACAGCTATTGCTTGATCAGGCATTAATTAAACAGACGATCGAGAAAGAACTGTTATCTCCCAAAGGCGAACAATTTTGGAAACAAGCCTTTAAGGATCCTAAATTTGCTGCGGCTTATGCAAAAAGCATGAAGCCAGAACACGAAAAGTTAATGAAAGGTCTAATGAAAGACCCTTCTTATCAGCAACAGATCATGAACATTATGAAAGATCCCAAGATGGGACAAGAACTATTGGACCTTGCCAATTCCCCTCAATACCGAAAAGAAGTAAAGAAAGTCATGATGGAAACCTTCGACAGCCCGATTGTGCGTGCTCAATTAGCTGAGATGCTGCAAAAAGCTGCACACGACGAAATTGATCAGGCCACCTCCAAAAAAGGACAACAAGGCGGTCAGCAGCAGAATCAGCAAGGCGGCGGAGGCGGCCAATAACCGTTAAAAAACCTCGTACTGGATTTCAGTACGAGGTTTTGTTTTATTTAACCTGATCGATGACCTTTTGTGCGATGTCTTCATAAGCTCTTCCAAGACGATGATCCGCAGCATAGATACTTGGTGCAAAGTCATCTTCGTTAATATCAGGCTGGCCGAGTGGAAGCTGGCCAAGCATTGGGATTCCGAGTTCTTCTGAAAGGCGCTCTCCACCGCCTTTACCGAATACATATTCTTTTTCTCCAGTCAGCTGGCTCTCAAAAAAGGACATATTTTCAATAACACCGATGATCTCATGATCGGTTTTTAATGCCATTGTTCCCGCTCTTGCCGCAACGAAAGCTGCTGTTGCATGCGGAGTGGTAACAATGATTTCTTTGCATTTAGGCAGCATCTTATGAACATCCAGGGCCACATCTCCGGTTCCCGGCGGCAGATCCAGCAAAACGTAGTCAAGTTCTCCCCATTCTACTTCACTAAAGAAATTCATCAGCATCTTGCCGAGCATTGGTCCGCGCCAGATAACAGGTGCATTGTCCTCTACGAAAAAGGCCATGGAAATGACTTTTACACCGAAACGTTCAACCGGCTGTATGGTTTCACCAACTACTTTCGGCCGTTCTGTGATACCCATCATATCCGGAACACTGAACCCATAAATATCCGCATCGATCAATCCTACTTTTTTGCCGAGACGGGCAAGAGCAACGGCAAGGTTAACGGATACGGTGGATTTTCCGACTCCGCCTTTACCGCTGGCAATCGCGATAAATTCTGTCTTACTTTCAGGGGCAAGCAAAGGCGGTACACCAGGTGCCGCCTTGTGGGTTCCCTGAGCGGGTTTGCGTTCTTCAAACCTCAGGCCGACTGATTCGAATCCAGCACCTTTTAGAATATTAACGATTTCCTGCTGAAGCATCATCTGTTCAGGTGTTCCCGTTTGAGGCAAAGCTACTTTTAAGCTTACGTAGCTTTCCTTTACTTTTATTTCTTGAATCGCCCCTGATTCTGTCAGGCTTTTATGTAAAAAAGGGTCTTGAATATGAGATAAAAGTTCAATTACTTTCTCTTCTGTCATGGTAAAGACACTTCCTTTGCATGTATTCGATTTCATATTCAGTATAGCACAAATGGCTTTAAGCGTTGACTCATAAGCTAAAAGGTGCAAGCCGAAGGGCTCGCACCTTAATCAGGTATCTTTTCTTTTGTATAATAACGAAGGATGCCTTGGTAAACTGATGCCGAAACCTTATGCTGATAGGACTTGGTTTTAAGCAGCTCCCGCTCATTCGGATTGGACAAGAAGCCAACCTCGACCAATGTTGCCGGCAGTTTGCTCGTCCGCATCAAATAGATGCCATCAATAGATTTGGCAATCCGGTTGGTATTCTGAAGGTTGCGTTTAAGTTCATTTTGAATAAATTTAGAGGCCGCTTCCCCTTTTTTGTCTGCGGGATTAAAAAATACTTGTGCGCCTCTCCATCGGCTGGAGGGCAAAGCATTTAGATGAATGCTCACATATAAGTCCCCGTTGGATCCATTGATGATTTCTTTTCGTTTTCGTAAATCTTCCCATTTCCGGGCCCGAATTCGCCCAGAGTCTCTACCGCTTAAATCCTTATCTCTTTCCCTCGTCATTATCACGAGAGCCCCGGATTCCTGCAAATAATCCCTCAGTTTTAACGATATGTCCAAAGAGATATCCTTTTCCAGTACACCGTCACTGCCGACTGCCCCGCCATCCATTCCGCCGTGTCCTGGATCCAGCACGATTACCTTACCTGATAGCGGCAGGTTCCACGATTTCCAAGACCGATTTTCCGTAAACTGGTACGTTAAGATAAATAGCAGAAGTGTAAAACCTAAGGCAAAGGCAACTTGCTTTACCCGCTTCTTCATTTTTGCCCCCTAATAAACAGTCATATATGTCTATATATATGGGACAAGATAATGAATATAACTTAATGAAGCTTCATTCTGTATCTTTTCTCTCCGTTCCAGTATCCTTCGAGCCACCAATGCTGGATATACACTTCACAGCACATATATAGAGATTCCATCATCTGTTCTGTTCCCCAGCACCAGAACTGCCAATATTCAAAGAGGCTGTCCGTCAATTCCTTTTCAGCCTGTTGGCTGCGTTTCTTAATGCCATCCAGCGATTCCCCGTGATACGCAAACCGGCTGTACGCGGCCCCAAGCAAGTAGGCATCAATCGCCAGATCAATGCAGGCGTCTTCAATGTCCTGCTGATACAGCAAAGAATATTGAAAGAAGGGCTGATAAAGGCTTTGGAATTCCTTTTTGATCTTTCCTAGCGAAAGATCTCTTAGCACTTTTCTTTCGTACTCCGCTTTTTTCGTACGCTGCTTCTCCCTAAATGTTGTAATTACAATCGCCATCATTTTTCCTCTTCCCGCGCAGATGCGCCAATTACATATCTATATAATTAATGGGTTCACCCTTAACTACATCTTTTGCAAAAGAGTAAAGCATCATCCTGCGTAAATGATGGGAAAAAAGAGATGCTGAAACGACTGTTTAGAGACGATAAGCACTGGAGGGCTTTGTCATAAAACGCTTTTTGTTTTCTGACAAAGACCGAAGTACACGGGTCTCTAGGAGTTGAAGCTGGACGGATCAAAAGCTTAAACGCTTGTTTAACCGTTATTCCTTATCAATCGGAGCCTCCAGCTTGTCTTTATAACAGTCAAAATACAGGTTGCCGTTCGTTCCTTTTACCGCATAGTAAACCTCTGACAGGGTGAGGTTTTTCTTGTTTAACTCCTCCTGCAGCCAGGCTTCCGATAAATTATTCTGCATAAGGTTTTGCGTCAGAACTTGTTTTTCCATAATAAGCTCCACAGGAAACTTCGCGTCATTCTTTTGGGAGGCAATACCCATGTCTTGTCGCGTAAGCATCCTGAATGGCGGCTTTTTTTGAACAGAGATGCCTCCGTTTGTTTCCAGGATAGCATATTGGACCTCATTGATATCAAATACCCCCTTCTCTCTAAGAAGCTGGTTCAGGTTATCAATCGTAAATTTTGCTTTCCCCATGTTTTTCTCCAAAATGGTTCCGTCTTCAATCAGTACTGTCGGTTCTCCCGATATCCACCTGCGCGCCTTTCTGCTTTTTACCGTCCAAAAAAGAATGAGGATGGAGGTAACAAAGAAGGTAATCATTGCGAGCACTGTATGCCATGTCTCAATATTAAGATTAAATGCCAGGTTAGCGGTGATCGATCCAAGAGTGGCAGCAGCTATAAAATGATTCAGTGTCAGATACGACAAAGTTTGCTTTCCAAGCAGCCGGGCAATTGCTATAAACAAGGCAAAGGCAAGCAAGGTCCTCAAAAAGACTTCCATTAACTCCGACATCATGTCCCTCCTTCAGAAAACTCGATCTTTTATACCCTATTGTTTACGAGTAGCGAAAGGAACATGAGCTCAAAGTGAAGATTAAGTGCCTGAACAACAAAAAAGACCCCCAAGCAAAATGCTTGAGAGCCTTGAAACGTAAAGATTAACGTTTTGAGAACTGTGGTGCACGACGAGCGCCTTTAAGACCGTATTTCTTACGTTCTTTCATACGAGCGTCACGAGTCAAGAATCCAGCAGACTTAAGGTTGCCGCGGAATTCTGGATCTGCTTGTAGAAGAGCGCGAGAGATACCATGACGGATTGCTCCTGCTTGTCCTGTATATCCTCCACCTTGAACAGTTACAAGAACGTCGTAGTTACCTTCTGTAGCTGTTTCGTTAAGGGGCTGTCTTACGATAAGTTTTAATGTTTCTAAACCGAAATATTCGTCAATGCTGCGACCGTTGATTACGATACGGCCATCACCAGGAACTAAACGTACGCGAGCAACGGAGTGCTTACGACGCCCAGTACCGTAATATTGTACTTGTGCCACGTGAATACCTCCCTTTTATTATCCGCGTAATTCGTATTTTTCTGGCTTTTGTGCTTGGTGTTGGTGCTCAGCTCCAGCATATACGTGAAGCTTTTTGATCATTTGACGGCCAAGGCTGTTCTTAGGAAGCATACCTTTGATCGCTAATTCAAGCATTTGCTCAGAACGAGTTGTACGCATTTCTAATGCAGTTCTTGTGCGAAGTCCACCTGGGTGTCCAGTGTGGCGGTAGTAAATCTTGTCACTTAACTTTTTACCTGTTAGATGAATTTTTTCTGCGTTGATTAGGATTACATGATCTCCAGTATCAACATGTGGTGTAAAAGTTGGTTTGTGTTTTCCGCGAAGGATTGCTGCAACTTCACTTGCAAGACGACCTAAAGTCTTTCCTTCAGCGTCGATCAATAACCACTTACGTTCTACTTCAGAAGCTTTCGCCATGAATGTCGTACGCATGAATTTTCCCTCCTGTATCTTCATTCGCTAAATCGCTCAATTTTTTTATGAATGCTGTTCAAACTCACAGTAAAATACGGTTCGCTGAACATTTTTGAATTACTAAACATTTCGCCGAATTATCTTCCGGGGCAGGGAGATAATCTTAGAAATACCAAAGAATATCTTATAACATATAAACAACGATGTCAAGTGTGTCGCGGAATTTATAAGGTGATTTTTTATAAAATCACTAGGTAATTTTTTATAAAATTACTACATGTTTTTTTTATAATTTTAATAGGTGACGTGATATAAGTATAATCCATGCGGAGGAGCCGTCTTTCCTGCAGCAATCCGGTTCTTCTCCTGCAGCATAGCTTCGATTTCCTTCGGCTCGATCCTGCCCTGGCCTGCATCAAGAAGAGTGCCAATCATGATTCTGACCATGTTATACAAAAACCCGCTCCCGCTCACTTTAAAAATGATCTCGTCTGTAGACGTGTCCATTTCAAAACGGTAGATGGTACGTATTTTGTCCTCAACAGTGGAACGGGCCGAGGAAAATGATGTAAAGTCGTGTGTTCCCAAGAACATCCTCATGCCCTCTTCCAAGGCGTCACGATTTAGAGAATAAGGAAAATGATACGCATAATGCCGGCGGAAAACATCTGGCTGACTGCAGGTCAATAGCCGATAATGATACTCCTTCTTCTGTGCACTGAAACGCGCATGAAAATCCGGAGCAACAGCTTCCACTTTCGTGATGCGTATATCACTGGGCAGCAGCGCATTCAGGGCTTTCTGCCAACGGTCTCCGGCAATGGCCAACGGGCTGTCAAAGTGACATACCTGCCCAATGGCATGGACTCCTGCATCTGTCCTTCCAGAAGCCGAGATGCGCAGATCCTCGCCTTTATGCATTTTGGCCAGGCTCCGTTCAATCTCACTCTGTACAGTACGGCCCTCCGGCTGCACCTGATAGCCGGCAAACAAGGTGCCATCATAGCTTACGGTAGCTTTCCAGCGCTGCATACATCAAACTCCCTTAAGATTAATGCGTTCGGAATACGAAAAGAACGACGGCCAATGCAAGCAGAATGAGCAGAGAGGCTGTATCCCTGAGTTTCCATTCCAGAATGCGCAGCCTCGTCCTGCCCTCTCCCCCTCGGTAACCGCGGGCTTCCATTGCGAGAGCCAGGTCTTCCGCCCGTTTAAAGGATGAGATAAACAAAGGCACCAGCAGCGGAACAAACGCTTTGACGCGCTCTTTTATAGGACCGGTTGTAAACTCTGCACCCCGGGCCATCTGTGCCTTCATGATTTTCTCCGTTTCCTGCAGCAGCGTAGGAATGAAGCGGAGAGAAATGGACATCATGAGGGCAAACTCATGAACGGGCAGCTTTATCTTTTTAAAAGGAGACAGTAAGTATTCAAGTCCATCTGTTATATCGATCGGTGTGGTGGTCAGCGTCAGCAATGATGTGATGACCACGAGATAGACGAGACGAAGTGAGATGAATACCCCTTGCCTTAAGCCGCCTTCATAAATCTTCAGCCATCCCAGGTGGTAGATGACATCGCCTTGCTTCGTCATCACAATGTGCAGGATGAATGTAAAAATGACAATAAGAAAAATGGGTTTAAGCCCTTTATAGATATAACGGAGCGATACCTGGGATGACAGCATAGCACCCGCTGCAAAAATGCCGAGCAGGACATAGGTCAGCCAGTTATTGGCCAGAAAGACCACGAAAATAAACAAAAAGATGCTAAGCAGCTTCGCACGCGGGTCCATCTTGTGGATGACGGAACAGCCCGGAATATACTGCCCAATGATCACGTTATCTAGCATATTGACCCTCCTTTGCCGAAGTCAGCCGCAATGGCTTTAGCTGTTTCTTCAATGGTAAAAGAGGATAGTTTCATTGGATTCTTCGTCAACTCCTGCCACTTGAGCAAAAACTGAACCGTTTCCGGCACATCCAGCCCAACGGCCTGAAGCTCGTCCCGTTTATCAAAGATTTCCGCAGGAGTGCCTTCTAGATAGGTGGATCCTTTATCCATGACAACAATATGGTCCGCATAATACGCAGCATCCTCCATGGAATGCGTAACAAGGATGGTCGTCGTCTTACGCTGATCATGAAGGGCACGGAATAAGTCCATGATCTCTTTGCGCCCCTTTGGATCTAGCCCCGCTGTCGGCTCATCCAGAATCAGCACTTCAGGCTGCATCGCAAGAACACCTGCGATAGCTACCCGCCGCATCTGTCCGCCGCTCAAGTCAAAAGGTGACTTTTGCAGTACCTCATCCGGAAGCCCGACAAGCTTAACCATCTCTCGAGCTGTTTTTCTGGCTGCTTCTTCACTCTGCCCGAAGTTCATCGGACCGAACATGACATCCTTCTCCACCGTTTCATCAAATAACTGATGTTCTGGATATTGAAAGACAATACCTACTCTTTTGCGCAGGGCTTTTAGCTGTTTCTTTTTCTCATTGGCAGCAATCGTCAGGTCCCCAACCTGTATGGTGCCTTCAGATGGCTTTAACAGGCCGTTCAAATGCTGAATGAGCGTCGACTTCCCAGAACCCGTGTGACCGATGACTGCAAGGAATGAGCCCGATGGAATAGATAGATTCACATCCTTTAGTGCAAGCCGCTCAAAAGGCGTTCCAGGCTTGTAGCGATGGGTTAGGTTGTTGATTTTAATGTCCATAATGCACCCACCAATTCTTCCTGTGTTAAATGTTGTTCTTTTAAGCCTATCCCATTTTCCTTAAGCGCTAATCCGAGTTTAAGGGAGAACGGCAGATCCAAGCCGGCATCCAGCAATAACGACTCGTTCTGGAACACTTGTCTCGGACTTCCTGTCGTGAGGATGGAACCTTGTTTCATGACCATGACCCGGTCAGCACGGACCGCTTCCTCCAGATCATGCGTAATGGAGATAACGGTAATCCCTTCCTCCTCGTTCAGTTGTTTCACCGTGTCGATGACTTCTTTCCGGCCCATCGGATCCAGCATGGAAGTCGCTTCATCGAGGATGATGATAGACGGCTTTTGGGCAATGATGCCGGCAATGGCAACACGCTGCTTCTGGCCGCCTGAAAGATGGTGAGGTTCACTTTCAATAAACTCCTGCATCTTTACACGCTGAATGCTTTGTTCAATACGAGAAATCATCTCTTCACGGGGCACACCGAAGTTTTCCAACCCAAACGCCACATCGTCTCTGACACTTGTCCCGACGAACTGGTTGTCCGGATTTTGAAAAACGATGCCGACCCGCCTTCTGATCTCCCATAGTTCTTGTTCGTTTGTCGTTGTGTAGTCTTCTACCTTTATCTCTCCTGAAGAAGGCAGAAGCAGCCCGTTGAGCAATTTAGCCAGTGTAGATTTTCCGGACCCGTTATGGCCGACAATCGCCAGCCATTCTCCTTGGTACACCGAGAGGCTTAAATCCGCCAGTGTGGTTTTCTCCTCGCTCGGGTACTGGAAGGAAACGTTATTGACCGATATCAGTTCCTTCACGCTTTTCTCCCCCTCAGCTCAGCTATTACTTCTTTGAAAAAACACTTTACTTCCTGAAATGGTGTCTGGCACCGTTTTTTACATTCAGGTGCCTGACTCCAGATATTTAAGTAACTAATCGAAGCGTTACTACATTTGTGATTTGCATCACGGAAATAACATCTTTTAAGTCAGCAATGCTTACCTTAAAAACATGTACTGACCCTTTCAGGACCAGCTTTTATCTTCCTTTGCAGGATGTTTTTCCGTGCCAGGCACCTGAAAGTGAAGTGAGGTGCCTGGCACTGATTCAGGATGCTTTCTTTTTTTATTTGACCTCTTTTGAGGACAAATAAAAAAAGGGCAAGAAACGATCTTTACGACCCTGTCCCGCCCTTTATTCACTATTAAACTAATTCGATGATGACCATAGGTGCACCGTCACCACGGCGAGGACCGATTTTAGCGATACGAGTGTAACCACCATTACGCTCAGCATAACGAGGTCCAAGGTCACTAAATAGTTTTTGAATTGCCTTTTGTCCTGATTCTTCGTTAGCTACTTCGTTTCGTACGAAACTTGCAGCTTGACGGCGTGCGTGAAGGTCTCCACGCTTACCAAGCGTGATCATCTTTTCAACAAATTTACGTACTTCTTTAGCACGTGCTTCTGTTGTTTCGATACGATCGTTGATAATTAAGTCAGTTGCTAAGTCACGCAGCATTGCGCGGCGAACAGCTGAAACACGACCCAACTTTTGGTATGCCATGTCTATTCCCTCCTTCTGTGCTTTTTGCAGACAGGGGCTGTTTATAAAAACAGTCACCTGTGAAAAAGCAAATTCTAGTCTGTCAGATTAATCGTCAGCACGTAATGAAAGCCCGAGCTCGTCAAGTTTTTCTTGAACTTCTTCAAGAGACTTCTTACCGAGGTTGCGAACTTTCATCATGTCTTCTTCTGATTTATTAGCAAGTTCTTGAACTGTATTAATACCAGCGCGCTTAAGGCAGTTGTAAGAACGCACAGAAAGATCAAGTTCTTCAATCGTCATTTCAAGAACTTTTTCCTTTTGGTCTTCTTCTTTTTCAACCATAATTTCAGCTTTTTGCGCTTGATCGGTTAGTCCGACAAATATATTCAAATGTTCGGTAATGATCTTCGCTCCAAGAGAAACTGCCTCTTCAGGACGGATGCTTCCATCTGTCCAAATGTCAAATGTAAGCTTGTCATAGTTTGTCACTTGTCCAACGCGGGTATTTTCTACCTGGTAGTTCACACGAGAAATTGGTGTGTAAATTGAATCCACCGGAATAACTCCGATTGGTAGATCTTCACTCTTATTGCCTTCCGCCTGAACGTAACCGCGGCCTCTCTTTGCATTCAGCTTCATTTGGAAATGAGCGCCTTCTGCAAGAGTAGCAATATGAAGGTCCGGATTCAAAATTTCCACATCACTGTCATGTGTAATGTCACCAGCTGTAACGACTCCCTCACCCTGTACATCTATTTCCAATGTTTTATCTTCTTCAGAATAAATCTTCATCGCAAGCTTTTTCAAGTTAAGGATGATCGTAGTAACGTCTTCTACAACACCTTCAACTGTTGAGAACTCATGCAATACTCCATTAATCTGAATTGATGTAACAGCTGCACCAGGCAGTGAGGATAATAGGATACGACGTAAGGAGTTGCCCAGTGTAGTACCATATCCACGTTCAAGTGGTTCAACAACAAACTTTCCATATGTGGCATCGTCGCTGATTTCAACCGTTTCAATTCTTGGCTTTTCGATTTCGATCATTCAACTAAACCCTCCTTCAAACGTCGAACCTCGACCGGGCAGAACCCAGCCGAAATTCCCCAATGGCATTCCCGACTTAAACAACTAATTAGTGTTCTTCACCAAAACTAATAGTATACATACCCATTATAGACAGGCTATGCATACTTTATACCGAAGAGTGTAACTATTGTTACACGCGGCGGCGTTTTGGAGGACGGCATCCGTTATGAGGAACAGGTGTAACATCGCGAATAGCTGTTACTTCTAAACCTACCGCTTGAAGGGCACGGATTGCAGCTTCACGGCCAGCACCAGGGCCTTTAACAGAAACCTCTAGTGTTTTCATGCCATTTTCCATTGCAGTTTTACCAGCAGTTTCAGCTGCCATTTGCGCTGCGAACGGAGTTGATTTACGAGAACCTTTGAATCCTAAGTGGCCAGATGTAGCCCAAGAGATTGCATTCCCGTGTGTATCAGTAATCGTAATGATCGTGTTGTTGAAAGTCGAACGAATATGCGCGATACCAGTCTCAATATTCTTTTTGACACGACGTTTACGTGTGTTAGTTTTACGTTGCTTAGCCATTAGAGTTTACCTCCTTTACTCTTACTTTTTCTTATTCGCTACTGTACGACGAGGTCCTTTACGAGTACGAGAGTTGTTTTTCGTATTCTGACCGCGAACTGGAAGACCGCGACGGTGGCGGACCCCACGGTAGCTGCCGATTTCAATAAGACGTTTAATGTTAAGAGACACTTCACGGCGAAGGTCACCTTCAACTTTAATTTTGTCGATCGCTTCACGAATTTTGTTTAATTCATCTTCTGTAAGATCACGAACACGAGTTTCTTCAGATACGCCAGCTTCAGCAAGAACTTGTTGTGCTTTAGCTTTCCCGATTCCAAAGATATATGTTAGTGAAATGACAATACGCTTATCGCGTGGAACGTCCACTCCTGCAATACGTGCCATAATTTAGCACCTCCTTGGATTAACCTTGTTTTTGCTTGTGTTTCGGGTTTTCGCAGATCACCATAACAGTACCTCTACGACGAATAACTTTACATTTTTCACAAATGGGTTTGACTGATGGTCTAACCTTCATCTTTTAAACCTCCTTATGTCACGGAGTACGATTTTTTATTTAAAGCGATACGTTATACGACCACGTGATAAGTCATATGGAGACAATTCTACGGTTACTTTATCCCCTGGTAATATACGAATGTAGTGCATACGGATCTTACCAGAAACGTGCGCTAGAATTTTATGTCCATTCTCAAGCTCCACTCGGAACATGGCGTTTGGCAGTGGTTCGATTACCGTACCTTCTACCTCAATTACATCATCTTTAGCCATCGATATGGTCTCCCTTCTTCAGAGCAATGACTTTCTCGTCGGAAAACTTCGCTACTGCGTACCGTAGTTTGCCATTAGTTACACGGCCTGTTTCAAGAATGCTTCTTGCAACTTCCGGAGAAATAAAATCAAGAAGTTCTAAGTGAATCAGGTTTTTACGTTTGGCGCGATCATATTTGCGTTTATCGCCATCGGCTATAAGTACAAAACGATCATCCAGGATATTTACAATGACACCTAATTTCTCAGCGTCTCTTCCCTTTATGATTCGAACCATCTGACCTATTTGCGGTACCGATTCAGAATCGCTAACCATTATATCACCTTCACC
Organism: Fictibacillus sp. FJAT-27399; assembly: GCF_001510655.1. Taxonomy (GTDB): domain Bacteria; phylum Bacillota; class Bacilli; order Bacillales; family Fictibacillaceae; genus Fictibacillus_C; species Fictibacillus_C marinisediminis. The sequence goes on along the minus strand of NZ_LMVC01000009.1, from coordinate 46,906 downwards.
TAGATCTTTGTTAAGATTTCGTAACCTTCCTCCGTAATAGCGATGGTATGTTCGAAGTGAGCACACCATTTGCCATCCGTTGTGACAACCGTCCAGTTATCGGATAATGTTCGAACGTAACGAGATCCAGCATTGATCATCGGCTCAACAGCCAATACCATTCCCTTTTTTAGGATCGGCCCTTTGCCGGGCGGTCCGTAATGAGGAATTTGCGGATCTTCATGCAATTCCTGGCCGACTCCATGACCCACGTACTCTCGTACAACAGAGAACCCTTCAGCTTCTGCATATACTTGAATGTCATGAGAAATGTCTGTTAGTCTGGCACCTGCCTTCGCTTTCTCTAATCCTTTGAATAGAGATTGCTCGGTTACATCGAGAAGCTTTTGAGATTCCTCAGAAATCTCTCCAACCCCGTACGTCCAGGCTGAATCCCCATGATAGCCTTTGTATTTCGCCCCAATATCTAAAGAGATAATGTCGCCATGGTTCAATACACGCCTTCCTGGGATTCCATGTACAAGCTCTTCATTAACGGAAGTACAGATGCTTCCCGTAAATCCATTATAATCCTTGAATGAAGGGATTGCACCCTGGCTGCGAATAAACTTTTCAGCAATGTTATCCAGTTCTTTCGTTGTCACACCAGGTATAATGTGTTTCTTTAACTCTTGGTGAGTTAGGGCAACGATTCTCCCTGCTTCCCGCATGATTTCTATCTCCCGCGGCGTTTTGCAGATAATCATTTTGCCAACCCTCCAATAAGTTTGTTGATATCGTTATACACTTTATTGATTTCCTGATCGCCATCAATGTTCTTGAGGTAACCTTTTTCTTTATAGAAATCAAGCAAAGGTTTGGATTGCTCCATGTTTACTTCCAAGCGGGTACGAACAGTCTCTTCGTTATCATCTTTGCGTTGAATTAATTCAGTGCCGTCCTTGTCACATTTTCCATCCACTTTAGGCGGATTGAAAATCACATGATAAGTGGCTCCGCATTCCGGGCAAACCCGGCGGCCAGTCAACCGCTGCATCAATTTATCTGTATCAACAGAAATATTGAGTACATAATCAATCTGGCGTTCCAAATCGCGAAGAATTTCCTCAAGCGCTTCAGCTTGAGCAACAGTACGAGGGAAACCATCAAGCAGGAATCCTTTTTCACAGTCATCTTTGGCAAGACGTTCACGGACAATTCCGATCGTTACATCATCCGGAACCAAGTTGCCGGAATCCATATATGACTTTGCCTTCAGACCGAGAGGAGTACCTTCTTTTATCGCTGCGCGAAACATATCTCCAGTAGAAATATGAGGAATTCCGTACTGTTCAACAATTTGTTCTGCCTGTGTCCCTTTACCGGCACCAGGCAATCCCATTAATACAAGATACATCTAATCCCTCCATACGTCACTAATCTAGTCAATAGACTGAGGGTTTGGGAAGAAAAGGCTCTTCCCTTTCCTCTACTTAATGAAGCCTTTGTAATGCCGTTTGATCAACTGGCTCTCAATCTGCTTCATCGTGTCTAATGCCACACCTACAACAATCAGTATGCTCGTTCCGCCGATTCGGATAGAAGGCGGAAGGTTAAGCCCTGGAATTGCTGTAAAGATTACCGGGAGAATAGCGATCAACGCAAGGAATAGAGATCCTACAAAAGTTAATCGATATAAAATTTTCGTAATATACGCCTGAGTGTTAGCTCCTGGACGAATGCCGGGAATATAACCGCCCTGTTTCTTCAAGTTGTCTGCCATTTGTTCTGGGTTGACTTGAATGAAAGTATAGAAGTACGAAAATCCAATAATTAAAAGCGCATATATAATCATTCCGACTGGCTGGGTGTAGTCAAACGTATTGACAATCCATTTGGTCACACTGTTTTGCTCGAAAAAGCCGGCAACCGTACGCGGAGTGATAATCAAGGAAATCGAAAAGATAACCGGGATAACTCCTGCTGCATTGACTTTGATCGGCAAGTGCGTGGATTGACCGCCAACAGGCTTATTTCCGACGACTCGTTTTGCATACTGAATCGGGATTTTACGCAAACCTTGTTGAATAAAGATAACGCCGACAACAACTAAGATAATAGCGATCAGTAACAGAAGTACAGTTACAATATGCATAAACAGCTGATCGTTTGCGCCTTTGAATTGCGCTGCATATATCTGGTTAACTGCTGTAGGAATAGCTGCGACAATCCCCGCGAAAATGAGAACGGAAATCCCATTTCCAATTCCCTTAAGGGTAATCTGCTCACCTAACCACATCAAGAAGGCAGTTCCTGCAGTCAATACTAACGCAATAAACAAATACGTCATGATTCCCGGATCTGAGATCAGCCCAGGGAACAGGTTGTTAAAACCTATTGACATCCCTACAGCTTGGATAAAGCCGAGGACAATCGTTCCGTACCTGGTGAACTGAGCCAGCTTGCGTCGGCCCACTTCCCCTTGTTTACTCCACTCCGTAAATTTAGGAACCACATCCATCTGAAGCAGCTGAACAATGATTGATGCTGTAATGTATGGCATGATACCCATTGCAAAGATGGAGAAGTTTTTTAATGCCCCACCACCGAACGTGTTCAAGAATCCAAAAATACTTGCGTTATTTTCAGTGCCAAACTGGAGAACTTCGCGATTCACACCTGGAACAGGAATAAATGTTCCGATCCTGAAAACGATCAGCATCAAAAGTGTAAAAAGAATCTTGTTTCTCAGATCACCCACACGCATAATGTTGGAGATTGTCCGGAACATTAGATCACCTCAGTTTTTCCGCCGGCCGCTTCAATAGCTTCTTTAGCAGAAGCAGAGAATTTGTGGGCCTTAACTGTAAGCTTAACTCCTAACTTGCCATTTCCTAGAACTTTAATGCCGCTATTTTCTTTGCTTACTACGCCAGTTTCGATAAGAAGTTCTGGAGTTACCTCTGTTCCTTCTTCAAAACGAGCAAGTTTTTCAAGATTAACAATTGAGTACTCTTTACGAGTTGGGTTTGTGAATCCACGTTTAGGCAAACGACGTGCTAATGGATTTTGTCCACCCTCAAATCCCGGACGAACTCCTCCACCAGAACGAGCCTTTTGTCCTTTGTGACCACGTCCACTGGTTTTACCATTTCCTGATCCGATACCGCGTCCTACACGGTTGCGTGTTGAACGGGATCCTTCAGCTGGTTTCAACTCATGAAGTTTCATCTGAGCACCTCCTCATGATTTATTTATCGTTTTACGCGTCGATTTCAGTAACAGTTAAAAGGTGAGATACCTTGTTAACCATTCCACGGATTGCTGCGTTATCTTCGTGAACAACCGTTTGATGCATTTTTCTAAGACCTAGAGTCTTAACAGTTACACGCTGATTCTCAGGACGACCGATAACACTGCGTGTGAGGGTGATTTCTAATTTCTTAGCCATCTACTATTCCCTCCTTAACCTAAAAGCTCTTCTACTGATTTGCCGCGAAGTTTCGCAACGTCCTCAGCGCGTTTAAGATTTCTTAATCCTTCGATCGTAGCACGCACCATGTTGATCGGGTTGTTAGATCCAAGAGATTTAGAAAGAATATCGCCAACACCAGCAAGTTCTAGTACCGCACGGACAGGTCCGCCCGCGATAACTCCAGTACCCTCAGAAGCAGGCTTAAGCAATACTTTTCCTGCGCCAAATTGTCCTGTAATTTGGTGAGGGATCGTTGTACGAACAACTGGTACTGTAATAAGATTTTTCTTTGCGTCTTCAATTGCTTTACGGATAGCATCTGGTACTTCTTGTGCTTTACCAGTACCAAATCCGACATGACCATTTTTGTCACCAACGACAACGACTGCAGCAAAGCGGAAACGACGTCCACCTTTTACAACCTTCGCTACACGGTTGACCGTTACGACACGTTCTTCAAGTTCAAGTTTATTAGGGTCGATACGCATCAGTTTCCCTCCTTCTATTAAAATTCTAACCCAGCCTCACGGGCTGCATCAGCTAATGCTTTTACACGTCCATGATATAGATATCCGCCACGGTCGAATACTACTACTTTAACGCCTTTTTCTGCACCGCGTTTAGCAATGGCTTCGCCAATTGCCTTAGCAGCTTCAACGTTACCGCCGTTTTTAACATCAACGCCTTTATCTAATGAAGAGGCAGATGCGATTGTAACTCCGTTTTGATCATCGATCAGTTGAGCATAAATATGCTTGGTAGAACGGAATACGTTCAAACGAGGACGTTGTGCTGTTCCGATTACAGAGCGGCGAACACGAGCATGTCTTTTTTTACGAGCGACATTTTTATCCGCTTTAGTGATCATCCTATGCACTCCTTTCCGCTAACTTCTTAACGGCCTTATTTACCAGTCTTACCTTCTTTGCGTCGTACAAACTCACCTTCATAACGGATACCTTTACCTTTGTAAGGCTCAGGAGCACGTACTGAACGGATGTTTGCTGCGATTTCGCCAACGCGTTCTTTATCGATACCTTTAACAATTACTTTCGTGTTAGAAGGAACATCAATGTCAATTCCTTTTTCAGGAACGATTTCTACTGGATGAGAGTATCCAACGTTAAGGATAAGTTTGTTACCAGACTTAGAAGCACGGTAACCTACACCAATGATATCTAGTGCTCTTTCATATCCAGTTGTAACACCAACAACCATGTTGTTAAGTACGCTTCTAGTTGTTCCGTGTAAAGCACGATGATCTTTGTGATCGCTCGGGCGCTCAAAAGTGATTGTGCTTTCAGCCACATTGATTTTAATATCGTTGTGGAATTTACGAGTTAGTTCACCCTTAGGACCTTTAACAGTGACAAGGTTGTTCTCCTTCAAATCAACTGTTACGCCGCTTGGGATTTCAACAGGTTTATTACCTATGCGAGACATAATGACACCTCCATTCGCTGCTTAATTTTTACCAAACGTATGCTAATACTTCGCCGCCGACTTGTTGCTGGCGAGCTTCTTTGTCAGTTAGAACGCCTTTAGAAGTCGATACTAGTGCAATCCCTAATCCTCCAAGTACTCGTGGAAGTTCAGTTGATTTTGCATAAACACGTAGTCCAGGCTTACTGATACGTTTAAGACCAGTAATTACACGTTCATTGTTAGAACCGTATTTAAGGAAGATGCGAATCATCCCTTGTTTATTATCTTCAATGTATTCCACATCACGTACAAAGCCTTCACGCTTGAGGATTTCTGCGATTTCTTTCTTAATCGTTGAGCCAGGAACCTCTAATTTATCGTGACGAACAGTGTTAGCGTTGCGAATACGAGTAAGCATATCTGCAATTGGATCTGTCATGACCATTGATATTTACCTCCTTCCCTTTGTTCAGGGTATTACCAGCTGGCTTTTTTAACACCAGGAATTTGACCTTTATAAGCAAGTTCTCTAAAGCAAATACGGCATAGTTTAAACTTGCGGATTACTGAATGAGGACGCCCGCATCGTTCACAGCGAGTGTATTCCTGCACTTTGAACTTTTGCTGGCGTTGTTGCTTAGCAATCATAGATTTCTTTGCCACGGGTTTACCTCCTTTGGCTAAAAGATTATTTTTGGAAAGGCATTCCTACTTGAGTCAATAGCTCACGTGCCTCTTCGTCCGTGTTGGCAGTCGTTACGATAACGATGTCCATACCGCGAACTTTGTTAACTTTATCATAATCGATCTCCGGGAAGATCAATTGTTCTTTTACACCAAGAGTGTAGTTACCACGGCCATCAAAAGCTTTCTTTGAAATACCACGGAAGTCACGTACACGTGGAAGTGTAACAGAGATTAGTTTGTCTAAGAAATCAAACATGCGGTCTCCGCGAAGAGTTACTTTTGTACCGATCGGCATCCCTTCACGAAGCTTGAAGCCTGCGATAGATTTCTTAGCACGAGTGATTACTGGCTTTTGACCAGCGATAGCTGTTAGCTCTTCAACTGCTGTGTCCAATACTTTAGAGTTGGAAACTGCGTCACCAACACCCATGTTGATTACGATTTTTTCGATCTTTGGAACTTCCATTACAGAAGTGTAGTTAAACTTCTCTACTAGAGAAGGAACAATCTCACTTTTATAACGCTCTTGTAGACGGTTCATCAAGATGCCCTCCTTTCACTGCTATTATTTATCTAAAAATTCACCTGATTTAGCTACACGAACTTTTTTACCATCGACTTCTTTGTGACCTACACGGGTAGGAGCACCAGTCTTTGGATCAAGAGGCATTACGTTAGAAACGTGAACCGGAGCTTCTTGGCTTACGATTCCACCTTGTGGATTAGCCTGAGACGGTTTCGCGTGTTTCTTAACGATATTAACGCCTTCTACAAGGACACGATTTTGTTTCGGATAAGCTTCAAGAATTACTCCTTGTTTGCCTTTATCCTTACCAGAAATCACTTGTACTTTATCGCCTTTTTTTACATGCATTGGCATGAGCGTGTTGCACCTCCTTACAAGCCTACTTTTTGAGCCTTGCATTCTATTGATAATTAAAGTACTTCTGGAGCAAGTGATACGATCTTCATGAATTGTTTGTCACGAAGTTCACGTGCAACTGGTCCAAAAATACGAGTACCACGAGGACCCTTGTCATCACGAACGATTACTGCTGCGTTTTCGTCAAAACGGATGGAAGATCCATCGTTACGGCGCATTCCGCGTTTCGTACGAACAACAACCGCTTTAACGACATCACCTTTCTTAACAACGCCGCCTGGTGTTGCAGATTTTACAGAACAGACGATGATGTCACCAACGTTTGCGTATTTACGTCCAGAACCACCAAGAACTTTAATACAAAGTAACTCACGAGCACCTGAGTTGTCAGCTACTTTTAAACGAGTCTCTTGTTGAATCATGCGAATTGACCTCCTTTCGGATACATTTTCGATCCGAACATATATTAAATAACTACTGCTACTTCAACCACTTCTACTAAACGGAAACGTTTGTCTTTAGAAAGCGGACGAGTTTCCATGATTCTTACCATATCATTTACTCTTGCAGTGTTGTTTTCATCATGAGCTTTAAATTTCTTAGAGTACTTAACACGCTTGTTATATAAAGGGTGTTTTTTGTAAGTCTCTACAAGCACAGTGATTGTTTTGTCCATCTTGTCAGATACAACACGGCCAACATAAACTTTACGCTGGTTACGTTCACTCATTGTGCGAACCTCCTCTCAATGTTAAGCGTTAGTAATCCCTAGCTCTCTTTCACGTAAAACAGTTTTTGCACGGGCAATTGCTTTACGAACTTCACGAATGCGGGCAGGGTTTTCTAATTGACCTGTAGCTAGTTGAAAGCGAAGATTGAAAAGCTCTTCTTTCAAAGACTTAGCGTTTTGTTCAATTTCAGCAGTGGTCAAGTTACGGATATCATTAGCCTTCATTAGTGTCACCACCCACTTCTTCGCGTTTTACAAATTTACATTTCACAGGAAGCTTGTGTGCAGCAAGACGAAGTGCTTCGCGAGCTACTTCTTCGGATACACCAGCGATTTCAAACATGATTTTTCCTGGTTTTACTACAGCAACCCAACCTTCAGGCGCCCCTTTACCAGAACCCATTCGGACTTCTAGAGGTTTAGCTGTATAAGGTTTAGATGGGAAAATTTTAATCCATACTTTACCGCCACGCTTCATGTAACGAGTCATCGCGATACGAGCTGCTTCGATCTGGCGGTTTGTGATCCAAGATGCTTCAACAGCTTGCAAACCATATTCGCCGAATGCTATTTCAGCTCCGCCTTTTGCACGTCCGCGCATTTTCCCGCGGTGTTCACGGCGGTATTTAACACGTTTTGGCAATAACATAATTATTTTCCTCCTTCCGCTTTTTTCGTTCCTCTTGTTGGAAGGACTTCCCCACGGTAGATCCAGATTTTAACGCCGATTTTACCGTAAGTTGTGTCTGCTTCTGCAGTTCCGTAGTCGATGTCTGCACGAAGGGTATGAAGAGGAACAGTTCCTTCACTGTAAGATTCTGAACGAGCGATATCTGCTCCACCAAGACGTCCTGATACTTCTGTCTTGATTCCTTTTGCTCCAGCACGCATAGAACGTTGGATCGATTGCTTCATTGCACGACGGAAAGACACACGGTTTTCCAATTGACGAGCAATATTTTCAGCAACAAGCTTAGCATCAACATCAGCTTGCTTGATTTCAAAGATGTTTACATGTACTCGCTTGCCAGTTAGTTCGTTAAGTGCTTTACGAAGTGCTTCGACTTCAGTACCACCCTTACCGATAACCATACCAGGCTTAGCAGTTTTGATCGTGATGTTTACGCGGTTAGCTGCACGTTCGATTTCAACGCCGGATACAGCCGCGTCTTTTAAACGCTTTTCGATATAATTACGAATTTTAAGATCTTCGTGTAATAGATCAGCATAGTCTTTGTCAGCGTACCACTTTGACTCCCAGTCACGGATGACGCCAATACGTAGTCCTATCGGATTTACTTTTTGACCCACGTCTTATCCCTCCTTCTTTTCAGAAACAACGATAGTGATGTGGCTAGTACGCTTGTTAATACGGCTTGCACGTCCCATTGCACGAGGACGGAAACGTTTTAACGTAATGCCTTCATCTACGAATGCAGATGATACCACAAGGTTGTTTGGTTCCATTTCATAGTTGTGTTCCGCGTTTGCGATAGCAGACTTTAACACCTTTTCAATCACTGGAGAAGCAGCTTTTGGTGTTAGGCGTAAGATCGCAAGTGCTTCGCCTACTTGCTTACCTCGAATCAGATCGATAACAATTCTAGCCTTACGAGGAGCAATACGCACTTGTTTAGCAACAGCTTTTGCTTGCATTTTGTGTACCTCCCCTCAATTAACGTCTTGTTTTCTTATCATCAGCGGCATGACCTTTGTAAGTACGAGTTGGTGCAAATTCACCCAACTTATGTCCGACCATGTCTTCTGTAACATAAACCGGCACATGCTTACGTCCATCATATACTGCTAATGTGTGTCCGATGAATTCCGGGAAAATTGTAGAACGGCGAGACCAAGTTTTAACAACTTTTTTGTCATTAGTTTCGTTCAAGCCTTCAACTTTTTTCATTAAGTGGTCATCAACAAAAGGTCCTTTTTTCAAACTGCGACCCATACGTGAACCTCCCTTCGCGACTGCGCTACGGTTCGATTGAACCGTAGAACAAACACGTTATTTTTTACGACGGCGTACGATGTACTTGTCGGTTGTTTTGTTTTTCTTACGAGTCTTGTAGCCAAGAGTCGGTTTGCCCCATGGTGACATTGGTGATTTACGTCCGATTGGAGCGCGTCCTTCACCACCACCGTGTGGGTGATCGTTAGGGTTCATTACAGAACCACGAACTGTTGGACGGATACCCATCCAGCGAGAGCGACCTGCTTTACCTACGTTAACAAGTTCATGCTCAAGGTTACCTACTTGACCGATTGTTGCACGGCAAGTTAGAAGGATCATACGAACTTCTCCAGAGCCTAAACGAACAAGAGCATACTTTTCTTCTTTACCAAGAAGTTGAGCTTCAGCACCAGCAGAACGAGCAAGCTGTCCGCCTTTGCCAGGTTTTAGCTCGATGTTGTGGATTGTAGAACCTACAGGAATGTTCGCTAGTGGAAGTGCATTCCCTACTTTAATGTCAGCGCCAACGCCAGACATGATTTCTTGGCCTACTTTAAGTCCTTTAGGAGCTAGGATGTAACGTTTTTCACCATCAACATAGTTGATTAGCGCGATGTTTGCAGTACGGTTTGGATCATACTCGATTGTAGCAACGCGTCCTGGTATTCCATCTTTGTTGCGTTTAAAGTCGATGATTCTGTATTTACGCTTGTGCCCACCGCCTTGGTGACGAACAGTAAGTTTACCTTGGTTGTTGCGTCCGGCTTTTTTGCTTAGTGGTGCAAGCAATGATTTTTCTGGTTGGTCAGTAGTAATTTCAGCAAAGTCAAGCTGAGTCATACCACGGCGACCGTTAGTGATCGGTTTAAACTTTTTGATACCCATTTGTGTTTCCCTCCTTTACTTGTTGATCTTAAACTCCTTCAAAGAAGTCCAATTCTTTGCTTCCTGGAGTTAAAGTAATGATTGCTTTTTTACGTTTTGAAGTATAACCAGTATGACGACCTACACGTTTGAATTTCCCTTTGTAGTTCGCAGTGTTTACTGATGCAACTTTAATTCCGAAAATGTCTTCCAACGCAATTTTGATTTGAGTCTTTGTTGCGCGAGTGTCAACTTCGAAAGTGTATTTTCCGTCAGCCATAATTTCAGTAGAACGCTCTGTAATTACGGGGCGCTTAATAATATCACGTGCATCCATTATGCAAGCACCTCCTCTACTTTTTCCACAGCGTCTCTTGTCATAACAAGCTTGTCGTGGTTAAGCACATCAAGCACATTAACACCAGTTGCTGTAACAACAGTTACACCAGGGATGTTACGAGCAGATAAAGCAACAAATTCGTTGAAATCTCCTGTCACAACAAGTGCTTTGCGATCTGCGGATAGATTTGTCAGTACTTGCTTCATGTCTTTAGTCTTTGGAGCATCCAAAGAAAGAGCATCAAGAACTACTAGGTTATTATCGATTACCTTTGAAGAAAGTGCAGATTTAATAGCTAAACGGCGAACTTTCTTAGGCAATTTGTAAGAATAGCTTCTTGGCGTTGGTCCGAAAACGACTCCACCGCCTACCCATTGCGGAGAACGGATTGAACCTTGACGAGCACGTCCAGTTCCTTTTTGTCTCCATGGTTTGCGTCCACCACCGGCAACTTCAGAACGGTTTTTCACGTCGTGGTTACCTTGACGAAGTGACGCTTGCTGCATGATTACAGCATCAAATAATACATTTTGGTTTGGTTCAATACCGAAAACGGAAGCATTAAGCTCTAAATCGCCAGCTTGAGAACCATCTTGTTTGTAAATAGCTACTTTAGGCATCGATGTATCCTCCCTTCTTATTTAGCTTCTTTAGCTTTTACAGCTGCATTGATTGTAACGTAGCTCTTTTTCGCACCAGGTACGTTACCTTTGATAAGAAGTAAGTTGCGCTCAGCATCAACTTTTACAACTTCTAGGTTTTGAACAGTAATTGTATCTCCGCCTGTACGTCCAGGTAGGTTTTTACCTTTGAATACACGGTTAGGGTCAACTGCACCCATAGAACCAGGACGACGGTGGTAACGGGAACCGTGGCTCATAGGTCCGCGGGATTGTCCGTGGCGTTTAATTACACCTTGGAATCCTTTACCTTTTGATGTTCCGGTTACGTCTACAACGTCACCTTCTGCGAAAATATCTACCTTGACTTCCTGACCAACTTCAAAATCCGCGCCTTGTACATTGCGGAATTCTTTAACGAAGCGCTTAGGGTTTGTGTTAGCTTTAGCAGCATGCCCTTTTGCAGGCCTGTTCACACGGCTTTCTTTCTTATCATCAAATCCTAATTGGATTGCTTCGTAACCGTCGTTTTCAGCAGTTTTCTTTTGAAGAACAACGTTTGGAGTAACTTCAACTACAGTAACTGGGATAAGATCACCGTTCTCTGCGAATACTTGAGTCATTCCTACTTTTTTACCTAAGATTCCTTTGGCCATTAGTCACACCTCCTATTGATTGTTTTAAATTTTTTATATGTTAATTCTTATAGTTTGATTTCAATGTCAACGCCAGATGGAAGATCCAAACGCATTAATGAATCAACAGTTTGCGGCGTTGGTTCGATGATATCGATCAAACGCTTATGAGTACGCATTTCGAACTGCTCACGAGAATCCTTATATTTGTGCACCGCACGCAGGATTGTGTAAATAGCTTTTTCAGTTGGAAGCGGAATTGGTCCGGATACTTTTGCACCAGAACGTTTTGCTGTCTCAACAATTTTCTCAGCAGATTGATCAAGAATTCTGTGATCATATGCTTTTAATCGAATACGAATCTTTTGCTTTGCCATTATTTTCCCTCCTTTATTCGCCCATTTTGATAAACAGACATTACTCCCACGGAAATTTAACCTGACAGACATCCGCCATGGCAATGGGGCCGGGTGTGTCAGCAACCTTCCGGATCATCGCAAATGAATGACCAACATTACTTATTATAGTAAAAACAGCTGCCCATTGCAAGCTATTCTTATAAATATTTTCATCAGCCGCACACTTTTTCTATTATAGGCCCTCAACCCTGTAAAAGCAAGGTCTGATCGGGAATTACCAATAATAAAAAAACGGGTTTCTTCTATATAAATAAAACACAGCTAAGCCTTCTGTTTTAAGGAACATAAAAAAAGCATCCCATAAAGGGATGCTTTTTTGAGAAATGAACTTACGCTTGGATAGATGATACTACTCCAGCGCCTACTGTACGTCCACCTTCACGAATAGAGAACTTAGTTCCTTCTTCGATCGCGATTGGAGCGATTAGTTCAACAGTCATTTCGATGTTGTCTCCAGGCATAACCATTTCAGTTCCTTCTGGAAGTTGGATGATACCAGTTACGTCAGTTGTACGGAAGTAGAACTGAGGACGGTAGTTAGAGAAGAATGGAGTATGACGTCCACCCTCTTCTTTAGAAAGTACGTATACTTCTGATTTGAATTTAGTGTGAGCTTTAACAGTTCCTGGCTTAGCAAGAACTTGTCCACGCTCAACATCGTCACGGGAAACCCCACGAAGAAGTGCACCGATGTTGTCACCAGCTTCAGCATAGTCAAGAAGTTTACGGAACATTTCAACACCAGTTACAGTTGTTGATTTTGGCTCTTCAGTAAGACCAAGGATCTCGATAACGTCTCCGACTTTAACTTGTCCACGCTCAACACGTCCAGTAGCAACAGTACCACGGCCAGTGATTGAGAATACGTCCTCAACAGGCATCATAAATGGTTTTTCAGTGTCACGTGGAGGAGTTGGGATGTACTCGTCAACTGCGTCCATAAGTTCGATGATTTTAGCTTCCCACTCAGCGTCTCCTTCAAGAGCTTTAAGAGCAGAACCTTTGATTACAGGAACATCGTCTCCTGGGAAATCGTACTCAGTAAGAAGGTCACGAACTTCCATTTCAACTAGTTCAAGAAGCTCTTCGTCATCAACCATGTCACATTTGTTCAAGAATACTACTAGGTAAGGTACACCTACTTGACGAGAAAGAAGGATGTGCTCACGAGTTTGTGGCATTGGGCCGTCAGCAGCAGATACTACTAGGATCCCTCCGTCCATTTGTGCAGCACCAGTGATCATGTTTTTAACATAGTCAGCATGTCCTGGGCAGTCTACGTGTGCATAGTGACGAGAATCAGTTTCGTACTCAACGTGTGCAGTTGAGATTGTGATTCCACGTTCGCGCTCTTCTGGAGCACCGTCGATTTGGTCGTAAGCCATAGCTTGACCTTTACCAGATTTCTTTGCAAGTACAGAAGTAATTGCAGCTGTTAAAGTTGTTTTACCGTGGTCAACGTGACCGATTGTACCAATATTGGCATGCGTTTTGGAACGATCAAATTTCTCTTTAGCCATGAGAAAGATTCCTCCTTAATATGTGTAAAAAAATTTATTTTTTTATAAAACAGACAGGTTGTCTGCCTATTTTAGATTACATGAAAAGCAAGCATGTTACAACTGGCAAGAATTATTGACCAGTTGATTTTTTGATGATTTCTTCTGAAATTGATTTTGGTACTTCTTCGTAATGATCGAAGTGCATGGAATAAGTTCCGCGCCCTTGTGTACGAGAACGAAGAGATGTTGCATAACCAAACATTTCAGCTAGTGGTACCATCGCTTTAACGATTTGAGCAGTACCGCGGGCTTCCATACCCTCAACGCGTCCGCGTCGGGAAGTTACGTCACCCATGATGTCTCCCATGTACTCTTCAGGAACCGTTACTTCAACTTTCATGATCGGCTCAAGAATTGCAGGGTCACATTTTGCTTTCGCGTTTTTAAGTGCCATTGATCCGGCAATTTTAAACGCCATTTCGTTGGAGTCAACGTCATGGTATGAACCGTCAACGATTCTTGCTTTAAGATCAAGCAATGGGAATCCTGCAAGCATACCATTTTTCATTGATTCTTCGATACCGGCTTGTACCGCTGGGACGTATTCACGAGGAACAACACCACCGACGATTTTGTTTTCGAATACGAATCCAGATCCTTCTTCACCTGGTTCGAATTCGATCCAAACGTGACCGTATTGTCCACGACCACCGGACTGACGTACGAACTTACCTTCAACTTTAGCCGCTTGGCGGATTGTTTCACGGTAAGCAACCTGTGGAGCACCTACGTTAGCTTCAACTTTGAATTCACGTTTCATACGGTCAACAAGGATATCAAGGTGAAGTTCACCCATTCCCCCGATGATCGTTTGTCCAGTTTCTTCGTCAGTTTCAGTTCTGAAAGTAGGATCTTCTTCAGCAAGTTTCGCAAGGGCCATACCCATTTTATCTTGGTCGGCCTTAGATTTAGGCTCGATAGATAAGTGGATTACCGGCTCAGGGAATACCATAGATTCTAGGATAACTTGGGATTTCTCATCACAGAGAGTATCACCAGTTGTTGTATCTTTCAAACCTACAGCTGCTGCGATATCACCAGCATATACTGCAGAGATCTCTTCACGGTGGTTTGCGTGCATTTGAAGGATACGTCCAACGCGCTCACGCTTGCCTTTAGTAGAGTTCTGTACATATGAACCTGAGTTCAATGTTCCGGAGTATACGCGGAAGAATGTAAGTTTACCGACATAAGGGTCAGTCATAACTTTAAATGCCAATGCAGAGAATGGAGCTTCGTCGCTTGATTCGCGAGTTACTTCTTCTTCAGAATCAGGGAGTGTACCCTTGATTGCTTCTACATCGACTGGAGCTGGCAAGTAGTCAAGAACTGCATCCAGCATTAGCTGAACACCTTTGTTCTTAAATGCAGATCCACAGATTACAGGGAAGAATTCAACGTTACAAGTTCCTTGACGGATACCTGCTTTGATTTCTTCGTTTGTAATCTCTTCGCCTTCTAAGTACTTCATCATCAATTCTTCATCAAGCTCAGCTACCGCTTCGATAAGTTTTCCACGGTACTCTTCAGCTAGCTCAACATGTTCAGCAGGAATTTCGCCTACTTCAATGTCAGTTCCAAGGTCGTTTCCGTAGAATACAGCTTTCATCTCGATTAGGTCGATGATTGCCTCAAATTGGTCTTCAGCACCGATAGGAAGCTGAATTGGGTGCGCATTTGCACCAAGACGGTCATGAAGAGTCTTTACAGAGTAAAGGAAGTCAGCACCGATCTTGTCCATTTTGTTAACGAATACTACACGGGGAACCCCGTAAGTTGTTGCTTGACGCCATACTGTTTCAGTTTGCGGTTCAACCCCAGACTGAGCATCGAGTACAGCTACAGCTCCGTCTAATACACGCAATGAACGTTCTACTTCTACTGTAAAGTCTACGTGTCCAGGAGTATCAATGATGTTGATACGGTGACCTTTCCACTGAGCAGTTGTTGCAGCGGAAGTAATTGTGATTCCGCGCTCTTGTTCCTGCTCCATCCAGTCCATTTGTGAAGCTCCTTCATGAGTTTCACCAATTTTATGGATACGACCTGTATAGTATAGTACACGTTCAGTTGTCGTTGTTTTACCAGCATCGATGTGAGCCATGATACCGATATTACGCGTATTTTTTAAGGAGAATTCTCTTGCCATGAATTTCTCTCCTTCCTATACATAGGAAAATGATTTTTTATAGTGTGATAGAGACAGTTAAGAAACTGTCTCTTGTATTTTTACCAGCGGTAGTGAGCAAACGCTTTGTTCGCTTCTGCCATTTTGTGCATATCTTCACGCTTCTTCACTGATGCTCCAGCATTGTTAGCAGCATCCATGATTTCGTTAGCAAGACGTTCTTCCATTGTCTTTTCCCCACGAAGACGAGCGTAGTTTGTTAACCAGCGAAGTCCTAGAGTCGTACGGCGCTCAGGGCGAACTTCAACTGGAACTTGGTAGTTAGCTCCACCAACACGGCGGGCACGAACTTCAAGTACAGGCATGATGTTCTTAAGAGCTTGTTCGAATACTTCCATAGGTTCTGTGTTTGTACGTTCTTTGATAATGTCAAATGCATTATAAAGAATGGTTTGTGCTACTCCTCTTTTACCGTCAATCATAATTTTGTTGATTAGACGAGTTACAAGTTTAGACTTGTAAATTGGATCAGGCAACACATCACGACGAGATACAGGTCCTTTACGAGGCATTGTGTCCCCTCCTTTCTCCTATTTATTTACGCATTATTTAAAAGCTTACTTTTTAGCAGCTTTAGGACGCTTAGTTCCGTATTTAGAACGGCCTTGCATACGGTTGTTAACACCAGCAGTATCAAGCGCACCACGAACGATGTGGTAACGTACCCCTGGTAAGTCTTTTACACGTCCGCCACGGATCAACACTACGCTATGCTCTTGAAGGTTGTGCCCGATCCCAGGGATGTAAGCAGTCACTTCAATTCCGTTGGTTAAACGTACACGAGCGTATTTACGAAGAGCCGAGTTCGGTTTCTTCGGTGTCATCGTACCAACACGAGTACATACTCCACGTTTTTGCGGAGAGGAAACGTTGGTTTGAGCTTTTTTGAAGCTGTTGTAGCCTTTGTTAAGAGCTGGAGAGTCAGATTTTTTACCTTTTGACTCACGGCCTTTACGAACCAATTGATTAATTGTAGGCATTTGTTTTTCCTCCTTTCCTTACGTTTTTCTAAGACCACTGAACCAGGTGGTTCATCTTTGGACAAAAGAAAGTTTTTGCGAGAGGCCACGCGGGTGACGTCGCAAAAACATTTATTTTATCCTTTTATCGCAACAGTTGCGGCTCCAACATCAATTCCGCAAGCTTTGCCAAGCTTTTTCATGGAATCGACTCTCGTAATCGGGACAAGTCTTTCCTGTGCAATCTGTAATACTTTACCGGTTACACGAGGGTCAGCATCATCGGCAACGACGAGCTCTTTAACTTCCCCGTTTTGCAAAGCCTTAATGGTTTGCTTAGTTCCTACGATAAAATCAGAAGCCTGTGTCACTTTTTCATAAGACATCGTTATATCCTCCAAAGTAACAATTCTTAGGAGCACTCAGATATAATATCACTGTTGTGCTCCCAATGTCAACACTTCTCTTATTAATCTTGTGAGACTAGCTCTGTTGCTTCGTGATCATCAGCAGTTTCACTTTCTTCTGTTGATACAGGAGAATCCATTCCTACATTTCTGTAAAGGGACATTCCAGTACCAGCCGGGATCAGCTTACCGATGATTACGTTCTCTTTCAATCCGAGCAATTCATCACGTTTACCTTTGATTGCTGCATCTGTCAGGACACGTGTTGTTTCCTGGAAGGATGCTGCAGACAAGAACGATTCAGTTTCAAGAGATGCTTTGGTAATACCAAGCAATACAGGGCGTCCTGTAGCAGGAATGCCGCCTTGAAGAAGAACCTTTCTGTTCACATCGGTAAAGGCGTGAATATCCATCAATGCGCCTGGCAGAACATCAGTGTGGCCGGCATCAATGATACGGACTTTACGAAGCATCTGGCGAACCATTACCTCTACGTGTTTGTCGCCAATTTCTACCCCTTGCATACGGTATACTTTTTGAACTTCACGCAGCAAGTATTCTTGAACGCCTTCTGCACCTTTAACTTTGATCAATTCTTTCGGGTCGATTGAACCTTCAGTAAGAACTTGCCCTGCAACCACAGCATCGCCTTCTGCAACTTTAATGCGGGCGCCGTATGGCACAGTGTAAGATCTAGTTTCAATCTCACCTTGAACAAGGATTTCACGCTTCTCTTTAGACTCATTAATATTGATCACTGTACCTTCAAGCTCAGAGATTAGCGCCTGACCTTTCGGGTTACGTGCTTCAAACAACTCCTGGATACGCGGTAAACCTTGAGTGATATCGTCTCCTGCTACCCCGCCTGTATGGAAGGTACGCATTGTAAGCTGTGTTCCTGGCTCCCCGATTGATTGGGCAGCGATGATACCGACAGCTTCACCGACTTCAACATCAGATCCTGTTGCCAGGTTGCGTCCGTAACATTTTTTACAAACACCATGACGGGTATCACAAGTAAATACTGAACGAAGCGTTACTTCTTCAATTCCTGCATCAACTACTGCTGCTGCTGAATCTTCCGTAATTTGCTCGTTTTTGCTGACAAGAACCTCGTTTGTTTCCGGGTGGTACACTGTTCTGAACACTGTACGCCCGACTAAACGCTCGTATAGGTTCTCGATTACTTCATTGCCTTCTTTAATAGCCGCAACTGTTAGACCACGGTCCGTTCCACAGTCATCTTCACGGACGATAACGTCCTGAGCTACGTCTACAAGACGGCGAGTCAAGTAACCTGAGTCAGCTGTTTTAAGTGCTGTATCGGCAAGACCTTTACGCGCACCATGTGTAGAGATAAAGTATTCGAGTACCGTCAGACCTTCACGGAAACTGGACTTGATCGGCAATTCGATGATTTTACCAGCCGGGTTGGCCATGAGACCACGCATACCGGCAAGCTGTGTAAAGTTAGATGCGTTACCACGGGCACCAGAGTCACTCATCATGAAGATTGGGTTTCTCTTATCAAGGGTAAGCATTAGTTTTTGCTGAATCTCATCCTTCGCCTTGCTCCAGATGTTGATGACGCGCTCATAACGCTCGTCTTCTGTAATCAGACCGCGGCGGAACTGTTTCGTTACCGTAGTAACTTTTTCTTCAGCTGCGGATAGGATGACTTGTTTCTCAGGCAATACGACGATGTCAGAAACACCAACGGTAATCCCTGCTTTTGTTGAATATTTGAATCCAAGCTCTTTCATGCGGTCAAGCATCTTGGATGTTTCAGTAATTTTGAATCGTTTGAACACTTCTGCAATGATTTTACCGAGAATTCCTTTTTTAAACGGCTCTACTTCATCATGCTTAGCGATTACTTCTTTGATGTTCGCAGCTTGAGGAAGGAAATACTTCTCAGGCGTTTCAATTTGCAGGTTAGCTGTTGTTGGCTCGTTGATGTATGGGAATGACTCAGGAAGAATCTCGTTAAATAGAAGTTTTCCGACAGTCGTCATTAACATCATATTTTGCTGGTGTTCTTTAAATGAAGGCTTGTTTAAAGTGGATACCGGAACAGCAATACGGGTATGAAGATGGACATAGCCATTTTCGTACGCAACGATTGCTTCGTTCGCATCTTTAAACACAGACCCTTCACCAATCGCACCTGCACGCTCCATCGTAAGGTAGTAGTTACCCAGTACCATATCCTGAGATGGTGTAACAACCGGTTTACCATCTTTCGGGTTCAAGATGTTTTGTGCAGCCAGCATAAGAATGCGTGCCTCAGCTTGTGCTTCAGCTGATAAAGGTACGTGAACCGCCATTTGGTCACCATCAAAGTCAGCGTTGTAAGCTGTACATACGAGTGGGTGAAGACGGATAGCGCGTCCTTCAACCAGTGTAGGTTCGAACGCCTGGATCCCTAGTCTGTGAAGAGTCGGGGCACGGTTCAGCAATACCGGATGCTCTCTGATTACATCTTCAAGAACATCCCATACTTCCGCCTGAACACGTTCAACCTTGCGTTTCGCGCTCTTAATGTTATGAGCAAGACCTTTGGCAACAAGCTCTTTCATAACGAAAGGCTTGAAGAGCTCAAGTGCCATTTCCTTAGGAAGACCGCATTGGTACATCTTAAGGTGAGGACCTACTACGATAACGGAACGGCCAGAGTAGTCAACACGCTTACCAAGAAGGTTTTGACGGAAACGGCCTTGTTTCCCTTTTAACATATGGGATAGTGATTTTAGCGGACGGTTACCAGGACCTGTTACAGGACGGCCGCGTCGTCCGTTGTCGATTAGAGCATCTACCGCTTCTTGAAGCATACGTTTTTCATTCTGTACGATGATATTCGGCGCACCTAAATCCAAAAGACGCTTCAAACGGTTATTACGGTTAATAACACGGCGGTACAAGTCATTCAAGTCAGATGTTGCAAAACGTCCTCCGTCAAGCTGCACCATTGGGCGAAGCTCAGGCGGAATAACAGGAAGAACATCCAGGATCATCCAGAACGGTTCGTTGCCGGAATGACGGAACGCTTCAAGCACTTCAAGACGCTTGATTGCACGGGTACGACGCTGTCCCTGTGCAGTTTTCAGCTCTTCTTTCAGCTGATCGACTTCTTTTACAAGGTCGATGTCTTCAAGAAGGCGTCTGATGGCTTCTGCGCCCATTTGTGCAGTAAACCCTTGACCGTATTTTTCACGGTATGAACGGTATTCTTTTTCAGAAAGCAGCTGCTTTTTCTCCAGCGGCGTTTCACCCGTATCTGTCACCACGTAAGATGCAAAGTAAATAACTTCTTCCAGTGCTCTTGGAGACATATCGAGTACAAGACCCATACGGCTTGGTATTCCTTTGAAATACCAAATGTGCGAAACAGGTGCAGCAAGTTCGATGTGACCCATACGGTCACGTCGAACTTTAGCACGAGTTACTTCTACGCCACAGCGATCACATACGACACCTTTATAGCGGACACGTTTGTATTTTCCGCAATGGCATTCCCAGTCCTTTTGAGGTCCGAAAATACGTTCACAGAACAAACCGTCTTTTTCAGGCTTAAGTGTACGATAGTTGATCGTTTCTGGTTTTTTCACTTCTCCTCTTGACCAAGAACGGATCTTATCAGGAGAAGCGAGGCCTATTTTCATATACTCAAAATTGTTTACGTCTATCAAGGAGCAAACCTCCCTTATGATATCCTGTTTTTATTCACTTACAGTGTAAGATTCAAGATTTAAATTAAGCTTTTCATTTGCTTGATCTTCTTCATCATCAAGCTCGCGCATTTCAATTTCCTTATCGTCACCGGACATGATCTTAACGTCCATTCCGAGTGATTGAAGCTCTTTGATCAATACTTTGAATGATTCAGGAACTCCAGGTTCTGGTACGTTCTCACCCTTGACGATGGCTTCGTATGTTTTCACACGGCCCACAACATCATCGGATTTGACGGTGAGAATTTCTTGAAGAGTATAAGCAGCACCATATGCTTCGAGTGCCCAAACCTCCATCTCACCGAAACGCTGTCCACCAAACTGTGCCTTACCGCCGAGCGGCTGCTGGGTAACAAGGGAGTATGGTCCAGTAGAACGTGCGTGAAGTTTGTCATCGACCATGTGAGCCAGTTTGATCATGTACATGACACCAACTGAAACACGGTTGTCAAACGGAACTCCAGTTCTTCCGTCATAAAGAACGGTTTTACCATCTCGGGCCATTCCCGCTTCTTCAATGGTTGCCCAAACATCTTCTTCACGTGCACCGTCAAATACCGGTGTTGCCATGTGAACGCCAAGCTGTCTTGCAGCCATACCAAGGTGAAGCTCAAGCACCTGGCCGATGTTCATACGGGAAGGTACACCCAGAGGGTTCAACATGATATCAATAGGTGTTCCATCTGGAAGGAACGGCATATCTTCTTCCGGCATGATGCGGGAGATTACACCTTTATTTCCGTGGCGGCCCGCCATCTTATCTCCTTCGTGGATCTTACGCTTCTGTACGATATAAGCACGCACCAGCTGATTCACTCCTGGAGGAAGCTCGTCGCCGTCTTCACGGTTAAATACTTTAACATCCAGAATGATTCCATCTCCGCCGTGAGGCACACGAAGTGATGTATCACGGACTTCACGCGCTTTTTCACCAAAGATCGCGTGAAGAAGGCGTTCTTCAGCTGTAAGTTCAGTAACCCCTTTAGGTGTAACTTTACCCACGAGGATGTCTCCATCTTTCACTTCCGCACCGATACGAATAATTCCACGGTCATCCAGATTGCGAAGAGCTTCTTCCCCTACGTTCGGGATATCTCTTGTAATCTCTTCCGGACCTAATTTCGTATCACGGGCTTCTGATTCATATTCTTCAATATGGATGGATGTGTATACATCATCTTTTACCAGTCGTTCGCTCATGATGACCGCATCTTCATAGTTATAGCCTTCCCATGTCATGAAGCCGACAAGAACGTTTCGCCCAAGAGCGAGTTCTCCTTTTTCCATGGATGGTCCGTCTGCAAGAATTTCTCCTTTAACTACACGGTCGCCTTTACTGACAATCGGACGCTGGTTATAGCAAGTTCCTTGGTTGGAACGAATGAATTTAAGGCAGTTGTAGCGGTCAAGCTGACCTTCTACTTCTTTCCCGTCAATAGTTTCAATGCGGCGTACTTGAACTTGTTTCGCAGTAACCTTCTCAACAATTCCTTCGTATTTACAGATAACAGCCGCACCAGAATCTTTTGCAGACACATGCTCCATTCCTGTTCCGACGACTGGTGCTTCCGGTACCATTAGAGGAACCGCTTGACGCTGCATGTTCGCACCCATCAGTGCACGGTTGGAGTCATCATTTTCAAGGAAAGGAATACAAGCTGTAGCGGCGGATACGACCTGTTTCGGTGATACGTCCATATAGTCGATGCGATCGCGTCTGACAATGGTGTTTTCACCGCGGAAACGTGCGATGACGTCTTCGTTCAGGAATTCCCCGTCTTCACCAAGAAGGGAGTTCGCCTGTGCTACCACATAGTTGTCTTCTTCATCAGCTGTCAGGTAATCGATTCGTCCTGTTACTTTACCAGTCTCAGGATCTACACGGCGATATGGTGTTTCAATAAAGCCGTACTCGTTTACTTTTGCATAGCTTGATAATGAGTTGATCAAACCGATATTCGGTCCCTCAGGTGTTTCAATCGGACACATACGGCCATAGTGGGAGTAGTGAACGTCACGGACTTCGAACCCTGCGCGCTCACGCGTAAGTCCGCCGGGCCCTAGGGCTGAAAGACGGCGTTTATGCGTAAGTTCTGCAAGTGGGTTGGTCTGGTCCATAAACTGAGAAAGCTGAGAGCTTCCGAAGAACTCTTTGATCGCAGCAATAACAGGGCGAATATTGATCAGTGCCTGTGGTGTAATCGCATTTGTATCTTGTATCGACATACGTTCGCGAACAACACGTTCCATACGGGACAACCCGATGCGGAACTGATTTTGGAGAAGCTCGCCCACAGAGCGCAAGCGGCGGTTTCCAAGGTGGTCAATATCATCTGTATTACCAACACTATGAAGCAAGTTGAAGAAGTAGTTAATAGATGCAATGATGTCAGAAACCGTAATGTTCTTAACTGATTTCTCAACATAAGCATTGCCAATTACTTTAATAACGCGCTCTCCATCAGCATCATCCGGAGCATAAATGTTAATAGACTGAAGCGGAATATCCTGATCTTCAGCTACCCCGCCTGCCGGAGTCACATGACGGAAACCAATGCCGTTCTCAAGATAAGGAAGTATCTTGTCCAGTGTACGGCGGTCGAGTAGTGTCCCTGCTTCAGCAAGCACTTCGCCCGTTTCTGGATCAGCCAGGGTTTCAGCCAGCTTTTGGTTGAATAAGCGGTTTTTAATATGAAGCTTTTTATTGATTTTATAACGTCCTACACTTGCAAGATCATAACGCTTCGGATCAAAGAAGCGTGAGTCTAACAAACTCTTGGCGTTATCAACAGTAGGAGGTTCGCCGGGGCGAAGGCGCTCATAGATTTCTAGGAGTGCTTTTTCCGTACCTTCTGTATTGTCTTTATCAAGGGTATTTCTTAAATACTCATCTTCCCCAAGCAAGTCGATGATTTCTTGATCAGACCCAAACCCTAATGCGCGAAGCAATACGGTAATAGGAATTTTCCTAGTGCGGTCAATGCGCACATATACTATATCTTTGGCGTCTGTTTCGAACTCAAGCCAGGCACCTCGGTTTGGTATAACAGTGGCAGTGAAACCCCTTTTACCGTTTTTATCAATCTTTTCACTGTAATAGACACTTGGTGAACGAACAAGCTGGGAAACAATTACACGTTCAGCACCGTTGATCACAAACGTGCCTGTATCTGTCATTAACGGGAAATCTCCCATAAATACTTCTTGCTCTTTCACTTCGCCAGTCTCTTTATTAATGAGACGCACCTTTACACGAAGCGGCGCAGCATAAGTTACATCACGCTCTTTTGATTCTTCCACAGGATACTTTGGCTCTCCGAGGCTATAGTCAATAAACTCTAGCACGAGATTTCCAGTGAAATCTTCAATCGGCGAAATGTCCTGGAACATTTCACGCAGTCCCTCATCAAGAAACCATTGATAGGAAGCAGTTTGAATTTCGATTAAGTTCGGTAATTCAAGCACTTCGCTAATTCTTGCGTAACTTCTTCGTTGGCGGTGGCGTCCAAACTGAACTAGTTGACCTGTCAACTGATTCACCCCTCAAATCCAGCGTTTTTTCTTGTTCCTATATACTCTAACATTCTATTATTGAATGTCAGAAAGACAAAAAGAAAAAGGGTTTTTATAAAAACCACAATTTCAATCGAGCAACAGATTATATAATTTTGTCCAAATTCTTCTCTTGATATACCTTAAAAGGTTATAATATCGAGGTTTTTTCTGCATTTGAACACAAGGGCAGAAAATGTGAATTCATTGGCATTTTATAATATTAGCATAGACTCCATACAGAGTCAACGTTTTATCGCTCGAATAATATAGTACCCTTTACTTTTTGAAACAGTCTCCACTTCCGCAAATACGGACTGAAGTTTTTCAATCGCAGATGGAGCACCTTGTTTCTTTTGAATGACGATCCATAATTCCCCATCAGTCTGCAATTTATCATACGAATCTTCAAACAGCTGATGGACAACCTTTTTTCCTGCACGGATGGGCGGATTTGTAAGAATGGCCGCAAATCCCATTTCTGCAACATTTTCAAACAGGCTGCTTTTTCGCACTTCGATGTTGGAGATCCCGTTTTTCTTCGCGTTTTCCGCAGACAATTCCAGGGCGCGCTCGTTAATGTCCACCATCAGCACACGCCGGCCAGAATTTTCTTTAGCAATCGCGAGTCCAATCGGTCCATAGCCGCATCCAACATCCAAATAATCTCCTTCAATTCCCGGAGATACAAATTCTTCAATCAGCAATCGGCTTCCGAAGTCCACTTCCTTTTTTGAAAAGACACCGGAATCAGATGTGAATTTGAACTCATGGTTTCTAAGCGTAAACGTCCAGTTTTTCGGATCGCTCTTTACGTCCGGCCGCTCAGAATAATAATGACCACCCATGTTCATCTTCCTTTCCTTAAAAGGAATTCCTGTTATCAGTATGACCAAGATTACTCAAGATAAGCGCAAGTGCCCTGTTTAAGTCCGACAAGCGCTGGAACTCATGCACGGCAACACGCTTTTTGTGTTGAGGGGCAAGAGTGAAGCGACCTAAGACGAATTGTGGTTTTTCAATTCGTCCTCCGAGGACTTATGCCGAAAACAAGAAATACGTTTTCAGCCCTGGGCGATGGAGCTGGACAATACTTCGCCGAATGCTCCATAGTTTTCATGCTTTCTTATCTTCCAAATAAAAAGGTCCGCCTGTTGGCGAACCCCTTTTTGATTTAAAATTACTTAACTTCTACAGAAGCTCCAACTTCTTCAAGTTTAGCTTTCATTTCTTCAGCTTCTTCTTTAGCAATGCCTTCTTTAACATTGCTTGGAGCGCCGTCAACTAGTTCTTTAGCTTCTTTAAGACCAAGGCCTGTAAGCTCACGAACTACTTTGATAACTTTGATCTTAGAAGCGCCAGCGCTTGTAAGAACTAAATCAAACTCAGTTTGCTCAGCAGCAGCGTCTGCACCAGCAGCTCCACCAGCTACAGCTACAGGAGCTGCAGCAGTAACACCAAACTCTTCTTCAATTGCCTTAACTAGGTCGTTAAGTTCTAAAACTGTCATAGTTTTTAAGCTTTCAATGATTTCTTTAGACATTATAATTTCCTCCTTAGTTAGTTAAATCTATAAATCAGTTAAAACGCAAAGCTTATGCGCCTTGTTCTTCCTTTTGTTCAGCAACTGCTTTAGTAACCAACGCAAAGTTGCGAATTGGCGCTTGAAGCACGCTGAGTAACATAGAAAGAAGTCCTTCACGTGATGGAAGATCTGCAAGAGCTTTAACTTCCTCAACCGATGCGATACGGCCTTCAATTACACCTGCTTTGATCTCAAGAGCATCATTTTCCTTAGCAAAGTTGTTAAGAATTTTAGCTGGAGCTACTACATCGTCATTGCTGAACGCAATCGCTGTAGGACCAACCAAATGCTCATTAAGCTCAGATAAGCCAGTTTCGTCAGCTGCACGTCGAGCCATTGAGTTTTTGTATACTTTAAACTCGATCCCAGCATCACGAAGTTGTTTACGAAGCTCAGTTACTGCCGCTACAGTCAAACCGCGATAGTCAACAAGAATTGTTGATTTGCTCTCACGCAATTGTCCAGCGATATCAGAAACCAATTGCTTCTTAGTTTCAAGAATACTGCTCATCCTTACACCTCCTGTAGAATAGTCTAGTCATCTTCATACCGTAGCCATAAGAAAAGCCTTCATGTTAGACATGAAGGCGTAGTGTCAGAAATTAAGCAATCAATAATTGATTTATTCTGTGCTACACACCTCGGCAGGATAATTAAGCATTAAGCCCCCGCTGTCTACGGCATGACATAGATATTTATTTACAACATTAACAACTATAACAGTCTAATTAATGTGTGTCAACTATTTTTTAAGAGAAAAGTTAGATGGGTTAATTTTGATTCCAGGTCCCATTGTAGAAGAGATTGCTACGTTACGAACATAAGTCCCTTTCGCAGCAGCTGGTTTCACTTTAAGCAATGTGTCGATGATTGTACCAAGGTTCTCAGTCAACTTGTCGTTGTCGAAAGAAACTTTACCGATCGGCACGTGAATGTTTCCAGCTTTATCTACACGATATTCTACTTTACCAGCTTTAATATCGTTAACCGCTTTTTCAACTTCAAATGTAACTGTACCAGTTTTAGGGTTAGGCATTAAACCTTTTGGCCCTAATACGCGTCCAAGACGGCCAACTTCAGCCATCATGTCTGGTGTTGCTACGATTACATCAAAATCAAACCAACCTTGTTGGATTTTGTTGATGTAGTCAGTATCGCCTACGAAATCTGCTCCAGCAGCTTCTGCTTCTTTCGCTTTTTCGCCTTTAGCAAATACTAGCACACGTTGAGTTTTGCCAGTTCCGTGCGGAAGTACTACAGCGCCACGAACTTGTTGGTCCGCTTTCTTAGGATCTACTCCAAGACGTACTGCTACTTCTACAGACTCATCAAACTTAGCTGTCGCAGTCTTTTTAACAAGCTCGATTGCTTCAGAAGCTTCATAAGATTTTTGGCGGTCTACTAATTTAGCCGCTTCTTGGTATTTCTTTCCTTTTTTAGCCATTGTAAAAATTTCCTCCCTTATGTGGTTTAGCGGATATTCCTCCCACTTAAGCGGTCTCTCGAGATTTTGAGGCCGCCATGCCTTTTTGGGAACGCCGATGATTATCGCGCGTTCCGTCCGGCTTTGGTTCCATTAATAAAGGTTGCGAACCGTTACCGGTAGGATGTCTCCTTTACTCGCAACCCTTTGGAAGCATTAGAATTAGTCTTCGATAACAATTCCCATGCTGCGTGCTGTACCTTCAACCATACGCATTGCAGATTCAACATTTGCAGCGTTTAGGTCAGGCATTTTTGATTCTGCAATTTCGCGAACTTTATCACGTTTTACAGTTGCAACTTTTTTCTTGTTCGGCTCACCTGAACCAGACTCGATTCCAGCAGCTACTTTAAGTAGAACAGCAGCCGGAGGAGTTTTAGTGATGAATGTAAATGAACGGTCTTCAAAAACCGTGATTTCAACCGGAATGATTAAACCAGCTTGATCAGCAGTACGAGCGTTAAACTCTTTACAGAATCCCATGATGTTAACACCAGCTTGTCCTAGTGCAGGTCCAACCGGTGGTGCCGGATTTGCTTTGCCAGCAGGGATCTGAAGCTTTACCATTTTAATAACCTTTTTAGCCACGCGACACACCTCCTTAAGTCCGTGATGTGGTATATGGGTATGATATACCCTCCCACTCAAAAATACGCTTCCCCCTTGCTTAGGAGAAAGCAGTTGTTTAGAAATATCAAACATTAAAAAGTCTATCACTTTTAAAGTTGGATTTCAAGTGTTTTTGAAATTACTTCAAAAATTAAAGCTTGACGACCTGGTTGAAATCTAATTCAACCGGGGTTTCTCGGCCAAACATATTCACGTGAACTTTGAGTTTTCGTTTTGTCGGATCGATTTCTTCGATGGTACCGACAAAGTCAGCAAACGGTCCTTCTTTAACTTTGACCGCTTCCTTCAGCTCATAATCCACTTCGATGCGAGGCTCTTCCATGCCCATGCCTTTAAGAATGTGTTCAACCTCTTCAGGCAAGAGCGGAGTCGGTTTTGAACCCGCTCCTGCAGATCCGACGAATCCTGTAACACCCGGCGTATTTCGAACCACATACCATGAATCATCCGTCATGACCATTTCAGTCAAAACATATCCAGGAAACACCTTTTTCATAGCGGTTTTTGTTTTGCCGTTCTTGATTTCTGTTTCTTCTTCAACAGGAACCAGTACACGGAAGATCTTGTCCGACATTCCCATTGATTCCACGCGCTTTTCCAGGTTCGTTTTCACTTTGTTTTCATACCCTGAATAAGTATGAACGACATACCAGTTTTTTTCCATATTCATCGGGACAACCCGTGTCCTTTCCCTCCTAAGCGGATATACTCTAGCATTGTATCCAGTTATGTTTCTATATAATCAAACTAGTCTAAAATGAGTTCAATAAGCTTCGAAATACCAAGATCAACTGCCCAGAAAAAGATTGCCATCAAAACCACTGTTACGACCGTTATAGTTGTATAGCGGATCAGCTCATCACGTTTCGGCCAGCTTACCTTTTTCATTTCCTTCTTAACATCGGATAAAAACTTTGCAGGTGATTTCCTTGTTTTTTCAGCAATGTCAGCCATCATGTTACCCCCATTACCTGATTGATATATGAGTAAGAAAAGCGCAAGCGATCTGGGACGAGATAGTTTCAAATGTCGTCCTTCGAGGACCAGTGACGAAAAAAGAAGTTAGTTTTCGTCCTTGGGCGCTGCAGCTAGACATAGCCCTGCCGAATTCCTCACAGTCTTACCTTTCTTACTTTGAAAACAGCCGGCTAGCCGGCCTTTTATTTCGTTTCTTTGTGGGTAGTGTGCGCATTGCAATGACTGCAGAACTTTTTAACCTCGATACGTTCAGGATTTTCCGCCTGGTTTTTCATGGTGGTATAATTTCGGCTGTTGCATTGACCGCAGGCTAAAATAACTTTTTTTCGCATAATAACACCTTCTGTGCTGTTAAGACCCACTCATCCACAATATCTATACTACTTTTACCACATTATCACAGCCCAAAAGGCTTGTCAATAAAGGTCGGAACGGCTCATGAGAGAAGATCGTGCCCTTTCGCGTTCCGGAAAACTTTATTGAAATAAAAAAAGAAAAGCAGGGGGATCCCTGCTTATAACGTTATTTCTCTTAACTCAAGATATCGTTCGAGCTTCCTCTTCACCCGCTGCAATGCATTGTCGATCGATTTCACATGCCTGTCCAGATCGATCGAAATTTCCTGATACGATCTTCCGTCCAGGTAGAGCATCAGCACTTTACGCTCGAGATCACTCAATATCTCTCCCATTTTCAGTTCAATATCATCAAACTCTTCCTGGTTAATGATCAACTCTTCCGGATCGGTAACCTTCGTCCCGCAAATTACATCCATCAGCGTCCTGTCCGATTCTTCATCATAGATCGGCTTGTCCAATGATACATAGGAATTGAGCGGAATATGTTTCTGCCTTGTGGCTGTCTTAATAGCCGTTATCATTTGCCGCGTGATGCACAGTTCGGCAAAAGCCTTAAAGGATGAAAGCTTGTCCTCTTTATAATCCCTGATTGCCTTATAAAGGCCAATCATGCCTTCCTGGATAATATCCTCCCGGTCAGCTCCGATTAAAAAGTAGGATCTAGCTTTTGCGCGCACGAAATTTTTATACTTGTTAATTAAAAATTCCAGTGCAGCACTGTCTCCTTCATGGACATGTTCAACCAGACTTTCATCTTCAATCTGTTCATAATCCAGAACCGTCATTTCTTTGAGGTAAATGCTCACGACAATCCCCCCGTCAGAGCCTGAATGCAAGGCAAAATATAACAATATTATACAGCATGTCATGAAAAAGCGTCAAGATTGTTTATTTTTGACCTCTTCGCCATTTTTCGAATATTTCAGCTACTTCCTCGGACAGGGAGATGCTGGAAAAGTTTCGTTCTCTCGCTTTCTTGACTTTCCGCTCAATTCTTTTCTCTATATCGTCCATTTCGACCTTTAGCTCTCGGGATGACTTTCTTAAAGCGCCTTTGGCAAAAACAACCCATTGCTCCGTATAATCGGAGGTTGCTACAAAGATGCGGGTATTCACATTTTTGTACTCTGAAGCCAGCCTCTCGATTCTTTCATCGGCCGTTTCGTTTTCCCTTGTGAAAATCACTTCAACCTTGTAATTCTTTGCTTTCTTCTCCATTCCAGCTACCATATGGGCATCGAATACAATGATGACCCGGCAGCCTGTAAAGGCCTGATACTCTGCCATTTTTTCAATCAGGATATCGCGTGCTTTTGCAAAGTCCGTATCCTTTAATGACCGGAGTTCAGGCCAGGCGCCTATGACATTATAGCCATCAACGAGTAAAATATTATCCATTATGATGACAGCGGATGGCGTTTGCGGTAAACCTCATACAATAAAAGGCCGGCTGCGACTGAAGCATTGAGAGAAGTAACTTTCCCTTCCATCGGCAGCCGTACAAGAAAGTCACACGTATCTTTAACCAGCCTGCCCATGCCCTTGCCTTCACTTCCGATGACAAGTCCGATTGGCATATCAAGTCCGGCTTCCCTGTAATCTTCCTTTCCTTTCATATCGGCTCCTACAAACCAAATGCCGCGCTCCTTAAGCTCTTTCATTGTTTGTACGATGTTGGTCACACGCACGACCGGAATATATTCGATCGCTCCAGTTGAGGCTTTTGCTACAGCGGCCGTCAATCCGACCGCCCTCCGCTTAGGGATGATAATTCCGTGGGCGCCTGCTGCGTCTGCCGTACGCATAATGGATCCGAGGTTGTGGGGATCTTCAATCTCATCAAGGATGATGAAGAAAGGCTCTTCACCTTTTTCCTCTGCTTTTTTAAATAAATCATCGATCTCTGAATATTCGTATGCGGCAACTGCAGCGATCACTCCTTGGTGATTGCCTCCGTCACTCAGCAGATCGAGTTTGCGCTTCGGAACAAACTGCACGATGACATTGTTCTCCTTCGCCATATGAATGACCTGGCTGACCGGCCCTTTCTGTGAGCCTTCCCCTACAAATATTTTGTTTATGTCTCTTCCCGCACGCAATACCTCAAGTACAGGGTTTCTGCCAATAATAAATTCTTCGCTCATTTTTTTCCTCCCTCTCCCGCCTGTTCGACGAAAGAAACTACTTTTTCAAAAATGGTCTGTAACCGCTCTTCATTCCCAAGCAGATGATGATAGCCAATAATCGCTTCAAAGCCTGTCCCATACCTGTACGTTTGTACATCTGTGTTTTTGGGCACGGAACCTTGCTTTGCGTTTCTGCCCCGCATAATGACACTAACTTCCTCTTCGTCAAAAAATTTCTCGTCAAGCAAGCGAATAACAACAGAAGCCTGGGCCTTGGCTGAAACATATTTGGTTGCCAGGGTATGAAGCCGGTTCGGTTTCACCTGGCCGGTATGGATGAGGTGATGCCGTACAAATGTTTCAAGTACAGCATCTCCCATGTAAGCCAGCGTCATCCCGTTCAGTTGTTTTATATCCGAACTCGAAATCTGTCTGCTCATTTATTGCCTCTTCCAGCGGACACCCTGCGGAGTATCCTCCAGGATGATGTTCATATCCTTCAGCTGGTCACGAATTTCATCTGCTCTCGCAAAATTACGGTCTTTTCTTGATTTGTTGCGTTCTTCGATCAGTGCTTCAATTTCTTCATCAAGCAGTTCTTTTTCTGCCGATAGAGTCAAACCAAGTACCCCGGTAAGCTCTTCAAAGAGGGTGATAAAATCAGACAGCACACTTTTGGATGTGTTTTCAGACTGCAGGTAAACGTTAGCTTCCCTAGCCGCGTCAAACAAGACAGCAATTCCGTTGGCTGTATTAAAATCATCATCCATCTCAGAAATAAAGTCCTTTTTAAACTGCGAAACTTTCGCTTCCCAAACTGCTGTATCTTCCGCCAGGTCAGCACTGACTTCCTGTCTGTGTTTCAAGTTCTCGTATGCTGTACGGATTCGATTCAAACTGGCATGTGCGCTTTGAAGCAGTTCATCACTGAAATTGATCGGATTTCGGTAGTGAACCGCCATTATGAAAAAGCGGATGACTTGAGGATCATATTCTTTGATCATGTCATGGACGAGAACAAAATTCCCAAGCGATTTGGACATTTTTTCGTTATTGATATTAATATAGCCGTTATGCATCCAATACTTGGCCATCGGCGCTTCGTTCAGGGCTTCAGACTGAGCAATCTCATTTTCGTGATGCGGAAAGGTAAGATCCTGGCCGCCGCCATGAATATCAATGGAATCACCAAGGTATTTTTTAGCCATGGCCGAGCACTCGATATGCCATCCCGGACGTCCATTGCCCCAAGGGCTTTCCCAGAAGATCTCCCCTTCTTTCGCCGCTTTCCACAATGCGAAATCCAACGGATCCTTCTTAATTTCCCCCACTTCGATACGTGCACCCGAACGAAGGTCATCGATCGACTGATGAGAAAGCTTGCCGTATCCTTCAAACGAGCGGGTTTTAAAATAAACATCGCCTTTTGCTTCATATGCATAACCTTTTTCTATCAGCTTGCTGATAAAATCAATGATTTCAGGCATCGTTTCGGTCACCCGCGGGTGGTGATCCGCTTTTTGTACACCCAACGCGCAAACATCTTCATGATAGGATTGGATAAAACGCTCTGCGACTGCTGGCACATCAGTACCAAGCTCTTTTGCCGCCTTAATGAGTTTGTCATCCACATCCGTAAAGTTGGAAATAAAGTTTACATCATAGCCGCGATATTCGAGATAGCGTCTTACGGTATCAAAGACGATGGCCGGACGCGCGTTGCCAATATGAATATAATTGTAGACGGTTGGTCCGCATACATACATCTTTACTTTCCCTTCTTCGAGAGGTTTGAATACCTCTTTTTGACGCGTCAACGTATTATAAATAACTAAACTCATCGTACTTCACTTCCCTTTCGTAAACGTTCAATCTCTTCCTGCAATCGTTCCAGCTCTTCCTGAACCTCTCTGAACTGAGAGGCCACCGGATCAGGCAGGTTACAATGATCCAGTTCTTTGCCAATTTTCATTCCATCCTGGATAACAATCCGACCAGGAATCCCAACAACTGTCGAATTCGGAGGTACATCCCGCAAAACAACAGATCCTGCTCCTACCTTAGAATGTTTCCCAATTGTGATGGATCCCAATACTTTTGCACCTGTCGCAATTAAAGCATGGTCCTCAATGGTCGGGTGGCGTTTCCCTTTTTCTTTACCAGTACCACCAAGTGTTACCCCCTGATACAAGGTAACATCATTACCGATAATACAGGTCTCCCCTATGACCACACCCATACCATGGTCTATAAAAAACCGGTGCCCGATCTGTGCACCCGGATGAATCTCAATTCCTGTAAAAAAGCGGCTGATCTGCGAAACGACGCGGGCCCAAAACAAAAAGTTTCGTTTGAATAACTTATGTGCCAGCCGATGTGCCCATATTGCATGCAGGCCAGAGTAGGTAAGAACCACCTCCAGCTTGCTGCGCGCTGCCGGATCATTCTCAAAGACAGCCTGTATATCCTCCCTCATGCGTTTCCACATTGTAATCCCCCCTTAGTTAGAAAAGCTGAAGCAGGCGTTTAGGGCCGAAAGACGGTGGAACACTTACACAGCAACACGCTTTTTGTGTTGTGGTGGGAGTGTGAAGCGGCCGAGGCCCTGCCTGCTGAAGCTGGATCGAGAAAAGCTGAAGCTCCTGCAGCTGCCGAACCGCTAGTTTACCGTAATCCCCATTTGGCCGGTAAACGTGTGCTTTTCGCCAGTAAATTTTCATTTTAGACAGTAAATGTGCACTTTCGGACAGTAAACCCTTCATTTCCGCCAGTAAACTTATCCATGGCCCTTGCTCTGCCCGCTCCAACAAAAAAAGCGCCACTGTGCGTATGCACAGAGACGCTTTTTGCGCGGTTCCACTCTGTTTAACAGCAAAAACGGAATATAACGCCGTATTTTTGCTGTTCTCCTTGTACTCCGTAACGTGGAGGGCCGCTTTTATCTACTGTATCGGTTCGATAAAAGGCTCCGAGGTGCATTTCAGTTTCCTTTTCATAAACCGCTCTCAGCCCATGGCGGTTCTCTCTGATAGGAAAATGGCAAACTTACTCTCCTCATCCTTGCTGTCGCTGTAATTAATTTCTTTTAATATATTACATTAGGAGCAAAATGTTAACTAATTTTGCCTGACAAAAAATTATGATAGGCGGGATGCTGTTTTATCCAGGCGTTTCAGGATCTCTTCCTTGCCAAACAATGAGATAGCTTGAGGAAGATCTGGACCATGCGTCTGGCCTGTAGTCGCCACGCGAATCGGCATGAACAGATTTTTCCCTTTTTGCTTCGTTTCCTTTTGTGTCGCTTTAATCGCCGCTTTCACTTCCTCCGCAGAGAAATCCGTGATCGCTTCGACATGGCCTTTAAAGGCAGCGATGACTTCAGGAACCGTTTCGCCTTTCAAAACTTCAAGCGCTTCTTCTTCATATTCAATCTGATCCTTAAAGAAGACATCTGTCTGTTCCACGATCTCAGCGCCATAGCTTAATTTTTCCTGATAGAGGGCGATGAGCCTGGATGCCCACTCGCGGTCTTCCTCAGTCATGTTCTCTTTGAGCCTTCCTGCTTCAATAAGATGCGGAAGGGTAAGTTCCATCACTGTTTCAAGGTCTTGCTTTTTCATGTATTGGTTGTTTACCCAAAGCAGCTTCTGCTTGTCAAAAATAGCGGGTGCTTTTGACAGTCTGGAAGGATCAAAGATTTCAATGAACTCTTCCTTCGTGAAGATCTCTTCTTCTCCAACCGGAGACCAGCCAAGCAAGGTAATGAAGTTGAACAAAGCTTCAGGAATGTATCCCAGCTGTTCGTACTGTTCAATAAACTGGATGATGGACTCATCGCGTTTGCTCAGTTTCTTGCGGTTTTCATTAAAAATGAGCGTCATATGGCCAAACACTGGCGGCTCCCAGCCAAACGCTTCATATACCATAAGCTGTTTCGGTGTATTGGAGATATGATCATCTCCACGCAATACGTGAGAGATCTTCATCAAGTGATCATCTATGGCAACTGCAAAGTTATAAGTCGGAATGCCGTCTTTTTTCACGATGACATAGTCGCCAATCCCATTGGAATCAAACGAAACATGTCCTTTTACCATATCATCAAACGCATACGTATGGTCTGCCGGCACAGCAAAACGAATACTTGGCTTTCTTCCTTCCGCTTCCAGCGCTTTACGTTCATCCTCCGTCAAATGGCGGCATTTGCCTGAATAGTGCGGAGTTTCATTTTTAGCGACCTGTTCCTCACGTGATGCTTCTAGCTCTTCCTCAGTACAGTAGCAAGGATAAGCCAGACCGCGGTCTAACAAGTCCTCATAGTGTTTTTTGTAAATATCCAGGCGCTCCATCTGAGTATACGGTCCATACTCCCCGCCTACATCTATGCTTTCATCCCAATCGATGCCCAGCCATTTTAAGTACGTCAGCTGGCTTTCCACTCCGCCCTGGATGTTTCGTTTTTGGTCAGTATCCTCAATACGGATGATAAGCTTGCCGTTATTGTGGCGGGCAAACAAATAGTTAAACAATGCTGTTCTTGCGTTCCCTATATGTAAATGTCCTGTTGGGCTTGGTGCATACCTTACCCTTACTTCGTTTGACATTTCAATTCCACCTCGATATTTTTTTTGCTTTTCCCATTGTAACACTTTGTCTATATTTTTGTAATAAGGATGACTGCGTTTGCGGCGATCCCTTCACTGCGGCCTGTAAAACCCAGCTTCTCAGTCGTTGTCGCTTTCACATTAATCTGGTCCGTTTCTGCTCCGAAAATCCCGGCGATTACACTTCGCATCTCTTCAATGTATGGAGCCATCTTTGGCTTTTGCGCAATGATTGTGCAATCGACGTTTCCTAGAATATAGCCTTTGTTCTTTACAAATTCCCACGACTCCTGAAGCAGTTTTTTAGAATCCGCATCTTTAAAAGCCTCATCTGTGTCCGGAAAATGCTTGCCGATATCGCCTTCACCCGCTGCTCCGAGCAACGCGTCGGTTACGGCATGAAGCAGAACATCAGCGTCTGAATGGCCGAGCAGCCCCTTTTCATAAGGAATAGTGATACCTCCGATAATCAGAGGGCGCCCTTCGACGAGCTGGTGTACATCATAGCCTTGTCCCACTCGAATCATGTTTTTCCCTCTCCCTTTGTGCCAAAATGGCATTGGCGAATAGTATGTCATGCACCGTTGTTAATTTAATGTTTAAATAATCTCCCTCGACTATGGATACAGGGTAGTTCATTTTTTCTACGAGGCTCGCATCGTCCGTTCCGAGAAAATCAGCTTCAGCTGCCACCCGGTGAGCGTCCAGTACGACGGGAAGACGAAAAGCTTGTGGGGTCTGGACAGCCCACAAGCTCGCACGGTCTACCGTTTCACTCACGGTTCCGCCTGTTGCTTTTTTTACCGTATCTTTTAAAGGAACAGCCAAAATGGCCGCTCCTGTTTCATTCGCTTTCAGCACAAGTTCATGAATGTTTTCTCTTTCCACAAAAGGGCGTGCACCATCATGAATCAGTGCCAGGTCCGTGTGCTGCACTGCTTTTAATCCTTCAAAAACACTGTGCTGCCGTTCTGCCCCGCCTTCAACAATCCGGGCAATCTTTTGAAAACGCCCATTTTCAGCCAATTCTTGAAATTGAGCCTGTTCTAACCGATTCACAGCCAGGATGATTTCCCGGCACCACGGATCTTGCTCAAATACAGAAAGTGTATGAGCAATGAGCGGTCTCCCGTTCAGTTCGATCCATTGTTTGTTCTTTCCTGCATTCATCCTTTTTCCCTGGCCTGCAGCAGGAATGACTACGCTATATTCCAACAACCTTCTCCACCACACTATACCGCGTACAGAGAAATCCATCGCTCTCTTGTAAGCTCGTTAATTATAAAGCTTTCTCCAGAAGTTTCGGCTTGGCAAAAATCATCCGTCCCGCAGAAGTCTGCAGTACGCTCGTCACGAGGACATCGATGGTCTTACCGATATAGTTTCGGCCTTCTTCCACCACGATCATCGTTCCGTCATCAAGATAGCCAACACCCTGGTTATGCTCCTTGCCGTCTTTTATCACCTGCACGATCAATTCTTCACCAGGCAATACGACCGGTTTCACCGCGTTGGCAAGGTCATTTATGTTCAATACTAACACATTTTGAAGCTCGCATACTTTGTTTAAATTAAAATCATTCGTTACAACGATACCGGACAGAAGCTGGGCGAGTTTCACCAATTTGCTGTCCACTTCGCTCACTTCTTCAAAGTCGCCTTCGTAGATCTCCACTTTGATGGATAGTTCCTTTTGGATGCGGTTGAGAATATCAAGTCCGCGCCTTCCTCTGTTCCGTTTCAATACATCGGACGAGTCGGCAATATGCTGAAGTTCTTCCAGCACAAAGCGAGGAATAATGAGCGGGCCTTCAAGGAAACCGGTCTGGCAGATATCCGCGATTCTTCCGTCAATGATGACGCTCGTATCTAGAATCTTATATTTTCCTTTAAGCTTTTCTTCTTCCGTATCCTTTTTCCGTTCTTTTCCTGAGCGGTTAATGGAGAACAGATTAATCAGCTCATCCCGCTTTTTAAAACCAACCTGGAAACCGAGGTAGCCTAATAACAACGTTAGAAATATGGGCAGAACCGAACTGAACACCACAATATTGATGTTATTAAGAGGAAGTTGTACAAAAAAAGCAACTATAAGTCCGAATATAAGTCCCATCGTTCCAAAAAGAACATCAGTGACCGGAGCTTTTACGACGGTTTCTTCCACCCACCGGATCAGCCCAACAATATAATCAGTCACCCAAAACGTAGATAAAAAGAATATAAGTGCCCCTAAGACGGCGCCCGCATAAGATGAAGTCAATTCTGACGGCAGATCACCCAAATTGAGAATACGGATAATGTCAGGGACATAGATAAAACCAAGCATGCCACCAACAACAACAAAAAACAGCTGTACAAATCTTTTAAGCATGCATTTCACCTCCCTTAACCATTATTTACAGATTGTCTGTTTTGAAACGTGCTCTTTTGATAATTTCCATAAAAATTACCCATTTATATATGCCTGTCTACAAAAAGCTGCTCCTGAATCCGTTTCAGGCCGTCTTTAATTTTCTTGGCACGGATTTCTCCGATGCCCTCTACTTCATCCAGCTCTTTGATAGAAGCTCTCAAAATACTCGGAAGACTGTCGAATGTTCCGATTAAATTTTCCACAATGAGCGTCGGCAGCCTTGGAATCTTTGAAAGGATGCGGTAGCCACGCGGATGAACGGTTTCATCCTGCACATTGGAAGAAGGGGAGTGTCCCAGCAGTTTCACAATGACATTTTCATCAAACAGCTCGTCGCTGGAAAGCTTTTTGAGCTGACGGAGAATGTGTGCCGGGTCATGTTTTCTGTCTTTTACATAATCTTTGATTAAAAGAACTGCCTCATCTTCTATGTTAGATACAAGTTCTTCCATCTGCATCCGTATTAATCTTCCCTCTACACCCAATTCATTAACATATTTTATGATTTCGCTCTTTATTCTTAGAACCATTTCAATACGGTGGATGACCTGGGAGACCTCCTGAAATGTCACAAGCTCCTCAAATTCAAGAGCACCAAGGTTTGTTACGCTCTGGTCGAACACAACCTTGTATTTTTCGAGGGTCTGGATGGCCTGGTTTGCTTTTGTTAAAATGACACCGATGTCTTTCAATGAATAGCGGATCACACCTTGATAGAGTGTGATGACATTACGTCTCTGAGATATCGATATAACAAGATTTCCGGTCTGCCGGGCTACACGCTCAGCAGTCCTGTGCCGGATTCCGGTTTCGGTAGACGGAATAGACGTGTCAGGCACCAATTGCGTATTGGCATATAGGATGCGAGAGGCATCTTCACTCAGGATGATGGCTCCATCCATCTTAGCGAGCTCATAAAGAGATGCCGGGGAATATTTACAGTTGATGGAGAATCCTCCGTCAACAAGCTGTGTAACTTTATCATTATAGCCGACAACAATGAGGCCGCCAGTATTGGCGCGGAGTACATTGTCTATACCCTCTCTGAGGGGTGTTCCTGGCGCAACGAGCTGGAGCATGTTGCTGATGATCGCTTCTCTTAGTATATGATCCATACCTTATCCTCCCAAAGTATAGTGCAATGCCTCTTCAACAGTAGACACACCAATCACTTCAATTCCTTTAGGGATTGTCCATCCCCCGAGGTTTTTATCCGGAATAATCGCCCGCTCGAAACCAAGTTTCGCAGCTTCATGAATCCGCTGGTCGATTCTTGAAACCCGCCGCACTT
This sequence comes from Fictibacillus sp. FJAT-27399, assembly GCF_001510655.1. GTDB lineage: Bacteria > Bacillota > Bacilli > Bacillales > Fictibacillaceae > Fictibacillus_C > Fictibacillus_C marinisediminis. The sequence continues at coordinate 7,024 of NZ_LMVC01000009.1, read as the reverse complement.
CTCCTGTCAGGCCGACTTCCCCGATCATAACATCTGTCGGCCGGGTAGGAGCATCCCGAAAGCTCGATGCTATGCTTACGGCAACGGCCAGATCAACAGCTGGTTCATCCAGACGCACACCGCCGGCGACGTTTAAATAGGCGTCCTGATTCTGAAGCAGGAGGCCCACCCTTTTTTCAAGGACCGCCATAAGCAATGAGACTCGGTTATGATCGATGCCTGTTGCCATCCTTCTCGGATTTCCAAAACTTGTAGGGGATACTAATGCCTGTATTTCTACAAGCATTGGCCTTGTTCCTTCCAAAGAAGCAACAACAGTCGATCCGGCTACTCCTTTTGAACGCTCCTCAAGAAAAATTTCAGAAGGATTGAGGACTTCTGACAGCCCAAGCTCCTTCATCTCAAACACACCGATCTCATTGGTTGATCCAAAGCGGTTTTTGACTGCACGCAAGATTCTGTACGTGTGATGCCGCTCACCTTCAAAGTAAAGCACCGCATCCACCATATGCTCAAGCATTCTCGGTCCGGCAATCGCACCTTCCTTCGTTACGTGTCCGACGATAAAAATAGCAATCCCTTTCGTCTTGGCAATCCTCATAAAATGGGACGTGCACTCCCGGACCTGAGAGACACTTCCCGGGGCACTTGTGACCTCCGGACGGTAGACCGTCTGTATGGAGTCGATGATGACGACCGACGGATTGATTTCTGTTACGGCTTTTTCAATAAGATCAAGGTCAGTTTCAGACAGGACAAAAAGATCTCCCGCCGATATATTCAGCCGGTCAGACCGGAGTTTCGTCTGTTTTACTGATTCTTCACCTGAAATATAAAGCACTTTTTGCCCGTGCTGGGCCAGTTTTGCCGAGGTTTGCAGCAGAAGGGTGGACTTCCCGATTCCAGGATCTCCTCCAACGAGCACCAATGAACCAGGAACAATCCCTCCGCCGAGCACCCGGTTCAGCTCAATCGTATGAGTGTTGATGCGCGGCTCCTGTTCACTTTTTATATCAACTATGGATTGGGGCTTTTGCTGGGTGCCTGAAGCCGAAGAAGTTGTCAGGCCTCTTGTCTGGGTATCACGCTTGATGACTTCTTCCACCATCGTGTTCCATTTGTTGCATCCCGGGCATTTTCCCATCCATTTCGGTGATTCATACCCACATTCCTGGCACATAAAAACAGACTTGTTTTTGGCCATCCATTTCTCCTCTATTTCCAGACTGCTATGGAGCAGCTGGACCATTCTCTCTTTTTTTAATCTTGCTGTCTTTATCTTATCAAAAAAGCAGGCTCTCTTTCCAATGGGGGCATTTGGAATTTAGATAAAATACAGAAAATGATTCGACAAAAACCCGGAAGACGTGACTGCCTCCCGGGTTTTTGTATTTATTTCTATACAATTGGACAAATCCCATCATTTACGATGTAGCACCGACGGTCTCAACAACAAAGTCATTATTATCCACATCAATTTTGACGGTGTTTCCTTTGCTGATGTTTCCTCTTAGCAGTTCTTCTGACAGGCGATCCTCGATCTTACGCTGAAGGGCTCTGCGCAATGGACGCGCTCCATACTCCGGATCATAGCCTTCATCGGTGATCTTATCGAGTGCCGCTTCAGTGATTTCGATCTCGATGCCCTGATCTTTCAAACGTTTGATAAGTGAATCGGCCATAAGTGTAACGATCTGTTTGAGATGTGTCTTTTCAAGGGCATGGAAGACAATAATCTCATCAATACGGTTTAAAAACTCTGGACGGAAGGCTTTTTTCAGCTCAGCCATCACTTTCGTTTTCATGTCATTATACTGCTGATCTTCCGTGTGAACCGTAAACCCTAGAGAGCTGTTGCGCTTGAGCGTGCTGGCTCCAACGTTGGATGTCATGATGACGACGGTGTTGCGGAAGTCTACTGTACGCCCTTTAGAATCTGTCAGGCGTCCGTCTTCAAGCACTTGAAGCAGAATGTTGAACACTTCAGGATGCGCTTTTTCGATCTCGTCAAGCAGGATAACAGAGTATGGCTTGCGTCGTACTTTTTCTGTCAGCTGTCCGCCTTCCTCATGTCCTACATAGCCTGGAGGTGAACCAACGAGTCGTGAAGTCGTATGTTTCTCCATGTACTCAGACATATCAATGCGGATGATCGCATCCTCATCACCGAACAGGGATTCGGCTACCGCACGGGCCAGCTCGGTTTTACCTACTCCAGTAGGTCCCAAGAAGATGAACGAACCGATCGGACGCTTCGGATCTTTCAAGCCGGCACGGGCTCTGCGAATCGCTTTTGAGATGGACTGAACCGCTTCATTTTGCCCTATGACACGGTTATGAAGAATCTCTTCCAGCTTCAACAGGCGTTCCGTTTCTTCTTCAGCCAGTTTGGAGACTGGAACGCCGGTCCAGCTGGAGACGACCTGCGCGATATCCTCTGGTGTTACCTCTGTATTCTCCTGACCTTGCTTTTCTTTCCATACGTTCTTCGTTTTCTCAAGTTCCTCGCGAAGACGCTGCTCAGTATCTCTTAAGGAAGCTGCTTTTTCAAACTCCTGGCTTTGAACAGCAGCATCTTTCTCCTTGCGAACTTCTTCAAGCTTCAGTTCAAGCTCTTTTAGGTTTGGCGGTGCAGTATAGGAACGCAGTCTCACTTTGGAAGCTGCCTCGTCGATCAGGTCAATCGCTTTATCCGGTAGGAAGCGATCGGAAATGTAACGATCAGACAGCGTTACGGCTGCTTCGATGGCATCATCAGTAATGGTGACACGGTGATGCGCTTCATAACGGTCGCGGAGACCTTGCAAAATCTGTGTACTTTCATCTTTTGTCGGCTCATTTACTGTGATTGGCTGGAAGCGGCGTTCAAGCGCTGCATCCTTTTCAATATATTTTCGGTACTCATCCAGTGTGGTCGCTCCGATACATTGAAGCTCACCGCGGGCAAGGGCCGGTTTAAGAATATTCGATGCATCGATGGCGCCTTCTGCTCCGCCTGCTCCAATCAATGTGTGCAGCTCATCGATAAATAGAATGATGTTCCCCGCCTGGCGGATCTCATCCATGACTTTCTTGAGACGGTCTTCAAATTCACCGCGATACTTGGTACCGGCAACGACCGTTCCCATATCGAGTGTCATGACCCTTTTATCACGAAGCGTTTCCGGAACTTCATTATTGATGATCTGCTGAGCAAGACCTTCTGCAATCGCCGTTTTACCAACACCCGGCTCACCGATGAGGACTGGGTTGTTCTTCGTTCTGCGGCTCAGTACCTCAATGACCCTTTGAATCTCTTTAGAACGGCCGATGACTGGATCAAGGCTTCCATCCTTCGCAATCGCCGTCAGATCTCTTGCAAGGCTGTCAAGTGTCGGTGTGTTCGCGTTCGTAGAAGAACCCCGGTGATTGGATGATGCCTCATTGCTTCCAAGAAGCTGAAGCACCTGCTGGCGAGCCTTATTCAAGCTCACTCCGAGATTATTCAGTACACGGGCTGCCACTCCTTCACCCTCACGGATCAGTCCTAGCAGGATGTGCTCCGTGCCCACGTAAGAATGTCCCAGTTTACGGGCTTCATCCATGGATAGTTCAATAACCTTTTTTGCTCTTGGAGTGTAATGGATGGTTTGCACGGATTCCTGGCCGCGTCCAATTAAGGTTTCTACTTCTTTTTGGATCTTTTCAGGTCCAAGACCAAGAACGTGAAGCGCCTTAGCGGCAATTCCTTCACCCTCACGGATCAAGCCAAGCAGAATGTGCTCGGTGCCAACATTATTATGGCCTAAACGGATTGCTTCTTCCTGTGCCAGCGCAAGTACCTTTTGAGCTCGTTCTGTAAATCGACCAAACATCATAATCATTCACACTCCCATTCAAATTTTAAGCTTCTTCAAGTTTGATTCTTTCCCTTATTAGCGTTGCCCTACGGATATCACGCTCATCAGGATTCAACATTTCATTGGCATATTGCTGCAAAAAGCCCGGTTTTGTAAGTATCATTAATTCATTTAATATGGATCGGGAAATTCCTTCAACAATTCCAAGGTCTATTCCCAGCCTGACGTCGGATAGGCACTGTGCAGCTTCCTTCGATTGGATGATCCGGCTGTTCGCCAGAACTCCATACGACCTGAAGATCCGGTCTTCAAGCTGGATTTTCAAACCGTCCTGCAGAGTTTTTCTTGCTGTTCTCTCTTGCTGAATAAGCTGAAGGACGACACCCCGCAAATCCTCTACAATATCTTCTTCTGATTTTCCAAGGGTTATCTGGTTGGAGATTTGAAAAACATTGCCCTGAGCTTCCGTTCCTTCCCCATATATCCCACGGACTACGAGACCCAGCTGGTTGATTGCCGGTATAATACGGCTGATTTGTTTCGTTAAGACCAGAGCTGGCAGATGCATCATAACAGAAGCACGCAATCCTGTTCCAACATTCGTCGGGCAGCTGGTCAGGTAGCCTCGTTCCTCATCAAACGCATAATCCACCTTTTGTTCGATCCAGTCATCCAATTCAGCTGCGAGGGTTAAAGCCTCATTCAGCTGGAAACCCGAAAAAAGGCACTGGATCCGGAGATGGTCTTCTTCATTGACCATGATGCTCACAGACTCATCATGATTAAGCATCACTGCACCAAACTTTGATTGTTCTGCAAGATGAGGGCTGATTAAGTGCTTCTCTACCAATACCCTTTTTGCGAGAGGTTTTAGCTGGTCGAGATGAAGAATTTCAAACTCTCCGAAATTCCCGCAGCTATTTTCCTTACAAGCCCCCGCTAATGTCTGAATAACAGCCTCTGATTCCTCCTTGGAAGCCAGATCTGGAAAATTATATTTTTCGAGGTTTCGGGCCAGCCGGATTCTACTGCTTAACACAATATCTGAATCAGGTCCTTCTTTTTTCATCCAGGGACTGATAGCTTCACTTATAAAATGTTCAAGTGACATGCTCTATTCCCCCTTTTCCCGGTTCTTTTGCTTTTCCAAAAGCCGAATTTGATCACGGGTCTCTGCCGCTTTCTCAAATTCCTCATTTAAAATATACTGCTGCATCGCTTGCTTTAATTTTTCCAATTCGCGTTTTTCTTGAAGCCCGCTGCCAATCCGTTTCGGAATTTTCCCGGCATGTCTTGTATTCCCGCCATGCACCCTCTTTAAAATAGGGTCCAGCTTCGAATCAAAAACTTCGTAGCAATGGCTGCAGCCAAATCTGCCGGATTTGGCAAACTGATTGTAGGTCATGCCGCACTGAGGGCAAGCCTGGACCGACTGTTGAGAAAGTCCTGGAGAAGTCGTTCCCGAAATGGAAGGATCTCCATAAAGCAATCCAGAGAGCAGCTGATGAATAGAGAAAGTATTCGACCCCGGAAGGAATTCTCCTTTTTCTTTTGCACAATGCTCACAAATATGGAATTCTGTTTTCTTGCCGTTTACAATCTTCGTAAAATGTAAAGTGGCAGGCCGCTCATTGCATTCCTGGCAGAACATTTTTTTCCCCTCCCTATTAATAAATGTGATACATCGTTATCTGGTTCTAAATTTTAATGTCCGAATCATTGCTTTTAATAATTCAGCTCTTAATTGATCACGTTCAGGAAGGTCTAACACGTGTAAAACAGAGCGATCTGTCACGCTTAGCATAATCCTCGCCTCGCGTTCGGATACGATCTGCTCATCAAGCAACCGCAAAATAACATTCTCCGCATTTCCTTGTGAAATACGATCATTGATAAGAAGCAGCAGCTGATCAATAAGGTCGACATAATTCTCTGTTTTGACTTTAATGATTCGAATGTATCCCCCGCCGCCCCGTTTACTCTCTACAACAAAGCCTTTTTCCACCGTAAAACGGGTGTTGATGACATAATTAATTTGGGAAGGGACACACTGGAACTTTTCAGCAATATCCGTACGCTTGATTTCAATGAACGTCTCATTTGATCCCGCGATGACCTGCTTTAAATATGCTTCAATGATGTCTGAGATATTTTTCAACCTGCTCCCCTCCCCTCTGACTTTGACTATCTTTGACTATACAATTATATTATAGACGCTTTTTCAGGGTTTATGCAACTAATGTATACTTTTCGCATGATTGGGGGACTAGCTGTTTCTATCACAGTATTACCCGATATTTTTGGGATTAATCGTAACAATTGAAGACTTTTCAGTGTCGAAAACAGACAACACTTTACAGAGCCTGGTCTCAAGGAAGTTTTAGATTTTAAAAGTTTTGTGCGGTGTTTGGGTTTTGTTGAAAAAGGGACTAATGAGAGGTTTTTTAATTTCCTTTTTTGTACGATTGGAGGGCTGCGGGGCGGAATAAGAATGATCTAGACGGCCTGCCCTTGGGTGATTTGGGAGCGTTACTTGCGGGTTTGTACGGTTTACATGCGGCTTTGGCCTTTTTACGTGCGACTTTGAAGGGTTTACATGCGGGAATGGAGACTTTACGTGCGACTTTTCAGCCTTTACATGCCAAACCCATCATTGTCATAAAAAAGAACATACAAAAAAGCACCACTGGATAATCCAACAGTGCTTCATTCGTGCCTGGCAACGTCCTACTTATACAGGGGCATGCCCCCAACTACCATTGACGCGTGTTCGGTGTGGGAACGGGTGTGACCTCTTCGCTATGGCTAACCATCGAATTTCCTTTGCTCCGAGCACGCCCTAAGCAGCGAGATGCAGACCACCTCATTTGGTTGATCCCTCGATGGTTTTATGAAAAATAGAACAAGTAATTAGTTTGTATAGGCTTTATCCTTTCGTGTTCTCTTTGAAAATCATCATTTTGTGGCTAATGGATACGGTTTCGAAGGTTCTGCTTTGTTGTCCGGGAGCGTTACTTGCGGAATTGGTGGGTTTACTTGCGGCGTTGGCGATGATGTATAAAAGTATGTGTAAGCATTTTATAGTGGACAAATAAAAAAAGACAAAGTACTCTCGGGTTTGTCCAGAACCATGAGAGGAGACTTTGTCTTTTGAATAATTCTACTATAAACCAATTAGATTTAGG
>NZ_LMVC01000008.1 GCF_001510655.1 Fictibacillus sp. FJAT-27399 | reverse complement strand
CTCGACTTGCATGTATTAGGCACGCCGCCAGCGTTCATCCTGAGCCAGGATCAAACTCTCCAATAAAGTGTTTGATATAGCTCTTAAAGTTTAAAAATTCATGGGATTGTAAAATCCCTGACTTACCTGGCTTTTGTTTGGTTTTCAAAGAACATTTGCTACTAGTTAGTGTAGCTTAGCTATTATACCCATTAGAAGAGCGGATGTCAAGTACATTGCCCTTAAAAAATGGTGGGCCTAAATGGACTCGAACCATCGACCTCACGCTTATCAGGCGTGCGCTCTAACCAGCTGAGCTATAGGCCCAAAAATTAAATGGAGCGGGTGATGAGAATCGAACTCACGACCAGAGCTTGGAAGGCTCTTGTTTTACCACTAAACTACACCCGCGAAAAAGATGGTCGGGAAGACAGGATTTGAACCTGCGACCCCCTGGTCCCAAACCAGGTGCTCTACCAAGCTGAGCCACTTCCCGTTATGGCGCGCCCTGAGAGATTCGAACTCCCGACCTTTTGATTCGTAGTCAAACACTCTATCCAGCTGAGCTAAGGGCGCATATTATTTTATTTCTTTATTTAAATGTTATATGAGAAGCTTTGGTGCGGTCGAGAGGACTCGAACCTCCACGGGGTTGCCCCCACTAGCCCCTCAAGCTAGCGCGTCTGCCATTCCGCCACGACCGCAAAGCAATTAAAGTTTTAAAAAATGGTGCGGGTGAAGGGACTCGAACCCCCACGTCATAAGACACTAGATCCTAAGTCTAGCGCGTCTGCCAATTCCGCCACACCCGCATGTGTGTTTGTGTTGCTATTATTAAGATGGTGAGCCATGAAGGACTCGAACCTTCGACCCTCTGATTAAAAGTCAGATGCTCTACCAACTGAGCTAATGGCTCATGAAAGATGGCTGGGCTAGCAGGATTCGAACCTACGAGTGACGGAGTCAAAGTCCGTTGCCTTACCACTTGGCTATAGCCCAATAATTTCATGTGTTGATGTATTTTGTTTGAGAAAAAATGGCGGACCCGACCGGGGTCGAACCGGCGATCTCCTGCGTGACAGGCAGGCATGTTAACCACTACACCACGAGTCCATATTTATGTTTGTAAGAAAATCGTTTGGTTTTTTTCTAACGAAAACAACTTGGTGACCCGTACGGGATTCGAACCCGTGTTACCGCCGTGAAAGGGCGGTGTCTTAACCGCTTGACCAACGGGCCACAACTGGCAGAGAAGAAGGGATTCGAACCCTCGCGCCGCGTTAGCGACCTACACCCTTAGCAGGGGCGCCCCTTGAGCCACTTGGGTACTTCTCTGTAATTGGCTCCACAGGTAGGACTCGAACCTACGACCGATCGGTTAACAGCCGATAGCTCTACCACTGAGCTACTGTGGAATGTGTTTTTTGAGACATTTAATATCATACTTTGTTCAGCCTCAAAAGTCAATATGTTTTTTGGAATTTATTTTGTCTATGTAAGGACAAGATGTCTTTCAGCGACTTTATTAATCTAACACAGATCAGACTTTCTAGTCAACACTTTTTTAGCTTTAAGTTAAAATCAATTTCCCTCTGCATTTTCCGCATACATATTTAGCCGTATTGACCCTGCGCTTACGCTTATATTGCTGCTTGCAGTTTGAACATATATAAAGATATTTATACGGCTGTGTTGTCCTGGCCCCAGGCAATGCTTCGCAATAGCGCAACCCGCCAACCTTCTTCAGAAGCTGCTTAAATTCCGGGTCCCGATGTTTATAGCCCCTGCCTTCTATGTGGAGATGGTAATGGCACAATTCATGTTTAATGATGCCTACGAGCGCTTCATAGCCGAACTCAGTCAGCTGCCTCGGATTGATCTCTATATCATGGGACCTCAGCAAATATCGCCCTCCAGTAGTTCTCAGCCGGGCATTAAAGCGGGCGGTATGCCGAAAGCGCTTTTGGAAAAAATCCTGTGAAAGATGTTCAACAAGATGTTGTAGATCCTTTTGTTCCATTTCTTTTCCTTTCTCCTTCTAAAACAAAAAGTTGGTCACATCAACAAGCCATGAGACATAGACTAAATCACGCTTGAATAAGTGGAGGTTTTGTCTATGCCTACATGGTTTAAGAAGCAACTTAGAAAAGCCTACTATCAAAAAGACCGTTATCAGATCCGTCTTCTAAATCAATGCTGGTTTTTTTATAATCAAAAGAACTGCACGACTGAAAGCAACACTCTGCCATAAATTCAGCGAGGATTACTGGGCATCTGGCGGCAGCATAGTTAACGCCACTCTCCCTTTCGCCAGATCGACACTGTCTACCCATACGGTGACAACCTGGCCGACACTCACGACATCCATCGGATGCTTCACAAAGCGTTTGGCCAGTTTAGAAATATGAACAAGGCCATCCTGTTTCACGCCAATATCTACAAAGGCCCCAAAATCAACGACGTTCCGGACGGTTCCTTCAAGTTCCATCCCTTTTTCCAGATCTTCAAGCTTTAGTACATCCGTTTTCAGCAGCGGCTTTGATAATTCTTCCCGGACATCCCGGTTGGGCCGCAATAAGCCGTCAATGATATCCTGAAGAGTCGGTTCCCCAATCGTTAATTTGGCTGCCATTGATTTTATATCAATGGTTTTCAGCTTGGATTTTAAATCGTCTGAGCCAATCTCCTGCAGTTCACTGCCTATTTCCTTTAAAAGCTGGAGTGTTTCTTTATAGCTCTCCGGGTGAATGGCTGTTTGGTCAAGCGGGTTTTTCCCGTCAGGAATCCTTAAGAAGCCGATACATTGCTCATAGGTTTTCGCACCGAGCCTCGGAATTTTTTTCAATTCTTCCCGCTTCACGAATTTCCCCTTTTCCTCTCTCACCTTAACAATGTTCTGTGCCACGGTCTTGGACAAGCCTGCTACATATTGAAGAAGGGACGAGGAAGCGGTATTCACATTAACACCCACCTGGTTCACGGCTGTTTCCACGACAAAGGTTAAAGATTCGTTCAGACGCTTTTGTGAGACATCATGCTGATACTGTCCCACACCGACAGACTTCGGATCAATTTTCACCAGTTCAGCGAGCGGATCCTGCAGTCTCCGAGCGATGGATATCGCACTGCGTTCCTCGACCTGCAGTTCGGGAAACTCTTCCCTTGCGATAGCAGAAGCTGAATAAACACTGGCGCCCGCCTCGTTTACGATGATATAAGAAACAGATTCCTCAATGCTTTTAATCGTATTGACAATGAACTGTTCCGTTTCTCTTGAGGCTGTTCCGTTTCCGATGGCAATGACATGTATGCCATACTTTGCGATCAGTTCTTTGACCACTGCTTCGGATTTTTGCACTTCCGACCTCGGCGGTGTAGGATAAATCGTCTGGATATGGAGCATCTTTCCGGTCTCGTCCACCACACCAAGTTTGCAGCCTGTCCGGTAAGCAGGATCCACACCGAGTACCATTCTTCCCTTTAATGGAGACTGAAGAAGAAGGTTCCTCAAGTTCTCAGAGAAAATGTGGATTGCCTGCTCTTCACCCTTATCCGTTAGTTCATTCCGGATATCGCGTTCAATAGAAGAAGCAATCAGCCTTCTATAGCTGTCTTCAATGGTCTCTTTTAGGAATGATACCACCGGTGAAGAGGAATTTTTAATTACAGTGCGATTGAGTCTTTCAATGATTTTCTCTGAAGGAGCCTCAATATCCACTTTTAGAACGTCTTCCTTTTCACCCCGGTTTACAGCAAGAATACGGTGAGGAACGATTTTCTGAACAGGCTCAGTGTACTCATAGTACATTTCATATACCTTTTTCTCGTCTTCTCCATTTTTCTTCAATGACGTTTGCAGCTTTCCTTCTTTAAACGTCAGGTCTCTGATCCACGTTCTGATGGAAGCATCATCTGACAGCTGTTCGGCAATGATGTCTTGAGCGCCCGCAACAGCATCTTCCACTGTATGTACTTCTTTTTCCTCAGAAAGAAATTCCGAAGCTTTTTGCAGGACATCTCCTTGTGCAGGCTGGCTCATCATCCAGTCCGCGAACGGTTCAAGCCCTTTTTCCTTGGCTGCAGTCGCCCTGGTTCTTCGCTTTTGCTTGTAGGGACGGTATAAATCTTCTATCACTTGTAATTTTTTAGCCTTTGAAATGGCAGCAGCTAGCTCATCCGTCAGTTTCCCCTGTTCCCCGATCAGCCTGAGAACTTCCTCTTTACGCTCTTTAAGGTTTTCGGAATAATGCCATCTATCCATGATTTCTTTGATTTGAACTTCATCCAGTCCGCCTGTCAGCTCTTTCCGGTACCTGGCGATAAAGGGGACCGTGTTGCCGTCTTTTAATAAATCGATAACGTTTACTACTTGTTTTTGTTTAACACCCAATTCTTTCGCAATGTCCAAATAGCCATTATCCGTTTTTTCGATTGTTCCTTCCAATAGAAGTACCCCTTTCATTACTGTAAAAATGACATCATATACTCTTCTAGTTTAACACTTTCCACACCTTTTAAGAAAACATGAGCCGGGCGCAATAAAAAAAGCATCCACGTTCGGATGCTCAATACCGCCACTCCTCCTCCTCCTTGATGCAGGAACCGTGAATGGAAGCATAATGTTTAGTAACAGACGGGCTTTCCAAAAAAATTTCTGTCCTTTTGGCAAGGCTGACGTAACGCACAATATAGTAAAAAGCGATAAAACCCAGGGTAATCCAAATCCAAAAACCAGGATTCAAAACGCATCACCCCTTTTCAATTAGTATATGGAGGTCATTCATAATTACCACAAAAAAAAGCCGAGGCTCAATCGGCCCGGCTTATATTAGGCATGCGACACTTTTCCTACGAGACAGGTAGCATCATCAATTAATTTTTGAGAAAGATTTCCAAAGTAAGCCGCAGACTCCTTTGGCGAAACCATATTTGTCAAGATGCTGCGGCTTTGCGTATGAATTTCCATTCCGTCAGAATAAATAATAAAAGCAGTCTGATTATCAAAGGGAAATTGCTGAATCCGAAATTTTTGGGGTTTTCCAGAGAGAAATCCCACAGTCGGAAGGGGATAAATTAACTTACGGTCTTTTCCGGCCATCATAAAGCGGATGTTTCCAACACCAGCATAAATCACTGCCTCCTGCCGGAAATCAATCTTAAAGATGGAAAGAACCGCTCCGCGAGTCCCTTTCAGCTCCTCATTACACACCTTCATGAGTTCCTCAACATCTAAATGATGATTCTGCTCAACTGCATTTACAGCTGCCTGAGAAGCAGTTCTTGCCATACTCCCGCTTCCTAGCCCATCTGCTACTGCACAAATAAAATAATCACGGGTTTCCGTGACGTAAAAACTATCTCCGCATAGATCATTACCATTCTTAGGCTTTTGAAAGGAAGAGACAGCTATTTTGTCATAGGAATAGTCCTGGATCATTTTAAAGCCTCCGATGGTTCAACGCGAATTGCTTCCCGAAGTTTTTCAAGTGCTCTCCTTTGAAGGCGAGAAACATGCATTTGAGAAATTTCAAGCCGTTCTCCTGTTTCTTTCTGGCTTAGATTCTCAAAATACGTACATTTCAAAATTTCCTGTTCTCTTTCAGAAAGAACAGCGAACGCCTTCTGCAGCAGCATTCTTTTATCGATCTGGTCAAAGCCGGCATCCTGAGATCCGACAAGATCCAGCAATGTTACTGTACTTCCTTCTTGATCTGCTTCAATTGAACTGTCGACAGAAAGAGCTTGATAACTTTTGCCCATCTCCATCGTCTCCAGTACTTCTTCCTCCGTGACCTCCAAGAAGTCGGCAATTTCCTGGATTTTCGGAGAACGCTGAAGCTGGTTCGTCAGTTCTTCTACGGCTTTTTTTATACGCGGTCCAAGTTCCTTAATCCGTCTCGGTACGTGGACACTCCAGGTCTTATCCCGAATAAAGCGTTTAATTTCACCAATGATGGTAGGAACCGCAAACGATTCGAATGAACGGCCGAATTCAGGATCATACCTGCGGAGTGCAGCCAGCAGTCCAATCATCCCTACCTGTACTAAATCATCATGAATGCTTTTGCCCTTTGAAAACTTTCGGGCGAGTGAATGGACAAGGTCTTGGTATTGATGTACAAGCTTGGTTTGAAGAATTTCATTTTGCGGATCGTTCTGAAGCTCATCGATCCACTTATATACTTCTTCCTTATTGCGTAGGTGCTGGTGAGGTCCTGTCGACATTTTCCTTCACCTCATCTCTGTGAAGATACTTCGTCATCATTACGATCACACCCGCTTCACCGCTAATTTCGACTTTATCCATCAATGATTCAATTAGGAAGAGGCCAAGACCTCCTTCATTCAATTGTTCCACGGATTTCCCTTCTACTGGTCCGAGTGATTCGTTTATATCATCATAATCAAAGCTCTTGCCATGGTCTACAACCATAATTTCGAGCCGGTCTTCATATACGCCACAGCCAATCCGGATTTGTCCTTTTTCCGTTTCTGTGTACGCATGATTAACTGCATTCGTACAGGCTTCTGAAACGGCAATTTTGATATCTTCAATTTCGTCAAAAACAAAACCCATCCGGTTGGCGATACCAGATATCGTCAGACGCACCACACCGACATAGTCGGGTTTGGCAGGTACTGTCATTTCGATAAAATCAGAGGCTTTATTCATCTGGCCTCCCCCTTTACCTCATTGTCTATATCCATTACCTCAGTCAGTCCGGTAATTTCAAACAATCGTTTAACTCTTTCGGTCATTCCGCGAAGCTTCAGCGAACTGTCATTCTTCTTGGTTGACTTCAAAGCTCCGACAAAAATCCCAAGGCCTGTACTGTCCATATAATCAATGTGCTGAAGATCAATCATGATTTGTACATTTTTCTCCTCTGTAAGAGGAACCAGCACTTCCTTAAGTTTTGGTGCAGTGTATGCGTCTACTTCTCCAGCTAATATTAAATAGTGAACTCCATTGGTTTCTTCATGTTTAATTTGCAGATTCATTTTTTTCCCCCCAGGATGTTATCATAAACCCATAAAATGATTTACCCTTTTTCAAAAACGGTTAAACCATTCTTTTTAGAATAATAAGTGTAAAGTCATCTCTTAGTTCAAATTCCTGAAGTCTCTCAAGCTCTGTAAACACACAATCGACAATTTCCTGAGCCGGTTTATGCATATTCTCACGGATCAGAGAAACAATCTCATCTCTTTCGATGAACCCTTTGCTAGTTCGGCACTCTGTCACGCCATCGGAAAGAAGAATAATCATATCACCCGGATCGAGCTGTTTTTCATATTCCATATATTTGGTCGTTCGGGAAACACCCAAAACGAGACCCTTGGCAAACATGTCTTCAAACTCGTCGCTTTCCGCTTTATAAAAAAAACCGGGCTCATGTCCTGCACCGGCAAAATAAAACTTATGGACATCTGTGTCATACAGCCCATAAAGCATAGTAATAAACATGTTCGGATGCACGTTCTGTTCAACGACTCTATTTAAATTTTCAAGCAGGAGATTAGGCTGCATACGCTGTTCAGGCAAGCTGTCCATGGCATATTTAATCATGGACATACATAGCGCAGCCGGTATTCCCTTGCCGATGATATCAGCTACTGCAACGCTGATTGATTTATCGTCTTTTACAAAATTAAAGTAATCTCCGTTCATCTTCTTGGCCGGAACACTGATCACTCCAATATCCAGAGAATCCACCTCTGGGACATCACTGATCAGAAGTGTCTGCTGCATGCTCGCAGCGACTTCAATTTCAGATTCAAGCTGGCGCTGCCGTGTCCTTAAGCTCTGATGCTCACGATAAGCAAACCCATACCCGATCATGACTTCCAGAAGAAAATCAAAAGAATCCTTCATTCCATCCGTCATGTCGGGAAAAAGCTCATTCAGCACGTTAACGTGATGGCTGATCACATCTTCGGGAGAGATCTGCTGCTCGATCAGCTTCCTGCTGAATTGCTGCCCTTTATATAGGGCGGTCTCGCTTTTCCCTTTAAGATAGGTAGTCAGCAAGTCTTTATATCGATCTATAATCATTTCTCTTTCGTTCATTGAATACCTCCTAACGAAGCCACTTCGTAGCAAGGATCTCTGTCCCGCTGTCTAACGTTGAATCAATGGAAAACTCGTCCATTAAACGCTTGACTCCAGGCAGCCCCGCCCCTAGTCCTCCAGAAGTCGTGTATCCATCTTGCATAACCTTTCGGATATCCCGAATCCCAGGACCGTTATCAACGGCGATGATCCGGAGTCCTTTCCTGCCCATTTGTTCAACCGGCTCCAGACAAATTTTTCCGCTGCCGGCATACAAGTAGATGTTACGTGCCAACTCAGAAATGGCGGTTGTAATCCGCGCCTGATCCACATTGCCGAACCCCAGTTCTTTTGCCATGTTTCTGCCTAACTGCCGGGCGCTGACGATATCCCATTCATTGCAAACTTCTACACAGGATTGGATGTCCATACTCATCCCTCCAGTTCCAGTCGCAATTTATCGAGCCCTTGTTCAAGATCAAGCGCCGTCGGAACCTCTCTCATTGAAATCCCTAAATCAATCAGTGTAATTGCAACTGCAGGCTGAATACCAGTCAAAACCACTTGTGCTCCCATCAGTTTTGACATACGGACGACATCTCCTAATACTTTGGCGATAAAGGAGTCGATCATATCTACGGATGTCAGGTCAATTACTACACCTTTGGCGCCGGTGTCATGAATCTTATTAAGCAGATCTTCTTGAAACTGCAGAGCTGTCTGATCGTCGAGCTCTACTTGAATCGTAATAAGAAGATACTCATGCAGTTTCAAAATAGGAATCCTCATTTTCCCCACTCCCTATTTATCCTTAACGATTTGTTGGTTTGTAATTTCCAGAGCTCTTTCCATCCCTTTTTGCAGTGTGCTTTTCGTAGGAAAAAGGCTTAAATCAATGCCAAGACTAACAATGGTCTGGGCGATTTCCGGCCTGATTCCGACCAGAATACAAGTGGAGCCCAGCAGCCTGACTGCATCAGCAGCCTGGATAATATGGTGAGCAACCATTGTATCGACAACGGGAACACCTGTAATATCAATAAGAACGACTTGAGAACGGTATTGAATCACTCCCTCGAGCAGGTTCTCCATAATCAACTTTGCGCGTTCTGTATCGATGGTTCCAATCAGCGGCATAACACTAATATGCTGAAATACCGGAATAAGCGGTGCTGATAATTCAAGCAACGCTGACTTTTGAATAGAAACGGTACGTTCCCATATCTGAGAAGAATTTTGAACTACTGAATTTAAAATAGGATCCATCCAGCGGTCTACTTCCCTGTATATATCTATTGCTGTATCCTTTTGAATATCTTCCTCAATAATAATCTCCAGAACAATCCTTCGAAACGTCTGAAGACCTTGTGTTAAATATTCAAGCGGCATGTTCGTCCGCAATACTTTATCGAAAAAACGTTCCAATGTTCCATCAGCTGAAATATCGCCCTGGCTGATATGATGAATCAGCAATGATAAAAATTCCTTGTTCAGCTGATTGTACATGTGGGGTGTCATAACGCTTGTCTCATTTTTGAAAGCATTAAGCTCCCTGGACCAAAGCTCATCTATTTCGTTGCGTTTACTTAAGATAATATTGATGATGGCCGCGTTCATTCTATACCCCCTTACGATCGGTACACTATATTTATTATTCCATTTCTCACTCATTCTTGCAATCTTTTGCTATATAGTTCGCCGGCAATTCCCAAAAGCTGTGCTTATTTACATTAGTAAAGATTTTCCAATTAAAAAAAACTGCCATTCCCAGGGAGAAACGGCAGTTTGTTTAAAAGTCTATAAGACCGAGACTGATTTGTAACGCTTCATCAACGCGACGCATCATCTCATCATCAAGATGCGTGATTTTGTCGGTCAGCCTTTGTTTATCAATCGTACGTATTTGCTCCAGCAAGATAACAGAATCCCGTTCGAATCCATATTTCTTCGCATTGATCTCAACATGCGTCGGCAGTTTTGCCTTTTGGATTTGAGCGGTTATGGCTGCGACAATAACAGTAGGACTAAATCGGTTACCGATATCATTTTGAATAATCAAAACCGGTCTGATTCCCCCTTGTTCCGATCCAACTACAGGGGAAAGGTCTGCAAAGTAAACGTCTCCGCGTTTTACGATCAAAGGGCTACACCCCGCTAACTAAGCGGTCTAAGGTAATTTCAGCTTCCTCCTCTAAAAGAAAGGCTTCTGATGCAATGTTCAAATTGATTTTTGCCATTTCCATATAACCCTGTCTCATAGATTCACGAATGTGACGTTTCTTCTTCTCGCGGATATACATCTTAGTCGCCTGATGTATAAATTCGCTGCGGTCCAAATTCTCATTCTTAATCATCCGGTCTACCTCATTGATAATCTGTTGAGGAAGACTAATTACGATCCTCTTTGTGTTAGCCAATTCGGACACACCTACACCTCCAGAGCAAAGCTTATCTACGATTTGCTACGATCATTCTTAACCAAATATAATCTTATCACTTAAGATAAGGGTTTGCAAAACGATTTCAAAGTAAATATTCTTCAAGATTTTTAATAGTCCTGCTAATATTCTGCTAAAAATTTAAAATTACATTCATTTTTTCTAAAATTCGACCTTACTTTTTGTAAACACGGGGGACACGAGATGTAATTAAACACGGAATTTCGTAGTTTATCGTACCGATTTGAGCGGCAAGATCATCAATAGAGATCTTTTCGTCCCCCTGGCAGCCGATTAACGTAACAAGATCACCGACCTTCATCTCATGGGGAAGGCGAATCATGCATTGGTCCATGCAGATCCTTCCTGCGAACGGAACTTTCCTGCCCCCAGCCAGTGCATGACCTTTTTCAGCATAGCGTCTCATCCAGCCGTCGGCATAGCCGATCGGAAGCGTGCCGATCCACTCTTCCTCCTTGGCGGTATAGGTGGCGCCATAGCTTACCGTATCTCCCCGTTGAACTTTTTTTACATGAACAAGCCGGGTATGCAGAGAAAAGGCTTCTTTTAACGGAATAGGAAGTACGCTTTTCACTTCCTCTGAAGGAGCGAGTCCATACATCGAGATTCCGATTCTTGCAATATTAAAGACTCTGTCAGGGAACCTTAGAGAGGCCGCACTGTTTCCGCAATGGATAAAGAGCGGTGCTGCACCCGTTTCACGGATCCATTCCAAGCTTCGCGCAAACCTTTCAAATTGTTTGTCCACCAGATCAGATTCCAGTTCATCCGCCGTGGCAAAGTGGGTAAACACGCCCTCCAGGCAAAATTGGGGAACTTCCTCTATTTTCAAGGCCAGATTCTTCGTTTCCTCTGCTTCTCTCGTTCCAATCCGTCCCATACCTGTGTCAATTTTAAGGTGGAGGTTGACCCTCTTCTCTCCTTGAAGATAAACTGAAGCCTCATCGACCCAGTTTGCTTGAAAAACGGTAAGTGAAATATCGTTTTCCGCTGCAAGTGCCGCATCTTCCGGCCTGGTCCGGCCCAGTACAAGAATGGGTGCCTGTATGCCTTGTTTTCGAAGAGACAGTGCTTCATCCAATAATGCAACTGCAAGATAGGTTGCCCCTGCTTCAAGTGCCGTTTTTGCGACAGGCAGCGCTCCGTGTCCGTATCCATCCGCTTTCACTACGGCCATAATTTCCGTTCGGTCTGGAAGCAGGCCGCGGAATGAGCGAATATTCTCTTTGATGCTGGACAAATCAACCTCTGCCCAAGTGTCTCTGTAAAACTCCCGAGTATCCAAACTTATCCGTCCCATCTATCTATATCTTCTTCTTATAGAAATTCGTCTATTCGTTATTCTACAACATTCATCCTATTTCCGTAAGGGCAAATACAGAATAAAAAAGGCTGATTCACAAAATGCGAAATCAGCCAAATCCTTTTAACTTTATTATTTTGAGCCTTGAGCGGAAACCGAACGCGCAATGGCCATCAGTTCTTCCTGATCAAGCGAATTGGATGCAAGGAAAAAATCCACTCCCTTATACGTCCATGATATCGACTTATCATTCATCGCTCCAACGGTGTAGCCCAGATCAACGGGTTCTCCGCCAGGCATGGTCAGCCTTTCTGGTTTTCCGGCAGTTGTCTGAACGGCTTCATTTTTTCTTTCAATCAATGTAAATGTTTTTTTATTATTTTCATCCGAGAAACTGAGAACAACTTGTTTGCCGTCATGCACGCTAACTTCCTTTTCATTGGTCAATTCGATATTCCCAGGGCCGCTGTACTTCGGATACAATACTTCCATCGCCTTTTGGTCACTTTTCTGGCTCATCGCCGGCAGTTCCAGCTGTGCTCCTGTCATGTTAGTCTCCATGTCAAAAGCGCCCTTATCAAATTTAGCATCGAACTTCACATTGGAGAATTGCAGCTTCACCAGTTCCTTTGCATCCTTATCCATAACTCTTACTGTTTTCGGAGCCAGATCTTTATTCAGCGTTATCTCCTGCTGATACAGGTTTTTATTTTGATAGTTGGTTTTCGTATGGAAAACATACGAATTCTCCTTCGCTTTAAATCCTCGGTCCGTATCATTCAGTATGTCTGCTGCCAGAGACTCGAACAAATAGACCTGACTATTATTTTCCGGCCAGTCGCTTTGGAATCTGAAGCTTTTATTCAGAGCAGGCGTTAAAACAAAAACACCTTCTTTATTCCTTAGGATCATCTGGCTTTGATCCTTCTTGGCGTTTTTTAGATTCACACGATAAAAGTTTGGTTTCTTATGCCACACTTCCAGCTGATACTGAATTGGTTTCTCGCCCGTATTCAGTGTCATGACGGCATCTGCTTTGTATCCCGTCATTTCCTCCATCTTCTTATCCAGCGACGTTACTACATCTTCCTGGCTTTTCGCTCCGCAGCCCGCCAATCCGAATATGAATAGAAACGCCATCAAGGTTATTGACAGTGTCTTCTTCATGTTCTTATCCCCTTTGCCCTTTATTTTACAAAGGAAGGGCACCCTGTATTTACGCTCTCAACCACGCAAACAGGATGTCCTTCCTGACCGCATTACAATATATGTGGGCAAATGGGACAATATGCAGACTAGCATGACGAGCTCTGAAAATCGAAGCTTATTCCGGAGCAGTTTCCAGCACGACTTGTGCCACAGCAAATTCTTTGGAATGTGAAATGGAAAGATGGGCGATCTTATCCGTTCCGCCGAATATGACAGGCTTCCCGTTATCATTTTTCGCAATCTCGATATCCTGCCACGACAGATGCTTCCCGATTCCCGTTCCCACTGCCTTTGCATAGGCTTCCTTGGCAGCAAAGCGCCCCGCCAGAAATTCAGCCTGCCTTCTTCCCTTTAAAACGCCATACGCCTCAAGCTCTTTTTTAGTGAGGATCCGATTGGGAAAACGAACTTGCTTCTGGCAGACCTCTTCTATCCTTGCAATCTCCACAATGTCAATTCCCGTGCCAATAATCATCATTGCTTCCTTTCTACGGCTTTCGTATTTCTTATTTGTATTGCCGTTGTGCTAAGATAAATATACTACATACAGGTGGTGATGCTGGTTGTTTGTAAGGGAGGAAAATTTCAAGACTTTTATCAGGCTTTACCCTGTCATTTCAATCCTGACAGCTCTTCATTTGATCGTTTTTCTCCTGCTTAATATTGGACCGCAGGCGGACTTTCTTTATTATTATTTTGCCGGCTCTAACTATTACATCTCCCAGGGAGAATATTGGAGGCTCGCCACACCGATCATTACACACGTCAGCCTTACGCACGTGCTCTTCAATTCATTTTCACTCGTTATTTTCGGGCCTGCCCTTGAGAGAATTCTTGGCAAAGGCAAATTTCTGATCGGATATTTTGGTGCCGGCATTATTGCAGATATCGCAACCTATTTTATTCTCCCCATTAACTTTGCCCATATCGGAGCATCAGGTGCTATTTTCGGGCTGTTCGGCATCTATCTTTATTTGATGTATGCACGCAAAGAATATTTAGTAGGGGCAGGCAACAAACAGATATTGCTTGTCGTTCTGGTCTTCAGTTTAATCACCACGTTTACCAGCGAAGGAATTAATATTTACGGCCATTTATTCGGCCTCATTGCCGGCGCTGCCCTGGCACCCGTCTTAATGGCGTTTGTGCCAAGGCAAAAATTCCGGTAAAACAGCGAAAAGGGGCTGTCCAAGTAGTCTGTAAGCTGTTGATTTCCGTTCCAGGCTGCTCGCTTTTACCGGCGCGAGCTCCTACTTTCGCGGGGCGTGCGGTGAGCCTTACCGGCGTGAACGCCTACTTTTTGGTGCAAGCACCGGCGGGAGTCTCACCTGTCACGCTAGTCCCGCAGGACAAGGAAGGCTCCGGCAGCTTTTTATCGCACGAAGAAAATGTGAAGTTCATTTTCGAGGAGTCTCGCATCTTCCACTTCAATTAACTTTTCATTGAAGATTTTTCAAGCCAAAAAGGGGCTGCCTGAAGGTCAATTTTCGACTTTCTGGACAGCCCCTTTTTATAGGTGCTTTTTCATGGCCTCCTGCAGCGTCGATAAAAAGGAGAATTCCTCATCTGCATTCAGCGCGTTCATTTGTTTCGCATGTTCAGGCTTTACTCCGACGATGACTGCTTCAATCCCGCCTATATAGGATAAGGCAGTGAACAATCTTTCCATCTGCTGCAGCCCTTCACGTGTAATAGAGCCTGCACCGGTAAAATCGAACAGCATCGTATCCAGGTCATGCTTATACGCGCTTTTCAGCGTATTTGTCTGACAGTAGGAATGATTGCTGCAAGCTCCTGAAGTATAACAAAACACTGCAGCTTCATTTAGTAATTTCCATTAGTTGGATATTAAGGGGAAACTATGTGAGTACTGCGGCATAAAAAAAGAGAGGAGATCCTCTCTTTACGTATAAATACACTTTTTTAATTGGTCAGCGACATGATCGCGGTCATCATCATTAAAATAAACACCGTCACTACAAGTATCCTGATTTTCGTATTAATATCCATAAAAACCCACCTATCAGCACCCTTATTTATACTTCTACTATATTTCTTTCGATTCAACTGCCGAATTTATGATGATTTCAGAAGAAAACACCCTCCAAAGAAGGTGTTATTTAATAAACGTATAGTTCTTCTCCAGCCTTTTCATCCGCTGTTCTTTTCTCTTTTTCTTTTTCATGCGGACGATCACCATGCAGGAGACAAGCAGTAGAAACAGGCTGTAGAAGAAGACTGCCGTCTTTGTGGTTAACTGCAGCGGCGTTATTTCTTTTACCTTTTCTGCCGTGCTTGAAGCCATTTTGCTGGCTGCTTTTTTGGGGCTTGGATGAAACAGCTGAACTGCGGCCAGCTCATTTCCTTTGCTGTCCTGCACCGTTAATTCCCCGTTTGAAGAAACATTCTTTGTATAATTCTCCCCCATAGGGAGTGTAAATTCAAGGTCCCTTTTCAAGGCATGTTCTTTTCCGGCAGAATCCTCAATCATGGTTCCTTTGGAAAGTTTCTGCCTCTGAAAATGGTTAAACCCGTATTCGAAAAGTGAAATGGTATCTCTGTAAGACGCCTTAGCCGTCGGAGCTTTTAAGAGCACCGCAATAAAATCCATTCCATTTCTGGACACCGAGGTGACAAGCGTATGTTTCGCCTGACTGACATAGCCGTTTTTGACCCCTGTCGTGCCCGGGTAGTCCCAAAGCAGACGATGATGATTCACAAGGGTTGTATCCCAGCCCTTTACGTGCCAAGGGAGATCTTTTATACTCACAATTCTTTGGAACTCCTTATTTTTCATGGCGACTTGAGTGATCTTGGCCATATCTTCTGCTGTTGTATAATGATCAGGATTAAATAATCCGTTCGGCGTCACAAAATGGGTATGCGTGGCTCCTGCCTTTTTCGCAAATTCATTCATTTTATCGGCAAATGAAGGCACATCTCCTGCAAGATATTCCGCAATTGCTACAGCTGCGTCATTTCCGGAGTTCACGATCATTCCCTCAACAAGCTTCTTTAAAGGAAGCTGTTCTCCCTCAGATAAATAGACCCTTGTTCCATCTGTCAGGGTCGCATTTTTACTAATGGTTACCATTTCATCCATTTTACCGGACTCGATGGCAAGGATTGCCGTTACAATTTTAGTGATACTTGCAGGATACATCTTCTTGCTGCCCTTTTTATTATAAAGAACGTTCCCGGTTTTCTGATCAATCAGGATGGCACTCTGGCTTTTTACTTTCGGTGCTTCGCTTGTGCTGGCGTGCGCCGGTACCGTTGGTGCCAGAATTCCAGATAATAAACATAAGGACATGATGGTTTGAAAAATTTTCTTCATTCGCCGCTGACAACTCCCGTCTACATACTCCCTATAACATTTCGAACGAAATATCCTACTATTAATGGTAAGTTGGTTGGTTTTTAATTAAAATTTTTTTCCAATAGTTTTGGATTCGACAAAAGTAGTCAAATCTTTTTTTCTATCGGATTTTTGCGGCAAATGTTTATATTTATTTTTATGGGAGTGTGTATTTATTTAAACGGGTGTTTTTTTCTGCGGCTTTTTAAAAGGTCTCCTGTCCACCCTTTCATCCTGAGCCATATGTAGATACTGATGATAGATAAACCGATGAGACCGAGTGCCCAAGCATAACCCGTTTTCCAATCGAGCTCGGGCATGTTCTTGAAATTCATACCCCAGATTGAGCCGAGCATCATACCCGGAGTGAAGATAACGGTCATAACCGTGAGTGTCTTCATAATTTCGTTTCCTCGATGTGAAGAAAGAACTTCTTCAAGGTTGATCATTGTATCTATATCTTGTTTGTAATGGCTGATCAGATTCAGTGTACGTTCGATCCTGACGCACGTCCTCCTGTATTCTCTCGTTTCTGTAATGTCATCTAAAAATGCTTCTTCCGCTGCCAGCTTAATTTCCTCAACTGGTATGGTCAGGTCTGTCCAAATTAATAATTCCTGGCGCAGATCATAAATGCGTTCCAGCAGGTTTTGATTATTATTTTTCTTCATATCATGCTGAAGGGTTTTCAGCCTGTGCTCGAACTCATCGATTCCGTCGAGATAGTTGTTCAGCACTTCGCCAAGCAGGATAAAAAAGCCTTCTGCCGCTGTTTCGCATCGATGCATCTGTTCAAGCATGCCTTTTTTCTCTGTCCGGATCAGCTTCGTAACATCCAGCCCTACTGTAACAAAATAATTTTTTGTTACGTAGAAATGAAAGAAATCATTGTTATATTCATCTTCTCCCAGATCATCTTTTTCATAGATAAGGCAGCCGTTCAGGACGGGATTGCCGTCGTGCTCTATTCGTAAATAATTGCTTGTTTCTTCTTTTATATTGTTGATCCAGTGAGAACTATCCGGCAGCTCGTGAACCATGTTCTTGAGGTATTGTGCCTTTTGTCCTGCTGACTCTATTTCATACCATTTCCACTTCGCTAAAAATTGATGGTTCACAAGATCTCTTCCTTTCCTGACCGCTGCTACATCTCAAAATCTCCGGCTCCTTTTTTCCTCGCCCAGGCCAAACAATGCTGCACAAGCATTTGGCGCAACTGGCCCTCCCCGGACATGGTACATAAATGGGTGATGAGAGCCCTCGGCTTTTCAGTTAAGGAAACGGGATCCTTCTTGTTGAGCCGGACAACCGCATAACCATGAAGAACTCCCTCTTCTTCCGCAGCAAACACCCCGACATCTTCACGTTCCAACGCGGAGACCCATTGTTCTTTTGACCATTCATCCATTAAATTATCCGGATTTCCTACTAATTCTTTCATATTTTGAAAATCAGCAGCCGTGCCCTTTCGAATAGATCTGCTCATTTTTCTCCTCCCTAACATTTTTTCTAAACAGAGACCGGTTCAGCCATTTCAATTAAAACAGGCCGGTCTTCCGGAAAAGAGAGAATTAACCGGCCAATTTCTTCTGCCGTTTTCCAGGAGATTTCATGGATCAGCTGGTCGGGGTCCTGTATAGCCGGAACACCCGAAAGAATAGTTGCCTCAAAGTAATGTACATCAACTTCAATGCCATATGTTATGCACTTTTTAATGAAAAGACGGCTGCCCACTTTTACCCGATAACCTGTTTCCTCCCAAAATTCCCGGGCACAGCATTCTTGAAACGTTTCCCCGGGTTCAACCTGCCCTGATGGAACGCTCCATCTCTTTTCTTCCCCAATCTGACCCTGCAGCACCATGACGATTTTGTTTTCTTCGTTTCTGCAAATTCCCGCCGCTCCATACCAGACTGCGTCCATCCTTTATCATTTCTCCTTTATTAGAGCTTCATGTGAGGAGTATGTGCAACTTCCAGCACATATCCGTCAGGATCTCTGAAGTCTACCGTATAATATCCCTTTGAATAGCGGGGTACTTCAACAGGGCCCCTGATCATCTCTGCACCGGCTTCCTGCAGATAGCTGCCGACACGATCAACCACATCGCGTGAGACTGCCTGAAAGCAAATGTGCCTTGGCCCTGCAGAATCAGTCCGCGGAACGTCGGCCTCCTTTAAATAGATCTCGATATGTCCAGAGCTGAACATGCCTTTCCCGATCTCTTTCCACCCAATCAAAGCAAACAGCGTTTCATAAAATTTCAGAGATTCTTCCATCGAGTTCACCCAGAATTCAATATGGTTGATTCCAGGGATCCATTCTCTTTCTTTCACGTATCTCCATCCTTTCCAAAGCATGTTCATTCATTAGATAACCTCTTCTTCCGAATAAGAAAAAATCCTGCAGTATCACCACCGCAGGATTGAACATTATGTGTATTTGATTTAAGAAATCTTTCGGCTTTCAACGATTTTACGATTCGTATGGTCCCAAGTAAACAAGGTTTTGCTGTCTTGCTGCAAGAGAGAAAGCGAGCGGCTCGTACATTCCACCACTTGCGAGTTTGGAATTGCATGTGTGAACTGTTCACCGGTATGCAGATTAACATACACAATCTTTTCCGTTTTCCCTGTGGCAAGATCCAATTCATACACCATGATCTCATCCTCTACATGATAGAGTGTTCTCGGCGATATACTCAGCGGATATTCTCTTACCACTTTCTCATTACTGTTCAAGACAATGATTTTCTTTGGATCGCCGTTTAGAATGGGAGCCGCTGAAATGTAAACCTCATCCTTAATGCAAAGGATATCGGTAGGTGCCATATTCTTTCCCAGGTTCACCCTTTTTTTCTTATTGTCTTTAATGACGTAGAGGACAGCTTGATCTTCCTCTACAATATAACAAGAAACATAAATGGCTCCTTGGTTCTTCTCGACTTCCCACAGGTAACCGTTCACTTTCCATTCTTTTATAAGCTTCGGCTGTTCCTTTGAGAAAATAAGAAGCGAGCCTTTAGACCCATCACCTTCACAAGCGATGACAACACTGTCATCAAACTCATAAAAATTCGGTCGGCCGTTGACTTTATGTGAGATGAGCCTGCCATTTTCATGGTCAAAGATATAGATGGTGTGCCGTTTGTTTTTTGTATCCTGGGCTTTGGCAAACCAGTAATTTTTTTTATTATCCATGAACACATCAGTATATGGAGTAGAGTCATCAAGTTCGCTGGCTGAAGGCTTTCCGGCTGAACCTGGATCATTTGAGACATATAGCAGCTCCTGGATGTCCGATTCTTGCGCTGATAATGTATACATTTTCGCCATTATGTTCTCCTCCATTTCTTTATGGCCGGTTATAACTTTCTTACCATCCGGACAAGTCTTTGAAATTATTTTAATTGTGTAATTCTAGCAAAAACTGATTATTTTCTGTTATATTTATCTTAACAGACTATTCTGTAGGTATGTATTGGGAAAAGTAGTAGTATTGGTACTTGATGAGTAGGGGGTTAGTATGACAATTTTCCCAAGTTCGGAAAGGGGGATTTTATGGTCGGTCAGAGAATAAGATATTATAGAAAAACCAAAGGCCTAACCCAGGAAGAACTGGCTCAGGGAATCTGTTCTGTTTCCTACTTGAGTAAGATTGAGAAAGGGGATGCGAAGTCCAGCGAGGAAGTCATTAATCTCCTATGTGAACGTTTAGGTATTTCGCCCGAGGAAGTCGACAGCAACGAGATCCTCGAACTGCTCAATGAGTGGAATATGATGATGGTGAATCGTCGGTTTGAGGAAGCGGATGATTTTTTTGAGAAAGTTCAGGAAAAAATGCAAATCGTAAATGAGCCTGAGCTTATTTTGAGATATGAGTTGTTTTTGGCGAGGTATTATATTGTTACGGCAAACCCAAACATAAATGCAGCCAGCAATCTTTTATTAAAAGTTAATAATCTAAAAGAGCAACTTACGCCTGAACTTATATTCTATTTTAATATTGTATCGGGCAGCCTTAATATTAATCAAAATAATCATAAACTTTCAATACAATTTTTCAAAAAAGCTGAAGACATTTACAATACAACAAACAGTAATATTAACGAGAGTGATGTTGCAGTATTATACTATTTAACCGCTCTTGCCTATGGTTACTTGATGCGTATAAGCGCAGTCAATTCTTATGCCTTTAAAGCGATAGGAATTTTTGATAAAGAATATAATTATAGTAGAAGTGCGGATTGTCAAATATTGCTAGCTATTAGCTACAGAAGAGTTCAAAATTACGATCAAGCAGAATATCACCTTAATCAAGCTTTAAAATATTCTAGATCGTTTCATGATAATTTCACCTCAGGTGTTATTTATCATAACCTCGGCTATGTTTTTTCTTGTAAAAAAGAACATCTTAAAGCTGTAGAATTTTTTAAAAAAAGTCTTTTTTATAAAGAGAAAGATGGGGACCCTGAACGTATAGCTGGAACCAGTTATATGCTGGCTCAAGAATTTTTTGAACTTCAGGATTTTGAACAGGCCCGACAGTGGATAAAAAAAAGCTTTGATAACTTGGGTAATAATACGACTAGTGATTTTTATTACCATTTGCAAATATTAAATTATAGAGTTGAAGGTTCGGAATATACCTGGTCAGAGTTTGAAACATTTGTTAGTAAAGAAGCTATACCTCATTTTGAAAAAAGAAATATGTGGGAATATGTTTCGCTTTATTCTGAACTGCTTGCTGATTCATATTTTGATCAAAGCCAATATAAAAAGGCAAGTTTGTTCTATAGAATATCAAATAATAGTAGAAAAAAGATATTTTAATGGAGGAATTTTTCATGAAAAGAGTTATTACTGGTTTTTTGATACTAACATTTATGTTGGCTTTAGCTTTCCCTATTTTTAAAAACAGCGCATTTGATGAGCTTCCTAAAACAATCGTGAAGCTTACTGCCTTTGATGAACTTCCTAAAACCTTTAAGCTTACTGCCTTTGATGAACTTCCTAAAACAAGCCCTAAACTTGTAGCTTTTGATGAGTTACCTGACTTGGGTTCTAGCAGTTGCTGAGTATATATTTTGAGCCGCTTAGGCTCTTTTTTTATCTCCCAATATAAACTTTCGTACCAACCGGAAGAATTTTGGACAATTCGAGCACATCTCTGTTAAACATTCTGATGCATCCTTTTGATACCCTTTTTCCGATGGATGACGGGTTGTTGGTCCCATGAATCCCATAGTGGGGCGCTGAGAGGCCCATCCACATGGCTCCATAGGGACCGCCTGGATTAGGCTGTTTATTAATAATTCGATACGTACCCACTGGGGTCGGGCTCAGCATTTTACCCACTGCTATAGGATATCGCTTGACTGTCCTTCCGTTTTGCATTAAAGCAAGTCTCTTGCGGCCAACCGATATTAAAATTTCATACGCCAATTTAGCCACCTCCACTCTTACAGTATGTAAGTGGAGGTGGTTCTGTTATCTGGCCTTTTCCTTTATCGCCTGTGAATGGAGATGGCAGCCTTCCTCATGCTGCGGCTGCATCATTCCCGTTGCCATTAAAAAGCTTTCCGCAGTTGTCAGTCCAATATGTTTGAATGTCTGCTTGATGGCCTTTTGCTTCTCCAGATGATCTGCTGGCAGCTGCTCAAAAAAAGTAATAAGGCTCCCCTGCTCATTAATCAGCACATCACATCTTCTCGCATTCTCAATGGTTGCTTCAATCTTTCTTCGGTGCCTGACAATACCTTCATTACTTAACAGCCGTACAATATCATCCTCAGTGAAATTCATTACCTCTTTGATATCAAACTGACAGAATGCTTCTCTGAAATTCTCACGTTTGTGCAGGATCGTCCTCCAGCTGAGGCCCGCCTGGAACATCTCTAAAGTTAGACACTCAAATAATTTAGTGTCGTCTTTAACCTGTTTCCCCCACTCCTCATCGTGATATGCCATCAGCAGTTCACTGTCACGGCTCCACTTGCATCTCACTGTCTCTTCCATTTCTTTAACCTCCTTGGTGCCAGGCACCGCCAATTACATACTTGTGTAAAACCTGTGCCTGGCACTTCTAAATAGCATCTCTAAAATAAAAACCTGGCCAGTGTGGTCAGGTTTTTTAGCTTACTTTGTTTGTCGGATGTCTTTGAACGGATAGATGACCACTTCGGAGCGGCCTTCCACTGAGCTGATGTTAATGAGGCCCAGGCCGTTTCTTGAATCCATACTGTTCAATCGGTTGTCACCCATTACGAAGATT
Organism: Fictibacillus sp. FJAT-27399; assembly: GCF_001510655.1. Lineage (GTDB taxonomy): Bacteria > Bacillota > Bacilli > Bacillales > Fictibacillaceae > Fictibacillus_C > Fictibacillus_C marinisediminis. The sequence goes on along the minus strand of NZ_LMVC01000008.1, from coordinate 42,127 downwards.
TTTCCTTTAGGAATTTTAATCGGCCCGAAGTCTTCTGTTAAATAAACACCGAGGCTTCGCGCCTGCTTTTTGTTTTTAGATAAATAGGGTTCTTTTATCGGCTTGCCGTTTACCAAAAGCTTGTCACTGTGAACTTGGATGGTGTCACCTTCCACTCCAATTACACGTTTAACATACCGTTTGTCCGTGCCTTTGATAATCACGATATCCCCTATTTTCGGTTCAGATACCGAATAGATAATTTTATTTACATATAATTTATCATGGTTATGCAAGGTTGGAGACATGGATGCTCCTTCTACCATGTATGGTGCGAAGAAAAAGGTTTTAATAATATATACAAGGACGAGAGCAAATACGATAGACTTGATCCAGCTGAAGAGTTCATTCCCTTTTTTAGCTTTTTGCTCCATAATGTTCACACCTTTCTTGGTCAGGTGAACTAGTCACCCATTTTCTCTTTTTATTGTACCGTATGTATATCTCTGCGGTCACGAAAATTATTGGCTGTCCCGCTCCGGGCTGTCAAGTATACGGTTTGGCGCGTATTTTGCGAGAATCGGCGCGTATTCCGGGCAGATTGGCGCGTAAACCAGCTTAAGCCGCGCGTATTTCGCTAATTACGAAGATTTCTCTATCGGATCAAGAGCTTTACCTCGGGTATTTTAGCCCGCTGTCTTTTATTGTAGCAAAAACAGCAACCGCCAAAACACTTTTGAAAAAATTTACAAAGTTATTTAAAAGTGTTACTTGATAATTTTTTATAATGCCAGGAAACACTCATTAAAAAAGCCAGAGGTACCTTGACCTCCAGCCATTCTCCACCTATTGTTCTTCCACAAACTCTATCATTTCACCTGATGGCCCTTCATAAAAAACAGTACGCCAGCCGTTTTCCAAAACATATGGTCCTTCTGACGGAACAATTCCTTCCTGCTGAAGTCTGCCAGCCAAATATTCTAAATCGTCCGTTTGATAAGCAACATGGGTTGCTTCACCTACCGTACCCGTTTGTGCAATCAGTTCGATCTTCATGCTTCCGCTCTCTAAGAACAAGAGCTCCTCCCCCATCCAGCGGGTACGAAACAGTTCCTTCATGTTTAATCCTTTTATATAAAATTCCGCTGCCGCATCCAAGTCTTTCACTGCAATCCCGTAATGATGGACCCTCATGTTTTCCATCCTTATAGGATCAGGTTCATGTCACCGAACTCATGCCAAAAGTACTTTTGGGTGATCGCCTCTTCGTATGATACTTTTAAAAGTTCTGGAGAAACAAAAGCTGACAGCAGATCGAGGTGGCTTGCTTCGGGCTCATGCAGACCTGTGATCAATCCGTCTGCGATTTGAAGTTTGGTTTCAGCGGTAATATATAAATTCGTCCACCCGCTAGCCGCCTTTAAGCGGCCATCGTGATCGGCGCCTGACTCAAGGGCACGGACGACTGTCGTTCCAACCGCAATCACTTTATTGCCGTTCTTCTTCGCTTGGTGAACCGCCTGCACAGTTTCTTCAGGTATCGTGTATTCTTCCATATTTTCGCGCGGCTCTACATGCCATTTATCATCCATTAAATAACTTAAGCCCGTATGCAGCTGGATATAGGCAATCTTTACTCCTTTTTTCTGAAGGCGGAAAAGCAGTTCCCAGCTAAATGCCCGCCCGGCTGACGGCATTTCAACAGAGCCTGGAGAGGTCGCAAAAACAGTCTGATAGTAATCAAGTTCCCACGGTGTCTTAATATATTCATAACGTACAGGCTGTCCGATCTGATAGATTTGATCATACAGTGCCGAGCAGCAGAGATTAAACTCAAGTACAGCAAATGGATTGGCTGTTTCCGTTGTTAAGATAGAAGCGGTTAAGAGTGGGGAAAACATGATTTTGTCCCCTGCTTTCACGGTATTGGAAAGGATCAAGGCCTCCCAGATCCCTTCACTTTTCCGGTGAGCCAGCCTGACTTCTACCACGGTTCCATCCTCAAGCTGTCCCTGCAGCACCGCAGGAATCGTTCTGCTTGCGTTCAACACGAGAACATCTCCCGCTTTCAAAAAGTGGTCCAGCTGATAAAACTGCGTATGAGAAGTATGGCCGTTTACTCTGTCAATGACCATCATTTTTACATAATCTCTGCGCAATCCTCTCCGTTCAGGAGGCATGCTGGCATTTAACTCTTCTGGAAGGAAAAAGGAAATGGCTTCTGCACTCATCAGCTTTCTCTCTCTTCCATCGTAAATTCCTGCGCACTGAACCGTTTACCGTTCTCTTCAGAAGAATCTTCGGAAGCAAGGTATCCGAAGACATGAACAAGATCATTCGGATCAGCCAGTTCATAATCACAATCCGGTACAGCAAGGGCATGCATTTCGGTATCCATTTCCCCAGGGTCCACCATGTTCACCCTTACACCAGTCTCTGCCACTTCGTCTGCCCACGTTTCAGTCAGCCCTTCAAGTGCAAACTTCGAAATTCCATATGCTCCCCAGCCTGCGTAACCTACGTTTCCAGCCTCGGACGTTACATTGATGATGCTTCCTTTGTTCCGCTGCAGCATGGCCGGCAGTACTCTGCGTGTCACCAGGAACGGTCCGATGGAATTGACGCGGATCACCTCAGCAAAATCCTCTTCCGGATAATCCAGCAAATAAGGCATCGGGCTTGGTCCGAGCATGGAGGCATTGTTAATGAGTACATCAATATGTCCGAAATAGTCTTCTGTCAGCGCAACGAAACGTTCCACATCTCTCGCCTGGGAGGCATCCGCTGTTACCGCCAGAACGTCAGCACCATATGCTTCTGTTTCCTCCTTTACGTTGAGCAGTTCACCTTCTGTTCGGGCACAGATCGCTAGGTTAAATCCTTCCTTTGCAAAGTAAAGAGCGAGTGCCTTTCCTAATCCTCTTGAGGCTCCGGTAATCATCACTACTTTCTTCATTTTTTATTCCTCCTTATTTTTATACTTTTTATACATTTTTGTTTAGTAAGTATCTTTATTATAATTGTATGAAATTTCAAACGTCAATGTCTTTCGCCCGATAATTTTCGACAAATGAAAAAAACCCCTTGCAGCAAGAGGTTTTTGGCTGGTTATTTTAAATAAAAAGAAGCTCCGTTTATGATCTCTATATCGTTTCTTTTCTTTATGTCCTCCATCAGCTGAAACAGCGCGTCATCCTTTCGCTTGGCTTCAATCATGCAATCGACCTGCCCCACGCTTCCTTTTATGCCCTGAAGGAAACGGAAGAACATTTCAGGATCCACAAAATCAGCATGATGCCGGTATTCTTTCTCGCTTTTCGGACTGGAAATATGAATCTTCAGCGGAAGGGGCGAATATTCCCATGACTGAACGACACGATCCCAGTTCTCTTCCCAATGGATGTTCTGATGATGGGCCAAGTGATGATGGTAATCAAAAACGAGCGGTATACCCAGCTTCTCACACAGATAAAGGGTATCATCCATCGTAAATGAGGAATCATCATTTTCAAGCATCATCATTTGCTGAATATGATGCGGAACATACATCCAGTTATGTATGAAACGTTCAAGTGCGACATCGGTTTCTTTGTAATTGCCTCCAACATGCATGACACATCGGTGGACAGGATCAATCTCCATCCCTCGTAAGATCTTATAATGAAGATTCAGCGTTTGTATGGAATTCTTAAGTATCTCATCTTTGGTCGAATTGATCAGTACAAAATGATCCGGATGGAAGTCCAGTCTCATCTGATGTTTTTTTGCAAAAGATCCGATTGCTTGCAGCGCCTCTTTTAGTGGAAGCATGTACTTCCAATCCAGCAGTTCTTTATGGTTGGCCAGTGGAATAAGCCTTGATGTCATCCGGTAAAATTGGATATCGTTGGCTGCATTGTGCATAAGTAGCCTTAGCGTGTTTTTCAGGTTGGAGTTTGCAATCCGCTCCAGTTTTCTTAACGCTGCTGCCCTGTCCTCAATCTGCGAAAAACGGGCATAAGTCATCGTTTGCGACGGAGAGGAATTTTGAAGCTTCATGCTCATCGCCACATACCCGAGACGTATAATGGTCATACCGTTCACCTCAATTCTACTAACAGTATTCCCAAAAAATATTTCTTCGATCATCTCCCAGGTTATAGACAAATATTTGAAATGGGTTTATATTCGGTTAGCAGCTCACTAACCAACACAGAGGGATTTGACTATGGAGAAAAAACGATATTATCTGTTGCTTGTTTTATTAAGTCTAGTTACGGTTATTTGGGGATTAAATGTCATTATGATCAAGTATCTGTCGGGTATTTTCCCTGTGGTACAGCTTTCTGCCTGGAGGATCTCCATGGCAGCTTTGGGTCTTATGCTCTTTACATACGGGAAGTGGAAACTCGGGATTAAACAGCTTTCTAAATCTGCCTGGTTCCTCATTTTCCTTGTAGGGTTTACGTCGATCTTTTTGCATCAGCTATTAATCTCCCAGGGCCTGCGCTATACTACTGGCTCTGCCGGGTCGCTCATTTTGGGGCTTAATCCTCTTACAACCGCTCTTCTTGCTATGCTGTTTCTCGGTGATAAGTTCGAACTCAAGCGGTTCATCGGGATCGGTATGGGGTTTATTGGCGTCATTCTTGTCGTTGGCCATCCAGGGGCAACAGGTACAGATGCGATAAAAGGAAACCTATTCGTATTCCTATCCATGCTCGCCTACGTGGCGGGAGGCTTGCTGATCAAACAGGCGGTCAAACAAGCCAGTGTTTATCAGGTTACAGCATTCAGCCATTTGTTTGGTGCCGTGCTGCTGATGATCATGTGGGCCGTTCATCCTGTTCAGCCTGCCGTCTATCACGTTCACTGGTTCTCATTTGGTGTCATGGCCTTCTCAGGATGTATCGCAACGGCTCTATGTACATCATGGTGGAACATGGCCATCTCAGAAATTGGTCCAAGTAAAACCACCCTGTTCTTAAACGTCATGCCGATCAGCTCCCTATTTTTCGCTTCACTCTTTTTGAATGAAAAGATTCACTGGTACCACTCGCTTGCCCTTCTCCTGATCGTGGCAGGCATTTACCTCGGTCTTGCGCGAAAAAAAGAAAGTACTCGTTCCAAGAAAGTGAACATGAATAAAGCAATCTAGCACTAAAAGGCTCCAGACCCGGTCTGGAGCCTTTTTTATGTTACTTTAGGTAAATATCCCCCGTATCCGTTTTTACAGAAACGCTGAATCCTCCCTGACCCGCTTTTCCTTTAGCCTTGTGATCGCTTTTTTCTTCATAGTTCACTTTCCAGTCCGGGGAAACTTCAACATCGCCAGTGTCAGAGGATGCACGCAGCTTAAAATCAGATGGAGACTGATCCATTTGCAGTTCAACATTTCCTGTATCCGATTCAATGTGAACATCCTTGCTGGCACTTTCCATCGAAAGGTCTTGAATATCTCCGGTAGAGGTCCTGATCATCACCATCGCATTCTTTGAAATGCGGCCGGCTTGTATATCACCTGTGTCAGTTGATAGATCTATAGATGTTCCACGATAGTCATTGAACGACAAATCTCCGGTGTCGCTCTCTGCATTCAGCTTGCTTACTGTAAATTTTCCTGAAGCATCAATGTCACCTGTATCCGTCTCGATGTTTGCACTATCGGACTTCAAATCTTTAATACTTACATCTCCTGTGTCAGCTGAAATATTAAAATGGCCATAATTTTTATCAGGCACATACACCGTCAGCTTTGGACTCCAGTGAAAACCCATGTTAAAGAACTTATTTTTCCCGATAACCTCTACATCCAGCACGCCGCCATTCTGCTCAGCCTGAATGGTGTAGTCTTTCTTGTCGCCCTTTTGGCCTTCAAGAACCACTCTGGTTTCCGGTCCGTTAGATTTCTTCACGGTAATATCAGCCGTATCTGAGGTGAGCTTTACCGATTTAAGTGAATCGCTGCTGAAGGTTTTTTCAGTATAAAGCACGGTTTCTTTGCTTTTGTTGAAGGAAGAGAAAACAGAATGGCTGGTTGAAGCATAAATGCTGTAGGTTCCAATCAACCCAGCTGCCAAACCGATTGCTGCAATGACCGTAATTTTTTTCAACACTGAATTCATCCCTACCGCCCCTTAATAATATTGACATTGAATTGCAGATACTTAATAAGAACTTTCACAAACCATCGTGTCAGGACAATGGATGCTACTCCTAACAAAACCCCTGCACTAAGCAAGGTTACGATGGAGAACAACCCCATCAGCCAATTCGCAGAACTTCCTAGTTGCTCCCATCCAAATAAGACGGCGATTGGGGACAGCAGCAGTCCGATGGATATGGCATAAATGGAAAGAAGTACACCCACAACCGCAAAGAACGGCCCCAATATAAAGATAAGATTAAAGAAACCAAGACTGACGGTAGATAGAAACGCTTTTAATACGGATTCAAACGATGGCTTAGATTTTGCTTCCTTCACACGAAATTCTGCTCTCACTTCTTTCGCAATCGCTTTTGGCTGGCCGAGTGAAACAGCAATTTCCTCTTCTGTTTTTCCTTCTTCCAAGCCCAACCTGAAATGCTCCTCATAGTCATATAAAATGTCCTGGCGGTCTGCTTCAGGCAATTCCTTCAATTGATCCTTCAGCTGTGACAAAAATTCATTTTGCACCATCCGCTAACCCCTCCTCAATAATTTGATTAACCCCTTCATAAAACATCTTCCATTCGCCTACCAAGGACTCCATATAACGGTTTCCTTCTACTGTCAGCGTGTAATATTTACGTGGAGGACCGCCTGAAGATTCCTTTAAATAGGTGGAAAAGTAACCTTCTTTCGTCAGTCTCCTAAGAAGGGGATAGACCGTTCCTTCGGCAATATGAAATTTCTCAGAGATCATCTGTACGAGTTCATATCCATATTTGTCGCTATTGGCAGTAAGCACTAAAACACATAACTCTAATATTCCTTTTTTAAACTGGGCATTCATTTGTTTCCCGCCGCCTTCCAATCTGTCTCCATCTTTTTCTGTTTTCTATCCATGGAAGATAATTGGCTTATTTTCCAATTACTTGCTTTACTCACTATAGAGTATCATCCACTACTGTACATTGCAAGGTACTAAACAAAAAAATAATCAGGACTGTTTTTCAGCCTGATTATTTATCCGTTTTATTTTAATACCCGTTTAGCTCCTGCATAAGCGGCTTTCCAGTACTTTGTTTTAAGAGACTGGATCCTTACTCCTTTGGAGGTTGCCCCTACAAATTCACTGTTTCCAAGGTATATGCCTGAAAAGGATACTTTTTTGCCATCTGTTTTAAAGAAAACAATGTCTCCTTGTTTTAAATTTTCTTTTTTTACTGCTGTACCTGTTTTATACTGCTCAGCAGAAGTCCTTGGCAAATTCATGTTAACTGCAGAATGCTTATAAACATATTGAGTATACCCAGACGCATCAAAGCCTTTTGGTGTCGTACCTCCCCATTTATAAGGAGTTCCCACAAAGTGTTTTGCTGTTGCGGTTACCTCCTGATCATAGGAAGGCGAAGCATTGGCAATATGGGTTCCTCCCAATAAAATTCCTATAGCCGTTCCCAACGATACAAGTGACATTACTACTCGTTTCATCATCATTTACCCCCTGAAATGGATTGGAAGACGAAGCCATGTTTTCTTTTCCTCGTTCCAACCTATTAGTCGCCTTGCCGATCAAAAGGTTACATATATTGGAAAAATTATTTAACGTTCATAAAATTAACAACAGCCACATGATCAATTGGCTGTTCAAGGTCATAGGGTCCAACAGCTTCAAGGTCGGTATTGGTCACCGAAACAGACTGGCTTCCATAGTTCTTAGCCGTCACTAAGATGGCATCCATCATTTTTCTTGTTTCCTCATCATTTTTCAAATCATTTCCATCCACCCGGATCGCGGTCATTGTTCCCGACCTGGACGCTGTAAGCTTAATACCATCGGGAACTGCCGGCATAAGTTTCTGATCCTTATAACCCTTGCTCAGCTGCTCCAATGCTCCCTGCAGGCTTCCGGCAGAATCTGCAAAGCTCGTCGCATTGCTTTCCACCAGAAACTCATCACCTGATGGAGAAGTATAGAGATAGCTGGCTCCTCCAATGCTCCTATTAATGTCCATATCCTCTTTTGGTCCAAGATTGGAAAATTCATAGCCTGGCTTATCGTCTGTCATAAATTTCACGTTGGAGTATTCCTTGTTGTACGCAAAGGTATAGTTTAAAATTTTTGGAAGCAGTGCTTCTTCTGCAGAAGAAACCGAACCTGGGGGCAGATCCACTACTACCGATCCCTCTTTTTCAGTAAGCTTCGCCTTGTTCAGAAAGGTCGGCTGAAGCCCCACTCTCTCTGGGTTAAAGCTTCCTAGCACATTCTCCACCTTATCCACGTATGTTCCCTTCCCATTTACGAGGAAAGATACCGGCACAACGAACTGCGCCTGTTCGTCACTATAGGCTACCGTCACCACCGATTTTCCTGAAGACAGCTGCTGATTGAGAGCTTTCATTGTCATCGGAGGATGGTATTTTCCGCTTTCAACAGCAGCCGTAATGGAAACGGTTGGAGGTGCAACAACCTTAACCTTGCTTCGCTGTACAGGAGTATCAGCACTTGTTTCAGGCTTTGCTGGGCCTGATGGCTTCACCCGTTCCTGAGGAGCCGCAGGTTTCTTTTGTTCTTCCAAACGGGCTGTTTTCACTGACTGCTTCGGCTGGGCCGCCGGACTGGGTTCTTTGACCTGATCTTTTGCTTTTCCGGCCATTTTGTTATCCATGGAATTCTCATGCAATGATGGCGCCGAGACTTCTTTTTTAAACAAGGTGCCTGGCACCAGGATCATGATGATGGCCAGCAAGCAGGCGGCAGCGAGCCCCGGCATAATCCAGGTTCTTGTGATCTTCTTACTATGCTTGGATTCTTCCAGTCTTCCTTCTATCTCGTGAAATATTAATTCACGGGAGCGCTTGTCTTTAACAGGGGGCATCTTTTCAAGCTGCTTTTGTATTTCTTCTTCCGTCCATTTAGACGATTCCATCTTTCCGTTCCTCCTCCTGGCCTGACGTCTGATCCAAAAGACCTTTTAGTCCCTTGATCGCCCGGTGTTGTGTTGTTTTCACTTTGCTTTCTGTCCAACCGAGCACTGCAGCAGTTTCCGTGATGGAGAGCGATTGGATATAGCGGAGGATTAGCACTTGCTGCTGCTGTATGGTACATTTTTTTAACGCGTGATATAACTCTTTGACCGATTCCTTCTGGGTGACAAATTCATCCGGCAGGGGCTGGAGATCAGCAAGCTGGTTCTCGTTCTCCGATAAAGTAAAAAACAGGAGTTTCTTCTTCCGGCGGTTCTGCTTGCGGATCCAGTCAATGGTGACATGCCTTGCTATTGAATAAAGCCATGTCTTTTCAGAGCTTTTACCTTCAAATGTTTCATAGGCTTTGAGAACTTTTATATACACTTCCTGTACAATATCTTCTGCCGCCTCCCTGTTTCTGACCATGTAGAAAACAAACTGAAACAAGGAATGATGGTATTCCTCATATAGCCGGTCAAACGAGTCTTTCACTGCGTTGCCCCCCTATCTATCTATTTTTTTAGTCGTTGTTTTGAAGTAAAAGGTTTCAAAAAAACCCAAACTTAAGTGTACTCCAATTTTTGTAAATTACAATGCATAACCAGTCGCTATTAATATAGAAATATCGGGGTATCTTGACATGCTCTCCGTTCTGGTCTATCCTCGCGGGTTGACCCTGCCTCCATTCGACAAAATCTTTTATATCCCGGGAAATTATTCTCTTTTTCTCCACAAAAAAAAATCGGGATTCTACTCCCGATTCTTTGGTGTGGTTAAGCAGCCAATAAAAAACCCCTCAATCATTTCCCACGTTTTTTTATACTGTTCTTCTTCTCCAAGCAGAGAGTAATGAAGAACGTTGCCGTCCCTGAGCGCCCAAAAAATTTGAGAAATAAACTCAGAATCGACGTGTTCGTTGAACTCTCCGGTCTCTTGTCCTTCTTTAATAATGTCTTTTATAAACCCAGTAAATTGCAGGTACCTTTCTTCCATCAGTTTCTTTAGATCTTCCTGACGGGCGCTGTACAGCCAGAATTCCGTATATAACCTCATGGATTTCCTGCGCTCATCAATTAACGGCTGATTCTGGAACCTTTCAAATAAAAAACGCAGTTTATCTGTTGCACTTGATCGCTTATGATATTCACTCTCTACCTCTGAGAAGAAATCCTTCGTTTGCCCCTGAAGGAGCTGAAGATAAATTTCTTCCTTGCTGTTAAAGTAATTGTAGATGGCGCCCTTGCTCAAATTGGATTCTCTCACTATATCATCAATAATGGTCGCTTCGTACCCTTTTTCGCCAAAACAGCGAAGGGCACTCTCCAGAATCCTGTTCTTCTTCTCTTCTTTGTATTCTTCTGAAACCTTTGGCATGCTCTTTCCCCCAATGTTTTGATCTCGTGGTTGTATGCACACCTTTTTCTGCATGAAAATTACGAAACCCTTTATTTATGTTTGTACTGCTTTTGTTTCTGTTTCGCTGCTGGAGGGTGTACGTACCGCTTTGGACATATGGACTTGCTCGATCATCACTGTAAAACCTTCTTTAGAAAGGGCATCACAAACCTGCTTATTGCTCTTTGAAAAGTTTACGGTCATGCGGCGGCAGGCAGGTTCAGCAGGACTATAAACGGAACGAAGCATAAATTGAATAACATCATACGCTTTCTCATATCCTGGTTTTGCTTCACACTGATAAAGTGCGATGCCCTCAATCTTTCCTTCCGCATTTTTCGTACGTTTGAACACAGCATAGCCAACCGTTTCCTGGCCACATTTTACAATGAGCGATTCACTGTCTTTAAGGCTCTGATACTGTGTCTGCCATGGTGTCATATGCTGATAAAATTCAATATCCCTTACATCCTGCGGAATTCCGTGAATCAAGTCATAATCACCTTCAAAGTAAAAGGCGCCCTCAGAGAGAGGCTCATTATTTACGAGGAAAGTAAGTTCATCAAATATGCTGTAACCCATGCTCTCATACAACTTGATGGCTCTTGTATTTTCAGAAATCGCTTCAAGAAGCAGCAGTTCTACTCCTTCTTCTTCATAAATATCCATACAAGCGGTTATCATCTCTTTGCCTATACCCTTGCCCCGGTATTCAGGTATGATGCCCGTTCCGCCATTCCAGGAAATCTTTTGGCCATTTACAGTTCTGAATCCGTTGATGACAAAGCCAATCGGTTTTTCCTGATCAAAAGCGACCACTGATTTTTCAGGAGAGAGATCTTCATTGGCCAGTTTTTTAATCAGCGAATCGACAGTTAACGTGATATCTGTAAAATAATGCTTGAAACCTTCATTAAATAAATCAGCAGCCTCTTGAAAATTGAGTGTATTCAACCTTTTAATGGAAACCATAATCTTATACCTCCAATAAAAATGACTAGTCGTTTTATTTTATTTTTACATAACTTCCCATCCTCTTCAACTATTATCCTTCGACAAATAGACCGATGAACAAACAAAAAGAAGCTAAAGCATTCCAGCTTTAGCTCCAACCTAAACTTTTTATACTGTTGCCTTACCGCGTGCCACTTGTTAATAGATTCTACCGCTGTCTCCTCCAGGCAAGTTTCTTTCATAATAGCGGGAGTTCAGCGTATTGTTGTTCCGGAATGTGTCGTACACATGCTCCCGGCGCTCAGCATCAGCATCCACCATAACTAAAATTTTCCCATTTTCTACGTAGTTCCGGTATTCTTCTGCTTCCTCTTCAGGAATACCCATACCAACCAATGCACCCACAAGTCCACCTGCACCTGCACCGATGGCTGCTCCGCCAAGGGTAGCTGCGATCGGACCGGCAGCCACAATCGGACCAATCCCAGGAATAGCCAGTGCACCAATACCTGCGAGCAAGCCTCCTACACCGCCTAGCACACCGCCGGTCGCAGCACCCGCTGCTGCTCCTTCACCAGCTTTTGTTCCTGTTTCGTCTTCAATGTGTCTCCGTTCTTCTTTATCCTGGGCGATTACTGAGATATCCCCTTCATCATAGCCTCTTTCCCGTAAAGAATTAATCGCTGATACGGCTTCTTCTTCTGTCGAAAAAACACCAATGACTTTTTTCTGATCCATCGTAATCCCTCCAAAGTTTTAATAAAGTTCTATTAAAGCATGTACCCCTGTTCAATGCATCTAAAACATTACTGCTCCTCCAACAGTTTTTTGAGATGCTCGTAATACTCGTTTAACTCTTTTTCCTTTGAATGAAGGAAACTTTTTTTATCCCCTTGGGTTTCGAGAGCATCCTGCCCAACGGCCACAATGTCATTAAAAACTTCAGAAGTTTGTTCGCCAACTTCAACGTCTTCCTTTAACAGCTGGCAAAGTTCGGTTATTTTTTGCAGACGATCTTTGTTATATTCCTTCTCTTCAAGCTGCTGCCCTAATAGTGAATACAGTATATTTACGCGTTCGGCTGTTTGTGTTTTTAACATTTTTTGGCACCTTCCTTTTTGTCTGTTACGCATGTCTTATTTAATTTACCCGTCTGACAAAATACTAACCTTGCGTTTATCAAAAGCTAAGAGCTCCGTCACCTGATGAAGTGACGAAGCTCTTATTAAAGGAAAAACCTAACCTATACCGAAGTACATAAAGAAAAGATGATTAGGAGGCTGATTTTTATGCAACCAGGTATTCTACAGGATAACAAACTAAAAACATTTGATGAATTTTGGGTATTCTATTTAACTCAGCATTCCAAGAAAAGCACAAGGGCCTGGCATTTTCTTGGAACCTCCTTTGTATTTATCTTCTTGGCACTTGGTGCTTCGGTCAATGCCTGGTTTTTACTGGCGGCCCCCGTTACAGCCTATGGGCTTGCGTGGTATAGTCATTTCTTTATCGAAGGCAACAAGCCGGCTACATTCGGGCATCCCCTTTGGTCATTACGCGCAGACTTTAAGATGTTTTTCTTTATCCTGGCAGGAAGGCTCGATCAAGAATTGAAAAGGTTGTCCCTTTAGCACCCTGTTTCTCTAAAGCAGGGTGTTTCGTTTTCTCATTCCTCCTGATTCTGTCGATCATTTCCGGGGAAATTCGATCTCCTGCGCCATCTTTCCCCATCATGGCAATCCACTACCCTGCATGATTTGCTGTCTTTTGCAGAAAGAGGCTGATCTGATTCTGATGGTGCTTGTCATGCTCTGACAATCCTTCAATATAAGCGGCGAGCGTCAGTGTCTTGTTTTTATAGTAAAAAGACTGAATCCACCATTCTTCCGGAATCATTTGTAGCTGCTGGACCAGATTGGCCCTTGTTTCAATCGCTTCCTGCAGCAGTTGGAATTTGGAAACACCAAATTTGGCATAGCGAGAGGCATCCTGATTCATCCTTTCCGAATCCACCTCGTTCTCCGGGAAGGCTTGATGTTCCAGAAAATAAGGAAGACGGTGGTGGATCACGAACAAGTCCCATGCTTTAAAATGAGAAACCACTTCACCTATTGACCATTTCCCGCTTGAAATAGGCTCAAGCCACAATTCCTCTTTCACCGTCCTTAGTTCCTCAAGCCAGTCCACTTGTTCAGCAAATGACTTCAAAAGACTCATCGTACGCCTACTTTATCCCTTACTTCATAGTTTTCGAGCAGTTCAAGGACCAGCATGAGCCGTTCTTTCACCTCGTTCAGATTACCCATCCGGATCTGCTGTTCCCTGCTCAGTGTATTGCTGGCTGTCTTTTGATAATGAACATGGGCCATTGATAATAGCTTCAGCATCCGCTCAATTTCCAGGGCTAACCCCATCTCTTCTGATTGTTCCACATATCCCTCTCTGAATCCTTGGCTGTTTGCCGACAGCTGATCTTTATATAAATGAAACTGATGTCTCTTGTACCTTGGTGCATTCCTATAAAGAGGAAAAGTAACTTCATAGTTATGTATATGATTAGCAGCAAGGCTGACCCCACTGTAGATAATAGGGACCGGATCAATCAGCTTAGCCCGTTGGCCATTTATGATGAGGTTCTCTGGCGACGTATCCTGATTGGATAGTGTAACCCCGAATTTTTCGATCTGTCTTAAATTTAGAAGTTCTTCTACTTTTTGTTTTAAGAGATTCTTACGAAAAGGAAGATTAGATCTCAACAGATTATCAAGCTCCTGCTGATATTCCGCCTTTTCATGAATCAGATATTGAATAGGGTCTTCCTCCAGTTCACCCGACGCTTCTGTTCCATTCCATTTTAAATACCCAAAGCCTTGGCGCTCTAAAGGAAGACTGTCCATCTTTTTATAAAATAAGCCTAACTGAAACCCGTAGTATACATCTGCTGTTTTGTTGCTGCTGAAAGGTTAAGAGTTTCTCCCATGTAACTTTCAATCGTGTAAGTCAGTTCCCGGGATACATGATAATGGTAGAATTCCGGGCAGATTCCCTTTACTGCCCTGTTGGCTGTTCTGTAATACCACTCTGCCCCATCATATTCAGCCAGTAAGCTCTCTTCATGATATTCCACCATTCGATCATAGGCGACAGGCTTAGGTATCCGTATTACATAATCCCCTTCAGAAAGAACGGCACGATAAGCGGCGTGCCAGGCACCCTCACCCAGAAAGTAATAATCCGAAGAATCTTTTAACGCAGGAAGGCCGCTATGCCGCAGAATTCGGTTGACCTTTTCAAGCATGATCTCACCTCGTCCAAATTTTCAAAAAACTTACAGTTCCCTAATTATATAACAAATTCCACCATTGTCACGACAATTGTCCAAACCCTTCCCGTGTTTCTACATACTCTATATGGCAAGTAACTTTTAATTGTTGGAAGAAAGGAGATCTACACATTGTCTGGAATTAGAAATCAGCGTCAAGGATTTGGTTATGGATACGGGTATGGCGGTGGTGCCCCTGGCTACGGATATGGCCCAGTTGGTGGATTCGGAGGCGGATATGGCGGTGTTGGTGGATTCGGAGGCGGATTCGGAGGCGGATATGGCTACGGTTATCCTGGCTTCGGCGGCTGCGGTTATGGCGGCGGACGCGGATTTGCCATCATTGTTGTCCTGTTTATCCTCTTGATCATCATCGGCTGCAGCACATCGTGCTTTGGCGGCGGGCACTTTCTTGGTGGCTTCGGCGAAAGTAGCGTTAAAGGCTGCTGCTAACCCTCTGGAGACAAGATCTGTATCTTGTCTCTTTTTTTTTGGCGTCAAAAAAGCAGCGCACATTTCGTACGCTGCTTTAATCAATATTTCTATTCTTTTTTTGAATCCATAAATGGCCACCAGTTTGCTTTTCCGAACGTTCTCACCATAACCGGGACAAACAGCGGCAAAATGACAAACGCATAAAGCAATAGACCACTTAAAATAATCGTCGCGATTTGCAGCAGCGACAATACCCCTGAAGGATACATCGCCGCGAATGTTCCTCCGAGAATGACAACCGCTGAGATAATGACGGTCCCCATATTCTTCATGGAGGAAAGCATCGCTTCTTTTACGGACAGTGACTTGTATTCGTTAAACCGGTCCATAAGGAAGATACTATAATCTACTCCCAGCGCTACCAAGATAACAAAGGCAAAAAACGGTACCGCCCAGTTGATGCCGGAATAACCGAGTACATTGACAAAAATGGTTTCTGTAAAAGCCATCGCTGTATAATACGTTAAGACCAGGGAAGCGATAATATAAAGCGGCATAATAAGGGATCGCAGCATGATGATGAGAATAATCGCAATTCCTACTAACATTAAAACAACCGTTCTTGAATAATCAGAAGCCGAGATATCATTCAGATCAGAGTAGATGCTTGTTACTCCGCTGATCCCAACCTGTGCATTCTCAAGGTTGGTACCGGCTGTTGCACGCTTAACCGCTTGCTTGATTTCATCCACCTGTCCGAGCGCTTGCTGTGAATAAGGGTTTTCTTTAAAAATGACATCAAGCGTTGTCAGTTTGCGGTCACCCGGCATATAGTTATCGAACACCTGCTGAAAATCCTTGTTGTTCAGTACATCTTCAGGCAGGAACCAGCCCGCCATCTCCGGGTCAGGTGATGAAGACAGAGAGTGAAGGTAATCGTTGGCAGAATCGATTCCGCCTGAAACCTTTTTAATGCCTGCCGCGCTTTGCCCAAGCCCGTCAGAAAGCTCTGAAAGCTGGCGGTCCATCTGTGAAAAACCGCTCTTCAGCTGCTCCTGTCCACCGGCGATTTTAGCTAAACCGCCCTGTACTTCTGGCAGCTTTCCGATAACTTGCTTCTGTCCGTCTGCAGCCTTATTGATTCCTGTTTCTAACTGGCCAAGCCCCGCTGAAATCGAGCCGAGTCCGTCAGCCAGCTGTTTTTGGCCGCCGACTACTTTACTCAAGCCGTCATTGGCTTTCCCCATGTTGGTTTTTACCTTATTCAAATTTCCATTCAACTGGTCCAGACCCGCTGCCAGCTGGCCTAGGCCGTCTTGAAGCTGAGTAAACGTGCCTTTGATGGCCTGGTAATCAGAATCGCTGTTAATGTCTTTGCTTTTATCTGTACTCGTGTATTTTTTTTCTAAATGAGTGAAGCTTCCCTTTAGTTGGGCAAGACTTTTTGAGGTGGTACTCAGCTGCTTTGCCGTTTTGGCATAGCCGCCTTGCAGCTGTCCCAGACCGCTTTCCATTTCTTTATAGCCGGAAAGAAGCTTCTGATTACTTTGGTATAGCAGGTCTGCACTCGACTTCGCTTGCTGCACGCCCTTTTTCAGGTCTCCTGCGCCTTTGGAGCCGTCACGCATTCCTTTTTCGATCTGGGAAAGCGCGCCGGACAGGTCACCGATTCCTGTTTTAAGTTTGTTGGTGCCTGTCACCAGCTCACTGATTCCGTCTGTCGTCTGCTTCATCTTGGGCTGGGAATTGCTAAGCTGCGTGCTTGCTTCGGCTAATCCTCCGCTGATTTTTTTCAATCCGTTGTTGCCTTTTTCTAATCCATTATCCAGAGAATCTGCCTGATTAGCAACCTGGAGATCTTTCAGCTCCTCGCCGACCGGCCGTGTGGCACTGCGCACCCGGTCCACACCTTTAATCTGTCCGACTTCACGGCTGATTTTCTCAATGGTTGCCAAATACTCCGAGCGGTCCATCGGCTCATCATTCTTTACGACAACTTTGGCAGGAAGGGATTCTCCTGGACCAAAGCTGTCAGAGATAACATTAAACGCTTTTACCGAGTTATATTTATCGCCGATCTCATCCAAAGAGTTAAAGGACAAATCTCCATCATAAGTTGCAAGAAAAGGAGTGACGATGGCGGCTACGATAAGAAGCGTAACGAGCGGGCGTTTAAAGGAGAACGACCCTGCAGCTCCCCAAATCCTGCTTTGTTTATGCTCCATTGCCGCTTTTGATGGCCAGAACAGCTTGGTGCCGAGCACCGCCATGAAAAACGGAACGAGCGTCAATAATGCCAGAAGCAGCACCGCGACTCCAATTGCAACAGCTGCAGCAGACTGATAGAGTTTAAAAGCTGAGAAACCGATGGCTGCAAAGCCGATCATCACAGCAAGTCCGCTGAAAAATACGGTTCTTCCCGCCGTTTTGTACGTGGTGATAATGGCATCCAGTAAACTCTCATTCCGGCCCATCTCTTCTTTAAAGCGGCTGAGAAGCAGGATGCAATAATCTGTTCCGATACCGAACAAGACCGCGACAAGAAAGATCTGTGTAAACGTGGACAGAGGGAAGTTCCATTTATCCACTAAAAAAGCTACGATCGACTGTGCCGCAACATAGCTGATTCCAACGGTAACAAGCGGGACTAGCGGTGCAATAAACGAGCGGAAAACAACGAACAGAACGGCAAGAATGAAGACGACCGTTATGTATTCGGTTTTTTTGAGCCCTTCCTGAGAACTTGCGACCACATCCTCGTCAATCATCCAGCTGCTTGTGTAATAATGCGGTACTTTTACGTCTTTTAATTCATTGTAGAGTGATTTTGAAATGTCAGCCGGCTCCTTGTCGCCTGTTTTTACCGTGACTAAGGAAAGGATGGTCTTTCCATCCTTTGACGCAAGCTGGTCTTTCAGCTCTTTTTCTTTGAAATGTGATAACACTTCGCTGATCCCAAGGTCGTTCTTATCCTGTTCCAGTTTCGCTACAGCGCTTTTGACCTCGTTTTTTTCGTTTTCAGTCAGTTTTTTACTGCTGTGAAACACAAGGGCAACCTGCGATTCATCCGCCGATTTTTCTTTTTTATCCAAATCATTCAGCATTTTTTGGGCATAGCTCGACGAATATCCGTCTGGAACATTAATCTGCCCCTTTTCCCTCACCAGGTCTGTCATATTAGGTGCGAGCAGCGCCAGCACAACGACAAGTGCCAGCCAGACTGCTGCAATGATCCACTTTCCTTTTAACACCGCTCTCATTCTTTCTCTCCTCCCCTACTCCTCATTCAGTACAGATGCCAGTTTCTCGTACAGGTTCAAGAACGATTCAATCTCTTCTCCACTGAACACCTTTAGAAAAGGAGCAACCACCTCAAAAACTTTCTCATCTGCCCATTGAAAGACCTTTAACCCTTCTTCTGTCAAAGACAAGTACACAATTCTTCTATCCTTTTGGTCTCTTATCCGATCGATATATCCTTTCTCTGCCAGCCGCGTAACAATAGCTGTAATGGCGCTCTTATGTACACAAAACGCCTCTGCCAGCTCAGTCGTCGTGCAGGATCCGAATCTTTTAATATAGCTCAGCGTCATGTGCTGGTCATTCGTCAGCACATCCTGAAGCTGCTCCTTGATCAGGGCACCGAACCTTTTATTCACTGTAAAGGAAGCCGCTTCATACCGGCCAAGTATGCTTTGCCATTTCCCAACATCCATTGTATTCACCCATTTTCCTACTTAGACTATAACTAGTTCAAGAATTGAACTGTTCACGATGATAACTGTATGACAAAATGGCGGTTCCGGTCAAGATTGAATTTTCCGGAAATTTAAAAAAGCCGCCCTGTCAGACAGGACGGCCTTTCATACGTCTTATGCAATCTTTTGTGCTTCTTCAAATTCTGATTCGATCTCAGCAGATGGTTTTGCTGTCATCATGCTGACCGCTACAATAACGACTGAGCAAACGATAAAGCCTGGAATAATTTCGTACACTGCTTCAAATGCTTTAATTTGCTCCCAGATAATAACGGTCAGTGTACCCGAAAGCATGCCATAAAAGGCTCCCCATTTCGTCATTCTTTTCCAGTATAAACTTAGAAGAACGACCGGTCCAAACGCCGCTCCAAATCCTGCCCACGCATAGCCAACAAGGTTAAGGATAGTTTTATTCGGATTAAGAGCAAGAACTAAAGCGATCACTGAAATCGCCAATACAGAAAGGCGTCCGACCAATACAAGTTCTTTGTCTGAAGCGGATCGCTTAAAGAACGCTTTATAAAAGTCTTCTGTCATAGCACTCGATGTGACAAGCAGCTGTGATGAAATCGTACTCATAACCGCTGCTAAAATAGCGGCTAGCAGGAATCCCGTAATCAGCGGATGAAACAGCACTTCCGATAGCACGATAAATACGGTTTCAGCCTTTTTCTCACCGAGCCCTCCGCCGTTAAGATTGAAATATGCAATACCAACCAGACCTGTAAACATTGCTCCAACAATGGAGAAAATCATCCAGCCCATTCCGATTCTTCGCGCATTTTTCATCTGCTTGACAGAAGAAATGGCCATAAAACGGACGATGATATGAGGCTGTCCAAAATAACCAAGTCCCCACGCTAAGAGAGAAACGATTCCGATCAAGCTTGTCCCCTTAAAGGCGTCGAGCAATTTCGGATCGATGGATTGAATTTCTGTAAAAGTTGGCCCTGTCCCGCCGAGTTGAAAGATTGTTACGACCGGCACGAGGATTAACGCAATAAACATGATCGTCCCTTGAACAAAATCAGTCCAGCTGACGGCAAGAAAACCGCCAAACAGCGTATACAGAACCACGACACTGGCGGTCAGCCAAATTCCCCATGTGTAATCGAGATTGAAAGCCGTCTTAAATAGTTCGCCGCCTGAAACCATTCCAGATGAAGTATAAAACGTAAAGAAAATCAAAATAACAATTGCTGATGTAATTCTTAGAATTCGGGATGTATCCTTGAATCGATTTTCAAAGTAATCCGGAATAGTAATAGAATTATTTGCTATTTCCGTATACGTACGAAGGCGTGGTGCAACAAAAAGCCAGTTTAAATAGGCACCCGCTGTCAGACCAACAACGATCCACCCCGCACTTAAACCGGAAACATACATTGCTCCCGGCAGACCCATGAGCAGCCAGCCGCTCATATCAGATGCCCCCGCACTCAGTGCTGTGACTGCAGGCCCCAAATCTCTGCCTCCCAGCATATAATCAGTCAAGTTCGCTGTTCTTCGGTAAGCAAACCAGCCGATCAGCAGCATCCCGGCCATATAAATGCCGATGGACACTATTACCCCATATTCCATTGTTTCTCCCCCTTTTTCCCTTTCGATACTTCTCCCTTTGTTAACGCTTTCAGATTGAACATAAAAAATGCTGCTCCCCGGCTATCTTACCAATGGAAAAGTAACTGAAAAGTAGCTCTATTTAAAAATTTATCACAGCAATTTTTTTTAAACAATGCTTTTATTTAGAAACTACTTGTGCTTAATGCTTGTCCGAGAAAACAAAATAGAGGCCGGCAAACATCAGAACGAGCCCGATCATCCTTTTATACGTAAAATGGACAGGTTCATTGCCAAACCATCCAAAATGGTCAATGACAACACTCATGATCAGCTGGCCAATGATGACTGCCGTAATGGCACTTGTTACTCCAATCTTCGGAACAGCCATGATAACAATAAATACATAGATGGCCCCCAGCACACCCCCGATAAGGTTCCATTTTGGAACGTTCCACACTGTACTGAGACTGCCGTTCCCCCAAATCAGCATAAAAATAAGGAGCATCACGGTTCCCGTAAAAAAGGAAACGAAAGCACCTTCGATTGAACCAATCTTCTTTCCAAGCGTTCCGTTTACAGCCGCCTGCATGCTTTGCCCCATTCCGGAAAACAAAGCAAGCAACAGCACGATGACTTTTGCCATTGCGTTCTCCCCTTGCTCGTTGTTTTTTCAACTATGTACTTTTACTCAACAAAAAACACCACACAGTTGGTGGTGTTTAATTATTAATCTGGCTTGAAAATATAGTCTACAAGATCTTGAAACACATTGACATTGTCAGTCAGCAGGAACACCGGAAGAAGTAAAATGGCGAAAAGCACTAGAAGATTAGATCCTATTACGCGAACAACTATCTTTTTTAAAGTATTCATTGTTCTCACTTCCTTTTCAATGATTATAACGCCTGTTGCCTGAGTAGTCAAAAAATTTCGTGAAGTTTTTTAAATGGATAACTGTAGTTTATTGTGCTGCCATGGTTTCTAGAAGCAAAATTCTTAACTGTAATTCGGTACATTCCCTTTTTGTTTTTTCAAAACTATATAGGAATCGATCAATAAGCTTTTGCCCAATAGACAAGCTCTTCCGCTTCTTTTCCGCAGCAAACACACGTTTTCGAAATAACCTCCTGCTCAAATGGCATACAGCGGGAGGTCGCGCCTGTCTCTTCTTTTATTTGATCCTCACACTTACGGTCTCCGCACCACATGGCTTTAATGAAACCAGGATTAGATTCCAGCACCGCTTTGAATTCGTCCATGCTGAGGGCGATGTTCGTTTTCTCTTCGCGGTGTGCCTTTGCTTTTTGCAGCAGACCTTTTTGGATTTCTTCCAGCAGAAGCGGAATACGTGTTTCCAGTTCATCAAGAGAAAGGAAGATTTTTTCTCCTGTATCCCTGCGGACCGCAACGGCCTGATTCTTTTCGATATCTTTCGGGCCAATCTCAATGCGAAGCGGTACACCTTTCATCTCATGCTCGCTGAATTTCCATCCCGGTGACTTATCGGATGCATCAATCCCCGCACGGACCGTTTTGTTCAGCTGGTCTTTAAGCTCATACGCTTTGTCGAGCACCCCTTCTTTATGCTGAGCAATCGGGATGACCATCACTTGGACTGGAGCGATTTTTGGTGGAAGAACAAGCCCTCGGTTGTCTCCGTGCACCATGATCAATGCACCGATCAGGCGAGTCGTGATTCCCCAGGACGTTTGGTGTACGTGCTGAAGTTTCCCTTGCTTGTCGGTGTATTGAATGCCAAATGCTTCAGCAAATCCGCTTCCCAGGTGATGTGATGTTCCTGTCTGCAATGCTTTTCCGTCATGCATCAAGCTTTCAATCGTCAGTGTGAACTTCGCTCCGGCAAACTTTTCTTTGTCTGTTTTCCGGCCACGAAGGACAGGCACCGCTAAATACTCTTCACATATATCCGCATAAACTTCAAGCATCCTTCGGGTTTCCTCTCCCGCTTCCTCATCGGTCGCATGGCACGTGTGGCCTTCCTGCCAAAGGAATTCAAGAGAGCGAAGGAAAGGACGCGTGGTCTTCTCCCAGCGAACAACATTGCCCCACTGGTTATACAGCTTTGGAAGGTCGCGATATGAATGAATGATGTTCGCATAATGCTCGCAGAAAAGCACTTCAGAAGTCGGACGGACACAGAGGCGCTCCGCAAGCTTCTCCTCTCCCCCGTGTGTAACCCATGCCACTTCAGGAGCAAATCCTTCGATATGATCTTTCTCTTTTTGAAGGAGGCTCTCTGGTATAAACAATGGAAGATAGACATTCTCATGACCGGTATCCTTAATCTGGCGGTCAAGTTCTTTTTGGATATGTTCCCAGATCGCATATCCGTATGGACGGATGATCATGGATCCTCTTACACTTGCATAATCGACGAGATCCGCTTTACGTGCGACGTCAGTGTACCATTGTGCAAAATCATCTTCCATGGCAGTAATTTCTTCAACCAGCTTTTTTTCTTTTCGCATCATTATCTCTTCCTTTCTATTGTAAAAACCGTGAAAAGGAACGCAAAAAAACCCGATCCTTTAAAAGGGACCGGGGTATTGGTGGTACCACCCTTATTTACAGACGAATTCACTCTGTACACTCATTTTGGTAACGGCACTTTCCGCAGACATCTTATGAACGATGCCGAACTCCAAGGCAGGTTCGAATGCTGTCTCCCGGAAACCTTTCAGCTGTAAGTTTCCTCTCTTTGGAAAGACGAAGTTTTTTTCTGAAGGAAAAAAACCACTACATTCTACTAATCCTTTTCAACGCTTCTTCTATATTGGATTAAGAAATAATATATTCATTTTTCTGGAAAAAGTCAAGAACCGTTTGCAGAGAATATAGAACTGCATCAATTACTAAGAAACAAGGTTATACTGTAAACAGGTAAGGCTGCTGAACAGGTTTCAGCTCAAGCCTTTTTGGAAAAAACAACTTACAAGACTATGTGCAGAAAGGATAACGCCATTGAGAAAAGGATTGGAAGTCTTTTTACGTCTCGGTCTGACGTTACAAGTATTGAAAACAGCAATCGCCGCAGCCCTTGGCTGGATGGTTTCCTCCCATCTCTCTCAAAATGACTATCCGTTCTTTGCTCCGTTGGCAGCTGTGCTGACGATGCAGGTCACTATTGCTGGATCGATGGAAAAGGCGATCTATAGAGTGTGCGGGGTCATTGGCGGAGTCATTATCAGCATGCTGATTGGGCACTGGCTAAAATTGAACGCGGGATCTATCCTTCTAGTCGTATTGGTCGGCATGGCAGTAACAACGGCCTTCCGGATGCCGGCTCAGGTGGTCTCTCAGGTGTCTGTAAGTTCCATTCTTGTCCTCGCGTTTGGACAGGGTTATGCGCTCAGCCGTATTGTGGAAACGATCATCGGTTCAGCCATCGCAGTACTGACAAATGCTCTGCTCGTCCCTCCCAACACGATACCTGCTGCAGAAGAGCTGCTCTTAAAGTTATCGAATAAGGCATCCATAACCTTAAAAGATCTTGTTCTCCTTTGGGACAGGACGCTCTCTCACCGCCGAGAGATCCAGCAGGAGGTCAAAGAACTGACAGAGCAGAACGAGAAAGGCATTGAAGCTGTTGTTCTCGCCAGTCAAAATCTCCGGTTCACCCCTTTCTTTACGAAGCGGCGCATACGGCTGGAGCACCTTGAAACCGGAATGAAGCATCTGAATCACATTACACTGCAGATTCGCGGCATTGCCCGCGGGATTCGGGATCTTTCCACTAATCTTGATGATCATGCCGCCTCTGAAGAAATCACGCAGTTAAATTTGGCCATTGAACATACGTCAGACTGTATTGCTCATTATGGAATGACGGTCATTGATCCATCCGCCGAAAATTTGTTAAAACTCATCTCAAGTGTAAAAGAAGCACAGGAAATTCAGTCTCATTGTCTTTTCATTCTAAAACGCTACGAGTCATTGACGATCCTGCGGGATGTAGGTGCCATACTTACCGATTTAAACCGAATTTTAAAGGAGACTGGCGGACAAACCGTCGTAAGTACAGGGAGAGTGTTTTAAAATCAAAAAGCAGTGAGATCTCCGTAAAGGAATCCACTGCTTTTTGTTCTTTTTACTTTATTGTGATGCCCGATTTTAATTGATGATAGTGGTTGAGCACGGTTTCAGACAGGATGGACCCTGCTTCAATTCCGGTAAACTGCTCTATAGCTCGTTCGATACCTTTTTCATATATCGCTTCCTGAATAGCGACTGCTTCTGGATCCTCTTTATAATCATAGAGAAGAGCTGAAGCAATGACTCTTGTTAACGAAACTGGGACATCTCCAGTCAGCTGAAGATATTGAACGGCTGGGCTCACAAGACGGTCTGCCGGTCCAAGTTTACGGATCGGAGAACGTCCAACTCTCGTCACCTCGTCCGTGATATAAGGATTCACAAAACGATTTACAATTTTTTTGATATATTTCTGATGTTCATCAGGGTCAAAGGCATATTTGCTGACGAGCATACGTCCTGTTTCCTGCAGCGTTTGTTGAATCAGTTCCTGCAGTTCTTTGATTTTCATCGCTTCATCAATGGTTCGCATGCCAGCTTGATACCCGATGTATGCAGCTGCTGCATGTCCAGTGTTCACCGTGAACAGCTTTCGCTCAATATACGGTTTCAAATCCTCTACATAGGTGATTCCTTCGACTTCAGGTCTGCTCCCGATGATTTTCGTCTCATCTACTGCCCACTCATAGAAAGGTTCTACCTTAACCATCAGTTTATCTTCATTGGACTGATTGGGAACGATGCGATCAACCGCTGCATCCGGAAATCCAAAGCGGGAATCAAACAGCTGCTTCTCGCTTTCTTCCAATTTCTCGTAAACTTTTTCTTTTAAAAGTGTACTTCCGCCGATCATGTTTTCACAGGCGATGATATTTAAAGGAGCGTTAGTTGCTGCTATTCTTTTACGAAGTCCTTCAGCAATGGAGCCAGCGATAAACGGAAGAATGTTTGGTCCAACTGCTGCTGTTACCAGGTCCGCATTTGCGATGAGCTCAATTACCTGATCAGGATCTGTTCCGCTGTTAACCGCTGATACATTCCTGATCTGAAGTTCTTCCTGGCTTTTATCCGCAAGAACTACAGTATACTGATTCTTTTCATTCAATAAGTCTACGATTTCCTGGTTTACATCTACAAATACTGTTCGATAGCCTGATTGAAACAATAAGTTGCCAATAAATCCTCTGCCAATGTTACCCGCTCCAAAATGTACAGCCAGCATATTAGTTTACTCCTTCAAAGTAGTCTAGAATCTCTTCTTTTGAACCGGCATTTACGATCCCCAGTACATTTTCTTCTTCAGAACAAACAATGGCGATTTGTGAAAGAATCTCCAAATGCTCGTCGCCTTTTCCGGCAATTCCAATCAGCAGTTTCACTTCATTTCCAGGTCCAAATTCCACTCCGCCCGGCACTTGGATAATAGCAATCCCTGACTCCTTGACCGCTTGCTTTGCATCCTCCGTACCATGCGGGATGGCCACAAAATTCCCCATATACGTAGAGGTCAGCTGCTCCCTCTCCAGCATTTTTTCAATGTATTGCGGTTCAACATATCCATTTTCCACTAACAGGTTTCCGGTTAATCGGATCGCATTTTCCTTGCTCTCCACTTCCGCATTTAATAGGATGTTTTCTTTCGTTAACACTGATGACATATTATCCTCTCCTTAATTCTGTTAGTTTTTCTTTATAAAACTGATCAAACTTTTCCGCCAGATAGGCTGATAGTTTCTGTTCATCCTTTGATTCGAACAGCGCAATGCTTTGTTCGTTTTCAATAATAATGGAACTGATAAAGCTGAGTACCTCTAATCCCTGGCTAGAATACTCGCTGGGCGCAAGCAGAAGCAGTATATTGTCAGCTTCAATGACAGTCTGATCCATGGCGGGCACCCTGATGGCATCTTCCAGCCCATAAATGGTAAAGGAAGGTTTAACGACCTCATCACTGCGTGCATGGTAAAGCACAAGCTCGGTATTCGGTATCCCAAGTCCGCCCAGTTTTTCACGTTCAAACAGTGCAGCAGCAACCTGTTCGCTGCTATGCAGGGCACCTGCTGCAGCCAGAGCTTCACAGGCTTCCTTTAGGATGAGCTCAACGCCTTTCCGGCCATGGACAGGGGTCAGTTTAAATCCTTGTAAGAGGTCCACGATGGCATCGGTATACTTCTTGATGCTCTCCAGCCCTTCCAAAAACTGTTTTGGATCTTTTTCCCCCGTGCTGGTTTCGAGCAAAGCAGAACGCTTCTCTTCTGAATGTGCTCCGGCTGTCTCTGCGATGTATTGCTTAACCTTCTGCAGTTCCTCCTCGTTAGGGATGGGGCTGAGGACAATATACGGAGAATGATAATCCGGCAGATGTATCGTAGAAATGACAAGATCATACTCTTCCGTGTCCATCTTATTCAATTCAAAGAGTGATACATTTTTCAGTTCCTTAATTTCAGGTATTTCCCGTTTCAGTCGAGTCGCAAGCATTTTGGACGTCCCAATACCCGTAGAACAGATCACTAAAGCTTTCAATCGTTCAGCATGGCGCCCGTTCATCAAAGCGGAACCAAAATGCATGACAAGATAGGCCACTTCCTCATCTGGAACATGCAAATCTGGAAAAATAGCTGCGGCCCCTTCCTGTACGATGTGAAAGAGATCTTCATAATCTTTTTTAATCTTGGGCATGAGCGGGTTAGAGATCCCCATGTTTTGCTTGATCCGGTACAGCGCCGGTTTTAAATGCGTAACTAGCCCCTGAAAGAGCGATGCGTTCCCTAAAAGTTCAATACCGGTCTTTTCACCGACAAACATCATCAGGCTTTTCGCTTTTAAAGCCGTTTGAAAACTCGACTCCTCCAACAAGTATCCTTTGTCCTGCCTAAGCTTGGCACCTTGCAGATGCATCGTAATATAGCCTACCTCTGCTTCAGGTATGTCGGCATGAATGACATTCTTCAGCTTTTCAATAATTTTTTCAGCTGCCTTATATTCCGGTGCAGTCTTTAACGTCTCCAGAAAAGCCTCGTCCATATTGATGTTTTCTCCCTGCAGAATTCGTTCGATGGCCAGTGTCAGATGGACGACCAGGCCGATATAGGCACTGTCTGCAATGGGATAGGGAAGCTCTTCATTCACTTCTTCGATCGCTTTCTCTACCGTCAATAGCCGGTTCTTTTCAACGAGTCCCAATAACCGCTCAGAAATGGAATCAGCCGTATGAAGAGATTTTTTCTGGATATTTTCTTTTACGAGTGATAAGAATTCAGTTTCGTTAAGATTTTGCGCAATGATTTGGCTCATCGCTCTTCTTTTTGCTTTTTCGTCCCCTGTAATTTCTACTCCGTATCCTCTTTTTCTAACGAGGGTCAGATCAAATTCAAGCAGACGGCTTTCTAATTTTGTTAAATCATTGCTGATCGTAGCGATGGTCACGTTTAAATCATGAGCCAGTGAGACAAGCTTAACCGGTTCCTTCGCTTCCAGAAGGGAACAAAAAATCATGGTCTGCCGCTCTTCAGGCGTGTACTCGTTATACGATAAATGAAACAGCGCCAGCTTCAGTTCTTCCATTCTCTGTTCGTCCCCGATGATCTGTATACCTACTCCTGATTTTTTGATCAGCTCCAGTTCATACTCTTTTAGCGTATTTTCAAGTTCTTTTAGATCACGGTGGATCGTCCGGGTACTCACATCAATTTCATCCGCAAGATCCTTGACCGTCATCTCTTCTTTTTTAGATAATAAGATTTCAATTATCAGTCGTTCTCTTGCCGATATATACATGTTTTTCACTCCACGTTAATGACAATATTTAATTTGCATACCCTTAATTAAATAATAAAGCCACGCCGTTCCTTAATACAACGAAATGAAAAGCCGATTTCGTCATCATCATTGTTGCCATGATTTAAAAAGTATAGAAAAAGTCCGATTCCTGGGAACCGGACTTTTCGATCAGTGCAGGCTTTTGGCTGCTTTTAACTTCTCAAGCAGTTCTTCATATTTCGGTGAGTTTAAAAAGTTCTCAACTGAAATATGTTTTGCGCCCGGTAGTTTAGCTTTTGCACGATCGGTTAAATCTTTGTGGGTGATGACCAAGTCTGCATCAGCGGGCAGATTGGTAATCGAAGTATTGGACACGGAAACATCCAGCCCTGCTTTTTGAACTTTATTTTTGAGTATAGAAGCTCCCATTGCACTCGAACCCATACCCGCATCACAGGCAAAGATAATTTTCGAAACGTCTTCATACTCGTTTTCTGCGATTGGCATACCTTTAGGCTCGGCAGGTGCTGTTGTACCTTTGCTTTCTACTAACTCATTCAGCAGTTTTTCATATTTAGGACTGTTCAAGAAATTTTCTACTGAAATGTGTTCGGCATTCGGCAGTTTTGCTTTCGCCCGGTCTGTTAAATCTTTATGCGTAATGACGATATCTGCATCAGCGGGAATATTCGTAATCGATGTATTAGACACCGATACATCCAGTCCCGCTTTTCGTGCTTTGTTTTTTAAGATTGATGCGCCCATTGCACTTGAACCCATACCTGCATCACAAGCGAAAATAATCTTTTGAACGTCGGCACGGCTTTTTTCTACAGCGATGTGGTGCCTGGCACCACCAGACGTTTGTTGCACTTGCGTTTCTTTCGGTTGGACAAGTGATGAAGCACGGCTTTCTTTTCCTTTAAGTGCAGATGTTTTTTCTGTCGCTTTTGTCAAATCATCTTCATCTGTTTGTTTGGAAGATTTTAAGATGACAGAAGAAATCAAGAAGGATACGGCTGCCGCAGCCAGAACTCCAGCTATGACCCCAAGGTAGTGTCCTCTCGGTGTCATGGCAATAAGAGCAAAGATACTTCCTGGTGACGGAGCGGCTACCAATCCTGCGTCAAACAGCAAGAAAGTGAATACACCGGAAGCACCGCCTCCGATTACCGCTAAAAGAAGTAACGGTCTCATCAGAATATACGGGAAGTAGATCTCATGAATCCCGCCAAGGAAATGGATAATGGCAGCCCCTGGTGCCGATTGTTTCGACATTCCTTTTCCAAAAAGGATGTAAGCCAATAGGACACCCAGCCCTGGTCCCGGATTGGATTCCAACAAGAACAGAATGGATTTTCCTGCTTTGGTGGCTTGCTCAATTCCCAGCGGGCTTAAGATCCCATGGTTAATGGCATTGTTTAAGAATAACACTTTTGCTGGTTCGATAAAGATGCTGGCCAGCGGCAGCAAGTGTGCGTCTACAATAGCCTGTACTCCTGCAGCAAGCGTTTTGTTTAACGTTAATACAACCGGTCCAATTCCTTTGTAGGCAATGATCGTTAAAATTCCGGCAATAATCCCGGCGGAAAAGTTATTCACGAGCATCTCGAAGCCGGATTTCACTTTTCCTTCAATCATCTTGTCAAACTTCTTAATGGCATACCCGCCAAGAGGCCCCATAATCATGGCACCTAGAAGCATTGGAATGTCTGCTCCGACAATAACCCCCATCGTTGCCGTGGCACCAACGACACCGCCTCGCAGGTCATAAACGATGCGTCCGCCTGAAAATCCGATAAGCAGCGGCAGCAAGTAAGTGATCATCGGGCTAACCAGTTTTGCCATATCTTCATTTGGAAGCCATCCTGTAGGAATGAATAATGCCGTGATGATTCCCCAGGCGATGAACGCCCCTATGTTTGGCATGATCATACCGCTCAAATAGCTGCCAAACCGCTGTATTTTTACTTTAGCGCCTGTCTTTGTCTGTTCAGAACTTGCCATATCAATCGAAACCCCTTTCCTATTTGGTACTATTCGTACAATCTATAGGTCTTATGCTCTAATAATAAAGCGTTTACACACCATTTTTCAATTCAAAGAAAAGGGCATTTTGTCACCATACTTGTTGTCATGTTTAAAACATAAAAAAAGCTGCCATCCATAAATACCATCTGGAAAGCCTTCTTCAAAATCTAAAATTTCTTTACGTAGCTTGTCCTCGTCCTTTTTCTTCATTAGACTCACCTCCTGGAACAATTACCTTTGGCTCATTTTCGTGATTATTTATGCCTCTTGTTCTATAAACTCGCGGAGCTTAAACACACCTTCAAATAACATCTCAGCACTATTCTGATCAAATAATATCTATATATATTGGTGCTGGTTAAAATTACAAAGGATTTGACCAACAGCAATTCATCCTGAGGCAGCGAATGATTATAGGGAAAATCTACATAAAGGAGTTGGTGTAGGAGTGTACGCTGCAGGAGTAATTGACGAAGCAAAAATCCCTTCATTTAAGACTCATGAACAGGCAAAGTTATGGTTTAAAGAAAAGTATGGCGATGCTTTTCAGCTCTCAAATGTTGAGCCGATCGATGGCCAGCAATGCTATTCCTATGTGCTGATCTTAGATGTGCACACTTACATACGTGGACAGGCTGATTTAAAAGAGCATGGAATAATGAAAGATGCACTGAAATATTTAAGTAGCCATCAATCTATTTATATTACGGATGATGGAAGCGTTCACTTCGTTAATTAAATGATAATTGTGAACGATTCATATGTATTTAGATGTTATTTTATATTAATTTTAAGTAAGCCACTTTAAATTTTCACCGACGGGTTTAATTTGAAGACACCATTTATAAAAAAAAAGAATCGAGAATTGTGGATAACCACAAATAAGTACATAGGATTAAGTTGTCTGATTTAGTTGATGTAAAAATAACTTGAAATAATTACTACAAAAAAAGGGGCTGTCCTGAAAGTCGAAAATTTACCTTCAGCAGCTCCTTTTTGGCTTGAAAATCTTCAATGAAAAGTTGATTGAAGTGGAAGGTGCAAGACTCCTCGAAAATGAACTTCACATTTTCTTCGTGTGATAAAAAGCTGCCGGAGCCTTCCTTGTCCTGCGGGACTAGCGTGACAGGTGAGACTCCCGCAGGCGCTAGCGCCCAAAAAGTAGGCGTTCACGCCGGTAAGGCTCACCGCACGCCCCGCGGAAAGCGAGCACCCTGGAACGGAAATCAACAGCTTACAGACTTCTTGGACAGCCCCTTTTTGATTTGGACAGCCAGGGTACAACTTAGTTTTAAAAAGACATTTCTGTTGTAAGATAAAAGAGTTCTTTACTGATACTTGTCAAACTTTTTTGTTGTGCTAAACACTTGATCAAGGACATAGCCTGCTTCATAGTGGAATGCTATAAGAGCGAAATATCCATATAATATTTCACTAAGTGCTCCATAATGAAAAAACCCCTGGAAGTTAAATTCCAAGGGAGAAAAGCACTTTATTATTCAGTAAAGGACTTCTTTATCTAGTAAAATGCTATTTTAGCGTAAAACACCAGTAAATTTCCACTGGCTTTTACTTAATACTTATTCTACTGTTACACTTTTCGCAAGATTACGCGGCTTATCAACATCACAGTCACGGTGAAGTGCTGCATAGTAAGCAATCAATTGAAGCGGTACAACAGATACGAGCGGAGTAAGGTACTCATGTACTTCAGGAAGTACGATGCGGTCGCCTTCGTCCTTCGTCGCTTCTGTACTGATCACGCAAGTTTCTGCTCCACGGGCTGCTACTTCTTTTACATTTCCGCGGATGCTCAAGTTCACGTGTTCTTGTGTAGCTAGAGCGATAACTGGCGTTCCTTCTTCAATCAAAGCAATCGTACCATGCTTAAGTTCTCCTCCTGCAAAGCCTTCTGCTTGGATATAAGAGATTTCTTTAAGCTTTAGAGAACCTTCCAAACAAACAAAGTAATCAACCGCACGGCCGATAAAGAAAGCATTGCGTGTTACTGATAGGTATTCCTGTGCTACACGATCCATGGTTTCTTTTTGGTCTGTCAATGTTTCCATTGCGTTTGCCACAATCGCAAGCTCTTGAAGCGGATTGAAATCAAGCTCGATGCCTTTTGCACGAGCAGAATCAACGGCAAGAATAGCAAGGACAGCAATTTGCGCTGTATAAGCTTTTGTTGATGCTACTGCGATTTCAGGTCCTGCATATAGGTGAAGTGTATGGTCAGCTTCCCTTGAAAGGGTAGAGCCAGGAACGTTAGTAATCGTCAACGCTTTATGGCCAAGCTTTTTCACTTCTACCAATACCGCACGGCTGTCGGCTGTCTCTCCTGATTGAGAGATAAAGATGAACAATGGCTTCTGAGAAAGAAGCGGCATGTTATAAACGAATTCACTGGCAATATGAACCTCTACAGGGATATTGGCAATGTTTTCGATCAGCTGTTTACCTACAAGTCCTGCATTGTAGCTTGTTCCGCAAGCCACGATGTAAATGCGGTCTGCACCTTTCATCGCGCTGCGAATATCGTCATCAAGCTTAAGATTGCCTTCCTCGTTTTGATACTGCTTGATGATGTTACGCATAACAAATGGCTGCTCATCAATTTCTTTCAGCATATAGTGAGGGTACGTTCCCTTTTCGATATCACTTGCATCCAATTCAGCTGTGTATGGATCACGTGCTACTTCTTTGCCGTCCAGTGTTTTGATGGTATAGGAGTCACGTGTTACGATAACGATCTCCTCATCCATCAGTTCAACGTATTGGTCTGTTTGAGAAATCATGGCCATAGCATCACTTGCTACAACGTTAAATCCTTCTCCTACGCCGACCAATAGCGGGCTTTTATTTTTACCAACATAGATGGTGTCTGAATCTTGGTTATCGACTAACGCAATCGCGTAAGAGCCTTTAATAACAGAAAGCGCGTGGCGGAATGCTTCTTCCACGTTCTCCCCTTCGCTGACAAACTTTTCAATAAGCTGTACAACAACTTCTGTATCTGTATCACTTACGAATTCAACATTCGGTAAGTATTCTCTTTTAATATTCTCATAGTTCTCAATAACACCGTTATGCACAAGCGTAAATCGCTCTGCAGTACTTTGGTGTGGGTGAGAGTTCACCTTGCTTGGCGCTCCGTGTGTTGCCCAGCGGGTATGTCCGATTCCCATTGATGTTTCAACGCCTGAGTCAACGATATCACGCAATACAGCGATTCTTCCTTTTTCTTTGAAGACTTGAACGCCGTCATTATCAACTACAGCAATACCTGCTGAGTCATAACCGCGGTACTCTAATTTTTCCAGTCCGCGAAGCAAGATTTCTTTAGCATCCTTATTCCCTACATAACCTACAATTCCGCACATTTAATATATCCTCCCTTGGGTCAGGTATAGCCCAAAATATGGGCTGGCACCCGCCTCTGTAACAGGGGGACTGTGAGCGGGGCTCACAGCCCCACCTATGTTTGATTTATTTTGTTAGCCACTGCTTTTAATTTTGTACAGGAAGTCGCCTTGCCTGTTTTATTTAAAAGCTTACGAAAGTGACTGGTTCCGAGAGGCATCCGCCGAAAAATCGATGAACCTCTTCCTCGTCAACTATTTTCTTCCGTCCGAAAATAGTTCAGGCGCTTAGGTTAATAAATTGGCCGCTCTATCCACCTTCCCGTTTCGAAGTAAATTCAAACCTAATGATATCTTGTTTCGATTTAAGCGTCAATTGGTTGCTAAGCAGCTTAATAAATATTTAATAAAATATGCATAAGCGAACCCGCTGGTGATACGCTTATGCATAGGTTTCGTGCCTATCTTGATGAATGAGGGTGCATTTGACTAAACAAGTTCCGCCTTGACCACATCAGCTATCTGATCAGCATAGATTTGGCATTGTTCCTTCGTAGGTGCTTCGACCATGACACGCACCAACGGCTCAGTTCCCGATGGACGGACAAGTACACGCCCGTTTCCGTTCATTTCTGCTTCGACCTTCTCGATCGCAGATAGGATCGTTGTATTGCCTTCAAGCTTTGTTTTATCTACAACTCTAACGTTGATTAAAAGCTGAGGGAACTTATTCATTTCATCCGCAAGCTCAGATAATGGCTTTTTCGTCTGCTGGACGATGCTTGCTAATTGAATAGCCGATAACATGCCATCACCCGTCGTGGTATGGTCAAGGAAAATGATATGTCCTGATTGCTCTCCGCCCAGGTTATATCCGCTCTTTCTCATTTCTTCCATCACATATCGGTCGCCGACAGCAGTCTGAACCGATTTTACTTCTCTGTCTTCAAGTCCTTTATAGAATCCAAGGTTGCTCATCACAGTGGAGACGATGGTATCGTTCTTCAGTCTTCCCTGTTCTTTTAAGTAGACGGCGCAAATAAACATGATTTGGTCGCCATCCACGATGTTCCCCTTTTCATCAATCGCAATCAGACGGTCTCCGTCCCCATCAAAGGCCAGACCCATGTCTGCTCCTTTTTCCTTGACCAGTTCAGCCAGTTTTTCAGGGTGTGTGGAACCTACACCATCGTTAATATTTAGACCATTTGGGCTTGTTCCCATCGTTGAGATATCGGCTTCCAGGTCAGCAAACAGATGCGGAGCCAAAGAAGATGTTGCACCGTGAGCGCAGTCGAGTGCGATATGCATACCGGAAAAATCGCCAGGGACGGTTTGTTTTAAATATTGAAGGTACTTTTGTCCGCCTTCGAAATAGTCGCCTACTGAGCCGATATCGCCGCCTGAAGGGCGCGGAAGCTCGTCTTTCTCCTGATCGAGGAGAGCTTCAATCTCTGCTTCCTGCTCATCCAAAAGCTTAAAGCCATCCGCTCCGAAAAACTTAATTCCGTTGTCAGCGACTGGGTTATGGGAAGCAGAGATCATGACACCTGCCTGAGCGCCAAGTGCCTTTGTCAAGAAAGCAACGCCAGGTGTCGAGATGACACCTAAACGCAATACTTCAGCTCCCGTAGATAAAAGGCCAGCCACCAATGCTCCTTCAAGCATATGACCAGAAATTCGTGTATCTCTGCCGATCAGTACTTTTGGTTTTTGGGTTTCCTTTGTTAATACATATCCCCCAAATCGGCCAAGTTTAAAAGCTAATTCTGGTGTAAGCTCTGTATTGGCAACTCCTCTTACCCCGTCTGTTCCAAAGTATTTTCCCATGATTTAATTCTCTCCTTCAGTAATTGATTCGGTACGATCCGATTGTCCCTCTGCCTTTGATTGAGAAAAGGTTGGGTTATTGTCCGGCTTGCTGCCGGCAGTGCCGTTATTCTCGTTATTGCTGTTCTTATCCCCGCTCTGCGATGTGGTTTGGTCAGTCTGGTTATCAGAGCCAGTCTGGGTTGCTGTGGTTTCGATTTTAATTTTCGCCGTCGTAAACTCCTTTTTCATTTGAAGGTTCTTGGAGTTTGAGGCTTTTATCGAAATCGTATGCTCGCCTGGTTTCAGCTTGCTGACATCAACATATGCCCTAATATCTGAAGCCACCAATGCATCAACTGTTTTTTTGCTGCCTGTAATGGTCACATCCATCTTTCCGCTCGCAGGAGATAAGAAAGACGCCTGCTGTTCAGGAATCTCTCCCCTCATTTCAATAGGGATATCCTTAAAGGTCTTTGTTTTCACGTCATTCTCTACATCCACTTTTACTTGGACTTGTTTGGGATTTACAGCTTCTGTGCCTTTTGGAAGAGGCACATCAACGTCTATCGTTGAATCTTCTTTAATCTTGTCTAAATCTATGTCTACGCCGCTTACTTCACTGATTTTATCAAGGGCGGATGAAGGACCTGTTAACGTCACTTCTTTCGGATCCACAGTTATACCTGCAAGGGTAAGTCCGTCAGGAAGGTTGCCTTTTTCATTCAGGCTCAGCGGTACCGTTTTACTTGGTTTTGTAATAGGGACCGTAACATTGACAGACTTTGGATCAATCAGTACATCGAGCAGATTGCCTTGACTGTCGTAAGCCCGCAGCGGCACCCTTGATTCTACCTTATCCTTGGCATTCGAAACATCCACAGATGCCCGGATACTTGCAATATCACTGATGTAATCCTCTGGACCTGTTACATACACACTCTTCGGCGAGTAGCTAAGTTTTCCGGCTTCATAACCCTCCGGCAGCTTATTCTTGTTCTTGATATCCACAGAAATCGGGATCTGCTTCGTTTGTTTTCGGTGAAGCGTTACTTCCACTTCCTGAGGTGATGGAACGGCTCTTAACCCTTCCGGAACATTCCTGATTTTCACAGGAACTTTTTTTGTACCTGGACCCATCTTTGTAAGATCGATATAGACTTCCATTCGACGGTCTACTTTTAATGCTTTCGTCAGCAGATTGGAAGAACCCGTCAGCTTGACGTCCACCGATCGGGGCAAGTCTGTAAGTACGTATTTATTTTCATCAAAAAAAGGCGTAATGGCAACCCCGCTTACTGTTTCACTCGTCTTGGAGACGGAGGTGAACAGGGATTGCCGGTCAGATTGCTGCTGGTTTTCCATGGATAGGACGGTATAAAGCATTAATGCCAAAAGAAAAGCGATAATTTTTACAAACCAATTGCTCTTAAGGAGTTTGTCCATTTTTCTTCCCCCTCCAATTCCAGCGTGATGAGGAAGCATTTCTGCCAGATACCATTAATTCCGCATTCAATAAAGCTCTCAGTGTTTCCTCATTCAGGTTGCGATGGATTTCTCCGTTCTTCGTAATCGAGATGCCACCGGTTTCTTCTGAGACAATGACAGTAATCGCATCTGTCACTTCACTTACACCGATAGCCGCTCTGTGCCTTGTACCCAGTTCTTTGGAAACAAAAGGGCTTTCGGTCAACGGAAGATAACAGCCTGCCGCAACGATCTCATTCTGCCGCAAAATAACCGCTCCGTCGTGCAGGGGCGTGTTGGGCACAAAAATATTGGTCAGCAGCTCTGATGACAATTTCGAATGAATAGGAATCCCTGTTTCCACATAATCGGTAAGACCGGTTTCTCTTTCAAACGATATGATGGCCCCAATTCGGCGCTTGGCCATATAACTGGTTGACTTAACGATCGCATCAATGGAGTTTCCCATCTCCTCTTCGTCAGCTAAACCAGATCGGGAAAACAGTTTTCCCCTGCCGAGCTGCTCCAGCGCTCTCCTTAATTCAGGCTGGAAAATAATAATAATGGCCAATAATCCATATGTAATGGCTTTATCCATCAGCCAGCCCATTGTCCGCAGTTCAAAGAAACTGCTCGCAAGCCATACAGCTACAATGACCACAATTCCTTTTAAAAGCTGTACCGCCTTGGTTCCTCTTATCAGCATTATTAATTTATAAAAAACATAGGTAACCAGCAAAATATCAACGATCTGGCTGATATAGCTACCTAAACTAAAACTTCCAACAGGCAACATGACATCACTCCACTTCAGGGAACTACTCTTTCTATGTTAATGTAGTGCAACAATGATCATAATTATTCGGTATCCCTTATTATAGCATATCCCATCCGCTGCCATAAAAGTTGGAGACTGGCTGGCCAGGTGTCTTTGGCTGCGTTATAAAGTCCCGAAAAAGTAAAAAGCCAGCCATAAACAGGCGGCTTTTTAGATCTTCATATTAGTTCGATACTAAATATTATTTTTGTTCCTCTCCTGTGAAGAACATTTTAAGTTTATACCAGACCCATTCAACCACTTGATGGATTTCCTGGCTGTCACCGGTTATCTGGCCCGCGGAAGCCATATATTTTTTCCCTTTGATGACGACGACATTGCCGTCAACCTTTCCTTCCACCCTCACATCGCCATTTTCTACGACCAGGTCACCTTTGACCGTTTTTCCTTTAGGAACGATAACTGTATGCGTGGATGGCTTGATCTGAACGTTATCCGAGCCGGAGACTACTGATAGTTCATTCCCCGTACTCCAATTGGCCATGACTGAACCGAACATTATGATTAAGAATACTGCAGCCGCAGTCAGGACTGGATAACGCCTGATCCATTGAGCCGGCATCCTTTTCTTTTTCACGGCAGGAAGCTTCTTCATTACATTCTCTGTAAAATGGTCGGGAGCAACAACAGGCGCTGATTCTTTCATGTCGGAAATGATTTCCTTCAGGGCATAATAGTGCTCTCTGCAGGCTTCGCAATTTTCCAGATGTATGTTCAGCTCTTTCTGCTCCAGCTCCGTTATATCCCTATCCAGGGCTTTATCAATCAGGCTCATATATTTTTCTGTATCACATGACATTATGTTCACCTCGATTTTGCAACCTTTTTATACACCTTTTTTAACGCTTCTCTTCCCCGATGTATCCGTGTTTTGACAGTCGGAACGGGCAAATCCATAACAGAGCTGATCTCTTCAAGCGATAGATCTTCGACATACTTTAGCAGGATCGCTGTCCTGTACTTTTCCGGAAGTTTCATGATTTCCTGCTGGAGATGATCCCGCTTTTCCTTTTCCTCCACTTCCTCTTCCGGAAGTGGATCCGCTCCTGCCACCTGGCTGTAAAGCGTTGCTCCTTCCGTTCCTGGAATTTCAGCATCCATAGAGTAATCCGGTTTCTTTTTCCGCAGTTTATCAATACACAAGTTTGTGGCGATGCGATACAGCCACGTTGAAAACTTATAGCTTCCACTGTATTTATCAATGTTTACGTAAGCGCGGACAAATGCTTCCTGAGCAAGGTCCTCCGCCTCATGGCTGTCTCCGACCATTCTGTAGCACAGCCGGTATATTTTATCTTTGTAAATTTCAACAAGACCTTCAAAAGCCTCCTGGTTCCCTGCTTTCACTTGGGTAACCAGATTATTAATTAATGAATCCATTTCAATTTTCCACCACCAGTTGCGGTTCGTATTTTTCTACGTTTAGTATTCAAAAAAGTTTCATATTCCATAAAAAATTGAGCAATTTTTATTTTAGCATGAAAACAGACAGGGATTGAGAAATGTTTTGTACAAAATTTAGAAAATGAGTTTTAATTTGGATAATTGAGGGAATAGTGGAATTAAAGATTTTTTTTAAGGAGCGTGTACACATGGACCGCAATATCCTGCTAAGAGAAATTGAAGTTTCACGGAAAAAAATGAATGAAATGTCTAAAATTATGCCTTTAATCGCTGAAGAAATTGTTGAAATCAGCCAACACATAGATGCTCTATTAAATGAATTCCAAAAAGCAAACGTAAAAAACAGCTACTCGTAATCGAGAGCTGTTTTTTTGATTTATAATTATAATAATTTTTCGCCAAATAGTGATCCCATTAGCGCCACAGCGACTGTCGCTGTCTTGTTTCTTTCGTCAAGAATTGGATTGACCTCTACAAATTCTGCTGAAGTAATAATCTGAGACTCGGCCAGCATTTCCATCGCCAAATGGCTTTCTCTGTAACTGATTCCACCAAGAACCGGCGTACCTACACCCGGTGCGTCAAGCGGATCCAATCCATCAAGGTCAAGGCTTAAATGAACACCGTCCGTTTTTTTAGAAAGGTATTCAATCGTTTCCTCCATTACCTTGGTCATTCCGATCCGATCAATTTCATGCATTGTGTATACTTTAATACCGCGTTCTTTGATTAATTCTTTTTCTCCTTCATCCAATGAACGGGCACCGATAATAACAATATTTTCAGGCTTAACTTTTTGCTCATATCCTCCAATGCCGGTTAAGGATTCATGCCCGATTCCCAAACTTGCTGCAAGGGGCATACCATGAATGTTTCCGCTTGGTGAAGTATCAGCGGTATTCAAGTCTCCATGAGCATCATACCAGATGACGCCAAGATTTTCGTAGTGCTTGGCAATTCCTGCAAGAGAGCCGATCGCGATACTGTGGTCTCCTCCAAAGACAAGAGGAAACCGGTTTTCCTGAATGACATTAGAAACCGTGTCTGCCAGCTTTTCACTTGCAGTTGAAACTTCTTGAAGGTTCTTAAGATTGGTGTCTATTTTTTCTTCTATTGTCCCAGGCCGGGCAATCTCTATGTCCCCGAAATCCTGGACATTATAATTTATATCTTCTAAACGTTCCACAATTCCTGCATATCGAATGGCGCTTGGCCCCATGTCAACGCCGCGCCTTGTCTGCCCTAAATCCATCGGTACTCCGATGATCGTAATATCCTTCTTCATTCTGTACGGCCTCCCCTTATGCTGTGTTTCAAAAAATTCTATAAATTCATTGTAGCCTGTCTATTCGTGTTGGTTCAACTGGACAGAAATATGCATAGATATACCGATACGTAAGCGCTTTCGAGGAGGTTGATGGATAATTATTAGGACAAAAGCACCGTCCTCTTTATTGGATCAGGAATCCTTGAAGGTTTGAAAGACATAAAAAAGCCCTTAGACATTCGTCTAAGGACAGTACTTATTATGTATGGTGGAGCCTAGCGGGATCGAACCGCTGACCTCCTGCGTGCAAGGCAGGCGCTCTCCCAGCTGAGCTAAGGCCCCATAATGGAGCGGGTGATGAGAATCGAACTCACGACCAGAGCTTGGAAGGCTCTTGTTTTACCACTAAACTACACCCGCATATTATACTTTGTAACCATTGCTATCATCTTTTATTCAGAAGTTCAAATGGTGAGCCATGAAGGACTCGAACCTTCGACCCTCTGATTAAAAGTCAGATGCTCTACCGACTGAGCTAATGGCTCGTGTTGTAACATAATCTGTCGGAAATAAAGATGGTGGAGGGGGACGGATTCGAACCGCCGAACCCAAAGGAGCGGATTTACAGTCCGCCGCGTTTAGCCACTTCGCTACCCCTCCACATAAAAAAAGGCTTCAGACATTACTTATAAAAAAATGGTGCCGGCTAGAGGACTTGAACCCCCAACCTACTGATTACAAGTCAGTTGCTCTACCAATTGAGCTAAACCGGCCTGCCGTTGGGATAAATAATGGTGGAGGATGACGGGTTCGAACCGCCGACCCCCTGCTTGTAAGGCAGGTGCTCTCCCAGCTGAGCTAATCCTCCATATTAATGAATGTTATTTTCTTAACGAAAAAAATTGGTGACCCGTACGGGATTCGAACCCGTGTTACCGCCGTGAAAGGGCGGTGTCTTAACCGCTTGACCAACGGGCCGACTGGAGCTTCCAACCGGGCTCGAACCGGTGACCTCTTCCTTACCATGGAAGCACTCTACCTACTGAGCTATGGAAGCATGGCTCCACAGGTAGGACTCGAACCTACGACCGATCGGTTAACAGCCGATAGCTCTACCACTGAGCTACTGTGGAATAATAATAAAACCACATACGAGTATGTATGAAATGATAGCCTGGCAACGTCCTACTCTTACAGGGGGAAGCCCCCAACTACCATCGGCGCTGAAGAGCTTAACTTCCGTGTTCGGTATGGGAACGGGTGTGACCTCNCTTACAGGGGGAAGCCCCCAACTACCATCGGCGCTGAAGAGCTTAACTTCCGTGTTCGGTATGGGAACGGGTGTGACCTCTTCGCTATCGCCACCAGACTGTCTTTCAAAGGATGTCCTATTTTCTCAAGGACAAGTTACATTTTACAATGTATTTGCT
Source organism: Fictibacillus sp. FJAT-27399 (assembly GCF_001510655.1). Lineage (GTDB taxonomy): Bacteria > Bacillota > Bacilli > Bacillales > Fictibacillaceae > Fictibacillus_C > Fictibacillus_C marinisediminis. The sequence goes on along the minus strand of NZ_LMVC01000008.1, from coordinate 204 downwards.
CTTTTGACAAGAACTTTTTTAGAAAAAATGAGGTATATTCCCTCAAAACTAGATAACTTCTTCATCCAAACTTTCACTGATGCTAACGTCCAGCTCCATGGACCATATCCTCGAGGTCGTTTCAATCCCTCCTACGAACACCAAAAACGTGTTCTCGTCAGGATCTCCAACGCTTGTCGGATATAAACGGTTCATACCGCTTTT
>NZ_LMVC01000007.1 GCF_001510655.1 Fictibacillus sp. FJAT-27399 | reverse complement strand
ATATGTCTGGTGGCGATAGCGAAGAGGTCACACCCGTTCCCATACCGAACACGGAAGTTAAGCTCTTCAGCGCCGATGGTAGTTGGGGGCTTCCCCCTGTAAGAGTAGGACGTTGCCGGGCATGCACGAAGCACTGTTGGATTGATTTCAGCAGTGCTTTTTTGTATGTTCTTTTATGAAAATGACGTGATAGGCAAGTAAACCTTGTCGAACCGCAAGTAACGGGTGTGAAATCGCAAGTAAACGCTGTCGAACCGCAAGTAAAAGAGCCAAAGCCGCAGGTAAACCAACCAAACCCGCAAGTAACGATCCAAATCGCCCAGGGAAAGATCGCCTAAATTACGCTCATCTGACCTCGAACCCTCCTTGAACCCTCATATATACATCAAAAAGAAGCCACCCCATAGGGGGAAGTCCAGAAAATCTACTATAAAAACAAACCCTAATTAGTTCTTTTTCTTCAATAAACCCCTTTCCACACACCAGCCAAGAGCATCTCTGCAATTTATTAAAAACACACATAACTCTTCTACAGCAGATATGGTATGATAGGTGAAATTATGGCTGAAGAGGTGTTAGCATGAAGGATAAAAAGTTTGATACAAAAGCTGTTCATTTTAGTACAATCCGGGAGTCGGAAGTGGCAAGCAAGGTACAGCCTATTTACCAAACCACTGCCTATTCATTTAAAGACCTGGATGACATTGAAGATTATTTCAGAGGAAACAAGCCGTACTTGTATTCACGGGTGGATAATCCGAACAATGATGATTTAGCTACGGGAGTGGCACGGCTGGAGGGAGCACCATCAGGAGCAGCGACGTCTTCTGGACTCTCAGCGATTTTATGTGCGGTGCTTGCAGTTGCGCAAAGCGGAGATCATATTGTTGCCTGTGATGATCTATATGGCGGTACATACCATCTGTTTGCTTCAGAATTGAAGACGTTTGGCATTGAAGTCACGTTTGTCCCGTTTGCGGATCAGCAGTCCATTCAAGAAGCCATACAGCCCAATACAAAGATCTTATACTCTGAATCCATTACTAATCCATTGCTTAGAGTAGAGGACATTCACGGGATAGCAGAGCTGGCCAAGAAAAATAAAGTCATCTCGATGATTGATAATACATTTGCTACTCCATACCTTCTTCAGCCGTATGTGCAGGGTGTGAACGTAGTCATACATAGTGCGACAAAATATATTGCAGGACATAGTGATGTAACAGCGGGAATCATTGCAGGGGATCAGGACATTGTTCAAAAAGCCAAAGAAAAGATGGCGAACCTTGGATGTAATCTCGGCCCTTTTGATGCGTGGCTGGCGGCCAGAGGATTAAAGACTTTGAGCGTAAGAATGGAACGGCAAGTGAAGAACGCAGCTTGGTTAGCAGAGGTTTTGAAGGAACATCCAGCCATTAAAAAGGTATATTATCCTGAGTCGGCCAGCATGCAAGGCAACGGAGCGATTGTTACTGCTGAGCTGAGTGATGATGCCGATATTGAAGGGTTTTTCCGCCACTTATCATGGGTTAAAATCGTTGCAACGCTGGCAGGTGTGGAGACGAGTGTATCCTATCCGCTAGGGACTTCTCATCGAGCCATGCCGGACGAGCTTATAAAAAGACTGGGGATTACGAAACATGTAGTAAGGATTTCGGTTGGCATTGAAGATAAGGGGGACATTACCGAAGTCTTCCAAAACGCCCTTAATCATGCGCTGTAAGGGAATTTATGGTAAATTATCAGATTTGTCGAATTTGTGAGAGTGTGCTAGAATAGCTATGAAAGCGCTTTACAAAGACAGCAAGGAGGACGACAAGATATATGAAGCAACAAGAAGAATTACACCGTGGATTGGAATCAAGACATATCACATTAATGTCACTTGGTGCCGCAATTGGTGTTGGGTTATTTTTGGGTTCTGCTAATGCTATAAAGCTTGCTGGTCCTGCTATACTCGTTGCCTATACGATTGCGGGCGCCGTCATGTTTTTGATTATGAGAGCCCTTGGAGAAATGGCGATTCATAATCCGGTAGCTGGTTCGTTCAGCCGGTATGCAAAAGACAACCTTGGTCCGATTTCCGGTTATATCACAGGCTGGAACTACTGGTTTTTATGGGTGGTTACCTGTATGGCCGAAATTACAGCTGTCGGAATCTATATGGAAAAATGGTTTCCAGATGTACCGACATGGATATGGGCACTAGCTGCATTGGTTATTATGGCTTCTGTCAACTTAATCACCGCAAAAGCCTATGGAGAATTTGAATTTTGGTTTGCTTTAATTAAGATTGTCGCTATTATCGTTTTGATTGTTACAGGTCTAGGCATTATTATATTCGGTTTTGGGAATCACGGAATTGCTACAGGGATCAGCAACCTCTGGAATCATGGAGGATTTGCTCCTCATGGAGTTAAAGGTATTTTAATGTCCATGCAAATGGTCATGTTCGCCTTCTTGGGCATTGAGATGATTGGTGTCACGGCTGGAGAAGTTAAAAACCCGAAAAAGGTACTTGCCCGTGCAATTGACACTGTGTTTTGGAGAATTTTACTATTCTACGTGGGTGCACTTTTTGTTATCATGTCCATCTACCCGTGGAATGAAATTGGTACTACTGGAAGCCCATTTGTTTTGACCTTTGATAAAATCGGTATTGCCCAAGCCGCTGGAATCATCAACTTTGTTGTTTTGACAGCAGCCCTTTCCAGCTGTAACAGCGGTATTTTCAGCACAGGACGCATGCTGTTCAATCTGGCTGAGCAGGAGCAGGCGCCGGCCGGCATGAAAAAAATCAGCCGCACCGGTGTTCCGTCAAAGGCAATCCTTGTATCTTCAGGAGTCCTATTGATCGGGGTTATTCTGAATTATCTCTTCCCGGGATCTAAAGTGTTTGTATGGATTACAAGTATCTCTACATTCGGAGCAATATGGACTTGGGGAACCATTCTCTTGTCCCAGATAAAGTTCAGAAAGTCGTTATCACCGCAAGAACTTAAAGAATTGAAGTACAAAACACCACTGTGGCCTTATGGATCTTATATTGCTTTAGCCTTTTTGCTGATGGTGGTAGGAATCATGGGGTACTTTAAAGAAACACGAATCGCTCTTATCGTTGGACCGATCTGGATTTTAGGACTTGTTGCTTTTTATTATGGAAAAGGTCTTAATAAAAAGGATAATAAAGACGAGAAAGTGGCATAATAATTTTAAGTTGCACGTCAGTAAAAATTTACTGGCGTGCAATTATACAAAAAGAGTTGCGTGATTTCAAAATTCATGATATATTAATTATTGTCGACTCAGACATAAATGAGTTCGGATGAAAAAGTCAGCCGAATACATCATATGACAGTCGATACTCGGACACATCGTCCGTACACATTCATATCATCGCGGGGTGGAGCAGTCTGGTAGCTCGTTGGGCTCATAACCCAAAGGTCGCAGGTTCAAATCCTGTCCCCGCAACCAATTTAATTTATCTACTCCATGAGTAAATGATAAATGGACCCGTGGTGTAGTGGTTAACATGCCTGCCTGTCACGCAGGAGATCGCCGGTTCGACCCCGGTCGGGTCCGCCATTACTTTTAAAACGTAAACGAAACAATTTGTTTCGTGTTTTTTTATGTAAAAATAGGTTTTTTCCATAAAATAAGATAAACTAATAAAAGACACATAACCCTTAGGATCATTCGATGCCTAGGGATTTTTTATAGAATGAAAAATCAAAAGGCTTTTTTTAAAAAAATGCACAGGGATTTTAAATAGGATAGGGTATAAAATCAAAAGGCTTTTTTGTAAAAACGACCGTGAAAGTGGAAGGGTACATACGATGAAAGATGAATTTGAGTGGATTAAAACGATTAGTCCGGCCAGCCATAAACAGTCTTCGCTTATACAAGGAATTGGGGATGACGCGGCTCTCATAAAAGGTTCAGAGCTTGATCAGATTGTATGCCTTGATACGATGGTGGAGGGCGTTCATTTCACGCAAAGCACATTGACTCCGTTTCATGTCGGCCATAAAGCGCTTGCCGCCAACATTAGCGATATTGCTGCAATGGGTGGTATACCTCTCTTTTACTTGGTTTCTATTTCTATTCCGCATTCATGGGAGGAAGGGAAGCTGTCCCAGATCTACAAGGGAATGGCTGCACTTGCTGAAGAATATGATATGGATCTGATCGGCGGCGATACCGTTTCTACGAAAGGTCCTCTTGTTTTATCTGTGACCGTATTGGGCCAGGTAGAGCAAGGAAGGAAGCTTTTGAGAAGCAACGCTGAACCTGATGATGTTGTTTTTGTATCAGGCCCGGTCGGAGATTCTGCGGGTGGATTGTCCCTGCTTTTAGAACGGTCCCACCAAGGTGAATTCAGCACAGAGGAAGCTCTCCTTGTCAAAGAGCATCAGCTTCCTTTGCCGCATGTGGGGGCAGGGAGGATCTTGGCGAAGTCCAATAGACGAGTGGCGCTGAACGATATCAGTGATGGCGTGGCCAGCGAAGCAAATGAGATCGCAGAAGCGAGCGGTGTTTCGATCACACTTTTTCATGATAAACTTCCAAAAAGTGCAGCCATCCAGTACTATCCCAGCAAGATGCAGGACGAATGGATGCTGTTTGGCGGAGAAGATTACAAACTGATCGGGACGATGTCTCCGGATGCATTTCCTGAAGTGCAGGCGGCTTGCGAAAAAGCCGGGATTTGTTTAATGGTGATCGGACGGGTAACAAAAGGGACGCCCGGTGTGCTGCTGAACAGAGGAACTTCGGTTGAAAAACTGTCGAAAGCGGGATATAACCATTTTTCTGATTGAGGTGCAAGTATGGAACAACTTTTAATAACAACAGCTTCTCCTGAAGAAACGAGTGAGCTTGCTGAGAAGCTTGGAACCTTGCTTGGGCCGGGGGATGTGCTTACTCTTGAAGGAGATCTTGGTGCAGGTAAAACGACATTCACAAAAGGTCTTGCCAAGGGTCTGGGTGTAAAGCGGGTGGTCAATTCACCGACATTCACCATCATTAAAGAATATAAGGGGCGTCTGCCTTTTTATCATATGGATGTATATCGTTTGGAAGACAGCGATGAGGATTTGGGATTTGAGGAATATTTTGAAGGTGAAGGAGTAACGGTGGTGGAATGGGCACAGTTCATTGCTGACCGGCTTCCGGAAGACCGGCTGAATATTGAGATCCGCCGCACGGGAGACGAAAAAAGGGAATTGAAATTTCACCCTGCAGGCGAACGATTTATTACGATATGTAAGGAGTTAGGAAAATGAAGGCCTTAGCCATAGATACATCGAACCTCGTCATGGGTATTGCTGTGGTTGATGGAGAGAAAGTCATTGGGGATTATACGACGAACTTGAAAAAGAATCACTCCATCCGGGTTATGCCGGCGATTCATGATTTATTGAAGGAAATGAATATGAAGCCAGCCGATCTGGACCGGATCATTACGGCGAAAGGGCCAGGATCGTATACAGGAGTGAGAATCGGGGTAACAATCGCGAAAACGCTGGCCTGGGCGCTGAAAAAGGAGCTCGCAGGTGTTTCCAGTCTTGAGGTCTTGGCTCAGAACGGAAAATACTTCAATGGCTATGTCTGCCCGTTGTTTGATGCCAGGAGGACCCAGCTATATACAGGCTTGTATGGCTGTGAAAAAGGCAGCTTTCAAGCGGTAAAAGAGGACCGGCTTGCATTGAGGACCAATTGGCTTGAAGAATTGAAACGCCTGGAGAAACCGGTTCTGTTTTTGGGAAACGATTTAGAGCTGCATAAAGAAAGTATTCTAGAAGAGCTCGGTGATCAAGCGGTGTTCGGTACGTCAGCTGATCATAACCCGCGCCCGTCTGAACTGGCACGAATCGGCATGGGGAAGGAACCAGAATCTGTCCATCATTTTGTTCCCAGCTACCTTCAGCTTGCAGAAGCGGAAGTGAATTGGCTGGCGGCACAGAAGGAGTAGGTGCAGACCATGGAGGAGACATACACATACAGGTTGGCGACGGTCAATGACCTGCAGGATATCATTGAAATCGAACACGCTTCCTTTACTCTGCCTTGGACACAGGAAGCTTTTTATAATGAGATTGTCCATAATCAGTTTGCCTACTACCTTTTACTAGAGACGGATGGGAAAATTGTTGGGTACTGCGGTGTTTGGGTCATTATAGATGATGCCCATATTACAAATGTGGCGATCCGTCCTGAATACAGAGGCAAGAAGCTTGGGGAAGCGATCATGAAGCAGGCGATGATACTGGCGAAGCGTTATGGTTCAGCAAGGCTCAGCCTTGAAGTCAGGGTCAGCAACTATGTAGCACAAAATTTATACCGCAAGCTTGGTTTTCAGGATGGCGGTATCAGAAAAAATTATTACAGCGATAATGGGGAAGACGCTTTAGTGATGTGGGTGATGCTTTGATGAAACAGGATGAAATTATACTGGCGATTGAAACGAGCTGTGATGAAACAGCGGTCGCGCTCGTGAAAAATGGAACAGAAATTATGGCAAACGTAGTCGCTTCACAAATTGAAAGCCATAAGCGTTTTGGCGGAGTCGTGCCTGAAGTGGCATCACGCCATCATGTTGAACAGATTACAGTAGTGATGGAAGAAGCGCTTCAGAATGCGGGAATTACAATGGAAGACGTGACGGCGGTTGCCGTTACAGAGGGACCAGGACTCGTGGGGGCGCTTTTGATCGGTGTGAATGCGGCGAAAGCCTTGGCATTTGCCCATGGTCTTCCGCTCGTACCGGTTCATCATATCGCCGGGCATATCTATGCCAACCGGCTGATCACTGAGATGGAGTTCCCGCTGCTTGCTCTTGTTGTTTCCGGGGGCCATACTGAGCTTGTTCTGATGAAGGAGCATGGCTCGTTTGAAGTGATCGGTGAGACGAGAGATGACGCAGCTGGAGAGGCCTATGACAAAGTAGCGCGTACCTTGAACCTTCCCTATCCGGGAGGACCGCACATTGATCGGCTTGCGCAGGATGGAGAACCCGTCCTTAACCTGCCCCGTGCCTGGCTGGAAGCAGACTCTTATGATTTTAGCTTCAGCGGCTTAAAGTCAGCTGTTATCAATACCGTCCACAATGCGGCGCAGCGCGGAGAGATTATTAAGCCTGAAGATCTGGCGGCGAGCTTTCAGGCATCGGTCATTGATGTGCTTGTAGAAAAAACCGCACGTGCTGCGCGTGAGCATAATGTGAAACAGGTGCTCTTAGCAGGCGGTGTAGCAGCGAATAAAGGATTAAGAGCGGCGCTGGAAGCTAAGTTCAGCGATCTTCCCTATGAGCTCATTATTCCTCCGCTCAACTTATGCACAGATAATGCTGCTATGATCGCAGCCGCCGGCAGTATTGCCTATCAAAAAGGAAAAAGAGCAGACTGGGCACTCAATGGTGTACCAGGTCTCGATTTAGAGGCACAGTAACGTAAGAAGGGGCTGTCCAAGAAGTCTGTAAGCTGTTGATTTCCGTTCCAGGGTGCTCGCTTTCCGCGGGGCGTGCGGTGAGCCTTACCGGCGTGAACGCCTACTTTTTGGCGCTAGCGCCTGCGGGAGTCTCACCTGTCACGCTAGTCCCGCAGGAGTCTCGCACCTTCCACTTCAATCAACTTTTCATTGAAGATTTTCAAGACAAAAAGGAGCTGCTGAAGGTCAATTTTCGACTTTCAGGACAGCCCCTTTTTTTGTTGAGGCATTTTAGTGCTTTAGTGAGATGTGGACAAAGTTATCCACAGGACAGGGGATAATGTGAATAAATGAAAAAAAAGCAATAAAACTGCTTTCTAAGTCTGTGTATAAAATTCTGTGGATAACATTTTATGAAACTGTGGATAATGTGTATAACTATGTTGATGAAAGAGTTATTATCTATAAAGGCTGTGCATAACCTTGTGGATACTGTGAATTATCGCAAAATAAAAACAACGGTGCCTTGCACCGTTGTTGGGAATTATTCTTCTTCGAGCTGGAGCAGTTCCCATTCTTCCATAAGGTGCTCAGTTTCTGCTTTGATCTGTTCGATCTTTTCATTATGTTCCTGCGTTTTCTCATAATCCTGGTAAACGGCGGGATCACATAACGCTTCTTCATGAACAGCCTGCTCGGTTTCAAGCTTCTCCAAGAGGGTCTCTATTTCTTCAATTCTCCTCTGCCGCTTTCGGTCCTCGCGTTTAGCCGCCTTGTCCTGTTTATACGCTCCGGCTGAGGCGGGTTCATCCGCTTGCGGGGAGGAAGGGAGACTTTTGTTTTTTAATTCTTCACGTTCTCGCGTCTCGGTTTTTTTCGCAATATAATAATCATAGTCACCGAGATAATTTGTAATTTTCGTCCGTGAAAGCTCAGCGACCTTGGTGGCAATCCGATTGATGAAATAACGGTCATGAGAAACGAAAACTATAGTACCGGGAAAATTGATGAGTGCCTGTTCAAGAACTTCTTTGCTGTCGAGATCCAGATGGTTTGTCGGTTCGTCCAATAACAGCAGGTTGGCTTTTTGCATCATCAGTTTAGCCAGAGCAAGCCGGGCTTTTTGGCCACCGCTCAGCTCATTGACATATTTGAGTACGTCATCCCCGCTGAACAGAAAGTTGCCTAGAACGGTTCGGATTTCTTTTTCCGTTTTGTCCGGATACTCGTCCCAGAGTTCGTTCAGCAATGTTTTATTGGAGCTGAGGTTCGCCTGCTCTTGTTCATAATGGCCGATCTTCACATTGGCGCCGTAAGCGATGTTTCCTTCCAATAAAGGCAGCTGTTTTAAGATGGCCTTTAAAAGAGTGGACTTTCCGATGCCGTTTGGTCCAACAAGCGCGACGCTGTCCTGGCGGGAAACATGATAGTCAATGTTAGTGATGAGCGGCACACCGTCCTCATAACCGGTAGCGACCTGTTCAAGCTTTAATACGTCATTGCCGCTTTGGCGTTCTATATCGAACAAGAAGGAAGCGGATTTTTCATCACCAAGCGGCTTGTCCATGACTTCCATTTTCTCAAGCTGCTTTCTGCGGCTCTGTGCACGTTTAGTGGTAGAGGCCCGGACGAGGTTTTTTTGAACAAAATCCTGAAGCTTGACGATCTCATCCTGCTGCTTCTCATAGGCTTTCATATCCAGTGCAAGGCGTTCTGCTTTTTGTTCCAGATACTGCGTGTAGTTACCATTAAACTTGGAAGAGCGATGGCGGGAGATCTCATAGACCGTCGTCACGATTTTATCCAGGAAGTAGCGGTCATGCGAGACGAGCAGGATCGCGCCGGGATAGGACTGCAAATATTGCTCAAGCCATGAGAGTGTTTCAATGTCCAGGTGGTTGGTCGGCTCGTCCAGTATTAAAAGGTCTGGCTTTGTAAGGAGCAGTTTAGCCAGCGCAAGGCGTGTTTTCTGCCCTCCGCTTAATGTCTGCACGGGAGTTGACGGGTCAAACCCGCTGAATTGAAAGCCGTGAAGTACCGTGCGGATGTCCGATTCGTATTGATAGCCGCCCGCTTCCTTGAACTGAATCTGCAGTTCATCATACTCTTTTAGCAGTTTATTGTAGGCTGCTTCATCTGCGGTCAGCGCAGGTTCGCCCATTCGGCTCTCCATGCTACGCAGCTGCTTTTCCATCTTCCGAAGGGGCTCGAACACGCTGATCATCTCATCCCAGATGGACAGTTCGGATTCAAGGCCAGTGTCCTGGGCTAGATAACCGGCTCGGACGCCTTTTGGCATGATCAGCTGTCCTGAATCGTAGGACATGTCACCGGTAATGATTTTTAAAAGCGTGGATTTGCCTGCTCCATTTCTTCCGACAAGCGCGATTCTGTCGCGGGTTTGGACTTCCAGCTTAATATTCGATAAAATAGGGTCAGCCCCAAATGATTTTGTTAAGTTATTCACTTGCAAAATAATCAATGTATAGTCACCTCAAATTCCTATCGACGAATAACAAGGTTCACAGACTGAATGCGAAATGAGATGCTGCTAGATTAGCCTGTATTGCTGAATTCTGTCTACTCTTAGTGTAGCTTACATAAGCGAAGCGGAGCAACTAATCAATGTTCAACATTTCGTTAGAATTAAATTGCAAATCATCCGCCGTAGATTTCAAAGATAGTGTATATTCTAGGAAGAAGGAGAAGGTTATGGAATCTTTTACGCATTTTAACGAACAAGGAAGAGCGAAAATGGTAGACATCTCCGAAAAGGATGCGACGGTCCGTACAGCTGCAGCCAGAAGCTCAATCGCTGTTAACAAGGAAATCTACACAAAAATATCAGAAGGCTCGTTTCGTAAAGGCGATGTCCTTGCCGTTGCGCAGGTCGCAGGCATTATGGCAGCGAAAAAAACATCCGACTGGATTCCAATGTGCCATCCTCTGTCCCTGACGGGTGTAGATATTACGTTTCAATGGGAAGAAGAAAATAAAGAACAGTACAGGCTGCATATTGAAGCAGCCGTGAAAACAAAAGGCAATACCGGTGTTGAAATGGAAGCTTTGACTGCAGCGAGTGCCGCAGCGTTAACCGTTTATGACATGTGCAAGGCCGTGGATAAGGGAATGATCATTGGACCAACCTTTTTGCAGAGCAAAACCGGCGGAAAAAACGGGGATTTTCAACGTACCACTTAAAAAATATGGTAAACTGTAGATAAGCTTTCTGATAGTGGAGGGCTCTAATATGAATCAGGAACAGATAAAAATACCGCAGGCAACTGCCAAGAGGCTTCCGCTTTATTACCGTTTTCTAAAAAACCTTTCCATTTCAGGAAAGCAGCGGGTATCTTCTGCAGAGCTTAGCGAAGCAGTAAAAGTAGACTCAGCAACGATCAGAAGGGATTTTTCCTACTTCGGTGCTCTCGGGAAAAAGGGTTACGGCTACAACGTAAACTATTTATTATCTTTTTTCCGGAAAACGCTTAACCAGGATGAAGTAACAAAGGTTGCTTTGATTGGCGTTGGAAATTTAGGGACCGCTTTCCTGCACTATAACTTTATAAAAAATAATAATACAGTCATCCAGGTCGCTTATGACGTGGACCCGGCCAAGGTAGGAAAAGAAGTAGCGGGAGTTCCGATCCATTCTATCGACAACATAGTAGCGGAGCTTCAGGAAAGTGATGTAGAAGTCGCCATCCTGACCGTTCCAGTGGGCTCTGCCCAGTTTATTGCCGACCAGCTCGTTCGGGCTGGGATCAAAGGCATCTTGAACTTTACACCTGCGCGCCTGACACTGCCGGCCGAGATCAGGGTGCATCATATTGATTTAGCAGTGGAATTGCAGTCTTTGATTTATTTTATGAAACATTACCCATCAGTTGATTTATAGATTTTCCATTTTGCAGTAAAGGAGGTGTCTGGAATGATTGGAGCAGGTAGTGCAGTGTTTATCGCCGCGGCCGCATTAGTCGTATTTGGACCGAAAAAGCTTCCGGAACTTGGACGGGCAGCAGGAAAAACGTTAAGAGAATTTAAAAATGCGACACAGGGACTCATGGATGATCATGATAACGACAAAAAAGAAAAAGAGTCTCTCCAAAACGAACAGAAGTAGCAGTTAGGATGAACAAAATGACAGATAAAAACATGCCGGTCTACGACCATTTGGGTGAATTGAGAAACCGTATCGTCATTACGGCCGTTTTCTTTTTTCTCTTTATGGTTGTGGGTCTCTTTTTTGCCAAGCCCGTCATTGTTTATTTGCAAAGTGACAATGTAGCAAAAGACATCCAGATGAACGCGTTTAATCTTACCGATCCTCTGAAGGTATATATAGATTTTGCTTTTATTATTGCGCTTTTGCTTTCCCTGCCGGTAGCGCTCTATCAAATATGGGCTTTTATCAGCCCCGGTCTTTTTGAAAATGAAAGAAAAGTAACGCTCTCTTACATTCCGATTTCCTTTCTGCTGTTTGCAGCCGGACTGAGCTTCGGCTACTTCATTCTGTTTCCGCTCGTCGTTCATTTCATGTCGAACATTGCGAATTCGCTGAATGTCGAAGGGGAATATGGGATTAACGAGTATTTTTCATTTTTGTTCAGTTTAATACTGCCGTTTGGTTTGTTGTTTCAGTTTCCGGTCCTTGTCATGTTCTTAACAAGGCTTGGGCTTGTTACTCCTCATTTTTTACGAAAGATCAGGAGATTCGCTTATTTTGGAATTATCGTTGTGGCGGGTCTGATCAGTCCTCCAGAGCTGATTTCACACTTGACCATCACCGTTCCGCTCATCATTCTGTATGAGATCAGTATTTTAATTTCGGCCAATGCCTATAAAAAGCGGCTGAAAGCAGAAGAAGAAGCTATGCTTGATCTTGAATTGGAAAAGACACATCTCGATTAGCGGGGTGTGTTTTTTTATGGGATGATTTTTGTGAAGCTCTGTTGTTCTTGTGGGTAGTTGATTTCCGTTTCAGGATGCTCGCTTTCCGCGGGGCGTGCGGTAAGCCCCACGGCGCAAGCGCCTTTTGGGTCTTACCTGTCACGCTCGTCCCGCAGGAGTCTCGCACCTTTCACTTCAATCAACCTTTGAAGGATGATAATTTAAGAAATTTCCCCAGCTGCAAGCTTTTATTTGTATTAGGTAGAACTCCGTTGCTCTTTGGGATGGTTGATTTCCGTTTCAGGCTACTCGCTTTAACCGGCGTAAACGCCTACTTTCGCAGGGCGTGCGGTGAGCCTCTTGACGCAAGCGTCTGCGGGAGTCTCACCTGTCACGCATATCCCGCAGGAGTCTCGCACCTTGCACTCCAATCAACTTTTCGAGGATGCTATTACGCGACAACTCCCCGGCTGCAAGGCTTGAAATCTTGCAGGGAGGCTTTATCTTTCCGCAGCAAACAAGCCCGTTTAGCTTAAGAGGAAGCCTTCTATGGATACATAGGTTGAAAGCAGGAAAACAGCTATGAGCAGCCAGCCTTTTGCTCTTTGCTTACGTTGAAATTCCTCGACTCCCATTATGAGCATGACTAATCCTAAGAGAAAGATCATGATGGGGTTGTATTTGAAATTTCCTGCAATTAATCCGTAAGTAGCAAATATAAGGGTGATGATGGATAATAGGCGGCGCAGTATTTTTAGCAATGCATCACGTCCTTTTTAAGAAAATTTTACCATATAATCGGATTTGTTTTGCAGCTCTACAAAAAAAACGGCTTGGACAATTGTCCAGCCGGATTTTCTGTTATTTCTTGTATTTTTTAATGTGGCGGTGCAGCCTGTAGTACTTGATCGCATTGGCAAAATCAAAGGTCGCCACAAGCATGGTGATCAGGGTCCAGATCCCGGTGACGCCGTATTCATTGGAATAATGAATGGCGAGCCAGGTGAAAAGGATGCCCATGACAGTATATAAACCGCTCATAAAAAATGGTGATGTTCTCATTAGAAAAGTCCCCCAATAATCATCTGCATTTTCTCCGCTTTATCCTGCAAGTCATTGATCTTATCAGCAAAAACCACCTGTACGAGCATGACGAGGGTATTCATGGAGACATGGGCGACAATGGGAACGAGCAAGCGTTTTGTCCGTACATACAGGAATGCAAATACAAATCCCATGGCTGTATAAACGAGCAGATGGGTGAAATCAAAGTGTACCGCTGCGAAAATCAGTGAGCTGATAAGCGCTGCAATCACAAAGTTAAACCGTTTATACAGGCTCCCGAAAATAATTTTTCGGAAAATGATCTCTTCCAGGATCGGACCGGCAATGGAGGTCACGACCATAAAGTAAGGAGTGAGTTTCGCAATCTTAACGAGCATTTGAGTATTTTCAGAGCCTGGCTTAATGCCAAGCAGTTTTATTTCAATAAGTCCGGCAATAATCTGCGCCCCATAAGCCATGAAGATTCCGAGAATGGCCCAGCCGACAGCGGATGAACGGGATACGCGCCCTCCTCTTAAGGAAGGGTCTTTCATGTCGGGAATGAGGAGAAGAAGAACGATCACAAGAGCAGCGAGAAAGCTGATGGTTCCCCAAAGTCCGGCCCAGTGATCCCTTGGAATGCCAAGAGAGTTCAAGAGGGGGTAACCGACATAGCCTGACAGCTGCATCAGTACATAAGTGAGTACAATCCATAAGTAACGCTTCGTCAATGTATATTACTCCTTTAGTTAGGTTCGGTATGGTCATGTCTTCAGCATTCCCATGTATCTCCTTATTCTAACATAGATTGCTTGAAAACATGGCATGGGACCCTCTTCATAAATTTTTCGTAAATCCGTTAGGTCTGTACTTGCAAAGTGGAAAAAAATTATTTATTATAGGAAATGGAGTTAGCACTCGTTAAATCAGAGTGCTAATAAATTTAAACTTTCTATTATTTTGAGGAGGGTGTTTCACTTGTTAAAGCCACTAGGTGATCGTATTGTGATTGAGCTTGTAGAAGGTGAAGAAAAGACTGCAAGCGGAATCGTTTTACCAGACTCTGCAAAGGAAAAGCCGCAAGAAGGCAAAGTTGTTGCAGTAGGTACAGGCCGCGTAACTGAGCAAGGAGAACGCGTAGCGCTAGAAGTCTCTGAGGGAGATTCTATCATCTTTTCAAAATACGCAGGAACAGAAGTGAAGTATCAAGGTAAAGAGTACCTTATTCTTCGTGAAACAGACGTTTTAGCTGTAATCGGCTAATTCTAACCATTAACAGATAAGCTACATAGACAGCTTTATGAAAGCTGCATCGATAGCTTTTAAATTACGAACTTTAAAATTATGGGAGGGTTTTACACATGGCTAAAGACATTAAGTTCAGTGAAGACGCTCGTCGCGCAATGCTTCGCGGTGTAGATGCACTTGCAAACGCAGTAAAAGTAACACTTGGACCAAAAGGACGCAACGTCGTTCTTGAGAAAAAATTTGGTTCACCTCTTATCACAAATGACGGTGTAACGATCGCAAAAGAAATCGAGCTTGAAGATGCTTTCGAAAACATGGGTGCAAAATTGGTTGCTGAAGTAGCAAGCAAAACAAACGATGTTGCCGGTGACGGAACTACAACAGCGACTGTTCTTGCTCAAGCCATGATCCGTGAAGGATTGAAAAACGTAACTTCTGGCGCTAACCCAATGGTTCTTCGCAAAGGAATCGAAAAAGCTACAGCAGTAGCCGTTCAAGAACTTCAAAAGATCTCCAAGCCGATCGAAGGCAAAGAGTCTATCGCTCAAGTTGCTGCCATCTCAGCAGCTGACGATGAAGTAGGCCAATTGATCGCTGAAGCTATGGAGCGCGTTGGAAACGACGGCGTTATCACAATTGAAGAATCTAAAGGATTCACTACTGAGCTTGAAGTGGTTGAAGGTATGCAGTTCGACCGTGGATACGCATCTCCATACATGGTAACCAACTCTGACAAAATGGAAGCGGTTCTTGAGAATCCTTACATCTTGATCACAGACAAAAAGATCACAAACATTCAGGAAATCCTTCCTGTATTAGAGCAAGTGGTTCAACAAGGCAAGCCATTATTGCTTGTTGCTGAAGATGTTGAAGGTGAAGCTCTTGCTACATTAGTAGTAAACAAACTTCGCGGAACATTCAACGCAGTAGCTGTTAAAGCTCCTGGGTTCGGTGACCGCCGTAAAGCTATGCTTGAAGACATCGCAATCCTGACTGGCGGTGAAGTGATCACTGAAGAGCTAGGACTTGACCTTAAGTCTGCGAACATCAGCCAACTCGGAACAGCTTCTAAAGTTGTTGTAACGAAAGAAAACACAACAATCGTTGAAGGTGCTGGCGAGTCTGACAAAATTGCAGGCCGCGTAACACAAATCCGTTCTCAATTAGAAGAAACTACTTCTGAGTTCGATAAAGAAAAACTTCAAGAGCGTTTGGCTAAACTAGCAGGCGGAGTAGCCGTTATCAAAGTTGGTGCAGCTACAGAAACTGAGCTGAAAGAGCGCAAACTTCGCATTGAAGATGCCCTAAACTCTACTCGTGCAGCAGTAGAAGAAGGAATCGTATCCGGTGGTGGTACAGCATTAGTAAACGTTGTTCGTGCACTTACAGCTGTTGAAACTTCCGGTGACGAAGCAACTGGTGTGAAAATCGTTCTTCGCGCATTGGAAGAGCCAGTTCGCCAAATCGCACACAACGCTGGTCTTGAAGGATCTGTAGTTGTTGAGCGCTTGAAAAACGAAGAAATCGGAATTGGATTCAACGCAGCTACTGGCGAATGGGTAAACATGTTCGAATCCGGTATCGTTGACCCAACGAAAGTAACTCGTTCTGCACTTCAAAACGCTGCATCTGTATCAGCTATGTTCCTAACAACAGAAGCTGTTATCGCAGATAAGCCTGAAGAAAATGCTGGCGGCGGCGGAATGCCTGACATGGGCGGCATGGGAATGGGCGGAATGGGCGGCATGATGTAATAAACATCATAAAGCCCTGATATATGAGGGGTTTTAAGGTGTTAAGTTACAAATGCTCATAATTTTGCTCATAGTAACATGAAAAAACAATTATTAGAGAAGGTCTTTCATCAGTTTGCTAAACTGGTGGGAGGCCTTTTCTTCCATATTAGGGGTCATGTGTTTTTAAATGAGCATTAAGATGAAGTGAAAAAAAGCAGATGCGTCCGTAAAACAACCCCCATCTTTTCGGAGGTGGTAGTTTTGTGAATGATTTGCGTAAATTTAACATTGGTTATTGTTTTTTCAAACAGGGTAAATCATAATAAAACTTAATAGAGGAGGGGAAAAGTATGTTATTGAGCGATAAGCACCTCAAAGAACTTGCGATAAATAACGAGCTAGTAACTCCGTTTATCGAAGAAAATTGTGAGGGAGCTACAATTAACTTAACTTTGGACACCCAAATAAAAAGATACACATCAAGCGAAAGTATTGTAATGGGGAGTAAATTATCTGACGAGCATTATCAAACAATTGATATAAACGAAGAGGACTTCTATTTAAAACCTAATGAGTCAGTCTTAGTTCAGGCCTATGAGTATTTCAAAATCCCAACAAATATGGCTGCAATTATCTTAGAAAGATATAGCATTAAACTTATGGGTTTGGTAGTAAGTCCGGCAAGTTATATGAATCCAGGGTATGAGGGACGATTGAGTTTCCTTATAACTAATAACACACCTGTACCGGTTCAACTGATCTCAGGGGTGAAGTTTTGCCAATTGGCTATAACTGAGTTAACTTCTGTTTCAGATAAGCCATATACGAAACAAGATGGTAAGTATATGGGAAGCCGTGAAGTACATATATCTAAGCTTCACCTCGATAAGGATATTCAAGAATATCTTTTAGAGAATGGACTAGGTGAAATTTCAGGTGAATCTGCAAGAATGTTAGGACGGCATTTGATGAAGCGCATTGAAGAAAATGCAAAGCATTACGCTGATGTTATTAGACAAAAACTTGGTGACGCAGATGAGTCAATTACGTGATACATTAATCAAAGCCCAGAAAGAACAAACTCTAAAAGAACTGCTCCAAGAAAAATACGATGAAACACCTGTAGAACAAAAAGAGCATTTTTTGAGTTTTTTGGATGATACTATTGAACGTGACGTTGATAAAATGATTCGTGAAGAGATTCATACTTATAACGAAAATACTCCTGCTAAAAAGAAAAACAAGAAGCTAACCATCTTTCTAATAATTGCAAACGTTATTCTAACTATTCTAATAGGGTTTACAGTTAATGAAAAGGAATGGGGTTATGTGTCTGCATTAGGTGTATTAATGGCATTAGTCCTGATTTTACCTTTGATTTTGGAAGATTGATTAGTACGGAGGTAGAGAATGGTGAAAAAATATCGACATTATAAAGGTGCAATGTATGAGTTTGTATGCATTGCCATTCATTCAGAAACGGATGAAAAGTTGGTTGTCTATAAAAATGAAGAAGGAACTAGTTTTGCTAGACCGTATGATATGTTTTTTGAGGAGGTAGAAGTTGAAGGTAAAACAATCCCTAGATTTCAAGAGGTATAATAAAATCTTTACTCATTAAACTGAACTATCACTCGAATAATGGGAGATTTATAAAAAAGTCCATTATTAGAGTTTTTTGTTTTTCCCAACTTGTAAATGGTGAAGAGTGGAGTGCACAAGAGTGGTTACCGCAGCCGGATATTTCTGAAGCAGAATTAAAAAGGCATCAACAGGATGTTTTGAAATCAATCTTTCAGACAACTGCTATATTTCCGGAATTATCAGATGTTGTGATTAATCCGGAACCTGAGGAACATTTAGAGGAACTTGAGCTTGGTATAACTAATAATTTGAGTTATTTTTTTGTTGTTGTAAACGGAAGATCAGTTGGTGAAAAGAATTACAATGAAGGATATACACCTTATATTTCAAGCGGTGACTCCACCAATAGTATTGTTCGACTAGTACAGGCAAACGAGGCACAAACTTTCGAGGGATATATTACAGTAACTGCGTTTGGAAAAGCTTACGTTCAGCCTTGGCCTTTTATGGCAAGAGGAAATGGCGGAAGCTCAGTTCGTGTACTTGTCCCAAGGTTTAAAATGTCATTTAAAGAACTTGTTTGGTTTGCTGCTCAAATAAATATTCAACAATGGAGATTTTTCTACGCAAGGATGGCTATAAAAACTAGGATTATCAGACTGGTTCTTGAAAGTCCTAGTCAAAGACTAAACGACGATGAGTTTGATATAAAACAAAGAATAACTGATTTCAGAACTAGCCTAGATGCATTTAGTGAAATTTAGTTTTCAATTTTCCTACATAAAAATATATGATCAATTGGTTGACTGTGATATGTTTTGAATGCCCATAATAAATTAGAGAAGGTCTTTCATTAGTTTATTGAACTGATGAGAGGCCTTTTCTTCCATTTGAGGTTAAACTAAAACTAGGAAACTGAAACTTCATGGTATAATCTGGTTAAATATTACTTATTTTAAATAGCATGAAAGTAGGTTTAATTTATGGGGATTATTAGTTTTGCAATTCAAGAGATAATTAGTAATACAATACAAAGTGGTCAAATAAAGTTTATAGAAAAAATGAGTCTTAAAATGAAATTTAGAAAAATAAAGGCTTTTGAACGTGAATTTGATAATACATCAATCGATACATATGCTTTTCAATCTTTTATCAATAACACAGAAACACAAAGGCTAATTTATAATTTTGTATTTAGTACACAATTTAAGAACATTTCTCAACAAGACTTTATTCAAAATTTAGTAACAATGGCTCTGGATTATATAAATCAACTATATAAAGCTCAAGGACGTTCTAAGTTAGAGAATCAAAATATTTTGAAAGCTTATTTTGAATCACTGTTAGAACGATTAGTCAATTTTAGAGATCAAGATTTAAATGCTGCACAAAAGTCTACTGTTGCATCAATACAAGATAGCATTATTGAGACCAATAAAAATTTAAAACATTATTTAGAAGAAAAATTCCAAGATATAAAGAATTACTCTTTAGCAAAGTATCTTACAGAAGATAAAATAAATGAAATTCTTCAAAGAAGTATTCAATCGCTAGGTCAGCGTTACATTAGAGAAGCTAATGTAGAAACTAAATCAAAAAAAATCTTTAAGACATTAACGTTTGATATTGAACTCCAAAATTTTTTAGAACATTCTAACCGTAGACTCATTCAACATATGGATGTTTGTTTGGAACAAATAAAAAACAAGGGGTTAGAGCAAGTTGGAGATATTGAAGTTGTACTTAATTCGAATAAGTCTATTATTGAAAATTTTAATAGCAGGGATAAGGAATATTACAATACTGATAAATACTCTACCTACATTAATTCTTTAAACATTTTAAATTACACTGTAAGGGAATTTAATAGTTATATTAATGATGAGGGGAAGTATCGACTCTCTTCTAATACTCCGATTAAAAAAAATAGTAAAAGTATACTTAAAATTCTGGGTGAGATTAAAGAGTATATTGAATACATAGAGCCTGAATTGGTTAATAATCCTTATTTAGTTATTGAAGGGGAAGCGGGAATTGGAAAATCCCATCTTTTAGCAGATATTGCACAAGAAAAAAAGGATGATGGTCATATAGTTTTTCTTTTTCTAGGCCAGCATTTTAATACTAAGGATCATCCCTGGCAACAAATATTCAACTTCTTAGAATATAAAGGGGATACAGATAGTTTCTTAAACGAAATTAATTCTAGAAGTATGCGAACTAATAAACGAGCGATCATATTTATTGATGCCCTTAATGAAGGTGAGGGAAAGTATTTTTGGGATAAATATATTGTGGATTTTATTGAAAGAGTTCGTATATATCCAAACATTGCAATCGTGATGTCAAATCGAATAAACCATATGAAAAGTATATTTCCCGATGACTTTTTTAAACTACTTCCAATAACGCTTTATAAACATATAGGATTTACTAATTTTTCTATTGATATGCTTGAGCCGTTTTTAAAATATTATAAGATTAATCCATTAATTGTTCCCTATCTACCAGTAGAGTGTAGAAATCCATTATATTTAAGAATGTATTGTGAAGTTGCATCTCCTGATTCAATAGAACATTTCTCCAGTTGGAGTATTACTGAAGTTCTATCAAATTATGTGCGAAAAATGAATAGTAAGTTAGCACGTGACGAACGGTTTCAATATATAGAGCAACTTAATTTAGTAAATAACTGTTTAAAAGCTATCGCTTTTAGGATGTATGAAAAAAAAGAATGGTTATTGCAGTTAAAAGAAGTTCAAGAAATAATCATTGAAGTAACAAAAGATGCAACACAAGGTAATCAAATATTTTTATATGGTTTATTAGAAGAAAATCTTATTACGATAAGTGCGGACTATGAAGGTAATGACAGAGCATATTTTAGTTATGAACGTTTTGGGGATATATTTACTGCCTATGCAATAATAGATAAAATGCAGAACAAAGAGGATTGTTTTAAACAATTTAATGAAGGATATAGAGATTATTCGAATATCTATGAAGCATTATCAATTGTATTACCTGAAAGAATGGGGTTGGAATTATATGAAGTAATAAACCAGGATTCAGTTGAAATAGCTGAATCAATGATTAGGGGATTAACATGGAGGAAAGCTTCGTCAATAAAACCTAAAGTAATTACTTTTATGGAAGCTATAATGGAGAAAGATAATAGCGTAAGGAACTTATACTATGCTCAATTAATTCAAACTTGTATAAATGAGAATAACTTATTAAATGCAAATTATTTACACAATCATTTAAAAGAAATGACTTTGGCTAAGCGGGATAGTACTTGGACGATTTTCATAAATGAAAATAAAGAAATATTAAATAGGGTAACAGATTTACCTTTATTTAAAAATGGCCAAATACATTTATCTGAAAATACATCATTTTTGCTAGCGACTACAATTACTTGGTTATTTACGAGTAGTCACAAAGTTCTCAGAGATAAATCCACGCATGCATTAGTGAATCTTTTGAAAAACAATATGAAACTCGTATTGCCGCTTCTAACTAGATTTAAGGATGTTAATGATCCATATGTGTATGAACGATTGTTTGCTGGTATTTATGGTGCTTGTTTAAGAACAAATCAGACTACATATCTAACTAAAATAAGTGAATATATTCTTGATGAAGTATTTAATAAAACTGAGATTTACCCTCATGTGTTATTAAGGGATTATGCTAGGGGTATAATTTTATATACAAAGCATATTGGTATCTTTGATCATAAAAATGTAGAGCAAATTAATCCGCCATATAATAGTAAATGGTATGATCATATCCCAAAATTAGAAGAAATCGATCAATATACAACATTATATTCCCCAGAAAAATACGGTAAAAAGGCGTATAGTGTTAAAGCAATTATTAATTCCATGACAACAGAGTATGGGAGAGGTACAGGCGAATATGGAGATTTTGGAAGATACACATTTCAAAGTACATTAAGTGACTGGTCAAATCAATTCGATATCCAAGATTTAAGCAATATCGCAACAAAAAATATTTTCGATCTAGGATATGATGTTGAAACACATGGAGAATATGATTTGATGAACGGCAAGTATTATGATAGGCATGGTAATATATTAGAAAGAATAGGAAAAAAATATCAATGGATTGCTTTCCATGAATTAATAGCTAGGTTGACTGATAATTTTCCTGTTTATCAAGAAGAAAAAGAGTACGCAGCAGAGTATTATAATATTTTAAAAGAAAAAGATAATGAATTTTTAAAGTTTATTATTAGTCAGTCAGGAGAGGGTAATAGTGTCTCTACTATAATTGAGGATTTGGATTGGTCTGAAATAGAAGTAGAACATATAAACCCAGATGATTATATTAAAGAAATAAAACGAATAGAAAAGCCGTACAAAGGCCCCTGGGAACTTTTCGTAAGAGATATAGACTGTACAGTGTTAGTAAGTAAAAAAGAGGAGAGTGTGGGGGAGTTAATCACTTTTCCTTTACCAGAAACTAATAAAAAACAATGGGTATTATCCAATTATGAATTAAATAATGCAAAAAGTATCTTTGAAATAATATATGAATCACAAGAATATTTCTCGCTTGGGCAGTTGTATGTGAATAAACTTGAAAATGGACCACATTATTATAACCGTGATGAAATATGTATAAAAACGAAAGCGGTTTTTGTAAAAAATGATTCTATTAAAGAATACACTCAAAGGGAAATTAAGAAAGGTGGAGGAAATGGAGTCAATTGGAGGCAGTCGTATGAGACATTTGCATTTGAATTTTGTTGGCATCCATCGGTTAAAGATGATGAATATTTTGATGATGAACAAGACCAATACATTTCTCAAGCAGTTTGGGATTATTCGTGGGAAGGGAATTATGACTATTCTACTGATGAAGGAAGTTCCTTAAGCTATTTAATGCCAGATCCTATACTTATTAATTACTTTAATTTGATCCAGAGTCAAGAAGGTGTATGGATAAATTCTGCTGGTGATATTGTTGCTTTCGATGCCTCAATATTTGGGTTTGAAAGTTGTTTACTTTTTAACAAAGGTAAACTTAATGAGTTCTTAGAATCAAATAGTTTAACCTTATTTTGGAACACGTATATAGAAAAAGTATCGGATAAATATTATCATGAATGGTGGTTATTATATCAATTAAAAGGTAATCACTATTCATATGATATCTTAGATGAAAGACAAGGTGACTTAAAAAAGTTCTAGAGTATAGGTTGTAAATATGTGATTTAAGGAATAGTTAGTAAGTTAAGAAACCTCGTTTTAAGGCTATTTTTAGGCCGTGAAATGTGGAAATTGACTTGATGTTTTCGCAAAATTAAGCATAATAGAGACTGAGGCAGCATAGCTAACAGTGGTTCATTTTTTTCCAGCAATCAGAGAAGAACGTTTTGAGAATCGGAAATCAACACTAATAATCCAATTAGAGCAATAAGTAATACAATGCTATTTATTAGAACAAGTTTTATTAGTTATTTCTAAAATAATTATTTTAGAAATTTTATTGGAAATGCTCATAATATTGCTCATAGTTATTTTAAATTCCATTGTTGAATATTTATTCGTAAATGGGAAAAGGCCTATATACCAAGACTATAATAATAACTATTTCACTGGATTGTACGCCCTGATGAATGGGCGGCATGATGTAAGGCTTTTGAGCCAAACATCGGAGAGATAGCTTAGGCTATTTCTCCGCCCTTTTCTACTCATATTTGCATGCTTCTTATGAAGTAGTCATGGAAAAAACTTATATCAAAAGCAATAACCACTTCCTATAAAAATAAGGGAGTGGTTTTTTTGTGCTGTTAAAATTTGCGTTTCATGATTTTTTGGATGACAGACGTTTTAAGAATACTACAACAACTAATATCTGGGATAAAGCGGTAACCATTAACACCAAGCTATTGGGATTAGGGCATTTTTAAATTCCTAGTTGAATGTGAGATTATTAAGACTAATCCTGAAGGTTAAGAAGATGATGTGAAGTTTGAGGTCTTTAGTGATGAGCAGATACGTCAAATATTGAACTTTTACAGGGAATATAGCAACGGGACAAGAATTAGGTCGCTTATCGTGACTACGGAATCATTATTACCATATTAGGAACAGGAATAAGACGAGGTATTTTCCCAAAGGAAAAGAGGAAACTGTATTTCCAGTTGATCCTGTCTTCTACAAAAACGTGCCGGTACATTTACGCTTGATAAGTGATAATTCCCCCGTATAAAAAATTGTTAATTCGCAACTAGTGGTAGCCCATGGATACTTCCGGCCTTACCAATTCGAATCCTTCCGGAAGAAAGTCAGCTAACCGATCTAATTCAGAGGTAAAAGTACGATTGTCTTCTATTAAAACCCAAACAAATATGCTATAAAATTATTATAGGAGGGAATTGAATTGGCAAAGGTTGTAATTCCAAAAGAAGACTTGTATGATTTATACGTTAATCAAAAATTGAGTTTCACTAAAATTGGAAATATATACAACTGCTCTCCTGGTACCATTAAAAACCGATTGCACGAAAACCATATTCCTATTCGTTCAAGAGCGGAGTCCTTGGGGCATCGGCTCGACCTACAATTAGGGTTCCCCCTAACGGCTGAAATGATCATAGAGAAAATTAACGAAGGCATGTTTATTTATGAAGTAGCTGATTTTTATGGAGTAAACAGGAAAGCCATCACAAAGAAGCTAAAAAAAGCAGGAATCAAAGTGTCTGAACTTGAAAACCATCAAAAGAGGATGGATGAGCATAATAGGAGGACCAGCAAGGTGTTCTTTTCCGATCCTGATCGCTATAAACAGCAATCAAAATGGTTAAAGGAATTAAGAGAAAAGAGAACAGAAGAAACTCAATTGAGATATGATACAGCTCATTTAAGAGATTATCAAGAGTACAAAAAAGTTTGCCAAAGAATCGTTGATAAGCACTATGGTAAAAAGCGCCCTGAACGTATGCAGTATGACCACAAATATTCTGTACGTGATGGGTACGATAATGGGGTACCTGCTCCAATACTTTCTCATCCATCTAATCTTAGGTTAATATCTGCCTGGGATAATAATTCAAAAGGAAATGGCAGCATTATTACTATTCGGGAACTTTATGAGGGACAGGGACTAAATTTGGAATCTTCGATGAAGCAAATAGAAAAACGGTTTAAGCCCTGTGATTTTTGCGGTAGTGAATTCGAACCAAGAAACAGCAAACATAGATTTTGTAACCCAAAATGCAATAAAAACTGGCAATATCACAATAAAAAGAACGACCCCATTAGGTAGATAGATTTTATTAGGTCCCACTTGTTATAGCCTCCTAAATACTAGAGAGGGGTTCTTTAAAGAGATATTGTGACTGGATTCTGACTGTATATGTTCATAAATAGTGATATCTTATTTAACCTCAAGGTAAACTGGCAAGGTTTAAACACTGATTATATAAACGTTATTAGTTTATGTTCCTTAGTATTTAATTAACTAAGAGTATGGGCGGCGTGATGTAAGGCTTTTAAGCCAAGCGTCGGAGAAATAGCTAAGGTTATTTCTCCACCCTTTTCAACCAATATTTGTGCACATCCTATGAAGTAATCATGGAAATAACTTATATCAAAAGCAATAACCACTTCCTATAAAAATAAGGGAGTGGTTTTTTGTGTTATTAAAATTTGCATATCAAGACTTTTTGGATGATAGACGTTTTAAGAATACGACAAATGTCAAGGCCGGTTATAACTTCCCCAAAATGTCCGGTATAAAAATCCCCAGTTTTCTATTTTTCGAGCTGCCGATAGCTTTCACCATTCAGGTTAAAGATGCGTGAATGGTGAAGCAGTCGGTCTAATATGGCTGTTGCGATAACCGGATTGCCGACCATTTCTCCCCATTCACCGAATGATTTATTGGACGTTAAGATAATGGATCCCTTCTCATAACGTCGGGCGATGACCTGGAACAGGTAGTGGGCATCTCCGATATCCAGTTTCATATAGCCCATCTCATCGATAATTAAAAGCCTAGGTTTTACAAAAGAACGTAATTTCAATTCCAATTTACCATCGGTATCGGCTTTTCTCAGCTGAATAATTAGGTCGTGAGCAGATACAAAATAGGTTTTATACCCTTGAAAAATGGCCTGAAGGCCAATGGACACAGCTAAGTGTGTTTTTCCAATGCCAGGCGATCCCAGAAAGATAGGATTTTCATGTTCTTTCAAGAAAGAAAGAGTCATTAATTCTCGAATTCTTCGCTCATCAATCGTGGGCTGGATAGAAAAATTAAACTCATCGATTGTTTTTCTAAACGGCAGCCTCGAATATTTACCTTACTAATAACTTTAAAGAGTATTTCGGTAGTAAAAGTAACTTCTCTGGTTTTACCGAGTTACTACTTCTAAAAGTTCTTAAAGGGTGCTTTTTTCAAACGATACTTAACTCAAAGTTTCTGCTGGGGGTACTCTAAACGGAAAAAGAACCTACTTTGATAAGTATGGAATTGAGAAGATTAAAACACAACAATCGGATATCAAAGTAATGAATGCTAACACCATTGAATATTACTTTTCAGTAAAGGCAATTAAGATACCTCAATAGGAAATGAAAAATTCAATCATTCAATTAGAGAAACAATATTTGATTTCATAAAGCAATCCGCAGAGAACTAAAGTCGCAGTACGAGTAATAATGTTACTGCAGATGAAAAATGTTGAATGTCTGAAACGAGGTTAGTGGGCGTTCTAGCAGATCACCTACTATATGTGATTTTTTAAAAATCACATAAAAATAACAAAAATTACATATAGAGATGAAAATTTACGAAAATAAATCCTTTTTACTATTAGAATGTTTATTGGAAAATAGTAAGTATGAAAGTTGGTGAAAATGTGCAGAATTTAAGTGAAAGATGGGCGGCATGATGTAATTTAACTTTAAGAACCTTTATATATCAAGGTTTTAAAGGTGGAAACATCATTTTAGGTGCTGAAAAGGTGCCCGAACTTTTCCAAACAAAAAAATTAGAGGCTTCTCATTAGTTGAGCAACTTTGGGAAGCTTCTTTTTTTTCTGCTTTTGGTAATGTGTAAATAAACCTGTGTTGTAGTTTCATCTTCTGTATGACCAAGTCGATCCATAATTTTAAGTAATTCAACACCTGCTTCTGCTAACAATGATGTGTGAGTGTGTCGTAATGATTGTGGTGTAAGTCGTTTATTTATAGAAGGTGTTTTCTTTAACAAGCTTTGCATTCGATGTTCTATAGACTTAATAAAATTATCCATACATTTTAAATCGAAAAGAGAAACATTTAAGCATCCGTGCTTTCAGTGACAACCAAAAGCGGGAAGCCTATGAATGACAAAAGGGAATTTGTATCCAGTGTTATGTAGGATTATTTAAAAAACAAGGAAGTGGTCATTATTTTTTTCAAACAAAAATATAGACTTTTTGCTCAAAAGAAGCAATGTTCTTTAGTGATGTACGGTGAACCGTACCATAAATAACGGTAAACTCCAAGCATGTTTACTAATTATCCCTAGGACTATTCAAAGAAAAAATCACATGCAGTTTTGGTGATACAGGATATAAAAAGGGTGATACGAAGCGTCTTTACTATCTCGGGCTGATAAAGCTTCATACATATCTAAAGAAAACGGGCGGAATCAGGTAATCTAAACAAAAAAGCGGCTATCGATAAAGGATAGCCTTTTTTGTTTGAATTTTTTTCTAAGAATTAGCTTAATATATATACTCGCAACCGAACCGCCATCTACCCGAAGGTTTACACCATTAATAAAGGAAGCCTGTTCGGATGCAAGATAAACAACAGCAGACGCTGCTTCATCAACTGTTCCAGGCCGTTTTACTTCGACATGTGGATGGTTTTCCTTTAAAAATTGTTGAGTAGCTTCTTCATAGGTTATATTCAGCTGCTTCGCATTATCTTTTATTAGATTTTCCAGCATTGGTGTCATGATAAATGCTGGTGACACAGTATTCACCAGAATTCCATGTGCGGCATACGCCTTTGATAATCTCTTTGAAAAATTGATAATTGCTGCCTTTGAAGCATTATAATGAGGCATAAACGAATCAGGCTGAAGCCCTGATTCCGATGAAATATTAATGATGCGTCCAAATCCGGCTTTTTTCATAAAAGGGATAACTGCTTTGGTTACGCGGACAGTTCCAAATACATTCACATCAAAAATATCTTGCCATAAGGATAGGCCAGTTTTGACCTATTTTAGCTGAGTAATTTCTGCCAATATTTCATAGGAATGGAGGCGTGCCTTATGATCGTAAACCTGGGCGATTGCCATGATTTCATCGGCTTGACTTTCATCCAAAAACTTTTCCAGCTTTTCTTTTACGATTTGAGGACTGCCGACAATCGAAGTTCCTAATTGATTCTCAAGGGCAGCTATTTCATAGTCGCTCCCTATATCATTAATATTATCCACTGGCGGCTGCAATGGGACTTCCTTCCCGCGCATCAAATTCAAGAACTGCTGCTGCAATGTTGTAGCGAGCCGCTCAGCTTCTTGATCTGTGTCGGCCGCAATGATGTTTAGCCCTACCATTGCATGCGGCTTGTCCAGTACTTTAGAAGGCTTAAACGAACGGCGGTACAGCTGGATAGCCGGGAGTGTGTTTTGCGGCGAGAAATGGCTCGCAAATGCAAACGGCAGTCCAAGCTCTCCTGCCAGCTGGGCACTGTATCCGCTTGAACCTAACAGCCAAACAGGTATGTTTAATCCCTCACCCGGAATTGCTTTAACATGACTATATCCTTGTGCAAGGGAAGGGTCAAAATAATTCCGGAGCTCAGCCAGCTGCTCAGGGAAATCTTCTCCTGAACTTCTCAAGTCACGTCTTAATGCATGTGCGGTAAGCTGATCAGTGCCTGGTGCACGGCCTAAGCCAAGATCAATACGTCCTGGATATAATGATTCCAGAGTACCAAATTGCTCAGCAATAACAAGAGGTGCATGATTCGGCAGCATAATGCCGCCTGAACCTACCCGGATTTTTGATGTACCTGCTGCAACATGGGAAATCACTACCGATGTTGCAGAGCTGGCGATAAATGGCATATTATGATGCTCAGCGAGCCAATATCGGTTATACCCCAGCTTTTCAGCGAGCTGGGCCAGCTCCAAAGTATTGCGAAAAGAATCAGCCGGCGTACTTCCATCTGCAATTGGAGAGAGATCCAGGACCGAGAATGGAATATCCGTAATTTGTTTTATATCATTTTCAGGCATATGCTCATCTTCTTTCTTTAAAAATTTCGGTTCAAACCTATAAAAGAATTTACAGGTTGTTTTTCTTTGTCTTCTTTTACTGTTTCAATCTAAATCACAATAATTTAACTGATTTAATATCTGCAGAAAATACATCCTTTATTAGACTAGGCACTGTTTAATTTACTGCAGCTGAGCCAAAATTTCATAAGAGCGCAGCCGTGCCTTATGATCAAAAATCTCTGTATGAGCCATAATTTCATCAGCATCAGTCTTTTCTATTAACTCATGGAGCTGCTGCTTCACACCTGCAGGGTCCCCGATGATGGAAGTGAAAAGCTGTTCTTCAACCGCCCTGCGTTCATTATCGTTCCAAAGCTCGTCCATATTATCAACAGGAGGCAAAATTGGCGAAGGCTGTCCGCGGGTTAACAAAAGAAATTTTTGATACATCGAAGTGGCAAGCCTTTGTGCCTCCTGTTTCTCATCAGCAGCCACCACTTGAACGGCTAACAGTACATAAGGCTCCTCCAAAAATTGAGACGGACGAAAATAATCCCGGTACATTTTTACGGCCTCCATCATGTTACCTGGAGCAAAATGTCCCGCGAAAGAGAATGGTAACCCAAGTATTCCAGCCAATTGTGCACTATATAACCCTGAACCTAACAGCCAAATTGGCACATTTGTTTTTTCGCCGGGAATGGCGTGAAAGCTAAATGAACCCTTCTTAGTGGCTGTTCCTGTACCATAAAGATATGCGATAAGCTCCTCAAGCCGGGCATCAAATTCAGGTTCACCGGCAACCCGCTGCCGCAATACATTTGCTGTATATTGGTCGGTGCCAGGTGCCCGCCCCAATCCAAGGTCGATCCGGCCAGGGAAGAAGGTTTCTAATGTACCAAATTGCTCAGCCACGGAAAGAGGAGAATAATGGGAAAGCAGCATTGCGCCTGATCCAATACGCATTTTTTCCGTGACAGAGGCTACTCGTCCAATTACGATCGGGGATGCTGAACTCGCCATTCCTGCCCAATTATGATGTTCAGCAAGCCAAAACCGTTTATATCCCCACTGCTCTGTTTTCTTTGCTAGATCAAGCGTGTTTTGAAGGGAAAGTTCGGCTGATCCTCCCTCGACAATTGGGGAGGGATCTAGTACTGAAAGTTCTATTTTCTTTGTCATAATTCATCCTCCTTTATATACAATTTAATTTTTTAAAGCTGGCCTGTACCTTTATGGGTTGGAAAGTAGGGTAAAACAAATTCTCCAAGTTCCTGGATTACTTCCTCTGGAGGGCGCTTGGAAAAATACAGAACAAACGCCAAATGGTTGACCCCAATCGCTTGAAATTGATGAAGCAGATCAACTAAACGGTTTCTTCCCACGGAATAGCCTAAGGGTATTGGGACAGGCATTTCATCGGGATTTTCCGATAAATCGATGAACAAGCTTTGAGAAAAGGGTTTAAAATCTCCTTCAGTTAAAGCACGATAATCCTGGATAAGCTTCGCCTGTTGAATAATGCTTCTAGGGTATTGAAGCCACCCATCCCCATTCCTGGCTATCCAATTGATAGACTGATTGCTAAATCCAGTCACCATGGTCGGAATCGAAGATACAGGCTTTGGGATTAACCTCATATCTGTACCATCGATCAGCCCGGCGTGGCTGTGGATTGTCGGCTGATCCTCTTTTAACAGCCGGTCGAGAATTTCGAAATTTTCTTTAAATAACGGACCGCTTTCTTGCTTAGATATCCCTAAAGCTGTAAAGTCTTTTTCCCTGTCCCCTGATGCCACCCCCATAATCAATCGACTTGGAAACAATTGATCGATTGATGCAGCTTCCTTGGCTACCCTGACGGGGTGGCGCAAAGGGAGAACTACACTTCCTGTCACTAACGCAATGTGCTTCGTATAGGCCGCAAGATACGTCAAATAAATCCATAAATCGTACTTTTGGCCGTTATCATCAATATTCAAATTCTGCATCGTAATATCACGGAGCCATAATGAAGCAAAGCCATATTCTTCAATTTTACGGGCAAGCTCCAGTTGATTCTCCATAATCGGATTTTTAGACATCCTGGCAGTCGGGAGGACAAATCCAAGTGTCATTTTGTCTTTCTGGTACATGCTGTTATAGGCACGATGATTTTGAAAACTCACTCTTGGTCCTCCTCAAAAAGGTTATATTTTTAAGCCTATATACTTTTCAAACTGTTTAACGGTTTCCTCATTGCGTCGATAATAAGTCCATTGTCCGATTCGTTTCATTTCAACCAGACCGCTTTGCAATAGGATAGACAAATACTGGGAGGTAGTGGACTGTGATAGTCCTACTTTGCTGCGAATATCACTGACACAAACCCCGCCATCAAAGCCTTTTTCCTTGATGACATGGGTCTGCGGGGAAAAATTATTATCAGGTTCTTTCAACATTTGAAGAATATTTACTCTTATTTGATTTGACAGAGCCTTGAAAATTTCAACTGCCTGTTCGTCATTTATCATATTTGATTCCCGATTCATCGGTGCCCGCCCCTTCCTGATCTTATTAAAATCTATTTTGCTTGGAATCCGTATAAACTAATCGAACAAAAGGATATTGGTAATTTGCAATATCTCTATATTATTTTCCTTTAAACCCAAAATCAAATTTTTTGCTTTAGACAGCTCTAGGAAACGGCTCTAAAGGAATTACACAAATTAGCTTAGAGAACAAGTGGCGAGGAGATTCAACGTAAATTATGTTCTGGAACATGGAAGACATGCAATGTTTAAAAAGTATTCTTTTTTTGTATTGTGATGCCTGGAAAGATATTAGAACAGAAAGTCTAATTGACATATTCCACTACAATGGCGAATTATATGCAATCTAATTTTAAAACATACCAAAGGAATGGATTGGTACCGAATGGGTGCCGATATCGAGATTATTTTATATTGCTCAGTGATATTCCAGTGGAGAACCAATGTTTCGTTATGTGCTTTAATTAAGGGTTAGATTGTATGATGTTGTGATGTATAACTCCACAATCTATGCGCGGCATGATGTAAAGACGCCCCTGAAAGCCTTGATATATGAGGTTTTGAGAAAGATCAAAGAAGTTTCTCATAAGTTAAACAAACTTGTGGGAAGCTTCTTTTTTGTGTTAAAGTAGAATGACCATTCTACCTATGGAGGTGGTTTTAGTTGAGCAAAAAAAGAGAGAGTTTATTAGAAAACGCTGAGAGGTTGTTTTATGAAAATGGTTTTCACGCCATAGGAATGAAACGAATTATCTCTGAATCAGAGGTTGCTTTAATGACGATGTACAATCATTTTGATTCGAAGGAAGATTTAATACTTGAAGTGTTAAAAAGGCGAGAGGACAGGTATTTTTCTTTTTTAGAACCAAGCTTAAAAGAAAGTAAGCCTATCAACAAAGCGTTATCATTAGCCGAAGCTCATATGGACTGGATCCTCAAGAATGGATCCAATGGATGCATGATGCTGCGGGCGAAGGAAGAATACGCTTCTATGAATAAAGAAATTAGTGACACGGTTATTGCGCACAAGAGGAACTTAATTTCATTTTTTCAGGACGGTGGTCTTGATAGTAATCAGGCTACACGTCTAGCCATGCTGTTTGAAGGAGCTACCGCTCTGTCTGAAGTATTGGAACCGGGGGAGGTTTCTAAGGATTTAATGGATACAGTTGAAAAATTATTTCATGAGTAAGCTAAGATTAATCTTTCCTTACTTATTTTATTCTCAACAAAATATAATGATCGTTCTATCAAAATAAAGGAGAGAGGAAAATGTGGAGAATCGTCTTGCCTGGTATTGCTATGATTGGTGTAACTTATGCATTTGCGCGGTTTAGCTTTGGCTTATTTTTACCGAATATCACGCAATCCATAAATCTTTCAGAAAGTAATGCCGGTATTGTAGGCTCAACCGCCTATATAGCTTATACCTTAGCTTTGTTAACATCATCGTACTTTATAAAAAGGTTTGGCCAGCTAAAAGTCATTCAACTTTCTGGTCTAAGTGCAGTAATGGGCCTATTAGGAATAGGATTATCCCAGAATTTCTTTTCCCTTTCACTGAGTACATTTATAGCAGGATTAGGCAGCGGGTGGGCATCCCCTGCATACAGCCAAGTCGCATCCACATCTTTGAACGAGGAAGACAAGGACCGGGGAAATACGTGGATCAATACGGGTACTAGTTTTGGTCTTATACTATCCGGACCGATAGCGATCCTTTTCACTGATCATTGGAGATTCGCTTTTATTTTATTTGCAGTGATTTCTTTAGTTGTACTTGTATGGAATTCATTAAGAATTCCCTATCAGAAATCTGAATTACAAAATGAAAATCTAATAAGTATTTCTACCTTCAATAAAGCTAAGTTTTTATTACTTTCATCGTTCATAGCGGGTTTTGGTTCGTCTATCTATTGGACATTTTCCAGAAGCTTTTTAAAAGTTGAATTCAACATGAGTGATTATGCAGGTGTGATTTTTTGGGTAGTAATGGGTGTGACTGGGGCGATCGGGGGTTTATCTGGTGGGGTAATGAATAGGGCGGGATTAACCTTAACTTACAGGTTGGCTCTCTTAGTGATGTCCATATCCATTATTAGTATTACCATTCCATCGATATACAGTGTATACTCATCTGGTTTTTTGTTTGGTATTTCCTATATCTTTGTTACTGGCCTGTTGATTGTTTGGGCCACCCGCATATTTAAATTAGTACCACATGTTGGAGTTAGCTTAGCATTTCTAGCGTTAGGTGTTGGACAATCGGTTGGCTCTGCTGCTGCAGGTCAATTGATTAGTATGAGTTCTTACTCATTTGTCTTTATGATATATTCTCTCGTCTGTCTTACTGGCTTAATAATTCCAGTTGAAAGGAAGAATTAACACGATATGAATTGCAAAAAACCACTTCCTAATTTAAGGAGGTGGTTTTTATGTTGTCTTATTTTCCAATTGCCGCTTTGCTCTAACAAAGGCAATGAACTGCTTCTGTTCATCTTTTGAAAGGGAGATGCCGTCGACCGACAGATTTACAGACAGATCCGTTAGTTCCATGACTGGAAGGGATGTGTCCTCCACAACAAGGGAGGTAGTCTTCTGTCTTTTTTTGAAATTTGATGATCAAGACTTATAAATCTTGAAATGAAAAATCCCTGCGGAGGGTTCGAAGGGTAATATTTTTGCTAACTCTCCCTAAGTTAATTATAGCATATAAAAAATGGTAAAAATAGACTATTTATTGTTATTTACTACTGCTAAAATACAATAGAATTTTAATTTGTTTTGTTGAGAGGGATAAGTATATCCAAGAAACCAAATTCAATGGTTAGGGGAGATCAAGTATGAGTCCTTTGGTTCTGGGTTTTCAGGAAATGGATAAAACACCGCTTTCGCTCGTTGGCGGAAAAGGTTTGAATTTAGGGGAATTATCAAAAATTCAAGGAATACATGTACCCGAAGGATTTTGTGTGACAACAGAAGGGTACCAAAAAGCCATTGAACAAAACAACACGTTCCATTCTTTGCTGGATGAACTGACAAGGCTAAAAGCAGAGGATCGGGATCAAATTGGTGAAATCAGCAAACAGATTCGACAAATCATTATGGAAGCAGAAATTCCTTCCGATGTTGTGAATGCCGTTGCTGATTCTCTCTCTCAGTTTGGCTATGAACATGCTTATGCCGTGCGTTCCAGTGCGACCGCCGAAGATCTGCCATATGCCTCTTTTGCTGGCCAACAAGACACCTATTTAAATATCATCGGAAAAGAAGCAATCCTGCAGCATATCAGCAAATGCTGGGCTTCTCTATTTACAGATCGGGCGGTAATCTACCGTATGCAGAATGGATTTGACCACAGACAAGTTTATCTATCCGTTATCGTTCAAAGGATGGTTTTCCCTAAAGCTTCAGGGGTTCTATTTACCGCTGATCCGATGACCTCTAACCGAAAGCTGCTTTCCATCGATGCCAGTTTTGGGCTTGGAGAAGCACTGGTCTCGGGCTTAGTCTCTCCCGATTGTTATAAGGTACTGGATGGGGAAATCGTCGATAAGAGGATAGCAGCCAAAAAATTGGCCATCTATGGACGAAAAGAAGGCGGAACGGAGACTCAGCGGATCGATCCTGATCAGCAAAAGATTCAAACACTTACTGAACTGCAAATCCTGCAGCTGGAACGCATGGGAAGACAGATCGAGGCTTATTTTGGCAGCCCGCAAGATATCGAATGGTGTTTGGTTGATGATACATTCTACATCGTTCAAAGCCGGCCGATTACGACGCTATACCCTATCCCAGAAGCGGATGATCATGAAAATCACGTCTATATCTCTGTCGGCCACCAGCAAATGATGACCGATGCCATCAAACCATTGGGATTGTCGTTTTTCCTGTTAGTCACTCCAGCCCCGATGCGAAGAGCTGGAGGAAGATTATTTGTTGATGCGACAAAACACTTGGCTTCACCTGGCAGTCGGAAAGGTCTGCTACAGGCCATGGGCCAGCACGATCCGTTGATGAAGGATGCACTAATGACCGTCATCGAGCGAGAAAATTTTATAAAATCGGTATCAGATGACGAAAATGCACGAGGGCAAAGAAAACATGGTGAACCTGCGGATGTTCCAGCACCAAACGAAAACGATCCGACCATCGTTACGGAGTTGATCCAGAAAAGCCAAGCATCGATCGAAGAGTTAAAAAATAACATCCAAGCCAAATCGGGATCGGATTTAATGGATTTTATTTTGGAAGATATCCAGGAACTAAGGAAGATCTTATTTAATCCACAAAGTTCAGCTGTATTTATGGCTGCTTTCGATGCTTCAGCATGGATCAATGAAAACATGAACAAGTGGTTAGGTGAAAAGAACGCAGCCGACACGCTATCTCAATCTGTACCAAACAATATTACTTCGGAAATGGGTTTGGCATTAATGGATGTCGCCGATGTAATTCGTAATTATCCAGAAGTCGTTGAGTATCTGCAGCAGGTAAAAGAGGACCACTTTTTGGATGAACTCGTCCAGTTTGAAGGAGGACAACAAACCCGGGACGCCATCCATCATTATCTCAACAAATACGGAATGAGATGTGCCGGAGAGATCGATATTACGAGAAGCCGTTGGAGCGAGAAACCAACAACACTTGTCCCCTTGATTCTCAGTAACATCAAAAACTTTGAACCGAATGCCAGTCATCAAAGATTTGAGCAAGGGCGGCAGGAAGCTTTAAAAAAGGAGCAAGAGTTATTGGATCGGTTGATGCAATTGCCGGATGGCCAACAAAAAGCAGAAGAGACGAAACAAAAGATTCGAATCCTCCGGAACTTCATCGGTTATCGTGAATATCCCAAATACGGCATGGTCAACCGCTACTTTGTTTATAAACAGGCATTGCTGAAAGAAGCCGAACAACTCGTCCAAGCCAATGTGATTCACGAAAAAGAAGATATCTACTATCTTACATTTGAAGAACTTCGCGAAGCCGTCCGCACAAATAAACTGGATGACGAGATCATCAGCAAACGAAAAGACGAGTACAAATTATATGAAAAACTAACTCCACCAAGGGTGATCACGTCTGATGGTGAAATTATTGCGGGTGAGTACAAACGAGAAAATATCCCAGCCGAAGCGATTGCAGGCCTGCCTGTTTCTTCTGGAGTGATAGAAGGGCGGGCGCGTGTCATCTTAAACATGGAAGATGCTGATCTGGAAGATGGAGATATATTGGTCACTTCCTTTACTGATCCCAGCTGGACACCATTGTTTGTATCTATAAAAGGTCTGGTTACCGAGGTTGGCGGACTGATGACACATGGAGCCGTTATCGCACGTGAATATGGCTTACCAGCAGTTGTCGGGGTGGAAAATGCTACCGAACGGATAAGAGACGGGCAGCGAATTCGCGTGCATGGAACAGAAGGGTATATAGAAATATTGTGATGGTTTGAAGTCCCACTGGATACACACACAAATGCTAAAAGAGGCTGTCCAGAAAGTCAGAATAAATTGACCTTCTGGCAGCTCTTTTTTTACTTTTTCAAGTCCAAATGAGAACCAGTTAGATTGGGCAAACCTGCTTTCTTAGCTGATACATTTGGTTAGCAAAGGGGAGGAAGACTGCTAAAATAATTTCGATCAATAACGCGGTTAGAAGTGTGCCGATTCCTATCGGTCCGTTCAGAAAAAAGCGAGGGTAAGAATAACATTATGCTGTTAATTACTGGATTAATTCTAGTTTCATGCTAAAATTTGGATGTGAAAGAGGGAGAAGAAAGAGGGAGAAGAAAGAGGTTATTTTAAATGAACAAATCTATGTTTTTTTGGATATTTGCTATTGCTATTCTTGCAATTTTTACAGGGGAAATTGCTACAGTTATGATGCTGTACTTAATTTTAGTTGTTTTACATGCCATACATTCAACCATTAAGGATTTCTATGATGATTGGAAAAGCAGGATTTAAATTGTAATTCTACTTTCAGGATGAAGCCTGAAACCATGTTAAGCCCCCACGAAAAGTCACATGCCCCTCTGCCAATCGATTAAACGTGAATATAAGAAAGCTTCTCATCCGGTTGAAAAGGGATGAGAAGCTTTTTCATTCATTCGTTGCTTTTTCCCAGAAAGCTTCCGGGATACTCAATCTATATAATTCTTTTCTTAATGCGCGCAACAAGCGGCACGACAATAATACCAGCCACAACAACCTGCAAGAAGTTCCCCGGAATAGACCCAAAAGGCTGAACCCAGTTATGATAAAGGATTACTTCTGCAAAGTAGTATCCAATAATCTTGATTACAAGGGCGGCGACGACGGCCAGGGTGTTAACCAGCATTTTGTTGCCGGGTACTTTTTCGGATATGAGGCCGGCTGCATATCCCATTGCTCCTGCGATAACGAAGGTAAACGGTGCCCACACCGTCCACGGGGAGAGGAGGTCAAATAAACCCATTCCGATTGCGCCTGCAATGGCACCTGTTTTTCTGCCGAAAACAAATGCCGCTACAAATAGAGGAACGTTACCCAGATGAATTAATCCTCCGTTACCCATGATCGGAAGTTTGAAGTTAATGTACGTTGCCACAAAAGTTAATCCGATGAAAAGGGCATTGATGACTAATGCTCTTGTTTTTGAGGATGCTATCGATGATGATGTTGTATTCACATAATTACCTCTTTCATTTATATTTCAGCCTAGCAGCTTTTTTATTCGTTATGGTGTGAAATCTCCCATTCATCTATTATAGCCACCTCTCACGCTTAAGAAAATAGTAAAATGCAATAACCGTTAAGCCTGATAACATGAACAAGTACTAAAGATAGTATATTTAGGGTTTTCCAGAAGGAGGGAGTTAAGCTGTTACAGCTGCTGCCTTTAATGCTTGAGCGGGCGGGTGTTCTCTTGATGGTGGCTTTTTTGCTTTCCAGATTGAGGTCATTCCGGCAAATCGTTAAGTTGCCGGGAGAATAGGCGTAGCGAATTCCACACTGCGTTACTGGAAACAGGAAGGGTATATTTCCTCAGCCAGGGGAGAAGAGAACAACTATCGGTATTAGAACCGCTAACCAATGCAGGTACCCCAACTCAAAGCGTAATAGAAACATTATACTATCCAGATGCGATCGATTTCCTGGATCCGGACGAACCCATTCCTGGCCGATCCGATCAGAGTGTTAAATCCCTCGTCCGCGTGGGGACTTCACCTTTGGCCGGATCAACCGATTAAAATCATGAGACGGTTTTTGGAAGAAGCCACCGGAACAGAAGCCAATTTCTTTTTTATCAATTGGGGTGGTGCGCTAAGCAGAGTACCTAAACATAAAACGGCCTTTTACTGGCGCTGCCCATTGTTTTATACGGAATGGACTTCTAGTTGGGTAAATAAATCAGAAGAAGCCAGGAATCTTGCATCTGTTGAAAGAGTCCGTCTGATGATGAAACCCTATGTAGAAGGTTCCTATGTCAATGTTCCAGACGAAAATATTAGAAACTTTGGAAAGCCTATTGGGGCTCAAACTTTGAAAGGCTTCGAAAAGTAAAGACCAAATATGATCCCGAGAATTTCTTTCATTTTCCACAGAGCATACCACCATTTTGTTAGCCAGTGTCAGCTTGATAATAAAACAGATTCAAAGCCGCAACTATTTGTTTGGCGGTTTTTTCTTGCGGAATCCTGTGTTTTAAGTGCAAAGAGAAAAGGAATGGAAATAAACAGTGAAAAAAAGACTAATCGCCGGATAGGAGGCAATATCTATGAGCTTGATTAAAGGAAAATTGGGTCTGGGTACGGCGCCGCTTGGAAATATGTTCAGGGAGGTTCCGGAGGAAGAAGCGCGGAAAACGATTGAAACCGCCTGGGATCTCGGAATCCGTTATTTTGATACGGCCCCGTTTTACGGAGCGGGATTAGCGGAACTGCGTCTGGGGGAAGTTTTATCCAAATACAATCGCGATGACTATTTCTTATCAACGAAAGTGGGCAGGGTGATTGAAGATGAAACAGAGGAAAAGGAAGGGATGTTTGAGCATGGCCGCAAAAATAAAATAACCACGGATTACAGTGAAGATGCGACCCTGCGATCGGTCGAGCAAAGCTTGGAGCGGTTAAAAACGGATCGTCTGGACTTTGTATATGTGCACGATGTTTCGCCCGATTTTCTCGGTGACGAATGGGTAACACAGTTTGATATTGCACGAAAAGGAGCGTTCCGTGTGCTGTCCCGCCTTCGTGACGAAGGAGTGATTAAATCATGGGGTCTGGGAGTCAATCGGACAGAACCAATCGAACTTGCCATTGAACTGGAAGAAACACGCCCGGACATCAGCCTGCAAGCGACCCATTATACGCTATTGAACCATGAGCATGCGTTGCTTAAGTTAATGCCAAGAGCTGCGGAGAAAAATGTAAACATTGTTGTCGGCGCTCCGTTCAATTCGGGAGTATTGGTTGGAGGAAATCATTTCGATTATGGAGATGTTCCCAATGAAATTGCTTCAAAAGCGAACCAGATCAAACAGATTGCTGAAAAGCATCAGGTGAGTATTAAAGCTGCCGCACTTCAATTCTCCATGGCCCATCCCGCAGTAGCTGCTGTCATTCCCGGCTCTACTCGGGTGGAACATGTGAAAGAGGATGTAGCTGCCTCCAAGGAAGAGATTCCTTCTGCCTTCTGGAAGGAGTTAAAAGAACAGAATCTTGTGTCTCCAGATGCCCCAATGCCGATTGATTAAACGAGAAACGTACACATAATAAAAAGCTTCTCCCAGGTTAAAAAGGAGAAGCTTTTTTCTATTAATTTTCCACTTTCTCCGCAAAAGCCTCTGGAATCATCGTAAAGCCTTCGATGACGGTGTCTTCTTCCACTTCAATCATGAGGTAGCGTTTGCCGCTGAGATGGACTTGTTTGACGTATCGCAGGTCCTGTGGGCTGATGGAGATGTTAGCTACTTTTGTGTTGATTTTAATGGATTTTGAATTATACTTCGGAACGACGCTGCTAGCTTTGATCTCGTACTTGTCATCATCGATCACATTTTTGAAGGCTAACTCTACCTTTTCCGTGTTGATGTTTTCAAGGCCGCTCATCTTGAGCACCCGTTCCACGTCCTTGGTGTCCAATTTTGGTTGTTCTTCCTCTTCATTTTCTTCAATCATTCGGTGAATTTCTTCATAAACATTGGAGAGAGTGGATGTATTTAATTGATCACTGGTTACGTTTTTAATAATTTCTTCAAAAACGGCTTTATCATCCTTTGCTGTCATCATTTCTTCAGCGTTTAACACTTGCTCTATGAATGAATAATCAGGCTCATGGACTTTCCCTGTCGAATACAGGATGTGATTGACATCGGCTGCATTATCAGTAAAGCAAGGAAACAGGAATCCGGCGATTGGTGCATTCAGGTTGATGATAGGATCAAGCACAAAGTTGTATTTGAACTCTTTTTCCACATAGTCAAACAGCAGTTCCTTTTTAGGGTCTTGCGTATTGTTAATACTGCAAAGAATAAAGGGATGAGAGTAAACGGCATCGTGTCCATTTTCCTCAGAATCGGCACCACGGCGTTTCGTCGGTTTGAAGTATTCTCCTTTAATGAAGGTAATCACGATATCCATCTCATATAGCCGATCCTGCAGCATTTTGCCTACCATTTGGAGCATTCGCTCTTTCCAGTCATCGGTATCACTGCTGAGCAAACCTTGATGGAGGATGAGCTGGCTGCTGTTCTCAGCATTACGTTGAAACTTTAATTCAAAGAGCTTCTCATCCAGGTTGCCGGCAAGTAATTTTTTAAAATTGTTCAGAAACAGCTCTTGTTGTTCAGAATCTAGCATTTCAAAAGGCTGGCTCTGGTGATGATAAATGTCACTCGATTCTTTCGTTATATACACATTAAAGATGGTGGAGATGTTAAGTGAAGCATTTTCTTTTTTAAATTGTTTTCGCAGCTGTGCGATATCTTTTTTGTTCATAGTTTAATACACTCCTAAGTTGCCCTGATTTGTAAATTTGAAGGTAGAAAGGGCTCTCCACCTTGAGTATGAAGCAGCATTTATTTTAACATAAATTGTTTATACTTAGGCGAGTTAAGGGTGATGGGGTTTTTCTGCAGAGGAGTGGACAAGTGGCTCTTTTATGTATCTTGTATCGCTGGGCGATATGCAAGTTTGTCAAAAAATCTTCATATTTAACGAAATGATATAATTAGATAGGTATATCTCATCATAATAAAAATGCTAAAGTTTTTCGTATCACTGGGCGATATAACTTGCGAATGTAACCTGCATAATAAACTATTAAATAGAAAAGGAGGCCCGATATGCGACGTGATATACAACCGAATGAACGAGCTTTCTCCTCCAAGGAAGTCGCGGAGGCAGTGGGGATTGCAACCCCCACTGTTCGAAAGTATGGACAAATTTTAGAGCGAAATGGATATGAGTTTTTGAAAGATGGTGATCGGCGTATCTTTGTAAAATCTGACATCCAAGCGCTTATAGCGCTTCGCGATACGGCCAACTCCCTGGATGATACAGCTAAAGATCTAGTAGATCTGCAAAAAGAGAGATTAAAAGAATCCAATGAAACAGAGATTGCTGTATCCGATACATATGAAGAGTTACCCCACGACCCCAATCAACTAAAAGAAGCCTTAATGATTTTATTCAAGGAACTCGCAGCCACCCGTGAAATGAATGTCCAACTGACCAACGATATGTCCCAGCTTAAAACAACAGTTTCCCGACTCCAGCAAGATCATCATGTTATAAGTTCTAGTATTGGAAATTCAGCGCAAAAGACTAATGCTAAAATTGAAAAATTAACTGAACAACAAAAACACCATTACAAAACATTGCTGCAGCAAGAAAAACAAAAAAGTGAACTCTTACAAAAAGAAATACAAAACATGCGGGACGAACAGAAAAGAGAATGGAGTTCACAAAGTGATTTTAATAAACGTTTAGAAGAAGCGATACAAAAACGTAATGGGAAATGGGGTAAGCTTTTCTCCATATTCGGAAAATAAGGTGCAGAAAGGTTTCATATCGCAGGGCGATATAACATGAGATTGCGATTGATTTTGCTAGAGACCTTGTGTATCAAAAAATACCATTCAGAATTCACGATTTTCACAAATTAGCTATTTCCCGAGAAATATCTACAAATTCTGAGTAGATATCGACAAAGTCAAAAGCCAAGACGACAAGGAATATTATAAAAATCCAAAAAAAAAGATGAACTCTGTTAAATCCAGAGATCATCTCTTTTAAACTGATTGTGTATTTTTACATGTCTTTACCTTTAAACACTCGAGTCGGGTACCGTCTTGGATTTGAGCTTCATGTTTACAAACAATATACTAATAACGATAAATAAAAGACCGACTACTAAATTCAGGGTAATATTTTCATGTAACAAGAAAGAACTGCAAAGGATGGCGATGAGCGGGATCAGGAAAGTGAATGATCCGACTTTGCTCGCTTCGCCTGAACCGACGAGTGTAAAGAATGCCAGCCAGCCAAAGGCAATGACAAAGGTAGAGATGAATAATAAGTTTGCTATAAATGGTATTTCCCACTGGATATTTGACCAGCTCTCAAATTTGGAGCCTACACTTAATAAGAAGAGCCCACCCATAATAAGCTGTACGGTAACCATCCAGATCGAATCAACACGATCACCTGTTTTTTTAACATAAACCGTGCCCAATCCCCAGCCTACTGCAGAGCCAAGAGCCAGGATAATACCAACAGCTGAAATACCACCTGTAAATCCGCTTGCACTTATAATTGCAACACCTGTGAAGCCAAGGAGTAATCCAATCATTTTTAATCTATACATCGATTCCCCAAGCCAAATCCAACAGAAAATCCCGAGCAGCACCGGCTCGATGAATACAATTGCAGAAAACAATCCAGCTGGTGCATAACCAAGACCTACCGTTTGAAGACCATAAAAAAGGATGATGTTAAAAAAAGCTGAAATAAAGTAAAAATGCCATGTTTCTTTAAATCGAAGCCTTTTATATCTTGGAAGGGCAAAAATAAGTAAAATAAGGCCGCCCAAAATCGTTCTAATTCCGGCAAATAATAATGGGGGAGTATAGCTAAGTGCGATCTTGGATAATGGCCAATTGACACCCCACATAATCACAAGAAATGTAAGCAGTAAGACTGTATGTGTTCGCGAAAGTTGTTTCATCGTTGTGCCTCCTTGACATACGTACCTAAGCAATAATACGCCTTTAAAAATTAATATAACAAGTTAAATGCTCTGCCCTCGTTTAAATAGACATAAGTTTTCGTTTCGTCTTTTGTAGCGGGAGAACATGTGTATCCCTTTCATTAATGGCACGCTTAATTTCTCCTAAAAGGATTGTTTCGTTTTTGATAAGCAGTTGCTTGTCTTCAACGTTTAGCTGTAGTTTTACTATAGTAGAAAATGCTG
Organism: Fictibacillus sp. FJAT-27399; assembly: GCF_001510655.1. Taxonomy (GTDB): domain Bacteria; phylum Bacillota; class Bacilli; order Bacillales; family Fictibacillaceae; genus Fictibacillus_C; species Fictibacillus_C marinisediminis. The sequence goes on along the minus strand of NZ_LMVC01000007.1, from coordinate 33,754 downwards.
ATTGTTATGTATTGCTCCAAAAAGAGCTGAAGTAAAAAAAGACTATCCTGGTCTTTTAGATATTACTTCTGTTAGGGCATTTACATCCAATGTATCGGACGATGTACCAAAGCCAACAAAAGACCCAAGTGAAATTCATTGAAGATCTTTTTTATTTAAACAAAATGCATGCTTGATAAAATGGAAGTTGAGGCGGTTGAGAACCTCGATCAAAAACAAGCGTCATCTTTAATAGAATTCCTCAAGAAAGGGGCGGATAGGCTCTTTTTTGTATGTTTTGTATCACTGGGCGATATACGAATCCATCAAAAAACCCCATAATTAGGAGAAAAGGAGGTCCGATATGCGAAATGATATACAACCAAATGAACGAGCTTTCTCTTCCAAGGAAGTGGCAGAAGAAGTGGCGATTGCAACACCCACTGTTCGAAAGTATGGCCAAATCTTAGAGCGAAATGGATATGAGTTTTTAAAAGATGGCGATCGGCGTATCTTTGTTCAATCCGACATCGAAGCGCTTATAGCGTTACGCGATACGGACAAGCCCCTGGACGATACAGCTAAAGACCTTGTGTATCAACAAAAAGAAAGAGTAGAAGGATCCAATGAAACAGATGAAACAGAAATTGCGATACCCGATACATATGACAATTTACCCCGCGATTCCAAACAATTGAAAGAGATCTTAATGTTTTTGGCTAATGAACTCGCAGCCACACGTGAAATGAATGTCCAATTGACAAACGATATGTCACAGCTTAAAACAACCGTTTCCCGGCTCCAGCAAGATCATCATATTATCAGTTCTACGATTGGAAATTCAGCACAAAAAACGAACGCTAAAATTCAAAAATTAACTGAACAGCAAAATCTCCATTACGAAACGCTGCTGCAACAAGAAAAACAAAAAAGTGAATTCTTACAAAAAGAAATACAAAACATGCGGGATGAACAGAAACAAGAATGGCGTTCACAAAATGATTTTAATAAACGTTTAGAAGAAGCTGTACAAAAACCAAAAGGAAAATGGGAGAGGCTTTTCGCCATATTCCTAAAATAAGGTGGTACAAGAAAACGAGGGCTCAATTGAAATTTATTGGAGATTTGTTTAAGCGATATGCAACTGAGGCGGTTGAGAACCTTATCTAAAATAAGAGTCATCCTTAATGAGCTGCTTTAGAAAGAGGTTGATCGGCTCTTTTTTTGTTTCGTATCGCAGGGCGATATAAGTTACGAACAGACGAGCATTCTCTCCCAAGGAAATGGACAGAAGAAGTGGTGAACCAAAACCCACTATTCGGAAGTATGGCCAAATCTTAGAACGGAATGGATATGTGTTTTTAAAAGATGGCGATTGATGTTCTTTGGTCAATCTGACATCGGAGCGCTTATAGCGCTGCCCGATATGGACAAGCCCCTAGACGATACAGGTAAAGAACTTATGTATCAACAAACACCATTCGGATTCACCATTTTTCAAATTTCAACAATTTCCCGAGAAATATCTACAAATTCTAAGTAGATATCGACAAAATTAGAAGCCAACCTATATGGAACTTATATCATTATTTTTCTTTTTTCGATACTAAGCTACCGAAAGCTTTTGTAATGTGATTTTACTTCTTATCGCTCTCATTATTCTCGCGGTATTGGCAGCGGGGTAAATTAATATTGTATAGAGCCGGCTATTTTTAGCTGACCCAGGGCTTTTCTCATATGGAAAAACCCGGAGTCCCAATTAAGGAATTCCGGGTTTTTGTGGCTGTTATTTTGTAATATCAGACAAAATTTCATAGGAACGCAGGCGTTTTTGATGATCATAAACTTGAGCGATCGCCATGATTCATCGGCTTGGCTCATGTCTAAAAATTTCTGCAGCTTCTCCTTAACTGTGTCAGGATTTCCGATGATGGAAGGACCTAACTGATGCTGAAGCGGAACTTTATCCTTCATACAAAGGGGGAGTAGTCTTGTTCATCTGCGTTTCTCAGGCTTCCTTGACAGGCTGGCTTCGAAACGACATGCCGTATACGCCGCTCTTCCTTGCCAAACAATTTTACCTGCTGTTGCCTGGTTACCGCGATAAAGAGTTGTAATGGGTTTGCGCTGAACAATTCTTTGGCGGCAAGGGACGAATCTGCACGTTCGCCACATGCTGATTGGAGAAAGAGATTTATAAGCAGAAAAGTAATTTGAACTTAAGTGATTTCACTTCTGACTGTCAGCTATTGTGAGTAAACTGCAATGCTTTCTTGTTATCTGAATTGGAGGGTTAGTTGGATAATAAGGGGGAAGGTAAAGAATAGTATGAAGTTGTATTTTAAGAAACAACAAATACATTCTTATATTTTCAAACAGTATGTTATACTGTTAATTAACCTGTGTAGCGATAAACCATTTTTCAAATACCTTGTACCACGTCCCTGCTCGAATGTTGAGTGGGGTTTTTTTATGGAGTAATAAATATAAACAATAAAAAACAGGCTCTATATATAGAGCCTGTTTGTATATGCTAATTTAAGTTTATGCTTTTTGAACGTTAGCAGCTTGAGCTCCACGAGCACCTTGCTCAACGTCAAATGATACTTTTTGACCTTCATCTAAAGACTTGAAGCCATCAGATTGAATGGCAGAGAAATGTACGAATACATCATCACCATTTTCACGTTCGATAAATCCAAAACCTTTTTCTGCATTAAACCATTTAACTGTACCATGTTCCATATTTGTTGCCTCCTAGTGCGTTACCACACAATATATTACTATCCCTGCCCAAAGTGATGATTAACTATCGTTTACACCGAACAAAAATAATTCTATATCTATCATAACAGGAATCGGAAGATGTTGCAAATCACTGGACCTTAAATAAAATATGCTTAATCTTAAGGTTGGAAAGGTGGCTTTGCCTTCTTCAGAGAAAAGGGTAATATTTTTATCACCAAATTGGGGAAAGATCAAGTTTGAATGGACACGTGAGGTGGGCTTCTTTACCTGTACCCTTTGAAGTACCCAGTTTGTTGCTCTAAATATATTTATACAATATTCAAAAGATAATTGAATTCAATAACAGCATGTTTTAGTTCTTTATTTAATAAGTCCAAGCAATGTCTTTATACAAGCATAAAATAGAATATATAATAAAAAAATTAACTTTAAGGAGTTTTATGTTTATGTTTTTTAAGAATTGTGAGGAGTCTTCAACATCTTCACATGATTGCAAAAAAAAATCCCGTTCCTTTGTCCACTTGAAGTGTAAAAAATTAATACTAAAAAAAGCTTCTTCATGCTGCGAAAAAGAGTCCTCAAGCTCTTTTCATCATGAGTTTATGAGTGAATCCTCAAGCTCCTCTCATCATGAGTGCAAGAAAGAGTCCTCAAGCTCCTCTCAGTGCATAAAAGAATCATCGAGCTCTTCTCATCATGAGTGCAAGAAAGAATCATCAAGCTCTTCTCATCATGAGAGTAAAGACCCCTCAAGTTCTTCACATCATAAGAGTAAAAAAGAATCTTCAAGTTCTTCACACCAAAAGAGTAAAAAAAGTTCTTCTCAACATAAGAATAAAAAAGAATCCTCATCTTCTAAATGCTGCAAGAAGAGGATAGAATGTGATCCTTGCTGGGGGAAAATGAATCATAATAAGTGGGTAAAAAAACTCGGTCCTGCACCAGGATTAGAATAGATGTATGGTAAGACAGCTTATTTTTAAGCTGTCTTTTTTTTAATAGAATTCAAGCTCATTTGCAAAAAGTTAGACAAGTTGTCTCCCATAAGCTATTTGCAGGTTTAAAACAGCCATTCAAGATTAACGCACATTTTACGGTTAATCTTTCACGATTCGCCATATTTTTACATAGTATATTGAGAGATTAAGAGATTTACTCTTTCTCTCAGATCGTTTAATAGGAGGTGACTCACATGTCATCTTTTAGCAAGCACTGTAAACGTTCATCTCACCGATCAAGTAAACAAAAATGCAAACGTTCATCATCAAGTTCATCATCAAAGTTTGTATTTAAATGCAAAAAAGTAAAAAAGAAAAAGCGTCGTCACAGCTAATGCTCTAAAATCTGAATGGAAGTTAAGTCTATCTCTTCGGAGGTAGGCTTTTTAAATTGTATTCTTTCCTTACTGGATATGAATTTTTTTGTTCTTTTCAAAAGAAAAATGCAATAAATTAATATAATAAAATCTTCTCAATCAAAGGAGGGTGAAGGATGGACTTGATCAATAACTTTGCGCCATATGTGGGGCTTGCTGTCGTTCTGTATGCAATCCGCCAAACGTCGAAGGTTTCGAACCGGTATATTCCAATTGTGGCCATTGTGCTGGGAGTGCTGTATTCATTCTGGGAAGCAGGAGGAGCCACTCCGCATAGCACGTTAGTGGGACTGAAATACGCGCTGCTCGGCATCGGAACCGTAGCGGGGGTTAAGTATTTCATAGAATCATCCGGCAACAAGTAATGAGTATAGAAGTAAGCGAGGCCGCCGTATCTAGGCGGCTTTTTAATTTTCTGTCGAAAACAAGGAGTTAAGGCCGCTGATTGCGAATGTAATTAAAATAGGAAATAGAACCTAGACTGCTTTTGGGGGATTAGGGTTATCTGGCATAATTCGGGGGAATATCTTTCTTAGATGTTGCATCGAATCGCCTATTATAAAGGGGGATGACCGCATGAGTATAAACAAAGTTAAGTTTGACAGCTACCGTTCGGAACTGGAAGCTGTTATTAAAAATATAGAACATGTCATGGTAGGAAAGAAGCAGGTTTCAGAGTTAAGCATTGTGGCTCTGCTTGCCGGAGGGCATGTTTTGCTTGAAGACGTTCCGGGGGTCGGGAAGACCATGATGGTTCGTGCCATCGCCAAGTCGCTGGGACTCCAGTTCAACCGGATCCAGTTTACTCCCGATCTTTTGCCTTCTGACATAACCGGGGTTTCCATTTTTAATCAGAAGGAAATGAACTTTGAATTTCGAGCTGGACCGCTTATGGGAAATGTTATACTCGCCGATGAAATCAACCGAACCTCCCCGAAAACACAATCAGCCCTCTTGGAATCCATGGAAGAGAAAAGTATCACCGTTGACGGCCACACCCACATCCTGCCGAATCCCTTCTTTGTCATGGCCACACAAAATCCGATTGAATACGAAGGAACCTATCCCCTGCCTGAAGCTCAGCTTGACCGTTTTCTCCTGAAATTAAATATGGGCTATCCGACGCCTGATGAAGAATTATCGATCTTAAGCTTGATCGTGCAAGACCATCCGATCGATAACCTGAAGCCTGTCGTTACCACAGAGGAACTGAACGGAATGAAAGAGCAAGTGAAAGCCGTGTATGTCGATGAAACCGTAAAAAAATACATCATTGACCTTGTAAACCGCACACGCAATCACCGTTCCATCTATCTTGGAGCCAGTCCGAGGGGATCGCTGGCGCTTATGAAGGCCGCCCAGGCACACGCTTTTATGATGGACAGGGATTTTGTGGTGCCGGACGATGTAAAATATCTCGCGCCATACGTCCTTACTCACCGCATCCTTTTAAAACCTGAAGCCAGATTTGAAGGAGAGACGCCGGATACCGTCATCCGTGATCTACTGAACCGTGTGCCTGTTCCAATCCAGAAAGGGCAGCATGCCAGATGAAACGGCTAAAGTGGAAGCTGAACAGCAAATATAAAACCCCGCTTGGCCTTGCCGGCATCGTACTCCTTCTCGGACTGACCTTTTCGTACGCCATGTTTCAGGGTGGGTTTGTGAGCTGGTTTTTGTTTTACAGCGTTTTTCCTTTTACCGTCTATACGGTGACGATGGTCTTTTATCCGCTTCATAGAATACAGATGACGAGGGAACTGAGCAAGGATCTACTCATGGCCGGTGAGGAACTGACCGTGACCATCCGCCTTAAACGAAAAACACCTTTTCCTCTCTTTTATCTTGTCATCCATGATGAGATTCCCGCTCCCTTATATAAAGAAGCGCTGCACGGGGGGGAAGAAGATCAGATTCATTCCCGGGTGTTGTTTTTTCCGTTGTTTAAAAAGAATCTTGTCTACACATACCGCATCAAGCCTGTGCCGCGCGGCGTTTATGAGCTGAAGAGCATCGCGCTGAAAACAGGAGATGTGTTCGGTTTCGTGCAAAAAGAGATAAAAATAAACCTGTCTGATAAGGTCTTCATCTATCCAAGGTATCAGGAGATCGAGCGCTGGGAGATGGACAAGCATCTTCAGAGCGGGATTCAGCGGGCCGGAAGAAAATCGCTGACTGACTATACGTCGACGGTAAGCGTGAGGGATTATGCCCCCGGCGATAAGCTATCCTGGCTGCATTGGAAGGCAAGCGCGCGTTCCAACAAACTGCTGACAAAAGTTTTTGAGCATCAGCGGAATGACGATTATGTCATCGTACTGGATCAATCCGCAGAAAGCTACGGCAATCAAGACTGGCTTTTTGAAAAGGCCGTTTCCTTTGCGGCCACCATCACGCATTACTCCGTGCAAAAAGGGGCCTCAATAGGTCTATACAGTTCCCGGAATAAAGGGCAGCTTTTGATGAACAGCGGAACCGACCACGAATGGCGGATCTTTCATGAACTTGCGAGCGTTCAGCCGGATATAAAAAAGCCTTTTTATGAATGGCTGAAACAGGAATTTATCGATGGCAGGCTGGAGGGAAGAACTGTTGTCATCATCTCGCCGCTGCTGGATGATGTAATGATCAGGACACTGGAAATGGTTACAGCCCGGCAGGCTAACGCAGTGTATTTTTATATGTCGGCCAATGACAGGCTCCACTCTCAAGAACTCACGTCCATCCATCGTTTAAACAATAGTTTAATTCCTGCGGTTTCCATTTACGGGCCGAGGTTCAGTGACGCATTAAAGGCAGGTGCAAACCGTGCAAGCATTTAAAGATAACCGGCCATCCCCAATTTACTCTCTTGTTCTTTATGCTCTCGGGTTTATGCTCCTGTGGGAGTGGCTCAGGCCGCTGACCCAGATTACGTCCACTGAGGATACGCAGGTCTTTGTTGTGTTTACTGCGTTTTTGTTTATTATTACGTACTTCAAACTGCCGGTGTGGCTCTCATTCCCGATCAAGTTAATCGCCCTGCTGTATGCCGTACATGCCCTGTATTATCCGGATGTTTTTCTATCATTCCAATGGGTTCCTCACCTGATCGGTGACCTGGAAAGTAATCTGATGTTCATCTGGAATCAGGAATGGACGGAAATGTCTTCGCTGAGCAGATCTCTTTTGTTCTTTGTACTGCTCTGGCTCGTGAGCTATCTCATGCATTACTGGCTCATTCAGGCGAAACGAATTTTTTTGTTCTTATTTATAACCGTTCTATATATCACGGTCCTTGATACGTTTACCCCGTATGATGCGAAGATGGCGATCGTGCGCACTGTGTTTATCGGGCTGGTTCTTGTCGGCATCTTAAGAATTATGAAAATCGTGGAGACCGAAGGGTTTTCGCTCATGAAAGGACGGTTTCCCATCATGTGGATGGTGCCGATCACCGTGGTCATCGCCCTGTCTTCCACGCTCGGCTTGCTTGCGCCTAAAGCATCTCCGCAATGGCCGGACCCGGTTCCTTTTATCGCGTCCATGTCGGATAAAGGTGAAGAAGGTTCAGGCATCAACAGCAAGTTTGCCCGAATCGGCTATGGCACGAATGACAGCCATCTTGGAGGGCCGTTCGAATTTGATTACAAAGAGGTTTTTACCGCGACCGTAAAAGAAAAGCATTACTGGCGGGTCGAAACGAAGGACGCCTATACCGGAAAAGGGTGGGAAAACTCTTTCTCCCCGGAATTTCATGCGCTAAACCCGCAATCGGTGGAGTATACTGCTCCAATCTCCAGTCTCATTGAACCGGGGGGAGCTCAGATGATGAAAGAGAAAGCCACCATCAAAATGGCGAAAACCTATCCGTTCGTCCTTTCACCAGGCGTCATTACTTCCATTCAAGCCAAAAAAAATGTTGATTTTATGCTTGATCCGCTGACCGGAAAGATTGATACGATGAGCGGGGGCGATCCAACGAGACTAAAGAAATACCAAATGGAATATGAGCTTCCGCAATACGATGAGAAAAAATTGCGGGAAAGCAGCCAGTCCTATCCGCAGTATGTGACCGAATACTATCTGCAGCTTCCAAAAGAGCTCCCTTTACGAGTCAAAAAACTGGCGGCATCTATCGTAAAGAATGCTGAAAATCCGTATGATAAAGCCAAGGCGGTAGAGAATTTCTTTTCGCTGAATAACTTTGGATACGATACCGTCGATGTGAGAGCACCAAAGAAAAACGAAGATTACGTGGATAAGTTTTTGTTTGATGCGAAGAAGGGGTACTGCGATAACTTTTCAACATCCATGATCGTGCTGCTTCGATCAGTCGGCATTCCTGCCCGCTGGGTGAAGGGCTTTACATACGGAGAGTATCAGGAAACGAAAAACATGAATAAGACGTATAAAGTTACGAATGCCAATGCCCACTCCTGGCCGGAGGTTTATTTTTCAGGAGTCGGCTGGGTGCCTTTTGAACCAACAAGAGGGTTTTCCAACCCAAGCCAGATTGAAGAGGAAGTGAAGAGCGCGGCGGCGTCAGTTGCTTCTCCTGTAAAGAAGAAAAACAAACAGGAAGTGCAGCCTGACGAGAAGGACCAATCGGCGAGCAAGGGACAAAATGGAGATGGAAGTTTAGCCATCCTGGGCAAATCCTTGCTGTACGCGATTCCGCTTATCTTTGCAGCAGCACTCCTTGCTCTTGTGTTCCGGAAAAAATGGCTCCGTCAGTATTACATCTGGAGATTCCGCAGGCGAAAAGGGACAGGAACATTTGCAGATGCGTATGACCGCTTGCTCTGGCTGGCCCAGCTTTACGGGTTGAAAAAGGATCCTTCCTATACACTCAGGGAATATGCGGTCTATGTTGACCGTTCACTTGATACTCGGGATATGAGAATGCTGACTTCTGCTTATGAATCTCTGCAATACGGCAATAGGAAGACTGCTGATCAATGGACAGATACCAACAAGAAATTGTGGGAAAATTTAATTAAAAAGCTGCGGGGTTGACCGTCTGACAAGCCATTGTTAGAATGTGCTTAAGATACAATGCCGTCAATATTATTCTCCTTCGTATATCCTCGATAATAAGGATCGAGAGTCTCTACCGGGCCGCCGTAAATGGCCTGACTATGAAGGCAGGGTTCTTTATGCACAACCGGAATTCTGCCTTTGTTTTTTTTGCTGAAAAAACAGAGCTGGGATTCCGGTTTTTTGTTAATGAAAAGGATATGTTAGGGTAAATTTGGCAAATACTACGGAAAGATCAATAGATGGGGTGACAGAATGAATTTAGCCAGTGAAATGATCGTCGTTCTAGACTTTGGGGGCCAATACAACCAGCTGATCGCAAGGCGTATTCGTGATCTTGGGGTATACAGTGAACTGCTTCCGCACACAACGACTGCAGAAGAAATCAAGAAGTTGAATCCAAAAGGAATCATCTTCTCTGGAGGACCGAACAGCGTATACGCACCGAATTCGCCTTCAGCGGATGAAGCGATTTTTGACCTTGGCATCCCTGTACTGGGAATCTGCTACGGTATGCAGCTCATGACTCATCACTTCGGTGGAAAAGTAGAGCGCGCCAACCACCGTGAATACGGGAAAGCAGAAATTACGATTGCAAATGAAAGCAAGCTGTATCAAGATCTTCCAAAACATCAGGTGACATGGATGAGCCATAGTGATCTTGTTGTTGCTCCTCCACAAGGATTTGTAACCGACGTGACGAGCATTTCCTGTCCGGTAGCGGGAATGAGCGACATCTCCCGCCACTTGTACGGCGTTCAGTTCCATCCTGAGGTCCGCCACAGCGAATATGGAAATGAGATGCTAAAGAATTTTATTTTTGCCATCTGTGAATGTGAAGGCAGCTGGACGATGGAAAACTGGATCGAGGACGAACTGGAGAAAATCCGCCAGCAAGTCGGAGATAAAAGAGTGCTTTGTGCTCTATCAGGCGGCGTCGATTCTTCCGTTGTTGCGGTATTGATCCATAAAGCGATCGGCGACCAGCTGACTTGTATTTTTGTAGACCATGGACTTCTTCGCAAAGGTGAAGCGGACAGTGTTATGAAAACCTTCAGTGAAGGGTTCCACATGAACGTGATTAAAGTGGACGCGAAAGACCGTTTCCTTGGCAAGCTTAAGGGAGTTTCTGACCCTGAAATGAAACGTAAAATTATCGGCAACGAATTCATCTACGTGTTTGACGAAGAAGCGAGCAAGCTTGAAGGCGTGGATTACCTTGCACAAGGTACGCTTTACACGGACATCGTAGAAAGCGGAACAGCTACAGCTCAAACGATCAAGTCCCATCATAATGTAGGCGGACTTCCTGAAGACATGAAGTTTACCTTGATTGAGCCTTTGAACACACTCTTTAAAGATGAGGTTCGTAAGGTTGGTACAGAGCTTGGTATTCCTGATGCGATTGTTTGGCGCCAGCCGTTCCCGGGTCCTGGACTAGGAATCCGTGTCCTTGGCGAGATTACAGACGAGAAGCTTGAGATTGTCCGTGAATCTGACTTCATCCTGCGGGACGAAATCAGTAAAGCAGGACTTGAACGGGATGTATGGCAATACTTCACGGTCCTTCCTGATATCCGCAGTGTAGGGGTAATGGGAGACATGAGAACGTACGATTACACAATCGGTATCCGTGCGGTTACATCCATCGACGGAATGACATCCGACTGGGCGCGGATTCCGTATGAAGTGCTGGAGAAAATATCTACGCGCATTGTAAACGAAGTCAACCATATCAATCGTGTAGTGTATGACATTACGTCCAAGCCGCCTGCAACGATTGAATGGGAGTAATAAACGAACGTTTTATAAATTTCCAATAAAAATATTCGGAAATAGATTGACGAAATCTGTAGCAATTTGTATAATTTCCATGTAAACAGTATAAAAGTCACAGATTTTAAAAGCAGTATTGCTTTTAGCGCTGAGACAATCGTCTTTTCGTATAAATTCGGGGATATGGCCCGAAAGTTTCTACCAGGCTGCCGTAAATGGCCTGACTACGAAGGTACATGGAATATCATATGAATTCAGGTTTATACACTGATTCCGTCATGTGATTTCTATACCCTTTGTATGTTAGCTCAAGGTAGAGAGACCTTGAGCTTTTTTGTTTTTCCATACTAGATAATCAGGGGGATTATGATGAAGAACTACTTTAACTTTGATGAACATGGTACAACCTACCGAAAAGAATTTATTGCCGGACTGACCACGTTCCTGGCCATGGCTTACATCCTCTTCGTTAACCCTTCGATCCTTGGTCAGACGGGGATGGATAAAGGAGCCGTGTTTACGGCAACAGCGCTCGCAGCGGCTTATGGTACACTGTTTATGGGCCTTGTAGCCAAATACCCGATCGCTCTTGCACCCGGGATGGGATTGAATGCGTTCTTTACATTCTCGGTCGTGCTTGGCATGGGAATTCCTTGGCAGACGGCGCTTTCTGGTGTTTTGTTATCTGGACTTATCTTTATTGCGATTACTGTTTTTAAAATTCGTGAAACCATCATTAACGCGATCCCGGTAGAACTGAAATACGCAACAGCCTGCGGAATCGGTTTGTTCATTGCCTTTATCGGATTAAAAAGTGCAGGAATCGTTGTTGCCAATGAAGCAACATTCGTAGGATTGGGACACTTGACGAAGCCTGATACATTGCTTGCCATCTTCGGATTTATCGTAACCATTCTAATGGTCGTCCGCGGAGTAAAAGGCGGAATCTTCTATGGTATGGTCATTACCGCTGTTGTCGGTATGATCTTTGGATTGATCGATGCCCCTCATCAAATCGTTGGTAAGGTGCCAAGCCTTGCTCCAACATTCGGCGAAGCTTTCACTAATTTCGATAAAATATTTACACCGCATTTAATTGTAGTTGTATTAACGTTCTTCTTCGTTGATTTCTTTGATACAGCCGGTACGATCATGGCGGTTGCAAGCCAGGCTGGAATTATGAAAGACAACAAGCTTCCACGTGCAGGACGAGCTTTATTGGCAGATTCTTCTGCGATTGTTGTCGGTGCGACTCTGGGTACATCTTCAACAACTGCATATATTGAATCAGCATCCGGTGTTGCTGCTGGCGGACGTACAGGATTTACATCGGTTGTTACAGGTTTGTTCTTATTGCTGGCATTATTCTTCTCACCGTTATTGGTGGTTGTAACACCTGCAGTAACCGCTCCGGCATTGATCGTTGTCGGTGTCCTCATGGTTGGGGTTCTTGGCAAGATTGAATGGAGCAAGCTTGAAATCGCGGTTCCAGCATTCTTAACGATTATCGCAATGCCGCTTACGTACAGCATTGCCACAGGGATCGCGCTAGGATTCGTTATGTATCCTGTAACGATGCTTGTTAAAGGACGAGGAAAAGAAATTCATCCGATCATGTATGTATTGTTCTTGATCTTTATCTGTTACTTTGCTTTCTTGGTGGAGTAGGAAATATAAACGAGGCGCTCAGACAGTGTACCTGTCTGGGCGTTTTTTTTTTTTGTGTGAAAATGATGTGTTTTGCAAGTAAAGATCCTGTTTCTGCAAGTAAATCGTGTCGAATCGCAAGTAACTGATTCGTTTTCGCAAGTAAAGCGTGTCGAACCGCAAGTAAAAGCGGCAAATCCGCAAGTAAATGTTCGATTAAACAGAACTGAAGACCCTTGTTCAAAAATCATCTGGGATATATAGTATAAAAACGTAAAAAATAGGGAAATAGTCTCGTAGTATGACAGAATCACGAACTTATCTACACTTTTCCATTATTTTTCCTTACAATAAGGGTAATTAATTGAAACTATTAAACTATAGGGGTCGAATAAAACATGGATTATCGTCTTCAAGCAACACAGCAAACACCAGCGTACATCATGTACCTGCTCGATATCAGCGCGTCCATGAACCAGATGATGGACGCCGGGAACGGACAGGAAAAAAGAAGGATCGATGTGGTAACGAGCGCACTGAACTCCGCGATCCGGCAGATGGTGTTCCGTTCAACTAAAGGCAGCAGGCTTAGCCCGCGCTATAAGGTTTCAATTTTAGCCTACAGTGACAATGTCTTTGATGTATTGGGCGGAATAAAAGGCATTGATGAGCTTGCCAGAATGAAGCCGCTTGATAATATCCAAACCCAGCGGCTGACCAACACAGCCAAGGCTTTTGCTGCTGCAGAAAAAATTCTCCTGCAGGAATTGGAAAAGATGCAGGACTGTCCTGCTCCATTAATATGCCACATGACTGACGGAGCTTATACGGGGGAAGATCCTGAGCCAATCGTCCAAAGAATCATGAACCTATCAGTGCCAGACGGAAAAGTGCTCGTCGAGAATATTTTTATCTCCGACGAAATTTTATCCAAGCCCATTGAGAACTCCAAAAAGTGGCCGGGTATCATGTATGAAACGGTGCTCGATGAAGACTATGGCAACAAGCTGAAACGCCTTTCCAGTCCTTTGCCGGAGAGCTATCGGGAAATGATGATTGAAACTGGCTATAAAATTGAACCCGGAGCGCTGATGATGCTGCCGGGCACGAATGCTGACCTGGTTTCTCTCGGATTTCAGATGTCTGCCTCCACACCGGTCCGTTAATATACATTTAAAATTTCCATAAACCCTGAGGTGAATCCATGTATACGTATTATAGTGATCAAAAGAAAGAAACTCCGGTATCGTCTGTTTACCGGGATCCTTTTTCTATCCGTTACGGTTATGCAAGGTCCAGTGAGACACAGGAAGCTGATGATTCAGGACAGGATTTTTTAGCGTTTGAAGTGAAAGATCGAAGCCTCGTTTTTGCAGTCTGCGATGGGGTAAGTCTGTCCTTTTGCGGGGATCTTGCCGCTCGCTTTTTATCTGAAAAGCTTATTCAGTGGCTAGGGGAGCTTCCAGCTGATGAGTATAGGGATGAAGCCGGCGTTAAAGAGAAACTCGCCTCATATCTGACAGAGCTGACAGTGGAAGGGACAGAGACGATCAGAAAACATCGTCTGCCGAATTTCATGCCGCCTATTTTAAGAGAAGTGCTCGAGGAAAAACGGACAAAAGGCAGCGAAACGATGTTCATCTGCGGCCGGATCGACATGGCAGATGAGATGACCAGCCAAGCCGGCATGTTTCTTGCGTCTTCAGGAGATATACGATTAAGAGTCTGGAACTCCTCAGGGGAAGTAACGTCTGATGGCAAAATACAACCCGAAACAAAAAAACGATGGTCAACAAAGGACGGGCTTATCGGCGGAGACATTCATACCGTAACGGGGCAAGCATTCGGCGAAGTACGCCGGATCGCGGTTTATTCTGATGGGTTTTCAGCGATTGACGGCTTGAAGCAGCTGCCATCAACGGATCAGCTGCAAATCCTTGTGAAAAAATCGCTCCAATCTCCGCTAAGTGATGACTTGTCTTTTTTAGACATCGCCTGGTAGAAAGGAAGAGAATCAATGGAAGAGATTATTGTTTCCTTTATACATAATGACAGTGAAAAAGATTTGCGCCTGCCCAACCATCTCGAAAGCAAAAAAATTGCCGAAGCGCTTCACGAATGGGCAGGGCATGCGATGGGATGGGGAGAAGAGCCCTATGACCTTGAATATTCCTTTAATCAAAAAAACTGGTTCCGTTTGGAGAAAAAGAAATCGCTGGCTGATGCTGGGGTTTGGGACGGTTCTTTTTTACGGTTCAGCAAAGAGCCGCAGTCATCACTCCCAAAAGAAGATGACTTTATGGCCAGTGATGATTACACGGAAGACGATCAGCCCGAGGAACAGACCAGTATGGATTATGCATGGAAAATTATCGATTAAGGAGGGAACGAGATGAGGAAGTCGCCGTATTTTAAACGATCTCCGCGGTTAAAGCTCGTGATGCCTTCAGGAAGGATGGTCGTTCACCGTCCAAAAGGTGAACCGGCAGAGCCGAAATTTTCATTCGAGTCCATGATCATTCCAATCTTTCTGACGCTCGCAACCGTAGGAATCATGTACTATATTTCAAAAACGATGTACAACAGTGCGAGCTATGCCATTTTTATGATGGCGATGAGTATTCCGATGCTCGGCTCCTATATTGCGACGATCATTCTTTTTTTCAAAAAGAAGAAAGCATACAAGCTTGAAGTGGAGCAGCTGCACAATGAGTATTACGAACAGATTAAGAAGCATCATGGAGAAATTGAAGACCTGAAGAACAGGCAGTCCCGTTTTCTTCGGGAAAAAGATCCGAATCCTCAGGACTGTGTACGCCGGATTGCAGACCGAAAGAGTTCGTTATGGGAACGAGCCTATAATTCTGAAGACTTTATGGACTTGCGCCTCGGCCTCGGTTCTCGTCCGTTTAAAATGGAGATTGAAGTACCGGCACAGGATGGTTATGATGTGAATCCGCTCATTGCGGAAGCGCAAAAATTGCAGACCGAATACCGTGAGCTGCAGAATGTCCCGGTTTCGATCCCGCTTCAGGAAAAGCGTGTGGTCGGACTGGTCGGGGAGCGTGCGGATATCCTGGAGATGGCCCGCGTACTGGCTCTTCAGCTTGTCACCCACCAATCTCCGGAAGAAGTGAAGCTTGTCAGTGCCTATCCTGAAATCGAAAGCGAACAGTGGAGCTGGATGAAATGGCTGCCTCACGTTTGGGATGAGGACCGGGAAAGGCGGTATGTAGCTGAAGGAAAGCTGATGACACAGAAACTGTTTGAAAGGCTGTACAGCAGCCTCAACATCAGAAAGCTTGAAAATGATGGAAAAGATGATGACGTTGTTCATATTCCTGAATATGTCTTTTTCCTGCCAAGCCTTTCTCTGCTGGAGGATGATTCCCTCTTGCCGCTCATTTTAAAACAGGGAGATTCGATCGGCGCATCCGCCATTCTGCTTGCTCCGACGAAAGAAGCACTGCCGATGGAGTGCGAACTGATCGTTGAAGTGAGAGACGGTGTGGCTCAATTGTATGAAACGTTCTCCAATGACCAGGATGAAGTGGTTTACTTTACTGGCTCTGAAAAAATAGCGATCGACCACTTTACGCTGACCGAGGCAAAAACGATGTCACGTATGATTGCACCGCTAAGGGTGAAGCAGTCCTCTGCAGGAGTAATCCCCAAGGTTCTGCCGTTTTTGGATATGTACGGCGTGAAAAAAGTAGAAGAACTGGATGTTGTGTCCAAGTGGAGCCAAAACCGCTATCCGACTACGCTTCCTGTCGCGATTGGAGTAAGAGAAGGCCGCAAACCGGTCTATTTGAACATCCACGATAAGATTGAAAAGAAAGGCCATGGTCCGCATGGTCTGATGGCAGGCACGACCGGTTCAGGAAAAAGTGAAGTCATCCAGTCGATGATTCTTTCTCTTGCGGCCACTTACCACCCGCATGATATGGCGTTCATGCTCATCGATTATAAAGGCGGCGGAATGTCCAATACGTTCCAAGGACTGCCGCATGTCGTGGCAACCATTACAAACTTGGAGGATCCTAACCTGATCAACCGGGCGAAGGTCTCGCTGCGAGCTGAGCTGGAGAGGCGCCAGAAGCTGTTTAACCGGGCGGGCAACATTCAGCATATTGATGAATACTTCCGATCCGAGTGGAAGACAAAAGAACCGCTGCCTCACTTGTTCATCATCATTGATGAGTTTGCCCAGCTGAAAAAAGATCAGCCAGAATTCATGGATGAGCTGATTTCGATCGCCGCGATCGGGCGTACGCTTGGCGTCCATCTTCTGCTCGCTACACAGAAACCAGCCGGAGTAGTGGATGAGAAGATCTGGAGTAACTCCCGTTTCCGCATCTGTCTGCGGGTACAGGATGATAACGACAGCCGCGAAATGATCAAGATTCCAAACGCTGCGAGCATCAACGTTCCTGGACGGGCCTATTTCCAGGTCGGCAACAACGAAGTACTGGAATACTTCCAATCCGCTTGGAGCGGGGCAGGGTATCATCCTGAGAACGAGGAAGAGGCCAATATTGCCACCATTTCCGAAGTGAAGCTCGATGGAACTGATGAAGTGCAAAAAAGAATCAAGACAGAAGGCAAGACCGCAGAAAAGCAGATTCAAGTGCTAATCCGGCATATGAAGGAAGAAGCGGAGAAGAACAATGTTCATCCGCTGCCGGGTCCTTGGCTGCAGCCGCTGCCTGAAAGTCTTCCGATCTCCGATTTGATAGAAACCGAGAATTGGACTTCCGGTGCTTGGGAATCGAGGGAAAAGTGGATGGAGCCGAAAGTCGGCATCATTGATGATGTGGGCAATCAAGCTCAGTATCCATTGGAGCTGGATCTGAAGGAAGGACACCTGATGGCATTCGGGATGCCTGGATCCGGGAAAACGACGTTCCTGCAGTCCACACTTCTTTCCTTGTTCTATCAGCATGGTCCACGCGATCTGCATACGTACATCGTGGACTTTAGCCGGCAGTTGAAAGACTTTGCCCGTTTTCCGCAAGTTGGCGGGGTCGTACATGAAGAAGATACGGAAAAATTGCAGCGGCTGTTCCGTTATTTCCTGAAAGAACTGGCGAAGCGGAAAGAGCTATTCTCCAATGAAGGGGTAAGCTCGCTCGAAACGTACCGCAGCATCACAAAAAAATCCCTGCCTGTCCTGCTGCTCGTGATTGACGGATATCACCGGTTCCGGTCAACGTTTGAATTTGAGAATGAGAAGCTGGAAACGATCCTTCGTGAGGGGGCGACTTACGGCATCCTTACGTTCGCTACGGCAAACCAGACGAACGACATGTACGAGCGCTATAGAAGCAACTTCGCCTCCATGGTCTCTTTTGAACTGGCTGACCATACCGATTACTACTATGCTGTTGGACGGCCGAATTTTGCTGCGGCCAACTTGCCGGAAGGCCGCGGGTTTGTGAAGGGACACAATCCGCCCCATATCTTTCAGGGGATGCTTCCTTATAACGGAGGGAGTGAGCTTGAAAAGGTATCCTTTATCCGGGAGATTTCCGGAAAGATGGCGGACGAGGCGAAAGGAGAACGGGCAAAACCAATTCAGATGCTTCCTCGCGAAATTTCCTTAAACCAGCTGCTGGACGAGTTTCCGACGGCAATTTCGAAACTGCTGCCGTATGGTATTGATGTAGAGGATTTGGACATCCAGTCGCTCGATCTGGATGATGCAGACCATGTGTTTGTCACGGGCCGTGTGGAATCCGGGAAAACGTCGCTTCTCCAAACGCTGGCCTTATCGCTGATGTACCAAAACCCTGCCGATCAGCTTGATCTCTATTTAATCGAGATGGAGCCGCAGACGAAAGGCATCATGAGCATGGCGGCCTTTCCTCATGTGAAGGGCTATGCAGCAGATTTCATGCAGGCAAAAGAGCTGTTCAGCGAGATTTCTGCCAAGATGGAGGAAAGAAAAAGCGACAGCCTCTCCTTCGGATGGGGGAACGGGCAAGAAGAAAATTCCTATCCTCCTGTTGTCATCATGATCGATGATGCGGAAAACTTTATGCAGCAGATGAATATGGATTTTGAGATCAAAGACCAGCTTGAGAAGCTGACGAGAGAGGCACGCCAGAAGAACATCCACTTTATGCTGGCAGGTTCGATTACAAGCATGAACAGCTATATGCATGATGGCTGGTTCATGAACATCAAGAAAAAGTTTGCCGGATTCCTGCTGGGTTCTACATTGAGCAATGATCTTTATTTCTTTAATATGCGCCTGCCTCATACGGAAACAGATAAAGAGCTTCCAGCAGGGGACGGCTACATCATCAAAGGAAAACATACGAAGATTAAAGCCGCTCTTCCTTTTATTACGCTTGAAGAACGAAATGAATGGGAGACTTTAGTCCGTGAAAAGAACCATGTTTTTGAAGCGTAGCTTACTATATATAGGTAAATTGTTACCAATTATGCTAGGAAAAAAGGATGAAAATGGATTTAAGATGTATCTAACTGGGTAAATGTATTGTATATTTGCCTCATAATGGAAAAAAGGGAGATGAAATGAATGTCAGTAAGAATTCTCGTAACACCAGAAGAACTAGAAGGAATTGCATCGAAATTTAGAACTGGATCTGAAAACAGCCGCACTCAAACACAACAGCTTTACCAAGCACTTCAATCACTTGAAGGTAAATGGGATGGAGCAACGAAAAAACGCTTCTTCGACCAATTCGAACAATCCCGCCGCCACATGGAGGCTTATGTGCAGTTACTTGACAACATCGACCAAGAGCTTCGTCAAATCGCAACTCGTTTCCGCACAGTCGACGCACAATAAGGAATCTATTGATTTCAAGCAAACAAGAAAGACTAGTCAATTCCTTTGGCTGGTCTTTTGTTTTGGGTGATTCCAATTTGGCAGGCAGCAGATGGTCATGTGTTTGGACTTTTATTTTTTTTAGTGCTTATACTCGCTTCCAATTCGGTATATAACGTACTCTTTATCTTCAGTTTCTCAGGAATTAAACGATTGTTTGAAAGCTCTGCCGAGAATGTTTTTACGATCATTGTTTATTGCGATTTTTTGTGTATAAGTGGAACGGCTTGCTTGCAAGGTTTGCTATGCTAATTACAGCTTTTGTTTTTTCCTTTTGTTAGGATTTGCATTGTGCAGAACCAGCTAGTAAGTTAAGAAAGTATTGTATATTTTTGTAAACGTTTTTTGTAAAATAATACATATAGTACTAGATTTATGGTTTAATATTGTCGAAAAAAGAGAATGTATTATATTGGCAATTATTTAGCCTAATGGTTGCATGGATAGGGGTTTTAGCATTATGAGTTTTCAGCCAGAAGTCAGAGAAAGCATACGCCTGTTTAAAAGGAGATATACGTTTCCTAAGCACCCTGCCGTACAGGGGATAGATATTCCTTACGGGCAGGAGGGACGGCAGGGGACTGTCTATCAGATTAAAGAGGACAACACGAGAAATAAAGCCGCACTGAAGGTATTCAGGGAAAGGTTCAAGAACAAAAATCAGGTCAATCTTTCCGAACAGTTGAAGAACTATTCTTCGTTTTATGGGCTGTCTGCCTGTCTGCGCTCTGTCATTGAGGAAGGTGAGCATGCGAGACTCATAGGGCAGTATGATGATCTGGAGTATTCCCTGATCATGCCATGGATCGATGGTCCTACATGGGCGGACATCTTGATGGGAGAGCAGACACTTTCAAAAGAAACCTGTCTCCGCATCTCCTGTATGCTGGCATTCCTTCTGAAAGAGCTGGAAGAAGCGGGCATCGCCCACTGTGATCTATCTTCGAGCAATGTCATCCTTCCATTTCTGCAAGAGAATGCAAGGCCTAACTTTGCCGCCATTGAACTGATCGATATAGAAGAGCTTTACGCACCGGAACTGAGCGAACCGAAAGCGCTGCCGGGCGGGTCACCAGGCTATGCAGCAAACTATGTAAAAGACGGGGTCTGGTCAAAGGATGCGGACCGTTTTGCAGGAGCTGTGCTCCTGGCAGAAATGGCGTCCTGGCATCAGGAAGAAGTTTGCAGTCTTAAGGCGGATGACTTCAGTTATTTTGATACCGATGAGATGCAGAAGGAAACGGAACGGTACAAAAAATTGCTTGATGCTCTTCAGGAAACGCTTGGTGAACAAGCGGCCAAGCTATTTAAACAGGCATGGAAAAGCAACAGCCTTGAAGACTGCCCGACGTTTTCTGAGTGGTTTGAACTTTTCCCTGAACATGTCAGGAACTTTGTCATCATAAGCCATGAGAAGTATATGGCCTCAAAGAAACCATCTGTTCCGCTTGGGACGATGAGCCTTGATACACTGCTTCGGATTGCCGCGGCTTTCGAAGGGCTTGGCAACAAAAGAGCCGCGCACAGTGAGTATCAATTCATCATGAATCAGTTTCCGGAACAGAAGGCTGTTGTGGAAGAGCTGCAGATGCTGCTGAATGAGGACGAAGAAAACGGTCGTCCCGAGCTGATTCCCGCACATTATCTCGAAGCTGCCCAGCATTTTGAAAAGCTCCAGGATTGGAATACCGCACTTATCTTTTATACCCGATGTAGCCAGCTTCCTTCGGTGGATTTTACAACCAAAGAAGAGCTGTCCATCATAATCGAGGAGCTTCAAAATCAGATCAGGGCGGAAGCGGAACAGCAATCAACAGCAGAAAAGCTGAAGCAGATCGCGGAAGAACAAGAAAAGGCGACAGCCGCAGCCCTTGCCGAGCCGCTTGAGACGCGACAGGCGGAGCGCCCGAAATTCAATGTTCAGCAGTTCTTTTTCAATAATTGGAAATGGATGGCGGGGACGGTAACAGCCGTTTGCCTCGGAATCGGACTTTATTATATGTACCAGGCTTCTCAAGAGAAAAAGTGGCACGATTACATAAAGCTAGGAACCGAAGCTTTTTCACAGAGAAGGTACAGCGAGGCCGAGCAGTATATCCAAAAAGCGATCGATAAGAAGCCAACCGAGGATCTTTATACGAAGATGGCGACGATTTATATCAGCCAGGGACAAAATCAGCAGGCCATTCAGTATCTCAGTGATTTGAAATTGAAAAAAGAGCTTTCACCCAAAAATACAGAAGCCAATTATCTTATGGGCCGGGCTTATTTTATAGAGACGAATTACAATGAGGCCATTCCTTATTATGAAGCGGCCTACAAAGACAAAAAGAATAAGTATCATCAGGACGCAATCAGGGATCTTGTCATCAGCTATGCTTCCATCAACCAGTTAAAAAAGGCCAATACACTGGTAGAGCAGCTGCAAGGCAAGGATAACAAATCGAAAGCCTTTGTCGCCTACTTAAAAGGGGACCTTTACAAGAGGCAAGGTAAGGGTACGGAAGCTGTTGATTCGTTTGAGGAGTCGGTTGATCTTGACCCAGCCAATAAAAAATATATTAAGAAACTGATTGAGGCGTATATCAACAACAATAAAACCAATCAAACCGACGACTCAACAAAGACCAAAACTTACGAGAACGCCATATCGTTAGCGAACAGTCTGCTGCGTGAAGATTACACGAATATCGATTATTTAAATCTGAGCGGCCAGCTTTACTATGAATATGGATTGTTTGCTGAAGATAAAAAGCAAAAGGCGAAAAGCCAAAATTTATATAAAGAAGCATTAAATGCTTACAATCAAGTAACTGATTTAGGAATTCAAGAGAGAAACACGATACTGAATACAGGGATTTTATATGAAAAAGTTGGAGATAAGGCAAAAGCTGAAGCAACGTATAAAAAAGTGATTAAGCAGAACCCGGTCTACGGACATGCCTACTTCGTTTATGGAATGTTCCAGATTAAAGAAAAAAATTACAAGAAGGCTTTACCGCTGCTTAAAAAGGTCATCCAGATCAATGAAGACCCCACTGATGTGAATCTTGCAAAAGAACGTATTAAAGAAATGAAAGTGAAAAAGGTTTTGATTTAGGGAGGGACAACCATGGCAGAAAAGGAAAATGAAAGTTTTTTCAGCCCCAAAGCCAAAAAGGTAATGCTGACATCATCTGCGGCATTGCTTGTGGCACTTGCCGGTACAGGAACGTATTATTGGCAAGCGGACCAAACTTCTGAGACAGCAAGTTCAGAAATAGCTAAAAAACCAGGTAATACAAGCAAGGCAAGTAAAGATATCCGTCTAAACACGGACGATAACCAAGTCAAAGATGACCGGAACAACAAACCAGATAGTAAAGGCGAAGATCTGTCTCCTAACAGCAATAACAGTGATGGCTTTGTACTCAGTGACGACACCGAGAATCCAGTGTATCTCGTAGACGCATCTGATCCTAAAAATCCAATTGCTCAATTAATTGTAGACTCGGATAAAGTGGTCATTGAAACACCTATACCGCCTGCAATTCCAACCGATCCGGTAATCACCCCGCCGGTTGATGATGGAACTCTTCCACCGGTCATTGATCCTGGAACGGATGATCCAGGCACAGATCCAGGTACAGATCCAGGCACGGACCCAGGTACAGACCCGGGGACAGACCCGGGAACAGACCCGGGAACAGATAACCCTGGTGGAGGTACTGATCCAGGAAATCCAGGGGATCCAGACAACCCTGGTGATCCGGGCGGAGAAGACCCTGGCAGCCAGTTCCCGGATGTAGCGCTTGTCGTTCCGGAATCTTTATACGAGCGTTTAGACAGCTACAGCGGCAACGATGATTTTTACAATGTCATGTACTACGGGCAAAAAGAAATTAAACCCGACAGTGAAAAATATGATGACTTGATCAAGATGGTTGTGGAAGCTGCAACAGATGCAAAAACAAAAGCATATCAAGAGCAAATGATGACGTCTGACAGCTTGTCCAACCTTCAGATGATCACATCACTTGGTTTTGAAAATAAAGATCTGAAAAAACTTCAGGACGAAATCAGAGCCGATCTTTATTCCAAGTTTGCAGAGCAGGAGATTGCTATTTACCTCAGCAAGCCGGCTGATCCTGAAAACCATGGTGATGGTAATGGAGATCAGCCTCAAACGCTTGATGCCGAAAAGGCACAGCAAGTTATCTATTACATTGGAAAATACAATGATCAGCATCCGAAAGAAGATTTGAATCCGAACGAATACAGCGAAGCAGACAAAGTATTAATGGAAGCTGCACATCAGGAGCAAGCGACCAACATCGCAGCGGCTCTAAATAAATACCAGATGCTCGCTCAGTACTCTCCGACATACAGCCAAAGCGCTAAAGACTTAAAAGCTGGAATTGTAGCAAGCAAAGTAGAGCAGGAAAGAGCAGAAGCTGGAACAAGAGAGCCAGGGCAGTATGAACCGCTGCCAGCAGGCCATGAACTTGAGGCTCTTAAACAACTATTGGATAAGAAAAAATACGCTCAAGTTGTTGAACAGGGCGGGGATTATGTCGGTACAGACCTCCCGCTCGGCGGCTTTAAGCTGGTTGTAGATAAAGCCAGCGAGGCGCTATTAAAAGAAACAGACGAACTTGCAAGTGCACAGGATGCTTATACAGCAAACAAACAAGAGATCATCAACAACTATCAGATCCTGACCGAAGAAACAGGGGTTTCTGATGATGTCGATCAGAAGGCAGCAGCCCATTTAGACGCTTATTTCTTAATGCACCAGGCGATTAAAGCGGCTACTAACGATTTAAATGAAGCAGTCATCCTTGCTTCTGAATCTGTTCAGAGCTGGGAAAACAGTGCTTCTACCGGAAAACTGAACGAGATTGCCGGCCAACTCCTTTCTTCTGCTGAAAAATATAAATTAGCAGATATGAAAAAAGAAGAAAGCGTTTATGAATTGCTGAGCACAACGCCTAGAGTGAATGAAGCCGACAAAGCAACGGCTTTCAACCGAAAGAAAGCCTTTGCGTATTCAAGAAAAGCGGCAGACCTGCTATCAGGCAAAAACTACAATGACGCGATCTTCTATGCGAGTGAATCCAACCAGATGTACAATAAAGGACAAAACGAGGATACACTCCGCGACGCCGCAAGAGCTCTATTTGCCCAACATACTTCTGGAGATTATTACGATCGCTATAATGATCTATTAAAAGTCTACCGAATGATTGCAAGTGCTTCCGGTATGCCGAAAAATGAAGCAGCTATGGCGATTGAAAGACAGGAAGCGATCGATAACTTCCAAAAAGGCATGCGTGAAAAAGCAGATGGCGACCGTGAGAAAACTGTATATTACCTTGATAAAGCTGCTGATAGTGAATGGATGTCTGACAAAGTTAATCCAGAACTTCAATACCAAGCCCAGCTCCTGCTAAACCATGCCAATGACTTGAAGGCTAATGGTAATGAAGATGATCTTAAAATAGCAGTCAGATACTACCAAACGTTGCTTGTGACTAAGCATGTCAGCAAAGGCACGCGTGATGAAGCGAGAGACGCCATCAATGAACTGAAAAAGAATTCAGCTCCGGCAGTTAAACGAGACGACGCTCCACAAGAAAAGCAGCAGAAGCACACTGAGCCTCAAAAAGAAGGAACGAAGCCACAAGCCGAGGATCATGAGGTTCAAAAAGAAGCACCGAAAGCTGAAACACCACAAACCGAAGCTCCTCAAACAGAAACAAGAGAGCCAGAGACATCTGAACAAGTATAAAACCTAATCAGCAGGCAGCGCAGTTGCCTGCTGATTTTAGAATAAAAAGAAATGGCGGGTGAAGTATATATGGATTCTGGAAAAATTCGTGAGATGGCTCAAGCCTATAGCCAGGCAGCAGGATTAGTAAGAGAATGTGAATCCAGATTGAAAGGAACCCTGGAATTCAATGGGGGAACGTGGACGGGAAACCGAAAAGAAAAATTTAACAGCAAGTATCAGGATGCAACCAAGGCTTTTAATTCGGTGGTCACAGAATTTATGGAAACGAGCAGCGAGTTGAACAAAGCGGCTCTGCGCTGTGAACAGATTCTGCATGATCTATTGGAAAAGGAACGCTTACAGCAGCTTAAACTGCTGGAACTTCAGAAAGGGGGCCCAAGATGACGAAAATATCCATACAGCCGGACAAACTCTATAAGATGTCAGATGATATGGTTAAAGAGATTATGAATCTGGAAAAGATCATGAACGATTTGAATAAGAAAATGTCTGATGTGGTAAATTCCTTGTCTCAAGGACCTCATTATTCACCCGAGTACTACACTGCCATGCAGGGGGCATTCATGCATCATGCCCAGTCCAAGTATCTGGTGGGACAATTGAAAGATGAGATATCTGAAGCGGAAATCTATTCAAGAAATACGGCTGAGAAGTTTGAAGAGGAAGATAGTCTTTTCAACAAGCTGTTCTCGTGGCACGCGACATTGACTGGTTTAGCTCAAGCAAGAATAAGTCCTGCTTATGCCGCTCTTTTTCATTTGGCAGGATTGACCAGTTTTGTTAAAGAAGGTGGAAAATGGGTGGTTAGATATAATCCTCTCGTCGCAGATTTACTGGATTCATTAGATCGTTCAAAATTTAGAAATGCTGCGAGAATGCTTTTAACCAAACCAAATGCTTTATGGAAATATAAAGATAAATCCCTTAAAGAATTATTGTATAAGAAGTATACGAAATTTTTCCCGGATGATATTACCGATTTCACTAACGGTGTGAAAAAGATGAAAGATACTGTAGCTGGCGCTGAAGATTTAAAAGGTGCATGGGGTGCCGTGAAGAATGGTGCAGGAGACTTACTGCATGCCAGCAAAGGTTTTGCAAAGGCTAATGCTGTAACAGCGGTTCTTGTAACAGCGGGGTCTGAGGCAGTGGGGCTTGGTTTTAATATAGTGGATAATTATAAAAAATACGGTAATAATCAAGCAGTTCTGGAACGTGAGAATGCAAAAGCGGTAGGAAATGCAGTAAATAATACGATTGTAGTTGGCGGTGCATCTGCTCTTGGAGGAATAGCAGGCGGGGCTGTAGGAAGTGTATTTGGCCCTGTTGGAACTGTTGCAGGGGCTGCGATAGGTGGATATATAGGTTCCAAAGTAGGAGAAAAGATTGCTCCTTTTACAGCGGGAATAGCAGAAGATGCAGCTTTAGCATTTAAAAAACCCATTAATTCAGTGATAAACACAGCCGGGGATGCATTAAAAGCAGCAGGCAGCGGGTTAAATAAGGTGGAAGAAACAGCAGGCTCATTATTAAAAAGCGGGAAAGACTTTTTGTCTGGCAAACTATCATTCTCATGGTGAATAGAAGTAGGAGGAAAAAATGAAATCAATTTCGTTAAGTATTGAAGAATTAATTTATTGTTTTTATAGCGAAGGATTATTTGAACAAGGAATGGGACTTAAACAGACTTATTTTCCAGATATGGATGATGAACAATTTGAATTAATCCTTCAGGCATCATGCAGGTCACTATTAGCCAAAAATTTCTTGAATTATAAATTGGAAAACCATAGATATGTTTTAACATCTGACATTAGTTTAATTATTAAGTCTTTAAATTACTCTAATCATTCACTTAAAATCTCAAAATTTATTGAAAACGGAAAGCAAGATTCCATATCATTGCATATCTCTGAAAATGGTGTATATCAACACAACATGTTATATGAAGGACAAGTGCATCAAATAACTGAGATAAGCGGTTCAGAACTTACTAATGTGGCTGCAGATTACATGAATATAAAAGATAAGAAACAAGATGAAACATCTGAACTTAAAATTAGTTTACAGCAAACGGCTTTTGAAAATATGTTAACTTACGCTGAAGAAAACCCAATGCAACTTCAGTCATTCCTCAGACAATTTGCATACAACCCTACATTAACTGAAGATTTCACCAGAGATTTAATTGCAACTAAAGGTAAAATGAACAGTATCATGCTGTTAGCATTTAATGAAAAAAAGGAGCCCCAATTAGAACACATCCTATTTTTTGTTCCAGGAATTGAAAAAACTTGGTTTATTAATAAATCTGAGGATGTATACATCGTTAGTGAATGTAATAAGAAGTTGTTAGAAAGTTATTTTAAAGAACGCCTAGAGATTTTTAAAGAAACTGTCTAAAGAATATTCGCGAAACGAATAGGAGAAACTTAAATGAAATTTTTAACTGAGACAGATCAAGGAACTCAAGTTAGATTTACTAATATGAGTGCAGGCTGTTTAATTATTCCTGGTATCATCATGTTTGCAGGTTCTTTTCTGGCGTTGTGGCTGACTTCAAATGATAGTGGCTTAAGTATGGCTTTTGGATATGCGGCATCCATAATTGGTATTTTGTTTTTTGGAGGATGTTTAATTAAAATTTTTTTCCTAACAATATCCAAAAACCCTATATTATTTGAAATAAAATCTGAAGCTATTATCGATAGGAAAGGAAAAGTAATTCCGTTTACTGATATAGAAGAAATTTTCTTTGGATGGCATCACAAAAGATTTACGGGGATGGTTTTTCAAGAAGTGGTCATACAACAAAAAAATAAAAAATATTCGTATATACCCACATACAATATGATACCTGATGATGTAGTAATCGAGGTCTTAGAAAGTAAAGTAATACCTCATGTAAGTTCATCTTGTAATCAAGCATGGGTAGAATTTGTAAAAAGTAAAGGGAAACAAAAAGTCCCTGATACCAGTGAAAAGACTATTAATAAATAACCAGCCATGATTTTCATGGCTGGTTTTCCTTAACAACAGTCACAATCGGGTTGAAAGCAAAGATCATCTTTTATACGTGAACTTCCACTTCCCTGTGATTCTTTTTTATTCTTATTTTTTTTCTGATAAAGGTACACAGTCCCTGCACTAAAAGCTGTACTTGACCCTAGCAGCGTTGTCCCTGCAACTAGGTTGCCTGCAGCTAAAAGATTAAAGCTTGCAATAAGTTGGCTGAAAATAGACATTGTTAACGCTATAAACATATGTATCGCTCCCTATTTCATACAAGTATTTCAATAACATCATTTTAATAAAAGCGCTTATCTATGAATACTAACTCAACAACTTAATAATTAAATCCGCAGCAAACCAAATCATCATGCACTGGCCGATGCCGCTCAATAAACCTGTAATAACTCTTAACGTATTGTTGCTCTCGCGCCATTTCCATTTTTGGGTGAAGCCGTCAATCAGCATCGGAAGCTGAAGAAGCAGAGCGAATAAAAGATTATGTACTTGCGGAACAAAGTAAAGAAAAGGAAGCAGCAGATAGGAACCATAGATTGCGGTGCACCTTGCGCAAAGTGCCATCGGTTTTCCTTTTATTTTTAAGCTGCGTTCATGTCTGCGGTGGCAGGGGATAATCGATAAAAGCTCCCCCTTACTCATTTAAGGGTTCCTCATCCAGCAGGTGAAGCCGCTCTAAAATCCTCCGCTTCCGATAAAGCATCATTCCAGTTTCCGCAACCTCATCTATGGTGGACTTATTGATGAAGGCCCCAAAGATAATTCCCGCAACAGGCACCATTTGAAAAAGTTTCTTCCATCCGAAATTGTCGCGGTAAGTAGCGATCACTTCACGCCAGCCTTGCAGCTGAGAGATCGCCTGGCGGTCACGCTCCGCATCGGTCATAGAGAGTTCTTCAAGAATGGCACGTTTCCCTACATAGTCAGAAGAGGCGAACTGCAGGCATTTAATGATGAAGATCCGCTCTTCTTTTTCGTTAGGATCATACCCATAGGAGATGGCAATTTCCTGCAGAGTTTTCAGTGACAAACCAAGGACAAGAGGGATGTCAATTCCAAGTGTGAACAGCCCGCCGATACCAGTTGTTGCGCCTTGGACGGTCGCCATCCTGGTGCGGGAGCTTTTAAAATAAGAAGCTGTCTTGTCCATTGACGCAAGAGGCAGCTTGCCGATCTCTGCAGCTGTAAAATCTTCTTGCAGTTCCTCGTATTCTTTCATTTTTTTCAGAATCGACTTCTCACTGACTAAATATTTGCCTCCGTTGTGAACATAGCTGCCGATCTCGTCCACAATCTGCAGCATTTTATCCTGCAGAAATTTCGGTGTGATCTTATCCAGGAGCATGAACGGAATACGCCCGAGTTTCTCCCAGAACCAGAGATCCTTTTGATCCTTTTCCCACTTCTCAACCATCGTAAGTTCTTTTGTAAGATAATCCCGTGTTTCTATCATGCTCACTCCCAAATTCATCAGTGGTTAATATAACCATTATAGTATTTTCCTAAGTATACGTCATAGTACATTGGAGGGTTTCACGTAAAGGCATGAATTAGTTTTGGAAACGGATGGCAATCATGATAGTGTCATATCCAAGGAACTACAGCGATAAAGTAGTAGGAAAGATTGTCTTTTTTTAAAATTGTGCAGTCCGATAAGGAAAATCGCTTTGGATAGCTGGTTGAATGGCGTAAAATAAAAATATCGCAAAATAAGAGCGTAATTAAGGAGTGAACACGATGAGGGAAATACTCCTCATTTTAATTCTTCCGTTTTTGCTGATAACTGTGCCGGGCTGCAGCCTGTTAAACACAGCTGATCCAAAGCTGGATGAGGGTGTAACAGGGAACCGGTATTCGGCAGCGGCGGAGAAGAATAATGAGAAAACAGACTTGGAACATGTGCAGCTTAGCGGGTACAGCAGAAAGGTTGGAGCAACCCTTACCAGCCCGAAGTATAAAAAATTCAGTGTGAACTCTGCCTTTATTGTTTCAGGGAATATAAAAAATACAATACACTTAAAATCGAATTATGCACTGATCACGGTGCATAGTGAAAAAGGCGGCAGCCCCGATTTTAAATATCTGTCTCCGATCAAGGGAGGCAAATACAAGCAAAAGGTCCAGCTCTTCGACGGAAAAGGAACCTACAAGGTGAAGGTCAGCCTGCCGAGTGATGAGAGCAAGGATTATTATTACGATCTTACTGAAATGGAAGTAACCAATGTCAATCCGGCAGTGAAGAGAGACGTTCTCTATACACAAAACGCTTACAAGCAGGACCTAAAATTGGATTCCACAGTAGAAGGCTATATGAAAAGGGACGGAAAGGTTGATTTGAGCGGATCGATCGGTGATAAAAAAGCGAAAGACCTCATGATTGAAGTGTCAAAAGGACCCCAGGTGACCAAGGTCATGGTTCCACTTGAAAACGGCAGGTTCAAAAGCAGTCTTCCGCTGTATTTTGGAAAAGGGGTTCATACACTTAAGATCATGACGCCGGCAGAGAACATGGCCAATTATTACAACCAGGCCGCTGAACTGCAGGTGGATAACACGTCAGGCCATACATCTCAGCCGATCGAATTTTCTAAAGAATACAGCGAACGCGGCTATACACTGGAATCCCCGACAGTAAGCGGGGGAAAAACAGATCTTGATTATGAGGTCAAGGGTAGGATCAAGCCTAACGCCCAGTATGCCAAGGATACGGATACCGTCTTTGTCCAGACGAAAAAGGGAAGTTTGGAAGCGATGTATGCCATTCCTGTAGTGAATTACAAATTTAACGGAAAGTTTTATCTTCGTTTTGGGCCAGGAAGATATGAGGTAAATGTTTTCGCTCCAGAAATTACGTCGGCTAACACGAATGTTCAGCATTTTACAGGAGTGGCTCATTTTAATGTAGAGAACACGAATCCGAATGATGGGCGCTATCGTCTTCCGTCAAGAGGCATTCAGTCTGATGATTCTGAGATCAGGCGTCTTTTTGAAAAGCTGATGAAGGGCAAGGCAAACGATAAAGAAAAAGCGCTGGCCGTATATAAGTATGTAGCAAAGAATGTCCGCTATGATGTACAAAAGCTGAATCAGCGGTCATTCGCCTTCGATGACAGTGCGATCAAAACACTGCATGAGAAAAAAGGCGTCTGCCAGGATTTTTCCTATCTCGGAATCGCGCTTTTACGCGCAGGAGGGATGGAAGCACGAATCGCTACAGGGTATGCAGGCCAGGATCATGCATGGATAGAGACGAGAGTGGATGGACGCTGGCTGACGATGGATCCGACGTGGGGTTCAGGGTATCTGCAGAACAATGAGTTCATCAGAAACTTCACGATGAAATACTTTGATCCCGCCCCATCCGAATTCAAGAAAACACATACCAAATCTGGTATAGAATATTAATCAAAAGCCCAGAGAAACCGTTTCTCCGGGCTTTCTTTATTTGGGCAGAAGAAGTAGAGTAGGAATTGTGAGTTAAGGGAAAATAAGGTGAGAAAGGTGTGAAGAATGATGATGCGGCATGAAGATCTAACATTACATACGGACAAGTACCAGATTAATATGATGTATGCTCATTGGAAAAACGGAACACAGAACAAAAAATGCGTGTGTGAAGCATTTTATCGCAAAAACCCGTTTGGCAATGGCTATGCTGTATTTGCCGGGCTTGAACGAATCGCATATTATCTGCAAAATCTGAAGTTTTCAGAAGAGGACATCAATTACCTCAGAGAGCAGGAAGAGCAATATGAAGAAGGTTTCTTGGAGGAACTCAGGAATTTCAGGTTCACAGGCAATCTTGCTTCTGTTAAAGAAGGAACGATTATTTTTCCGAAAGAACCTTTAATCAGGGTGGAAGCCAGAATTTTCGAAGCCCATTTAATTGAAACAGCTCTTTTGAATTTCATGAACTACCAGACATTAATCGCAACAAAAGCCGCCCGCGTCAAGCAAGTGGCGCCTGAAGACTATCTCATGGAATTCGGAACGCGCAGAGCGCAGGAAGCAGACGCTGCAATCTGGGGAGCAAGAGCGGCTTATATCGCAGGATTTGATGCAACATCCAACCTTCTTGCCGGTAAATACTTCGGCATTCCTACAAAAGGGACACATGCCCATTCCTGGGTCCAAAGCTTTGCGAGTGAAGAGGATGCGTTCAGAAAATTTGCCGAGGCCCTTCCGGATCAGAGCACACTTCTCGTAGATACATACGATTCACTGAAAAGCGGTCTACCGAACGCGATAAAAATCGGTCTTGAATTAAAAGATAAAGGAAAAACCTTAAAAGGAATAAGACTCGATAGCGGCGACTTGGCCTACCTCTCCATACAGGCGAGAAAGATGCTGGACGAAGCAGGGTTAAACGACACTATGATCGTTGCCTCAAATGATCTTGATGAAGATGTCATCTCCGAATTAAAAGGACAAGGAGCCATGATTACCTCATGGGGTGTCGGCACACAGCTCATTACAGCTGCCGATCAGCCGGCGTTGGGCGGAGTATACAAATTGGTTGCCCGTGAAAACAATGGGGAATACGTTCCATCCATTAAAGTCTCCGGAAACGTCGAAAAAGTAACAACTCCGGGCTTTAAAACCGTCTACCGGATTGTGAACGAAGATACCGGAAAAGCGGAAGCAGACTACATTGCAATGGTAGGAGAGAAGCTTCCCGAAAAAGATATCTACCTGTTTGATCCTGTGGAGACCTATAAAGATAAGACCATCCATCGTTTTCAAGCGGAGGAGCTCTTGAAGCCGGTCTTCCAAGATGGAGAGCTGATTTACGAACTTCCAACCGTACAAGAGATTAAATCTTATTATAAAAGCCAGATCAAAATGTTCTGGCCACAGCACATGCGAAAGCTGAATCCGCAAACCTATTTCGTCGATCTGAGCAAAAAAGTGTGGTCCACCAAAATGGAACTATTGAAACAAGCTGCAAAAAATTAGAGCGAAGAACCTGGGCGATAGAAGTCTGCCAGGTTCTTTTTTGTTTTAGAGGTGTTTGAGGGAGACCGGCTCAATGAGAGTCGAACATAAGAATAGAAGGAAGAAGGAAATTGGGAAGAAAGTTCAATCGATATTCATTTGTCGGCATCGCTTTAATTTCTACAGTTTAACTGAGTTGGAAACGGCCTGGGAGCCTAGGACCAATTGGAATTCAACCTTATTACGGGTTCTTGCAGGAGCGGTTGGTTTCTGCTGTTTAAATAAGTTGGTTTTTTTATTCTAAAAAAGGTTGACCACTCTAAGAATCGCTGGTATAGTAATAAACGTTGCTGCTTTTGATACATAATTTTCTTCGAAAAAACGTTTGAAAAAAGTTGTTGACTTAGCAAGCAAAACTTGATAAGATATTCCTTGTCGCTGATCGGACGCGACGGAATAACAGTTCTTTGAAAACCAAACAAAAGCCAGGTAAGTCAGGGATTTTACAATCCCATCAATTTTTAAACTTTAAGAGCTATATCAAACACTTTATTGGAGAGTTTGATCCTGGCTCAGGATGAACGCTGGCGGCGTGCCTAATACATGCAAGTCGAGC
>NZ_LMVC01000006.1:84813-187833 GCF_001510655.1 Fictibacillus sp. FJAT-27399 | reverse complement strand
CCTAAATCTAATTGGTTTATAGTAGAATTATTCAAAAGACAAAGTCTCCTCTCATGGTTCTGGACAAACCCGAGAGTACTTTGTCTTTTTTTATTTGTCCACTATAAAATGCTTACACATACTTTTATACATCATCGTAAAATTCCGCTTTTGGACAGTATTTTGGGATTTCTGGACAGTATTTCTTATGTAAGGCTACCTGCCAAACAAAAAAACCGGCTGATCTTCGTAAAAGATCGTATTTTTGAACAATAATCCTGTAAATTTGAAAATAAAAAAATGTCGTTACGATCTTTCAGGTGTAAGGGACTAGTCTGGCGCTCATATCTCCGCAAAAGAGCTTGAAGAAGCCAAAATACCCCACTAAACCATGGCTAAAAACCACAGCATGAAAATTCACTCAAAATCCTTCATTTTTGATAAAAAATGACCATGTTGCTTCCCAATTACAGGGTTGGCCTAAAAAAACCTGATTTCGCACAGCCATCACAAAAAAAAGAGGCGCTTTCTCATCACACCCCTTTAGGATGATAAGAAACTCCTCTTCTTTATGGTTATTGTCTATTTTCAACTTCCTCCTGCAGCTGTTTGATCAGCTGTTCCACTTCTATAAAACCGGAAGATTCCTCTCCATATTTCCTGGCATTTACACCCTGGCGTTTTATCTCTTCATCTCCGACAACTAAAATAAAGGGTGTCTTCTGTAATTGTGCTTCTCTGATTTTATAGCCCAGCTTTTCTTCTCTCAAATCAGCTTCTACTCTTATTCCTGCAGATTTCAATCTCTGAACCACATCCTCTGCATAGGGCTGGTGATGCAATAATGACACAGGTAGAACCTTCACCTGGACTGGTGCCAGCCATAATGGAAACGCACCTGCATAATGTTCAATCAGAATTCCTAAAAAACGGTCAATTGAACCGAGAATCGCGCGATGAATAACGACCGGACGCTGTTTTTCATTCTTTTCATCAATATAATGCAGATCAAACTTTTCAGGCATCTGGAAATCCAGCTGCACTGTCGCGCACTGATGGCTTCTGTTTATGGCATCCCGGATATGAAAATCAATCTTCGGACCGTAGAATGCACCATCACCTTCATTGATCCTGTAATTCAATCCGGCTTTCTTCAGAACATTTTCAAGGGCATTCTCTGCCTTTTCCCAAAGCCTCTCATCCCCCATCGAATCCTCTGGACGAGTAGAGAGTTCAACCTCAAATTGAAATCCAAAAGTTCGGTACACCTCACCCACGACATCAAGCACTGACTCTAATTCACTTTCAATTTGATCCGGTGCAACGAAGATATGGGCATCATCCTGGCAAAATGCTCTTACACGCAGCAGCCCGTTCAGCGCTCCGCTGTATTCATGCCGGTGCACCTGGCCGAATTCTGCGAGTCTTAAGGGAAGATCCCGGTACGACCGGCGTTTGTTTTTATAGATGAGCATATGCCCTGGACAGTTCATCGGCTTTAATGCAAAACCAGCCTGATCCACTTGTGAGAAATACATATTTTCCTTGTAATGATCCCAATGGCCCGATTGCTCCCACAGCCGCTGATTCAGCATAAGCGGTGTCCTTACTTCTTCAAAGGAGTGGCTCATCTGAAATTCCCTCAAAAATCGTTCCAGTTCATTTCTTAACAACTGGCCCTTTGGCAGGAAAAATGGCATTCCAGGAGCCTCTTCAGAAAACATAAACAGATCAAGCTCTTTTCCGAGTTTGCGGTGATCTCGCTTTGCTGCTTCTTCAAGAAAGAGAAGATGCTCTTCGAGTTCCTTTTTTGAGGAAAAAGCAACTCCATAGATCCGCTGCAGCATTTGATTCTCTGAATCGCCCCGCCAGTAGGCTCCAGATATAGAAGTTAACTTAAATGCTTTAATAAGCCCAGTTGAAGGAAGATGCGGTCCTCGGCAAAGGTCCATAAACTCTCCCTGTTTATAAAATGTAATCTTTTCATCCTCAGGGATATCGTTGAGCAATTCCAGCTTCAAATGATCCCCTTTTCCACGCCAATATTCCACTGCCTCTCCCCTTGAAACCTCAATCCGCTCAATCTTTTTATTCTCTTTGATTATCTTGTTCATCTCGGCTTCAATGGCAGGTAGATCTTCAAGTGTGATCGAAACCGGCACATCCATGTCATAGTAAAATCCATTCTCAATGACCGGCCCCACTCCAAGTTTTACATTGTCATATAGCCGCTGAACAGCCTGAGCGAGGACATGTGCAGCGCTATGCCTCATGATGTTGATTCCCTCATCGGAATCAAGTGTTAAAATCTCTACGGCTGCGGCCCTCTCTACAGAGAAGCTCAAGTCGTAAAGGACATCGTCAATCCTTCCTGCTGCAGCCTTCTTTTTTAGACCAGGACTGATTGAAACCGCAATTTCATCCATTGATACACCATACGGGTACTTTTTTTCGGAACCATCGGGAAATTGAATGCTGATCTGATTTTCTTTCATCTTATAACCCTCCATTTTAGTTTTTAAATAACAAAAAGCACACCCATCCCTAATCTAGGGACGAGCGTGCTTATACCCGTGGTTCCACCCTGGTTCCCGCCATAATTGCATTTGACGGCTCCATTCGCTGTAACGCAGCTCATACGGAATGGGCTATTGGAATCCAGTTTCACCCATTCAGCTCCCAGGCGGTAAATCACTCTCCTGTGTTAGGAAGTTCTCAGCTTTCCTTCCTTCTCTGTATAACCGGTTTGAGTCATTCTTGTCCTGTTCACAGCTATTTTCTATTTCGGGAAAGGAAAAAGAAAAAACGCACCCATCCCCGGCAATAGGGACGAGTGCGTTTTACCCGTGGTTCCACCCAGATTCCCATCAAGAGGTTTTACAACGAATTGATGGCTCCAGTGCTTTAACGCAGCGGCTGCGGTATAGGCTAGTCTTATTTCACCGATACAGCTCATGGATGGTAAGCGATTCTCCTGCGTTGGGAAGTTCTCAGCACCCTTCCTCTCTGTGCAACCGGCAAGAATCACTCATGTTCCTTTCAAAGCTTTTCATAACGTTCAGTTTTATTAAGATAGAATATACAGTATTATCCACATTGATACAATCTTTTTTTTGAAAAATTATAATTTCTTTCGATGAATGATGGTTGGGCCGCCAGCCTCTCCTACGATCAAAAGGTCAGCCATATTTAAGAACAGCCCATGTTCCACTACGCCTGTGATCCCATCGAGCCAAGAAGCGGTTTTTTCAGGATGTTTGATACTTTCCATTTTTAAATCAATCACATAATGTCCGCTGTCTGTTATAAAATAAGCATCTTCCTTTTTTCGAAAAGACGGTTGGAGCCCTTCTTTTTCAAACAGACGGAAAACCTGATGAGATCCGAATGGCAGCACCTCTACTGGCAGGGGAAATGTACCGAGTGACTCAACCCGTTTAGCGGAATCAACGATCCATATGATTTTGGAAGAGATGCTCGCTACTACTTTTTCATACAGTAGGGCGCCTCCTCCTCCTTTTATCCCATTCAATTCAGCATCTACTTCATCTGCTCCATCAATGGTAAGGTCGATTTGATCGATTTCATTAATGGAGATAAGCGGTATATTAAGTGACTCTGCCAATTTTGTTGTGGAATCTGAAGTGGATACTCCCTTAATCTGAAGTCCTTCTTTTACCCGCTCCCCTAGTTTTTGAAGCATAAAATAGACAGTAGATCCTGTCCCAAGGCCAATTGTCATTCCTTCTTCTATGAAATCAGCAGCTTTTTCGCCTGCCATCTGTTTTTCGTTCATCATTGTTTTCTCCTTTAGAACTCTGGGTATCTTATTTCATACTACCCTTTTTGTTCTTCGATTACGCGAACAAGTATAAGAATAAATGTAAAATGGGTAAAATTAAAAGATTACAACTTTCTTTTTTTTTCAGGGTTTCATACTTTATCATTCAAAATTAATTCTTGGCGGTGAATCATGTTAACCTCATTGAAACGATTTTTAATCGGACGTCCGTTAAAATCTAACGAGGCCGGAGAACATAAATTGAATAAGTTGAAAGCGCTGGCAATTCTTTCATCTGACGCGCTCTCCTCTGTTGCTTACGGAACTGAGCAGATTCTCTTGGTACTCGTAACATTTGGGACGGTCGCCTTCTGGTATTCCCTGCCTATCGCAATTGGAGTCCTTGTACTATTACTGGCACTTATATTATCTTACCGGCAGATTATCTTTTCCTATCCTCACGGCGGTGGAGCCTATGTCGTTTCTAAAGAAAACCTGGGAGTCAATTATGGTCTGGTTGCCGGGGGATCTTTACTCGTTGATTACATATTAACCGTAGCTGTTAGCGTATCTGCAGGAACAGACGCCATCACTTCAGCCTTTCCTGCCCTCCATGCGCATAACGTCGTGATTGCCGTAGTGCTCGTTATTCTCATTACGATTTTAAATCTTAGAGGCTTAACGGAGTCGGCGAGTATTTTGGCCTACCCGGTTTACCTCTTTGTTGTGGCCCTTATCATTATGATCGGGGTCGGTCTGTACCATATTGCAACCGGAGGTGTTCCGGTATCTGCACACACGCCTGTCGGTACACCGGTTGCTGGTCTGACGCTGTTCCTGCTTCTCAGAGCTTTCGCTTCTGGATGTTCTGCTCTTACTGGAGTTGAAGCAATCTCTAATGCTATTCCGAACTTTAAGGAGCCCCAGCCGAATAATGCTGCCAAAACGCTGATCATGATGGGATCATTATTAGCTGTTTTATTTACTGGAGTTACCTTCCTTGCTTATTGGTATGGCATCGCACCTAAAGTAGAGGAAACCGTTGTATCACAAATTGCTGCTGAAACGTTCGGCCGTAACTATATGTATTATTTTATCCAGGGAACAACCGCACTAATTCTAGTCCTTGCAGCCAATACTGGTTACTCAGCGTTCCCTCTTCTCGCTTATAACCTGGCGGCAGATAAATTCATGCCGAGAATGTACACGATGCGTGGAGACCGCCTCGGTTATTCAAATGGAATCATTACGCTCGGCATCGGTTCTATCATTCTGATTGTTGCGTTCAGAGGGCAGACTGAGAACTTGATTCCCTTATATGCCGTAGGGGTATTCATTCCATTTACCTTGTCACAAACAGGTATGATCTTAAAGTGGCTTAGAGAAAAACCAAAAGGCTGGATTTCAAAACTAACGGCCAATCTGATCGGTGCCTTGATCACACTGACGGTTCTCATCATCTTTTTTGTCACTAAATTTACTCAAGTCTGGTCCGTTCTGATCTTCTTGCCGTTAATTATCCTACTGTTCCACCGGATCCATCGCCATTATAAGGACGTCGGTGACCAGCTTCGCCTGGAATCAGAACATCCGCCTCTCGCCATCGAAGGAAATGTTATCATTGTTCCGGTTGCCGGGATGACTCGGGTGGTTGAAAACTCACTTAATTACGCTAGAACCCTCTCTGACCAGGTCATTGCCGTTTATGTAGCCTTTGACCGACAGGAGGAAAGACAATTTGAAGAGAAATGGGAGGAGTGGCAGCCGGACATCCGTCTCGTCACACTGCACTCACAATACCGGAGCATTATACAGCCGCTCACCAAATTTATCGATACTGCCCAACACAAGGCAAAAGAATCGAACTATTGGGTGACGGTGTTGATTCCGCAATTCATTACGAAAAAGAATTGGCACAACATTCTTCATAACCAGTCAAGTTTGCTCATCAGAGCTTATCTTCTGTATAAAAGAAATGTGGTTGTTACTACTGTTCCATATCGATTTAAAAAATAAGAAAAGGATGGCCAGCTTTCTGTCTGGGCATCCTTTTTTTATGTTATCAGTGTTCTACATTTTGAATTCAATTTTCCCGGTCTCTTTATTGAGGGTAAGGGCGGCCGCAAACGGTTTGCCCTGCTTGCTTTTAAACCCTTTTAACTTGGTGGTTTCGCCCTTTTCCAACAGGCGTTTCACCTGAGCTGCCGATAGCTTTTTCCGTGCGATTTTGCCGGAAATGGAAAACTTGCACCCTTCTTTATAACCGCTGCATCCATAGAAGTCATTTCGCTTAATATAGATAATTTCTTTTCCGCAGTACGGACATTTACCGATGGGTTCTGCTGTTTTAGACAACGGAATATTCTCTACCTTCCAGCTTGCAGCACCGGCAATGGCATCGCTGATCACTTTTTCTGTCATTTTGCGGGTCAGCTCCATAAACTGTTTCGCATCTGCTTTTCCTCTTCCAATCTCACGGAGCCGCTGCTCCCAAACCGCAGTTGTTTCAGCAGATGTCAAAATGGATTCTTCACCGATCGCGGCAATTAATCCCTTCGCTTTTTCGGTCGCAAATACTTGGTTTTTTTCTACTCTGATGTAATCCAGCTCTTCAATTTTTTTTATGATGCTGCTTCGTGTCGCCTCAGTGCCAAGACCTTGAACTTGTTCGAGCACCTTGCTCAGCTCTTCATCCTCAATCGTTTTGCCGGCTGTTTTCATGAGGGTGACGAGACTTCCGAGCGTGTAGCGTTTAGGCGGCTGTGTTTTTCCTTCCCGGATTGCAATGTTCTCCACTCTTCCTTTGTCGGCTTCAGTTAGATCCGGAAGAAGGGTGTTTTCATCGTCCTCTTTTTTATCTTCTTTCTTTTTGTTTTCAAAAAGGACCTTGCGCCATCCTTCCTGTACGATGACTTTTCCTTTTGACATGAATTCATCCCGCTCATTTACTTTTGTAACGATTGTAGTGGTATCCATAATCGCCTTATCATAGTGGGCAGCAATCACGCTCCTCACAATCAGATCGTATATGTTCCGCTCATCTCGGCTTAACTTTACAGGATTAGCCACGTTTTCCGTTGGAATGATGGCATAGTGATCAGATACTTTCGCAGCATTTACAAAACGCGGATTCCCTATGAGAGATCGCTTGGGTGAAGGAAGCAGATGTTTATATTCCTCAAGGTCACCCAGCTGCTTCAATATGCCCGGCATCATTTTCGCCTCTTCTTCAGTGATATACGGGCTATCCGATCTTGGATAACTGACCACTTTTTTTAAATAGAGATCACTTGTAATGTTCAGTGTTCTTTCCGGGGAGTACTTATACACTTGATTCGCTTTAGCTTGGAGAGCAGAAAGATTAAACAGCATCGGCGGATGGAATTCTTTTCTCTCCTTTTTTATGCTTTCCACGGAACTAGACTGATTTTCAGTCCGCTTTTTTATGTCCTCTGCCAGATCTTTCGTTTTGAGGCGGCTGCTGTTTTTATCATGCCATTTTCCGCTGTACTTCTTTCCATTCACATCAAATGAACCGATCACTTCAAAGAAAGGTTCCGGCTTAAACTTCTCGATCTCATGTTCGCGTTTAACAACAAGCGCGACTGTCGGTGTCATGACTCTTCCTGTCGGAAATGTCTCTCTAATTCCTTTTTTCTGCATTAAAAGTGTGTAGGCTCTCGTCGTATTCAACCCGA
This sequence comes from Fictibacillus sp. FJAT-27399, assembly GCF_001510655.1. Classification (GTDB taxonomy): domain Bacteria; phylum Bacillota; class Bacilli; order Bacillales; family Fictibacillaceae; genus Fictibacillus_C; species Fictibacillus_C marinisediminis. Next base: position 180,375 of record NZ_LMVC01000006.1, on the reverse strand, counting down.
CAAGCCAGTCGGCACAGGCTCTGGAATAGGCTTCAAAAAAGACCGGGAGTGTTTCCTGGCCTTCTTTCAGGTTTTTGAATCCATCCAAGACTGCTTTTTTTGTTAATGATGAGATCCATAAGCGCTTTACCGGTTTTCTGCAGTTCATATTGAGGAGAAGAGATTTGTAGATAAGTTCTCCTTCACGACCCGCATCGGTCGCACCGATGATTTCAGTAACTCCGGGTTCAAAAGCCAGCTTTTTAATCGTTTGAAATTGATCCCATTTAGAGGGAGAAACTTTATACCTGAAACGGTCCGGCATCATCGGCAGCGTTTCAAGTTTCCATTTTTCCCATTCCGGTTTATAGTCCTTTGGCGGCACCAGTTCCAGAAGATGGCCGACACACCATGTTAAATAGGCTCCTTCAGGAAAAAATTCCTGAGGAGGAATCTCATAATATCCTTTTAGTTTCTTAACCTTAGAAAAAGGCCCTGCAAGAGCTTGGGCCTGTGATGGTTTTTCAGCGATAATAAGTTTCATGGTTCACTCCTTGAAGCAGACATATATTCGTCATTATGCTTCATTTAATCCATAGATTCGAACATTTGTACTCTTTTTTATTATACCATTTTACTTTCATGAATAAAATGTTCTTACAGACCCGTCTCCCCGCTCTGTGCAAAAAGGTTCTGCTCTTCATACAAATAAAAAATGTAATCGGTAGACACACCTGCCCCGTCCATCTGTCTGAGCATGGCGGTAAGATTTCCTCTATGGTAGGTTCCATGATTGACAACATGCAGAATAAAATCCTGCAGCGGCGCCTTAGCTTCCCCGAATTTCGGATGCGAAATCGTGATCACCTGAAGTGGATCTTCTATCCCGTTTAAATACAGCTTATAGCTGCTGGATACTTCCATAAATAATTTCTCAATTTCAATCAATGATACGTCTTCCAGCCTCTTATTCCATTCATTCAGCGAGTGGATCGTTTCTTCGTATGTTCTTCCAGAAATCGTCCATAGCCAGATCAGATCCGTCTTCAGCATGTGGACCAATGTATCCATCAAGCTTGGAAACACACTTTTTATTTCTTGCTTCATCCGTTCTTCTGGCAGTTTCTTTAATTGTTCAAACCATTTCTTGTTGGCCCAGAGATGATAGTCCATCCATTTTGATGCTTGATTTTCCATATATTAAATCTCCTTTTATCATGGATTATTTTCATAGTAGTCCTTCGATATGACAATGAGATCTTCCTGCAACCCTGCCCTTTCTTCTTAAAACAAGGAAAATCTCTTCGGAAAGAAGAATAATCTAAATAATGACACTACAGCTTGGAGGAACAACTCATGGCAGAGAAACAGACACAAAAGAGAATCCGATTACGAGAATTACGAAAAACCGACTGGAAGGATGTACATGCGTACGCTTCTCAGGAGAGCACATGCCGCTTTCAGCCGTGGGGCCCAAATGCCGAGGATGATACGCTGGAATTCATATGCCAGGTTATAAAAGATACAAAGCATAATCCCAGGTCTCGCTATGCTTTTGCGATCATTGAAGAAAAAGATGAAAAACTGATCGGAGTGGCAGAACTGAACATCAGGGATTTCACTAACAAAATCGGAGAGATCGGCTATGTCATCCATCCAGATTATTGGGGCCGAGGCTACGCAACCGAGGCGGGCGGACTTCTCCTCCACTTGGGTTATACCGTGCTGCGTCTTCATCGAATCTATGCAACGTGCCACCCTGACAATGAAGGGTCAGCAAGAGTTCTCGAAAAATTAGGAATGACAAAAGAAGGTGTACTGAGAGAAGATCTAAAGATGGGAGGTGGATGGCGGAACTCGCTGCTCTTCAGTATTTTGGAGCATGAATGGACGGGTATGCCATAACGTAAGATGGCAAAACGAGAGTAAACGTCTTTATCATTGGAGGAAAAGTGTACTGGTCATGGATGGCATAACAGACTAAAAAACCAGCAAGAAAATTTTAACATGCTGGTTTTTTGTTTTATGCAATTGTTATGGTTGCTTCGAGCTCCACTTCGACATTTCCTTGTATGGCTCTTGTAATCATGCATGAAGTTTCTGCTTTTTCAGCCAGTCTTTTGGCGAGCTGCTGATCTGCATGTGTCGCCCCAGTTTTTAAAACAATAACAGGGCGATGTATGATTTTCTTATACGTGATCACACCTTTTGTTACATCCACGACCCCAACTGAATCCATCGTAAGGCTTTCTTTATCCAGGCTGCTTCTCTCCATCATGGCAGCAAGAGTAATAATATAACAGGTTGCTGCTGCACCAAGCAGCATTTCATCAGGATTGGTACCCACTCCTGGTCCATCCATTTCAGGAGGAATCGAGATTTTCATTTTCAGGTTCCCTGTTTCAATTTCACCTACATCATTTCGCAAACCAGGCCAGTTGGCTTTTAAATGAAAGGTATGTTCAGCCATATGATCAGCTCCTTATCTTGTTCTCCACTCTTATTGTAACCATCCTGGACCATTCACTCACTTAATCTGCCCTGAAAAACAAATAAAAAGAATTAATTATACCTTCTTCCCTGATTTTCAGTATAATGATAGAATAGTATATTTTTACATATTCACAGTTTTTTCTGTTAATAACAGAAAATGTTGAAGGAGAAAAGAAGACATGGCTATTCTTATGGTAGATGATAATTCCGTAAATCTATTTGTTATAGAAAAAATATTAAAAAGTGCCGGTTATGAGAATACGGTTTCGCTTTCATCCGCCAGCCAATTGTTTGATTACCTTGAAATGGGGAATCCCCACCCGAAAAAAAGTGATGTAGACTTGATTCTATTGGACATCATGATGCCCGAGATCGACGGAATTGAAGCCTGCAGACGTATTCAAGAGATTGAAAGGCTAAAAGATATTCCCATCATTTTCATCACCGCCCTTGAAGATACTAACAAACTTGCCGAAGCGCTTGATGTGGGCGGAATGGACTATATCACAAAACCGATCAATAAAGTTGAACTGCTAGCCCGTATACGGGTGGCGCTAAGGTTGAAGTATGAAAAAGACTGGCATATCGAGCAGGAAAAGAAGATCAGGGATGAGCTCGACCTTGCCATGCAGGTTCAGAGAAGTCTGTTAAATCCTCCGCTTCAGCAAGAAAATATCCAGATTAACGTCTCCCATCTTCCCTCATTTAAGCTTGCGGGTGACATGTACTACTGGCATCGCTTTAGTGAGCACCGGTATGGTGTCATCCTGCTGGATATGATGGGGCATGGGATTTCCTCCTCACTTGTATGCATGTACATTTCCTCTGTAATGAGAGATGCCATCAAGATGATTGAAGACCCGGAACTGGTAATTAAAGAGCTGAATCGCTATATGGCGCTGCTTTATAATCAAAAGAACTTCTATAATTACTATTTTACGTGCATTTATTTGGTCATTGATACAAAGAGCAAAACCGTAGAATATGTGAATGCAGGACATCCTCCTGGATTTGTACTCATTGATGGTGCTGAGCAATGCCTGCTTGAACGCGGCAGCTGTGCCGTAGGTTTCTTTGATCAATTGGAAGTGGAAAAATCAACGATCCATTTTGAAAAGGATATCCAGCTTCTTCTTTTTACTGACGGTGTTATTGAAGCGAACAAGGATGAGAATCTCTTACTCGATAAACTGCAGTTTATCGCTTCCCAAAAATGGAACCAAACCATCACGTCCCCCATTCATATGGTCATACCGGAAGAAGAGCTGGTGAACCAGCAGGACGACATGTGCATTCTAATGATTCAGGCAGCAGCCAGTAAAGTTCCTTCTGTCATTTAACATTTCAATAAAAGGCTAAAGACGGACGATCAATTCGCCCGTCTTTTTTAATCTAGTTTTCTATATATTTTTTCAGCTGCATCAAACTCAGTATAGTATGAATTCTTTTCGGAAAAGCGAAGAGATTCTTTGTTGCCGAGTCCAAGGAAGCCACTTGGACATAGACTCTCATAGAACAACCCTTGCACTTGATTTTGAAGTTCACTTGTAAAATAAATCAATACATTACGGCAAATAATGACATGAAACTCATTAAAGGAAGAATCGGTGACGAGATTATGCTGAGCAAAAATAATATTGCGTAAAAGGGAAGGATGGAAATAGGCAAAATGCTCATCGGCCGCATAATACTCTGAAAATGCCTCTTTTCCACCTGCCTGCATGTAGTTCTTTGTATAGGTCTGCATCTTTAGCAGAGAAAATGTTCCCTGCTTTGCCTTCTCCAGTACTTTTTCATTCATATCTGTAGCATAGATTGTGGTTTTATCGGCCAAGCCCTCTTCCTCAATCAATATCGCCATTGAATAGACTTCTTCACCCGTAGCACAGCCCGCATGCCATATACGAATCTCGGGCATTTTCCTTAACTCAGGAACCACACGTTGCCGGAAGGCCTTGAAAAATTCGGGATCACGGAACATTTCAGTTACATTGATTGAAAAATCGTTGAGCAATTTTTCGAGAAAACCCTTTTCATGGATAACTTTCTCGAGCAGTCTCGTTATCGTTGGAATTCGTTCCATACGCATTCGGTTCTGGATCCGGCGGATAATAGATGATCTCATATATTTTCTGAAATCAAAGCCGGAAAGCCGATAGATCGCTTCTAAAAGGAGATCGGCCTCCATGTTTTCCACGAATCCAATTTCAAGTTCTTCTTCACTTGCAATAATTTGATCATTCATCATCTATGTTCGTCCTTACTTGTTTGTAATCCATACCCTCATGACCGAAAAGAGCTGTTCAATCTTCAAAGGCTTGCTGATATAATCCGATGCTCCGGCTTCAAGACATTTCTCACGGTCATTCTTCATCGCTTTTGCAGTCAGAGCGATAATAGGGACACCGGAGTTTTCTTCGTTCTCCCGGATCCTTCTCATGGTTTCATATCCATCCATAACCGGCATCATGATATCCATCAGGATCATATCAATGTTCTGCTCCCTTTCCAGCAGTTCCAGACATTCTGTTCCGTTAGAAGCCGTAATAACCTTTATTTTTTCGTTTTCCAGTGCTGTTTTTAAAGCAAAAATATTGCGGTGATCATCATCAACTATCAATACGGTTTTTCCCTTAAAGGAGCTGATATCAGCTGGAGCCTGTTCTGCAGCCGGCCGATCGTTCTTATTAAGTTCCTCAAGTACTTTGTTTTCTTCCTGAACTTCAGGAGTAATGGCAGCAGCAACCTCGCTCACTGCTTCATCCAGCTCTTGAACCGGCGCAAGTCCGTTAGGGAGGCTAGGAATATACAAGGTAAAAGTGCTTCCTTTCCCTTCTTCACTTTCGAGCTCCAGCCGGCCGCCCAGCAGTTTTACAAATTCAAGGGATATGGATAGGCCCAGGCCTGTACCCCCATATTTACGGACAGTTGCTCCATCTCCCTGCTGGAATGCTTCAAAAATTAAATCATGTTTGTTCTTGGATATTCCGATTCCCGTATCTTTAACCGTAATTTTAAGCAAGTGGTCTGCACCGTTCTGAAGGTCAAAAACAGGTTCTTTTTCGATATGCAGAGAAATCTTGCCTTCTTCGGTAAACTTAAAGGCATTGGATAGAAGATTTTTAATAATTTGCTGGAACCTCTTCTCATCCGTATAGAAAATATCTGGTACATCTTTCTCTTTAATGATTTCAAACTCAAGGTTCTTTTGATCGGCGATGGGTCCGAAATTCCGCTCAAACTGCCCAGGAAGCTCACTCATGTTCATCTCGCTGAAATACATTTCAAGTTTACCTGCTTCGACTTTTGAAAGATCCAGAATATCGTTAATCAGGTTAAGCAGGTCTTGGCCTGAGGTGTGAATCACCCTCGCAAACTCCTCATCTTCAGAAGAAAGGCTATTCGAAGAATTCTCAGCAAGCATCTCAGAAAGGATCAGAATACTGTTAAGCGGTGTTCTCAGCTCATGTGACATATTGGCAAGAAATTCAGACTTGTACCTGGAGCTTAATGTCAGCCGCTTGGCTTTTTCTTCAAGCTGTACTTTTGCGTTCTGAAGTTCTGCCGATTTTCCTTCTGCTTCAATGGAACGCTGTTCAAGCTGCTCATTAATCATGCGCAGTTCTTCGGATTGCATCTGCAGTTCTTCGGATTGTGTCTGAAGCTCTTCGGATTGTGCTTGAAGTTCTTCTGTCATCGCCTGAGACTCTTTCAGCAGGCGGACAATTTCCATTCTGCCAATCACACTGTCGATGGTCAGGCCAAAAGTTTTTGTTGCGTTTTCGATCAGCTCAATATGCTGTTCTGTAAATGTGTCAAGTGAAGCAAGTTCCAAAACTGCGATCACTTCCTGCTCATTCAGAACAGGGGCAATCAGCAAGCTCTTAGGACGAACTTCTCCAAGCCCTGTACCAATAACTTGATAATCTGCCGGCAGCCTGTCCACCACAAGGATGCGTTTCTCAGACACACATTGCCCGATAAGGCCTTCCCCCTGTTTAAACGCCTCTCGCCCTGGTTCTCCGACAGGCTCTGAAAACGAACCTTTTTTTACGTATCGGGATTGTTCTCCGCTCCCTTCCCGGATATAGAGAGCACCCATAGAGGCCTGCGTTAAGTGGGCAACACCTGTAACAAATTTCTCTCCCAGCACTTTAATCGTAGATGTTCCCTGATATCTTTCGACTACCTGATTCGTGCTGGACTGCAGCCATTCCCTCTGCTCGACTTTATCAAGCAGTTCATTGGTCGCTTCGGCCAGGTCTTTGATTTCATCTTTCGTTTTTACATGTATGCGCTGGGTAACGTCACCGTTAGATGACATAGCCGTAATGGAACTTACAACAGCCTTAATGGTATTAATGATCGAGCCTGAAACAAAAGACGCAATAAGTGATGAAACAGCCACAACAATAACCAATAAAGAAAAGAGCCCTGTTTTCAGGAATTTGTTCTGCTCGTCAAGCCTGTCCGCCCGTTCTTTCGTCAAGCCTTTTTCAGTGGTTCTGAACGTGTCAAACTGGCTGCGGATCTGTTCTACACTTTGGCTGCCTACATCTTTTTTAATAAGAGAGAGAACTTCTCCATCCTTGTTTTCCTTCTTCAGCTGAATGGACGGATTTCCTGTTGTCTGGAGCCAATTGTGAATGGATTTATTAATTTCCTCAAGCCTATTTTGCTGTGCTGGATTATCGGCAATCAGCCCATAGAGCTTTTTATAATCGTTTTCCAAACTGTTCACTGCCAGGTTAAAGGGTTTAAGATAGCTCTCATCCCCGGTAATAATAAAACCGCGCTGCCCGTTTTCCATATCGAGAACCTGCTTTTCAATCTCGTTTGTCAGCGAATGAATTTCTATGTCATGATTAATAATAAAATTCCGCTCTTTTTGCATAGAGGCAATCTGATTATTTACTGCTACTATTGATATGATCAGACAAAGAATAATCACTAGATATCCGGCAAAAATTTTTGCGCGGATTCCAAATCTGTTTCTCCCTATCATTCTATCATCCTGCCTTTATTATTTTCATAGTTATCCACATTTATTATAAACAACATTTACCTATATAGATAGCTGGAAGTAAAGTATTTCCACATCTTCTCTCTGCTTTTGGTGCGTTGACTTCCTATTTTAGATATGATAGGCTTGTCTAAATTTTCAAAATCAAATTACATAATAGTGGAGACAAGGTTCCATTGCACAAATGCAAAGGATGAAAAGGGAAGCCCGGTGAAAATCCGGCACGGTCCCGCCACTGTAAAAGGAAACGAGCTCATAATGACCACTGGCCGGCAGGCTGGGAAGGGATGCAGCTCGGTATAGAACCCTTGAGTCAGGAGACCTGCCTTGTTTCAACAACACTGTTTTAACCTACGGGAGATAGGGAGGTGTTAGATTCTTGCATACAATGGGGTTTACTCTACCCTTTTTTAGGCATTTCTAACGTTCTGTCACTGGCGTTGGGAATGCTTTTTTGTTTTTATTGCCATATTTAGTATCTAAAAGAATGGAGAGATGACACATGAAAACGAGCAACTTGGGATATCCCCGTATCGGCAGCAATCGGGAGTGGAAAAGAGCACTGGAAGCATTTTGGAAAGGAGAACTGACGGAAGCCAGTTTTCTGCAGCAGATGGAACAGATCAGGCTTGCAAATCTGCAAAAGCAAAAAGACATGGGCATAGATATTATTCCAGTCAATGATTTTACACTTTATGATCACATGCTCGATATGTCAGTGATGTTCGGGCTGGTGCCAAAAAGATTTGAAGCAGTGGAAAATCCTCTCTCCCTTTACTTTGGCATGGCAAGAGGAAAACAAGAAGCCGTCGCGTGTGAAATGACCAAATGGTTTAACACAAACTACCATTATATCGTGCCGGAATGGGAAGACCGTGCGCCGAGGTTAGTGGAAAACAGGCCTCTTACCGCTTACAAGGAAGCAAAGGAGAAGCTTGGGATTGAAGGAAAACCGGTTATTGTCGGGCCTGTTACTTTTATAAAATGTGCAAAAGGATACCTTCCCGAACAGGAAGACACGCTGCTTTCCCAACTTGTCCCGTTATACTGCCGAATTCTTCAGGAACTGGAACAGGCGGGCGCCCAATGGATTCAAATCGACGAGCCCATTCTCGTTACTTCCCTATCCGAAGAAGAACTATCAGCATCCAAGAAAATCTATGAACAGTTCCATAAAGCCGCTTCCGGTCTTAATATTATGCTGCAGACGTACTTTGAGAGCGCAGAGCATTACAAAGAAATCATTCAGTTCCCTGTCCAGGGGATCGGACTGGATTTTGTCCATGGCGAAAAAACACTGGATGAGATGCGTCTGCATGGGTTCCCAGAGGATAAAGTGCTGGGTGCAGGCATACTTGACGGCAGAAATATATGGCGTGCTAATTTGAGCCAAAAGCAAGAGCTTATACTCCAGCTTGAAGAACTGGCTGCATCCGAACGAATATGGATCCAGCCTTCCTGCAGCTTGCTTCATGTCCCTGTTTCAGCCAAACACGAACATTCCCTTCCGCAAGAACTATACAACAGTCTTGCCTTTGCTGACGAAAAACTGGAAGAACTGCGATTGCTGTCATCACCTTCGCAACAAGAAGCAATAAAGAAGTATGATGATGCTCTTTACTTGCTAAACAGCTCTAGGGCAAGAAACCGGACGGAAGTTTTATGGGAGGTTGAAAAAGCTCAAGGCAAAGACCTCAAGCGGAATCAGCCGTACATCAACAGAAAACAAAAACAGCAGGAAGTTTGGAACCTCCCACTCCTCCCTACGACAACCATTGGAAGCTTTCCCCAGACCGCGGAAGTAAAGCAGGCCCGGGGGAAACATAAGCGAGGGGAATGGACGAAAGCACAGTATGATCAATTTGTTAAAAGCCAAATTGAAAAGTGGATTAAAATCCAGGAAGATATTGGCTTAGATGTTCTTGTTCATGGGGAGTTTGAACGGACAGACATGGTGGAATTTTTCGGACAAAAACTTAACGGGTTTGCTTTCTTAGAGAATGGATGGGTTCAGTCCTATGGATCTCGCTGCGTTAAACCGCCTGTCATCTACGGTGATGTCGATTTCAGTGAACCAATGACCGTAAACGAAAGTGTGTATGCACAGTCTCTGACCGATAAACCGGTAAAAGGAATGCTGACCGGGCCGGTGACCATCTTAAACTGGTCCTTTGTCCGGGATGATATTTCAAGAGAGAATGTCTGCTATCAAATAGCAAATGCCCTGCAAAAAGAAGTGCTTGCACTGGAATCTGCCGGCATTACCATGATCCAAGTAGATGAACCCGCATTAAGAGAGGGTCTGCCACTGAAGAAAAGCAAGTGGCAGCATTATATAGACTGGTCTGTTAACTGCTTTTTGCTGACCACCTGCACTGTAAAAGAAACCACCCAGATCCACACCCATATGTGCTATTGCGATTTCAACGAGTTTCTTGGCGTCATCAGCAAGCTGGATGCCGATGTGATCTCTCTTGAAACATCCAGAAGCCATGGTGAGCTGGTCTCTGCCTTCACGTGGCAGACATATGAAAAAGGAATCGGCCTTGGGGTTTATGATATTCACAGCCCTCGAATACCTGAAATTGAAGAGATGAGGGTGATGATTGAAAAAACTCTCGAAGTATTGCACGAAGACCAGGTGTGGGTAAATCCTGATTGCGGACTGAAAACAAGAAACATATCAGAAACCATTCAATCTCTCAAAAATATGACAGCTGCTGCGGCTCTGGTCAGAAAGAAAGAGGCAGTCTCGTAACATGGCTTCTCAAATTCCTGCCTCCTTTCCTTCTGAAGCAAAGACCGTTCAGCAATCGAAAACCTGCTTAACAGATTTAGTTTTCCCGCCGGATACGAATCACCACCATACTGTCTTCGGCGGAAAAGTCATGGCTTATGTAGACAAGATCGCCTGCATAACTGCCATGCGGCATTGCCGTAAACCGGTCGTGACTGTTTCGAGTGATTCCTTTGAATTTCTTGGCCCGATCAAAACCGGTGAAGCTATCAATCTTGAAGCCTATGTCACTTGTGCCCACCGAACATCCATGGAAATTTTCGTTAAAGTAGAATCTGAAAACCTTCTAACAGGCGAAAAACGGCTTACGTCAAGGGCCCTGTTTACCATGCTTGCCGTAGATGCGGAGGGCAGGCCATCACCGGTCCCTCCCCTCGTGCCAGTGAACCAAGAAGAAATTCACCGCTATCAGCAAGCAAAGGAGCGGTACGAAAAGCGCAAAAAGAAAAAAGCATGATGAATGACAAAAAGACAGGCCCTTTTTCTCAAAATCGGGCCTGTTTTTACTTTTGATTAAGAAAAACAGAATTTTCTGTTTTCAAATACATATTCTTTTGTTATCATTGTCTTTAAAACTTTAAAGGGAGGACGCGTTAAATGGTTAACTATAATGGTCGGCGTTTTGTATCCGTGAAAAGTTCAGAGAATGGAGAAACATCTTCGAAAACCTATTTTACGTATAAACAGGAGGATGACATTTTAAGCGCAACGTATTCAGGAGGAGATGTTCTCAAGGGAAACATGATCGGCATCGTAAAAGAAGACGGCAGCATTGATTTTACCTATAGCCATATTAATCGAAAGCATGAAATCAAAAGCGGCAAATGTTCTTCCACTCCAAAAACTCTTCCGGACGGGAGAATTCAGCTATTTGAAAGATGGAATGGATTTGGGATGGAAGAAGCTGAAGAAGAATCAATTGTAGAAGAAGTTTCTGACCTGGTGTTTACTCCGCAGATTATTTTTAATTAGATTGTGAATAGTCATTGAAGAACAGCCGGGATGATTGAGCTTATCCCCGGCTGTTTTTATTTTCAATTGAAATAGGCAATTAATTGACAAAGTTAATAAAGCTTTATGCTTCTGCTTTTAGTTCATTGACCGGTGCGTTGTAGACTTCAGTATCCAATTCTTTTCTCGCCTTGCTCGTCAGAATACCGGCAGTCATGGCCCCGCTAACATTCAAAGCGGTTCTTCCCATATCAATCAGAGGTTCAACAGAAATGAGCAAACCAGCCAATGCGACAGGAAGGTTCATAGAGGAAAGAACGAGAAGTGCAGCAAATGTTGCGCCGCCCCCAACGCCTGCAATCCCGAAGGAACTGATTACGACGATAACAATCAGGCTGAGTATGAAAGACGGAGTAAGCGGATCAATTCCTGCAGACGGCGCGATCATAACAGCAAGCATGGCCGGATAAATTCCCGCGCACCCGTTCTGTCCGATGGTAAGCCCGAAGGAGCCTGCAAAGTTGGCGATTCCTTCAGGTACTCCAAGGCTCTTTTGTGTACTGATGTTAAGAGGAAGCGCACCTGCGCTCGTTCTGGAAGTAAAGGCAAAGGACAGAACCGGAATCGCTTTGCGAATATACGTGACAGGACTTAACCCAGAGAATGTAATAAACAGCAGGTGAATGATAAACATGAGTGCCAATGCTATATAAGAGGCGATCACAAATTTCCCAAGTTTTGCGATGGCGTCCAGATCACTAAGAGCTACCGTTTTGGTCATCAGTGCGAGGACTCCATATGGTGTTAACCGGAGAATCAATGTAACAACCCGCATGACAATAGCATGAACCGCTTCCACAATACTGGCGAACAGTGCAGCTTGATCTGCCTGTTTCCGTTTGACTCCCAGGTAGGCTATTCCTACAAAAGCGGCAAAAATGACAATCGCAATCGTTGAAGTCGGACGGGCCCCCGTAAAATCAAGAAACGGATTTCCAGGAAGAATGTCAAGAACCTGCTGTGGCAATGTCTTGTCTTTGATCTGGTCAAACGTGGTCTGAAGCTCTGTTGCACGTGCGAGCTCTGGAGCGCCTTTCGTGATCTGGACCGCTTCGAGATGGAAGGATAGTGCTGCTGCAATTCCGATCGCAGCCGCGATGGCTGTTGTTCCGAGCAATATTCCGATAACCGAACCACTGATTTTGCCGACGTTGTTACTGAGTTTTAATTTTGTAAAAGCAGACAAAATAGAAACGAAAACAAGCGGCATTACCGCCATCTGAAGGAATTTTACATATCCTCCTCCCATGATGGAGTACCAGTCGGCCGAGTTGGCCAGCACCTTGGATGCAGGCTCATAAACAAACTGGAGAATGAGTCCAAACACAATTCCTGCAGCTAAAGCCGCAAAGACACGTTTTGAAAAGGATACTTTCTTACGCTGAAGGTAATACAAACCGCCAGCAAGCAGCAATAACACAACAATGTTCACGATGGTTAAAAAGACATTCACTGTTCTTCCCTCCTTTTAGTTTCCCGCTGCTCTCTCATGAACATAAAAAGGCTCACTTCTTTTGAATAAAAGAGTGAGCCTTCAGCATTTCTGATCAGCAGAGGTATAGTGATGTATTCACTTGATACACTATATTCTGGATTTTTTTATCGTATTCTTAAAATTCTATTACGTTAACGTTTTATACATCACGATATGCGGTCCAATCGGCGGCAGATCAAACACCTCACCGTGTTCACGAAGACCAAGCTTTTTATAATAACCCGCCACTCCAACTCTTGCATTACACCACCAGGAATCAGTATGCTGCTTCTTCAGCATGTCTTCGGCACTTATTAGAAGTCTGCTTCCCGCCTTTTCTTTCCTGTATTCTTCAAGGGTCGCCATTCCGCGCAGACGGTACTGCACGTTTCCTTCAATATCAGGATGATTCTCTTGATAAAAGGAAGCGATAGAAATGAGTTTATCACCCTTATAGGCTCCAAGATGAAACGTTCCATGATCATGATCGCCAGGAAACTGGCAATCTTCCAGCGTTTGATTGGGCCGAAGCACTTTGTGTCTAATCTCGTAGGTTTGTTCAGCGGGAATTACTTTAATGTCCAGCATGAAGGTTCCCCTTTCTACTGGCAGGAAGAATTCGATTGAGGAAATGTGTCCTGAAACGTTCTGCATCAACTTCAATGCCGACAGAGATTCCCTGATCTGTTTCCACACCCCTGCTCTGGCCAAGCTTTTCCTGTTCTGTCGATACTCGGACATTCATCGGTTTTGTACTGATAAACGTGGGATCAACTGCAACTCCGACGGCTAATGGATCATGAAGAGCACAGCCGCCGAGACCTGGATTCTTTCTTTCATAAAAATCCATATAGAAACTGCACATATCCGCAAATATTTCAGCAGTCTTTAATCCGCAGCCTCTCCACTCCGCCAATGTTTCTCTCAGCAACAGGGTCTTCATCGTCACATCCAGACCGACCAAAGTAATAGGCAGCCCTGAGTTAAGTACAAAATCCGCCCCCTCAGCATCCGCATAAAAATTGGCTTCTGCAGCAGGTGTAACATTTCCCGGGACAGTGACTGCGCCGCCCATAATCACGACTTCATTCACCAATCCTGTAATGGAAGGATCTTTTTCAACAGCGAGAGCCAGATTGGTCTGTGTACCAACCGTGATAAGAGTGATCTCATTTGGATGTTTTTTCACCATAGAGATGATAAAATCACTGGCATGCTGTCCTGGTGAGAAGGGTTCGGGCAGCGGCAGCTGAATGTTTCCCAAACCATCTTCCCCATGGACTTCATAAGCTCTATGGCGAGTGCTTTCTCTGCGAAACGGCCGTTCTGCGCCTTGAAAAACTGAAATATCTGCTCTCTCTAATAATTGAAGAACCTGAAGTGTATTTCTTGTCGCTTCTTCTGCTGATACATTTCCAAAACCTGTTGTAATGCCGAGTACGTTTAATTCCGGAGAATGGATCGCATAAGCGATCGCCAAAGCATCATCAATCCCCGTATCCACATCAAGTATGACAGATTTCACGGCTGTTCCCTCTCTTCATTTTCAGTTTCTCTTACATTTAACGGTTTCCGATATAAATGCCTAAACCGATGATACAGACGAGAATCAAAACAACATAAATTGCAGTAAGCCTGCTCAGATTATTTTTCGTTGAGGACCCGTATTTTTCATCCTTTTGGAGACCAATGGCAACGGTAAGCCCTGTTACGATCAAACCAGCAATTATAGCAGTCACGATATATCCCATACTCATCCCTCTTTCTCTTCAACTATACGTAACTAATGGTAATTCAAGGAACGGAAATTGCCAAGTAACCGGAGGCATTATTCACAAATTAGTTGAATAAAAACACAGTGGCCAAACCTAAAAATGTAAAAAATAGTAAAAAATTCTTATGCGATTTTTCCTGTTCTCCTTTAGGATACAGATGGATGTGAAAATTTTAGAGACTATTGGGGGCCGTTTATATGGTGCATGAAACACTTCCTGACTGGGTCTGGCTGCTATTTTACTCTTTTATAGCGCTGACTTTATTGGCAACCATCACAAATCTGTTCAAAAAAGTACATTTAAAAGCTTCCATTATTAATCTTGCATTTGTCATCGCAACACCTGTAATCAGTTTTACTTTTGCTTTAGGACGTCCTGAAGGCAACACGGAATGGGATCATTTGATTACTGGTATGCTGAGCGGTTCCCCATGGGCCATCCTCATTCTGCTAGGCTGCTCTTTTATGCTCTATTGGTGGTTTAGATTTTCATTCCTCTTCGTCAGCCTTAATTCATAAAAAAGCAGGATGGCTCGCTTGCCCTCCTGCTTTTTACTGTTTAATAGAAAGGTAAAATTACCGGGTACGGACTACGCTGAACGGCACCAGATTTCTGTGGCTTCAAGCATCTGGGTACTGGACTTCGGGATTATGGTTCATGCTATGATAGCCATAGATTCTCGTTTTAAGACTCCCTATAATAGGGAACAATGGTGGTAATAAGGAGGCGGTGCGAGATGGCATTTGATTATGACTTAGACTTCAAAACAATAAATTTTCGCAAGCATCCAGAAAAATACCGTGTCGGCCGTGGTGAACAGGGAGTCCTTTTAGCAGAACCCTATAAAAGTGAGATTCTGCCTCATTGGCGGTTTAAAACTCCAGAAATTGCATTGAAATCCTCTCAAAAGATTTACGGACTCTTTTTGAACTACAAAGAGAAAGGCGATCTTGTCGGAATGGATATGGCAAGAAAGTTTCTGCAGATGGGCTATACACGTGCCCGAAGATATGCCAACTACAAAGGAGGAAATAATTACGGTGAAGACGGCAAAGTCAACGAACGGCAAATCGATGACACAAAAGCAGAATCTGCTGCTATTTTTATGAAAAGCTCTTTTCTAAAAGATTGTTGCTTTGGGAACATTTTTGTTAAGAGCCTTCATTGACAAGTTGATTGGAGTGCAAGGTGCGAGACTCCTCGAAAATGAATTTCACATTTTCTTCGTGCGATATAACGCTGCCGAAGCCTTCCTTGTCCTGCGGGAGCAGCGGGACAGGTGAGACCCACAGGCGCCATGCGCCGAGGAGGCTCACCGCACGCCCCGCGGAAAGCGAGCATCCTGAAACGGAAATCAACCACCCCTAAGAGCAACAAAGGTTACGAAAACAGCCTTATGAAAAGATGGAAACAGGCAAGAGAAGTGGTTAAATGATAAAATAATAAACATAGCTTTCATACTGCAAACAATCGAAACTGAGGTGATGTTATGCCAAACACAAAAGCTTTTCGGATAGGCTACGCAATTATCATTTTATTGGTCATTGTTTTACTCTCATCCAAGGTGGAATTTATCTTCCGTCCGGTGGAAATTATTTTTACGACCTTATTCTTCCCATTCTTGATCGGCGGGGTTATTTTTTATTTATTAAGACCGATCGTCTATTACTTAGATCGCCACAAGGTACCGAAAGTGCTTTCCATCCTGATCATCTATCTGCTGTTCATCGGGCTCGGGACTTTGCTTGTTTTCCTATTAGGCCCGCAGCTGCAGAGCCAATTTAAAAGCCTGATTAACAATGCTCCGCAGATCGTAGACTCGCTTAAGGATAAAGTGAACAGCCTGAAGCAGAATGAATGGTTTTCACGTTTTCAGCAAAATGATTACATTACGATCGACAGCCTTACCTCCAAGGCAAGCGATTACGCCAAAGGCTTTGCCGGCAACATCGGCACCAAGATCTCCAGCCTGATCGGCATCATTACGAGCGTTGCTACAGTTATCGTTACGGTTCCGTTTATCGTGTTTTATTTGCTGAAGGATAGTGAAGGACTTGGCAACAGAGTAGAGAACTTCCTTCCCTATTTAAAAGCAGCAGAAGCGAAACGAATCTTAAAAGATATGGATGAGGCACTGAGCTCTTATATTCAGGGACAAGCAACCGCAGCCTTTTTAGTAGGTGTAATGATGTACATCGGCTACAGCATTATCGGCCTTGATTATTCTTTAATTCTTGCCATAGTCGCTATGATTACCAATATCATTCCGTTTCTTGGTGCGTTTATCGCCTTTATACCAGCTATTATCATTGGTTTGATCATGTCGCCGCTCATGGCCTTAAAGGTAGCCATCGTGGTCATTGTGGTGCAGCAGATTGATGGAAACGTAACTTCTCCACTGATCATGGGAAGAAAACTGGATGTCCATCCGTTAACTGTCATCCTTATCCTGCTAGTTGCCGGCAACATGGGCGGTTTTCTCGGCATGATACTGGCCGTTCCATTTTATGCCCTTCTTAAGGTTATCGTCAGCCATACGTACCGCTTATATCAATTGAATAAAGAAAAAGACCGTAATGGTATTCAGATCGTTGATTAATTTAAAACAGTAAGCCGGTGTCCCGGCTTACTGTTTTTTTGTGTACAAACCGTTTTCCTTCTGTTCACATAAACTATGACAAGCTATACCCTTTCAAAAGAAATTAATCATTGCTTCTAATATAATCACACAACTCAATAATCGTACCCTGCGTGTGAACCGGATTAATATAAATTAACCTTCTTCCATATGGATTAATCCGATAGGTATCTTTTAAAAATGTGATTCCTCGACCCTCATACTCTCGTATCGTTTCTTCAAGGTTGTCCACTTCATATGCCAGATGGTGGACACCTTTTCCTTTTTGGCGGATGAACCGTTCGATCGGAGATGTTTTACTCGTAGGTTCTAAAAGTTCTATGACTTGATTGTCCATTTCGATAACGGCGATATGTGTCTCAACCCCTGGTTTCTCGCTCGTATACTGATGAACCAGTTTGCCTCCCAGGTTGGTTGTGTAAAAATCAATCGCTTCATTTATTCTTCGTACCGCTATACCGGTATGATCCAATTTCATGAATAACACTCCCTTCTAGTGAACTAGTATACCCAAGAAGGATGATCCTTTACAAAATCTCTCCCCCTAAATTGTTCATAATAGCACCTTGTTCCTTACCTGTAGTAGAATCAAAGAATAGGAGGGATACAATGAAAACGTTTGAAGAAAAGTTGGACCAGTACGCAGAACTTGTTGTAAAAGTGGGCCTTAATGTCCAGGACGGCCAGCGTTTACTGATCAATTCACCCATTGAAGCTGCAGAATTTACGCGCAAGGTAACAGAACATGCTTATAAGAACGGCTGCAAGCGCGTCTTTGTAGAATGGTCAGATACAGAAACAAGCCGTATTCACTTAAACAACGCTTCTGAAGAGGTATTGAAAGATAATATTCCTCAGTGGCAAGTTGACATGCAAGAAAGTTTAATGGAAAACAATGACTGTATGCTCATGGTGACTGGGAATGATCCCAATGCCTTTCAAGGAGTTCCATCCGAGCGCTTATTGCTTGTGCAAAAGAACGCAGGTGAACGACTTGAAAAATTCACAAAAGCAAGACTTGCAGGTGATGTTCCTTGGCTAATCGCTGGAGCTCCGACTGCCGGTTGGGCAAAGAGTGTTTTCCCTGAAAAAAATGAAAACGATGCCATTAAGGCCCTTTGGGAAGCGATTTTCCAAACGGTTCGTGTCGATCAGCCAGATCCAGTAGCAGCATGGAGAGAGCATGGAGAAACGCTGCTAAATAAAGTGAATTATTTGAATGAGCAGAAATTTAAAACGCTGCACTATAAGTCAGAAGGTACTGATCTTAGCATTGACCTTCATCCTGAACATAAATGGATCGGCGGCGGCCATCACTCCACATTCAACACGTTTTACATACCGAATATGCCGACCGAAGAAGTATTTACTGCCCCGCTTAAAGAGGGAGTAAATGGAACGGTATCAAGCAAGAAGCCATTATCGGCAATGGGGAACATTATCGAGAACTTCAGCTTAACCTTTGAAAATGGAAAAGTGGTAGATGTTAAGGCGGAAAAAGGCGAGGATACGCTAAAGCAGCTCCTTAACATCGATGAAGGAATGAAATATCTTGGTGAAGTCGCTCTTGTTCCGTATGACTCTCCAATCTCTAACTCAGGGATCGTGTTCAACAACACTTTATTTGATGAAAATGCTTCCTGTCACCTTGCATTAGGCAATGCTATCAGTATGAACATACCCGGGGCAGAGCAGCTAAGAAAAGAAGAGCTTGAAGCAAAAGGGGTCAATCAAAGCCATGGCCACACCGACTTTATGATTGGTTCTGCAGACCTTGAAATTGAAGCTGAATATCAAGATGGAAAACGTATCCCATTGTTCACCAAAGGTAACTGGGCTATCTAAAGTAGTAAAGCGTAAGCGCCCTGGCTTAAGTCCAACAAGCGCTGGTGCTGGACATAACAAAAAACGAAGGGCAGCTGCCCTTCGTTTTTATTTTGGAAACGTGATGATAAACGCTGTACCGTTTCCTAACTCGCTCTCCACCTTCACCTTTCCGTTATGCTTTTCGATGATCCATTGTGCGATGGATAAACCCAAGCCAAGCCCTTCAGCATCCGTTCTTGCCTTATCACTTTGATAGAACCGGTCAAATATCCTTAAGTGGATAAAAAAAATGGTGCCAGGCACCACGATTACACACTTGTGTAATTGCGGTGCCTGGCACCGGTAAAACTATCTATAGCGCTTTGCACCTTCATATTTAGGGGCCCAGTAAGAGCTGTCCAACTCAGAAGTGGTTACTCCTTTAGAAGAAGAAGCATGCATGAATTTCCCATCGCCTACATACACTCCGGCGTGAGAAAGATTGCCGTTCCCTTCAACATCAAAGAAGACAATATCCCCAACATGCGGAGAATCTACAGAGGTTCCTTCTTCATGAATATCTTTCACGACGCGTGGAAGATCGATGTTCGCCGCTTTATCGAAGATGTAGTTTAAATAACCGCTGCAATCAAATCCATCCGGTGTTTCTCCGCCCCACTCATAAGGAGTTCCGCGGTATTCTTCTGCTTGGTCCACAATCGCCTGCTTGCTGAATACACCGAGTGCTTTATAGACAGAATCTCCTGCGACTCCATCAACATTCATTCCTTTTTCTTTCTGCAATTTCTTTACTGCTGACTCTGTGTATGGTCCAAAGTAGTTAGTTGTTTCATGGTATGTAAAATAACCTTTCTTTTTCAACAATGCCTGGAGGTCCTGAACGTCTGAATCATGGGTTTCTGGCTTAAGCGTGTTGTCTCCAAGTGCTGCATGGCCTGCTACTGGATTGACGGCAAGAACACCTGCTACAATAATTCCCGAAACTAATTTTTTCAAAATAACATCCTCCTGTTTAATGAATTCCTAGCCAATTCTAACAACCCATTATGACATGAGGATGAAAATTAGATTACAATGAGATAACAATTAGTAACCAACTAACAAATATACCCTAATTTAATATATTGAAAACATATTAAGTGATTTTTTGGAATAAAAGTGTGCAGTCTTTAATAGCAGAATGATATACTCCAAATAAATACATTTAGTGGAAAGTGAAATGAAGGAGGTGCTTGAATGCACATTCAACAAATGGCTGTTCCTTTGATGCTCATGGCATTTATCATTTATCGCAGAACGAAAAGGACCATTGGTTTTCAGCCTTATAAGCCAAGAAGGCTGGTTTTCAGGATGATCATTTTTGCTGTCATCATGATGGCTTTTCTGGCAAACGCGGCCATGCATCCGACTACTCTCCTTTACGCGGTGCCTGGCACCCTGATCGGAGTTGTCCTTGTCGTATTTGCAGCCAAACACAGTACATATCAATGGCGGGAGTCCCAGCTGTTTTACCGGACACACAAGTGGATCGAGGCTGCGGTCCTGATTCTCTTTTTGGGGCGTTTCTTTTACCGTTTCCTACTTCTCGCCTCTTCATCTGGTACACAATCATTGCAAAACACGCAATATGGCCAGCATTTTACAAGAGATCCGCTGACTGCTTTTGTTTTCTTTATTCTGGGAGCCTATTACATTGGATTTAACGCATATATTTTAAGAAAAGGGAAAGCCTTGAAAAAAGAAGAGTCCCCCGTCCAACCTACTTTATAATTCACACAAACAAACCAGCCGACTACTCTTCTTCAGCTGGTTTTCGACGTTTTGAGGCCAATATAAATGCGGGGTGATAAGTTCATGAAAAAGAAAAGACTGCTGGCATCTTTTTTCTTCTGGTTCTGTGATACTGAATAAAGAAACGAATTCTGTATTTAAGGACGGACATATCATCGGCATCCCCTTCCCTGTAACTTGGAAAAGCCGCCCTGGCTGGGGCGGCTTTTTCTCATATTTCAATCGTTTTTATAATTCGAGCCGGATTTCCGCCCACTACCACATTTGCGGGCACATCTTTCGTTACTACAGCTCCGGATGCAATGATGGCATTATCACCAATCGTAACGCCTGAATTGATGACGGCTCTGCCGCCGATCCATACGTTGTCGCCAATTGTAACAGGTTTTCCAAACTCACTCCCTGAATTACGCTCAACAGGATGCAGCGGATGGGTTGCCGTATAAATATGGACACCTGGCGCCAATAAACAATTATCCCCAATCCTGACTTCACATACATCCAATATCACACAATCAAAATTCGCGTAGAAATTCTCTCCAACGTGGATATTATACCCATAGTCACATCGAAACGCCGGCTCGATATAAAGATTCTTTTTTGTACTTCCGAAAAGCTGCTTTAAAAGAAAAACTCTCTGTTCATCATCCGTTTCAACTGTCTGGTTATAGATTCGCGTCAGTTTTCTTGCTGCTTGTCTTTCATTAATCAGCTCAGGATCACCCGCAAGATACATTTCCCCGGCGATCATTTTTTCTTTTTCAGTCCGTGTCATTCTACCCCTCCTTCCTGCTTACAATGTCTATTTACCATACCAAAAGACGAACAAAGAAAAAACGAATGATAAAAATTCTCTCAAAATATTACAAAACATGCAATTATTCTCCAGGAAATAATGTTCCTTTATACAAAAAACCTTGGCTGTTGCAGCAGCCAAGGTTTAATTCGCAGTTTATACTGGTACTGAATTTTCGTAATATAACTTCATTCATCCTATCTCCCTAAGGGTTCATGGCTCTCCACCATTACTTAGGTAAATGTTACTAATGAAGATTATTAACCAAGGTAATTTTCCTCATTTTTCCTCATAAGCCATTTGTAACCGTTTTTACATGATATATTTACAATAAACTACCTATTTTTTAACAAATGGGTGTTAGATTAATAAAGCTTTCTAAGCAAAATCCGCTTTTATATTTAAAAATATGAAGTAAAGGGTGAAAATTCATGAAGACAAAGAGCTACAAAAAGTTATTCAGCCTTGCATTGATTATGGTTTTTATCTTCAGCATGCTGTCTCCGATGGTTTCAAAAAAGGCCATTGCTGCTGATGTGATCTCGGTATCCGATGCCATTTCCAATAATACCGGATCCGATAAAACTGTTGAAGGATACATTGTCGGTGCAGTAAAAGGAGGAAGCGGGACATCCATTTCTTATCAGCTCTCTGCTCCTTTCACGCAAGATACAAATCTGGCCATCGCAGATTCTCCTGCTGAAACCGATAAAACGAAAATCCTTCCTGTCCAGCTGCCGGCTGGGGCAGTTAGAGATGGTTTAAATCTGAAGGCTCATCCTGAAAACCTCGGTAAAAAAGTTCAAATTACCGGTGACTTAATGGCTTATTTCTCCGTTCCTGGGCATAAGAACGCCAAAAGCTTTTCTTTTACAGGAGATACGCCATCAGAACCTCAAGCTGAACCAGTTACTGCTTCCCCTGACTCTGGATTGGTGAAAAGCGGAACAAAAGTAGCTTTATCTACGGCTACCGAAAATGCTGCGATCTATTACACTCTGGACGGAACCAATCCAACATCCAGCAGCAGCCGATACAGTGAACCACTTACCATTAATGAAGATGCAACCGTAAAAGCGATCGCCATCAAAGACGGCCTTAAAAACAGTGAAATCTCTTCTTTTAAATATACGGTCGCATTAACAGGACTTCGAATTCACGACATTCAAGGAGCTTCACACCAGTCTCCATTCGCAAATAAATCAGTTGCGGATGTAGAGGGTGTTGTAACTCACGTGGTCGATGCCAACAACTTCTATATGCAGGACACCACCCCTGACCTTGATGAGAACACTTCTGAAGGCATCCTGATTTACAAAAAGAACCACGGCTTAAAAAACGGAGATCTTGTGAAAACGACAGGCCAGGTAAAAGAATGGGTGCTTGACGGATATGCGGATAAATTAAAAACTGATCTTCCTGTTACTGAAATCAACGCAGAAAACGGGGGCTCTGTTACCGTAACGGAAAGTGGCCATGCCCTTCCAGCTACCGTGATACTTGGAGATAAAGGCAGACATATTCCAACACAAATCATTGATAATGACAATTTTGGGCTTTTTGACCCTAAAGAAGATGGAATCGATTTTTATGAAAGTTTAGAAGGCATGCGTGTCGAAGTGGATAACCCGAAAATCGTTGCTCCTCAAAACTACGGGGAACTGGTAGTTGTGACGAACAACAAAGGTAACACACCGTTTAATACCTCCGGAGCCATTAATATTTCAAAAGCAGACTACAACCCTGAACGAATTTTCGTGGATATTAACGACAGCAGCTTTATTGCTAAATCCGGAGATTACTTCAAAGGCAATATAACAGGGGTCATGAGCTACAGCTTCAGCAACTATAAAGTACTGACGAACAAAGACCAGCTCCCAACCTTTGTGGAAGGCAAAACAAAACCTGAAACCACAAAGCTGAGGGGAAAACATAAGAAATTAACGATCGCAAGCTTTAACGTAGAGAACTTCTCTGCCAACAAAGATGGCAAAGATGGGACGAGCGATGAAAAAGCAGGGCGGATTGCTGATTCCATCGTCCATAACCTGAATGCCCCTGATATTGTGGGACTTATTGAAATGCAAGATGGTGACGGACCGGTAAACGATGGAAAGACCGATGCAAAGGACAGCGCTGATCGTCTCATCAATGAAATTAAAGCAAAAGGCGGACCTTCTTACGAATATACTGACATCGCTCCCATTGATGGCAAGGACGGAGGGATTCCTGGCGGGAACATCCGTGTAGCCTTTATTTACAACCCTGATCGCGTGTCTCTTGCCCCTGGAACAAAAGGAACAGCAACACAAGCTGTTGAATACAAGAATGGCAAGCTTTCATTAAACCCAGGCCGTATCGATCCGGCGAACCCTGCATTTGAAAACAGCCGTAAACCATTGGCTGCACAGTTTTTATTCAGTGGAGAAAAAGTAACTGTCATCGCAAACCATTTCAACTCCAAAGGCGGAGATCAGCCGATGTTCGGTAAAAACCAGCCTCCTGTTTTAAGCAGTGAGGTTCAGCGTCTGCAAATTGCCGGCATCGTCAACAACTTCGTAAAAAGCATTAATGCCGATGATCCAAAAGCAAATGTTGTACTGCTAGGTGATTTTAACGATTTTGAATTTACCCCTGCCCTTGAAGAGGTAAAAGGAAATGAACTTTCCGATATGATTCAGGAAGTTCCATACCCAGAACGCTACTCTTATTCTTACCAAGGCAATGCTCAGGTGCTGGACCACATCCTCGTGTCCAACAACCTGAAAAAAGACACAAATGTAGATATCGTCCACATTAATTCTCAGTTCATGGAACAGCATGGCCGTGCGAGTGACCATGATCCAGTTGTTGTTCAAGTGAAACTAAAGGAAGACTGCGGCTTGCATAATTTAAAAAAAGCCGACTAATAGAACGAACAAAACAGGTGCTCTCGGGCATCTGTTTTTTATATCATGCAGGGCTTTTACATATGGTCTTTGAAATCGTAAAAAAATATTTTTTATCAAGATGAACGTTTTGCCATCCCTACCCGTCACATTAATAAAAGGAGGTTTTCATAAAATGAGCAGACATATTGAATATTTAAATGATAAACTTATCATCCATTTTACAGGTTTGACGGTAGCGGCATCGCTCAAAAAAGAAATTGAGGTTCCTCTCTCATCCATAAGCAATGTAAAAATAGATGACTTTAAGATCAACCCGTTAGCCTTCCGTGTAGGCACATCGGGAATCGGAAAAAACGTAAAGCACGGCCGTTTCCTCTATGACAGCGAATGGGTATTTCTCTCCTATTCCAACCATAAGAACGTCCTGATTCTGGATCTGGAAGGTTTGGTTTATAAGAAGATTGTGTTGGAATTAGAATCACCTGAGGAAGCAAAGGCAAAGATTGAAAGCTTAATGGCTAAAGTTTAGTTTGTTGAAGTTCCAAGTTGCTCGCTAGTTAACATAAATCCATTTTGGCGGGTAAATGGATGATTTCGGCGGGTAACTGGTTTTCCGCTCATCTACCGCCCCTTTGCCAAAGCCCAAAATCTCAATTTAATAGCAAAAGCAACCCAATGTTTCAATTTGGGTTGCTTTTTTACATCCAGCCTTTTTCTTCAGCGCTGCTCTTAAACGGCATCCCGATATCAAGCCAAACAAACATCCAGCTAAGAACGGAGTGCCCCTTGCGGTGGAGAGCTGCACTTCTTGCTTCCTTCCCTCAGCACCTGAACCGAATCCATACGCGATGAAACAATCTCCTCTCTGTTTTTCTTTTTATAAATGCAGTTGACACTTTTTCCAGTAAAATTGACGACCGTGTATGATCCATCTAATTACTTCATAGCTCTTTTTCTGTAAAAAATGCTAAAGTTTCACTCAGAAACCCTGAGCCTCCTGCCAAAATCACTTTTTTGGACATATCATTATCCTTCCCTGAAATGAGTTAGTTTGACTTCCATCTTTCCAATTTATGAAGCTTTCTTGTAAAAAACTTGGCCATAAAACGAGGAGCACCAAACTCCACAATCTTCCCCTGTACTCGCTCTTTCATCTCTTCTGCAGTAAGATCAGGGATTACAAAACTTCCATTCTCGTAACAATGGCTGCAATACATTCTGCTTTTTTCACCGTTTAGTTCTGTCCCTCCTCCTTTTTCATCCCTTGAGAAAGGCATTCCACAGCTTTGGCAATGTTTAAAAGTTTTCATTTTATCGTCATTCCTTTTTCGATTAGTATTTATTTCCATTCTATCATAGAAAAATTGGTATTTTTGTAACCGTTTGCTCTTGACCGAATTCCGGTGGTAAAGTACCTTAAATATAAGATATAGCCGTTTTGGTTTCTATAAATGAATGAGAGTTCATTCATTTATTTCAGCTAACAAAAGAGAGGAGAAATTCAATGTCCGCAAAATTGCCGGAACATTTCGTCAATCAGCTTGAATTGCCCGTTATCTCTGCTCCCATGTTCCTTGTTTCAAGCCCTGAACTCGTCATCGAAGGCTGCAAATCAGGCATCATCGGTTCTTTTCCGCTGCTCAATGCACGAACGAATGAGGTGCTCGATGAATGGATGCTTCGCATTACAGAAGAATTAAAACAGGCAAAGGCTCAGGATCCTGAACGTAAAATTGCTCCATGGGCTGTAAACATCATTGTACATAAAACAAACAAGAGGTATAAGCAGGATCTTGAGCTCATCCGAAAGCATCAGCCTCCTGTCGTCATCACCTCCCTCGGACATCCGGGGGAAGTGGTGGAAATCATCCATCAATACGGCGGTCTTGTGTTCTCGGATGTCATTCATCTTGGTCATGCCAAAAAAGCCGCCAAAACCGGTGTTGACGGACTGATTCTGGTCTGCAACGGCGCCGGCGGACATGCCGGAACCATTAATCCAATCGCCTTTATCGGTGCAGTAAAGGAATTTTGGGACGGAATCACCATCCTTGCCGGATGCATTAATAATGGTCAGGATATCCTGGCTGCCGAAGCACTCGGAGCTGACCTCGCCTACATGGGGACCCGTTTTATAGCAGCATCCGAAAGTTTCGCAAGCAATGAATATAAGGAGATGCTGATCGAATCATCCTTTGAGGACCTCATTTATACGGATGCGTTCAGCGGAGTAAACGCCAACTATCTCGTTTCTAGTATTCGCAATGCCGGACTTGACCCTGACCAGTTGAAGAAAAAAGAAGCTGTTGATATGTCCCATTTAGATTCCTCTGATGCCAGGGCATGGAAAGATATCTGGTCAGCTGGCCAAGGTGTCAACAGAATTAAAGAAGTAACGCCGGTTCATCAAATTATTGGCGATCTAAAAAGTGAATATGATCAAACACTGCAATTTTTAGTCAAAAAAACAGAGAATATCGTATCTAGCAAGTAAGGTACTTGTCCAATAGAAACAATAGCAGAGGAAGGTGCCCTCCTGTTCGCAGGGGGGCTCCTTTTTTTATTGATAAATAGAGTCCGTCGCACATTTCTAGTAAATTGTGTGAATGACTTAGGACAAGTTTTTTACTAGACACATATAATTACTGTATAGATGTACCTTAGTGATGAATGCTTCAGAAAGATAATCACTTCACTAGTTTCACCATCTTAGAAAGCTTAAAAAGGAAGTGAAGTTTTTGACTGAAATAATGGTGTCTATCACTGTTCTCTCCTTTCTTCTCACCTTGATTTTCATTTTTTGGCGTCCTTTTGATGTCAATGAGGCCGTGCCTGCAACGATAGGAGCGATTATCGTATTGTTATGCGGAACCGTCTCCCTCCATGATCTTGGCAAAATAGCTGAAACCATCAGTGGTGCTGCCATTACCATCACGGCTACCATTGTAATGGCAATCGTTTTAGAGAGTTTTGGATTCTTTAATTGGATGGCACAAATACTGGCCGAGAAGTCAAAAGGCTCTGGTATCCGACTGTTTTGGAATGTGAATTTACTTTGTTTTTTCATGACTCTATTCTTTAATAACGATGGAAGCATTCTAATCACAACGCCTATCTTGATACTGCTCCTGAAACATTTTCGTTTAAAGAATCACCAGAAAATACCTTACTTGCTTTCCGGAGCACTCATTGCTACAGCATCCAGCGCCCCGATCGGAGTAAGCAATATCGTAAACTTGATTTCCTTAAAAATTGTGGGCATGGACCTCTATATGCAAACAGCCATGATGTTTGTACCGGCAACTCTAGGCCTTGTTTTCCTCGTTCTTCTGCTTTATATGTACTTTTATAAGACGCTGCCCCGCAAACTGCCACAGGGTCCCATTAATTTTTCAAATCCAAAATCACATCCACTGAAGCCTGAAAATACCCCCGTTCTAAAAAATCAAGATTCCTTCATGTACAAAATTCTCCTCTTCGTGTTTTGTGTAAGGATCAGTTTGTTCGTTGCTTCTTACATCGGCATACCGGTTGAAGCCATGGCTGTTTTTGGTTCACTTGTTCTCTTAGGATGGCGATGGATCCATTTGAAAATCAATCCTATGGATATGTTTAAAAAAACGCCTTGGCACATCCTTATATTTGCCTTCAGCATGTATGTCATTATCTACGGACTCCACAATATCGGGTTAACGGATGCACTT
Source organism: Fictibacillus sp. FJAT-27399 (assembly GCF_001510655.1). Lineage (GTDB taxonomy): Bacteria > Bacillota > Bacilli > Bacillales > Fictibacillaceae > Fictibacillus_C > Fictibacillus_C marinisediminis. The sequence continues at coordinate 152,176 of NZ_LMVC01000006.1, read as the reverse complement.
GTTCATGTCCTGAAACCTTATGTGGCCAAGCATCACCTGTACGCAAGTCTGCTGATGGGCGGCACGCTCTCAGTCCTTTCCAATCTGTTTAACAATCATCCCGCGTTGATGGTAGGGACTTTGACTCTGACGAATATGGGCCTCGATCCCCTCACCTTAAAGGTAGCTTACCTTGCCAACGTAATTGGAAGCGATGTCGGATCCCTGCTCTTGCCTATCGGTACACTCGCCACTTTAATGTGGATGCATCTGCTTAAAAAAGGCAATGTGAAAATCAGCTGGAAACATTATTTTAAAGTCACAATCGTGGTTATCCCACCGACGGTGATCTTCACCTTGGTCTGTTTGTATTACTGGGTCCATTGGTTATTTTAAAGGTTATGGAGGAAATTGAATGAAGAATGATTTAAGTAAAGAGTTTCAAGAATTATTGGACAATACCGTCTCAATTGAAGTATCTGGCGGGCACTATCACGCAGGAGTTCTAGTTGATTTGGGACCGGACATTTTTGTAATATTTAATGGCATGGAGTACCTATACATCCCCTCTATCCATGTCCATAACATCCGAAAAATAACTGAGCTGGAAGAAGACCCGATAGTAGCTCCTGCGGAAGTTCCGATTGACCATCATACTGATAAAATATCGTTCAGAAAAACGTTAATGAACGCCAAAGGGCTTTTTGTAAAAATCTATGTGACCGGGAACAAGACTCTACACGGCTACATTACAAGCGTCATGAATGACTATTTTGTCTTCTATTCCCCGGTATATAAAACCATGTATATTACACTCAGCCACTTAAAATGGCTGATTCCCTATAAAGATAACGTCACTCCTTATACGCTCAGCGTAACAAGTTTGCCGATCAGCCACAGCTCCCTCCCCCTTGCACGCACATTTGATGAACAATGCAAAAAACTTGAGAATCAAATGATCGTTCTTGATCTGGGAGACCATCTGCAAAAAACAGGTTTATTGAAAAAAGTCTTTGAACATAAGCTTGCACTAACCAATGCTGAGGGCGAGACTGTCTTCTGGAACCTTCATCACCTCAAAATTATTTACGCGATATAACCCGCTCACCAATTCAACACGAATTGGTGATTTTTTTGGCACAATGCTGTTCATTCGCTATCACTCGGCTTGATGTTTAAAATAGAAGTATACAAGGAGGGATCACATGATTGGATTTATTGGACTAGGTATTATGGGTAGCCGTATGGCAGGCAACCTGATTTCGGAAGGACACAGGCTCACTGTCTACAATCGCACAAAAGAAAAGGCAGACGATTTACTGGACCAGGGAGCGTTGTGGGGAGAAACACCAAAAGAAACGGCCCAGCAATCTGATATCCTTTTTACAATGCTGACTAATCCTAAAGCAGTTGAAAGCGTAGCTCTTGGCGAAGATGGTTTTTTGCACCATTTGCCAAAAGGATCCATATGGGTAGATTGCAGTACCGTCAATCCAACCTTCTCGAGACGCATGGCGGAAGAAGCCAGAAAACATGACATCCGCTTTCTGGACGCACCTGTTGCAGGCTCGTTAAAACCTGCTGAGAGCGGAGAGCTTGTCTTTCTGGTTGGAGGGGAGGCTGAGGTACTTGATAAAGTGCGTCCGTATTTAAATGTCATGGGGAAAGCCATCAGCCACCAGGGGGATCATGGCAGCGGCACGTCCATGAAACTGGTTGTCAACTTAATGCTCGCTCAATCCATGGCTGTCTTTGCCGAAGCTGTCAATTTTGGAGAATCACTCGGACTGGAGAAAAAAAACGTCCTGGAGACGCTGATCGGCGGGCCAACAACTGGAGCGTTTTTAGCCGGCAAAAAGGACAAACTGCTTACCAATCAATACGAAGCAGAGTTTCCTCTCGAACACATTCAGAAAGATCTTAACCTGGTAACCGGAGAAGCGTATCATAACGGAAGTGCTTTACCCATCGCAAACCTGACAAAAGAAATATATGGTTTGGCAAACCAATACGGATTAGGAAAAGAGGATTTTTCCGCCATCTACGAATTTTTGCGCACGCCACAGAAATAAAATATAAGTTTAGGTGTTTAAATAAACAAAAAAGGCTGTGCACAGGATACCCCTTCCCATGCACAGCTCACCTACAACTATAATGTCTTCACAAATCGATCGATTCGGCGCATGGCTTCTTCGAGCTTTTGAATCGAAGTGGCATATGAACATCTTACATGGCCTTCACCGCTCACACCGAATACACTTCCCGGTACGACAGCTACCTGCTCTTTCATCAAAAGCTGTTCGGCAAACTCTTCGGAACTCAGTCCCGTCTTCTCGATGGAAGGAAAGACATAAAATGCACCCCCTGGAATATGGCAGGAGAGCCCCAATTCCTCCAGGGCATGGGTGACCAGGCTGCGGCGCTGGCGATAGCTTTCCTTCATTCTCACAACGTCCTTCTGTCCGTTCACAAGTGCCTCAAGGGCGGCATGCTGCGCCATCGTCGGCGCGCACATCATCGTATACTGATGAATCTTCAGCATTGCCCGCAGGATATCTTTTGGTCCGCAAGCAAAGCCCAGTCTCCATCCGGTCATCGCAAACGCTTTTGAAAAACCCGAGATCAAGATGGTACGCTCACGCATGTTCCTTACCGCAGGAAAACTTGTATATGGTTCATCATAGGTTAGCTCAGCATAGATTTCATCTGAGATGACGAGCAGATCATGCTTCTCTACCACTTCTGCAATTTTTACTAGATCACTTTTGGACAAAACGGTTCCTGTAGGATTGTTCGGGCTGCATAACAGGATGGCTTTCGTTCTTTCAGTGACCGCTTCCTCAATATGCTCAGGCTGCAGCTTGAACTCATCTTTACTGTATGTATGAACCGGAACGGGCACACCGCCAGCCAGCGTTACGGTTGGAGCATACGAAACGAAGCTCGGCTCAACGACAATGACTTCCTCACCGGGATTTACGACGGCACGCAGCGCAATGTCGATCGCCTGTGAGGCACCCACCGTAACAACCATTTCATCCTCTGCACTATAGGTAACGCCAAAACGCCTCCTCATGTAGCGGGAGATTTCCTTTCTCAACTCGAGCAGCCCTGCATTCGCCGTATACGCTGTGTATCCTTGTTCAAGAGAATGATAGCTCGCTTCAATGACGTTCCATGGCGTCACAAAGTCCGGTTCACCAACCCCCAATGAAATAACATTTTCCATGGATGAGGCAAGATCAAAAAAACGGCGGATACCGGATGGCTGGATTGCCTGCACGTTATTCGATAAATATTTTGACGTCTGTTCTGTAATCATGGCGACACCACAATTCGTTTATCTTCCTCATTCTCACTGAATACAAGTCCGTCATGCTTGTATTTTTTCAAGATAAAATGGGTGGTTGTGGAAATAACAGAATCGATGGTTGATAGTTTTTCAGAGACAAACCTTCCGACTTCAGCCATTGTTTTCCCTTCAATGGAAACTGACAAATCGTAGACACCTGACATGAGATAGACCGCTTTCACTTCTGGAAAACGGTAGATCCGTTCAGCCACTTTATCAAACCCTACTCCGCGCTTAGGTGTGACCTTGACGTCAATCATCGCGGTAACTGCTCCCTCATCTGTGCCCTTTGTCCAATTGATGATAGCTGAATATCCGAGAATGACTTTTTCGTTTTCAAGCTTTTTAATAATCTGTTTCGTTTCCTCTTCTGATATGCCCATCAGTTTGGCAATCGTTGATGTTTCAAGGCGGCCGCTTTTTTCAATAAGCTGCAGCAATTCACGTTCTTTCGCATCCATTCCAATCACTCGCTTTACGTAGAATATGATGAACATTATAACAAATCCAAAGACCATGGCCACCCGGAAATTTATTTTTTAATGCAGATGTAATTTCCTCGCAGTGGTACAGAGATGTATTGGAATTATTTGTTTCTTCTAGTACACTTTAAACCATAGATTACTTAAGGAGAGTACAAATGTTTAAAATCTTTATCGTAGAAGATGACAGCCGCCTTGTCGAATTACTGGAAAACTTTTTGCAGAAGTATGGATTTGTAACGTTCGCAGTCAAAAACTTTGATGCTGTGACAGCTGATTTTCAAGCGTTCGATCCCCATCTTTCTTGTTGCTCATGTGCTCTACTTTCTTTTCATCAGGCAGCGATATTTGCGCAACTTAAGAAAATCATTGATCTAAAAAAATCCAGTAAAAAAAGCATTGGAAAATCATTCCAATGCTTTTTTGCCATCTTATACAAACATATTCAGTATCAGTGCTCCCCCGAAAGCAGTGAAGGACAGAATAGTTTCAAGCACAGTCCATGTTTTAAAGGTTTCATTCACTGTTAAGCCAAGATATTCTTTTACCATCCAGAATCCGGCATCATTGACATGAGAGAACATAAGTGAGCCTGCACCCGTTGCAATGACAAGAAGTTCAAGGTTAACGCCAGACATATGTTCAATAATTGGAGAAACGATTCCCGCCGCCGTTGTTAAAGCGACGGTTGCGGACCCTGTTGCAATCCGGATCAGACCCGCAATTAAAAAGGCCAGGACGAGTGGAGAAAGTGATAAGTGCTGAGACATCTGCCCAATCGTATTCCCTACACCGCTGTCAATTAGAATTTGCTTGAAACCTCCGCCAGCACCGATGATGAGTATGATAGAGCCAACAGGAAGCAGGCTTTCTTCAGAGAATTTTTTCAGCATATTCCTGTCCATTCCTTGACGGATACCAAGGAAATAAAATGCAGCAAACACCGCGATCAGCAAGGCAATAATCGGACTTCCGATAAATGCCATAATCTTTTCTGCCCCTTTGGAAATCGCCATATAAGGTGCGACTGCTGCCAATACCATCAATAGGACAGGCAATAAAATAATAAAGAATGAAAGTCCTGTATGAGGAAGTTTTTTATAATTGGTATTGAAGCGGATCAGCTCAGGCTCCCCCTGAGGCACAACACGTTTATGAACCCATTTTGCAAAAAGCGGTCCTGCAATTATGGCAGCTGGAATAGCGATGATCAGAGAGTAGATCAATACTGTACCCAGGTTCGCCTTGTAAATGCTAATCGCTGTCAATGCGCCAGGGTGCGGAGGCACAAGTCCGTGCACGATAGATAATCCTGCAATAACAGGCAACGCGATCAATAAGATATTTTGTTTTGTTGTCTTATGAATAGAAATAACAAGCGGCAATACGATCAGGATTCCGACTTCAAAGAATACAGGTATACCGATGATGAAACCTGAGAAAAGCATCGCCCATGGCAATTTCTTCACACCGAACTTTCGAACGAAGAAATCAGCAACCTGCATTCCAGCACCTGATTCAGCCATCATTTTTCCTAAAATTGTGCCTAGAGCCAGAATACCGACTAAATGGCCTAAGACTCCGCCTACCCCAGTTTCGTAGGCGCTTACAATTTTGTCAAGAGACAATCCTGTAGCGATGGCCAGAAATAAACTGGCCACAAGTAAACTAATAAAAGCATGCCACTTTAACCATGATACACCAAGAATAACGATCACAATGGCTAGTAACGTGACGAGAAGCAAATAAGCGTCCAAAATCGTTCCACCTTTCTAGAAAACCCTTTCATTTACATTAAACATTATGCTGCTTGTTTCACAAGAAAGAAGCAACACTTAACATTTAACACGCTTAATCTTATCAAAAAATTGCACAGTTTGCACAACTATTTGCTTATGGTCTTTTTTACCATTATCATGCCAAAGTTCGCTGCTGCTTAGCGTTCCTAAAATAAACAAGATGATCGGTCCATTCCCCAAACTCAAAAATAAAATCTCTCCTTACACATTCGAATTCCATACCAACAGATTCAGCCAATTTTATAGAGGCAGTATTGTCCATATTAATGTGGGCTTCAATCCTGTGGTATCCTAGCTGGGTAAAAGCCATATTCAGTACAGCTTTGACTGCTTCTTTTCCATAGCCATGCTCCCAGTATGTATTTAATATCGTATAGCCGATCCTTCCCCATTGAAATTCATTCCGCATCAAGGTTGATAGATCGATAACGCCGACATGTGCTCCATCGTCTTTTCTGAACACACCGAGGATATAGGCTACATCCTTATCCATTAGTTGCTGGTGTTTGTTTACCATTTCATCAAACCAGGCTTCGGTATAATCAGACAAATCGATTTTGCCTTCATCAAACTTATTGCGCGATGGATAACAATGAGAATAGTGAGTGTACCAATTTCTGTAATCATTGGTTATATAAGGTCTGATCACAAGCCGTTCTGTTATTTCTTCCAGTTTTATTACACGAACCATGGTCTTCAGCTCCAACCTTTTCATTGTAAACTATTCCAAATTATAGTAACAAACGTTCTTGGAATCGGAAAGAGGAAAGAGACCTTTCCTTTTTCCGTCATTTGCATTACGATAAATGAATTGAAACCGTTTATGAGAAAGAAGGAAAAAACATGATTCGTTTATATGCTGCACTTGCGGGCTTAAGCCTTATTTGGGGACTATCTTTCGTGTTTATGAAATGGCTGCTTGAGCCTGCTGGCGTATGGGGAGTCGTATTTTTACGGACACTGGCTGGAGCACTTATTCTTTTACCAGTTATTTGGAGCAAGAGAAAAGAGATAAAAAACAAGCTTCCCATTAAATGGCTGATCATTACCGGAATTTTCAACTGCGGTTTAGCTTGGGGACTGATCTCATTAAGTGAGACAGTCATCCAGTCCAATACGGCTTCCATCCTAAATGCGACGACACCGATCTGGACCGGTTTAATTGGTTTCTTTTTGTTTTCCTACAGGTTAAACAAGCAGCAGTGGATCGGAATTCTCATTGGATTTTTCGGCATACTGGTTCTTATGGACTTTCAATTCGGCCATTTGTTTGGAACTCAGTTCGTAGGAATCGGCACAATGCTTCTTGCCGCCGTCTGTTACGGCCTTTCTGGACAGCTCACCAAAAGGTATTTGTCAGGAGTGGGCGTTGCCGTCATTACATTTTTCACCTTACTGACTGGTGCAGCCGTCGGCCTAATCGGCGTACTTTTTACCGAGCCTGTTCATTTCCAGCAACTTCTTCATCCTAAGCCGTTGTTTGCCTTGATCGGCCTCGGTTGTTTTGGTTCGGGTCTGGGCCAGCTTATCTATTTTTACTTGAATAAAAACGGAAGCCCAGAGTTCGCAGCTACAGTCACCTATCTGATCCCCGCCAGCGCCATGATTTGGGGATATGTCCTTTTGAGAGAGCCTGTTACCCCCAACTTGGTTATCGGCCTCCTCATCATCTTTGCCGGGGTTTATCTCTCATCGAAAAAACCCAGAACAAACAAAGCAGGAGTGAAACTGAAGAAATCTTCTTGAGTTAAGTGGAATACGCGCCGATTAAGCACCTTTACGCGCCGAACTCACAAGAATACGCGCCAATCTTCAACAAATACGCACCAATTCAAAAAAGAGGCACTCCATTTTTAATCGGGTGCCTCTTTCAATTATCCTCGTATGTGCTCTTTATATAGTTCTTTTATTCTCCCAGAACAGAGGAGCTTCATATATCTCTTTATTTTCTCTTCTGGCCAGCCCCACCATCTCATCTCCATCAGCATACTGATCTGAGTATCAGTAAACCTCTTCTTAATCACTTTGGCAGGGTTTCCGCCTACGATCGTGTAAGGTCCGACGTCTTTTGTAACCACTGCCCTCGCCGCAATAACCGCTCCATCACCGATTCGTACACCGGGCATAATCATTGACTCCGTTCCGATCCACACGTCATTGCCTATTACTGTATCACCTGAAGGTCTGTACCCGTCACAGCTCCCTCCCCAGTCATCATCTGTATAAAAGAAAGGATAGGTTGTCGTCCAGTCGTACCGATGACCTTGGTTTCCTGACATGATAAAGACAGCACCTGAACCGATCGAACAGAATTTGCCGATGATCAGCTGGTCTTCACCCTTTTTCTCAGAAAGGTATCGAACACAATAATCTTGAAAATGTTCCTTGTGATAAAAACCAGAATAATAGGTATATTCCCCGACTACAAGATTCGGATTGGTTACATGCGCCTTCAGCATATGGCTTTTTTTCCAGCTTTCAAACTCGTTCTTTTCCATTGTTTTTCCCTCCTGAAAAGTATTGACTATTCTTTTGCAGGAGGGTTATTTCACTGTTTTCACCATCTCTTTCACCCCAAACTTAATTATCCCTAAATTCCATATACATCCATTCTAACTTTAATCTCCATTCTAATGCCAGACAATTTTGTTTATTCTTTTTAAGGTTCATATTATAGTTACAATAAAACGATTAGAGGGGGATATTGGATTGCGAAGCAAACCAGATACCAATGAGTATAATTCCTATTACGAGAAATACATAAAGGCTCTGCCTGAACAGGACATCGTCAATCTATTAGAAGAACAGGCTAAAGAAACGCGGCAGTTGGTTCAAAACCTTACCGAACAGCAAGGACTGTTTAGATATGGGCCTTACAAGTGGAGCATAAAAGAAGTCATCGGGCATATGACGGATACGGAAGGAATTATGGGGTTTCGGCTGCTTTCGATCGCACGAGGCGATAAAGGGATGCTTCCTGGTTTTGATGAAAATGCCTATGTGGAACAGACCTACTTTGACAGACAGCCGCTTTCTGAGTTATTACAGCAAGCACAAGTTGTCCGCCAGTCTACGATACTGTTAATAAAAAGCATAGATGAGGAAACATGGACCCGAAGAGGGAATGCAAATGGTTCAGACGTTACTGTCAGGGCTATTGCTTATATTATTGCAGGCCATGAGAAACATCATCTTGGGATTTTAAAGGAACGTTATTTTACCAGCGAAGATTTTCCAAAGCAATAAGAAAACAAGCTCTCATCCCCTTTAATGGGTGTAATGAGAGCCTGTTTTTTATTTCCGTATACTGCCTCGCAGGTTTCTTTCATCGGTCAGGCGCTCGCTCGCTTCTTTAAGCAGGCTGAGGATTTTGTCCACATAAAAAAGCAGATCCTCCCCTGATTGGGTGAGCACCATCTTTTGTCCGGAACGCTCAAAGAGCCTTACTTTGTATTGGTCTTCCAGTTTTTTAACCTGGGTGGTCACACTTGATTGCGCGTAGCCCAGTTCCTGACCAGCCCGGGTAAAGCTGCCCCACTTCGCCACTTCCTTAAACGTATAAAAATAGTTTAAATCCATAAAAACCTCCTCACCATCTTCTCATCTCCCGTTATTTTACCATGGAAGCAGGAGGATTAGTCTTTTGCAGAAAAGAGTTGAGATGGTCAGCAGCTTAGATTACCGTTATTTCACAAACAGTTCCATATGGTCCTCATCATAAAAAACGCCGTCGACCTGCATTGCCCTTGTTTCCGTTCCATACGATGCAAAGCCCAAGCTGGTATACAGCTTTTTTGCGCTTTCGTTGCTTGAAACGACAGTCAGGTTGATCTTCTCGATTTCTTCCATATCCTTTGCTTTTTGGATCGCAGCTTCCATTAAAGCTGTTCCTGCACCTTTTCCCCTGCTGCGGGAGGTCACATACATGGCAAAGATATTGGCTTTATGGCTCATTTTCCTATGGCTTTCTTGTATGAGGGTGACGATGCCGACCATGTCTCCATCTAAAAAGGCGCCAAATGTATGGCTCCCATCAGCACTGAAATTTTCTTTTACTTGTTCAATCGGATTCTTCCGCTTAACCGCTTCCTCATAACTCGTTGCAAATGCCTCTGGAGAAAGCATCAATGCCTCCAGCCTTAGTGTCCAATATTCCTCAGCGTCCACTGCTGCCAGTTCTCTGACTTCCATTTGAACTCCTCCTATTTTTCCAGCGATTTGTAAAACCCTGCCCCTGTCTCTTCAAAACCTCTGTTTTTATAAAAGAGATGGGACTCCACTCTCCGTTTTCCCGGTATTCACAGCCAGCTTTCGAACGCCATTTCTGCCTGCCCACCCTTCAGCCTGTTCGAGCAGCTGCTGGCCGATCTTTTGATTACGAACCTCTTCTTTAACAACCAACGCAATAATTTTCTGCTACAATTGTGTGGGTGAACTGCGATTTTAGCAAACCGCTCCTCCATCGCTTTTGTTTCTGTTGGATACCCTAGTTCTCCCTTCAAATCTGCAAGTTCAGGGATATCCTTCTCCTCGGCTTCTCTCAATAACATATTTCTTCTTCCTTTCTATTGATCCATCTCTTCTTTCTATTCGTCGATGGTTTTCCCCAAGGCTGCCATCTTATTGACGGTGTTCCAATTTCTCATTGTGCCGGGAATCTTCAATTTCTGAACAGGAAATTTTATGTCTCTAAGGCTTTTACGGTATAAAAGATAAAGTTCCCGGTTCCTGACCACAAAATCCAGGTCCTCATTTTTATAGGGCTTCAGTATTTCAATGGCTGATTCCGCTGGCTCCTCCGGAAAGAAGATAACGTGAATCGTTTCACTCTCTTTTAATTCATAGACTTCAAATGGAACGGAGGAGATCGCTTCCTCTAACTCATGCTGAGTTCTCAGCATGACGGTTACGTCAAAACCAAATTCCTCAAGAATTTTGTCTTCTATTTTTTTCTGAAGTGTCTTCTCCTCTTCATCAGCTTGAAGAATGACATTCCCGCTCTGAATGTATGTTTTAACCTTTTGAAGCCCCATCGATTCCAAAAGTCCACGCAAAGTTTCCATCTTTATTTTTTTATGGCCGCCTACATTAATTCCCCTCAGCCATGCAATATAGGTTTTCATATCTCTTCCTCCTTTTGCTTTATTTAAATGAAGAGTCAGCTTAGGGCAGCTTTCCTAGTTTTTCATTAAAAAAGCATCAATTCTACGATGGTCCTATTAACCGATAAAATCCCTTAACATTTCAGTAAAACCAATTTAATGATATAGCACTATTATTTAAGAGTACAATAAGTAACGGGGGTGCCGATCAGCGCAGAGAAGAGTCGCTTAAAGGCATTCCTACCAAGCCGGGCTACGATCGAGATGAGTGGCCTATGGCGATGTGCGAAGAAGGCGGATACGGGGCAGACATCCGCTATGTAACTCCATCCGATAATCGTGGTGCAGGTTCTTGTGCCGGCAACCAGCTTGAAGACTATCCTGATGGAACTAAGGTTTTGTTCATCGTTCAATAAGGTAAACATGAAGAGCGTTTAACTTTTCAAAAGGAGGCACACCGATTTGATAAGTGAGCTAACCGTTTCCTACTCCCAATTAATTGTATACAACAAAGGGATCAAAAAACCCTTTTTAGACTGGACAGCTGCCGATATCAAACGTGGCTACATCCTGAGGGACGGACTCATTTCTTTCGAGGCAGTGTCGGACTACAAATGTGAGATTGCTGTCTCTTCACCTCTCCATTATGACGAAAACGCGAATTCAACGCACACGTTTTCTCTTCCTTTCAAGGTTGAAGCAGAAGGAATTATGGTATCAAGCGTTGGTGCCAACAGCTTGGAGTTCACCATTGAACCTGGTGAATATACACTCTTTGCTGATACGGTTCCACTGGGGCAGCCGAAAGCGAACGGCCAGTATAAAGTGCGCTATGAACTGCAGTTTGTACCAAATTAAAACGAAGTGAAGTGAGGAAGGGGCTGTCCAAGAAGTCTGTAAGCTGTTGATTTCCGTTCCAGGCTGCTCGCCTTTACCGGCGGAAGCTCCTACTTTCGCGGGGCGTGCGGTGAGCCTTACCGGCGTGAACGCCTACTTTTTGGTGCAAGCACCGGCGGGAGTCTCACCTGTCACGCTAGTCCCGCAGGAGTCTCGCACCTTCCACTTCAATCAACTTTTCATTGAAGATTTTCAAGCCAAAAAGTGGCTGCCTGAAGGTCAATTTTCGACTTTCTGGACAGCCCCTTTTTTGCATTTGGAAAAATAAACTGAAAAACAATGCCGCACGAATATTACACCCAAGTGCTAGAAAGCGCTCAATGCACTAAAAAAACTTTCAAAGTTCCTTTCTGTTTGCACTTCGGGGATCATTGACAAGTGTTCCGCTGTGAAACTTGTGATTCATGGCGTTATCCCGCCATGCTTTAGTAGAATCATAGTACTCCTGGTTCAGGTCGACGGGTGAGATCAAGATCCCTTCTCTATCCTTTGCAAGTGATGGCTGCAGCATCTTCTTTAACTGCGTTTACAGTAAGTTCAGCTCCTAAATCCTTTGCAAGTTCTAATTTATCATCACTCGTATCCACTGCCACAATATGAAATCCCATGGCTTTAGCATATTGGACGGCTACATGGCCAAGACCCCCGATTCCGAATATCGCTACCCAATCACCTGGTTTAGCTTCACTTATTTTTAAAGCTTTATAGGTGGTAACACCTGCACAAAAAATGGGTGCAACTTCTTCAAAAGATAAAGATTCTGGTACTTTAATCACATAATCAGCATCTGCTTTGCAATATTGAGCATAAGCGTTTAGCCATAACGCATTCCTCCCGAATATTAGTTTGCCTGCTCAACACACGCTTTGTTCCTGCTCTCTTAGTACACCTTGATTGTAATGGATTTACTTGCAGGAGTATGTGATAAACTTCACATATAAAACTAAAAAAAGACAGACCAGCGGCCCGTCCCCAAGACTTATTTACTTCCCTTTATCCAATCCGGCTTTAATATTGAGTACACTCGCTGATCCCAAATTTCATCATCTGCTGATCCCTTCTGCTTTTGAACGGTGTGAACCTCTTAAACTACTATTTCATTCACTTTCTGCAGCAACTCTTCACTCCAGTGCCAATCGCTGATTTTTACCGCCTCTGTGACATGATGCACTTTGCTTGCCCCCACGATGGCCGAAGTGACTGCAGGCTGATTTAAAACCCAGGAAAGAGCGAACTGAGAGAGGCTCACCTTGTTATTATCAGCCAGTTGGCGATACTGGCTGACAAGTTCAAAATTTTTGGGAGTGAAATAATTTTGAATGAGCCGCTCTCCCTTTGCCGCCCGGCTTTCTTCAGGAACATCATCAGCATTCTTATATTTACCGGATAACATCCCTCTGCCCAATGGGCTGTATACCATCACGCCGACCTCTTCAGACTCACAAAACGGCAGCAGCTCCTGTTCAATCCCTCTGGACAGCATATTAAATTGCGGCTGCACAGAAACGTATTTCTCCAGATTCATTTTTTCACTAATTCCATGTGATTTCATGATCTGCCAGGCGGCATAATTTGAACAGCCGATATATCGCACTTTACCGCTTCGTACGAGATCATCAAGTGTTCGAAGCGTCTCTTCCAATGGTGTGCTGTTGTCAAAAAAGTGAACCTGGTACAAATCGATGTAATCGGTTTGCAGGCGGCTCAGAGATCGATCTACTTCCTTCATTATATGACCTCGCGATAGACCGGATTCATTCTTGCCATGGCCCATTCGGATGCCCACTTTTGTTGCTAAGACGACGTTCTCTCTTTTTCCCTTCAGTGCCCGTCCGATAATTTCTTCAGACTCTCCTGTTCCATAGGGGATCTCCGTATCCTGGCCTTTTCCATAATAATTGGCCGTATCAATAAAGTTGATGCCCTGTTCCAGTGCGCTGGCTATGATGGAATGCGATGCCTCCTCGTCAATCCACCTGCCAAATGCCATCGTTCCTAAACAAATCGACGATACATCCAATCCTGTCCTGCCCAATTTTTTATAGTGCATGCTATCACCTCTTAACTACAGTTCTACCACACCTTTTCAGAATGTTTAAATTTTTCGGCTTGCATGCACCCAATGTGCTGGCTTTGTGAGAAGCCGCGGCAGCTTTGTCCGGGCATCTCCTTTTGCTGCATTCACTTGGGCTTGAGTGAGAAAAATGCTTCCCGTCAGATCAGCGCCTCTAAGATCAGCATCCCGGAAATCTGCTCCGATAAGGTCTGCCCCCCTAAGATCGGCTTCTCTCAGATCGGAAGCAATAAAATAAGCCCCTCTTAAGCTGGCTCCTCTAAAATCTGCTTTTCGTAAAGCAGCTCCCATAAAGTCCACTCCCCGGCCAAAGCTTTTCTTATGATGTTGGGAGTGAATATGCTTTCGATACAATTCACTGACTTTTAAAAGAAGAGCATTAACAACTGCCCGGTGTGCCGGTATATCTAGTTCAACAATATCCTTAGGATCAAGCAGCGTAAGCCGTTCTGTCTTACTGAACACTGATCTCAGATCATCACGAATTGGAAGCGAGGTCTCCAATGTCAGTGCTTCATCCAAATACCAAAGCATTTCTTGAAGCTGCTGCATTTTAGGAAAGACAGTAAACATCAGATCTGCTCTGACTGAATCTGTTCGCCAGTCTTTGCCCTCGAACGTTACTTTTGAAACTTTTTGCCCCGCTCCAAAACAGTCATATACGGAACAGCCTCTGAACCCTTCCTGTCTTAAATTTTGATGAATCGAGCATTTAAAATCCAGTGTTAAATTGGAGCAAGGAACCCCACCGTCTTTATCGACTGGGAAATCTGCCGATGAAGCAAAAGGCAGTGCCGTACAGCACAATCCGAAGCAATTCTCACAATCAGCACGTAAATCATTTCGGTTTGTTCGTAGCTGTCTTGTACCATTGGCAGTATTAGACAATACGTACACCCTCTTTGTTTAAATTTTTATCGTTTCAGTTTCAATACATCCTGTTCGTATCTGCAGGCAGGTGACGGATATATTTTAAATGTGCGGTTACTTTTTGGTCTTCCTCATAGGGATAACTGAATCCCAAGCAGTCTGCAAGTTCAAAGGCTGCCTTCCGGAAAAGGCTGCCCATCTCGAAAAGGGCTTCCCACATATTCTCATACTCACCGTCCGTATAGGTTTTAACGAACTGATCATACTGCTCAGGCTTAAGCAAGAACATGAAATACTTGCCGTGCTTTCCGGAGTCTACAGAAAAGTCGTGCCTCATTCCAATATGCCATTTCAGCATAAGTACTAGCATATCGCGGACTGGCCCGTCAAACATCGCTTTGGCATATGGAAGTTCACGCCTCCATAATCCTTTGGCAATATAGGTACTCACCCACCAGAACTCGTTGCAGCAATCCGAAAAATCTTTTTCTGAAGGACGATTTGTTATGTAGTCTCGATTACTTGATTCAGGCAAATCAGGAAAATTCCCGTCCTTGTCCAGAACCACCTTACTCAAGCTGTCATGCACCATGTCTTGGACCTTTTCTTCAGAATAAAAAGTAAGATCGATGCGTTCACCATCCATAAACTGCATCAGATACGTAAACTTTTCGTTCGTTCCCCATAACTCCCGCGTCCCCATGGCATCAGGAGTCTGCATGATCATGATTTCACCGAATGATGAAATCCAGCTTCGGTTTTTAATATAGTACGGTACATCTTTTGTAACAAAAAGAACATCGTAGTCTTGAAAAATATCCGGCGGCACGTTCGGATTTACACGAGAACCATTCAAAATAACAGCTCGAATCCGTTTTTCCTTCTTTGCAAACTCTACTATTTTTCCAAGCATGTTTTCCTTCTCCCCCCTTTACTGCTACATTCCTTTTCTTCGGCTTTTTTTCTTTTTTAATTCGTAAATGCTGGTTACATTGTCCTTATGTTTTTTGGAAGAATTTCCGGATCCCGGGTACATTGCTGTGGCTGCGACCATACTGAACAGCAGCAGTACGGACCATAGCACTTTTTTTATCCAGGCCACATCAATCCAGACGGTCAGCAGTCCAATGAAAATGGTCAACACGAACAAACCGATCCATACTTTATATAAAGAATCGCCCTTCTGCTTCATATTCTCTCTCCTTCAACCAATGCTTACATTAATGTATGAAAAAAACGCCCGGCTCTATAACCAGGCGTTCATTCATTCTATACTTCTCCCCTAATCTCCTGCTTTACCCCGCTCTTTTTCATAAGCGGCAGCAAGGTGGCCACTCCTACAAAAAGGAGGAGTGCCGCCACTTCATAGATCAGAACGATCGATAAGTGCGATTTCATCCAGCCTGCGACCGACATGGTAATCACCATCGCTCCCATAAAGAGCGGATTTAAGATGCCGTTAACACGCCCAATGAATGCCTCTTCTGTATTTTGCAAAATCATTGTATTGATCCCGATATGGATGCATGGCATAAAGAGACCGGAAAAGAATTGAGCTGCAAGTGTGAACCATAGTACAGTTGAGAATCCCATTCCGATAAAACCAATCGCGCTGGCCGCCAATCCCATCGCTAATAGCACCTGCGGCATGATTTTTTTAGACATGGAAATGGTCAATCCTCCCCCAAGAATCATGCCAATTCCAAAGGCCGCCATCAGCCATTGCAGCTGTTCTTTAGGAAGTCCGAGCCGTTCAGTTATCAAAAAGACACCGAGCGGCTGAGTCAGGCCGATCGCGAGCCCGGCAGCTGCAAAACAGCCCCCAAGCAAGGTTAAAGGCTTGCTGCCTAACACATAACGAAAGCCATCCTTCATTTCCTGCATTAATGTCGTGGTTGCTTTTTCCTCATCATCTACACGGTCTGCAGGCAGCATAAGAAGGGTACCCGCTGATAATAAGAACGCCACGCCCATGACACCAATCGCTGCCATGATGCCGAAATGCTGATACACGAATGTACCGATAATCGGTCCAAGAATCATAAACAGAGCAAATACCGTTTGATACATCGACATCCCCATTTGGACAAGTTCTGCCGGGACATGAAGCTTAAAGAGCTTCATTCCTGACGGCTGTGAAAACTGAGAAAGGATGGAAGATACGAGGGTCGCAAAGAAAATGACCTTCCAGCTTCCTAGTATCAAGGTTAAAAGAACCACAAATACTGATATTGCACTTAAAAGATCGCACCATACCATCGTCCGCTTCGGTCTCCAGCGGTCTGCAAACGTCCCGCCAATAAAGGAAAACAGAAAGATTGGCGCGAATTCCGCTACCGAGATGAGGGAAACGGCCACTGGATTTTCGTTTGTTTTTTCAATAACGTACAGCAGGATGGAATAGTTCCTTACCCAAATGCCAATCTGCAGAAAAAAAACAGAAAGCAATATCGTCCGGATAAACCGGTTCTGGAATAATGCACCCATGCTTACTTTTGGTTGAGATGCTGTTTCGTTCATAAAAAATAACCTCCTGATCCATCATTCTGGACAGGAGGCTCTTGTTACGCCGCAAAAAAGACAGAGAACATGCGCGCAATTCGGGCATGATTCTAATTGGGCTGAATCAAAAGGCTGTACTAATCCTATCCAGAAAAAAATGATCGCAATTGTTTATACGAATGTTTTTCTAAGAAATAAGATTAGTTGTTCATCGCCCTTTGTTCACCCTTCCGATTTTTATTACTTTCATACTACTTCATTATAGATAGAAACTCAATAAGTATTCATAAAAACAGGCATTTTTTCCAAAAATAAGACAGCACGAAAAGAAAAGGAGGAAAACAGCATGAAAAAACATCTTTTGAAATTTTCAATGCCGGTGCTTGCTGCCTGCTTAATCTTCTCACCTTTAAGCGCACAAGCTAAAACAGCACCCCGTGTCCAGCAGCAGTGCCTGAGCGTTTCGGCCGTTAAACTTCAGGGCGACCTGCGAAAGCTCTGGATCGACCACACCATCTGGACAAGAAGCTATATTGTCAGTGCAGTCGCAGGATTAAAGGACCAGGATCAAGTCCTGGCGAGGCTTTTAAAGAATCAAAAAGACATAGGAAATGCCATCAAACCTTACTACGGAGAGGCAGCAGGCAATAAATTGGGCGAGCTGCTGACCGAGCACATCGTTCTTGCAGGAAAATTAACAGCGGCCGCTAAAACAGGAAATCAGGCAGACTTCAAAAAATACAACACCGCCTGGTACAGGAACGCAGACAATATCGCACGATTTTTAAGCTCTGCCAATCCGAACTGGCCGGAAAAAACGTTAAAGGAGATGTTATATATCCATCTCCAATTCGTTACCGATCAAGTCGCTAATCGCCTAAAGCAAAATTGGAACGGCGACATTTCAGCGTTTGATCTTGGCGAGGACCATATCATCAAGATGGCCGATACACTAACCGGCGGAATCATTAAGCAATTTCCTAACAAGTTTCAATAATGCCAAAAGGGAAGGAGCCACCAGGGCTGCCTTCCCTTTTTACTGATTAAACCTTTTGGAGAGACTCTCCCTCTACAAGAGTTACACCGATTTTTTTAGAAGGTGCTGTTTCCTTTCGGATGAGTTTGATCAGCTGCTCCGCCCCTGCCGCTCCCCACTCCCGCTTGGAGTAATCAATAGTTGTTAGGCGTGGATGCGTATATTGTGCGACTTCAATATTGTCAAAACCGATAATGTGAATGTGCTTTCCTATGCGGTACTCTGTTTTAGACAAAAAATTGTACATGCCTATCGCCATCTCGTCATTCAGACAAAAGACAGCGACTGGGCCGGAGTACGATTCAACGATTTTTCTCGCTGCTTTCTCTCCTGTCGGTTTGTTAAAATCGCCTTGGATGACATGGCATTCAAGGCCGTTCTTTTCAGCCGTGGCCAGTGCCTGCTGCAGGCGCTGATCCGAATCAAAGGACGCTTGAGGGCCTGTCACGATGATCAGCTTCTTATGACCTTGATCTGCGGCATGTTCAATCGCAAGCTTTGCTCCGGTTTTATTGTCGAGTAATACTTGAGTGATATTTTCATGCTTCAGTTCACGATCCAGAACAACAAGTTTATGGCCTCGGTCTGCGTAACTGATCAGTTCTTCACTTGAAAAGTTGGCGTCCAATATAATGGCACCGTCGATCATTCCTTCAGGGAGAAAACGGTGGGATTCCTTGCCGCTGCAAACGATCAGCTCATATCCATGGTGTGCCAGCTGATCGAGCATCCCTTGCTGCAGTTCACCATAAAAAGCACCACTGTAATTGGTTAAGAAAACACCGGCAATTTTTGTTTCCCGCTTCTTTAGCGTTCGAGCCGCTGCGTTAGGAATATAGTTCAATTCCTTGGCGATTGCTAAAATTTTAGCGGTGGTTTCCTGCGTGACTTTCCGGCTTCCATTCAAGGCATACGATACGGTTGAAATGGAAACACCAGCTTGTTTTGCAATATCCTTAATACTGACCACCTGGACACACTCCAATCTGTCTATGAAAACGTTATCTCTATTATACATCGTTCTCGCATTTTGATGGTGATTGCTGTTAGATTAGAAAAGCAAAAGCGTCCTGTTCAAGTCCGACAAGCGCTCGAGCTGGACACGGTTTCTGCAGTTACAACCTGACCTCAATCACATTTGTTACTGACTTATCCTGTTGATATACAGCCTCAAGCTCACTCTTACTGATCTTAAAACCGCCTTTTCGGTAACGGTTAGAGAAACGATCAGCAGAAACCGGATTTCCATTAACGGACACTCCGCTCTCATGTTCCCCGCTTAGATCATAGTGGAACGAGACGGGCACTCCATTCACATGAAAATCAAACACTAAGCCGTCCAATTTTTTAGGCAGAACAGGGTCAATGACAAGGATATCTCCTTCTTGCCGGACGCCAAGACAGCTTGAGATGAGCTGATTCATAAAGATTCCCGGACCGCTGGAATAAATGCGCCATCCGCCCTTTACCTGAACGGTCCCCTCTCTAAGTTCTTTAAAGCGTTCTTGTGCTTCATAACGTGTATTGAATTTACCGTCCGAACTGCTGAAGTACGCATTGCTTTGTCTTCGCTCAGCGTTTGGTACCACCTTCTGGATACCGATCGGATTGATCACAGCCAGTCCGTCCCAAGCTTCTTCAGTTTTTCCAAGCTTGGCCATCGCCTCTACAAAACGGATATGAGCGTGGACATATTGAAGCCCCACTTCTCTTCCGAAGTTCGCTGCCTGCTCAGCACGTTTAAAATGGGTGCTGACACCTCCTGCATAATGGGCCGGTTGGTTCATGAGCCTTACACCATCCGGGCAGAGCATATGATTTTTGATCAGCTCATAATGTTCTGCTGCCTGTTCTGGACTTAAGAGTTCACTGATCATGCTTCGCGTCATCGGAAGCAGGCGATACTGAATGCCCGTCTTTGTATCCTTCGGGTGCAGCATCAGTTCTTCTTTCCCTGGTTCCTCCATGTAGATAAAGCCTGGAATCACACCGTCTGAAAGAATGTATCTGTTAAAATCAGACTCAATCCCCGCAGCCAAGTCCTTAAGCTCATCTGCCTGGGCTTGATCAATCGCTGCAAGCTGCCTGGAAAATTGAGTCATCACTTGATAGGTTAACGACACGGTCCAGCTGCTGATCATATATTGTTTCAATTGAGCATTTGCAGGCTGAAGCGTATCATCCCAATCCCCGTCTCCATATGACGAAAGATAGGTATCATGCAAAAAGTTTTTCTTTATATAGTCGATTTGTTTCTTTACGTGGTCAAAAAGGGATTCCTCTTTCACCGTAAACTCACCGTTGTCTTCAGTGTACGGAATGATCTCCTCAAGCAAGCTGTAATCACTTGTTGCCGCTAAATAATCACTGAGCGCTTTTAACGGCCAAACGATAATATCCCCGTGGCTCTCCTGCTGCTGTATTTTGTAATAACGGTCAAACATGAACCACTGCGGCCAATTGCCGGTGCTTTCGTATTGGTGGGAGTAGACTGTCTTAATAATTTCACGAATAGCTTCATAATTTTGTGTCGCTGTAAAATATTCTGCAGGCCCCTGGCATACGTCTCTCGTTCCCCAAGCGGCGCCTCCATACTGTTCCAAACCATGGGGCACAGAATAATGAACGAGCATGTTGTGCGTATACCACCATGAGATCGCGTTCACCTTCTGCAGTTCTTCATTATCACCGCCATGCTGGCTTACACGAAAGCCTTTGTTAACAGAATGGTAGAATTCCTGAAATCGTTCAATTTCTTTTTCAGTATCTTTCTTGGTGAAATGAGATTCTTCTCCGTAGAGCTGTCCCTGAACAGAAAGCGTCCATTCACTTGCTGCTTCAAGTTCAAGCACAGCGAGCGAACTTGATCCTGTTTCAATGCTCTCGCCAAACAGCTCCTCATCCCTTACTCTCATGCCTGTTCCCGTTACATTCATGTCATATCGAAGGTTCGGATACGTCTTTGCACTGTCTGATGATTCATCTGCAAAGAACGAGAGAACATTCCCGCTTTTCTCCATACGGTACGGGACTTCATATTCATTGTTGTTCATGGAAATCTGATTCGTTACAAGGAAACGATATGGCTTTCCGCTTAACGATTGGACTTCCAAGTGAATAACAGGAGAATCAACAGTTGTATAGCTGGTGATTCTCAATGTATCCTTGGCAGTTTTATAGAACCAGCGGGCATAATTAAATCCGATCTCGTAGATGGAAGGCATGGTGAGCAAGCGATACTGCCCATCCATTTCCACATAGATCCGCTGTCCGGAAGTTTTCATCACATTCAGCGCATTTCTCATATTGGTCATCATTTTATTGAACGAGGTATTGCCCTTAACGATATGTGAGTTAAACACACCATACATGTAGGAAGTGGACGTAATGACTTCTTCCGTGATGCCTGCATTGTTTCCGGATACAATAATATGTCCGTGGGGCCGTTCGACGATCAGCTCTTTTTCCTTCAGAACCACGTGCTCAAACGTTGCAGTAAAAAAAGAGAGCAGGCATTCACCGTCGTACTCTTCCAATTGGCGATCAGGGTAGAGTTGGTTAAGTTCTTCTTCTGTGAACGAAATAGACGTAAGCGGATCTCCGAATCTGGAGGATAACTGTACTGGCTCTAAAGCATTGCATTCTTCTGGCTTCTGACCTTTGACCGTGTCCCAAGCACTCTGTAACTCTTGTTGAAATGCCAGTTCAGCTACCGCTTCCGGATGATTTTCTTTAAACAGTCCGTAAAAAACAAACCGTTCTTTTCCGGATAGTAATACTCGAGATGACTGAAGAGCTGTGAACCCAAATTCATATTGATAGACTTCATTTTCAAGCTTTTCTTTTTTTAGGATCTCAGGCTCATTCGTTTCTTTATAGGAGAGCCCGAAGAACTGATATCCGTCCGTCGAAAAGGCTGTGGCCCTTGTTAAAGAACCTTGCTGCAAATAAGGAAACCCTCCGGAGTTCGGCTGGTTTTGACGCGAGCAAACAACATAGCCCTTTTCCCCATCTTCGTAAACAGAATGATCAATATATTGAGAAACGAAAGCTTCATTCGTCCGTACTGCTCCTTTATCTGCAAGCCCGATATCCTGTGCATAAATAACATCAATTTCAACGCCCTTGCCTTCCGTTTCAACCTCCCAGAACCAAACGCCCTGGCTGGTAAGGGAAAATGCAACCTTATAGTGCACATTTGCTGACTTACCTTCCCAAACCACTTGTGAAGCTGAATGACTGACCTTGCTGTTTGAATGGCTGCCGAGCATTGGAAAATATTGAATGCTATCCCCGCCGTGAATGCGCAGATACAGATTGTTCAGCGCGCCATCAATTGGATTGGACTGCCATTGGTTAATCATGATTCCTTGATGAACCGCTTCGAAAAGATCTCCGCTGTTTAAAAAAGTAAACCTGTAGTTCCCTGCCTGTATATCAAATGTGGGCATTGTTTTGGTAATCATGGATCCCCCTCAAATCTTTCAATTTATTTAACTAAAGAAAACGTTACTTCCTTCACATTGCAGCTGCAAGGGCCCACATAAGCGGTATAGGCTCCGGGATCGCTCGCTAACGTTAAATCTGAATGATGGTATCTCAGTTGTTCTTCTTTTAAAGTAAAGATGATTTCCTTTTTCTCTCCGGACACAAGCGCCACTTTCTCGAACGCCTTCAACTCTTTCAGCGGACGGACAACTTCACCCGCCATGTCTCTCACATAAAGCTGTACCGTCTCTTCTCCATCCCGATCTCCTGTGTTCGCGACTGTAATGGATAGCTGAATCGCTTCACCCGGTTTTAAAACATTACTTGATAATACCGGCTCTCCGTAGCTGAATGACGTGTAGCTTAATCCAAACCCAAACGGATAAAGCGCTTCGTTCGGCACATCAAGATACTGAGAAACATAGCGTTCTTGTGCATCTGGTGCACCTTGAGGCCTCCCAGTATTAAAGCAGTTATAATAAACCGGCACCTGCCCCACCGAATGTGGAAACGACATTGACAGCTTTCCGGACGGATTTACTTTTCCTAAAAGAAGTTCTGCCACCGCGTGGCCTCCTTCTGTTCCAGGAAACCAAGCTTCGAGGATAGCGTCTGACTGCTCAGTAACATCCCTAAGATCGAGAGGACGGCCGTTAAACAAAACGGTGACAATTGGTTTGCCGATTTTTTTTAAAGCTGAGAGCAGTTCGTGCTGAATTTCAGGCAGTCTGATGTCGCTTCGGCTCCCAGCTTCTCCGCTCATATCTGAGTTTTCGCCAAGCGCAAGAACAACGATATCTGCATGAGCTGCTGTTTCAAGAGCCTGCTGAAGCTCTTCCTCCGTACCAGTTTCAATACCGCAGCCTTTTGCAACGGATAATCTATCATGAGCCAGTCTTTCCTTCAGCCCATCATACAGTTGAATCGCTGCTTCTCTAGAACCTTTCCATGACCACGGCCCAAGAATATCTCCGTTTTGTGCAAATGGGCCAATTAGGGCAACCTTTTGGCCGGATTGAAGAGGAAGGACATTTTCATTTTTTAATAGAACGCAAGACTTGGCTGCAAGTTCTCTCGCCACCGCTCTGTGCGGCTCACTCATAATCACTTCCTGCTCTCTTTGTTCATCCGTTCCGCGATGAGGGTTTTCAAACAGCCCGAGCTTCTTCTTTAATGCAAGAATGCGGAGTACAGCTTCATCCAGCAGATCTTCTGATACTTCACGGTTTTCAATTAACTCCTTTAAGTGATTCACATAGCACAATGTCATCATTTCAATATCGACACCCGCCGTAAGCGCTTTGGCGGCTGCTTCTTTTTCATCCACTGCCACGCTATGGGGAATCAGTTCTTTTACTGCACCCCAATCTGAGATGAGGACGCCGTCAAATCCCCATTCCTTTCTCAAGAGACCGCGCATCAGCCTCTTATTTCCTGAGGCTGGTATGCCGTCCACCGTGTTAAAAGCGGTCATGACCATCTCACAGCCTTCATCCAATGCTGCTTTATAGGCCGGCAAGTACATTTCCCTCAGCTGCCGTTCAGACATGTCTACTGTATTATAATCACGTCCCCCTTCCCCGGCTCCGTACGCCGCGAAATGCTTGACGCAAGCTGCAACACGGGAAGTATCGGATGTTAGGTCATCTCCTTGAAAACCACGAACAAAGGCGCGAGCAAATTCACTGTTTAAATAAGGATCTTCTCCTGTGGATTCCATGACTCTTCCCCATCGCGGATCACGGACGAGGTCGACCATCGGGGCAAACGTTACATGAACACCTGCTACGGAGGCTTCAGCGGCGGCAATCTCCGCACTTTTTTCCGCAAGCTTGATATCCCATGAGCACCCGATCGCAAGCGGTACCGGAAAAATCGTCTTAAATCCATGAACAATGTCCGCCATGATCAAGAGCGGAATGCCCAGCCGGTTGGTTTTAAGATGTGCTTCCTGTATCTCACGCACCTCTTTCGCGCCGGATGCCCCAAGGACCGAACCGCTATTTCTGACTGTTTCCTTCGTAACGCCCATTTCTGCCATCGGCCCCGTTATCTCTCCTTGTTCTTTTGATCCTTCAAAAAAAGGAGCGGCCAGCTGGATAAGCTGAGCAATTTTTTCATTTAGAGTCATTTCTTTTACAAGAGAATGTAATGTTTGGTCTGGCATTTCATTTCCTCCAATCGGCTTTAATATACGTGCAATATAGATGTAACTTATCATTCCGAAATACGTAGAAACGTTTCGATTACTATTCAAAGAGGATTATAAAGGGTTCCAAACATCATCGTCAATGAAAGAATTGAAACGTTTCACTAATGTCTCTTGCTGAATCCCTTGCAGGCAAAGGGATTCATAAACATAAATAGTTAGAATATTTATTTTTTTAAAATACATTTGAAAAATTCGGTTGTAAACGATTTCATTATGAATTATAATAGCCCTGTCGAAACGTTTCAATAAAAAGCATTGAAAATCTTCTTCTATATTTTTTTGCTAGTAATAGAAACGTTTCACTGAAAAGGAATACTTTACTAGAATTAACCTGCAGTGAAGAAGTAAAATGGATAAGACCCAAAAATTGATCAACGTATAGGGGGAGCAAATATGAAAAACTGGTTACCTAAACTCAACAAAAAGCTAATCGTCGGTTCTTTGGCAGGAGCATTCCTCATGTCAGGTGCGCTCACAGGCTGTTCAGCCAGTTCATCAGGAAGCGGAAAGACAGTGATTAATGTCTGGGGAATGGGAGAAGAAGCCAAATCATTACCCAAGATAGCCGAAGCCTTTGAAAAAGAAAATCCAAAAATTGATGTTAAGGTTCAGGCGATCCCTTGGGAGACTGCCCACGATAAGCTGCTAACAGCTGTTGCTGCTAAAAAAGGGCCGGATGTTTTGCAGATGGGAACGACATGGATTCCAGAATTCGGATCCGCCAAAGCTTTGCTGGATTTAAAACCTTATGTAAAAAAATACCCAGAGCTCGACCCGTCCAACTATTATGCCGGTTCTATAGAAACAACCAAATATAAAAACCAAACGGTCGGTGTTCCATGGTATATCGACACACGCGTCCTCTTCTACCGTACCGATCTTTTAAAGAAAGCCGGTTTCAGTGAAGCTCCAACAACGTGGGAAGAACTAAGTGCAGCTGCCAAGAAACTGTCTGAGCGCGGGAAGAATAAGTACGGCATCAGCCTTGATGTCAAAGAACAAAGCTTAGGCTTTATGTTTGCCCGACAAAACGGAGCGGAATTGCTCGATAGCCAAGGCAAACCTCATTTCAATGATCCAAAGTTTGTGGAAGCGGTCGATTATTTAAACAGCTTCTTTAAAAACGGATCTGCGCCAAAAGACGCTGGTATTGATATCGTACAAGGATTCCGCGGTGACGGTATTCTGCCAATGTTTATAAGCGGTCCGTGGATGGTTAAACTCATTAACGACCAGGCACCAGACTTAAAAGGAAAATGGGCAACCGCTGTCCTTCCTAAAAAGGAAAACAATCTATCAGCACTTGGCGGTTCCAATCTTTCTGTCTTCCAATATACAAAACACAAAGATGCTTCACTGAAATTCCTGGCATTTATGAACAAGCCTGAAACTCAGCTGAAATGGATGAATATGACAAATTCTCTTCCTTCTACTAAAAAAGCATGGGAAGATCAGTCACTGAAAGACAACAAGTTCTACACAACGTTCGGCGAACAGATGAAAGATTCCAAACCAATGCCTGTCATCAAACAATGGGAGCCGGTCGCTCAAGAATACTTAAGCAGCTTTGAAAAGATTTACCGCGGCCAAACCACACCGAAAAAAGAAATGAACGCGTTCAACAAAAAAGCGGAGGATCTTTTAAATAAATAAAGACAAACCCTGATAACTAGCAGCCTTTCTGCTAGTTATCCCTTTACATTCCCAGATTAGATCGATGCGCAGAAAGGAGCGAAACATGAAAGCCATAAACACCAAAACGCCTTACTTATTTATCGCACCTGCCCTTCTCCTTTTAGGCCTGTTTTCTCTGTTTCCAATCGTCGTTGCTCTTGTCATCAGTTTTACGGACATCAGTCTCGAAGGTTTGGGCGACTGGTCGATGATTCATTTTGTCGGATTGGAAAATTACATTCAGGTTTTTAAAGATCCTATTTTTATGAAGTCCTTGTTTAATACGCTTTTTTATGTAGTAATCGGTGTGCCTTTGGTCATTGTTTGTTCTTTGGCCATCGCTTTGTTGATCAACTTCGGCAAATCACGCATTTTCCGGGCCTTCCGTGTGATCTTTTATATGCCTTCGATCACAAACGTGGTAGCAGTCGCCGTTGTATGGAGCTACCTGTACAATCCACAGCTCGGACTATTCAATTATGTACTGAATTGGCTTCACCTGCCTCCTGTTCCATGGCTCACCGATCCGAACATGTCGAAAGTATCACTGATCGCACTCGCTGTCTGGCGGGGAATCGGGGTGAACATGATTATCTTTTTGGCAGCTCTCCAAGGGATACCGAAAACTTACTATGAAGCCGCACAGCTTGACGGAGCAACCAACTGGAAGCAATTGACGAAAATCACCCTTCCGCTCCTGCGTTACGCGATCTTTTTCGTTTCAATCACTACCATGATCGGCTGGCTTCAATTTTTTGAAGAACCGCTAGTCATGACAAAGGGCGGCCCTCTCGACAGTACCACCTCTGTTGCGCTGTTTATTTACAGAAATGGCTTCCAGCTCAGTAATTTCGGATATGCCGCTGCCGGATCTTTCATTTTGTTTATTGCGATCATTATCATCACGCTGCTTCAATTCCGATTGCAGAAAAAAGAGGTGGACTATTAAGATGGAGAATTTAGAGATGACTGCGATAAAAGCAAAGACGCAAGCTAATGCTTCAGTTAAAGCCCGAAGAACGGCCAGTGGCCAGCAATGGGTAACCGGAATCATTTTGGCTCTCGGTGGATTTCTCGTCTCTATTCCATTTATTTGGATGATCTTATCTGCGTTCAAACCGGAAATGGAAGTCATGCAGATCCCGCCAACCTTTTTGCCACATGAATTTACGCTTGAGAACTTTACCAACCTGTTTGAAAACATGAACTTCACGGTTTATTTGCGGAACACAATCATCGTAGTGCTTTGTTCATTCGCGGGTTTGTTCTTAAACGCGATGGCGGGATATGCTTTTGCCAAGTACCAATTCAAAGGGCGGGAAAAATTGTTCTACCTCGTACTCGCTACGATGATGATTCCCGGGCAAGTAACGATGATCCCCGTATACCTGATCTTGAACCAGCTTCACCTGACGAATACGATGGCCGGAATTGTTTTACCAGGATTAGTCGGGGCGTTCAGCATCTTTTTGTTCCGTCAGTTCATGTCTACCATTCCAGATGAGCTGCTTGAAGCCGCACGCCTCGATGGAGCCAGTGAATTCCGGGTGTTCATTCAGATTATCTTGCCGATCTCTAAACCCATCCTGGCTGTTCAGGGGATCCTGACATTTATCGCCGGCTGGAACAGCTTCCTATGGCCTTTGATCATCGCCAACGATGAAAAACTGTATACCCTGTCTGTCGGGCTTTCTCTTTTAAAAGGACAGTATGGCGGCAACTTCGCCTTGCAGATGGCCGGTTCAACCTTTATGGTCGTACCGATCGTGATCATCTTCATGCTGTTTCAAAAGCATATTATTGAGGGCTACACCATTTCTGGGATGAAATAAAGCCAAGCACGCAGACTTTTAGCAGTCTGCGTTTTTTTGTGTGTGCACCTGACAGTATGAGAGTTCGTAGTTTACTATAATCAGCTTTTGGCAGGTAAATGTGCTGTTTTGGCGGGTATTTTTTTATTTTGGCGGGTAAATCTCTCATTTCCGCGGATATCCCTCACGTTTTCGCGGGTAAACAGCAATCAAGCATTCAAATCACACAAAAAAAGAGCGGCATACCCACTCGGGCAGCCGTTCTTTCATTATTTAATCGAAAACTCTTCCCTTTTCAGCAAATCTAGCGGTTTTTCAGCGATAGGATCTTGATGGAAGTAATTACGGATCACATCATGCTTCACATGGTTGGCGATCGATACCATAATCATTCCCTGATCCAGCGCCAGGTAGGCTTTGGCCACTTCCCCGCTCTTTACATTTACGGAGTCATAAAACCCATATTTCCCATAAACGTGCAATTTACTAAGCTCATCAAGGTTTTTACGGACGGCTGTTGGTGCATAGTCCAGTGCAAGAAACGATGCATGAGCCGTTACCGTACCATCATCTTTATAACCCGATGTTCCAAGGGGTGTTGCTGCGAACTCACTGTAGCCTTCAGGAGTGGCAGCAGGAGAGAATCCCCAAGCCCTATAGCCTTTCTCCTTCGCAAACGCCCTTTGCAGCTGAACATGCCGCTCGTTATTTAAACCAAGTGCGTTCTTGCCATATTTTTTCTCATTTAACACAAGGCCCGGCATCAGCCCCTCAAACATGCTTCCTCCCCAGCTCGGTACATACTTTACACCCTTGTACTCATAATGCCCCTCGAAAACTGAGACACCGTCATACTCTGCAGTTGGTCCTTCTGGAATCTGTGACTGCCAATCCCATTCAGGCGGAAGGGTTCTGTACATTTTCCACCAATGATCCCTTGGTACATCTCCTTTGCCGATGGCGATATAACTCCCCAGTCTTGGCTCGGTATAAAACATCCCATAATGATGTTCAGTCAATTTACCCGTCACAACATCATAGCCGCCACGGAACTGTCCGACTTCCGGATCATAAAGTGTCTTGTAATCCATCGCCTTTACAAGTTTGCTTGTTTGCGGATAGAGCTCCTTATAAGCCTGTCCTGCGGTCATTAATCCCGCCGTCAGCCAGCTATTGTCTACCTGCGAAATAAATTGTCCCCAGTCCGTTTTAAGAGAGCCGTCCGTATTGTACCAATTGTAAAATAAGCCGTTCCACTTCTTTAAGCTGTTCAGTGTATGGAGTGTTGTTTGGATGCGCTGAACGGCTTCCTTTCGCGAAATAAAGCCCATTTCCTGCGCAGATATGGTACTCAGGAGATACATTGAAATATTGGTGGGTGATGTATGTTTGGCTTCTTCAACTTTTCCGTTTGGGAGCCTGACCGTATCACTCGTTAACCCCGTTTGTGGATCGGTATAATCACTAAAATAAGAATAGGTATCCTTTGCAATCGCTTTCAAATCATTTTGAAATGCAGCCTGGTTATGTTCAGAGGCCTGAGCCGCAGTAGCTGAACAGACGGTAAAAAGAATACATACTGAAGCGATCACCACATGCATTAGCTTCTTCATTTTTTCTCCTCTCACTGATTTATTTTATTTTATCGAAACGTTTCACCAATATTTTATCATTCTATAGTTTTAACGTAAACTTATTTTCTGAATATTTAGTATCCATCCATTAAAACAGGGCTTTTGACATCCGCAAAAGGTTTCACTTTCATTTTAACAATTGGCTGAACTGCTTTTTCTTTCGCTTGCCCCATGGCTTAATCACAGAAATGACAATGACAAAAAGCAATAAGGAGGTCTGAATAACTGCACTAAAAATCATCATATTTCGATCATGAAGATAGGTGGGATCCTTTAAGGCATCCAGCCCTTGTATTGATGTTAACTTGATTGTGCATTGGACCCAAATGTTTAAAACATTTCCGATGCCCAGTGTGATGAGAGTGATGATTTCTTTCGTGATAAGCCAGTAATGTTTTACTAACCAATGGGTCTTAATCGACAAAAAGATCCCTGTGATCGTGACGCCTAAAAGGCCTGGAATGATCATGGATATGTCGGTTAGATGCATAAAGTGATGCGAGACTTTAAGCACATCGGGGTGAATTGCCGTTACCGCTGTAAGGATAAGAAGCCATTGTATAAAGCGCTTCAGCAGTTGTTCATGGTGAACCACAGTTTCTGTTTGGCCTGCATGTTCTATTGGACGGCCTTAAACATAATAAAAAGCTCAACTCTTAAAAGTGCTGAGCATTTTATTGTTAAAATAGCTTGGACACCTGGGTTGAAGAAAATAAACGGTCAAGAACCGTATATGGCTTTAAATTTGTAAAAGGAAACGGAAATTGCGAATTGTGTGCCATGGGAACAACCACCCATATCGTTGTACATGGGAAGATTTCAAACCCGTACCCTTTAACAAAGCATTTCCTTGATGGGTTCAAAAATATGAAGAAATTAAAAAGCAAACAAACTAAAAACGGAACACCTCTAAGAGGCCTTCCGTTTTTGTCTTCATTTGAGCTGCCACCAGCGTTTTTTTGAAGCCTCTACAAGCTGTGCTATCGCTTCTTTCGTCTCAGAGATCTGTTCCTTAATGGCAACCAATTCTTCCTTCAGCTCAATATTTTGATGGGTGAGATCATGCAGCTGCCGTGACAGCCACTCCAGCTCACTATTTTGCTGTTCATCTTCGACGATAGCATCGGAGGCTTGAGCAAAACCTAAGTTTCCAAGAAGGCTATCGTCTTTTAACAAGTTTGCAGCCATCATCATCATGCTGCTAAGATCAATGGAATCATCGTCTTTGTTAAGAATACTTCCTGCTAAATTCATTATGCCGTTAACATCCAAAGCCTCTCTGCCGCTAACCTCTTCACTCTCTTGTTCTTGAATGTCATTTTTTTCTGTCATATTATCCACTCCCCCTGTATGCATCGTAGGCAAATACCCATAAACATCGTATGCACCGCAGAGGAATTTTGTTAAAAAAACTTTTAATATTCGTTTGAAGCGATAGTACCCACCTGTTTTAAGAGAGGCGATGGATTTTGCACCATGCTGTTTACCATATTCATGAGTTCAGGAACAAAATGAACATCACCTTGTTCCCACCGCACACTCCATTCTCTCAAATTTTCTTGAGCGGACTGAATTTGCTCCTGTTTTTCTTCTTGCAGCAATTCAATGACATGCAATAGGACATTAATATGATTGACTGACAGCAGATCGGTCCTGTAACACTCTTTATTGGCATATTCTGCAGCATCTTTAATGATGTGAGCAACGTCTGTAGGATCCGGCTTATTGGGTTCAAATGTTAGGATGCGTTTCATGGTGATCCCTCCTGCATCTGAATTGAATTTTAAAAGTAGGAATTCTCCTACACGCTTTATCTTTGACATTAGGAAAGCCAGTCCTGCTTTTTCTTTTCGTATTTTTTCGAAAGTTTCCGATTGATTTATGGAAATTGGAAGAAAATCTTAGGGGAATACGGCGATAACATTCAGAACGTGCAGAATTGCAATAAAAAATCTCCGGAAACATGAGCTTCCGGAGATTTTTCTCATAAGGGGATCTAGTTTCTATGCTGATTAAGCACTAAGAATCGCAATGATCGCATCCCGGATAATTGTTTGCTGCTCTGGTGTACCAAGAAGTACCGCTACGAGCAATGCAACCAAAAGGAGTAATGCAAGCACAATTGTGACTAGAGTAATCATTCCCTCACCTCCTTATAAAGAGGATACAAAGGGAAACCCTTATGAAACTAGTATATGCGATTCTATCAATCCCGATTGGTGCAGCTATCCCTAGAAATAAAAAAAGGCTGTCCAATTTGATAGAAAGCAGGACTTGACGATAGACTTGTATAAGGCCAAGCTATAAGTATACTGTACTTGGAGGGATATTCTATGGGTTCTACTGCTCTTGAAGATGTAATGCAGCTATACCGCCAGTTGATTGAAGCCTGGAACGAACGAAACAGTGCCGGCATGGCGGAACTGTTTCTGACAGGGGGAGAATTAATCGGATTTGACGGCAGCCACGTCATCGGAAATAAAGAAATTTTTTCTCACCTTGAGCCGATCTTTGCAAATCATCCGACTCCCGCCTATGTCTTTAAAGTTAAAGGCATTAAGCTATTAAGCAATGAAAGTGCCCTTTTACGGTCGATCGTCGGAATGGTGCCGGACGGGAAAGATGATTTGAACCCCGACCTTAACGCTCATCAGACCCTCGTTGCCGTTAAAACGAATGGAATGTGGAGAATCGAACTCTTTCAAAATACACCTGCTCAATTTCATGGCCGGCCTGAGCTCGTCAGGGAAATGACAGAGGAATTAAAGAACAGCTTTTTTGAGTGAATGACCTTCAGATACAAAAAGGAGTCCAATCGGGTATGATTGAAACTCCTTTTTTTATGTCCTAGTTAGGCGGATACCGCCTTCATATCGGTTTAAACCATAGTTCTCTGTCATCCTCAGGATCCCCATTATAATTCACCAGAATTTCTTCATCCGCATTAATGTCTTTATACGCATAAAAATCAATCATTAACTCACTTTTTTTAAGTTTATACTTGGCATTTGGGGAATAGGAATGATTAAACAGCGATCCGTAACCCAGTGCGATGGCATACCCATCACCCCAGTTAAAAACATAGTCCGCCAAGACCGTTTTAATCATATATTTGCATTCTTCTTTAGGACTCGCTATAACGGGAGCTCTATGGATCAGCTCTCCTTTTTTTATGCTGCGGGTAGCAAA
Source organism: Fictibacillus sp. FJAT-27399 (assembly GCF_001510655.1). Classification (GTDB taxonomy): domain Bacteria; phylum Bacillota; class Bacilli; order Bacillales; family Fictibacillaceae; genus Fictibacillus_C; species Fictibacillus_C marinisediminis. The sequence goes on along the minus strand of NZ_LMVC01000006.1, from coordinate 119,075 downwards.
GATGCCTCTGCCAAACCGCGATGGCCTTATTTCAAACATGAATACACAACCTTTCTTTCTTCGATTGTTATATTCATCGTATTCAAAGTTCACAAGCCCTGTACTGGATAAAATAAAAAAGGGCACATGGTGCCTGGCACCTTTAATCAATAAGTCCCATTCAATCTCTTTAGATACAATAAAACCCTGGCGCGCAGAGCAACCAGGGTCTTCATTTGGTTAAATTTAAGGCCGGAAAAAACGATGTGCATAAATCGTTTTTTTCTCATTGATCCGCAGTTCCAAAATAAAACGATAATGTGACGCACGATGGATTTTAGCTTCAAGCGTACTTTTAGCCTGGTTGACTGAAATGAAGGTATCGTTCGAAAAAATGATGTCTGATGTGTCGGAGGAGGTTGCCTTGACCTGTTTTACATGGGCCTGAGCAATCCAGATGCATGTGTCATTGTTCGGAGATTCAAGAGGAATGAAAAAGATGCCCAGCTGCTCACTGATAACAATTGGAGCCCGAGACCGGATTCCCATTATATGAGAAGCCCCATCCTTCCGGCCCTTATAGCTTGACCCATAGTAACCGCAGCTAAAAGTGATAACAGACTTGGGTTTTCCGCAAACACACAACGTTCTGTTTCTTTCAAGAACCTTCGTATGTAACTTGCCATACTCATCGCAGAAAGGCAGTAATGCCATGGTGTCTACATTGATTTCATATTGTTTATTTGGAACCATCACCTTATTTGTCATTAACCACTTACCCCTCTCAATTGAAAGATCCCCAGCCCCTTGGGTGATATAGCACTGCATTTTACCTCAATAACATTCCTCCTTCTGTGAACCAATCAGTTACACATCTTAATTATATCAAAAATTCTGAACTTTTCTACAATATTTTACAAAATAATCCTTTTATCTGTGAAAAAAGACTCAGTTCACCAAGAATCTATTGCAGCTTCAGATCCTCTTCCTCCACATCCCGCAGCTGCACGCCGTGTACCATTCATTGTGGTATCCACTATGTCTTGCCTCCTCTTCTTTTATAGCCAGCCAGCTATTTCTGCTCCATGGTCTCCGCCCTTTTTATCCGGTCCCACTGCTTTCTGGCATCTTCTTTTAACTTTTGGTTGTTGCTGCTGTTCAGATCCTGAGCTGTCGCCCTTACTAAACGCTTACCCTGAAAATCCATAAACTGAATGATAATCTCATTGGTAACGGCCATTCTTTCCTTATACATAAAATGATACCGAATTTGCTCATCCAATTTTACCACCCCCAATATAACGAACATTTGTTCTTATTATAAAATGCCAGCCTGCTGTTTACAATGAAATTTTTAGTGAATATACTACATTTACAGGCTGGATATAAATGGTATTATTGTAGTAATGGAAATTTAAAGATGTGATCAGTATATCCAAGACACAGGAGGCTGATTTTATGAAAAGGTTTTTTATTGCGGGGTTGATTGTCGGTGCTGCTGTTTTATTAAGTGCATTTATTTTGAATGACTGGAGCTTGCTGCTCAATGTGTCTGGCAGCATTGGCCTGGTTTCGCTATTAGCTGCGGGTCTTTTCACTGGGGCTTTTATTGACGGTGACCGGTTCCGGGCAAATTACTTCAGTGAGACCAAAGAGAATCGCCAAGACAGAATACGCTATTCCACCCTCTTACTATTGTTCGCTTTGCCAAACCTGATCGTTGCAGTCAGCTATTACGTAGTACAGAATTACCTTTAATAAAAAGGAAGAGACTCAGATTCGAGTCTCTTCTTTTATTTGGCTGAATTAGTGGGTCGCTGGTTTACCATAACCCAGTTTTGGCGGGTAAATGTCCTGTTTTAGCGGGTATTTTTTTATTTTGGCGAGTATTACCTCCGATTCGGCGGGTAAATCACTTGTTTGGAGGGTAAACGGTAATTTTGCCACACTCCCTCCAAATCCTAACTGCAGAATTAAAATTTGTACTTATCAATATTATCTTTCGTGAATATGACGCGTTCAGGGAGCAAGATAATGCCACTGTCTTTGGATTGATAATCATAGCCCTGAATGGTATTTGGCTCAATTTTTACTTTTCCTATACCCGGCACTTCAAACGAGTCTCCTACTTTGAGAGTCTTGCCTTTGACCGTCATCAGGTAGGAAACGTAGGTAGCGAGTGCTCCCTGCTGTTTAACATCCCATAAGCCGAATTGTTTTACGGTACCGCGTTTAACAAAATCACGCATGACATTTGGTGTTGAAAATCCAGTGACAGTTACCTTTCCGGCTTTTTTGAGGTTTTCAGCGGCTTGTGCCATGGCCGGCAGAGCAGTAGCATCCGGACAGATGACCGCATCCACATCAGGATAGGTTTTCAAGATTCCCTCACCCACGGATAATGATTTCTGCGCGTTATTTTCACCGTATTGAGTTGTGACTATCTCCCATCCTGGATATTTTTTTGCGATAATGGCTTTCGCTTCCTTTACCCATTGATTTTGATCAGTAACCGTAGGACTGGAATAGAAGAAAGCTACTTTCCCTTTATCGCCAATCTGAGAAGCCGTCATATCGATGAGAAGCTGGCCAAGCTGCTGCGGTGTTCCCTGATTGATATAGAACGATCGGTCCTTTGGATTTACATCTGAATCCCAAGTCAGTACCTTCACTCCTTTTTGCTTTGCACGCTTTAATGTTTGAGAGAGGCCGTCAACTGAGGTTGAAGACACCATGATCGCATCATAACCCTGGTTCACAAAACTGTTAATGTATTTTACTTGCCCGGAAACAGTAGCTTCTGAAGGTCCGTCGTATTTCAGTTTGACGCCAAGTTTGTCAGCCATTTCCTTGGCCCCTTCACCACCAGACGTGAAGAACCCTACACCTGTCAGCTTCGGGATGAACGCCAGCTTAACATCCTTTGCCTCTTTGGCCTTCGGTTTACTGTCACCGCTGCTGCAGGCAGCCATCAATGAAATCATTAATGCAAAAATAAGGAACAAAGATAAGGCACTTCTTCTTTTCATCTCATTTCCCCCTTGTACGTAAGATCAGAAGAATTTGTTTTACTTTGCCTGAACCATTGATTGACTTTCTGATAGGAACTTTGCCTTGCCATGACTGAAATAATCAGCATAGCCCCAATTACAATACTCGCCTGTTCACTCGTCAGACCGATCATTTGAAGGCCATATTGCATAAAGCCGATAACAATACTGGCAATCACGGTACCTGCAATCGACCCTTTGCCGCCGATGATGCTCGTTCCACCCAGAACCACTGCAGTAATGACAGGCAATACAGCTTCAGAACCTAAATCTGCTCGAGCTGAACTGAAGTAAGATGTTAGCAGTACGCCGCCTAAACCACCTCCCAATCCAGATAAGATATACGTGCTTAGCGATATCCACTTGATTCGCAAACCGCTATAGAATGCAGCCTTGCTGTTAATGCCGACAAGATACACACTTCTTCCGTATTTCGTAAAATGGAGCAATGTACAAAAGACAGCTGTCATACCGATCAAGAACCAGAGCGGATTGGGAATACCTATGAAACTCCCATTGCCAAGCTGTACGAAGGCATCTGGAAAACCACTGATACCCTCATACCCTGATGCCTTTGATCCGCCGGAAATAACAAGCGCTAATCCAGAAAAAAGAAACATACTGCCTAATGTCACCACGAGCGGCTCTACTCTGCTATATAGAATGATCAGTCCATTAAGAAGACCTGCAGCCAATCCGCAGGAGATTGCAATCAATACCGCCAGCCACACATTCACTCCGTGAGACCAGGAGACTCCCAGAATAATAGAGCAAAGACCCATGATAGAACCGATCGAAACATCAATTCCCCCTGAAATAATGACGAGTGTCATTGGAATGGCTGCAATGCTGATAAACATGAAATCATTCATACTGAACAACAGATTGTTCACATTGAGAAAACCTGGGCTAAGCCATCCGAAAATGCCGATTTCCACAATGAATATAAGCAAGAGGAAGAACTCCCATCTATAGAACCACTTTATCTTCATATCCGCCCTCTCCTGACTTCGGTAGTTTAGAACGGCTCATATTTTCCTGTTCTTGCTGTTTCTTTTTCCCATTGCTTTGCAGCCAGAGCTGAAACCTGCTGTCTCCTGTTACGATCAAAAGCAGAAGAAATCCGGATATGGCGTTGTTCCAGTAGGCAGGAACCTTCAGAAAGACCAAAGAATTATTGATCACCTCAAGAAAGATGGCTCCCAGAGCTGCACCAAACAAAGAACCCTTGCCTCCTGAAAGACTTACACCTCCAAGGACGGCTGCCGCAATGACCTGCAATTCAATTCCTGTACCGGTTTGATTCGGCACAAAACCGATGTTCATGACAAACAGGCAGGCGGCAATCGATGCCGATAAACCGGAGAAAGTAAACGCCAGCACTGTAATGGATCTAACAGGAAGACCGATTAGCCTTGCTCCTGCCTCATTATCCCCTACCGCATAAAAGTATCGGCCCCCTGAGGATCTGGTAAGAAAGAGATAGGCCACTACAGCGGCTATGATTCCAATACAAACCGGAAGTTGAATCCCGAGAAATTCTGCTGAAGACAGTTTTTTAAAATAGAATGGAATATCCTCAATCCATTTACCCTCTGTATAAAACAGCATATATCCTCTTACAATTCCCAGAGTCCCTAATGTCATGATGATTGACGGGATACGAAAGAACGAAACGCCTAAACCATTGGCAGCCCCAATACATGAACCGATAAGCAAAGCAGCGGCGGCTGAAAGAGATCCTGACACCCCATGAGTAAGCATCATCCCGCAGACCGCTGCAGAAAGTCCCATAGTAGAACCCACTGATACGTCAATATTTGCGGTTATTAAGACAAACGATTGGCCGACTGCCAAAACGAGAAGAATCATACTGGACTTCAAAATCAAACCGAGGGAATCCCCACTTGTAAATGCAGGGTTTACAAGACCTATACAGCCTACAAATAAAAGAATGAACAATAAGATAGATGCCTCTCGGATTTGCATCAATCTCAATAGGAGTTTCATGGAGCAGTTACCTCCTCTTCCACACCAAAGGAAGCACTCGTAATCTGATCCAGTGTAATGGCATCGTCCTCCAGTTTTTTGACCAGCTTTCCTTCGTGCATCACCCAAACATGGTCACTCAACGCCATAATTTCTTCTGGATCCGATGAAATGAGAACGATACTGATTCCCTCTTTCTTCAGCTCTGAAATCAATTCATAGATATCCAGCCGTGCACTCGCATCTATTCCTCTAGTAGGCTCATCAAACAAGATTACCTTTGGCTTGGCAGCCAGATACTTTCCTAATACAATTTTCTGCTGATTTCCTCCTGATAAGGACTCGGCAGACTGGCGGCAATTTAACGCCTTCACATTAAGCTGGCTGATGTACTGTTCCGCTATCTTTTGTTCTTGCTTAAATGGAATGATCCATCCTTTTCCCTTATGAAGTATGGCTGAGGTTAAATTTCCTTTTAACGATGCAATTGAAAATATACCGTGTGCATATCGATCCTCCGGTATATAAACGAGGCCTCTGTCGATCCGCTTTCTGACAGATAAAGTTGAAATATCTTCGCCTTCAAGACAAACTTCTCCTGAAGCGCACTGTGATATGCCAAAAATCGCTTCAGCTAGTTCAGTTCTCCCTGCCCCAACGATTCCTGCTATTCCTACCACTTCACCCTTGCAAACAGTGAACGACACAGAACGAAACCGCTTGCCAAATAGATTTTTTACAGACAAAATTGGAGTTTTGTCCTCTGCCTTTCCTTCCTGTCTACAAGGACTGACTGAAGCTTTTGAATCAAATGTTTTTCCTTCAGGCATAAGGTTCTGAACCAGCTTTTCATAGGAAAACTGAGAAACAGGGCCTGAAGCACTGATCACTCCGTCACGCAAAACGGATATATGATGGGCAAGCTCGAAGATTTCCGAAAAGCGGTGAGTAATATATACAATTCCCTTTCCGCTGCTTGCCAGCTGTTTAACAATTCTGAACAGGCTTGATATTTCATGGTGGGTTAGTGTGGAGGTCGGCTCATCCAGAATCAGCAGCTCAGCATCACGCATAAGGCCTCTCAGCAATTCAACCAGCTGCTGCTCGGCAATGGAGAGCGTCGATGCCAATCGAGAAAGATCCAAATTCCAGCCAAGTCTAGTATTAAGTTCCCTAATCTTTTGTTTAACGTTCTTTTTCGGCTGTTTGAGGCCAATCGAAATGTTTTCCTCCACTGACATATTCGGAAAGATTAAAGGTTCTTGCGGAACGAGATAAATGCCTTTCTTATGTGCTTCTGCCGGAGAGTTGAAATGGACCTGCTCCCCTTTCATCAGCAATTGCCCGGAATCTGCTTGATACAGCCCGGTTATGATTTTCATTAGAGTAGACTTTCCTGCTCCATTTCCACCAATCAAAGCATGAATGTGGCCGGATAATACACTCATGTCCACGCCTTTCAAAACCAGATTCTCAGAAAATTGCTTTTTGATCTCAGACATTTGTAACAGGGATTCTTCACCCATTGGATTCACCTGCCTTTCAATCAAACAATTTTTATTGCCGCTAATTTTTGTTGGGAAAGAATAAGTGGTATTTGTAGCATTTTATCTTAGCAAATGATTCCTTAGAACCCATTTTCACACGTTGAATAGCGGGCATAATCATTTTTGGAGGAACATATGTTGAAGCAACGGTCATATGTGGAAAGGATGAAACTCATGAAAAGGTCCACTTATGAGGAGAATTTAATCGTAAAAGTAGCCTGGCACTACTATAAAAACAACCTGACACAAAATGAAATTGCCGAACTGCTGGATCTTTCCCGAAACAAGATCGTCCGTATGCTGGAAAAAGCCCGTTCTGACGGAATTGTTCAATTTAACATTCGAGGGAACGGAATCAACTGTTTGAGCACCGAAAGAGATGTTATAGAAACATTTGGTCTCTCCGATGCCTTCATTATTCCAACTCCTGCTTCCAACCTGTCAGACTCCTTAGCAAAAGCGGCAGCACAATACCTTGAAAGCACCTTGACTTCCGAACAGCTTCTCGGGATTGGCTGGGGTGAAGCCGTTACCCGTACACTGCAGCACCTGTCACTTGACCCGGCAGCCAATGTATCCATTGTTACGCTGACTGGCGGAGTAAACTATTATTTTCAAAAGAAAAATTATTCTCTTGATGGCGGGCTTAGCAAATTTCAGGGCCGGTTTCATATTATCCCGGCACCATTTCTTGCCTCCTCTCAACAAATGGCCTCAAGCATTCTTTCCGAGCCTGCTGTGAGCGATATCCTCGAGCTTGCAGGTGTTTCTTCTGTCATGCTCGTCGGAATAGGCGGATTGTCATCAGATGCCACCATTATTAAAGAAGAAAAAATAACCTTAAAAGAAATGACGACAATCAAGAAACAGAATGGAGTCGGCGATATCCTCGGCCTATTTTACAATGCTGCCGGAGAACTCCTCACTCTCCCTCACCATGAACGCAGAATTGGAATACCCATCTCTAAACTAAAAGGAATGAAAAGTGTGGTCGGAGTAGCAGGAGGACAAACGAAAATCGATGCCATTTACGGGGCATTGAAAGGCGGATATGTTCAAACTTTAATCACGGATGAAGAAAGTGCTATTCAATTAATGCAGAAGGAGGCGACAAAAAAAGAATGGATGCCATCCTAGCACTTGATGCAGGAACGGGTAGTATTCGTGCGGTTTTATTCGATACGAAAGGCAATCAACTGTCATTGTCACAGCAGGAATGGGATCATCCGGCAGATCCGCGCTTTCCCGGCTCTATGAATTTTGATGTAAAAGAGAACTGGAGAATAGCTGTGGAATGCATAAAAGATGCCGTGCAGCAAGCCGAAATCACACCTCAATGTATAAAAGGAATCAGTGCAACAAGCATGCGGGAAGGTTTTGTTCTTTACAACAAAGACGGCCAGGAAATTTGGGCATGCTCCAACGTGGACTCACGTGCTTCAGAAGAAGTGACAGATTTAAAACAGCTTCGCCCACTTATTGAAGAAGACCTGTACAGCCTTTCCGGCCAAACCTTTGCGCTGGGAGCATTGCCTCGTCTTTTATGGATCAAGAAAAATCAGCCTGAAATCTATAATGAGACAGCGGCCATCACGATGCTTAATGATTGGCTCCTCTATAAGCTTTGCGGAAAACTGCAAGCCGACCCTTCCAATGGCTGCACAAGCGGCATCTTTAATATAAAAGAACGCACTTGGGATGAGCAGATTACCAAGGAATGCGGAATGAAGAGCAGCCTATTCCCACCTGTCCATGAAGCAGGAACATTACTTGGGCATGTTGCAGCTGAAACTGCAAAGTTCACCGGATTGGCTGAAGGTACAGCCGTATTTTCAGGTGGAGGTGATGCTCAGCTCGCCTCCGTAGGTGTTGGAGTAGTGAAGGAAGGTCAGACCCTTGTTTCCGGAGGAAGCTTTTGGCAGCAAGAAGTTAACGTCACTGCCCCTGTCCCCGATCCTAAACAGCGCATACGAATCAATTGTCATGCTGTGTCCCATCTTTGGCAGTATGAAACCATAGTCTTCTTCCCTGGCCTCGTTATGCGCTGGTTTCGGGATGCCTTTTGTACAGAAGAAAAGAATCGTGCAAGAGAGCTTGGAAGAGACCCCTATGAATTGCTGGAAGAACAGGCAGCTGAAGTTCCTGTGGGCTCTTATGGCATCATGCCTATTTTTTCAGATGTGATGAACTTTATTTCCTGGCGCCATGCCTCCCCTTCTTTTACGAATCTTTCTCTCGATCCCGAGCGCTGCGGCAAAAAGGAGTTGTTCCGGGCGATTGAAGAAAATGCAGCCCTGGTGACCTTGGGAAACTTAAAAATGATACAGGAGCACACCGGCTACTATCCCGATGAAGTCATTTTTGCCGGAGGAGCTTCTAAAGGCAAGCTTTGGTGCCAGATCCTTTCTGACGTGCTCGGAGTCAAGGTGAAGGTTCCGCTTGTGAAGGAAGCTGCCGCCCTCGGAACAGCGATCGTCGCTGGTTATGGAGCGGGCATTTACTCATCCATTGAAAAAGCTGCCCTTGAAATCGTTCAATGGGAGAACACATATGAACCAAATAAAGAAAATCATATCCTTTATGCGAAGATTTTTGAGAATTGGCAGGCCGTATACAAGGAGCATCTGGCACTCTCTGACCAAGGGCTGACCCATCATATGTGGAAAGCACCTGGTTCTGTTTGACCGTCATAAATACAGAGGAAAAGGGGTGGCTGTTTTGCTGAAAGTGAATGAGGCAGAAAATGAATTCCGCTTCGGAGATCATGGCCCTAAATATTTAACGAAAGGTCCAAATGTAGACCTTGGTGTCGTCGTGCTGAAGCCTGACCAGGATTTCCCAAATCACTATCATACGACATGCGAAGAAATTTTTTATGTACTAGAAGGTTCCATAGATTTCTATATTGATGGTGTGCGAGTGCCTGCCAAAACTGGTGACATGCTTCAAGTCCGGCCAAACGAAGCTCACTATCTCATCAATCAATCTCAACAAAATTTTAAAGCTGTATTTATTAAATCACCGCATATACAAGAAAAAGATTCTGTTGTTGTAGACAATCCAGATCTTGAGAAGGAGTGATCATATGAGTTGGGGATTAAAAAACCGAATGAATCAAATACTGCCTGAGGGAAAAGCAGTCATGCTTGCCATTGATCACGGTTATTTCCTGGGTCCTATTCACGGGCTAGAGAAACCGGGAGAAACCGTAAAAGAGCTGCTCTCCTATACAGATTCCTTATTTGCGACAAGAGGAGCCCTCTCTGCCTGCATACCTGAAAACTGTGAAAAACCAGTGTTAATGAGGGTATCAGGTGGCCCTAGTGTAGTGGGCAAGGATTTGGCTAATGAACATATTGTCACTCCGATGAAAGAAGCGATCCGCCATAATGTCGTAGGCGTTGGTGTTTCGATCTTTGTGGGCTCAGACTATGAAACTCAAACCGTTTCAAACTTGGCCTCTGTTGTAACCGAAGCTCACGACTACGGCATACCTGTCCTTGCGATTACTGCTGTTGCAAAGGAACTGCAAAAGCGCGAAGCACGCTTCCTGGCCCTAGCCTCTCGAATCGGTGCAGAAATGGGCGCTGATATTATTAAAACCTATTACTGCGAAAACTTTGAAAAAGTGACGGGCACTTGCCCCGTTCCAGTAGTCATCGCTGGCGGACCTAAGCTGGATACCATGAAGGATGCATTAAATCTGACGTATAACGCCATGCAGGAAGGCGCAGCCGGCGTTGATATGGGCAGAAACATCTGGCAGTCAGAGCATCCAGGCGCCATGATTCAGGCGATCCATGAGATTGTCCGTAAGAATGCGAGTGTAAAAGAAGCGCTGGAAGTTTACGAGAATGCTGCAAATGTGAAAGTGAAATAAGCGGAAAAAGCACCGGGAGTATACTGCACCCCAAAAGTTAGAGTAAAAACTCTAACTTTTCGGGGTCACTTCAGAGCGCCGGTGCTTTTTGTATTGATTATCCGCTAGTTTATTATAATAAGGTTTTGGCGGGTAAACGTCCTATTTCCGCGGGTATTTTTTTATTTTGGCGGGTATTTGCTTCGTTTCGGCGGGTAAATCACTTGTTTTAGCGGGTAAACGACAATCCGCCTTCCAAACCCCAAGAGCAAACCCTCTTCTCCCCATCAATACGCTCTCACGGGAGAAATAAGATGCTGATAAGGAGAATCAGAAACAGATTCGATCAAAACAGGCTTCATGGACCCGCTGAAACTGATTTTGATTTCTTCATCTTTTATTCCGCGCAGAGCTTCCGTCAGAAACTTCCCATCAAGAGAAATACTGAGTTCTTCCTCGCCTTCTAAACTGTTAATGTTCTGGATCTCATGGATGGTGCCTGATTCCATAGATCGGGAAGAGATCCCGAGCTTTTTCCCCTCCAGAAGGGTTAGATTCACATTATTATTTTTCCACTCCCCTGCAAACAATGCTGCCCGGTCAATTCCTTTTAAGAAATCACTGGCCTGCAAAGTAATAACCGTTTTAAATTCGTTCGGAATCAAGGATGCCGTGTTTGGATACTTTCCGGCAATGAGCCTCGAATAAAAAGAAAAAACATCGGTTGAAAACTCAATATAGCTTTCAGTAAGCTTTAAGGTGACTTCACCCGTGTAGCTCCCCATTAGCTTTAAAAACTCATGCAGAGCAGGCTGAGGCACGATAAATGAGCCGGTCAAATTGGCGCCGATATTGCGTTTATAGGTTGCCAGTCTCAGAGAGTCGGTAGCGGTGCTGCAGAAAAAATTTTGATCAAAGACAAAATGCACACCCGTCAGGACAGGCCGTGCTCCATTTTTACTGACAGCAAACATCGTTCGTTTGATCATATCAGCTAGAACGGTGCCTGGTAACTTATGGCTGGCTTCAGGCTGTGACATCGTGAGGCGAGGAAACTCCCCTGCATGAAATCCTTTTAGTGATACAACAATATCTTCTGATTGAATGGATACCGAATGATTTTCCCCAACCTTAACCAGCAGATCACCCGGCAGTTTTTTGATAAGGTCATTTAAATATTTTGCAGAAACAACTATACTTCCGGTTTTATGTACTGCCATCATGCTCTCCCCTTGCACATCGGAATGCAGCACACGCTCAATCACGATCTCAGCATTGCTTCCGGTCAGGGTAAGGCGGTTATAGTCAGCAGCTATCTTTATTCCAGATAGAATCGGCAATGTTGTCCGTGCCGATACCGCTTTACTGACATCCGAAACAGCTTGGCTCAAATACTCTTTATTAATGGTAAATTCCATGTGATACTCCCTTTCGACATCCACTACCTTCTTTCATTCGACAGAGAACATCTTTTTCCTTTCATGAAAGGGCCAGTGTACCCGAAAGCTTTACTGCCCCTGCAAGTTAGAAATCAACCCGTAACGGGTACTCTCTTATTTAGGAATACAGTAGAAAAAGGGGGGGCCTATGACAAAGGCGATGATTATCTTGAATCCTTCTTCTGGAAAGGAACAAGCGAAGGATCTTCTTCCGGAGGCGGAACGAACACTTCAAAAATTTCATGAGGAAGTGACCGTTAGTGAAACAAGAAAAGAAGGCGACGCTGAGGAGTTTGCAAGAAAAGCATGTGAACTTCACTATGATACCGTAGTATCCATGGGCGGAGATGGTACAGTTAGTGAGGCAGTCAACGGACTCGCTGAACAAGAGCACCGGCCCGATTTTGGAATCATTCCGCTCGGTACGGTCAACGATTTCGCAAGAGCGCTGAACATTCCGCTTGACCCTTCTGAAGCTATAAAGATTCTTCCTTCCCAGCACTTTAAAAAAGCAGATATCGGTAAGATCAATGACAGACACTTTATGAATGTTCTGGCGGTGGGAGCCATTGCCGAAGCCTCCTACAACGTGAGTACAGAGCAAAAAACACTGCTCGGGCCGTTTGCTTATTTTGTGGAAGGAATGAAGGCTATCATTAATAAAACACCATTCGCCTTGACCATCTCGCATGATCAAGGCGAATGGGAGGGAAAAGCGTATTTATTAATTACCGCACTTACCAATTCCGTAGGAGGTTTTGAAAAGCTTGCGCCTCATGCGAAGGTGAATGACGGGATCTTTCATATTTACGTGGTCAAAAACATTTCTTTTCCTGGTACGTTAAACATCATCCCAAAACTGATCAAGGGTGAGCTACAAGAACACAATGATGTGGAATATATCAAGTCGGCTTCACTGAAGGTTTCCGCTTCAGAACAGCTTGTGGTCAATATTGATGGAGATGAAGGCGAGCCTCTTCCGTTTCAAGCAAATGTGCTGAAACAACATCTCTCACTGTTCGTCCCCCCTAAAGGAAACTAAAAAAAGAGCTGATGAACAGCTCTTTTTTTATGACCTGATTTCCTATTAATACATTACTGATTAGAGAGCGGGCTGTTCCTTCTCCAACAACTCATGGCATTTTTGCACGAAATGAACAAACAATTGATGCATTTCATCACTTACTTCTGTCATATCTTCCGGATGCCATTGAACTGCTAGCATCCAGCTTTTCTCTAGATCCGTGCTTTCTAAAGCTTCAATCACTCCGTCTGAAGCATAGGCCGCAGCTTTTAAGCCCGGTGCCACTTCATCTACTGCCCCATGATGAAAACTATTAACCGATATATCCTCAGTTCCAAGAATTTCGGATAAAAGCGTACCTTTATCTACGCTGATGGAATGAGTGGCAGCCGAACGCGCACCGTCCTGATAATGTTTAATGACATCCTCTCTCTCTTCATTTAGATCCTGCACCAGCGTGCCACCCAAAGCTCCGTTCAATACCTGAATTCCCCGGCAGATCGCAAAGATAGGAATATTATTATTCTGTGCATAGTTGATGAGGTTGATTTCTGTTTCGTCTCGTTCCGGAATGACTTTTCCAAGATTAGGATGCGGTTCTGCTCCAATTTGCAGTGGATCCATGTCCTCTCCCCCGCTGAGCAGTATGCCATCACACAGGGCTGCCCATTCTTTCACCGTTTCTTTGTCACCCATAGGAAGTATGACTGGAACACCACCCGCCTTCATAACAGAAGTAGCATAGCTATAGTGCAAATAGGCCGTTTCCTGACCTCCTATGTCCTTTGTTGAGCATGTAATCCCGATCACTGGCTTCTGATTCTCCAAAATAACATCTCCTGTCTGATTTTCGTTATAGGAGTCTTTACCCTATTTGGGACATTTTCAATTCGTTAAATTTCTCCAAATAAATAGCCCCTGCTATGCAGGAGCTATTATTCTTATTATATCTTGGCTTTACAAAAGCATATTGTGGATTTTCAATCTTAATGGGCTTCGCAAACTGATGCTTAAAAGAGTCCCTCAAGTTTTTTCCCAATAATAAGGGGTGATAGCAGGCGAATGATAAGAGCCTGCTGATTTGTGAAACAAATGAAGCGCCAGAAAAGCAGACGGGAAAAAGCTTGCTTTTACCCTTCTGTTTTTCCGAAGGCGGTTCAATCCGCCCCACCAGAAATCAACAACATTGACTAACAGAGCTAATATCTTAAGTTCAACAGAACATTCCTTACAGCTTCATCCTTCATGACGGTGTCTTTGTATTTTCTTGTGATTTCTGTTAGTGCCACATCATGATAAAAGAATTCCGCGAAGAATTTGACGAGAGGACGTGATTTCGTCCGAATGGCTTGCCAGGCCGTATCTTCCATCCCAGCAAAGAGCATCTCCTCTTCGTCCACGATCAGGATCCGGCTTCTCTCCAACGTTCCGTGCTGCGTATCTGGTATTAAGGTCGAGACGTCCGGAATTTCCGTGGAGAGTTCACCGATCACATGAATTTTTACTGAAAGCCCGTTTTTACATTTCTCTTCCAGTAATGGGAGATAGCCTGTTAAGTCATCCGCCCACCCAGAAATGATAATGGATTGTTCCGCTCCCTGCAGCAGACCTTGCAGGACAGATTGGATGGATTGATTGTCTTTCAGCGTCCACACCCGGTCGTCGGTTACTGTTTTTTTTATCTGTGCTTCTCTAAGCTGCTGTACATTGGCCTCAAAGTCGGCTTTGAGCTTTTTAATCGTTGCCTCGATCGGCAGTGCGGTATACAGCCGCTTTTTTTCCACCGTTGATTCCATGATCATTCCTTTTTCCGCCAGACGGTGAAGCACCTCATACACTTTGGAACGGGGAACTCCAGAACGTTTGACAATACCGGTAGCATCCAGCGGCTGATCCTCGGTGATTAAGGATTGATAAACCTGGCTTTCATATTGAGTAAATCCGAATTGCTGCAGCATGTTTTTGACTCCTTGACTTTAATCACTATGTAAATCATAACACAGTCCTTTCCAATTTATGTACAAACAAACTTTTATCTTGTTTTTCTTTTTATAAATGTTACTATTACAGTGGTAACTTTTTCACAAAAGGATGAATAGCTATGAATAAACGTGTTTACTTATTGACCATCGTATCTTTTGTTGTAGGTATGGTTGAATTGATCATTGGCGGAATACTTGATCTCGTGGCGGAAGACTTACATGTCAGCATCGGCCATGCCGGTTTTCTGATCACAGCATTTTCGCTTGTTTTTGCGGTCGCCTCACCTCTTCTTCTTATGATGACATCTAAAGTAGAAAGAAAACGCCTTACCCTGCTGACACTGCTCGTGTTTTTTGCCGGAAACGGCATTGCGATCTTCAGCCCGACATACAGTGTGCTCTTGATTGCTCGAATCCTATCAGCGGCAAGCGGCTCTCTGCTGGTTGTTCTGTGCATCACAATCGCATCTAATATCGTATCTGAAAAATATCGTGCTCGTGCCATCGGTGTCGTTTTCATGGGAATCAGTGCCTCGCTCGTGCTTGGAGTTCCGATCGGATTAATGCTTGGAAATGCATTCGGCTGGCGTGCTCCTTTTATTTTGATCGCCGGATTGACGCTGCTTTCCATAGCTGGGGTTTACTTTTTTATGGAGCAAATGGCTTCAAAACCTGCTGTTTCCCTTATGATACAGATAAAGACGCTGAAAAACCGAAAGCTTCTGTTCGGCCAGTTAACGTCCTTCCTCTTTTTGGCCGGCCACTTGACGCTTTATGGATATTTAACACCCTTCTTAAAAACAGCCCTTGGCCTGAACGGAACGTGGGTAAGCATTGTTTATCTCGTCTTTGGCTGTGCGGCGGTAGCTGGCGGAGGTGTTGGAGGTTTTCTTGCTGACCGTTTGGGTACGAAACGCTCTATTATTGGATTTATCATCCTTTTCGGGTTTACGATGTTCGTTATTCCTTATACAACGTTTTCCCTTCCGTTTTTCTTGAGCGTGATGATTATCTGGAGCATGCTGAGCTGGGCCATTACACCCGCGATGCAAAGCTATCTTATCGAATCCTCCACTGCTGAAACGTCGGATATCCAGCAAAGCCTGAATAACACGGCGCTTCACTTTGGTATTGCGTTCGGTTCTGCCATCGGCGGTTTTGTGATTGAGCAATCTACCGTAGAATCCAATGCAACCGTCGGCGGATGTTTCATTATTATCGCCCTGGCTACCGCTTTGATTTCAATGTCAGAACGCAAGCGGAGCTTATCAGCCTTACGAATCCATCCTAAAACAGAAAAAACACTTCCGTGAGGTAAAATCTTCGGAAGTGTTTTTTTCATCAACTATTTTTTAAAACGGTAAGGCACGGTCGCAATAACCACATCTCGTTTAAAGAGCAAATACGCTCGAATCAGTAAGCTTGACTGGTTATGAAGAATATTATGCCAGCTTTTCTTCGTAATGAACTGAGGTATCAATACGGTTACTTGATAGTTATTTTCATTCGCTTTATGCTGTACCGTGTCAATAAATTTCGTCAATGGCTGGATAATGCTTCGATAATGGGAATGCAGCGTAACGAGGCGCACATTCGGCTGCCATTTCTTCCATTTTTCTTCGAATATTCTTTCGTCCTCACGCTCAAATGCAACATATACCGCTATGACCTGATCTGTAAGTGAGGTAGCAAAATTGATGGAGTTTTCAACAACTTGTGTAATTCCTGCTACAGGTACGATAATGACGTTGCCTTCAATCGTCTTCGGCTGCTGATCCGGTTTAATTCTTAATTGTTCCCCTACTAATTCATAATGTGTTTTGATCTTATGAAAGATGATGACGATGATCGGCAAGAAGATTAATACCGGCCACACCTGTGGAAATTTAGTAAAGAAGAACATCAGGGTTACCGTTAAACTGATGAGAGCTCCGGTTGCATTGATAATAAGCTTTGATACCCATCCCTTTGGTTTTTCCCTGATCCATTTCACGATCATGCCTGACTGAGACAAGGTGAAGGGGATAAACACCCCGACGGCATAAAGCGGAATAAGATGTTCTGTCTGTCCTTTAAACAGGATGATCAGGATAATCGCGCTGACTCCCAATGTAATGATTCCATTTGAGTAACCAAGCCTGTCACCCCTAATGGTAAACATCCGCATGATAAATTTATCTTTTGCAAGGTTAACTGCGAGCAACGGGAAAGCGGAATATCCTGTGTTTGCAGCCAAAATTAGAATTAATGCTGTTGTTCCCTGAATAAAATAATACATATAGTTTCTTCCAAATGTATGGTCGGCAATTTGAGAAACCACTGTCTCCTTTACACTTGGAGTAATTCCATAATAATAAGCCAAATAAACAATTCCTGAAAATAGTAAAGCCAATAATCCGCCCATGGCCATCAACGTCTTTGACGCGTTGTTGGGGGCAGGATCCTTGAAATTCGGTATAGCATTAGAAATGGCTTCTACACCTGTTAACGCTGAGCTGCCTGAAGCAAAGGCCTTCAGCAATAAAAACAGACTGATTCCGGCAACTGGTGTTCCAACAGACGTATGTAAGTCAGCAGGCACCTGGCCCGTTGAAATTTGATACAATCCAACACCTATCAAGATAAATAAAGCTAGGACAAACAGATAAACGGGATAAGCTAAAATTGAAGCAGATTCTGTTACCCCGCGTAAATTTAAAGTTGTAAGGAACAAAACAAACACAATCGCAATCGGTACAGTATAAGAATGCAGCGCCGGGAAAGCAGACGTAATAGCATCTGTACCCGCTGACACACTAACTGCCACGGTTAAAATATAATCAACCAGCAGCGAGCCGCCTGCGATTAATCCAGGATTCACTCCTAAATTATCTCTTGAAACAACATAAGCCCCACCGCCATGTGGATAGGCAAAGATGATCTGCCGATAGGATAAAATAAGTGCAGTTAAAAGAATAAGTACACCAACCGCAATGGGAATGGAATACCAGAAAGCCGCAGCACCAACCGTAACTAAGACGATCAAGATCTGCTCCGGTCCATACGCAACAGATGATAACGCATCTGAGGAAAGAATGGCTAAAGCTTTTGTTTTGTTAAGCTTCTGCTCCCCCAGCTCATTTGATTTGAGCGGTCTTCCGATTAATAGTCTCTTTAAATAAGAAAACACTGTTTTTTCCTCCGCCGATAAAAAATTTGTGTATAGATGCACATGAAAAAAGCCCCCAAGCCAATTTTAATAGACCTGCGGACGTTTGTTTACCAGTCTCACAAGCTTCATTTCCTTCTCATTAACGCTTACGAGGTTAGCTGTCGGATTCGGGCCATTGAGTAGCCCTACCTGCTTAAGGATTCACCCCCAGGACTTTTTAAAAAAGCCCATTATGGTTCCCCCGCACCAATTGGTTTAAGCGATTTAAGAATTTGAAACTTAGATAATAATACTCCTCTCTTAAAAAAATGTAAATACAAAGATTAAAAACTTTACTTAAAGGTAATTTTAAAGATGTGGGTAATATTTAATATACAAAGAAATTTTGAACTTCCCGAAAAAAAGGAGGATTTAAAATGTCTAAAAAAGAAGGGCACTTATTCTCAGATGAGTTCCTGGAGCAACTAGCTAAAGAGATCAACGAGCAATACGGCGGACCGGAATTTAACAAAAGCGACGAAGAACCAGATATAGAAACAGAAGAAATGATATAAATCAACTTGAATGATGAAGAGCCTGGAGCGTTGAAATCCCCGGCTCTTTCCATCCTCCATCGTGGTTATTCATAACATCCTCATTTGAAGTGCCCGTTTACGGTAAACCTTCATATAAAAATAGGTAAAAATAGGAATGCCCCTTACGTTCAGGACTATATTGATATAGTCACGTAAAAAAATGAATGGCAGGAGGCTTCTATGTATCTTTTTAAAAGAATGGATCGCCTTGTTGAAATGGCAGCATACTCTGTTCAGAACCGCTTTTCTAAAACTGCATTACTCGTAATGACTTCCATTGCTTCTGCAGTGACTGCACTCCTGCAATCTGCTGGAGGTACTCTGCCGATGATCGGACTCATCATCAGTCCCCTTTCCACTCTTCCTGTTGTTTTGATCACCATCATCTCTCCGCTTCTTGGGTTTTACTCCTTCGTTTTAACATGTCTGCTCCTTGTTATTGTGCAGCCTAGTGAATTATTGATTTTTATTTTTACAACCGGTTTGCTTGGATTGGGATTGGGCCATGGCTTTACTTTTTTTAAAAGACGTATTTTGATTGTAACCACTGGTTCCATTTGTCTTATTTCTGGAATTTGCATCATGCTGATCGGATTTCAATTTCCTCTATTCGGGCCCGCATTCCACAGTACCGGCAACTTTTATCTTTGGCTGTACCTATTGCTTTTCACGTGGGGATATAGTTTGGCCTGGCTGGAAATCACATGGTTTATTCTAAAAAAATATGTGAGGAGACGGCTATGATCTAAACTTTAAAGTTTTGTCCGTTCAACGTAATATCCTGGCCCGGATAATCATGAAAATACCTGAACACCTTCAACCATCCTGAGTCTTTCCCGACTACTCCTGAATTGGTAGCCGTTCCTTGCCCAAAATACATTTTATCGTCTCTTCCAAAAACCACTTTATTATTGTGATGATCTCCGTGGCTTGGCAAGCCAGTCAGGATATCCTCTTTTTCTCCATCTATCGTAACGGCCGTAATTTTCCCTCTATGCGAAACATAGATTTTGCTTCCATATTGATTGATGCCAGTAAGCGGAGGTTCAAATCCCTCTGCATGACCTTATCTCCCTGTCTAGTTACTTCTATCACTCTGCCATAACCTGTTGCCACACCTGCTTCCCCGACAATAAGCCTTCCACTTGCCGTAAATAATAAACTGATTGGATGCTGAAACCCTTTTACTGCCGCTTCGATTCGATAGCCTTCTTTCAGGGCAATATCACCCGGATTGGTCGTTCCTTCCCGGTCCATAGATTCTCTCTCTCTCTCGTTATACAGTATGGATATTCATCACGTACAGGTCTTATTCTTGAACGATCGTTACCTTTCATCTTGAGCTTCATCTATTACATATTTTTCTTTCCTCGTCTCATACTAAGAGCAGCATCTTACCTGGGGTGATAAGCAAATGGCGTCATTTTGGAAAAAATCAAAAAAGCTGTCCTCACAAACGGCTACTGAAGGGTTGCGCAAGAAGAAGCAGCCTGTTATTCCAACATCGAGCAGCCTCAATGAAAATAAAGAAAAAATAATAGACTACCTGGATCATTCTCATGACATCTGCAAAAGGGAGCTAACCTTTCAGGGTAAAAACGCTCTGTTGCTTTTCTATGAACCACCACCGTCAGTATATTTATTATCTCCCATCATATAATTAGTGCTTTCTCCTGGCTTAGCACCAGGGTTTATTGGAGGTCGAGAATTGTTGTTGTTTTTTTTGCGTCTCCAGTCTAAAAACAAAGCAAACGCTATTATTCCTAAAATTAAGACCAATAGCCAAGTCATTTTTATACCTCCTTTCAATTTTTTCCATGTTATCTTTTAATATATAATTACACAACCCTTTATATTCAATTAGCAACAAAGGTTACGAAAACAGCCATTAAAAAAGAAGGAAGGACCGAAATCCTTCCTTCTTTTCAGTTCACGTGAATGTGTTTCAAAAATTCCTCCAGCGTCCTTACCTTACCGATTTTCGGAAAAATAAAGCGGCAGGATGCGTCATGCTCTTCCTGGCTGAGCGCAACCATCGCGTCCGTTATGAAAACCTGGTTGTATCCAAACTGGAAGGCTTCTCTCGCCGTACTTTCAACACCGATGTTGGTGGCAATCCCGCAGAGCACAATGGTGTCAATTCCGCGGCGTCTGAGCTGAAGATCAAGATCCGTACCGAAAAAAGCTCCCCATTGGCGTTTCGTGACGACGTAATCATTGTCCGTAACACCAAGTTCAGGTGCAAACTCAGCCCAATCGGCAGGCCGTTCAGCAGAAGACGCAGGCTGGTCAGTGGCTGGTTTCAATGCATCTTTTCCATCATGAAACTCTACGTTCACGAATGATATAAATCCCTCTTTTTGACGGAACAGCTTCACCAATTCAGCAGCTTTCTCCACTACCTCTTGTCCACCAGGGAATTTGACGATCCCTTTTTGAAGATCGATAATGACGAGGGCTGTTTTATGAAAATCGATGTTTAGTGAATTCATAACTTAGTCCTCCATTTTTAAAAGTGTGGAATAGTCTCTTTCCGGTACAAGACCTTCTTTGGCTGCGCGATTAAGCAAAGAAATGATCGCTTCATAGCCCTTTTCCCCTAAATCAGCGGTAAATTCATTCACATAGAGGTTGATGTGCTGCTGAGCTACATCGAGTGATAGTTCGCTTGCATGCTGCATGACATATTCTCTTGACGCTTCTGGAGATTCCCACGCATAGGCAACTGAGGAACGAATCCATTTCGTGATTGATTCAATATCCATCGACTTGCGTGCAATAATCGCACCGAGCGGTATCGGCAGCCCAGTGTCCTCTTCCCACCAGTTACCCATATCGGCCAACAGGTTCAAGCCATAATTTTGATAGGTAAAACGGGCTTCATGAATGACGAGGCCAGCATCAATCTTACCTTCTTTAACAGCCGGCATGATTTGGTCAAACGGCATTACGACTGTTTCTCCAATTCCGCCTGGTACATTTTGAGCTGCCCATAGGCGGAACAGCAAATAAGCCGTAGAACGTTCGCTCGGCACGGCAACCCTTTTTCCTGACAGCATGTCCGGACTTACTTCGCCATCTTGATTCACAAGAACAAGCGGGCCGCAGCCTCGTCCAAGTGCTCCTCCGCAGGGAATCAAATCATAATGATCAAGCACCCAAGGAAGTGCAGCATACGAAATCTTTAGTATATCTGGCCCCTCCTGTCGTGCAGCCAATCCGTTTGTAATGTCAATATCGGCATAGGTCACATCAAATTCCGGGGTGCCTGGCACCATTCCATGTACCAATGCATGAAACACAAACGTATCATTCGGGCATGGTGAAAAGGCGATGCTCATTTTACCCATTTTTAAATACCTCCATTAAAACTTTACTTGCTGATTCAAGGGATATCAGCGCATCTTTTATCCGCCATCCCTCACGATCACGAGGACCTACCGTATTGGAGATCGCCCGGATTTCAAGCACCGGCAGATTGTACTCCTGTGATGCCAATGCCACACCGTATCCTTCCATCGCTTCAGCTGCAGCTTCCGGTTCCCGTTCCATTAATTCTTCAGTACTTTCTGCGGTGCCTGTCACCTTTGAAAGAGTGAGAATCGGTGCTGTTTGTGCGATTAGTCCAGCTTTTGACAGTGCAGAAGATATTGCCAAAACGATGCTTTCATCCACTCCAACTCTTGTTGAAGAACCAAATCCCAGCTCGTCCAGACTGAGGAAGCCATCGAGAGATTCAGCACCTAAATCGGCACAGACAATTTCATTTGCGATCACCAGTGAACCAATGTCAGCTCTATTGGCAAAACCACCGGCAATTCCTGCATTAATGACAAGATCATATGTATTGGCGTTTAATGCCTTCATCGTATTGATGGCTGATGCCACAGGTCCGACACCTGCCAGTACAACATCCACTCGGGGATCATGCCATCCGCGAAGAACGGCTTCTTTTTCCGCCTGTACGGATGTCATAATCAGTATCCGTCCTTTTAACTTATTCATGTTCAGTCCTCCTGTTCCCTCTTCAAAGGTAGCATTTATTCTGCTGTTTTTTCCACTTTCATGCTCTTGACAATAAGGGATTCCCGCATAAATTATACCGTATTGAAAACCCTATACGAGTAGAGAAAAAATGGAACGGAGGGTCTTCAGTATGGATCATGTGGAGGGCAGTGCTTCTACGAATAAATACATTCCAGTCAGCTCGGTCACTTCTGGTGAAGGAATAGAACTCGCACCCGATATTTACAGCTATACCAACCAGATCGTTAATCTTTGTTTTATCGGAAAGCCTGAAAACGGGCAAGATTGGGTACTGGTCGATGCCGGTATGCCTGATTCGGCCGAAAAGATCATCTATGAGGCTGAAGAGCGCTTCGGAAAAGGTTCACGGCCGAAAGCCATCATTCTCACGCATGCCCATTTTGATCATATCGGCGGCATCATTGGCCTTTTGAAAAAGTGGGATGTCCCTGTCTATGCCCACCGGCTTGAGCTGCCTTATGTCACTGGGAAGAAAGATTATCAAGAGCCAGATCCTTCTGTGGAAGGAGGTATGGTGGCAAAAATGTCCTTTCTTTTCCCGCACGAATCGATTGATCTGGATCAACGAGTAACCGCTCTCCCTGAAGATGGAACTGTTCCCGAAATGCCGGGTTGGCGCTGGGTTCATACACCTGGACATACTGACGGCCATATTTCCTTGTTTCGGGATTCTGACAAGGCCTTGATCGCCGGGGATGCTTTTATCACCGTAAAACAAGAGGATCTATACAGCGTCATCATACAGGAACTGGAGATCAGCGGACCACCCCGCTATTTTACCCCCGACTGGATGACTGCCTGGCAATCGGTAAAAAAACTGGAGTCGTTGCACCCCGCAATGGCGGTTACAGGACATGGGCGCCCGGTTAAAGGAGAATGGCTCTCACAAAATCTCACAAGATTAGCACGAGATTTTGATAAGATTGCCATTCCCGATTATGGTAAATATGTGGAGGATCCGCTGCCAGAGCAATAAATGGGGCTGTCCAAGAAGTCTGGTAGCTGTTGATCTCCGCTCCAGGCTGCTCGCTTTCCGCGTGGCGTGCGGTGAGCCTTACCGGCGTGAACGCCTACTTTTTGGCGCAAGCGCCTGCGGGAGTCTCACCTGTCACGCTAGTCCCGCAGGAGTCTCGCACCTTGCACTCCAATCAACTTTTCATTGAAGATTTTTCACGTCAAAGGAGCTGCCTGAAGGTCAATTTTCGACTTTCAGGACAGCCCCTTTTGTTTATTTAAAGAATGTATCCTTCCACTTTCCTTGATCAGAAAAAATAAACCGGGCAAGACAATAACCGTTCCGATCACACCAAAGGTCTGGCGTATGGAGAGTTGAATGAATGCTGAAGAAGCAAATAAGATCCCCAAAGGCATCGTGGCTCTCATGAACAGCAAGCGGACGGCACTTAACTGGGCCAATCGCTCTCGGGGAGCTTCCTTCTGGAAATTAGCAGCGCTTTGAGCGTTGAACAGCGGGAATACCATCCCACCAAACAACTCGCACATCCATGCCCCTGGAATCGACGTCACCACGAAAAGAAGAAGGAAGGAAATCCCTCCAGCTACGAGTCCAAAATACATCGTCCATGGCGATTTTGGAATTCGCTTTATTAGGACGGTCCCCAGCGCATAGCCGATCGGAAAAGCTCCTGAAAAAACAGCATACTCCCACCTCTCTCCATTGAGTTCACTCCGAATCAGAGGAACACTCAGGACCATGGCAGCTCCTACAGCAAATTGGACACTTGATGAAAGAAGGGTCAGCCTCAAGAGATATGGATACTGAAAAAAGTACTGATACCCCTGCTTCATCTCTGACCACCAAAATCGTTTAGTCCACACCGCTGCTCTTTTCGGTTCAAGCGGCGGTATTCGTGAAAGGGCATAATAGCTAACGAGAAACAAGAAAGAAGACAGTGCGTAAATAAGAGGCACAGGACTGATCAGCAGCAATAATGAAGTTACGCCAGGCGCAAGAAAACTCATTAGCCGTATCGTTCCATCAAGCAATCCATTCGCTTCTGCCAGCTCCTCTTTTTTGCAGATTTCAGGCAAAAGAGAAAACGACAGACTGGCATAGATCGGCTGCAGCAATCCTAAGCAGCATTGCAGAATGGCAAGTCCTAAAATGGTCCCCGCATGCGAATGGAGCAGTGATCCGATCAGCGGCAGCAAGTATGCACCCATGCGGATGAGCTGAATGTTTCGGAGCACTTTTTCTTTTATTACGTGATTTAAAAAAGGAGCACTGATTCCCTGCAGCACTAGAGAAGGTAGAAAGTAAACAAGCCACAATGCTCCCATCCATTCTTTTGAGCCGGTCAGTTCATACAGAAGCAATCCGTTGACAATGCCCCCTGCTGCTCCTCCAAATTCAGATACCATCTCTCCGGTCCAAAGTGCTTTAAACGACCTCGAGTAGCTTTTCATTCTTCTTTTCCCAAGTACTGGATTAATCTTTCCGAAAAAGACTGGATCTGTTTCACATTTGCCGAATAGATCCCTTTATCAACACTAACGAACTTCGCGGCTTTTAAAAGGGAAAGCTGATGGTGAAGTGTCGTTTTTGACATGTGAAACTGTCCGCTCAATTCCTGCAGTGATAATGGACCTTTTTGAAGCAGAAAAAGAAGTTTTAATCGAAACTCGTCTCCGAGCGCTTTATGCCCCCGGATCAGCTCTATGGACGGAACCCCTGGCTCGGTTAAATATTCTTCGTTTACCGGATAAAAGAAAAGCATGGTGTCAGGTGTCCGTAATTGCAGAACCCATGGCCGGTAAGAAACATGGGGAACAAGCTTTATGTACCACACTGATGGTTCAGGAATATACTTAACGCCGCCTGTAATTCGTTCAATCTCTTCCAATGGCTCTTCATATTTCACAATTTGTCTTGTTTCATGGGCAAGTGCCTGCATCCATTTTTCCCAAGCTGGCTTTGCACTTATAAAGCCATGCCACTCTTCCATCGCGGATAACATCAGCGAACTTAACTCAACGCGTGGCCGCTCTCCCAGCAATCGAACATAGCCTTCCAAGTAATCGTGCGCTTCAAAGTACGCAGCATATTCTGTAAAACAGTTCTTATGGCCAAAGTTTAGGGCGGTCTCCTTTCGAGTTGCTTCGGCTTCCCGGTTTTTATAGGGCAGGAGCATTTCATAAAATTCTTCCTCTGTCATGTTCTGCAGTTGATTCGAAAATTCTTGAAGGGTGTTCGCGTTCCAACGGTTTTGAAGCAGGAGCATTCCGTACCACAAGTTCGTTTCTTGGATTTGTTTCAGATGCTCAATAAGCGTACTGTTCATTTCCCCTTTCCAACCTTTCCATTGCTCGTCCAAATCAAAGGAATGCCTTAATTGTGCGTAGGTATAACCGGCAATACCAAGTATGACTTCCCATACAGATGAAGATTCTAGTGCCACTTGGACTTTTTCTGCGGGCTGTACGGATAAAAGGTGTTTCAAGACTTTCCATCCTCCTTTTATAGTTTCTTACTATATATTCTAAATTTAACGAACTATTTATTCAATATATTTCGAATAACTATTCAAAAAAAACACAAAAGCAGCTTTACGCTTTTGTGTTTCTGAGCCCATTTACTGTTTTACTTTCTCCTTTATTTGACCCATCTGCTTGTTATGCGCATGCGTATGAGCCGTAAAGCGGTCGTCCTCTACCTGTTCTGAAATCTTTAGCCCCTGTGGGACAATGGAAGCTGATACCCGCTTCAGCCCCAGCTGATCTTTTTGGTACACATAGGACGCTCGTGTAGATACTGCGGCACCTGGCTCTGTTACGAAAGGGACAACACGATAGTCAGACTGCCATTGTTCAGGTGTCACCTTACAGCGGACATAGCCGCGGTAGTCATTAAAAAATTTGATATGCGAATTTTGTTCCAAAATATGATCGGTATCTTTTCGCTTATCGGCGCCATTTCCACCGGAAGTGATGGAAGTTCCAACAAATTCAGCACCGAAGATTGTTGACTTCGGATTATCAAAATCCATCAGCAGGTTGGAAGCCCAGCTCGCGTGAACATCCCCTGTTAATACAATCATATTGTTCATGTTTTTACTTTTTACAAAGTCTAAAACCCGCTGGCGCTGTGCCGGATAGCCATCCCAGGAATCCATGCTGTAGACAGGGGCAGCGCTTGTCCCAAAATTCCATTGAGCAAAGAAAATCTGCTGAGCCAGTACATTCCAGTGAGCCTTGGAAGTACTCAGATTGTTAAAGAGCCAGCTTTCCTGTTCCTTCCCCATAAGAGTACGGCGAGGATCCAGTGATTCAGGAGACTGTGGTTTGTTTCCGTCTCCGTTGGCTTGATCCGACCGGTACTGGCGCGTGTCGAGTACATTGAACGAAGCGAGGTTTCCGTATGTGAAATTTCGGTATAAACGCATGTCCGGCCCGTTTGGCAGCGATGTTTTACGAAGCGGCATATGTTCATAATACGCTTGGTAAGCGGCAGCCCGGCGAATGATGAAAGCTTCAACGGATTGTCCTTTTTCAGGAATCTTGTCCGCATAGTTGTTTTCAACTTCATGGTCATCCCAGGTGACAACCCATGGGAAAGCAGCATGCGCAGCCTTCAGGTTCGCATCAGAACGATACTGGGCATGACGGTTGCGGTAATCATCCAGCGACATGACCTCTGCACTGCTGTGCGTACGGACATTTCCGGTTGCCGCGATATACTCGTTCGGGCCATATTCGTAAATATAATCACCCAGATGGAACACAAGATCCAGATCCTCTTCAGCCATATGCTTATAGGCCGTATAGAATCCGTGTTCATACTGCTGGCAGGAGGCAAAGGCAAACTTTAATTCTTTCACGGCTGATTCAGCCGCCGGCAAGGTTTTCGTTCTGCCGATCGGACTCAGTTCATAACCGCTTTTAAAACGATAATAATAGACTTCGTTAGGTTTTAACCCGCTCACTTCAACATGCACGGAATGCGCGAGGTCAGGCCTTGCCAACTCTGTTCCCTGCTGAACGATGTTGCGAAAACGTTCATCTCTGGCAATCTCCCATTTTACCGGAACAGCTTGTGCAGGCACCCCGCCCCCATTCAGCGGATCTGGGGCAAGACGTGTCCACAGCACGACGCCATCGGAAAGTGGATCACCAGACGCAACACCAAGGGTAAAAGGGTAGCTATGAAACTTTGGAGCCGCGTTAACCTCAAAGCCTCCTATGGACTGAGCCAACACCATACCAAGAGATAATCCCGCGATCTTTCCGGTTCCTTTTAGAAAGCTTCGACGATCAAACCTCTTGTCCTCATTACTCTTATCGGTTAGTTCCTTAATCCAATCCTCCATATGCCTCTCATCTGCCATGCTGATTCCCCTCTCATTGAAATAGTAGCGTACGAGGCTCAGTATAAAACCTGTTTGTGAATCTACCGTAAAGATATG
This sequence comes from Fictibacillus sp. FJAT-27399, assembly GCF_001510655.1. Taxonomy (GTDB): domain Bacteria; phylum Bacillota; class Bacilli; order Bacillales; family Fictibacillaceae; genus Fictibacillus_C; species Fictibacillus_C marinisediminis. The sequence continues at coordinate 91,010 of NZ_LMVC01000006.1, read as the reverse complement.
TAAAGGCCGGAGTTTAAGAGAATAAAAGGAGAAGGCCCTTCTTCTCAGGACTTTTATCATCCCCTGTATCTTTTTTCAACATATTTCAATGCGTGAAGGGGCAAATTCAGTCAACCCTCAACAAACGATAAGGACTTTCGCCCAGGTGAATTTTAACATTCGCTTTAAAAAATCCTAACAATTGGAAGTTTAAAAAAGAGTGAGGGGAGCACTCTTTTTTGATTGGCGCGTATTTGTGTGAGATTGGATCGTATTTTGGGGAGATTGGATCGTAAAACGAGAAGATTCGCGCGTATTTCAGCCCAATCGGCGCGTATTCCTTCAAACTCACGAAGGCTTCCTCAGCTCCACAACATTATCCTCCTGCTTAGCCAGCTTTTTACGGTAAACAATCTTGGATAACGTGATGCTGAACTCATACAGAACCAAAAGTGGAATTGTGACAAGAAAATCGGACATGAAATCTGGCGGCGTAATAACAATCGCAATCAGTACTAAAACAAAATAAGCGATTCTCCGTGCTTTTGATAGAAGTTTTGGATTTACGAGGCCGATAGATGTCAGAAACATGATGACGAGAGGAATCTCGAACAAAAAGCCAAACGGCAGCGTGAGATTCATCATAAACCTGAAATATTTTTCTGATGTAAAGAAGGTCTGAAACTGTCCATCTGAAAGCGAGAGCAGGAAATCCAGCACCATCGGGTAAACAACAAAATAGCCAAAGGCAAGACCGGTGATAAACAGCAGAAATAAAGCCGGTATGTAGGACAATGCCGTTTTGGCTTCGTGTTTAGAGAGTGCCGGTTTCACAAACATCCAGATCTGGTGAGCCGCCACCGGAATCGTCAGTGCGATGGAGATGATGCCCGATATCATAAAATACACCCACAGAATATCACTTGGCCCAAGAACCGCAAGCTTCTCGTCCAAATCCCTGATTAGCCAGTGATAGATGTCCTGAACATAAATAAAGGAAACGATGAAAAATAGAGCAAATGTAACCAAGGTAATGATCAGCCGTTTTCGAAGCTCGCTTAGATGATCCACTAGGAGCATTTCTACATCCTTCATAATTTTTCACCTCTGCTAAATAAGAGGAAGGAGATGACGAATGGCCACCCCCTTCTTCTATTATTTCTGTTCTGCTCTCTCTTCCTTTTCATCCGAACTCATCAAATCTTTGGCAGAGTTTTTAAATTCTCTGAGTGTGCTGCCAAATGCCCGTCCAATCTCAGGAAGTTTAGAAGGCCCGAAGATAATTAACGCGATCACTAACATGATAACCAAGCCGGGTATACCGATATTTTGTAACATTGGAATTCCTCCTTAAGGATGTCGTTATCGCTTACCTCCTACGATAAATAAGTATTGTTGAGGAACTGTGAAGAAAAATTTAACATTTTATAAACTTAAAAAAGGATGGCATTCACCATCCCTTACACGATATTAATTGCCCGTGCCGCCAGTACAACGAGCGCAACAAGTGAGATCACCGATTGTGTCATCATCAGGAGTTTCGCCCGCCGGGAAAATACAGCCGTATCCGCCGGACTGAAAGCAACACTTGTGTTAAAGGCTACAAATAAGTAATCTAGGAAATTAGGCTTCCACCCTTCCCACTCTGGCAGAGAGGACATCATCTGAGGAAAACCAAATTCAGGCTTCCCTGGATTTTTTGAATTTCTCCGGATTGGCCCCCCTCTGTCGATCTCCCAATACCAGATCGCAAAAATCAGCACGTTCGCTGCCCACAATAGACCAGCACTTTGAAATAATTCACTGGCACTCGGCATGCCAAAAAATAAAGAATACACCAAGTCCACCATGCTGCTCATCAAGGCAAAAGTAAGAACTAAAACCCGAAGAATCGCAAATTTCCTCGACCATAGATCATGTTCAGAACTAACTGCGTAAAGCAAAGGAATATAAAGGATAAAAGCAATGACAATGACCGGCCAGTTCGGGCCGATTGTCACCATATTGGATAAAAGTTTAAATAGGACTCCGATGATGACGATCGCAACATCAGACGGCCAGCGGTAATCTTTTTTCGTACTCGTTTTCAATTTCATAAAACCGCCAACTTAAAAAGGGTAGTCAATGCAAGAAGAAATGCTCGTCCTCATACACCGCTACCTTATGATATGTTATTGAAAATGGAATGGTGAGATTATCTTTCCAGGCGAATTAAAGATTGATGTTATTCAAACAGTTGAATTTTCGGGTCTCTGCTATTTATGGCGAGTACCGTCTGCAGCTGACCTCTATGGTGATAGACATGTCCGAGAATTTCCAGCATCCATTCATATCTTGAATAGGACACTCCCCACCACGAGGTTGTAACAACAGACCAATCTTCATTCGAAAAACACGCCGTCTTTTCTTTTAAAAAAGCAAAATGATCAAGAAGCATCTCCTTTATTTCCGCAATGGTCTGGGGGTGATGCTTTTCATAGAACTCCTCCATCTCCTGCTGAGTGGCCCCATTCAAGATCATAAAGTCCGCTTTATAGATTACGGCTAGATGGGCTAAGAGTTCCCGTAACGTTCTTTTCTCCGCTCCCAGCGAAAGTTCCAGGTCGCTTTCTTCCATGATTTCTAAAATTTTTAGAATGTAATGGTTGGCTGCCTCCAGCTGGTGAAAAATTGGTTTTATTATATTCATGAGGACTCCTTTCTAAGTAAACAAAAAAACCCTCATATAAGGGTTTCATAGTGAAAATTAAACGCCAGTGCGACGGTGCTGGTTGTTGGCCTTTTTCGTCTGCTGGCTTTTCATTTGTTTGGTTGATTTAACCGGGTTTGTAGAAAGCTTTCCGTTAGCCTGCTGCTGCTTTTTTTCAGCCAGCTTTTGCTTGATCGCTTCCTGATAGCTCAGCTTTTTAGGCTGCCCATTATTTTCAGATGACATATTTCGTACCTCCTTATGCCGTGTAGATCATACTGTAATGATATCTTCTTCCACATGTTTTGTCTGCATTTTTTTACAAATAGGGCAACTTAATTGGAGAACATGCCCCAATTTCGCTATGATAGATGGCAGAAACAAGGAAAGGAACGCTGCACATGGTGGATTTTGAATTGGATACAGTGGATTGCGAGAGGTTCGCTTTTTCTTGAAGAGCTCCGACACTAACACCCATAAATATATTTATACAATGGCTCTGTAAGAAAAAAAGGAATTGACATTATTTTGAATCCCTGCCATAATACGAAGTAATTTGATATGAGTACACTCTTATTAAGAGCAGGTGGAGGGAATTAGCCCTATGAAGCCCGGCAACCATTCATGCTGAATCACAAGTATGGAAACGGTGCTAAATCTAACAGCGAAAGCTGAGAGATGAGAGGTCAACGGATTTATTCGGAAGCCCTCTGTCTCTTTTGAGATTGAGGGCTTTTGGTTTAACTCCATGCTCTCAAGACAGTGTAATACTATCAAAAAATGAAAATGGGGGTTGGGGAATCAATGAAATTAAAAAAATGGGGATTATTATTACTGGGAGTATTGATCGCAGCAGCATTATCGGCATGCGGATCATCTAGCACGAGCGGCGATGGGAAAAAGATAGAAAAATTAACTGTCGGTGCCTCTAATGTACCGCACGCTGTCATTCTAAAAGAAGCGGTTCCTTTGCTGAAGAAAAAAGGAATTGACCTGAAGATCGTTAAATTCCAAGATTACGTTCTGCCAAACAAAGCGCTGGCCAATAAAGAGATCGATGCTAACTACTTCCAGCACATTCCTTACCTGGAGCAGCAATTGAAAGAAAATCCAAACTATAAATTCGAAAACGCCGGAGCCATTCACATTGAACCAATGGGCGTTTACTCTAAAAAATACAAATCACTAAAAGATTTGCCGGACGGTGCAAAAGTAATTCTGAGCAATTCAGTAGCTGAGCATGGCCGAATCCTTTCTATCTTTGAAAAAGCAGGATTGATCAAGCTTAAATCAGGCGTCGGGTACAAAGCACAGCTGAAAGACATTGTTGAAAATCCAAAGAAACTTAAATTTAAGGCTGACATCGAGCCAGCTCTTCTTACAAAGGCCTATCAGTACAATGAAGGAGATGCTATCGTCATCAACACGAACTATGCCATCGATGCAGGACTTAATCCAAAGAAAGATTCCATCGCACTAGAAGGGCCTGATTCTCCATTTGCCAACATCATCACTGTCCGCCAAGGAGACAAAGACAAGAAAGCCATTAAAACCCTGGTTGAAGTTCTTCATTCTAAAAAGATCCAAACGTTTATTGAAAAAGAATACAAAGGCGCCGTCCTTCCTGTTTCAAAATAAGTTGAAATAAGAGCCTGGAGAATTTTCTCCTGGCTCTTTTTTGGTATGGGGCATGGGGCGGGGTGATGTGTTTGGCATGTAACATGCTTGATCTGGCACGTAAAGCGCAAAAAGCAGACTGTAAACTCTGAAAAACGGCACGTAAACTCAGCAAAGTGGACAGTAAACCATACAAACCCGCATGTAAACTCAAAAATCAGTATTCAAACACGTTACCTGCACATTAAAAACACAGCATGCTCCTCAAAAAAAAATAAAGCTTCCCCTCATCTTCGAGAAAGCTTCTTTTTCATCAAATAATTGTCCTTATTTTCTTGGATACTGCACTTCTTTTTTAGCTTCTGACGGTTCCTCGCTGACTATAGGAGATGGAATGATTGGATTTGATCCTTTCTTTTACACCATCCGGAAGATATAGATATGGCTCTGCTTCCATATAATCCATCCATGCAACTTCCTCGATTTCATCAGGACAAAGGGTCCCAATCTTTCCACCGGTTATTTTACCGAGGAACGTAAAGAAAATCACATGATGCCTACTTTCTTCAAAAAAGGCCTCTGATATTCCAAATACATTCTCTACTTCTACCTCCAGGCCCGTCTCTTCTCTCACTTCACGGACAGCACCCTGTTCAAGGGTTTCCCCTTCCTCTACTGCTCCTCCGGGAAGCGTATAATAGGAACCTTTTTCCCCTCTGTTCTTCACCATTAAGATGTTATCCGCTCGTTCGTCCCACAATAAAACATAAACCACATCTACACGTTTCATTTGCTCATCTCCTCTAACTGCTTTGATAGCTTCTCATTACTTATGTAGGCCAACTGTTCAACCTCGTTGAGTATCCTTGCCCTTCCTTTTTCACTCAAAGTCCATTTTTCAGGGACAATTTCTCGATTATCTTGCAGAGGCAAAACATCTAATACTTTATCATCACTTGCGTACAAAGAAGATAGAAGGTAAAAACGGCGACAGAAGAAAGACTTTCCGGCCAACAGAACGTTTCGATAAGGAGTAGAATTTAAGAATTCGAAAGCAGAGTGAATGACACTCTCTACGCCTTTGGCTTCATTCCGGTTTGGTATGGCCATCAGTCGATCCTCACTAATTCCCGCTTTTGATAAAAGAGGAGCATAGTAATTATATTCATTTTGTTTCAAGAACGAGTTATAAACCCCAGGAATCAGGATCAGCTCTGCCCCTTTTTCTTCATAAAAGGAGAGCAGCTGTTCATTTAATTCCGGAAAATGTCCGGGATGATATAAAATGACATCGGGCTGGTCGAATAAGTGAAGCTGCCTCATGAAAACAAGATCTTCCATACAGCGTAGTGCTGCGTTGTTCATCGTAAATTCCCCTTCATTTTGAATGTTTTCTTTATCCTTTCTTTAAGAGATGCGAAAACCCCTCTTTTCTAAAAGGCATAACCCCGAAACGATGTTATAATATGGAAAAAAAGGTGGAGGGATTAAGCGAATGCTTTTGAAATCTCTCGGTGTAGCTGCAATCGGTGTACTCATTTTATTTGTGGGATGGATGATTAAATGTTCAGGTACCGCTTCATTCGTTGCTGGTTACCGTCAGACTTTTTTTCCTCGTAATGAAAAGAAATTGGCTAGTCGAATCGGTATCATTATAATGGTCTTCGGATGTATCACGATTCTCTTTCCCATTGTTCACCTATTCATAGACGGATTGAGAGGATCTTTTTATGCATTACTCGCCGGATGCCATGTGCTCGCTGTTTTCATTGTGATCGCCATCGACCAAGTAAAAAATTAAAAGGGGCTGTCCAAGAAGTCTGTAAGCTGTTGATTTCCGTTCCAGGCTGCTCGCTTTCCGCGGGGCGTGCGGTGAGCCTTACCGGCGTGAACGCCTACTTTTTGGTGCAAG
>NZ_LMVC01000006.1:0-84718 GCF_001510655.1 Fictibacillus sp. FJAT-27399 | reverse complement strand
GCTTCTTCCACTTCAATTAACTTTTCATTGAAGATTTTTCAAGCCAAAAAGGGGCTGCCTGAAGGTCAATTTTCGACTTTCTGGACAGCCCCTTTCTTACATGCCATTATGCTGCAGAAGATCAAATCGGTTGCCATATAGATCTTCAAAAACGACTTCAATTCCCCAAGGAACTTCCTTCGGTTCGCCTAGAAAGCTCACCCCTTTTTTCTTCATTTCTTCATAATCACGTAAACAATCATCCGTTTGAATGACTAAGAAGACATGATTGGAGGCCTGGCTGCCGATTCTTTCAGCTTTATCCGTCGTATCACCCTTCACAAAAACGATGGCGGTCTCTGATTCCTTTGAGGGAGCTACTGTAACCCATCTGTGTCCATTGCCAAATGCTACATTAGTTAATAGTTCAAATCCCAGCTGATTCGTATAAAAAGCAACCGCCTCATCAAAATCTTTAACAAGGATGGTGATATGTCCAATTTTTTTCTTCATTGTTCACACCTCAGATTCATTTTGGAGTATTTCACGTTAAAAGGCTTCGTATTCTCTGATGATTGATTCATCTCCGACCCGCTGATCGTTAAGAGGTTCCTTGTCCGATCACAAATCCGTTGTCCATCTAGTATGACGGAACAAACTGGAAATTGCATTAAAACACTTAAATTTTTTCCGCAAATATGGTATAAAGGATTTAACAAAATAAATCGTACGACTTGGAGGAGCCTGTCACCAAGGGATATTTATGCCCTTGGTAACAGGCTCTTTTTTTGTTTTCAACTAAAAAATGAAAGGTGGTTGTTCACATGTTAATACTGCAAATCGCCATTATTTTAATTGCTTCCAAAATAGCGGGAAGCCTGAGTGTAAGATTAGGACAGCCTTCAGTTCTTGGAAAACTTATCATTGGGATTGTTCTTGGACCATCGGTATTGGGATTGGTGAACGGGACAGAGACGTTAAATGAATTTAGCCAAATCGGTGTGATCTTCTTAATGTTTATTGCTGGGTTGGAAACGGATCTGGATGAGTTTAAAAGGACAGGTAAAGCATCCACATTAGTAGGCTTTGGTGGTATCATTGTTCCCCTTGTTTTAGGATATTTAGCAGGAATGGCATTACACCTATCCGTATTGGAAGCTGTATTTTTAGGGCTTGTGCTTTCTGCAACAAGCGTAAGTATTTCTGTTCAGGCACTCAAGGAGATGAACCAATTAAAAACACCTGAAGGAACAACAATCTTGGGTGCAGCTGTGATTGATGATGTAGTCGTTATCATCGCTTTGGCATTCTTAATGAGTTTTGCTGGAGGAGATGTCAATTTAACAACGGTTATTCTTAAGAAACTTTTATTCTTCGCAGGAGCTATTCTTGTAGGATGGAAGGTCGTCCCTTACTTTTTAAACAAGTTTTCTTCATTAAAAGTCACAGAAACGGTGATTTCATCCGCTCTGATTATTTGTTTCGTTTTTGCCTATTTCGCCGAATATACAGGAGTTGCAGCGATCATTGGTGCGTACATCGCCGGAGTAGCGGTTAGCGTGACCAACTTCAAACAAGAGGTTTTTGAAAAAGTTGAAACGATCGGATATTCTCTCTTTGTTCCTATTTTCTTTACCTCTATTGGGATTACAGCAGAGTTTTCAGGAATTAAGGAAAATATAGGTCTTATCGCAGCCCTTAGTTTAATCGCGGTTCTAACCAAATTAATCGGAGCTTCAATAGGAGCAAAAGCAGCTGGATTTAGCTGGAACAGTTCACTCGGAATTGGTTCCGCCATGGTCTCTCGTGGTGAAGTAGCGTTAATCATTTCCGCTATTGGTCTAGAATCAAAGCTATTGAACCAAGACATGTTTGCTGTCATTGTTGTCGTAGTTCTTGTGACTACTATTGTTACACCACCTATGATGAAAATCTTTTTCAAATCAAAAACTCAAAAAGAAATCAAAACAGCATAAACTACCTTTTCGGATGGGTTTAAAAAACGGGTTGCCAGTCAAAATGGCTTCCTTAGTAAGGGGTACCTTACATGAATTAAAACCCATATAGCCGCTGTTACAAATTATTAACTCGATAAAAGGGATCTATTCTTCTTATCCATCCGAACGGCAGATTCCTTGAAATTAAAAATGGCCAACCAGAAAAATCCGGTTGACCTAGTTTTATCCCAATATCTGATACAGCTCATCAAGCTTCTGTATTTCATAGGTCGGAACCATATCCGTATGGTTGGTTTTCTTTTTGGGATTAAACCAGCAGGTATCGAGCCCGGCCAGCTGTCCGCCTTTCATGTCAGCATTTAAGGAATCACCGATGATCAATCCTTGTTCTAGAGAAAAATCGGGGATTCGTGCAAAAACATAATCAAAGTACTCTTTCATTGGCTTTTGAAACCCCGTGTCCTCGGAAACAAAAATCCCTTTGAACAGTGGATGCAGCCCCGAACTTCTCAACCGTTTGTCTTGTGTTTTGGAAACACCGTTTGTCACAATATATAGATCAAAACGATCTTGCAGCACTGTGATCAATTCCAATGCTCCTTCGATCAGCTGGTTCCCTTCACTTAAAAATCCACGATAGATTTCTTCAAGCAAACGCCCATCCGCCTCATGGCCGTACTCTTTTAATAAAAGAGAAAAGCGAGTGTTAAGGACCTCGTCCCGTTCGATTTCCCCTTCTTCAAATGCTTGCCAAAGCCCCTGGTTTATTTTCTTATAAAGGCTTTCCAGTTCTGAGGTAAACGTAATCTGCTGCTCTTCACACAACATGTGAAGGGCTGTGCTCTCTGCCGCACCGAAGTCCAACAGCGTATCATCAACATCAAATAACAGTGTTTTGTAAATTTTCATGAGGCCTTCTGCGATTGCTGAGTCTCTTGCTCACCGCTGAATTTAAAAACGATGATGCCTCCGATGATGATCAGCACTCCGATCAGCTCCTTAAAGGTAAAAGGCACCGGGTCCAAGCCTAAGGCGCCCACTGAGTCCAAAAACAGGGCAAATCCAAGCTGTGATGCCAGGACAATGGAGATAGCAATCGTTGGCCGGAGCCGTTTGACCCCCTGCACCACACAGGTCACCACTCCTACTCCGATCGCACCGCTGAACCAATACCACGTTTGCATATGGTGCAGATGGAATAATTGTTTCCCTTCAAAGATCAAACCAAGCGTCAGTGATGCAATGAATCCCAGTCCCAAAACCAAGACATTCGTTGCCCAGGATCCCGCATGTTCATTGACCTTACTATTGAAAATGTTTTGCAGGCCGACGAGCGCTCCTGCAATCAGCGCAAAAATGATCCCTAAAAGCATAACTCTTCTACTCCTTATTCATAGATATTGTCATTGGCCAATGCCCGCAAGCCTTCCCGATCTTTCACAAGAATTCCTCCGCTGTTCCGTTCAACCAATCCTTCTGAACAAAATTGCTGGATGACCCGGTTCAGATGCCTGTAGCTCGTTCCGATCAAATTCGCAGCATCTTTCAAACTTCGGGTACTGTGCTGTCCCGTTAATAAGGAATCCGATTCATCAAACGAGACCGACAAGAGATAACTCGCCAGACGAACTTCCACCGGATAGAGCAGATTAAAGCGTAAAGAATTGGATTTCACATAGAATTTTTCCGTAATGATTTTCAATAAAAAATTCAGGAACGCTGAATCATCACAAGCGTATTTTTTCAGCCAGCGATGATTAATACCGATCATCGTGACTGGAGATACAGCCTCCACTGTGTTCACCGTATCTGTACCCCGTACATATTCAATGTCCCCGATCACTTCAAGCGGTGTTTTAAACGAAAGAATGAGTGTTTTGGCTTCTGGTGAGGTGGTGTACACTTTTACCTTCCCCTTCACCAGTACATAAAGATACTGTGCGGGTTCTCCCTGTGAACAGATGAGCTCACCCGGCTTGAAATGATACAACTTCAAATACGGCATCAATTGCGAATGAAATATAGATTCTATTTGATGATCACTCAAATATAATTCAAGCAGCTCACGATCATTGATTTCTTTCATAGCGAAACCTCCATCAGGCGATTATCACATGCTTAAAATCAGCACACCTGTAATCATCATACCAATTCCGATGAACTGCGGCATCCTCATTCTCTGTTTCGCCGTTCCAAACCAGCCGTAGCTGTCTGTTAAAAAAGCAACGCTTAACTGAGCGATCAAGAGAGCAGAGATGGTCAGGGTCACACCTACCTTATGGATGGCTGTCACATTACTGAAGATCACGACAGCAGCAAACGTTCCCCCAAACAAATACAGCGGTTTCACAAGTTTGAATTTTTGCCAAGTCCGGTCTCTGAAGAAAATCATGAGGATCATCGCTAAAATAAATCCTGTCATCTGGGTAACCGTGGCCGCTTGCCATGTGCCAATATCCTGGCCGATCCGGGAATTGGCCACACCTTGAAGCGAAATGAAGATACCTCCGAACAACGCAAAAAGTATTCCTTTCATCGAATCTCTCCCCTGTTTAATTTACATTTTTCATTATCAGGGAAAGACACGCATGAGGGAAAGGACATATGTCCTCACTTTATAAAAAAAGGAAGGCAGTTTTTCTTGTTGAGCTAAATAGAATGCACCATGATTTCACAGGATGGAGTTGTTTACATTTATGTATTAATTGTGAACAGTTATGTGCAGCCGCCTTTTTTCATTTAAAATGACAGAGTAATCTAATCTATTATAGAGGAGAATTGTTATGAAAATAAAATCACTTGCTGTCTTACTCTCCTTATCTCTTCTAATCGCCTGTTCCAATAAAGAACCTCAAAAAAGTGAAAAAAATCATCAAGATCATGAACAATCTCAATCTCATGAAACCTCCGATATTAGAGAGGAAACAGGAAAAGTTGAATCGTTGCCTTCCTTTTTAATGAAACAGCCAAAAGAGATACAGGTAATTTATCAGGCTGCTGCTAAACATAAAGAGCTCCTGGAGAAGATTCCTTGTTACTGCGGCTGTGGAGAAGAAGCAAACCATAAAAATAATTACGATTGCTTCGTCCATGAAAATAAAAAGAACGGTGCAATATTTTGGGATGATCACGGAACAAAATGTGGGGTATGTCTGGAAATCGCTGCACAATCAGTAAGGGATTACAGCAAAGGAAAATCAGTAAAGGAAATTAGAGAGAAAATCGATAAAACATATGAGAAGGGTTATGCAAAACCAACACCTACACCTACCATATAAAGAAAAACCATTGAGAATCGTCTCAATGGTTTAAATTATGTCATCTCGACATATTCATTCTTTATCCTTTAATAGCCTTAAAGCATTCAAAATAACGATTAATGCTGCCCCTGTATCACTTAAAACTGCCATCCATAGCGTAAGCCAGCCAGGGAATATCAATCCTAATGCAAGAGCCTTTATGATGATGGAAAACCAAATGTTTTGCTTGATGATGGATAACGCATTTTTACTCAATTTCATGGTATGAGGCAGCTTATCAAGATTATCAGCCATTAAAACAATGTCCGCGGTCTCCATGGCAGTATCCGTTCCCGCTCCACCCATCGCAATTCCTAGATCAGCGGCAGCCAGGGCAGGGGCATCATTAATTCCATCACCGACCATGGCTACCTTGTAACCTTCGCTTTGCAGCTTCTTGATTGCGGTTACTTTATCTTCTGGCAATAATTCAGCAAAGTAACGACTCACATTTGCTTCAGAGGCAATTATTTTAGCGGTACCTTCGTTATCCCCCGTTAACATGATGGTCTCGCGTATTCCTCTTTCTTTTAATGCTTTTAACGAAGAGATGGTGGATTCTCGGATGGTATCCGACACGGCAATCAAACCAATGATCTTTTGTTCCGTACCAAGGATCACAATCGTTTTCCCTTGGTTCTGCAGCTCCAGTACGTTAAGCTGCTCCAGTGAGACCGTCATTTCTTTAAATAGAGTCAGGTTTCCTGCGTAATAATTCACTCCATCAATCGCGGCTTGGACGCCTTTCCCAACAATGCTTTTATATAACTCTCCTTCTTTAGAAGAAATCCCTTGGGACTTCGCGTAATCCACAATGGCTTTAGCGATTGGATGAGTGGAATAGTTCTCTAATGTGAAGGCGATGGATAACAGTTCTTCTTCTGTACCTTCCAGCACTTCAACTTTTGATACTTTTGGTTTACCCTCAGTTAAGGTTCCTGTTTTATCAAACGCGATAGCTGTGATGGCACCCGCTTTTTCTAAGAAGGTCCCACCTTTGATTAAGATCCCATTCTTTGCAGCATTTCCGATGGCTGACACAATGGCCACTGGAGTGGAGATGACCAGTGCACATGGACAAGCAATCACCAATAATTCAAGCCCTTTATAAAACCAATCACCCCACGTTCCTAATGTTAATAATGGCGGAAAGACCATGATAAGCAATGCCAATCCAAATACAATCGGCGTGTAGATTGCTGCGAATTTATCAATAAAGGCTTCAGTTGGTGCTTTTTGCTCCTGAGCTTCTTCCACCAAGTGAATGATTTTGGAAATAATCGTATCTTCGACTAGCTTTGTTACCTTGATCTCAAGCGTTCCATGTTCATTAATGGTTCCTGCATACACGTTGTCTCCAGATTGTTTATCAACAGGGATGGATTCACCTGTAATCGGAGCTTGATTAACACTGGATTCCCCTTTAAACACCTCTCCATCCAAAGGAATCTTGTCACCTGGTTTAACAATAATGACATCACCAATCGACATATCCTCTACGGGCTTTTTAACAACATCTAAGCCGGCTTGAACCCAGGCTTCTGGAGGAGCTAGATCCATAAGATTGCGAATCGAATTTCTTGTTTGTTCAATGGACTTATTCTGCAATACGTTCCCCAATGCGAATAACCAAACCACAGTGGCACCTTCCAGCCACTCACCAATAAAAGCAGCTCCAATTGCTGCAGCTGACATTAATACATTCATGTCTAAAGAACGGCTTCTTAACGAATAGTAGGCACTTTTCACAGGTTTATAGCCACTCAGAATCATGGCAACAGCATAGAGGATCGAGGACATCAATGTGGATACACCTGTATAGGAACCAGCAAAACCAAGGGCAATCAACAGGCCTGAAACAATGAGCAAACTATTTTCATTCTTCTTTTGTACAGGCTGACTTGCTGTACGGCTAGTATCTAACGTAGCTTTAAACCCAATCTTAGAAACTTCTGAAACGATTTCTTCTGGACTATTTGTATGTTCAATTTTCATTTTTCCCGTCGAAAAATTAACATTTACGCTTTGAACAGAAGAGTGCAGGTTTAAATGATTTTCGATACTTTTAGCACAACTGCCGCAATCCATTCCTTCTACCGTGTAGGTCTTAAGTTTTCTTTTCTCATTAATCGGCTCCACAGTATAGCCGAGCTTCTTAATTTGGCTTTCGATGGGATCAAAGGCTGAGAGATTGTGTGCAACAACCTGCATTTTCGCAGTACTGTAATTAACATGGACTTCTTTTATATCCGTTAGTGAGCGAATCCCTTTTTCAATGGTTTTTGCACAAGCAGGACAATCCATTCCCTGGACTCTAAACTCCATTTTTTCACCAGCAAGGGAAGGTACAATACTCGTTTCTTTTATTTGTGGCTCAGAAGAACAACAGCTGGTTGTTTTCTCCTTGGCTATTGCATTTGTGGCTTCCCCACCTGAACAGCAGCTATCCTTTTTCGTTTGTGGCTTTTTATCAGAGCCGGAGCATTGGTTTGACATATGAATCACTCCTAATCTATATGACTGTCACAACAAGCGACATCATTTTGAACGTCGGCAAGAACAACGTTAAACATGTTAAGCAGTTCACGGATCTGCTGGTTGCGGATACTATAATAACAATATCTTCCTTCCTGTCTTCCTACAATAATGCCACAACCTTTAAGACAGGCGAGATGTTGTGATATGTTGGATTGATTTCCGTTGATCGCTTCTACGATTTGAGATACAGTTTTTTCTTCATCCATTAACGCCTCTAATATTTGAATTCTTGTTTTATCAGCGAAACCACGCAGAAATTTTACCTTTGTATCAATTTCGATCAATTGCATACCAATAGCCCCCATTCATATATTAGAGTAAACTAATATATATATTAATATGATATTAGCAATAACTAATATATGTGTCAAAAATCTTTAAAAGCGGCTCGTAATCATACTTTGGAAAGGTAAATGTACTTATGAAAGAGTCAACATAAAAAAGAGCTGTCCTGAAAGTCGAAAATTGACCTTCAGGCAGCTCCTTTGACGTGAAAAATCTTCAATGAAAAGTTGATTGGAGGGCAAGGTGCGAGACTCCTGCGGGACTAGCGTGACAGGTGAGACTCCCGCCGGCGCTAGCGCCAAAAAGTAGGCGTTCACGCCGGTAAGGCTCACCGCACGCCCCGCGGAAAGCGAGCAGCCTGGAGCGGAGATCAACAGCTACCAGACTTCTTGGACAGCCCCCTTTCATGTTTACCTATTGAATTGTTATGTTCAGTCCCCGATCAATCAGGTTAGCAGTTACTGGTTTCGTTCCGATCTCCCTCGCCCAAACCGACAATTGTCCGATGTGATGGATTTCGTGGGCGATCACATGGCGCATGATTTCTCCATGGGTGAATGTCACTTTCCTTCCATCAGGTCGGGTATCATGCAAAATTCGTTCTTCCATACTGTCGTTCCAGGCAAGAACAAAATTTTCCACTTCAGGCTTAAACTCGGCGTCCAGTTTTCTGACTTTTTCAAGGGATTGATATCCATCAAAAGTCTCCTGAAAATCAGGTTTTTCCTGTAATCCACGAATCCAGCTCCACTCGACATCGATGATATGAAAGAGCGTATGTAAGATGCCTCCCACACCGCCTGTACGAACTTTTAGTAGTTCAGCTTCAGGAACACCCTCACACCATTTGTACCAATCCTCCCTGACTTGCCAGTTGTAACGAAACAGCGTCTTCATGATACTTCCTCCTTATCCGGCCGGAACTCAATAAGCCAGCAATCCCTGTACTTTCCTTCATGCCACTCATGTTCAGCCAGTACTTTTACTTTTTTAAATCCACATTTCTCATAGCACCGAATGGCCCGTTTATTCCAGGTTTGCGGATCCATAATAATGACCTGAGCCTGCTTATCGTTTACTAAGTACTCCAGCATCCCGGCCACCAAGTCTGTCCCAATCCCTCTATCACGATAACGAGCTTCCCCGAGGAACTGATCCATCCCATATACCGTTTCATCACGGTATCCGTATGCATGTTTTGCTTCATCATCCAGTTTATAAAATTGAATGTATCCAATGTCTATTCCATCGTACTCAACAATACAGCCAACCGTCTCGTCTTCTTTTTTAAAAAACTTCTGTATCACTTTATAGATATCGTGAGGGCGGTCCCTGCCTTCATAAAATTCCAGGACAGATGGATCTGAAAGCCACTTAGCCAATACGAACCGATCTTCATACGCGAGCTGCCGTACGCTTAGCTTTCCATTTTGAAAGAACACAGAGCTTCCCCGCCTTTTATTCTTGCCGATTTGTTGAAGCTTGTTTGAGATTTTCTTTCATCAGCTCAGCAATCCGTCTCTCGTTTTCACCAGGCTGCTTACTCAGTTTCTCCATCACCATTTGCTGCCGTTTTAATGGATGGTTTTGACTCAATTTTGCTTTTCCCTCCATACTCGTAACGGCAAGCTTAAATCCGACAATCCCTTTCTGCATCCCTGATATGTAATGCGGGTCCAAATCGTTAATATCATAAGAACTCTCAGGGTCCTCATATTGCTTCACCATGCTAAAGAGGGTTTCAGCCATCTCTTGCTCATCCTGTATAAACTGGATTTCCCCATACACATGGACGGTTACATAATTCCAGGTCGGCACCGCTTCCCGGGTCTCATACCAGGAAGGAGAAACATAGCAATGAGGTCCTTGAAAGATAACAAGGACCTTCTGCTGTTCAATATCTTTCCACTGATGATTCGGACGGGCAAAATGGCCATAAAGCATACGTTCCTCACGGTCTAGCACCAAGGGAAGATGTGTGGCAAAAGGAACACCTTCATGCTGAGAAATGACCGTGGCAAAACTATATTGTTCGATAACATCAAACATCATTTCTTCATCGTTTATTTCAAAGGGCTTGGGAATATACAAGCTACCACTCCTTTTCAGATGCAGCTACTGAGAGCTCGTCACCTCAAACATAATGTCGTTCAGCGCATGAAAATAAAACGTATACCCACCACGGATCACTCTCGGATGATTGCCAACAGAAACCTTTGCAGCTTTTAGCTGTTCATACATTTCATCCACTTTTTCGCTCGTTTCTACATAAAAGCCAACGTGAAAACCATTCGGATACTTGGGAGGCTCTTCTCCCATACTGCTCAATACCAGCAGAAATCCCTCACCATCATCCATAACCCTACTCACATCGCTCTTTTGCGCTTTTGTTTGAAATCCTAGGAAGTGTTCAAAAAAATGCTGTGCTTCTGCTAAATCTTTCACACATAGATTCAAATGGTTAAGCTTCATGCTCCACCTTCCTCACCCGCATTTTTTGATGGGAACAAACAGATCTACCTTGCATCTCCCTTCCAGATCCTCTGCAGGATTATTCAGGTTAAACTCTAAATTATGACGTGAAAAATCCGGCTCATACTCACTGGCAGGCAGCCACTCTGCAAACATAAACTGATAGGCCTGATTCAGTTTACCCGGTGTGTCATAAAAGGAGTACACGGCATATGGTCCGCCATCCAATCTCTTAAATGAAACATCAGGATGTTCTTCTTTTTGAAAATCTTTTGGAATCGTCACACAGGCATCATGACGGCAGTCTCTTCTACCAGCTCGGGATTATCAAGCGAGATTCCGATAAACTGCTGCTGCGGAGGAAACAGCTCATTGCCGAACGCCCACTGAAACAATTTACCCCAATGCTCTGGCGGCTCAAAATAAGACCCGACTCGTCTGACATACGCAACTTCATGTTCCGGTAATTCTTTTACGGCTACTGTCATCATTCATTCTCCTTAAAGGGTTTCATATCCTGGTTAATTCTTCGCCAGAACATCCGCAATCCCTTCCTCCCTACATTGAGGCTATGATTTTCCCACCAAAAAAAGACATCAGGATACGTTCTCCTGATGCCCCTTTTTTTTATCTTCTACTCCTCGTAATTAAACAACACTTCCCATGATTCCCGGCCAACGATGCCGTCGGCTGTCAGGTGATGTTTTTGTTGAAATTCCTTAACTTTCGCTTCTGTTTTCGATCCAAAGATGCCATCAATTTTAATAGAACCGCCCGCATCGTTTAAACGTGCCTGAATCCACGTCACATCCATGCCTCGGTCACCTTTCTTAATGGCGTGCCCCGGATAGGGGACTGGCGTGTGATAGAGAGCATTCCATGTGGAAGGACCTACTATCCCATCTGTCTTAAGATAGCGATAGTATTGAAACTGCTTCACTTTCTGAAGCGTCACCTTTCCAAAGATTCCATCCACCGTAATCGGGATTCTATTTTTGTTTAGTTGTGTTTGTACTTTCCTGACATCAGAACCACGATCCCCGTATTTAATGACGTAGCCGGGATAAGGATCCGCCACGCTCATTTTTTCTGATTTCACGTTGGAAGAAGCACTCGCCGCGGCTGGAAGTAAAGCTTGAAGTGCAAGAAATCCTGCTGCAGACAAACAGACTAGCGATTTTCTCATGCTCATACACTTTTGCCTCCTTAAATGATGTTGGAAAAAAACAACAATATCAATGTATACCCGATTTCTTGTCCACTGCAAGCCATAAATAAAAAATGCATAGAAAGGCCTAAATACAAAATAAAGGCTATTTTCGTAACTTATGTCGCTCTTAGGGTAGGTTGATTTCCGTTTCAGGATGCTCGCTTTCCGCGAGGCGTGCGGTGAGCCTTACCGGCGCAAGCGCCTGCGGGTCTCACCTATCCCGCCCGTCCCGCAGGACAAGGAAGGCTTCGGCAAAAGAGCCAAATAAAAAGACATCCAGCCTGATGTCTTTTTATAGCAGCAATGATTATACGAGTGCCTGAGCAGCTTTGGAAAGCAGATCAGACAACAGGGCGTAATCTGGCGTCTGACCTTCTTTACATTTAATCGTTTTTCTTTCAGGAGGCCCTTCAAACTGTCCTTCTGGAAAATCAAGATCAGCTGCATTAAAGATAGTAAAAGCAACAGCCGCCTTTGAAGGTGAGATGACCGCGGTGTATTTTCCGTTTTTCAGAAAATGCGGTTTTTTGTATTGCATGCGCTCCTCTGCATCAGGTATCGTTTGATGTACCATACTCCTAAGCTCGCTGCATACTTCAACTTTCCATTCTTGGTCCAATCCTTCAATAAAACTCGTAACCTCTTGATTCTTCATCTCTTTCCCCTCTCTCATTTCTTTTAATTTTTATTTCTTATAGAATACGAAGATAATCTTTCAATTCTCTTTCCATCACCCGGTTGCTTTTACCCTTCAAACAGACCTCATTCTCTTTCAATCTTCTTATCTCTATTTCGTTTGGTCCCATTGAATGATCAACCGGCAGCTGGTGCGCCCAATAAACGGCTTCCTCCTCAGACTTCACTTCAACCACATAATACCTGGCTATATGATGTTCAAAGCTTTGGAAAGGACCGGCTGTGATGCCCGGCCCGTTCCTCTGGCTTGAGTACACCATTTTCATTCCTTCTGAACTGGGAAAAAGTTCTTCGGCAGCCCATAGCTTACCCGATTTTGCTAAAGATCTCTCAAACGCAAGCATCTTTCCAGCGTACTCCTCATTCGGATGTATTCCTGCCTCTGAGCATGCTGTAGCTTTTACAATCAGCATATATTTCATGACGTTTCCCTCCCTGAAATGGTAAGAATGCTACATTAAATAAAAATGATTCTCTGTAACTCTCTTCTTACAATAACAACGAACAGGAAACCCATTTATCGACACCTTTATAAAAAAGGGCTCTTTTCTAAAAGATTGTTGCTTTGTGATGGTTTTTGTATTGATTCCTCATCGACAGATTGATTGTGTAAGGTGCGAGACTCCTGTGGGACTAGCGTGACAGGTGAAACCCGCAGGCGCTTGAGCCGAGGGGTTCAGCGCACGCCCCACGGAAAGCGAGCAGCCTGGAACGGAAATCAACTCCTCCCAAGAGCAATAAAGGTTGCGAAAACAGCCTAAAAAAATGACTTTCATGCTTCACAATCAGCCGCTCTCTTTAATAAAAGAGACACTTCCCGTTCATTCCTGCACAGAGCTGCTGCACACTTAAATTCCGAATGGGCCTCATCAAACCGTCCTAGCTTCATTAACAGATCTCCTCGCACACTAGGAAGCAGATGATAAGACTTCAGTGCAGGATTATCACTTAATTCATCCACCATTTTGAGCCCGATGGATGGCCCGAATGCCATAGATATCGCTACTGCCCTGTTTAGTTCGACAATCGGAGAAGGATTGATTCTGAGCAATGCTTCATAAAGGGCAGCAATTCTCGGCCAGTTCGTTTCCTCAGCATTCCCTGCCTGAGCATGGCAGGCCGAAATGGCAGCCTGCAGAGAATATAGACCCATCGAGCAACCAAGCTTTTGGCTTCGCTCAAGTGCTGCCAAGCCGCGGCAGATAAGGAGATGATCCCATTGTGCCCGGTTCTGATCCATTAGAAGAACAGGTTCTCCATTTGCATCCATACGCGTTCTAAACCGGGATGACTGAATTTCCATTAAGGCAGCCAAACCATACACTTCCGGTTCATCCGGCACAGCCTCGGCTAGTACACGACCGAGCCTGAGTGCTTCCTGACAGAGCAGCGGGCGAACCCATTGATTTCCTGCAGTTGCCGTGTAGCCTTCATTAAACATCAGATAAATGACTTCAAGAACGGTAGAAAGGCGATCCGCTAACGCTTTTCCTTCCGGCAGTTCAAAAGGGACCTTTTCAGAGCGAAGGGTTTTCTTTGCCCGTACAATGCGCTGTGCGATCGTTGATTCCGCCGACAGAAAAGAACGTGCGATTTCATCTGTGGTCAGACCGCACAAAAGCCGAAGAGTCAGTGCCACCCTTGATTCATGTGAAAGTACCGGATGACAGGTCATGAAAATGAGACGAAGAAGATCATCTTTGATCTCCCCGTCCAAAGATCGGCCAACGTCATCCTCACTGAAGAGGTCAGTTTCCTTGGCCAGCTCTGCGTATTTTTGGTCACGCAGCTTATTTCTTCTGATGAAGTCAATGGCTCGTCGCTTTGCTGTTGTCATCAGCCAGGCTCCCGGCTTCTCCGGGATGCCGGTTTCAGGCCATTTTTCTAAAGCAATCACCAGGGCATCCTGTGCAAAGTCTTCTGCCAGTCCGACATCGCGAACGATTCTTGTCAGTCCAGCGATCAGGCGAGCCGATTCCACTCTCCAGATCGCATCGATCGTTCTATGTGTATCAGCCAATGTCACCTTATCTTCTGCTCCTCAAGCTGCTGGCGAAGAGCTGCCTCTTTTGCCAGTGACTCGGTATTATCGGTAAGATCTGCAGCCTCATAAACCTGTCTTAGTTCGATTTCCCCCTGTCCAAACCCATGGGGATCCGGCATACGAAGTGCCCACTCGATGGCTTCTTCTCTGGATTTCACATCGATCAGCGTGTATCCGGCGATCATTTCTTTCGCTTCCGTAAACGGTCCATCCACTACCTTCGGCTTGTCTCCCGGATCTGGATAAGATATTCGGATACCGTTTGAGCTTGGCTGCAGGCCATCCGCGGCTAGCAATACACCCGCCTTGACTAACTCTTCATTGTACTTCTGCATCGCATCAATCAGTTCTTGACTAGGCATAGCACCCGCTTCTGAATCTGTAGTCGCTTTTACAATCATCATGAATCTCATTTTGTTTTCCTCCTTTAAATTCATTCCATTTTAGGATTTCCACCGTTTTCCCAACGATTAATTATTCTTGCACATTACACCCAATTCCTGCCAGCACACTTCATATTCAATGACTGAGAAAGAACCCGGACAGCTCGCTGGAAATCAATTTTGAGTTTAGCTTCTTCGTATGCCCAAGTCCCTTTTTACTTAATAGTTGAGGGTTGGGGAGCACGCTTGCCAATTCTTGAGCGCTATGGCGCAGAGAAGCTGGGCTCTCCGTTCCTTCGAGCACGAGGACAGGCATCGTGACGTTTTTCCATTGCTCATCCGAAAGCGGCTTTCCATCCATATAGCCATCCAGTAATGCAGCATCATATGGTAGCGTGTGAGCAACATCCATGAGTCTGCACCAAACTCCAGGCATCATACGCATAAGAGGTATGATCCATGAAGGTGCTCCCATGCCTTTTGTCATGAAGTATTTGACCGCATCAGCTCGGCGTCCGTCAGCTATAAGCGCTGTTACGCCACGCAAGAAATCATTCGGCGGTTTGCGGTCGCTCTCCTGGACTACGAATGGAGGTTCATGCAGTGCCAATTTCGTAATGTTCACACCGCTTGCGGCTGCTTGAAGAGCGAGAACCGCGCCTGAAGATAAGCCCCAAACACTCGCTGAACCACCTGCTTCCTCAATCAAAGCCTGAAGATCTTCTATCTCACGCTCTACTGCATAATGTTTGGCGTCCCCGCTGTCACCGCGTCCCCGGCGGTCGTAGTTATATACCGTAAAGTGCTCCGAAAGCAACTCTGCCATTGCAGCCACTTCGGGAAACTTCCGATAACTGAAGGCACCTCCTACTAAGATGAGAGCTGGTCCTTGACCCATCTTGTCATATACGATTGAAGTACCGTCCTTTGAAATTACTGAATTCATTTTTTTTCTCCTTTCCTGATGAAAGGATCATCAGTTAAAATCGAGCTTCTACTTAGACGACGAACGTTAAAAGACAAAATCGACACATTTTAAAAAATCTTTAAGAAATTTATTTATAAAAAAAGAGACCTCCCAAAGCGCTTGGAGGTCTCTTTTAAATGCTGTTTTTTTCGAACAATGCTCTATCATTCAACTGGACTGATGAGTGTGTTCTCGCCTGAAAAAATTTGGACGAGCTTCGGGTTTAAGCGTACGAGTGAAAAAAGACGTAAAGTTTGGATAATCGGACAACGGTTTATCCATTTCATTCAAATTCACTTTATAGATGGAACTGTATGGTTTGATAATATGCCGGCTAACCGGCGAATGCCCTAATTTCCCCACTGTTCGGGAAATAGCATTTTGAGGAAGAAGGCTAATGATCTGTTTTAATATGGAGTTTATCATTTGTTATATAAGTCCTTTCACGAGCAGCATCATTACATAACTGCGTTTTTACCTTTTTACAAGCCACAACAAGAAGGATGCACGCCATGACTGTGATGATTACTTTACCTTCCCATGTCCAATGAATGACCTTATACACGGAGTAACCTTCGATGAGAATCGCAGGAATTTTTCCAATGGAGTTTGCTGCAGCAAAAAGCAGTAAAGATGTTTTGCCGATTGCAGCAATAAATGTAACAAGACCTGAAGGAACAAACGGCAGGAGTCTGAGCGCAAGAATCAAAAGAAAGGACTCTCTTCCTTCCGCAGCAAGCAATTGTTTTACTTTTGGATGATTGAATCCTTTCTTGTTTGCGAGTTTGCCGAAACCTTTTCGCCATCCCTTCCCAAAAACCAAAAACGGCTAAGTTCGCTACCGTTAAAAATACACTGGGGACAATACCTAGCACACTGATAACCATATTAAAACAATACTGATTAAAAAGGCGGCCTGTTCATAGGCAGTAAATAAATCGATGATGTAGTCCTTTAGATGCATCATTGGCAATATCTCTTACTCCTGAACGACCTGATCTTCGGTTACAACCTGATGCAGCTTTTTGGCAATGTCCCTCAGTTGCTTTGTTTCTTCGACTGACAATTGAGAAAAAAACTTCTCAATGACAAATCGATCGATTTTATTGTATTCAGCATAATATTCTTCCCCTTTTTCTCCTAATGTCAGGAAGATCTCTCTTCTGTTCTTGGGATTTATGCTTCGAATCACATAGCCATCGTTTTCTAACTTGCTCACCAACTGGCTCGTAGAACTTATTGAAAGATCCAGTTGTTCGGCTATGCTATGGACATTCACGGGCTCACTTTTATGGACGAGTTCAAGAACTAAAAATTGTTTGGGTGTTAATGCATAATTTAATGAAGAAAAATAATGCTTGAGAAAGTGGCTGTTGACCTGATTGAATAAATCAAAAGCCTCTATCACGTACGAAGCTTGTTCCATAAAAAGCACCTCTTGTTTATCAACTTAAATAGTTTAAGCACATAAAGTGTATAGTCCTAATCCTTTGATGGCAATCCAGCCACAAGAAAAACGCTCAGAAAGTTCTGAGCGTTTTTGTAGACTGCATCTATTTACTTCTTAAGCCCATTGCGTCTCTCATCGCCTTAAAGATATTCGTGTTCTCATACGTTCCTTCCAGTTTCTCTGCTCCAGGTCCTTGTGCTGTTAATGGAACAGATTGACCGCCATGTTCATTAGTCGTCCAGTCAAGGGCAAACTTTTCTTTAGAGTGAGCAGGTGTATATGGCCCGTCCTCTTTCGAAACATCGTCACCGCTCTCGTCTTTAGGGTTTACTTCTTCGATGGAAAGCCCGCCACATTCATGGTCAGCTGCTACAAGAACAAGAGTGTCAGGATGTTTTTTCGCATAGTCCTTCGCAACTTGTACAGATTTGTCCAGCTGCTTGCCGGCTTTCATCATGAGTTTACCATTGTTTTCGTGAGACATTTCATCGGTTCCTTCCTCTTCAACCATGAGGAAAAATCCTTTTTTATTTTGAGACAACGTATCAATCGCTTTTTGAGTCATGTCAGGCAATGGTACGACCGGATCATAAAGGTCACCTTCACCTTCAGGATTTTGTTCGAACATTTCTTCGTTCGCGAAAAGGCCAAGCAATTTGCCGTTCTTCGCTTTTTGAAGCTCATCTTTATTGGTTACATAGTTATACCCAAGCTTTTGAGCTTTTTTCACCAGGTTCCCTTGAGTGCCTTGGCTTGCTTCTTCTTTATCTTTTGCTGGGTGATCCTGATATTTTCCTTCTTCGCCTTTAGGGTACCAGTAGTCTTCACCGCCGCCGAGCAGAACGTCGACTTTACTGTTTTCAAGGTACTGTTTCGCGATATCGCTTTGCTTTTTGCGATCGGCCACATGTGCACCCAACGAAGCAGGTGTAGCATCTGTAATCTGGCTTGTTGTGACAAGGCCTGTTGACTTCCCAGCCTCACCGGCCATTTCCAGCACAGATTTTACTGGTTTCTTATTTTCATCTACTCCAATTGCTCCATTATATGTTTTAACTCCTGTCGCCATAGCCGTTCCTGCTGCAGCAGAGTCGGTTACGACCGAAGTAGAATGTGTATGAACATTTCCTGTATACGGCATTTTATTCATAGCCAGCTCGCCGTTAAGGCCTTGAGCAGCTAAACGAATCGCTTCCCTGTGAGAAGCTCCCATACCGTCTCCAACAAACATAATGACATTTTTTGCTTTTTTAGGAGATGCACTTTTCTCTTCTTTCGCATCCGCAATTTGATTTACCCCAAATGATGTGATGAGTGCTAATGAAAGTGTTGCAGCTGCTATTGTTTTCTTTTTCATTACTTCCACTCCCCTTTTCTCTTATGTGCCTTCATTGTAGTAAATGAGTATGAAGTAACGATAAATCTCTTGTAACGATATGATGAAGTTTTATTACCAATTGTAAAGCCATCCTGTTTTACATCACTTTAATTTATAATAAGATCACTCGATAGATAAAATAAAAGCAGGTGTTTTATGAATAGGAACAATCAAATAACTTCCTTACTTGAGTGAATTTTTCGATTTCCCGGAAGTTTGGTGGCAGTTGCTTAGTTCTATTTTTGGGATTACTTATTCTGCTTCCTGTACTAAGAAACGCCCTTTCAAATCAGTGGATCGCCCTGTTTGACAGCTTTTACCGATCATGCTCGCTCGTTTTTGGAGGTGGCCATGTCGTTCTGCCATTGTTGGAAAAGGAGTTCGTTCCTGCCGGATGGATCAGCAAAGAAACCTTTCTGGCTGGATACGGCGCTGCTCAGGCAGTCCCTAGTCCCCTGTTTACCTTTGCGTCCTACCTTGGTGCTATAATTAAAGCTGGACAGGAGGACTGCTTGCAGCCTTCGCGATCTTCCTGCCCGCCTTCCTGCTCGTTTTTGGCACACTTCCTTTTTGGAATGCATTGCGCCGCAACCCCAAAGTAAAAGGAGCTCTCATGGGTGTGAATGCTGCAGTGGTGGGTATTTTGATCTCAGCTTTTTATCAGCCAATTTGGACGAGCTCCATGGCGGGAGGAACATTACTTTCTTACGTGTCCTGAGGATTTAAAAATACTGATGAAATAATCCTCCTCCGGGAAATCGCCGACATATTCTAAACCTTGAACACGGTAGAAGCCTTTCAGCTTTTCATTTCCTGCCCAGCAATCCAAATACAGCGTCTTGTTTTGTTTTTGTGTTAAAGAGCAAGCAAAACGGATGATTTGGGAGCCTATGTTTCTACCCTGGTACTCGGGCAGGATAGCGATTTTTGAGATGTAAAGGCTTTGCGGTTCCATGGGTAGATCACTAAGTTTGCTTACTGAATAGATGTAGAAAGCTCCGGTGATCTGAGCATCCAGCCTTACAACATAACCCTCATGCCGCTCGACTGCCTGTTTAACAACAAAAGGATCCCATGGATACGGCCACTGGTTGATTCCTTTCTTCAGCAAGTCGAGGGTAACGGCATTTAGGACCTTGACCATGGACGGAACATCTTTAAATGTTGCTAGTTGTATCTCCATTATTTTTTAGCAAACGAGAGTCCTTTTTCCTCAAGCGCCGTACGAAGCTGTTCCATTGCCTTCGGACCCATCCCATGAAGTTTTGATACTTCAGCTTCACTAAGATTGACAAGCTGCTCAAGTCTGGTAAATCCTGCACCGGCCAGAGCGCGCTGTGCCGGTTTTGCTAATTTGGGCGGAAAATCACTTTCAAGATTTTGTGCCAACATAGTCGCTCCTTTCTAAAAAATTCTTCAGATGATGAAAGGCTTGGTTTGCTGATTCTTCGTTATAATTTGGCGTGTGAGGATCGCTAAATCCGTGCTTTCCGGCAAATTTGTAAACTTCAACATCCTTTTTCTGAAGCACCGTGATCAGCTCGTCCACAGCAAAGGATTTCTCCTCTTCCGGAAAAAACAGCAGGACAGGGCACTGAGGGGAGACCTCTGTATAGTTTCGAATGCGCGAACCGTAGTACCCAATAATACCGTCCACTCCTGCTTCCTTACTGCATAGCCAGGCGACAGTAGCCCCCACACTAAATCCTGTGATAAAGATTTTTTTATAGTTCGGTTTATTTTCCTTTACTAATTTTTTACCTCTCGGGAGGCTTTTTCAAATCCTACTTTCTTCATGAAATGCTCATAAGCAAGACTTTCCTCATAATAATCAAAAGGCGTTTCCCGTCCCAATACATTCGGGCAAATGACATCAAATCCCTGCTGAGATAAGAACTTACAAACCTTTTTCATGTGCGGATTCAATCCATAAATTTCGTGAACGACGATGATAAGGGTATCCGAATAAAGATGTACTTTGAACATTTAATACCTCCCGGCAACAATTGTCCATAAAAAAAGAAAGGGTTCTGCTCCCTCTCCATTTAATGTATTATTTGCCGGCAAAGAACGTCCAGCGTTTTTTCTTCAAACTGTTTAATAAAGTCAGGATAGAATGATTTTCTTCCTTCAGCGCTTTTTCAAAATGGGACAAGGTCGGCTTCGGGCCTTGGATCCGGGAGACAAACCGTCTGCTCTTCACAAACTTCCCTCCAGCTTCACGGAAATGTTTGCTTTAGTATATGCAGCAAGGTGTCAATCATACAAAAAAGGGCAGCGGAATAATCCACTGCCTTTAAGGTCTTATTTTCGTTTGAATGTTCCCCGTCTGTTTCCTTTTTGAATGATCCGCTCATTCTCTTCCATGACCTGCATGGTGTGATGGCTGATGCCGACTTTTGGAAACTGAATTCTCGGCTTGAACGTGATTCCTTTTCGTTCACTGTTCTTCATGGATACCGGCTGGCTCCCCATAAGATCGAGTCCGCTCGTCACGCATCATCACTCCTTTCTAAAGCTTGTACTAGGATATCGTAAGTGGCCAATAAGATTCCGATCAAGGAACCATCGACATCACTTACTTTTGCAGAGGATGAAATCTTGATTACATAAATTTCATCTTCAATATTAAAAGGATAAAACGCAAAGTTGTCTTCCTGGTTATAGTAAGCTTCAGCTCTTGATAGCGTAGATTGAATAAGGCTTGCATTCGTATACGCAGACAGTGCTTCGTTCTTCTCTTGCGGTGTATCGAAAGGCAGGATCGTAAAGCTGTGGCCTTCCTTCTCTACATAAGCCTGAAGAACGAGCTTCAGTCCATATAGATAGTTTTCCTTACTTCCATAATACGCCGTGATCCCTTCTGTTTTCAAGATATATAGTGCATTATTTACTTTCGCCCGCAGATCATCCAAAAGCATCTGATTGTTCTCTACAGATCGCGTGATTCTTGCTAGTTCATTATTCCCGATTTTTTTCAAGTACAAACTCAGGAAGATAAAGGCATCAATGAGGATAAACACCACGAGAACGACCAGATAGTTAGTCCAATTTGTAAAGATGCTGTGCGGCTTTCCTGTCCAATAGATCAAGGCACCGAATAAGTAAATGACGTACCACAATTTGCGGATCGCATCCAATTTCTTTTCAGCTTTATCTTCATCTCTCCAATAAAAAATAAGATAAGCTCCGATTCCGATAAAAATCAGCCAGACGACCACCCGAAAAAACCAGATCAAAGTTTCTTCTCCTCCAATCCCGTGCTGTCTACCATTGAATTCCCTTCACGGAGTGTGGATTCCTGCCTTGTTGGCTGGAATTGAGCCGAAATGCGGAGGAATTGAGCCTAACTTTCAATAATTGTGCCTAACTCCAATTCATTGGGCAACCTCCGGATAATTGATCCTTACTGAAAAAGACAACTAATCATCCATTTCTGCTTCTCTTTTTCAGCAAATTTTCATATCCTTATACCTTTAAAAATATATTGGTAATAAAATAGGCAGTTTCCGTTAA
Source organism: Fictibacillus sp. FJAT-27399 (assembly GCF_001510655.1). Classification (GTDB taxonomy): domain Bacteria; phylum Bacillota; class Bacilli; order Bacillales; family Fictibacillaceae; genus Fictibacillus_C; species Fictibacillus_C marinisediminis. The sequence goes on along the minus strand of NZ_LMVC01000006.1, from coordinate 62,543 downwards.
TGGCACAATAGCTGAAAGGAGCAAACATGGCAGTTAACAGAGCACTACAGTTATCTACAGAACAAATGCTTTCCACCATTCAGCATGGCCTTGGCTTATCTGCTGTTCAAAAGAAAATCATTGTCGTCGGGGCTGGAATGTCAGGGCTGGTGGCAGCTTCTTTATTAAAAGAAGCCGGGCATGATGTTACCGTTCTGGAGGCAACGGAACGTGCAGGCGGCCGGGTTTATACGATGCGCAGCCCCTTTATGGATGATTTGTACCTGGATGTTGGAGCTATGCGAATTCCTCATGATCATTATTTAGTACTGGAATATATAAAGAAATTCAATTTGCGTACGAACAGATTTTTGAATGTCACCTCCAATGATCTGATTTATGCAAACGGAATCAAAACCAATCAAATGGAATACCAGCGGAATCCGGATATATTAAACTATCCTGTCGCTCCTCATGAAAGGGGGAAATCTGCTGAACAATTACTTATGATGGCGATAAGGCCCATTGCCGACTATATCCAAAAGAATCCCCTCAAAAACTGGCAAAGGGTTGTGAAAGACTTTGATAAATACCCGATGTCTTTTTTTCTTCTGTACAATCCTGTCGGACCCAGTTTATCTCCGGGGGCAATTGAGAGTATAAAGGTTTTGATTGGACTGGAGGGCTTTCCTGAACTATCTTTTCCTGCAATTCTCAGGGAATTGCTGCCGCTCTTCAGTCCTGCCATACAGTTTTATGAAGTGGAAGGAGGCAACGACAGACTGCCCAAAGCTTTTTTACCCCTGCTGAAGGAAAATCTTAATTTCGGGTACCAAATGACAAAGATTGTTCAAAATAACAACCAGGTGACCATCCATTCTAGACATACCAAAAGCCAGCGGCCATTAACGGTCACCGGCGATCTGGCAATTATAACGATCCCCTTTTCATTACTATCATTCGTTGAGATTGAGCCGCGTAATTTGTTCTCTCATGACAAATGGAAAGCGATCCGGGAACTTCATTACGTAGCTTCTACGAAAATAGGACTTCAATTCAAAAAAAGATTCTGGGAAAGAGAAGGCATCCGTGGGGGGAAATTGATGACCGACCTGCCCATTCGTTTTGCTTATTATCCAAGCCACCTAATTGGTTCTACAGGATCAGGTATTATTTTAGCCAGCTATACTTGGGAAGATGATACCCTGTCATGGGATAACTTGCCTGAGGGAGATCGGATTCGAAATGCCTTGGATAATTTGGCAACGGTTCACGGCACGCAAATCTACGATGATTTTTTAACTGGAGCCTCTCATAGCTGGTCACAGTATCAGTTCTCCGGAGGCGCGTTTTCCATGTTTAAGCCATCCCAGGAAACAGAGTTGTTCCCTTATATTCCTACTCCTGAAGGAAGAGTCCATTTTGCAGGGGAACATACATCGACTGCTCCTGCCTGGATTGAAGGAGCCATTCAATCCGGCATCAGGGTTGCCCATGAGGTGACCAATCTTCCCCGAACCTATTTTGGAGGTGATGGATGATGAAGGTTCAGTTCCTTCATGGCCATCCACGGCACGCCCAAGCCATCAAAACAATCCTGTTTGCTGATCCTCCGCCCTGAGCTCGTAAGTTCCGAAAATCATCTGCCAGCAATACATCCAGTTCTTTTTTTGATTGGCGCACTTCAGATTGCAGTAATCTAGTTTCCAGGTTATAAATATGTTCTTTTAATGCAATATCCATTCTTTCCCCTCCTAAAAAAGGACTTATAGAAAAGAGCTCCAGATTGTCATCCAGAGCCCAAATATGATTCTAGTTTATATCTTTAAATGTTCCAGTGGGAATGTTAAATGTCCATTTTTTCCCATCTTTTGCCTGAAGGGTTAATGTAAATCCTTTGGCCCCGATAATTTTTACCGCGCCATGTTTGCTTGGGGTCTTGTATTCTTTTTCCCCCACATACTTGCGTTTGTCTCCTGCCGACCTCACAAAGACATAGCCTTGCGCGGAATCATTGATTAATGCTCCGGCTTCGACCGTTACATTCTTGCCGCTAATCTCACCGTTTTTGATCGGGCTGACCCAGCCATTTGTGAATTTAGCTTTTTGGTCGTTTACCGGGTCTTCCACATGCGTCAATATTTGAGCCGTCACCGCACGGTCATGCTGAACAACAAGCGGACCGTCCACTCCATCTTTCTTGAAGATGTTGTCATGTCTCGCTTTATCCTTGTTCTGTGCTTTCCGCTCCATTATCTCTCTTTTTTCTTTTGGAAGATTATCATAAGTGCCAGAAGCAGATACATGGTAATAAGTAACTCCTGCTCCAAACAAAACAGCTGTCGTTATAAGTGAAATGGCTATTTTTTTCATGTCTTTCACCCCTCAGAAAGATTTAATGCCAACGGATATCCGTTGAGAGTATTGGAAAATTGGTAGCAGATTTGGTTTTTGAATCACTGTATAGTTCGTTGTAAAGCTGGGTCCAGCCCTGGCTTGGCGTGTTATCGAGCTCCGTATGGCATCCTGTATTCGTACAAGCAGCATATTGGGTTAAAGAAGCGCTGAATTGCATCGGTTTAGCAGCAGTGACGGCAGAGTACTTGGCAATATTCTGCCACTGTTCGGCCATATCGCCGCTGTTATCATAAATTTCCGGAAGCGGCCATGCAGGCGATGCTCCCCAGGAAATATATTGAATATCTTTATAGGTCCAGCCGTTATTGCACGAATAATTGATGGTGCCCGAGTTAAGGTTGGTGTGGTAGCATCCGTCCGCAGAACCATAATTATAGAGCGAATAGCTGTTAACAGAATCATAGCCTTTCACCCACTCTGTGGTAGTCGATACAGGATCGTAACTCGGTTCCATATCGTTACCGCCATCTACTTCAACCTGATCAGAATAAGAATTTGTGTTATTATGGCTGTTAATATCATCGATCATATTGGCAAAGTTCTGGCCGCCTTCATAAGTAACGGTATAGGAGTTATTCGTTCCGACAATGATATGAACCGTGGATAGTGAATCACTTGCTGTGCCTTTCCAATATCCCCGGGAGTAAGCTTCGACCGCTGCCCCAACTTGAGTCAGCGCGGCATCCGGCATCCCGAAAAGAGACAAACTCGTTGGCGAAGACTGTCCACCGAAATCAAGAATAACCATACTGTTCTGAATTCCCGCTTTCTTGTAATCTGCTAGGCCTTTTTGGTATCCCATATCATATAATGTCACTGTATCAACAGTGTCCATGTAATAGCTTTGTGCGGATGGCGGCGGTGTGGAAGCGCTTACATTTTTAACCGGAAGCATATATCCAAAGCCAAACATCACAACCATTGCTAATGAAACGAATACTCTACAAATGTACTTACCAAGTAACCCCAGTTGCTTGTTCATCTCTTTCCCCTCTTCTTTTTTGACTTTAAATGTGTAAAAACAAGGCCCTATACTTCCCCCCATTCATAAAAATTTTGTATATAAAAGGAATTCGTCCGAATGATTGCTTTTATTTACATTGTTCTGATAATTTTTACAATTATTTTAAAAAATAACAAAAAGGGGCTGTCCAGAAAGTCGAAAATTGACCTTCAGGCAGCCCCTTTTTGGCTTGAAAAATCTTCAATGAAAAGTTAATTGAAGTGGAAGATGCGAGACTCCTCGAAAATGAACTTCACATTTTCTTCGTGCGATTAAACGCTGCCGGAGTCTTCCTTGTCCTGCGGGACTAGCGTGACAGGTGAGACTCCCGCCGGTGCTTGCACCAAAAAGTAGGCGTTCACGCCGGTAAGGCTCACCGCGCGCCCCGCGGAAAGCGAGCAGCCTGGAACGGAAATCAACAGCTTACAGACTTCTTGGACAGCCCCCTCAAAATCTTCCCCAATCCAGCTCTTTTAAAAATTGATAAATGTCTTCGTGCAGCTTTTCTTTCTCAGGTCCTCTCGTCACAAGGTGCGGAGAGTTTTCATACCAGATCAGCGACTTTTGGTCAGATGAAATCCGTTCATAAAGAAGGTTCGCACTTTCCAGATTGACGGGATGATCCTTACCCGATTGTACAACGAGTGCAGGACACGTAATCTCCTGTATATGCTTCCCTGCTTCCTCAATCACCGCCTGTACAGTTTGAACCATCTTGGCTGATTGCGGCTTCAAGCTTCCCCATTCTTCTTCCATCTGTTCCGGTGGAGTTCGTAGGATCGTTTTATATCTCCTCGTAAAAAGACTGACGTGCCGGCCCAAGTCTTTTGCGCTTTTCGGCTTAACTGGCGCACACATGGAGACGAGCCCTTTTACCGGAAAAGTGTATGCCGTTTTCAAGGCAAACACGCCACCAAGAGAGAGACCGACAACGGCAATCTCATCATGGCCTTGCTTCTGTAAAAAGCGATATCCTTCTACGACGTTCTTCCACCACTGTTCCGCCCGTGTGGTGACTAGTTTTTCAGGCGTATCTCCATGCCCTTCATACAATGGGCCATGGCACGTATAGCCTTTCTCGTTTAAAAATCGGCCGAGCTCCCGAACATCCACCGTGTTTCCTGTAAATCCGTGCAGAAGCAGGACAGCCCGCTTGCCGCCTTCAAAGGTAAAAGGCTTTGCTGAAACTAATTTCATGACAGTATCCTCCGATTTCTCTATGCTGTTTTTACTCTATCACATTAAAATCGGTAGAATAAAAAAGATCGCTTAATCAGTAATTATTTGAAAATTCACACATAATTTTGAATTAATTCGAGAAAGGTCATTGACATTCAATTCAGAAAGAGTAAAATGTTCTTTAAAACTTTAAACAGAGGTGTCCGTGTTGAAGTACTCATTTGCCAATCGCATTTATTCATTACAATCATCTGCCGTGAGAGATATTTTAAAAGTCGTGAACCAGGAAGGCGTCATTTCTTTTGCCGGAGGCCTGCCAGATGATCAGCTTTTTCCTTTGGAAGGAATTGAAGAAGCATTTGCTAAAGTGTTTGCATCCGGAAAGCATGCTCTCCAATACATGGAGACAGAAGGATATTTACCGCTTCGTGAAGTCATCCTTGAACGGATGTCACGCAAAGGCATTACAAACTACACTACAAAAGATGTGATGCTGACAACCGGGTCCCAGCAGGTCATCGACTTGTTTTCCCGTGTCATGCTGAACCCTGGAGACGTCATCCTGACCGAAGACCCTACGTATCTCGCAGCGCTACAGGTATTTAAATCCTATGAAGCACGTGTGATTGGTGTCGCATCTGATGAAGATGGCATGATTCCTGAGGACTTGGCGCACAAAATCAAAGAATACAAGCCGAAATGCATCTATGTCGTTCCTACCTTCTCCAATCCTGCCGGAAAGGTATGGTCACTTGAGCGCAGGAAACAACTGCTTCAAGCAGCCCATAAGCATAACATTGTGGTCCTTGAAGACGATCCGTACGGTGATCTTCAGTTCAACCGCGAGGAAACCTACACTCCGCTTGCTGCACTGGACGATGGAACCTGTGTCCTGTACACGAGCACCTTTTCAAAAACAGCCGTACCGGCACTTCGTACAGGCTGGGTCGCCGGGCCATTTCAAATTGTCCGCATGATGTCACAGGCAAAACAGGCGAATGATCTTCATTCCAACTCCCTGTCACAGCAGGCACTCTATCATTTCTGTACAGGGTTTGATATGGACGGCCATATCGACCGCCTGATTGCAGAATATGAAAAACGGATGAACGTCATGTACCGCTGTCTGGAAGAAGCCAACCTGCCAGGATTAAAATTAACCAAACCAAAAGGTGGCATGTTCTTCTGGCTTGAGCTCGACGAACACGTTAACACAACTCTCCTTCTGCCGGAAGCAGTCTCCCGTGGCGTTGCATATGTACCAGGTGAACCGTTCTTTGCCACCCTGCCGAAAACGAATGCATTGCGCCTGAACTTTAGCCACCCGACAATTGAGAAGATCGAAAGCGGCATTACAATAATGACAGAGCTGTTTAAGGAGTCACTTCAGAAGGAAGTAGTTTATTCATAAGAAATGCAAAAGGAACCTGCTTTGAAAAGCGGTTCCTTTTTTTTATTTTATTTAACCCGCAGTCCTTGTCCTGCATAAATCGTATAGTCACTGTCCAGGTTGTTCCACTGTTTTATTTTTCCTACCGAAGTTCCATACATCTTACTGATCGAATAAACGGTATCGCCTGGCATGACAGTATGATAGACGGCTGTTGCTTTCTTGGTGAGTTTAAAGCTTTTTACGATACCATTCACGTGGGCACGCGCTATGCTACTAATAAAAGAACTGGATTTTAATTTTGCGGCATCCGCAGACGTATCAATAAAACCATTTTCAGTTAGGACTGCTGGCATATTGGACTCCCTCAGCATGTGAAAATCTGCCGTTTTCTTACCGCGATCCGTGAAATCGACTAAGTCGATTACGGCATCGTGAATATTGGTGCGATAAGCAGTTGTAGGTGCACTTGTACCAGGATAGATATAACTTTCAAAGCCTGTCCCGCCGCCAGCGTTAATATGAATAGATAATAAATAATCTGCATCCCAGTTGTTGGCTGAGTCAGTTCTTTCATTTAACGATACGAACTCATCAGACGTTCGGCTCATCTTAACTTCCACATTATTATATTCGACTAACAATATATTCTTGATCCGAGTCGCAATCTGCAGGGTGATATTTTTCTCCTGAAGGCCATCCCCGACGGCTCCTGCATCATCACCGCCATGCCCAGGGTCAATAAAGATTTTAACCATCTACTAAACACTCCCTTTTGCTAAAAACTTGAGAAAGAACATTCTCATTCTCTCTATTATTCTATGTAAAAAATCTAGCAATGGTTTGGACAGGCCTACCCCTCTTAATTATATAAAAAAAGACCATCCCAAGAGTCTGACTTGGGGTGGTCTTCTGATTGCTTATCGTTATAATACTTTGCTTAAAAAGGATTTTGTTCTGTCGTGCTGAGGGTTTCCAAATAATTCACTTGGAACATTCTCTTCAACAATATAGCCGCCATCCATAAATAACACCCGGTCACCCACCTCGCGGGCAAAGCCCATTTCGTGTGTCACGACGACCATGGTCATCCCTTCTTGAGCTAATTGTTTCATAACTTCTAATACTTCTCCTACCATCTCTGGATCAAGAGCTGACGTTGGCTCATCAAACAGCATGATTTTCGGGTTCATGGCAAGCGCCCTCGCAATGGCCACACGCTGTTTCTGGCCTCCTGATAATTGGCCTGGATAGCTGTTTGCTTTTTCTTTCAATCCAACCTTAGCCAATAGCTCCAGGCCCTTCTCAGTTGAAACCGCCTTCGAAACGGAACGCACTTTAATAGGTGCAAGTGTTACATTTTCCAGGACCGTCATGTGCGGGAAAAGATTAAAGCTTTGAAACACCATTCCGATGTCTTGTCTGACTTTATTAATATCAATTTTTGAATCTGTAATATCTTGGCCTCTGATGATTACTTGTCCGTCTGTAATGTCCTCCAATTTATTAAGGCAGCGCAGAAACGTACTTTTCCCTGACCCTGAAGGACCAATCACACATACCACTTCTTTTTCTTGAATTTCTGCATTGATATTTTTTAAAACCTCTAACGTTCCAAATGACTTCTTTAAATTGCTCACTTGAATGATACTCATCTTAATTCAAATCTCCTCTCGAGGAAGTTCGCCAGCAGGGAAAGAAGATAGATTAATATAAAGTAAATGATTCCGACAACAAACCAAATTTTAAAAGCCTCAAAGGTGGCTGAGGTGGCAACCTCACCTTGCTGCGTCAGATCCGCAATTCCAATAATCGATAATAGGGAGGTATCCTTTAAACTTATGATGGCTTGGTTTGTAAACGTCGGCAGCATTCTCCTGACCGCTTGAGGCAATACGATAAACCGCATATTCTGTAACCCTGTTAACCCCAGGGATCGCGCAGCTTCGGTTTGTCCCTTATCGATGGATTGAATACCAGCCCGGATAATTTCAGCAAAGTACGCGCCGGCATTAAGACCGACAGTCACAATTCCAGCGGTTGTTTTGTCCATGGAAATCCATTCTAAAGAGTTAAGCCCAAAATAGATAAAGAACAATTGCACCAGAATAGGAGTACCACGGATGGCATCAATGTAAATTTTTGCGATCCAATTCAATGCTTTAAGCGGTGAAAGACGAAGCAGCGCCATGACTAACCCAATGATTAACCCTAAAATGAGTGCTGCGATAAAAATATAGACGGTAACTTGAAGCCCTTCTATCAAATAGGGCATCGCTTTTGTAATTGCATCCATAACAAACTCTCCTTTCAAAAATACGGCGCGCTGTGAGCGCGTCGTATTTTAACTAACCTATTATTCTTTTAAATATTTTTTGACGATCTCGTCGTATTTGCCGCTTTTCTTTAAATCCGCAAGGCCTTTGTTGATTTTCTTCAATACATCCTCATTCTCGCCTTTTAATACGGCAATACCATAGTTGTCACCATTGAGGCGGTCTCCTACAATCTTAAGACCAAGATCCTTCTGTGCAATCGCGTAGGCAACGACAGGATAATCCTCAATCAATACGTCGGCATTGCCATTGGAAACTTCCTGGAACATAGAAGGGCTATCATTGAATTGAACCACTTTCGCATTTTTCTTTTTAGCCAATTCTTCAGCAAACTGGGCACCGGTTGTCCCTTTTTTAACCGCAATCGTTTTTCCTTTCACATCATCTTGGGATGTGATGTTATTGTTGTTCTTAGCCACGACCAGAGTAAGTCCGGCCTTGAAGTATGGATCAGAGAAATCTACTACTTTCTTTCTTTCGTCCGTAATACTCATGCCCGCAATGGCAATGTCAAGCTCATCCGCTTGCAGGGCAGGAATGATCCCTTTGAAATTCATCGGCTCCAGTTTGATTTTAAAGCCTTCTTTCTTAGCAATCTCTGTGATCAAATCAATATCGATCCCTTTTTGTTTTCCGTTTTCTTCATACTCAAACGGAGGGTAGGTTGTATCAACCCCGACTTTATACACTTTGTTTTTGGCGTCTTCTTTGTCTCCGCCACATGCAGCCAATAACAATGATAGAATCATTACCAGACCGAAGATACTTAGTTTTTTCATGATAATCCTCCCTTTTATGTAAATTAAATCTCGACTTTTAGAATACCATAAATATTGTGAAAAGATTTATAATTATTTCTTATTCCAGAAGCAACCCGCTTGCTCGGCAAAAGGCAATTCCGTTTCTTCAAGCCTCGTTATGTAAGGTTCAACAATTAATTTCCCTGCTTTCCCATGGTTTCAATAACGATTTCTCCTTCACCAGACGGTTCTTCAAAACCATTCAGATAAGAAGTTAATATTTCTTCTGTAATAGGAAAAGCAGCATTGGCATCAAAACGCTGGCTTCTTATATTCAAGCGCCTGCGTAATTCATCAGGAGGAACTTTCAAATAAATGACTTTCCACACCCCTCCTGCATCTTCAATAAGCTGCTTGTATCGTTCTCTTCTCGAACGCTGCCAAAAGCTAAAATCAACAACTACTTGCTTTTTCTCTTGAATCAATACCACCATATATTTTCGAAGCTTCATATCCGCTTCGTCCTTATATTTCTCGTAGACTTCAGCAGGAAAATCAATTCCATATCGGCCATGGGTGGTCCAAATCTCTTCATCAATGGAAAGACGGACAAAGCCCTCTTTCTCCAATTCTTGAGCAAATGTGGTCTTGCCAGAACCAGCTACCCCACACATCATGACCACTAATGGAGCAGCATCCTTCCCTTTTTGAGTGATAAGATCATTCAGTACCGTGTCCCTTAACATGGTAGACCTCCTTTCTAATGACAATCTCCCACTCCGGATTCCAGACGACTTCCCACAAATGGCCATCAGGGTCTTGGAAATGCCCGGAATATCCGCCCCAGAACGCGTCATGCGCCGGGTCGGTGATCACAGCACCTGATTTTTTTGCCTCTTTCATCACTTGGTCCACTTCTGCCTTGCTTCCAACATTGTGGCCAAGCGTAAACTCAGCAGGGTTTGGTGTGCCTTGAGCCACCTTAGCCTCATGGGCAAGATCTTTACGATTCCATATGGCGAGCTTTACCCCTGATTCCAAGTCAAAGAAAGCCACCGCGCCATGCTCAAACTCTGTTCCGATAATTCCTTCTGTCTGAAATCCCAACCCGTCCCGATAGAATTTTACCGACCGTTCCAAATCATCGACACCTAACGTAATAACCGTAATTCGTGGTTTCATCTAAAAAACCTCCTTACCTTTAGGGAATAAAAAAACCCTAATGATGGGAAAAATCAGGGTGAGATACTTATCTTTGGCTATACATTTAAATTAGTCTTTTTTTCTTTCTAGCTTTTTGATTTTTTGTTTTATTACTTTTTCGGTACCGATCTAATTCTCTTTTACGCTCTTCCCAGGAAATATTAAAAGAAGCAAATTTAAATCGGCAGTAAGCTAATAGTTGAAATTCTGCTGCACCAATCGCGATTGAATACATGATCACCGTGGCTATAAAGTAACCAAAGTAAATGTCTCCCTCATAGTTATTATGAATGATAATTAAAACGTTAAGAACTAAAATATAAATCAAAGAACCTAATATTATCCATGCTTTTAATTTACTAAACAAGGAAGAGGAATTTTCTCCAATATCAAAGCCCCCCCGTTCGGCTTGATTGAATGTATCAATAGTTGTTAAAATGTGGACAATAAGTGCCCCTAAAAATAGAAATCCTACATAAATTATTGTCGTATGGTTTGTTGAATAATTCATTATTCCTGGAAGTACAAAAATGGTAAACATGATCGTTCCTGTTTGAAAAGCATACAGCAATAAAACGAGGGTTTGTAACTTCTGAAAGTTGTAAATGTTTTTTGAAAATAAATAAAAAACTAGAAAAATAAGCTGCAAGCTATATAATACTAACTCTATACTAACAATTGCTTTCTCAAAAGGCTGTGCGTAATAATTCCAGCCAAATCTTATCAATGCTCCAATCATAAAAAACATCAATAATGAATAAAAAAAGATAGAACCTAGGAAAAAACCAGAAATACCCTCAGGTTCTAAACGGTTTTTACACGTAATTTTAAATTCAGTTAGTTTATCTTCCTTAATATTCCACATCCGTTTCCTCCGCCAAACAAAATTTAGAACAGCTATCTCTGAGGTTATTTTTTATATTTTATTTATTCCTCACTAATCACCGAAATCTTTATGTCTACATACTGAAGTGACTCGTCACCGTTAAATATATGATAAATAGGTGATGCCAGATTTAAATTATGTTCATCCATATATTGAAGCATCTCGGCATATACATACTCTGTTAATTTCTCATAGTTGCCTGTAAAGCGTTTCATAAGCATGTCATCCACATAGTAATAACTTCTGAACATGATAGAATCTGATGATGGAATTTTACTTTCACGCACAGGCATAAACATTTCAATATACATATTTTCATCAGTTGGTATATTTTTCAAAGCGTAAAACAAAGGCCCTTTTATTGTCAAATTGGCATTTTCTATTTCTGCTATAAAATCCTCAATTGCATTCTCCATATCACTGTAATGAAAGTAATATTCTTTAGAGACAACGTTCGTATAGGCAATGCTTTGATCCTCAGCTATCATACGACTCGTTCACCTACTTCTAACACTGGTGCATATACATCTAACCATGTGTCTCCATAGACATCTAGACAAACATGGTAAAAACTTGAATCTATTATTATCTGATTTTTATTTGCTGTCTCCTTAATAATTTTATATGCTTCTTCAATATCCCCATCTTCATCTGTAAATCGAAGACATAACGCTTCCTCTATTATGAGCGCATCAATATACTCATAAGCAGAATCTTCCCCTACTTCTACTCGATCATTAACTGGTACACAGTATGTATATTCTCCATATTCCGGATCATTTTCAATAGGATTATATTTAAATAGGACTGGTCCTACAGGATAAATTCCGTTATGCACCACTTGACTCCTTAGGGCAAAAGCAGGCAACAACCATTCTTCCTTTTTTACGGTTTGGGTAATACTGATTAAGTTTAGAAGCGACAGTGCTTTGTATTGTACTTTCATAAAAAAATTACTCCTCTCAAAATTTCATCTCATTTTAACTTAGTTTCTTTTTTGTTGTTTTACGTTTATTATTTTTTCCGTTATTTCTATATTTTGAACGTTTTCGTTGATGCTCTTCCCAAGAAGTGTTAAAGGAAGAAAATTTAAATCGACAGTAAGCCAACAATTGAAACTCGGCAGAAGCGACCGCAACTGCGTACAATATTACTGTTAAGACAAGATAAAAACCTATTGTTCCCAATGTATATTGATTGTTTAACCAAATAATTATCACTAAGGCAATTGCATAAATTCCTGCACCTATAATAAATCTTTCCTTAGTTTTATTAAAAAAGGAAGATGAATTTCCCCCCATATTAAATGCACCGTTTTCAGCTTGTTTAAAAGTATCAATAGTAGTTAGAATATGTAAAAATAAAGCACCCAACAATAATAATCCTATATAAATTAAAGTGGGAGTATTTGTTGATGATTCCATCCATATAGGCAGAAGCAACAGCGAAAATCCTATGGTCGCCAGCTGAAATGAACAATACAGTATTACCAGGGTTTGTAGTTTTTGAAATTTAAAACGAACTTTTGGTATTAAATAAATGAATAAAGCAAGAGCTTGAATACTAAATAAAATCAATTCAATACTTAGGAAAGTTTTTTCAAACGGGGAGGAAAAATAACTCCATCCAAACCTAACAAAAGTTCCAATAACCATAAACATAACAATTGAACTCCAGATAAATGCCCCAATCATAAATCCAGTAGCTCCATCAGGATCCAAACGATTTCTACTGGTAATTTTAAATTCTGATAATTCTTCTTCTTTAATGTTCCACATGACACTTCTCCACCTTACTATGCTTAATGATTACCAAAACACTGATGCAATTTTTGAAGTTAATCCCTTTACTGCCTTTTTTGTTCCACTAACTACACTCTCTCCACCCATAAAGTCAAACTTATGGTTCATTAAGAAACTTGCACCTATCCCAACTCCGGCACCAACAACTGTCCCTGCAGGTGGAAGAAAAAATGATCCGACTACTGCGCCTGTCGAGGCGGCTGCAGCTGCTGATCCAATATCTATGGCTGAATCAGTTACGATATTAGCAGCATCCTTTGCCTGCCATCCATCTTTTTGTGCCTCTATAACATTATTTGTGACTGACAACGCTGAGCCAACAACTGCTAACCCTTTCATTGTTTTTCCTACCTTCCCGAGATCTTTAAACGCAGACTTCCACTTAAAAGGATTTGTGTCTTTAAGTCCATCTGCATAGTTACTTTTAAAGGAACTCAATCCTTTTTTACCAATTGCTTTTACTAAGCCATTATCTCGTCTGTCAATCTGAAAATCCTGGTATCCTTTAAATTCAGGCAATTTAAATAATGTTTTTTTTGCCTTTTTTATTTGAGATTTCGTAAGTTTTAAATCATCGAATTTCAATCCATTTCTAATATATTTCATTAATGCATCATCATCTTTGCCTAATTGAAGCAATTTGGAAACATGGACTAAATCTTCTCTATTTTTAGCTATTAATGTAAAAGCACCCTTTCCTTTTCGGCCATCTAGATCAAATATAGTTTTAAAACCATATTTCTTTTTGCAATAGTAAAAACGTATTAGTGCATCTAGAGAAAGTTTTCCTTCCTTAATTCTGGCCCTACTAAAGGAAATCCCCGTTTTTACTCCCGCAAAAAACGTACCGCTTAACCATGCTGTTATTTCAACCCCACTAAGCTGCTGATCCGCCTCGCGAAATTTAGTTTCCGTTTTCTTTACGACATCTTGGGCACTATGTAAAAGTGTACCATAATGCTCCATCTGTTGAATGAGGCTGTTATAAAGCGGACTGATGGCTGAAAGATTTATCCCTTGGCCATTACTTTGGATGGAATAATAATTTAATTGTAAGTTCGCTTTGATTTCTTTGCTCTGTGCTGCCAATTTGCCCACATCGGAAGCGAGAGCCTTAAGTTCATCCGGTTTCACATTTACACGACTCATTACTTTCTTCTCCTGCCTTTCTTCTCTCTTTTTATTGTAAAAAAGAAATAGGGCTGTATGTATTGGACTATATTACTAAAAACTCCCACTTTCTAATTCCCCTTCCTTCTAACTTCAAAACCCAAATAATACCATTATCTTAAAGATTATTAAGGCTAAAGAAAAACTCTAGATTCAAGAGCAGTGCCGTCCCAAGGAACAGCACTGCTCTTTTGTTTAGGCTCTTTTCGGAATGTTTGCCAAGGATTCTACCTTCTCTTTTTTATTGCGTTCTCGCTATCGAATGGGCTCCATGAAGTAATAGATCTGACGCTTTTTATCAATGGTAGGCGCAACTCGATTTCCATGGACAGTATCAATCCCATGAAGGTTTGATTTTGCTCTTCCCAGATAAACCGTATACTTGTGTTTGGACAGGGAATCTACCTTGAAATGAACAGAGGGTGAGGAATTATTTTTCTGGTTCTTTATTTGGATCTCAGGAGAAGACCGATACCAAGTATATTTTCCATTCTTTTTACCAATGTTGACGACACCTATAGCATCTCCATCGCTAACCTTCTTCTCGTAGAAGATAAAAACATCTCCCGCTATTTCGGTTCTTCCCATTATATCTTCTTCCGTAATTCCTTCTTCTTTCGCTCCTTTATGGATTGCACCATAGGAAGTATCATACCAAGTGAGATTCTCTTTCCCGTTCGCAAATAAAGAACACCCCGTTAGGAGTAGTATTCCTAAAATAATACAAAACGTTTTTGCTTTCATTCCATCTTCTCCCGTTCTTATAAATTCGGACCAGACCATAGAGTCCACCCGAAAGCCAGTAGTCAAAGTTATCCCTCTCTTAATCAATGAATTCACTTTTTTGTACACTTTAATAAAAGCATCAATCTATACGAAAACAGCCTTTGTTTAAAAAGTCATCTCTTTCATTAGTTCACTCTCAATACCTTTGATCATGTCAAACGCTCCTCCCGACTGATTACTGCAAACAGAAATACAGAGTGAGGGATGCGGATAGAAGGCGGCTCGGAAATTCACTCCTGGGTCGTAGCCCATCAAAATGTGTTTAGTCACTGAATGTTTTTCAGTCTTCATCCAGATTCCATAGCCATATGCAGTTGAGTCATCTATACGGATATGGGGTGCAAGCAGCTGTTGAACGTTCTGTTTATCCAATAACCTCCCTGCCGTTAAAGCCTCCCATAACTGAATTATCCCGCATGCCGTGATATAGGCCCCGCCATCTGGACCTCCTTTTGCCGGCAAGGAGAATATATTCGTCTTCCAGCTTCCATCGCTTTGATCGATATAGCCTAAAGCTGCTTTCGGCGGCAGACTGTCCGTTTCAAAGTAACCAGCATCCATTCCGACTCTCTCAAATATATTTTTCTCTACATAGTCGGTGAATGCCATTCCGCTAACCTGTTCAACAATCAAGCCAAGCAAGATATAGCCCGCGTTGTTGTAGTGAAACTTGCTTCCTGGATCGTACTTCATTTTTTCATTTTGAAACAACGGTAAGAAGTCTTTCGGACCACGAACGTGATACATCGGCTTGTTGATCCATAGTTCCTCGTAATCTTCCAAAACTTCTTCATCAAAGTAGTCAGGAATACCTGAAGTATGAGTCAGCAATTGATGGATGGTGATTTCCTGAGAAAAGTGAGGGAAAGACTGGTTTAAACAATCTCCCAACAAAGAATGATAGGACAGTCGCCCCTCTTCAGCCAGCTGACAAATCGAAATAGCCGTAAACAGCTTACTGCCCGACGCAATTCCAAACTTTGTATCACTTACATTGTTCATCTTCTCTGAACGGTTCGCCAGTCCAAAACTACAATCTGCCAGGATTTGGTCCCCCTGCTTTACAAATACCGAGCCTGAAAAGTGAATTTCAGCGGCCAACGATTGTATGTATTCAATAATCTGCTTGTTCATAACTCTTCCTCCACCATCTATTCGTTATTCAAAACTTTGACATTCTTTTACCAAATCCTCCTTTTGATCACTAAGTTGCTTTTCTTATTTCTTCATATTTAATAAAATGAAAGTATCCAATCTATCTCGTCCAATAAAACACCACAAAAAGCCGAACCAATAATCATCGTAACCTCATACCCCTATGTTTCAATAGTAGGAGGTGAAAAGTGATGAAGAAATCAGGCTTCATTCTGGTGTTTTTTGTACTTTCCATGCTTATTCCGACAACCGCGCATGCAGGCTGGGATTACCAGGGCAGTGATGTCTTTACGAAGCAAAGCAAGAATTTCAAGTCCGGCGGAGGAAGCTTTAAATTCTGTTTGAGCAAAAACAGTAAAGAAGGAAACTACCGGCTGATGGAGGAAGATCCTTTTAATCCGGATGACTGGGTGCCTTATGAAGAAAAAGACCCGACTGGCTATGAGCCAAGCTTCCCTAATATCGGATTTGATAGCAAAGGCTGTGTCGTGTACCACAATATTAGTAAATATATAGACGGAATGGATGGTCAGGCGGAGTTGTATATCAAGAAATGGACTGGAGGGAATTCAAAGGTCTATGCTTATGATTAATAGAACAACAAAAAGAGCATCGTTGCTGATGCTCTTTCATACTGCCTATTCAAGATTAAGACGCCAGTTGTTGCACTGCATTAAATTGCCCGGGGGATACTCAAACTGACACTCATTGAGAAAGGTAAAACCTAGCTTGCGGCAGATGGCATTGGAAGCTCCATTGCCGATCGAAGGAAAGGCGTGAAGGAACTTGTGCTTTTTCTCAGCTTTCGCTTGTGTAATCGCCGCTGCAACCGCTTGGCTCGCTATCCCCTTCCCCTGATGAGACAGTACTACACTCCAGCCGATTTCATAGACGGTTTCATCCTCCCAGACACTTTCCCAATAACCGACCGAGCCTGCTGCTTCACCATTATCCAGGATGACCGTGTACATACAGCCCCTGTCACCTAGATCGAGATAACGTTTATGGCGGCCAAGGATCAACTCCTCACTTTCCGGTCCGCCAAGATGCTTCGTCATCTCCCGGGTATTCAACTTATACAGCAAGTTGAGGTCTCCATCTGTCCATGGCCGGATTTGAAGTGAAGTTGTTTGTTCTGCCATCTTGCACCTCCGTTTTTCTCTATCTCCATTTTACAATTAAAGGGAAAAAGATGTATACATTAAAATAGCCCCCTAAAATAGAGGGCTACACTTTTTGTTAAACTGGACTCTTAAACCCGTTTCTGTTCACATATAAGTATAATCCGTAATCCTGCATGACAGACGCATGCCCCTCCTGCCGCAGCATCGCGGCTACATTCCCGCGGTGATAGTTGCCGTGAGTGGAGATGTGGAAGATCGTTTCTGTGGGCGTGGTGTCAAGCAGACCAGCATATGGGTTATCAACTGTGAAGACTTTTTCCATGTCGTTTTGCTGGATAAAGGCTTTGTATTTCTCGCTAAGCTCGTTGTACATCGTTTCCATTTCCTCCAGTGTACAAGCCTCTGCCTGCACTCTCACCTGGTCATTAGCACCCCACACTTCCTTCATATCTCTGCCTTTCATCATCTCCAGCCACAGAGAATCCGTGAGGTAAATATGGACCATCACCATTTGAAGTGATGGAAAAATGCTTGGCTTCATTTCTTTTTTGTATAATTCCTCAGGAAGTTCTTTTAGCCGTTCAAAGATCTTTGCGTTTGCCCAGGCATGATAGTCATACATTTCCTTTGCTTGGTTTTTCATAACGAAAGCCTCCCTTTGTATAAAAGATTCCTAACCCAGTAAGTATTCTACGGAAACCCCTCTTTCCCTTTTCTAAGGAAAAAAATGGTCATCTCCTCGATTCACCCCCACAAACCCCACGTCTCATTATAAATATGTTATAGAGTACATAAAAAGAAATGCTGAAAAAGGAACGGCCATAAGGAGGCATTACAATGGAGCCCTATGTGAAAGATGCTCTGCTTGAATGGAAAGAAGAGATGGAGACTCAGAAAAGAGAGATTGATGAAGAGTACGAGAAAGTAAAGACAGAACTTCAGCTCTATTCCTATAAATACGGGATCACCAAACAAGTCCTGCAATCCACCATCAACGAAGAAATGATCCGAAACATCAAATCCACCTACCAGGAACCATTCGAAGAAAAATACAACGAGCTTAAGCTACAATTAAAGAAGCTTGAGGAAAAGCGGAATGTATTCTTGATGTTTGTGGAGAAAATTGAGGGTGCTGGTGTTAAAGAACAAAATCATTAAAGGAAAAACGCAGCGGTATGCTGCGTTTTTTTATTTAATAAAGGCATGGTACATTGCCATGACTTTACTAAACAAGCAACTTTAAGTTTTCTTCTTTTCTCTCAAAATGCTCGTGCAGCCGATATTCGCATATCTGCCGTGTCCATTCATAAACCACTTTATTATGGCTCACTGGAAGATCGATCTTTATTGCAAAGATACCTTCTTTAAATTCCGTTAACTCCTTAGAACTCCCGCTCCACTTGGTCATTGGCATATTAGCAATCAGCTTGCCTACCTTTTGTTCATCAAATTTCCAAAGCTGTTTAGATGCTTTATCCGAGAAGTCGATACGTTTGCGATACTCTTTTTCCGTCAAATAATGATGGAAGTAAGGAGCAACGTCTTTAGGTGTAACCGGGTTTAGCCAATTGTCCGCTCCTCTGCTGAGCATGTAGTCCAGAACCATCATCTTATAGCTTTTCGCCATACTGGTACTTTCAACTTCAACCAGCCAGTCTTCGTTTTCCATAAACGCATTCTTTTCTTCATTTGTCAGTTCATCCGCCCAATACAGAAAACCCGGATAAGATTTAAACTCTTGCTTGTATTCTCTGCTATTTGATCTACCTTGTAAATGAAGCTCCAAATAAGTTGGCCGTCTTCCAAGTTCTTTTTTTAGTTCAATGTAATCCCCGAGAAGTTTATCCTTCCTAGGCTGACGTTTTCGATTTAGTTCATCGAGCAAATTTACTGCTGCCAATTCAATATTCAATTCACAGCCAGAAGGTACAGAAGGTATAGCGGCTTTCTTTCCGTTCTTTACTTCTGCAGGTTCCGTATTAAACAATTGAAGCTTAATATCTGCATTACGATAGTTACCAATCAAATCAATAATGACGCAGTGATCTTTGCCGGCAAACAGCCTCAATCCCCGACCTACCTGTTGAGTGAACACGGTCAGTGATTCCGTCGGACGGACAAAAAGCAGTGTATCAACAGAAGGAATGTCGACACCCTCGTTGAATAAGTCTACCGTAAAAATAATATCGATGGTTCCCATGTCCAACCGCTGAATGGCTTGCCCTCGTGTAATTCCAACCGTTTTAGAGTTAAGGCTAACTGTGCGATATCCCTTACGGTTAAAATAATTCGATAGAAAGTTGGCCTGCCGAATGGACGAACAGAAGGCGATAGTCCTCGTTTGTTTATGGCCTCTCCATGCCTCCAACACCTTTTCAGCCATATCATCCCTTAGCTGCACCAAAGCAAGTTCTTCCTCATCATAGCGTGTACCGAGCCATGTTATTTGGGAGTAGTCTGTATCATCATAGACACCATAATAGTGAAAAGGTGCCAACCACTGCTTTTGAATAGCTTCTATAAAATGAAGCTGATACGCGACGTTTCCTTCACAAATGGCATACACATCCTTGCCATCCATCCGGTCAGGTGTTGCGGTAATACCAAGCAAAAACCTTGGCTGGAAATAATTAATTACTTTTTGGTAGGATCCTGCTGCAGCATGATGAAATTCATCCACTATGATCAAATCAAAGTCATTGGGTTGAAAACTGGCAAGATGACGATGAATACCAAGTGTATAAATGGAAGCAAAAACACAATCTGCTTCGTCCTCTTTTTCCTTTCCATAATAAAGACCCATGGAACGTTCGGGCATAATATTCCGAAAGGAGTTTCTTGCCTGTCCAAGAATTTCTTCCCGATGAGCAATAAATAGAATACGCTTAAAATCCTGAGCAAAAAATCCAGCAAGATATGTTTTTCCCAACCCAGTTGCCATAACCACCATGGCTTTACTGTAGCCTTCTTCCAGCGTAGTCCTCAGCATTTCAAGAGCTTCCTGCTGAGCCTGCCGGGGGGTTAACTGTCCATATACAATTGGAGATTCCTTAATAATTTCCGGTTGCTCAATAAGGATTGGCAATGTCAAAACCTCTTCTTCAGATTTTGTCCATTGGCGCAGTAAATCGGGATGCCTTTCATGGTACTTCTCATATTCATCCCTGTAATCTATTAAGGTTTCATGGTTAATGGATATCGTTTGTTCATGATGAAAAGTTTTAATAAACGCATCAAGAGCTTCCTGGTAAACCTCTTGATCTACTTCATTATTAATCATCAGGTTCCATTCCACACCACTCGTTAAAGCAGAATTTGATAAGTTGGACGAACCTACAATAAAAGAACCATTGCCATCCTCATTTTGGAACAAATAAGCCTTTGGATGAAAAGAACGCCCATTGCTTCGATAAAGCTGAATTTCAATTTTTGGGTCAATTTCCAGCAGCTTTTCAAGTGCATCAGGCTGAGTGACATATAAATAATCACCTGTGCAGATTTTAACTTCTGCACCTCTGTCCACTGCCTCTTTTAAAAACGGAGCCAGCAAGCTGACTCCTGATTTCATAATAAATGAGGTAAGAATATAAATAGAACTGGCATCAATCATCAAACCTGTAAGTTCTTCTCTTAAGTTACCAGTTACAAGTTTAATATTTTGCATTTAATCTTCCACATCCATGAGGAAGATACGTTTTTCAAATCCTCCGCGCTTTTCTGCTTTTTCCTGGCGGACACGTTCAACCTCAAAAATATCGGATCCATGGATTTTTGCAAGAGCATGCATTAGTTCAAGCAAGTCTGCGAGCTCTTCAATGGCATTTTCATCGTTAGTTGCAGAAGCATATTCATCAAGTTCTTCATAGCATTTTTTCTTCAGTTCTTTTATGTAATCATCATTTTCCAATATTGATGTGTTGAATGATTTACCTGTTTTAGTTATGACTTCAGGTATTCTATCTCGTACTAGTTTGTTGTAGGTTGGCATGGTATAACCTCTTTTCATTGTAATTGAATAGGTACAAATTCTTTTTGGATAATCTTCTCAATTCACAACTTCATCTTATCATAAAGCATGATCTAGAAAATCCTTTTCTTAAATCCAAAAGGAAAGCCCATAATCCCTAATTCTTTTAGGATTGTGGGCTTTAACCTCTATCTCATTTTCTCCATTTCTATCATAAGACGAGGAAACAGGATGTTGTTTTCAAGATGGAGATGCTGAAACAGGTCGGATTCGAGCTCATCCAGTTTGACGTAGGCTAATCTGTAGGTCGCGCATACGTCTTCTGGCGCACGGTAATCATTTGTGATGTCTCTCAGGTCTTTTAAAATCTGACTAATATGCTGATGCTCCCTTTCAAGGTCTTCTACAAATTCAGTGATGTCAATCAAAGCATTGAGTGTTGGATGCTTTTCGTAGGATATAATTTTTGGAAAGATAAGTTCTTCCTCCACAATAATATGCTGCTCGAGTTCAATCTTGAGAATGGAGAAAAGATAGTGAATACTGGACAATTCAGGATGTGACTTGCCATATTTATTGTAAATCTTGGTGATGATGGTTTGCAGGTTCGGCAACGCCATGTACAAATAAGAATGATGGGCGTCTATTATATACTGAATCAGATCCTTATATTTCTGTCTCTCCCATTTTGTCATCTGGCGCTGCTCTTCAAAGTTCTTTTCACACAATGTGTTCAGTTCATGAAGAATTTGGGTTGGATTTAGGTTTCTCTCCTGTAAAGCCTCCCAAATCGGCCGACTGCCACTGCAACAATAATCAATTTTGTACCGTTTGAGCAATGTCCCTGCCCTTGGACACCTCATAACAATCTCACGCATTTTTACCGTAGGATCAAACACCATTTCCATGATGACTCCTCCTTCTGACTGTTTCCTTATCTCAACTGTAACTCTCTGCCCCCGTTTTTCACCGTGACTCTTATCACACCTATAGTTACAACCGAAATATAGGGGAGTTTCCCCCTGCACAATCGGGAAGTTCCCTGATTCTGATTTACTTATCTTTTTCCTATACTTATGAAGAGATGTGTTAGGTGACGTTATGGAGGTTAAAGATATGAAAACGCGTGATATCCCGAGTGATTATAATTCGGTTCAAAATACAGAAATTTTCTCTGAGCAGACCCTTCGTTTGCTGGATGAATTAATGATGGAGTGCAAGATCAAAAAAGGAACAATGCTTTTCATGGATAATGAAGCGGCAGGGAAACTTTACTTTGTACGTGAAGGAATCATTAAAGGAACAAAAATGACTGAGGATGGTAAGGAGCTCGTCCTTTCTATGTTTCAGAACGGTGACTTAATTGGAGAGCTCAATGCTTTTGGCGATGAAAAGCATAACTTCAGTGCCGTAGCTTCCACCGACAGTGTTGTCGGCGTTATCCAGCAGGCTGACCTGGAAGAAATGATGCGAAAACATGGCGAGGTTGCCATAGAGTTTGTGCGCTGGACGGGTCTGATGCATCAGATTACCCGTTCCAAGCTTAGAGATCTAATGTTGTATGGAAAGAACGGTGCTTTGTGCTCCACTCTCATTCGTCTTTCAAATTCTTACGGAAAAATGGGCAAAGAAGGCATAGTTCTTTCTCTACAGCTTACCAATGCAGAGCTGGCTGAATTGATTGGTACCTCCCGTGAGACAGTCAATCGGATGCTAGGTGTCTTAAAGAAAGATAAAGTCATTGATCATGATGAAAATGGTAACCTTGTGATTACTGATCTGGACTATTTAAAGAATGTGTGCAACTGTGAGGAGTGTCCGTTGCAGGTGTGCAGGATTTAAAAACAGACCCACTAAATTTTAGTGGGTCTGTTTTTAATTGCCTGTTTTCTAAAATATTGTGGCTTTCAAATAATAAACAGAAGGGTTACGGGTTTTTGTTAATATATAGATAAAGGTTTCTAAATCAAACGGCTGCATAACAGTTCCTGTAGGCGTATACGCTTTTTCACATCATCTAACTGTACTTTGATGAGTTCAAGTGGATTAAAATTTTGATTCTCCAATATCTCTTTTATCTCTTCCAATGCAAACCCTAATAACTTAAGTTACATAATTTCCCTGACTATATCTGACTTTTTATAAAGTCTATGACCCGTATCTGAATACTGAGAAGGAGAAAATAGTCCAATCTTATCGTAATGATGAAGCATTCGTACCGTAAGTCCGGAACCTAACTATACAACCTGATACTGTGTTAGCTTCAAGCCCATTACGTTTATTTTTTCAAAAAAATTTAATTGAACCACCCCCTGGCCTTTTTTCAGCCTACTATTATTTATAAGACAAAGCCCATACACACTAATGCTAAATTAGAAAGATTCTTTCAGCTTGCAATGCAGAATTTATGGACAAATAAAAAAAGCGGGGATTTCTCCCCGCTTACGCTATTTGTTTTAAGCTTCTTCAAAAAAATGTTTGGGGCTATAGAGCTATTTATGTTTAAAATCCGGTTTTCTTTTCTGTATAAATGCTTGAACACCTTCCACTACATCGTGCGTTTGAAAGACCTCACCGAAATATTTGGCCTCTACGTGAAGCCCTTCTTCCAGTGAACCATTACAGCCCTCATGAACCGATTTCTTAATATAAGATAGGACCGGCAATGATAATTCCGTTAGTTTCATAGCAATTTCTTTTGCTTTTTCTACCGACTTTCCTTTTTCAACTACATAATTAAGGAGACCTATTTTCTCTGCTTCTTGGGCCGTTATCGGCTGGCCCGTATACATCAGTTCCTTTGCCTTTGTCTCACCTATAAGCCTCGGCAGACGTTGTGTTCCCCCCGCTCCTGGAAAAAGTCCAAGCTTGATCTCAGGCAGTCCAATCATTACATGTTCTTCCGCAATCCGCAAATCACAAGCAAGCGCAAGTTCACACCCTCCGCCTAATGCCACTCCATTTAAGGCAGCTATGGTAGGTTTGTTTAATTCATGGATTTGATGAAAGGCTCTTTGCAATTCCCTGGATTTCTGCTCTGGGAGCTCCTCTCCTTTCCCCATCCATTCAGGAAACTCTTTAATATCCGCTCCAGCCATGAACGCTTTGTCACCTTTTCCTGTAATAATCACAGCGACTATGCTTTTATCGTCTTCCAGTTCTTCTGCCCATGCAGATAACTCAGAAACCACATGGCGGTCCAGTACATTTAACGGTGGGTTATCAATCATTAAGATCGCTATTCCTGCTTCTTTATGACATGCGATTGCTTTTGTCCGCTCCATTTGCTTTCAACCTCACCTTCCATTTACCTTTAGCCTATAATTGGCTTGTTCCCTGTCCCATGCATCCCCAATACCAAGCGCTTTTAACTTGAATTTCTGAATCCTCTCAGTTGCTGTTTTTGGAAATGAATGGATGAATTCAACGTACCGGGGCACCATAAAATACGCCATCCGATCACTGCACCAATCAATAATTTCTTCAGGAGTAAGACTTTGCTCCTTATGGAGAATGACATACAGCTTTACATCCTCTTCTCCTATTTCCGACGGAACGCCTACTGCAGCCGTTTCCAATACTTTTGGATGGTCATTCACCGCTTTTTCTATTTCCCATGAGGAGATATTTTCCCCCCGCCTTCTAATGCATTGTTTGGTTCGGTCTGAAAAATAAAGATAGCCTTCTTCATCTTGATAACCGCGGTCTCCAGTATGGAACCAGCCGCCTTTTAAAGCTTCGTCTGTTTTCTCCGGATTTTTGAAATATCCCTTCATCAGCACTTCTTTTTCCATCGGATGAATTAAAATTTCACCCAGTTCTCTAACCGGTACCTCATTATCTTGTTCATCTGCAATCTTCACTTTAACCGATGAAAAAGGCTTCCCCATAGAAGGTGGACGGTTGGCCGTCAAGGTGTTGGATATGCAAAAGCCGGTAGTTTCCGTTAGTCCATAGCCTTCAATAATTTGGACACCAAACCGCTCTTCAAATACCTTCCAAAACTCTTTTGGAGTAGCAGCACAGGCCGTTCGCCTTGCCGGGTTATTACGGTCATTCGGTCTTTCCGGCTGTTTGCAAAGGATGGGGATCATGGAACCGAGTGAATTAAATATGGTTGCCCGGTGATCACGGATCTCATCCCAAAAACGTGAGGCGCTGAACCTTTTACCAAGAGCGATTGTGGCGTTTTGTGCAATGGCTCCCATGACAGTATGCGCTTGGGCATTAATGTGAAACAGCGGTAAAGATGTAAATAAAATATCGTTTGAAGTGGCTTGTATCATATGTTCGGCAAAGGCTTGTCCGGATTTCACATAAGAGGCATGGCTGAGCATCACTCCTTTTGGCAAGCCGGTTGTTCCTGAGGTGTAAAGAATGCTTTGAATGGCGTCTGGAAAAACGGATGGATCTATATCAACAGGCTGAGCAGTCTGCAGAAGCTGTTGATAGGAAAAAACGGGGTTGAAGTCGATATGAGGCTCTAATTCCGTTTTTTCGGAATCTGTGTCACTGTCATTAACAATAATGAGTTTCACTTGCCGGTTCAATTCAGAGATGCTCGGAAGAATTTTGGGAAGGAATTCATGATGAAGGATAATAGCCTTGCATTCAGAGTGAGATAAAATGTAGGTTAACCCTTTTCCTATTAAGTGTACGTTTAACGGAACAGATACGGCTCCCAAAAAGGACAAGCTAAACCATACATCCAAATATTCAGGGCAGTTATTTAACATGACACAAACATGGTCTCCGTTTTGAATATCAAGTTCCTTTAGCCCTGAAACAAGACGGCCGATTTTTTCATGCAACTGCTCGTAAGTAAATTTCTCCTTTTCAAATTGCAAGTACACTTTATCTGGGGTTTTCTCGATGTGATTCAGTAAAAAACTAGGGAAATTAGATCGTTCCAACTAACTCTCTCCTTTCCTTTGAAGCACTTGAAGTTGATTTGGCCGCTTTTAAAAAATAGAATACAGGATAATCGCCAAGAACATGCCGACTAACGGCAGGGCAACACTTAACACAAAGACCGGTTTATACGTACGTTTATGAGTCTCTCCACATATCGCGCGGATCGTTGTCACGATATACCCGTTATGCGGCAGTGAATCTAATCCTCCCGATGCCAGTGTGGAGATTCGATGCATGGCATTCGGATCCAAACCTTGAGCCATATAAATCGGGGCCAGAATTGGCAAGGCAATCCCCAATCCTCCAGAAGCTGAACCTGTCAGCCCGCAAATTAATGTGACCGCAACTCCTAAGCCCAATAAAGGCGGTCCTGGGATATTCACTAATGAATCGACAACTACTCCAAACGCGGGAACTTTCGCCGCCACGCTTCCAAATCCTACGACGGCACATGTATTGGCAATCGCGACAAGAGCATCTTGTGTACCAGCGGCCAGAGATCCCCAATATTGTGGAACGAATTTCAGGTTGAGCACCCATGTCAATAAAATACCGGTTCCAAGCGAGATGAGAGCTGCACTCGTAGAAGAAGTAAACTGAGCCATAATATTTAAAATACCGATAACCCCAATTAACGGTATAAGAGAGGTGACGATGTTCGGTAATTCCTTTTTAAATGGTGATTCTGTTTCAATGGCTGTTACTTCTTCAAGCGCTGCTGCTAATTCAGTGGCTTCACCTTTTTTCGGACGAAATAACGGATGGGATTCGGGCAATGAAAAGGTTTCCCCATTGTTTACGGCTTTTCGTACTTCACGCCCTATATAAAGACTGCCTGCGATTAAAATAAAGATTCCAATCAGGATGCCTATTAATCCTCCAGCAGTTGGCTGTGTTTTAAAGAAGGTAGTAGGAATGATGTTTTGTATTTCTGGTGAACCCGGGGAAGTCATTGAAAACGAAATGGATCCGAATACAAGGGCTGCAGGAATGAATCGATGAGGAAGGTTGGCTTTTCTGAATAAAGAAACAGCTATGGGATAAACCGAAAAACCAACAACAAACAAACTAACGCCGCCAAAAGTCATAATGGCACACGCTGCAACAACCGCAAAAACCGCTCGCTTTGGCCCGGCTGTACGGCTGATCCAGTCTGCAATGGAATCAGCAGCTTTCGTGTCCTGCATGACTTTACCAAAAATCGCCCCTAGCAGAAAGATTAAAAACCAGGTGGCAAAATAGCCTGTAAAGCCGTCCATATAATACTTGGTCAAGGCTGTCTCAAGGTTGATTCCACCTGTCAGTGCAACAACTACTGAGCTAATAATGGCTGCAATAATAATATTGACCCCTCGCATGGTTAAATAAATTAATAGGGCAAGTGCCAGAAACAGTCCTATCATACTCATTGTGATTTCCCCCGTTTCTACGATTTAATGGTTTGAGAATTGGTAAACTGGTAATCATAGCATAATTTGTACAGTTCCATTAATTCACTATCATCCGGCACCCTCGGATTATTGCCGGGACTACCGCTGGCGATCGCGTCTCTGGCCATCTTTTCTAGACTTTTCAAAAATTGCTCCTCCTGAATTCCCCATCCTTTCAAGTTAGGAATACCAAGCTCGAGGCAGAGGGCTTTCATCTCTTCCACCACTTTTTGCGCTGTTTCCCGCTTTGTAAGCCCTTTCATTTCTTTGAGAATTAAATCCCCGATGTCTGCTAGCCTCTCATAGCAATCTTCCAGACTATACTCCAAAACAGCAGGAAGAAGCATCGCATTCGAAATGCCATGCGGCACATGAAACAGTGCACCGATCGGCCGGGACATTCCATGAACTAAGCAGACCGAAGAATTTGAAAATGCCATTCCTGCCTGCAGGGCTGCAAGGGACATTTTTTTCTTTGCTTCTATATTTTGAGGCTCATGATAGGCATCTCGTATACTTTCCATAATTTCCCCAATGGCAGTTAACGCTAGAAAATCGGTAAAAGGATGAGCACGCCTTGAAAGATACGCCTCAATCGCGTGAGTAAGGGCATCAATTCCGGTTGCAGCAGTTATATGTTTAGGTGAAGTAATAGAAAGGACCGGATCAACAATCGCTGCTTCCGGCATGAAGGCGGGCTGTTTAATCATCATTTTAATATCATGGGCGGTATCGGTTATGATTGTTGCATCAGTTGCTTCAGACCCGGTCCCAGCAGTTGTAGGAATAGCGATTAATGGAACGGCTGACTTCTGTGCAATCTTCCGGCTATTCATATAATCGCTGATGGATCCTCCATTTGTACCAAGAACGGCAACCGCCTTTGCGGTATCAATACAGCTTCCTCCACCCAAGCCAATAATGACGTTGCAGGACTCGGCGTTAAGCTTGTCCAAAGCTTCATAAACAAACGTATCTTTCGGCTCAGAATTAATATCTAAATACGTGGCTGAGGATACTCCTGCTTCTTTTAAATAATGCTGGCATTCTTCAACGTACAGCTGCTTTTCCATCATTCGGTCGCTAATGATGAGTGCGTTGTTTCCGAGTTTAGACGCTACTTCTCCGACTTTCTTAAATGAATCCTCTCCGTAGAGTATGGTTCTTGGCATTTGCAGAACTGAAACCATAATAACTACCTCCTTTTTTGTTTATTATTAGAATCCATAAAAATGCCTTTATTCCATGCGATTTACTTCGACAAGTTTAAGGAGATACCCTCTAAATACAAATTGTTTCTTTTTGTTTTCAATTTCCTGAATGTAACAGTGTGTGAATCTACTGTTTCAATATAAGTCACCAGTGCTTCACAATGAAAATCCTTCCAAAAACTAATCAGATCAGTCCTTATTTTTTTCAATAAATCAAAAGGCTTGCATTGAACAGCGTAAGGGAATACTATTATTCGACACTGAACTTGATGGAGGTTTTTAAATGAGTGTGAAAAGGATTCAATTCCTGGATGAAACGGCGTATGCCATTGAAAACGAAGAGATAAAGGCCATTGTCCTCCCTTCTCAAGGGAGCAATTTGATTTCTATTCTTGATAAAAGCACAAATACTGAAATATTGAGAACGCCCAAAAACAGAACTGAATACGAAACGCGAAAGATGGTGTTCGGGACACCTGTATTGTTCCCGCCTAACCGCATAGAAGATGCTGTGTTTGAGTATAATGGCCGGAAATACGAATTGGAGATGAATCGGCCGAAAGAGAATGTTCATATCCATGGGTTTGTTCATGATAAGGAATGGAGCGTTCTTGAGATCGATCACAGCATTCCAAGAATGAAAACACAGCTCCGATCGGCTGAACATCCAGACATCCTCAATCAATTCCCTCATGATTTTACAATCACGATGACGATTGAGATCGCGGGAAACGAAGTGATACATACCACTGAAATCACAAATAACGGCGAATCCCCTATGCCCTGCGGAATTGGCTACCATACCACCTTTCAATTTCCCAGTGAAGCCAAATTATTTCTTGATGTTTCAGAAAAATGGCTGCTGAACGAACGGCATCTTCCTACAGGGGAGCTTGAAAATATCGCAAACAGGAAAGAGTTTTCAGGTGGAACTTCCTTGTCTGGCGTGGCAATAGATGATGTTTTCTTAATGACCGAAAATAAAACGGCAGCCATCGAACGTCCCGAACAAGGCATCAAAATTTCCTACTCCCTTTCTGATGATTTTACCCAATGGGTTTTATTCACAGCCAGCGGTAATGAAAACCTGCTTGCTGTTGAACCGTATTCCTGGGTGACAAATGCGCCGAATTTGAAGCAGCTCCCAAGAACTTTAACGGGGTTTGACGACATTAAGCCGAAAGACACAAAAGAATATGTCTCCAGATTTAAAGTCGAGCGTGACTAAGGCACAACAAAGGGGCTGTCCAGAAAGTCAAAAATTGACCTTCAGGCAGCCCCTTTTTGGCTTGAAAAATCTTCAATGAAAAGTTAATTGAAGTGGAAGATGCGAGACTCCTCGAAAATGAACTTCACATTTTCTTCGTGCGATAAAAAGCTGCCGGAGCCTTCCTTGTCCTGCGGGACTAGCGTGACAGGTGAGACTTNTGCGAGACTCCTCGAAAATGAACTTCACATTTTCTTCGTGCGATAAAAAGCTGCCGGAGCCTTCCTTGTCCTGCGGGACTAGCGTGACAGGTGAGACTTCCGCCGGTGCTTGCACCAAAAAGTAGGCGTTCACGCCGGTAAGGCTCACCGCACGCCCCGCGGAAAGCGAGCAGCCTGGAACGGAAATCAACAGCTTACAGACTTCTTGGACAGCCCCTTACTCTTTACTTAAAACAATTTATCTTCGTCCGAGTTTCTTGGTGTTCGTCTTGTCCGGTCTCTAAAGTCGCGGTCTCCTTCATTCAATCCATCTTCATCTGGGTATAAGTCTCGGTCTGTACCATCTGTAAGATCCGAGTTTGCCCGGAGAGGACGCTCATTGTCATCCATTACATCAGCATCTCTTCGCAAGTCACTGTCATGATGGTTATTGTCAGTAGTGTTCCCTGCAGTGTATCCATCTCTGGTAACTTCCACATCCGTAGCTATCCTAAATGTCCCATAATCAATCCCAGCATTCGCAGGATTTAAGGCATCTGATTCATCCGTTGCAAGATCACGGTCTGAATCGACCATCAACAGAATTTTGCCTGATTCCACGTCTGAAGCATAGGATGCAGCTTCCCGGTCGGGTATTCCATAATCCGATAATCTTTCTCCCAGGCTATTCTTGCTGTTCGTGTACTCATCATCCATAAATGCAGCTTTTAGTTTGTCCAAGAAAGACTCTTTATGAGGTTTTTCATTTACATTATCAACCGTTGCACCGGTTATCGTTTCCACGGTATCCGTATAATGATCATGATTTGTTACTACGGAGATCTCATCTGTGTCATATCCTCTCAATTGCAATTGCTGTACAGCACTTACGGCCGCTTCCTCAGATTCATATACACCAATGACATGCTTGCCCATCATGAATTCCTCCTTTATAAATGGTCTTTCTACTGTGGTTAAGTACCCGGATCTACACTTTGCAAACAAAATTAAGTAAAATATACAGGTTTCATTTTTTGAAGCACGAAAAAGCCCGTTTATCCCAGTTTCGATAAACAGGCTTTTTCATGTTTAGCAGTTCTTGCTTCTCTTATCAAGAAATAGGTCTGCCGCCCACTTCATATAAACAGGAAATGCTTACTCCCGCTATCATTAATCCAACAGCCCCGATGGCCAAATACATCAAGAAGAGGAGCATCCCGTTATCTTGACGAACCATTTTCCGAAAGACCCTTGGATTTTTCAGCTGTGCACGTACCCAAAATAGGATAGCGAACCCAATAATTGCACCAATAACGGCCAGGATTTCAAGCATTTTCATTTCCTCATTTCCTTCGTAATCCATGAAAATAAAAGGCTCTTTTCTAAAAGATTGTTGCTTTGGGAACATTTTTGTAAAGAACCTTCATTGCTAAGTTATCGGAGTGCAAGGTGCGAGACTCCTGAAGCGGAAATCAACCACTCCTAAAAGCAACAAAGGTTACGAAAACAGCCAAATAAAATGACAAACGATGCTCTATTGGTACGTTATGCTCGAAAGAATTAAAGGTTCTATAGGGAGACACGCTCAATCCACAAATCCTTGTAGTCAGCCCATCCAAGCGTGTTAAGCGTCACACCTTGCAGTGACTGATGATGAAGAATGCTCTGCTGTGTATGGTAAAGAAAGATAAGAGCACTCCGCTGTTTTAACAGCTCTTCAATTTTCTCAAAATACAGCAATCGATTCTCCGGCGTTTCAGCTTTAAATACTTGCTGAATCAGCTGGTCCTTTTCTTCACGAAGATCCTCATCCATCAAAGAGCTGATAAAGGAATTGCCGACTTCATACATATCGAGCAGTGACAGTTCCACGGGATCGGCAAGGACTTCCCCTGATAAGATCAGATCGGCCTCCTGCATCACTTCTGCTTTTTTCAATTCCTCGATGGGTACAACCACAATCTCTATCTCCACTCCCACACTGGCAAGCTGCTCTTTTACCCACTCTGCGTTTAATTCGTTGGTTCTCATTTCATAGGTATATAGCTTTAAAGGTTCACCTTTGTATTCGGTATCAATAAGGAGGCGTTTCGCTTCAGACTTTGAATGTGTTCTCTGCGATTCTAGTGAACGTGCTGGGAGAAAACCTGCTGCCGGCAGCATCCTCTTCCCACCCAGTTTTTCAATCAAGTCTTGGGAATCAACAGCTTGCTCGATCGCTCTACGGAAAAGAAACGAAGACTGCGGCCCTCCTTTTTTCAGGTTGAACATCAGGTAGGTCGCTCCTTTTTCAATATGATCGAGTGCCTTGTAGTGCGCTTCCATTTCACTAGCGACTATAGGATGCGGCACATATTTCATCTCACCTGGAGGAACGAACAACATCTTCTCCCCGTCATAATCTGGCCATACCCAAATTTCAATCCGGTCTAAAAAAGGCCGTTCCTTAAAGTAGTGCGTATGTGCAGTAAGCTGAAGCTGTGACTCGTCATTGCTCTCCACCATAAATGGACCACTCCCAACAGGCTCTCGTTTATAGTTAGACAACAATTCAAAATCACGAGGCATGATGGAAAGCCGTTCCGTACTAAAATAATAATCAAAAAGGCCATTCGGCTCGGACAGTTCAATTCTTAGTTCATAATCGTGAACAACCGTGATAGATTGAATCTTCTCCATCATCCATCGATGTGGGGAACCGTTAATAGGATCGTGAATTCGCTCGATGGTGTATTTAACGTCTTCAGCTGTTAGCAGCTTCCCGTGATGAAACAGAATTCCTTTCCGCAGGAAGAACGTCCAGACCATCAGTGACTCATCACTGCGCCAATGATGACAAAGGTGTGGTTCGAGTTTACCTGAAGTACCGTTATAGACAAGCAGGGTATCAAAAATCTGCTGAATCAAATGTGCTTCTGTCCGCCGATTCACATACGCCGGATCAATGTCTTTGATCTCCCTATAGAACGGGAACCGCAGCACGTCAATCGCGATGTTCTCCTTCTGTTCCAGATGATAGCCTAACTGCTGCTGTACCCACACATTGAATTCCTGCTGATACGCTGCATCCAGTTCATAGTTATGTAAAAGTTGCTGAGCCTGACTTAAGTCACCCTTCACTACCTTCTCTTTTGCCAGCTCCATCAGAAAGGAATTCTGCTCTATTAAAAAAGCAAGAGACGAACGATTCCCCCGCCCCCTGCCTGGCGACCAGCTCACCCACTCCTGATCCACCATCTTGTTCAGGAGAAAGTTTGCATTTCGCTTGGAGCAAAAAAGTACCGAACTGATCTCCTCCAGTGTGACCGAAAGCGGCAGATGGATCCCTGTATCTCTGTAATGTTGTCTTAAAGTGAGGTAATGCTCCTGCAGCTGCATCCGGTCACTCTCCTTTTTGATAAAAGATGAAAGGTTTTGATTTTAATTTACACTTTTTTTCATATTTAAGGAAGATACACTGGTAATAGAAGGGAGCGTTTCTGATGGAGATAGAAAAGGTCGTTCAGATGCGGGCTGCAGAAAAGCCAGTGTTATGGAAAAATAAGAATTTTATGCTGTTGTTTATTACAGGACTCATCTTTTCGGTCGGAGGGAAGATCTATGAGCTTGCTCTTCCCCTCATTTTATATGATTTCACCCATTCATCAGTGGCTATGTCGAACATGAGGGCCATCGAATTTTTGCCAAATCTGCTGCTGGCCATGTTCATCGGAGTGCTCGTCGACCGGGTGAAAAAGAAACATTGGTCACTTTGGACGATCGGCATCCAGAGTGTCGTTTTATTCGGATTGTTCCTGGCCCTGCAGATGGGGTATCATTCTTTACCGCTCTTTTATGTATGTGGTTTCCTGCTCATGACATGCAGCTACGCGTTCTTTAATGCCCGCTACAGTATGGTCAAACAAGTGCTTCCGAACGAGCTGCTCACACCGGCCAATGCCTCGTTTTCGTTTGTAACAACACTGATCGGTATTATGGGGCCAGCGATTACCGGGTTTATCTTGATGCTGTCGAGTCTTCATGATGGACTTCTGCTTACATCTGTTGCCTTTTTCGTCACCTTTTTATTCTTGTTGAAGCTTGATCATAAGGAAGTGGTTGTTCGAAAAAAGCAGCACTTTCTTGAGGATTTAAAAGAAGGGTGGATGGCTCTCCGCGAAAACCGGCCGCTTTGGCTCATTACTATCCTTGTTGTTTTTATCAATTCTACCTCTGGTATGGTCGACACGATGATTGTCTTTTTTGCCAAGGATGAATTGAGGCTGAGCACATCAGAGCTTGGATTAACCCTTTCCTTTGCAGGGGTGGGCGGCTTGACAGGCAGCAGTATGGTCAGTATTTTGAGGAGGAAAGTGAAGCTCGGCAAACTGCTTGGTTTGACGACATTTGGCTCAGGTTTGGGGTACTTAATCTTATTTTTTGCTCATACCCCTGTACTGCTTGCAACAGGTTTGTTTTTTGAAGGATTGTTTGGAACGGTATCCTCCGTCTGTATCTGGACGTTCAGGCAGGAGACGACACCACAGCACCTCATCGGCCGGATCGGCGGCCTTACCGGATCCATCTTCAAGCTCGGTATGCCGTTTGCCATTGTTGCCGCCGGCTGGATCGCGAAGTTTTCGCATCCTGGTACCGTCTTTTGGATTGCTGCACTGGCAAATGTTCTTATCTTTTTAGCATATTGGAGATCGTCCTTATGGCGGGTATAATGATCTACAAAAAACAGTTGTAATCAATGAATGATTAACAACTGTTTTTACCTTTTATTTAAAGTATATTCCCTAACCAACACGGCGTTGTTGAAGTTTAGCTAATTCAGCCATTACCTCTTCTGACACACCAGCGTGATGCAGAAGCAAAGCCAAATGTTCAACGGGTAAGCCGTTCTCCAATAATGCCAGAATCGGACAGTTTCAAAAAAAAAAAGCTGCCGCAGCAGCTTTTTTGGATGAGTTAACTTATTTTCCTAATGTTGAAATTTGCCACGTTACACCGAATTTATCTTTCAGCTGGCCATAAGATGGGCTCCAGAAGGTTTCTTGCAGCTCCATGATTACTTGGCCGCCTTCTTTTAATTTTTCAAAAACTTCTTTTGATGTTTCAACACTGTCAATCGTGATTGCTACTGTTACTTGGTCTCCAGTTTCATAGGGCATCCCGGGGAATGTATCAGAAAGCATCAAGTCATGATCTCCCACTTTTAAATGGGCATTCATTACACGGTCTTTAGCTTCTGCTGGAACAGGATATTCCGGATTCTCCGGCTGGTCGCCAAAAGTTTGTACCGATAAAACCTTTGCATTCAATGCCTTTTCATAAAACTTAACAGCTTCTTGTCCATTTCCATTCGTTACTAAATAAGGATACAGCCCTACGATCATACTAGACACCTCGTTTTTTTATTTTGAATTTTCACGAACAAATGTTCTTATTTATTTTACTATATGTGACATTAAGATGCAATATATTATTCACTCAACTGCTCATTATTTTTTAAGTGAGCAGTACAATTTGTGAATCGGATGAGCTGGCCATTGCGAGTGTATTCAAGCAGATGAATGCCTGTATTGTCAGAGTGAAACCAAACGGTGTTGACGAGAGGCAGCTCCAGGAAGCCTTCAATAATCTGGGTGATCATGCCTCCATGAGAAACAACCGCAACTCTGCTGCCATTTTTGCCAAGTTCCCTAATTGAGGATAAGATCTTTTCTCCTCTCATCCTGAAGTCTGTTTTACTTTCATCTTCCTGTTTTTCTTTAAGGTCATCTATGTAGGTTACTGAACAGCCAGTCGTCTTGGATAGAAGATCAGCTGCCTGTCTGGCCCTGATCAGGGTACTGCTCCAAATCAGATCGGGCGGAAGTTCAGCACAAACTCGCTGTGCCATCCTTTCCACCTGTTCAACCCCTCTGCTTGTCAGCGGCAAATCAGTTGAGCCAGTGTAGTCTTCATCTAAAAAGTCATCTTCTGATTCACCATGCCGAATCAATAAGATCTGCATATGCACCTGCCTTTCCTAAAAAAAGAACCGATATTACATCGGTCCTCCATTGTATGAACTATTATTTTTCGCATTCTCTGATTCTAGAAGTTTAACCGGGTCATCCTCTTGGAGTATGGTCCTCGTTGCTTTGCTGGAGTTTACAAAAAATCCAATCATAACGGCAGCTGCAATCAACAGCAGCAATAACCAAGCCACCAGGCATAACCTCCCCTTTTTTATACCATCTCTCTGCTCTACCCTATGAAACGAATTCGCAAATGATGAAGAAAAAGGCTGGAATGGTTTAAAACCATCACTGCCCTATTAAACTTCTCTGTTAAAATGCACATTCCTCCTGATCCATGAGAAATTTTTCTCTGGTCTTCAAGCTATTTCACCTCAATGGCCAGCGCGTAGCTTGCGTCTCCTTTTTCCCAATGAGCAGAGATGTCATAGATGTAGAACAGGCTATTCCAATATAGAAGCTGCGCTCATACTTACTCATCCTCGCCTCCCCCTACTTACTATACATTTATACCATTTATTGGGGCAAATGATGACAAGTATTTATTTCACCATAGCTACAGGCTTTCTTTTATTCTGATTCATTTTTGACCGATACTGCAGCAGAATAATGGAAGCTATGACAAATGAGCTGATACCAAAGCCGATGACCATTTTTTTAAAACCAATGGTATCCAGGAATAACCCGGTTAACAGCATGAGAATTTGAAAGATAATGTTGTCTGTCATGCCTTTGATGGAGAAGAACCGTCCATGATAATCAGAAGGAATATCGGTTTGGAAGATGGTCGTTGTCACCGGAAAAAGCATGCCCGCTGACAGACCAAACAAGCCGAACGAAACGACAGACATCACGGGATGATTGGCTAAAAATAGTGATGTATGAGCGGTCGCGATGAGAAATGTGATTGCAAACAAATACGGCAATCGCGGACGTTCACGAAAGAACCTTCTTGCTAAAAAGGTGCCAAGGAACACACATAGCCCCTCTGTTGTATAGAGAATTCCTTTGATTCCGGGATTGTGCTGAATCTGGCTGATCTCGATGACCATCAAGTTAAAGCCGGAAAGAAACAAATACGGCGGTATAAGAAGAAAGATACCGTAGACAACCTTAGATTGATTTTTCACGATAGGATAAAGTTCTTTTAACGTACTGAAGAAGCTTTCTTTTTTACTGTCTGCTGACTTTTCTCTGGGCTTTTGCTCTACTGCAATATAAAACGTTAAGAAAAGTAAAATAATATAGGATACGAGTGTCACCGTGTACATCGCCGTTAACGACATGCCGACGAGCATCGCCCCTCCAAGTGCTGTCCCAGCAATTCTTGCACCGGTAAAAATGTTCATGTATACACCGTTTGCCTGAAGCAGATTTTCTTTTTTCACGATTAACGGAATAAGTGTCTGCATGGCCGGATTGGAAAACGTCCCTGCAATTCCGATGATAAACGTGTAGATCAGCATCCACCAGACATTATCGTTGGCAATGGCTAGGTACATGAAAACGATCGCAAAACACCGCGCAAGACCCGCATAGATGAGTATTTTTTTCTTATCTCCCCGATCAATAATCCTCCCGGCCATTGGAGCCAGGAATACTCCGACCAAAAACCCCGATAATAGAAGCAATGCTTGTAAAAAGGATGACTCCACGTTCTTTTGCAAAAATTCCAGGTTGCCGATGATCCCGACCCATAGACCAGTACTCGAAACCGCAACACCAAACATGAGTAATAAAAAGTTTCGGTTCTTCCACATTCTATTGTTTAACCCCTCTCCTGATCCACCCCGTACAATATTTAACGTACCCACCATATTTTAACATGGTTTCTATGAAAGAGACTGTCATCCAATCCATAAAAAAAGAGGCTGCACCTGCAGCCTCTTTCTCTAGCAATCTTTAATTATAGGTTTGCTCTGTGTTTGGTTATTGGTAATTCCTGACGAACGGACTTTCGATGAAGCCATTCGTAAATAATAGGAATAATGATAAAACTGTTGAGGGTGGATGTAATTAACCCGCCGATTACTACGATTCCCAAAGTTTGTGAGATAACTGTATCTGAACTGTGTGAAAAAGCCAATGGCAATAGTGTTAAGATGGTAGCCGCAGCGGTCATCAATATTGGACGTACCCTCGATAAGCTTCCCTGTAAAACTGCAGTCCTTACATCCATTCCCTCTCTGCGGTTTCTTTCCACCTTATCGATCAATACAATCCCATTCGTTACTACAATTCCAGTAAGCATCAACACTCCGACTAATGAAGCCAAGTTCCATTCTCCTCCAAACAGACCGAGAGCAATTACAACTCCGCTTAATGCCAGAGGAATACTTAGAAGTACAGAGAGTGGTGCTCTCCATCCTTTAAACATGGAAGATGTAATAAGCAGTACAAGCAAGATGGAGAAGACAACTGCGATAACCATATCAAAAATCATCTGTTTGACCTGCTCTGTTATGCCTCCCATGGAATAAGACACACCATGCGGAAGTTTCATATTTGTTAGCGTTTGGCCGACCGTTCCTGAAACTCCGCTAATATCATTGGAAGTAATCTGGGCAGTTACGACTGAGAACGGCTGTCCGTCCCTCTCACTGATCGTAGCAGGGGATATATCTTTTGAGATTTTTGCAAACTGTGCAAACTGCACATCCTTGCCTTCTTTGTCTTTCACTGTTTCGTTACCTAATGATCCCAAAACATCACCTGGTGTTGCTTCCAATGTTACTTTCGAATGTTCTCCAGAAGAAATCTGTTCCAAGAACATATCTACTGGCAGCGATTTATGATTCACATTGATGGTAGCATCCTTCGTTGGAGCCGTATAACGTCTCACTATGCTCAGTACATCCGCCATGTTGATGCCCTTTGCCTTAATCACAGATGAGTTCAAGGTTATCTTATACTTAGGCATACCGTTCGTTAAATCTACTTTGCCATCCACACTTAATCCTGGGATGTGAGCCAATCTTTGGCGTGCTTCTTGAGCGGTTTTATCCAGTACTGCTTGATCGGCACCGCTAAACATTATTTTCATTTGTGAATCATCGCCTGAAATGCTCTGGCTCGTAACGGTATAGACTACTTGTTTCGAGAGGTGAGGCAGCTGTGAGCGCAATTGTTTTATGACGCTATTCACATCTTTGTTGTTTTTTAGAACAACAGAAAGATTGGCAACATTCGGGTTCTGAATAAAACCGCCGCCTTGGTCGAATACATCATCGCTCTGAGGTGTCATCGTGGAACCAAAGCTGGCTGAATAAGCTTTTATGTCCGAATCATTTTTTAGGGCATGTTCAATCTTTTGAACTTCTGTATCCACTTCCTTAATGGTACTGCCCTTTGGCAATTCTGCTTTAACTGCAATTTGACCTACTTTTGCACTTGGTAAAAAGCTCACCGGCAAAAACGCAGCATAAATGGCAGCGAATAAAAAAACGAGAAGTGAAGCAAACACCATAATCTTTTTATGTTTGAACGCCGCTTCCAAGACAGGTTTCATAACAGGCTCTATGGTAACTGCCTTTTTCGATGAAGGGCCTCCCTTCCAGCCCATGAACGCCAAAGCAGGAATGACGAGCATCGCAACAAAGAACGACGTAATCAAGGCGATAACGACAGACCATGCAAATCCGCTGTACGAAGCGCTGATCACTCCGCCTACCAGCGCAATTGGGACATAGACGGCAATCGTCGTAAGCGTAGATCCTAAAATCGCCGGAATCATTTCAGTTACAGAAGAAGCAAGCAGTGGCAGCAAGGCTTTGTCTGGGGCATTCTCCTTTTTTCTGTACATGTTATCCAAAATGACGATGGAATCATCCACGATCCGCCCCATCGCCACAATCAATCCGGAAACCGTTAGAATGTTAAGGGTAATCCCCATCGATTTCAGGAAAATTGTCGTTGCCAGCAAGGAAATAGGCAATGATATGGCGATAAGCAAGGTGGATCTTACGTTTCTGAAAAAGAAGAACACACAGATCATGGAGAATAAACAACCGAGCAATCCTTCCCGTATCAATCCATGAAGAGAGCTGTTTAATTCCTTCTCACGGTCAAGCAGCACTTGGAAATGTACATCTTTTGGATTGACGGTATCCAGATGAAGATGCTGGATTCGATCTTTAACCAGTTTCGCAACCTCTGTAATGTTTGCAGAAGGAGTTTTTATCACATTTAATTGAACACTTGGTTTACCATTGGTCCTTGATACTGTTTTTACATCGTTTAATGAATGGGTTATGGTACCCACTGCAGACAAAGGAATCAGTTTTCCTTCTGAATTCTTAATAGTTGTATTTTTCATCTGATCTTCTGTTAATGAAACTCCATCAAAACTAACCGGAATGGATAAAAGGTTATTAACAACCGTCCCCTTTGGCAGGGATGGAACGGACTTCGCAAAAGAGTTATTGATATCATCCAGGGTTAATCCGTTTTTGATAAGATCTTTCATGCGGATCGTCAGCACATAGCCGTCCTTTGCCCCGCCAAAGACTGTCACATCAGATACTCCAGGCACTGTTTTCAGCTGCTTGACGATCTCTTGCTGTGCAGTGGATCTTAAGGTTTGTTCATTAAGGTTTGCACTAGTTAAACTATAAGATAGGATTGGAAACGAACTTGTGGTTAATCTCGTTACAGTCGGTGTCGACGTGATCGTTTGCGGCAGATCGGCATTAGCGAGTGCTTTGTTCACATCAGTTTCAGCTTGTTTCATGTCATAATCCATTGGAAAGTATAGACTCATAAAGAGTCCGCCATCATATGAATTAGTCTCCACGTCAGTTAAGCCATCTGTTGTTCTTACCGCACTTTCCAAATTATCAGTAATGTCCTGTTTTACCTGTTCAGCTTGATATCCAGGTACCCTCATGCTGACTGTCAGTGTTGTATTATTAATTCCAGGAAGATAATCCCGTTGCATTTGGTAGGCGGAAATCCCCCCCCACGCCAAAATTATAACCGCACACACGATCATTAAAATGGCTCTTTGCATTGATGCTTCCACCAATTTCTTCATTCTCTTTCCTCCCTATTAATATTTCTATCTGTCTTTTGTGAAAGCATGGTTGGCCTCTGCAGTCCTACTATATAGAGACAACCTTAAATTTCTCTGAGAGTACTCTTAAAAATCCATGAGAATGATAAATTTTTACTTTTTTCATGCTACATTGGATACAGTATAGGAAAATGCCATATTTGGAGGCAGATATGAAAGAGCGCATTTTAGTCATAGAAGATGAAGTACAGATCGCGAAGATGCTGAAAATTGAATTAGAGCTTGAAGGCTACGATGTTCTCGTTGAACATAACGGAAAATCCGGCCTTGCTGCAGCATTACAGGAAAAAATAGATTTAATTCTGCTGGATATCCTGCTCCCCGGTTTAAACGGGATGGAAGTGTTGAGGAAAATCAGGAACGCCGATTCAAATGTTCCTGTGATTCTTTTAACAGCCAGGGATTTAACACTTGATAAAGTATTGGGATTGGATCAAGGGGCGAATGATTATATTACCAAACCTTATGAAAGTGAGGAATTGATGGCGAGGATCCGTGCTTGTATCCGCACTCGTCCATTGCTGAAAATTGAAAATAATATTGATGAGGAAACGCTGTTGACTTTGAAAGATTTAACCCTAAATCCTGCTACACGGGAGGTCATGAGAACCGGAAAATCCATTTCATTGACGCCAAAAGAATACGATTTACTATTTTACTTGTTGACCAACAAAAATCAGATCGTGACACGGGAGTCCATTATCATCAATGTGTGGGGATATGAATATGAAGGGGATACAAACGTTCTTGATGTATATATGCGTTATTTGCGAAAGAAAATAGAAAGCGGATTTGACGAACCGCTCATCCATACGGTAAGGGGCGTAGGCTATATCGCCAGGGAGAAATAAAATGAAGATTACCACGAAGATTAACCTGTATACTACAGCTTGGCTGCTTGCTATTCTTTTACTCATAAATGGAGTTGTCTTTTTTTCCTTTATGAAGATTACCGTAAATATGGAAGAGGAAGCTGTCCATCAGAAAGCTCACTCCATTATTCAAGTACTGAATAAGAAGCCAGGTCATGTTTACTCTGATGAAATCCTTACTTCCTATTTAACCAATCACTCTTTCATTCGTATCATTGATGCCGAATCAAAGGTTATTAACCAAGTAAGAAATGATAAACATCTCAATAAATTCAAGCCGCATTTTTCTAAGAAGACAGAATCAAATCTGCATATCATACATGAAGAACAAGGCGAAGAACAAATCTTAATTGTTCGTGTGCCAATTACCAGTCAAGGCAAGGTCACAGGTACGATTGAAATCGGGGAAAGACTCCTTGGGCTTGAAATGCGCAAGGATATATTATTATCCATCCTAACGTTCTGTACTGTCATCGCCGTCCTTTTATCATTGCTTGGC
This sequence comes from Fictibacillus sp. FJAT-27399, assembly GCF_001510655.1. Classification (GTDB taxonomy): domain Bacteria; phylum Bacillota; class Bacilli; order Bacillales; family Fictibacillaceae; genus Fictibacillus_C; species Fictibacillus_C marinisediminis. Next base: position 19,993 of record NZ_LMVC01000006.1, on the reverse strand, counting down.
GGGAGATGGCTGTCCAATGTAATTATGAAACCCATCTCTTCTATGATCAAGACAATGGAAAACATTGAGCAAAGCGGTGTCCCGCAGCAGCTTGTTATCAATACCGAAAAGAAGGACGAGCTTCAAAAAATGGCAACCACCTTTAACCGTATGATTATAAGGCTGCAGGAGAATCTTGAAAAGCAAAAGCAGTTTATTTCAGATGCATCCCATGAGCTAAGAACACCGCTTACAGTCATTAAAAGCTATGCCAACTTTTTGAGGAGAAGTGATGTAAAGGACCACAGATTGTCTAAGGAAGAAGCAGCGGAAACTATCTATTCGGAGGCTACCCGGATGCAAAACATGACACAGTCCTTTCTTGCCTTGGCCACCTCCGAAATAGAAAAGAATGTCCACCTTAAGCCCATAGATCTAGTTGCAGCCTGTTACCAGGTTTTAGAGCAGATGAAAGAGGTATACCAAAGAGACATCACGTTCCAACACGATCAGCAGACCCTTTTCATTCTCGCAGATGAAGCTGCCGTGAAACAGGTACTTATTATCGTTCTGGATAATGCGCTAAAATACAGTATGTCTACGATTGATCTAAAGATGATGAAAAAAGATAACTATGTTTTGCTTACTATTCAAGATTATGGGACAGGTATTCCCTCTTCTGATTTAGAACATATTTTCGAACGTTTTTACAGGGCCGATAAAGCCCGAAGCCGAGAAACTGGAGGTACAGGATTAGGGCTTTCCATCGCGAAAAATATTATGAAACATCATAATGGAAACATTAGCATTCATAGTGAGGAAGGAAAAGGAACAGAGGTGGAGCTGAAATTTCCAATCTAGCCTGCCATTTTTCTTTAGTATGGAAGTAGAAAGGATGAGGAAAGAATGGAAGCTAAACACGTAAAAACAGATGAAGAACGAGAAGATGCCATTAAGATTCGGAAAAAGGTGTTCGTCGAAGAACAAGGCGTTCCTCTTGAGGATGAATTTGATCAGCACGAGGATGCGGCTGAGCATATTCTTGTAATGGACGGAGATCACCCCGTCGGTACTGGCAGATGGCGGATTGTTGATGGCATGGCAAAATTTGAACGGATCTGCGTCCTTCCCAGCCATCGCAAGTTCGGTGTTGGTAAAATCATCATCAGCACGCTTGAGGAATGTGCGAGAGAAAAGGGGCTAACGGCTGCCAAACTGCACGGCCAGACCCAAGCAGAGCCCTTTTACGAAAAATTGGGTTATAAATCCGCATCCGGTGTATTTATCGAAGATGGCATCCCGCATATCATAATGAAGAAAAACCTTGGATAATCTTTTCCAAGGTTTTAATTTGTTAAAGGGGCTACTCCATGACTTTCAGAAAATCATCATTCTTTTCTTTAGGAATCATTGTTCTAACGCTTGGCATTTCCTTAACCATTCTTTCAAACTCCGGCACTTCTCCATATGACGCGCTTCTCGTAGGATCGTTTAGAACCATCGGCCTCACGGTAGGCTCGTGGGAGATTATTATTGCCCTGTTGATGATCTTCTTAAATGCAGCTGCTAGCCGGACCCGGCCTGAATACTTGGCTTTAATAACTGCCTCAATTACTGGTGCTGGAATCGATTTCTGGCTCTTCACTCTCGAAGGTTGGCTGAAACCAGTAACGTACTTCTCTCAATTCTCACTGCTCGCTTTGGGTATGGTGTTCATTGGTATCGGAACATCCCTCTATCTACAAGCTGAATTTGCACCCATTCCTCTCGACCGGCTCATGCTCATCCTTCAAAAACAGGCCGGCTGGACGATCGCTGTCTCCCGGCTGGTCATCAGTGTTGTAATTCTCTTACTCGCCTTTCTTCTCCACGGACCCATCGGCATCGGAACGATTTTAACCGCCTTCTTCAATGGAACCATACTTTCCTTTTTCATGCCCTATGCCATCAGACTGTATCAGACATAAATACCGCGTTTTCTTGTTCAACGAACCTGTGCTTTAGAAAAGCTGCCAGTTGAAAATCTTCTCTTAATAATCCCATCACGCACAAATTGTGAGACTCAGACGATAGCTACGCTCTTTTATTAACTTATTCCCCTTAACATAGGTGAATGGATTGGAGTTCAAAAGTTAGTTAGAGAAAACCTTCTACCTCCATATTAAAAGAGTATCCATAATGCTTTTTTTAAAGGCCTCATAATTAAATTGAACAGCCACACTATGTATTTTATACTCTGGGTTTGTTGTAAAACGCAGGTCCGCAATGCTTTGACCAAATCCCTCCCCCCGATCTGGTATTACTTTTATAGGAATTTTTGTAAGGCTAACAAAATTAGGATTTAACAGATACCAAATGGTCATAAAATCATGCATCGGACTTCCTTTTATGCCTGGATTAGATTTAGAGTAAAAATTGTAGTAGTAGTCCAGCATCGGTTTAATGATGAGTCCTGCGGGGTCCTTTGTGTTTTGGTGAAATCTGTGGATGGTTTGAACCATTTCGGGAGTAACAAGTGCATACTGAGTGACGTTTAATGGGATAAGCGTCAAATTTTTTGCATGTTGCAAGACAAGGTTCGCTGCATAAGGATCTAAGTAAAAATTGGCTTCAGCTACGGCCGTTACATTTCCAGGAACAAAGAAGGCTCCTCCCATGCAGATATATTCCTTAACGTTTCTCATCTTTTCTAAATTAAGTACAAATGCGGTTGCTAATGAAGAAAGTCTTCCAAGGTTGATGATTGATAGATCCTCAATATTAGCATCAATGATCTGATAGATATCATTAAAAGGGAATACAGGATAAGGAATCTCGGGGGGAATGATTGGTCCTAATCCAACTTTTCCGTGTACTTCAGGAAAATACTGTACCGAAATACCCGTTAAAGGGACAGAAGCACCAAGAAATACAGGTACCTTTTCTTGTCCCATAATGAACTTTATATAATTAATATTCCTAATAACATCAACTCTGGATACATTACCATAGTCAGCTACGATACCTAATATTTGCACTTCTTCTTTGCGGAAGAAAGCATATATGAGAGCAAAAGCATCGTCTATTCCCAAATCCGTAAAAAGAAGAACCTTTTTGGGCATACACATTCCTCCATTTCTCTAAATGTATATGACACCAAAGATCACCGATATGCTCCGTGGATAAGAGTAGCCACAATAAATACCTTCAGGGTTTTCTTCTTCTCCAATTAACCTTCCTTTTAGTTCAATTAGAAAAAAACCGTAAAAAGGCGTCGATTAATTTGGGAGTCCATTTTTATTAAGAACTCACATATGCATTAGCATTCACTTCGGATATTCCAAACAGGATTCCCTGGTTATCTAAACAATAAGCAAAGTAACCCATATTTGGAATAGCATTTTTAGGTACAACCACTCGTTCGCCATTTTCTGTAACCTTTTATATGTATTCGTCTACTGAAGGTAATTCGATTGAATTCGTGGTTCTGGTTGCCCCGTCAGGAAAAAAGCTTTTAAAGAAATGGTTTGGCCTTGCCCCTATGATCAATAAAAACACATAGTAGATTGCCGTCATAACAGCAAGTGCCATTTCAGTTTTTCCACTCCTAAACCGATTTATTTTATCTCTTCCAAAAAAGTTGCTTACTGCTGATATAGAGATTGAATGTTCCCTAAGTCCTGCAGAAGCAGACCAATTTCCTCCTGGCTCAGTCTGATCGGCATTGCATCATAAAGAGTGATCACCTGGCCATCCAAATCACTCTGATGTTTCTGCAGATAACCGTAAAGTTTATTTAACTGGCTGACTGACAGTGTAGATTGTGTTGTAAGATGCTTCACTTGCTGAAGCGAAAACTCGTTCATTCCCTCATCAAATTCACCAGAGATAATGTTCCCGTTCATTCGCATGTATTCCACTCCCTTGCTTCATTTTTGTTAGTTTACCCTTTGTCAAAAAATTTTCTCTTCTTTTTGTCACAGATGATGGCCTTTTCTCGTCTTGTTTGTAAAAGAGAAAGTGGTGATCTTATGAGAACATTTGAAACAGCGATCATTGGCGGAGGAATTGCAGGGTTAACAGCTGCTGTTTATTTAGCCAAAGACGGAATTTCAACTGTGGTCATTGAAAAAGGAAAACAACTGGGCGGCCGGGCGCAAACAACCCAAAAAAATGGAGCCTATCTTAACCTTGGCGGGCATGCTCTCTATAAAGGTGGTGAGGCGGAAGCGATACTAAACGAGCTTGGGATTAGACCACCAGGAAGTGTGCCGGAAACGAAAGGCAGTGCCATTTGGAATCAATCTTTATATATGCTTCCGAGCAGTTTAAGCTCTCTGCTTTCCACCAGGCTTCTTTCTTGGCCAGGGAAAATGGAATTAGGAAAGCTTTTGGTCAAACTGAAAAAAATCGATGCTAAAACATTGGGAGATATGAGTTTGAGACAATGGGCAGAAGCTGAAATTAAAGATCCCATGGTCAGACACGTTTTTTACGCGTTATGCCGAACATCAACGTATTGCGTTGGCCCGGATGAACAAAGAGCTGGTGCTGTAATACAACAGGTTTTGAGAGGCATGAACGGCGTCATTTATGTAGATGGCGGCTGGCAAACCATTATTGAAGAATTAAAAGAGATAGCGGTGAAAGCTGGCGTAACAATCCTCACTCATCAATCCGTCTCTTCTGTCCTAAAGAACGATTCTTTTACCCTCTCATTGTCTAATGGGGAAACGATTAATGCGCATTCTGTACTATCTACTGCAAGCCCGGAGCAAACGTTCAGACTGATAGAGGGAGCTGAAAATACGTCTCTTTCCGCCTGGAGGGAAAGGGCAAAACCGGTGTTTGCTGCTTGTCTTGATGTCTCGCTGCACACTCTTCCGAATCCGAACCAGCAGTTTGCGATTGGAGTAGATCAACACATTTTATTTTCCAATCATTCTAGAGCTGCCCGTTTAAGTGAAGACGGTTCAGTGGTCTGTCAGCTCATTAAATATTTGGGGACAGAACAGGAGAATAATGCAATAGAATGTAAACAGGAGCTGGAACATGTATTAGAGATGCTGCAGCCCGGCTGGCGAAAGGAACTGAAAGCCTATCAATTCCTTCCGCACATTGCCGTGATGCAAGATTCCTGTGCGATGAACCATCACCTTTCCTATGGTCCATCCGTCCCGGAAATTCCTGGATTTTATATTGCAGGAGATGGATCTGGCCATGACGAAATGCTCGTAGATGCGGCATTCGCAAGTGCGAAAAGAGCCGCATCAGCCATTGTTCAGGAATCTTTGAACCGCGGAATTCAAAAGGAGGCATAACGTGAGTCCAATCGATACAGAAATGCTTTATACCACGCACCGTCCACTTCTTTTTTCCTTGGCGTACCGAATGCTGGGCAGTGTACAGGACGCCGAGGACATCATCCAGGATACATTTATCGCATTAAATGGAACAGAGGCCGAGCACATTCAGAATATAAAAGCCTATCTATGCAAAATGGTAACCAACCGCTGTATCGACCGGCTGAAGTCTGCTCGAAAGAAAAGAGAACAGTATGTTGGAGATTGGCTGCCCGAGCCGCTGCTTACAGAGAACACCCAAAGTGAAGATCCGGCCCATCAAATGTTCATGAAAGAATCAGTATCCATGGCTTACTTGCTTCTGCTTCAGCAGTTGTCGGAAACAGAGCGAGCGGTGTTTCTCCTTAAGGAAGTCTTACAATACAGTTATGAGGATATTGCTGAAATGGTTGGCAAAAGCAGCACGAATTGCCGGCAGATCTTTCATCGTGCGAAGAAAAGCATCGGAAGTCCTTCTGAAGAAAAGAAAATAACGAAAAAAGGAGCGTCACTCACAGAACAGTTCTTTCGTGCACTCACTTCCGGAGATACCGATACATTGCTCAGCCTGTTGTCAGTTGACGCTACCCTGGCCACAGACGGAGGCGGAAAAATAAAAGCCGCTATCTTCCCGATCCTTGGAGCAGACCGCATTTCACGCTTTTACCAAGGCATTTTGCCAAAGCTTCCAAAAGACGTCAGCTATACCTTTACTACGGTAAACAGCGAACCTGGAATGATTTTAACGGTTGGCGGGCGTGTCTATGCTGTCATGTCCCTTCATATTGAGAATAATAGAATTCAAAACATCTACTCGGTCATGAATCCCGATAAACTTACTCATATCTCTGCCTAAAAAAAGACTGCTTTCTCACAAGAGAGCAATCTTTTTATCTTTGCTTATGAATCCCCCGTTCGAGCCACAGCTATGACCTGACCCATTCTGCAGGAGCATTTTGATTTTTGATGGGGCTGTCCTGAAAGTCGAAAATTGACCTTCAGCAGCTCCTTTTTGGCTTGAAAATCTTCAATGAAAAGTTGATTGAAGTGGAAGGTGCGAGACTCCTCGAAAATGAACTTCACATTTTCTTCGTGCGATAAAAAGCTGCCGGAGCCTTCCTTGTCCTGCGGGACTAGCGTGACAGGTGAGCCTCTTGGCGCTAGCGCCAAAAAGTAGGCGTTCACGCCGGTAAGGCTCACCGCACGCCGCGCGGAAAGCGAGCACCCTGGAACGGAAATCAACAGCTTACAGACTTCTTGGACAGCCCCTTTTGTTGTCAGGATTACAGTTTATGTTCATACTAACAAGGTATACTAGAACAACTTCCGAACCGGGAGAACACGTGGAGGATTTACTTGAATAAGAAACTGAAGCTTGTCCTTATCATTTTGTTAATCTTGCTTGTTGTCTATGCCGGCGGCTTTTTCATCTGGACACAGAAGACCTTTAAACCAACGGCTCAATTGAACCAATTAGTTGACGTAAAAAATGAGGTCCAGCATAAAGACGGCCTGTATATTTTCAAACCGAAAAACATGGAACCAAGGGATGGTGTGATTTTTTACCCTGGAGCTAAAGTTGAGCCAACCGCTTATTCCTACTGGGCGAAAAAGGTAGCTGATGCCGGGTATCTCGTTGTCATACCGGAAATGCCGCTGAACCTGGCTCTACTCGGCAAAAACAAAGCCGAAGAGGCGATGAAAGCTGATCCTGATATTAAGAAATGGTATATCGCCGGCCATTCACTGGGCGGATCAGCAGCTTCCGCTTATGCCTTGAAACACCCAAATAAGATTAAAGGTATGATCTTCCTTGGTTCCTATACAACGGAAGGTTCAAATTTATCGAAAGCCCACTTCCCTCTTCTTTCTATCTATGGAGAACGAGACGGCTTGAGCACAAAAGCTAAGATCAACGGCAACAAATCGTTTAATCCGGCTGACACCACCTACTATGAAATCAAAGGCGGGAATAATGCCCAGTTTGGCATGTACGGTCCTCAAACCGGTGACAAAAATGCACGTATCTCCAACAAGAAACAGCAGGATCAGGTGATCAAAGAAATCCTATCCTGGCTCAATAAAGAAAACCGGCACTAGTCACAGTGCTGGTTTTTTCATGGGGCTATTGGACAGAACAAAATCCGTTATTATAAAATGTGGCCTCAAGCCAGCTGCCGGTTTTTAATCGGCTAAACATACTTCGAGTAAGCTCCTTTGGCTTTTTCCTGAGCGGCTTAGGCCATCGATTCCAAGGATGAAGCGCTGGCCTGTTTTTAGCTTTGGAATTTTTTTGATGATAGAAGATATATTTATCTGCATGCTTTGTACACTCTTTCCAACGGTGCCTGGCACCATATCACGCTAGGGTCAGCTGCCAAGATACGCCGAACTTGTCCGAGGTCCAGCCAAACTTCCTGCTAAATGGATAGGAGCCTAGCGGCATTAAGACTTGTCCGTCCTCTGACAATTTCTGAAATACTCTATCAATCTCTTCTTCTGTATCACAGGTTACATACATAGAGATGGAAGGTGTAAAGGTAAATTCATGCTTCACACTGCTGTCGATACAGAGAAACCGCTGCCCGTTTAAGCTGAACTCCGCCTTCATCACTGAACCTTCTGCTCCTCCCTCATTTGCACCGTATCGAGTAATCTTTGTAATCTCTGAATCATCAAAGAGTGAAACATAAAAGTTCATCGCTTCCTCTGCTTGGCCTTCGAACATTAAAAAAGGTGTTACTTTGGACATTTCCACTCAACTCCCTGCATATTTAAATTAACGAACACTTCAATCCACAACCTGCAAGCTTATGTATAATAGTAATAGATGACTTTCTACTAAGTTAAGTGAGGTGTAACTAATGATGATAGATTTACGCTATCCGGTTGGCTTATTTGCACTAGATCAAGACATTACAGAGAAAAAGATTGAAAAATGGATCCATGACATTGAGTCAGCGCCTAATCAACTGAAAGAAGCAGTTAACAATCTTACAGACGATCAATTGGATACTCCTTATCGTACTGGAGGCTGGACAGTAAGGCAGGTTGTCCATCACTTGCCTGATAGCCACCTTAACAGCTATACACGCTTTAAACTGGCGCTCACAGAAGAGAATCCAGTCATCAGGCCTTACATGGAAAATCAATGGGCTGAGCTTCCAGATTCTAAACTCCCGATAGCGGTTTCCATTCAATTGCTGGAAGCTCTCCATGAACGCTGGATCGTACTGCTTAAATCGTTAACCACTGCTGATCTTGAAAAGACCTTCACTCATCCCGATTCCGGAGTTGTAACACTAGCGCAGAACATCGGGTTGTATTCCTGGTACAGCCGTCATCATATCGCTCATATCACGTCGCTCCGCCAGCGGTCAGGCTGGTAAATAAATGGCCAATGGTTCATGCGTTGGCTTTTTCTTCTATAAATCAATCCAATATTCCCGAGTCTTTTTTCTATGGTTTGTCAGTGTTAATTTCCGAAGTTCGATCATATGTGCTTCCCTCACTCTTTTACTATGCCAAAAACAAACCCATCGTAGCCTTTGCTTCCTACCGTCTGCATCGCTGTCGCTTCGATCCTCGGCTCATTGGCCAACAGATCCATCAATGCTCGTGAACCCTGAACACTGGAATCCTGACTGTTGCCATCCACTACTTTTCCATCACGCACTACGTTGTCCCCAATTATTACTGTACCTGGCTTGGAAAGCATCAGCGCCCACTTTAAGTAGTTAGGGTTGTTTGGCTTATCAGCATCAATAAAGATAAATTCAAAAGAAGAGAATCCTTTTTCCTTCAGCGTTGGCAAAGATTCAAGGGCAGGACCTACAAGCACTTCAATTTTGTGGTCCAGTCCTGCTTTCCTGATGTTCTCCCTTGCTACATCTGCATGCTTTTGGCTGTATTCCAATGTAATGAGACGTCCATCTTCCGGCAACGCACGTGCCATCCAAATACTGCTGTAGCCGCCAAGCGTACCAATTTCAAGAATGTGTTTTGCTCCTTTTAACTTGGTAAGCAGATAAAGAAACTTCCCTTGACTGGGTGAGACATCAATTGACGGTAAACCAGCCTCACTGTTGGCTTTCAGAACATAGTCCAAATCCGGATCAGCTCCATGAAGCTTTGAGCTGAAATAAGCATCGACATTACTCCACGTTTCCTCCATTGCGCTCTCTCCTTTTGTCCCATTATATATCTACAAATCTTTACTTTCGCTGTCATCCCTGCTTTTCCTTCTGCAGGAGCGATATGTTACCAACCATTGGCTGGCATTTGTCACAGCCATTGCTGCGGAATCCCTTTTTCATTAAAAAGAAGACTGCTCATGCAGCCTTCTTAATTGTAATTCTTGGATTCTATCACTTTGACCAGCCGGATCAGCCAATAGAGGGCAATCCAGGGAAGAATATAGGCCGTTAAAAAGGGAACAAAATTATAAAAAGCAAAATGAGCATCTATCCCCATTCTCTGAAGGGCAAAAATCACAATGACAAAACCTAAAATAACAAGAATTATGGTCTTAGCATTTCTGCTCACTGCCATGCATCCACCTCCTATTGCTTAATTGATTCTATTTCAATGATCAAAGATTGCGTTTCTCGCAGCCATTTATCAACTGCTTTTTTGGGGAAATACACCGTGCTCCCCACTTTAATAAATGGAAGCTCACTCTCAAGGTCATCTCCGCTATCTAGTTGAGGACCCAGTTTCTTAACTTCTTCTGCAGTTAACCCTAGATATTCCGCTAACTCCGACTGTGTTAATAATTGCTTTTGAGCAGTTTCCCCGGTTGTTGTATGGATTGCTTTGGGGCTAAGTGCGTCAGATATGAACCAGCTTCCCGCTGTGATTCCTATGGCTAAACAAATAATAGAAAATGCAACTGAATGATTTTTCATGCCCGCCCCTAACCTCCAACTTTAAAAACTTTATGCATCCTTTCATTTTAACTATACAATTTTCCAGGAAAATTTTTCTATAAAAGTTGAGGATTAAGATCTTAAAAAGTTATTAATTACTTCAGTATAACGTTTCGGCTCTTCCACGCTCGGCGCATGCCCGGATTTCTCAAACTCCACGAAGGCTGCTTTCTGGATCAAACTGGCCACTTCTTTTCCATCCTTTGGAGGAATAAGAGTGATCTAGACGGGCTACGGTGGGCGGTTTTGGTCGTTACTTGCGGGTTTGACTGGTTTACTTGCGGCTTTTGCTCGTTTACTTGCGGTTCGACAGAGTTTACTTGCGATTTCACACCCGTTACTTGCGATTCGACAAGGATTACTTGCATATCACGTCATTTTCATAAAAGAACATACAATAAAGCACCGCTGGAATCAATCCAGCAGTGCCTCGTTATTAGCATCAGCGTCAGAAGTCATCTTTCTATAGCATCAAAATTTCCCGAATATCTTCTTCAGTAAGGGATGAAGCCGGCTTCTCCCCAACGCCAATAATCTCTTCAATGAGATCTTTCTTTTTCTCTTGCAGTTCATTCATTTTTTCTTCGATTGTACCTTGGGTAACCAGTTTGATGACCTGGACGGCATTGGTCTGCCCCATCCGATGGGCACGGTCAGCTGCCTGGTCCTCGACAGCAGGGTTCCACCATATATCATACAGAATGACCGTATCAGCACCCGTCAAGTTAAGGCCTGTCCCTCCCGCTTTCAAGGAAATGAGAAATAGATCACGTTCACCTGAATTGAATCGATTGCATAGCTCCACCCGTTCCATGGAGGGAGTTTGTCCATCCAGATAGAAAAAAGGAAGGCCTTGGTTCGCTAATTCCCTTCCTATGAGCTCCAGCATTTTCGTAAATTGAGAGAAGATCAGCACCCTTCTTCCAGATAGCTTGGATTCTTCTACAATCTGCATGAGCTGCTTAAATTTCCCTGATGTCCCTTTGTAACTGTCTACGAATAAAGCGGGATGGCAGCAAATCTGCCGTAAACGCGTCAAACCAGCAAGGATTTTGATGCGATTTTTCCGAAGTGTATCTTTGTCCAGATGCTTTAGTGTGTCATGCCGCAGCTTCGCCAAATAGGCTGCATACAGTTTCTTCTGTTCAGGAAGCAATTCAACTGATTCCATGGACTCCGTTTTTTCAGGAAGTTCCATCAGGACATCCTCTTTTAACCGTCTCATCAAGAATGGAGAGATTCTTCGTGTAATGGTTTTCTTTGGAAGATTACTAAATTCCTTTAATCCGCGCAATAGCTCAGGAAAGACAACATGAAAGATCGACCACAGTTCTTCCAGCGAATTCTCCACTGGTGTACCTGTAAGCGCGAATCGATGATCTGCCTGAATCTTCTTCACAGCTCGTGCCGTTTGCGTCACAGGATTTTTAAAAGCCTGTGCCTCATCAAAAAATACCGTGTGAAAGGCTTGTTTCTCATACCACCCGATGTCCTTGCGCAACAAGGGATAAGAGGTGATGATAACATCATGAACCAATGCTTCATTTATTAATGCTAATCTCTCTGCTTTACTGCCATCAACCACAACAGATTGTATGTCTGGAGCGAATTTTTTCATTTCACTCAGCCAGTTGTACGTCAAAGAAGACGGGCAGACAATTAGGACCGGAGACTTCTTTTCACGAATATCCTGAAGCACCGATACGATGAATGTGATGCTTTGCAACGTTTTTCCCAATCCCATATCATCAGCAAGGATCCCGCCAAATCCATAGCTGGCAAGTGTTTTCATCCATTGGTACCCCTGTTCTTGATAATCTCGCAAGATCGGTTCCAAGTCTACTGGGACCTCGAATGCCAAGCTGCCCGGATTTCGCAGGTTTTCCAAGAATTGAAGGAAAGATTTCTCCAAATCAAACGTACGATCCTCAGCAGTATCAAGCATTTGCATTCCCTGAATGAAGGGTAGATCGAGGCCTTGTTCCAGATCATGATTTGGAACAGGCAAGGCATACAGAAAACGTTGAATTTCTTCAAATTCCCTAGTTTCTAATGAAAGCAGCGAGCCGTTTCTCAAACGGTAATATTTTCTTTTCTCCTCTAGTGCTAAAAGAACATCTCGTATTTGTCCTTCAGGAATGCCATCGATATCAAATTTGAATTCCAGCCAATTGGTCCGTTCTTTTTTGAGCTTTACTCTAATCTGCGGCCGTGCATTCTCTCTGAAAATACGATTTCTCACAGAGGTGGTTGCATAGATTTGGGCAATCTTTTGGAGTTTAGGAACAACATGATATAAAAACTCATATTCCAGCTCTTCATTATGCAAAAAATATCCGCCATCTGTCTTGGCAAACGAGCTTTCTTCCATTAGCCTGAGTATCATTTCCTCTTTCTCCACATCTCTGATAAGTTTGGAGTTTTCCTGAAGATCACGCCTGACCAATGGATCAATGACGATATTTTCATAATGAAACTCCAGCCCGGCAAGGAGTCGATTCTTCACGCGATCCAAGTATAGTTTGGCTGTTAACGGTATCTTGGCAAATTGCTCGGTGATCGCACGAGATACGTGAACTTCCCCGAGGCGTTTCAAACCTGGAATGACTTTTTCTAAAAAAATCCCCATCTGCTTCTGAGAAATCGGTATGACATTCGTTCTTGATGCATCCAGCATTCGTTTCAGTTCAGAAAGGCGTGAGCAGTCATCACTTTTTAACTGAAACAGTTTTCGAACTGAAAGGACAGAGCGATAGGAATGTAACACGACCATCTCACTTAGTCCTTCAATCTTCAAATGATAGTTCTCCCCTTGCGACTCTCCAAAGTCAAACTGTAGAGACAGCGGTTCTTTCGATGTCCGAAACCTTCTATACGTGTTGCCATACTCCAGCTTTACAATTGGTGCTTTCTCAAGCAAAGGCAACAGCATGTCCCAAGAAGAAGGAGTGATAAATAAGGTGTTGTTATGAGTAACCTCGTTCGGCCGGTCTAACAGTTCATCGATATATATCTGTTCATCATGCATGGCTTTTATAAGCTGTTGAAGTACCGCATCGTTTTCCATTTGAAAGCAATGGAGGCTCGGATCAAATGTGAATGAAAGGGAAAGCGGGCTGATACCCCCTTCTTTCACACGTTGAAGAAAGTCCCGGATGTGCTGCACTTTAACCGGACCGATTTTCACCTCTAGGCCTAAAACGGTTTGTCCTTTGCTTACTTCCACGGGTTTGCAGGTAAACTCGACATCAAGCACTTGCCTTTTTTCAAAATGAAGCTGATGCCTGCTTGATCGCTTGTGCTGATCATTAAAAAGTGTCAGAAAATCTTCTGTCAGTTCTTGATTTTCCAGAGATACAGAAAGATGTCGACCGGAAATCAGAGGAACTGTCCCTTGTTGCTGGTGATGGTATATCGCAAGTAAAACGGCTGCAACGTGCTGACAATCCTTTTGAAAAGAAGCCAGTGTCGGACAACTGCACTCAGACCGAAAGCCTCCGTTCATTTCCCGTTCAATGGTGACATGAAAATCCTGTGTTCCTGTAACTGCTGCTTTACAAGCATCCATACTGTAACTTTCAAAGTACACTTTATCCGCTCGATAAAAAGAGTCTCCTTTTTTGAAGGAGACCGTACCGCACTTTTCTTTGATGATGCTATGGTTGAGTTTGATGTTCAAATGTTTTGGCCCCTTCCTCAGGATGTTTCGACTCTGCTAGTTATATGATAGTAAAAATCCCGAAAATATGCGAGGTTTTATCAATCAATGACTCCACCTATACGGCTTTACTATGAGATGATAAAATAGTTTTTTGTTTGTATCATCAGCCTGTCCATTGGTACAATAAAAAAAGAGCTAATCAATCTAGCTCCTCTCCTGCAACACTGCTATTCACCCATAGCTCAATAAAGATAACCTAATAAATCAAGATTCCCTTCCCTCCAATTGGTCATGCCGACTTGCTTAATCATTAATTCATAAATGTGTTCAGTACCTATACCATTTGTAACTTGGGTTTCATGATTAATTTGCATCCATTTGCATTTATTTCCAACTGATTGATATCCATTTCTTAAATATAAGTCCATGTTATCTGCAAATAAGAGTATAAAATCAATATCGCGTCCCTGAGAAAACCTATCAATTTCTAAAAGCAGCCTCGAACCAATACCCTGTGAGCGGGCGTTTTGCGAAACACACAAATCAATTACACCGAGTATTTTTAGGGGCTTTCCGTTTAAATTCATCACTCTGTAATCCAGTCCTACATGTCCTATGAGTTGACTTTCCTCGTTAAAAGCTAGAAATCTAAAATGCGGTAACTGCTTAAAGTAAATTCTATTCGTTGGATAGACATCTGGAAAACTGCCATTTAATAATTCTTGTATACGCACCGAAAGATCATTACTAATATCATATTCAAATACTTTATCTATTTTCAAGTTACCTCTCCCATACCAGTATTTTCGTAATAATAATTCTACAAATTGCACTTTCATACCTTCTTCTACATGGCAAAATCAACCTAGGGAATAAGGTCGAAAAAAAAGAAAGCCATGCAGGAGAAGTCAGATGGCGATTCACCTGTCAAATGGCATGCTGTTTCAGGTAAACAAAAAGCAATAGAGGGTCTAAACGACAGAAAGTATTATGCAGCCCTTGTCATCCCAAGGGATTTTAGTCAAAAACAGATCTCTATGCAGACTCCTTCCCCTTCTTCATCCACGATTCAAATCTTAATCAATCAGGGGAGGAACAGTTCTGTTTCCCCTAAAGTGAACGAAAAATCAAACAGTAATTCTGAAAGGAGACCGATGATATGAATCCTCAAGTCTTGATTGTAGGGGCAGGTCCAACAGGGCTTGTCCTGGCCCTTCAGCTCTTAAAAATGGGGATCCCATTCCGCATTATTGAAAAACATTCCGGACCTGGAGAAGCATCTCGAGCATTGGTCGTCCATGCAAGAATTTTAGAGTTTTACCGTCAATTAGGCATTGCGGATGAAGTGGTAAGTCTCGGCATCCCGATGAAATCCGTTCATCTTCGTGAAGGAACGAAAGAAAAAGCAGAATTCAAGTTCAGCGATCTTGGCAAGGACATCAGCCCTTATCCTTTTGCCTTAAGTTTTCCTCAGGATGTCCACGAACAATTTCTAGTGGAACAGCTTAAAAGGGCTGGCGTCACCATTGAGTGGAACACCGAGCTGGTTTCTTTTACGGATGACAGCGAAGGAGTCCGCACGGTTTTGAAGAAAGACGGTATGGAGGAAACCGCTGAATTCCACTATTTATGCGGATGTGACGGCGCCCACAGCACCGTACGAAAAGGGTTGGGCTTCGACTTTGCAGGTGGAACGTACGAACAGCTTTTTTATGTGGCTGATGTAGAGTCATCAAATAAAGAAACACAGGACCGCTCACTTAAAGTACATCTCAGTGAAAGGGGGTTCTGTTTGTATATGCCGGTCAGAAGTACGGGAATGATCCGCCTGATCGGCATCATCCCCCGTGAGCTTGAGCAGTCCACGTCGATTACATTCGATGAGATCCAGCCTTACGCTGAAAATCAGATTGGTTTAAAAGTTGATAAAGTCAATTGGTTCTCAACCTATCATGTTCATCATCGGGTCAGTGAGCATTTTAGAAAGGGCCGCTGCTTTATAGCTGGAGATGCCGGCCATATTCATAGTCCTGCAGGCGGACAGGGGATGAACACCGGTATAGGGGATGCGGTTAATTTATCGTGGAAGCTTGCATGGGTTCTGAAAGGCAGGGCAGACCCTGAGATCCTTGAGACGTATGAAACAGAACGGATCGCCTTTGCCCGCACACTCGTCTCAACAACCGACCGTGCCTTTCAAATGATAGTAGGACGCAATACTCGTAACCGCCTGTTCCGTACGGTGTTGATTCCCTATGTCACTCCATTGCTGCTTGGTTTCACTGCCGCACGCAGGGCTGCCTTTAATACCGTTTCACAAACACGGATTGAGTACCGTGACAGCGCACTGAGCAAAGGTAAGGCCGGAAAAGTTCATGGAGGCGACCGCTTGCCCTGGATTCAGACAGAGAGCGGCAACAATTTCGATCCGCTGAAAACAATGGACTGGCAGATTCATGTATACGGTGAAATTCATCCGGAAGTTCGGGAATATGGTAAAAGCGCAGGCTTTGCGATTCATACCTTTGTGTGGCAGCCTGAAATGGAGGATGTTGGCCTTAAGCAGGATTCCTTATATGCCGTCCGGCCGGATGGGTACGTTGCTCTTGCGGATGATACCCAAAACATAGAGAAACTGAAGCAGTTTTTTGAAAAATTCAGGATTCGTTCCTTAAAGTCGACATAAAAACGAAGAGGGGCTGTCCAAAATTCGAAAATTGACCTTCAGGCAGCCCCTTTTTGGCTTGAACAATCTTCAATGAAAAGTTAATTGAAGTGGAAGATGCGAGACTCCTGCGGGACTAGCGTGACAGGTGAGACTCCCGACGGTGCTTGCACCAAGAGGCTCACCGCACGCCCCGCGGAAAGCGAGCAGCCTGGAACGGAAATCAACAGCTTACAGACTTCTTGGACAGCCCCTCTAATTTTTGATAGGCAGAAGGCTAAAAATGGATGCCGCCCGATTGATCTTTAAACTTAAAAATTATGAAACATTTGGCCTAGAATCTGCTACTCTTTAAATAGATACAAACAAAAAAGGAGTTCGGATCATGGATACGGATAGGATTGTTAAAGATTTATACACCCAAGGGATCATAGAATCAAAAGATGCCGTCTACGAACCTTTGAGCGGAGGAACGACCAGTACGATCGGATTACTGCGTGATGGAAGCGGAAAACAATGGGTGCTTAAGTTCAACGAACCGAATGTTATTAATGCAGAGGCGGAATTCTTGAATGAATACGAGAATATTCCTTTCCTGCCCCGTCTCGTATACAAAGACCCTGTGAACCGATTCATCGTCTATCCCTTTCTTGCAGGAACGACAGACAGTTCCGGGACGCACAAAACAAACATCTTGTCCTCCCTCGTCCAGCATGTGCTCAATTACTATCAACCTTTTTCTGAAGCAAATGGATGGGGATACAGGGACGACCTTAAGCATTCCAGAGAACAATTTTTGGAGGACGAAATATGTTCAGTCAAAGAAATTATTCATTCTGGGCTGCTTGAAAAAGAAGATTACGAGCTTATCGCTGAACTTGCTAAACTTAGGTCCCAAAGCAAGGAATCTGAACTCACTTATTTGCTGCATGGTGACTGCGGGTATCATAATTTCCTGTTCTCAGAGCAGGAGCTCTCTGGTTTAATTGATCCTCAAACCTTTATCGGCCACCCGCTCCACGATCTTGTCTTTGCTTTTTGTTCTACCGCAAACGAACTTACACAAGAAACGATTATTCCTGCTGCAAAGCAATTAAGGATGTGGAATTACGATGAACAAGTCCTTAATGAGGAAGTGCTGCTCGGTCTTTTCACACGGCTGGCCAGAAGTTCTCAGCATCACCCTGCAGACTTGCCCGAATATTTGAAGGCATGGGAGAAATGGAAAGTACTCGTCTCACCTGCATAAAAAAGAGGACCTCGGTCCTCTTTTCCCCTTACTTCACATCCTTTTTTATCACCCTCCAAAACTCTTTAGCGATCACTTTATATCCTTTGATGTTGAGGTGGTTATCTTCCGGATTGGGCATGTATTTCTGGAAATGGGGATCGATGGCTCCACCTGTCGGGACATATGAATCGCCATTTGATACAGCTGCCTCCTTAATAGCAGAATTCAATGCGTTATTCAAAGGAACTAAGAACGCTTGGCTATCCTGATCATAATAAGAGAAAGGATTGTAATACCCCATCACATATACATGCACATTTGGATTTAGCTTATCGATTGCCTGAAGGATAAACTGAAGGTTGGCACTGGCCGTCGCAATTCCTTCAGAAGCATGTGCTGGATCGGTCATCAGTTTGCGAAAAAGATCATTTGCCCCAATATTGATCGTAATATGGGTTGCTTCTTTAATCTCCTTCATCACGTCTGAATTGTTTAAAACATCCTCTTTCAGCTGTTCTGAAGTATAGCCTGGCACACCAAAATTATCATAATCTGTTAGCTTCACGTGGGATCTTTTAAAATAGCTTTGAATAAAATCCGGATAGCTCTTGTCAATGTCACCATAAGGCGTCATTCCTGCGGCTATTGAATCTCCTAACGCGACATACTCAACTTCCCTATTTTTTTGTTCTTCCTGATGGTCGGCATAGGCGGTCAACGGGGCAAAAGAGAACAAAGTACTCGCCGCCAGCAATGCGGCAAAAGATTTTTTCATTCAATCCTCTCCTCTTTAAGGGTTACCCATTCTTTATGAAGCGATTAAATGGAAGCGAGCCCGCAGGATCCGTTGTCATTCCTCCTATGAATCAGGCATTGACACTTTAGAACAGGCACCTAGGACACATTCTCTCCTATCAGACTTTTTCCCTTTAAAGATAAGCCTAAAGTCCTCCTCCATTTTACATTCTTTTACATATCCTCCAGTCATATGTTGTAAAAAACATTTAATTAGGTGATACCATGGCCAAAAAGGTTTTGCTTTTTGCGGATGTTGGCATCGATGACACGATTGCCTTAATTTACGGGTATTTAAGTAAACAGGTGGATATTATAGGAGTGGTCGCAGACTACGGAAATGTTCCTAGGGTAATGGGATTGCGCAATATTACGTATCTGGTAAATCTATTTAATATTTCCCAGCATACAAAGGTCATACTCGGTGCTGAAAAACCGTTGACAGGAGAAGATCCCATCTTTTATCCGGAAGTGCACGGAGAGTACGGCTTGGGATACATCAAACCTCCCCAACAGCTTCCCTCTCAAGGTTTCACTGAAAACTTTTATGACGTTGTCTCACTCATCAACCAGTACCCGGGTGAATTGACGATTGTTAATACAGGCAGATTAACTTCCCTTGCCAGCATGTACATCCTATACAATGACGTGATGAATAAAGTAAAAGAAGTGTACATTATGGGTGGTGCATTTTGGGTGCCGGGCAATGTTACTGCTGTTTCCGAAGCGAACTTTCACGGAGATCCTATTGCCGCAAAAATCGTTCTTCACTATGCCAATAATGTAACGATTATTCCCCTGAATGTAACAGACCGTGCCATCGTCACACCCCAGATGGTCGATTACATTCAGTCTAAAGGAAAAGCTAAAATTATTAAGCCTCTGCTCGATTTTTATTATGAGTTTTATAAGAAGCGCAATCCCAGTATTAAAGGAAGCCCGGTTCATGATGCACTCACTCTGATGGCAACTCTGCATCAGAACATGTTCTCGTTTCGTCATCTTCCTGTATACATTGATACGAACAGCGGGGTGACAAAGGGACAGAGCATCGCTGATATCCGTCCCTATGCCGATTTGAACAATGGTGAAAAGAAACATCGTATTGCGTTCGATTTTATTTTTTACTGGTTCTATCATGACTTCATGTCTGTCATGACAGGAGAACTCATGTAGCTTTTCACTCTACCCTGCTCTTTTTATCCTGAGCAGGTTTTATTATTGTTAAAGGCTGTTTTCGTAACCTTTGTTGCCCTTGGGAGTGGTTGATTTCCATTTCAGGCTGCTCCCTTTCCGCGGGGCGTGCGCTGAACCCCTCGGCGCAAGCGCCTGCGGGTTTCCCCTGTCACGCTCGTCCCGCAGGACAAGGAAGGCTTCGGCAGCGTTATATCGCACGAAGAAAATGTGAAATTC
>NZ_LMVC01000005.1 GCF_001510655.1 Fictibacillus sp. FJAT-27399 | reverse complement strand
GCGAAGAGGTCACACCCGTTCCCATACCGAACACGGAAGTTAAGCTCTTCAGCGCCGATGGTAGTTGGGGGCTTCCCCCTGTAAGAGTAGGACGTTGCCGGGCAAAAAGGGTGGAACGAATGCAAATTCGTTCCACTCTTTTTTTATATTTTGGCTCTGTTAAACTTTAATGTTGATAATAGGTCAAAATTAAGGGAAACCCTATATCTATTGGGTTTTCCATTCCTATTACTAACGAACTTGTTCGTAATAATATTAAAGTGGTGGATTTTCCACACCTAAGTGAATCCAATCTTCTTTTGGTGGTCCATAAACCCCAAAAGGTTTGATTCCAGCTTGACGCATAAGAATTGTAACTTGTCCACGATGATGAACAATGTGCTTAATTAGTCCCATTAAAATTTGAGCATTTGTTTCTTCTCTGCCAAATGCAGTTTGTACTTCCTTCAAAAATTCGTCTGTCCATTGCTGTTCAATGACTTTGATTGCATAAGAACTTATATTTTTAAAGGTTTCAGCAATTTCTTTAGCTGAGGCAGGGACATTTTTTGCATTTTCTATTTCATCTATTTTTAGCCCGAAATGAGCTAAATACTCTGGAATATTTGTTGTGAAATGCCAAACAATTCTTCCCAAAGTACGCCCTTCTGGGTAAACTTTTTGATTCAATGAATCATCAGTTAAACCTTCCAAAACCTTTTGAGTTAGCGTTGCCTCCCGATTCCATTCTCTAATAAAGTCTGCAATCTTTACATACATATACAATACCTCCATAATCACATTTCAATGATTTTTTGTTTCTGAAAACACATTATAAAACATTTGTTCGCATTAATCAAACTTCCTTATTTACCATCTTTTGTTAGTTTAGTAATTACTACACATTGAATTTTGACAGTCGCAAACTGTCATATGTGTCTGTCATTTCAAATTAAAGAATAAGGGCCTGAAAACAG
The DNA here is from genome assembly GCF_001510655.1 of Fictibacillus sp. FJAT-27399. GTDB lineage: Bacteria > Bacillota > Bacilli > Bacillales > Fictibacillaceae > Fictibacillus_C > Fictibacillus_C marinisediminis. Next base: position 406,671 of record NZ_LMVC01000005.1, on the reverse strand, counting down.
ATAATTGAGCCAAACTGAACATTAATTGAGCCAAATTCACGATTAATTGAGTCCAACTCAAAATAATTGATTCTAACTAATAATTCAGACTTCTTTGCCGTTCTCCAATAACCCCAAATTAATCCCAAAATCCCTCCAACAGAGATATAAATCCACAACCATCCTCATAACATGGTGTAATGGCGATATATTCTTGAACCCGATCTGACCGACAAAGAGGGATATCTTATGAAAATATCGATAAAGAATGTCAATGTGGATTCCATCACAATGAAAGGTTCATTGAATATCGGAAAAACCCTAATCATCAAAAGGTATGCAAAAGCAAAATCAGCCCAAACAGGCGACAACAAAACGCCTGATGAACCAGCCAGCAATAACTCCACCACCGAAACCAATAAAACCAACAAAACCATCACACCATCTGGCATCCACATTATCGAAAATAACATCAAAAAGACTAAGGAAGAAAAGGCTGAGGAACAACTATTGGCTAACGCATCCTTACTTTATTTTATTTTGATCACCCTTTTGGCAAACCCACAGTCCTAGAATTACAAAAAATAGACCCAGAGGGCGACATACCCAGCCTCTGGGTCTATTCAAAGTAATCATATATTTTTACTTTTTGCTGTTCTTTATCTTGCTTGAGGCGCTGGAGTCGGACATACAGAAGACCGCGGTAATAACCGGCATCCAGAGGTCTGTCTTCAACGGGATAGGGAAGCGGGATCTCCCGTTCGATGGGCCCCGAGGCAATTTCTTCGGTCACGCAATTGAATTTTTTTATCGAAAAATCAATGGTGCCTGTCACCTTTAACGTGCGGTAATGTACATATAAATTGACGTCCTCGATATTTTTTACACCAGGTAGGTTAATTAAGCAGTAAATTTCCTCTGAATTCTCATATACATTAACTAGAGGCCCTTGGTTGGTTAAGCCAAACTCCTTAAAATCATCAAAAAAGTCTTTGCCGAGCACCTGATCGGCATATTTTTTCCATTCGTTGCCCTTGCCCCATGAAGGATTCATGTTCACTCACTCCCTTGCAGACCCAGTATATGCATCCACTGCCCAGCAGGTGAAACAGAGGACGGATGAAGGAGGTTCAATGAGATGGACCAAGACCTGTACCATTTTTTACAGCAGCTTCAGCAGCAAATTATTGAACTGCAGCATGAAAATCAAACGCTGAGAGAGGCTTTGAACAATATAAAGCCGATCAATATAGAGAACATCAATTATAAGATCCAGGAGCTGCATGTTAAAGAGTTAAAAGGAACGTTGAATATCGGACTTACCGGGGAAGCCCATCTCGAGGATATGGAGACAATTATTGACGAGATTCAGCAGGAGGCCGCCCATCAGCAGCACCATCAGGATGACCAGGAATAAGTGTAAAAGCTTGGGGAGCCATACTGCCTTAAGCTTTTTTTGTTTTTCGGAATAAAAAGAGAGTGCTGATTATGGCTGTATCAACACTCCTTGAATCATTTCCATGAAATTCACCCCAGAACAGCACAGCTCTTTTATCTTATCTTGCGTTCAATAAGAAGCTAAAGCGTGTAGCATGTTTGATTTCATCGGTATAAGGACGAAAGAAGGTGTCCCGGATGGTCGTGTCCTGGGTCATAAGGTAAGCATTGCGGTATTTTTCATAATCGGACAGTTCGTCTTCATAGGCTTCAAACAGACTCTGACGGAAGTTCGTAATCTTTACAGGACGAATTTTATAGTTAGGCTGTTTGCCTGTTAAAGAAGTATAAAGTCGGGTAAACAACTGTAGATGCGTCTTTTCATCCTTGGCAGCATTAAGCAGTACATTTTTGCTGTACTCGTTCGGCGCTTCATTCGCAAGCCGGGTGTAGAAGTCGACAGCGGTCGCTTCGCCAATAATGCTCGACATAAGTGTATTTATCAGCTGCTGATACGTTTCGTGCTGTTGCTGCTGCTGGCTCTGGGCCTGCTGCTGTCTCTCAACATATGGATCGTAGGGATTATAGGGATCATAATAATAATGGGTTTCTTCGAATGGTGCCTGATATGGATACATGACATCAATTCCTTTCCCGAATGCTTTTATAGCGTATGAGGATTCATGAAAAATGTGCCTATCCAAAAGAGCAGTATTCCATAGAAATAACTGGATAAATCTTCATTTTCAATCCAGTCAAAAAAGTGATATCTTACCTTTATAGCATCATTTTGGACAGGCAGAAGGAGTGTAGACGATGTTGGAAAACGGTTTGGCGATGATTGGAACCATTCTTCTTATCAACGTGGTGTATGTTTCGTTTTTTACGATAAGAATGATATTAACGTTAAAAAATCAGCGGTATCTCGCAGCATTAATCAGCGTGTTTGAGGTTATAATTTATGTCATTGGCCTTGGGCTTGTATTGGACAACCTGGATAAAATTCAGAACCTGATCGCATATGCGCTAGGGTATGGTCTGGGCGTTCTGGTTGGTATGAAGATTGAAGAAAAGCTAGCACTTGGGTATATTACAGTTAATGTGATTACGACTGAAACGGAAGCCGGACTGCCGAATGCGATTCGCTCGAAAGGGTTTGGCGTCACGGATTGGATGGCTTCCGGCCGGGAAGGGCAGCGGCTGATGATGGAGATCTTGACATCGCGCAAATCAGAATCCAACTTATATGAAGCGGTCCATTCACTTGATCCGAAGGCGTTCATCATCTCTCATGAACCGAAAGCCTTCCATGGCGGATTTTGGGTGAAAAGCATACGGAGGTAGCAATGGATAAAAAGCCAAACAAGAAAAAATTTGAGGTTCAGCCCGGTGAGACGATCTCTGATTGTTTAGACCGAATGGCGGAAGAAGGGTATTCCCCTGTACGCCGCATGGAGGAGCCGGTTTTTAAAGAAGTTAAGAAAAATGGGAAAATCGAGCAGGAGTATCACGAACAACGCATTGTTTTTGAAGGAAAACTACAGTAAAAACCGAACATTAAATTGTCAGAATATATTATTGTTCGATTTTTGGTTGACACAACTAAATGCCCTTCGTTACAATAAGGGTGACAAAAGCATAGTACCTCATATAATCACGGGATTATGGCCCGTAAGTCTCTACCTGATGACCGTTATTCATCGGACTATGAGGGGAAGCACCACTGCTGTTTTCGGCATATCCGCAGGTGAAGTATGTCCAGCGTAGTAGCTTTCTCTCATACAACAGAGAAAGTGAGTACACTGGACTTTTTTATTGCAGAAAAATCATTCACATAGCGTTTAGTTACGATGCGGGGAGGAAACGATGCAAAAACAAGTTGGAGTTATTATGGGAAGTACTTCAGACTGGGAAACAATGAAACATGCATGCGAGGTGCTGGACGAACTGGACGTACCTTACGAGAAACGTGTAGTTTCCGCACACCGGACACCTGATTTGATGTTTCAATATGCAGAGGAAGCGCGCAATCGGGGTATAGGAGTTATAATTGCCGGTGCGGGCGGCGCTGCCCATCTGCCGGGAATGGTAGCCGCGAAAACCTTGCTTCCGGTCATCGGTGTGCCGGTACAATCCAAAGCGCTGAACGGTCTTGATTCTCTTCTTTCCATCGTTCAGATGCCGGGTGGAGTACCTGTTGCGACAGTGGCTATCGGCAAAGCGGGTGCGACCAATGCGGGGCTGCTGGCAGCTCAGATCTTGGCGGTGACAGACGAAGGTTTAAACGCTCGTTTAACAGCAAGGCGCGAACGGATTCAGGAAACCGTATTAGAAAGCAGTGATTCTCTTGGCTAAAACGATCTTACCTGGAAGTACAATCGGTATTTTAGGCGGAGGACAGCTTGGACGGATGATGGCGATTAGTGCCCGCGAGATGGGCTATGGTGTCGTCGTTCTCGATCCAGGAGCCAATTCTCCATGCGGACAAGTCAGTGACGAACAGATCACGGCTTCCTATGATGATGAAGCTGGAATCGCTGAGCTTGCGCAAAAGAGTGATGTCATTACGTACGAGTTTGAAAATGTCGACAGTGAGCGGGCACAGTGGCTCGAGAAGCATGCTTACATGCCACAGGGCAGCCAGCTTCTCTACTTGACGCAGCATCGGCTCAGAGAAAAGGAAGCGATCGAAAAAGCGGGAGTGGAGGTGGCCCCTTACCTTCCTGTCAGCAACGGTGATGATTTGCGAAAAGCTTGCGCCCAGCTCGGTCTTCCGGCAGTTTTGAAAACATGCCAAGGAGGCTATGATGGGAAGGGGCAGGCGGTGATCCGCAGTGAAGCTGACTTTGAACAAGCGGTGAAACTGACAACAGGGAACCGAGAATGCGTGCTCGAGAGCTGGGTTTCTTTTGAAAAGGAGTTATCCGTGATCGTAACTAGAGGCACGAACGGTGATATAACAACCTTTCCTGTTGCTGAAAACATTCACGTGGAAAACATTCTTCACCAATCGATCGTTCCGGCAAGAATTAGTGAAGGCACAGCAGAGAACGCCTACGAAATTGCAAAAAAGATCGCGATGGAGCTGAATCTGTATGGAACCCTTGCGGTAGAAATGTTCCTCGGAAGAGATGGTAAGATCTACGTGAACGAGCTTGCGCCAAGGCCGCATAACTCTGGGCACTATACGATTGAAGCGTGTGAGACGTCACAGTTTCAGCAGCATGTTCGTGCGGTTTGCGGACTGCCGCTTGGAAAGACGGACCTGGTCAGCCCGGTAGTGATGATCAACGTCCTCGGAGAGCATGTAGCGCCATTGCTTGTCAATCTTGAATTGTTGAAAGACGCCAAGCTTCACCTGTATGGAAAAGACGAAGCAAAAGTAAAACGCAAAATGGGCCACATCACGGTTTTAGGAAACACCGTGAGTGAAGCCCTGAATAAAGCAGAGTTTATAATAGCAGCAGTACTTAAGATCGAGAAGCTGGAGGTAACGACATGATTGAACGTTATACACGCCCAGAAATGGGAGCCATTTGGACAGATGAGAACCGCTTTAATGCATGGCTTGAAGTGGAGATTTTAGCTTGTGAAGCTTGGGCTGAGCTTGGTGAGATCCCGAAAGAGGACGTGAAGAAGCTCCGCGAAAATGCTTCTTTCGATATCAACCGCATCCTAGAGATCGAGCAGGAGACAAGACACGATGTAGTAGCATTCACACGTGCCGTTTCAGAAACATTGGGAGAAGAGCGAAAATGGGTGCATTACGGGCTAACGTCTACAGACGTGGTCGATACGGCGCTGTCGTACCTCTTGCTGCAAGCGAATGACATCTTAGTCAAAGACATCGAGAACTTCATCGAGATCATCGGCAACAAAGCGAAAGAACATAAGTACACCGTTATGATGGGACGTACGCACGGAGTACACGCAGAGCCTACAACGTTTGGCCTCAAGCTTGCTCTTTGGCACGAAGAAATGAAGCGCAACTTGGAGCGTTTCAAACAAGCAGCAGATTCTGTTCGCGTCGGTAAGCTAAGCGGAGCGGTTGGAACGTATGCCAACATCAATCCATTTGTTGAGAAGTTTGTTTGTGAGAACCTGGGGCTTGAAACTTCACCGATTTCTACACAAACCCTTCAGCGTGACCGCCATGCGCACTACTTATCAGCACTAGCATTGATCGCAACAAGCATTGAAAAATTCGCAGTTGAAATTCGCGGATTGCAAAAGAGTGAAACGCGTGAAGTGGAAGAGTTCTTTGCGAAAGGGCAAAAAGGGTCGTCTGCGATGCCTCACAAACGCAACCCGATTGGATCTGAGAACATGACAGGATTGGCGCGCGTGGTACGCGGCTACATGATGACTGCGTATGAGAACGTTCCATTATGGCATGAACGCGACATCTCCCACTCATCTGCAGAGCGCATCATTCTTCCAGATGCAACGATCGCGTTGAACTACATGCTGAACCGCTTTGGCAATATCGTGAAGAACTTAACGGTATTCCCGGAAAACATGAAACGCAACATGACAAGAACATACGGATTGATCTACTCTCAGCGTGTGCTGTTGAAACTGATCGATAAAGGCATGAGCCGTGAAGCTGCTTATGACATCGTTCAGCCAAAAGCCATGCAGGCGTGGGAAGAAGGCATTCAGTTCAAGCAGCTTGTTCAGGAAGAGCCGCGCATTACAGAAAAACTAACTCCTGAAGACATCGAGGATTGCTTCGACTATTCTTACCATCTTCAGCATGTAGATACGATTTTTGAACGATTAGGGCTGTAATATACAGTCTTGGGGTGAAAGGAACGAAAAGGGAAACCTTTTCGTTCCGGAGCGCCTCAGCACTACAATTTGATCCAGCTTCGGTGTCCAGACCCTCGAGGTCGTTTCACTTTTGATCAGAAAACAAAAAGCGTTTTATGCTCAAAAGTTCCAACGCTTGTCGGGCCTGAACGGACACCTCAGCACTTCTATAAAATTGCCAATATTCGTGATTTTTGCAGTATAATTCGGAAGCTTATGACAGGGGGACTTTGTAATGGAAAAGCAAACCTTGCTTTATGAAGGAAAGGCGAAGAAGATTTACAGCACAGAAGATCAGCAAACCGTTTGGGTGGAGTACAAGGATTCAGCAACGGCGTTTAATGGTGAGAAAAAAGCGACCATCGATGGGAAAGGCCGTCTGAATAACGAAATTACAAGTTTGATGTTTTCGCTGCTTCAGGAAAACAATATTCCAACCCACTTTATCTCCAAGCAATCTCCAACAGAACAGCTCGTCCAGCACGTCACCATCATTCCTTTGGAAGTCGTGGTCCGCAACGTGGTGGCCGGTACACTGGCGAAACGCACAGGGCTGCCGGAAGGACATGTTCTTCATAAGCCGATCGTCGAATTCTATTACAAAAATGACGAACTTGGCGATCCTCTTTTTAACACAGATCATATCGAAGCTCTTGAACTGGCTGTTCCAAAGCAGCTGGAAGACATGAGAGAGCTTGCGCTCCAGGTCAATACAATACTCACAGCATTTTTTACAGAGAAAAAGGTTAGATTAATCGACTTTAAGCTGGAATTCGGGAACAACGCCAAGGGCGAATTGCTTGTGGCGGATGAGATCTCACCGGACACGTGCCGCCTTTGGGACAGCGAAACGAACGAAAAGCTGGATAAAGATGTCTTTCGCCGTGATCTTGGCAGTTTAACAGAAGCCTATGAAAAAATTTTAGAGCGCTTAGGGGGAAATTTGCATGTATAAAGTAAAAGTATTCGTCACGTTGAAGGAAAGCGTATTGGATCCTCAAGGAACAGCTGTAAAAGGCTCGCTTCACCGCATGGAGTACAACGAAGTTCAAGATGTACGCATCGGGAAGTACTTGGAGCTTACGATTGAAGAAGGCGTTGAGAACCTGGACAAGCGCGTTGCGGAAATGTGTGAAAAATTGCTCTCCAACCCGGTCATTGAAGATTATCGCTATGAGGTGGAGGAGGTCGTCGCACAGTGAGATTTGCGGTTATCGTTTTTCCAGGATCCAACTGTGACATTGACATGTTTCATGCAGTAAAAGACGAGCTTGGTGCTGAAGCAGAGTATGTCTGGCATGATGAAAGCAATCTGGATCGCTTTGACGGAATCCTGCTTCCAGGCGGATTCTCATATGGAGACTACTTGCGCACAGGTGCCATCGCCCAGTTTTCAAACGTGATGGATGAAGTGAAGAAAGCCGCTCAAGCCGGCAAGCCTGTTCTTGGCGTATGCAACGGGTTTCAGATTCTCCTTGAAACAGGCCTTCTGCCTGGAGCAATGCGGCGCAACGAATCATTAAAATTCATCTGCAAGCCGGAAACACTTCAAGTTGTGAACGCCGAGACCATGTTCAGCTCTTCCTATGAGCAAGGGGAAGAAATTACGATTCCGATCGCACATGGCGAAGGAAACTACTATTGTGACGAAGAGACGCTAAAGCAGCTGGAAGAAGAGAACCGAATCGTCTTCCGCTATAAAAATAACCCGAACGGATCGATCTCTGATATTGCAGGGATCATGAATGAAAGAGGAAATGTATTGGGCATGATGCCGCATCCGGAGCGTGCGGTCAGCGGCCTATTGGGCAGTGACGACGGTCTGAAATTGTTTCAATCAATCGTAAAAAGCTGGAGGGAAAACCATGTCTTATCTTCATGAACCTACTGCAGAACAAATTCAGGAGCAAAAATTATACCGTGATATGGGCTTGAACGATGATGAGTTTTCACTCGTGCAATCAATCATCGGCCGTCTTCCAAACTGGACGGAAACCGGATTGTTCTCGGTCATGTGGAGTGAGCATTGTTCGTATAAAAACTCCAAGCCTGTACTCCGCAAGTTCCCGGTAGAGGGAGAACGGGTTCTTCAAGGACCAGGAGAAGGAGCCGGGGTTGTAGACATCGGTGACGGCCAGGCGGTTGTTTTTAAAATCGAAAGCCACAACCATCCTTCTGCCATTGAACCGTACCAAGGTGCAGCAACCGGGGTTGGCGGCATCATTCGCGACATCTTTTCCATGGGCGCACGTCCTGTCGCACTATTAAACTCACTTCGTTTCGGGGAGTTAACCTCTTCCCGCGTAAAATATTTATTTGAAGAAGTTGTAGCGGGTATCGCAGGCTATGGCAACTGTATTGGTATCCCAACAGTTGGGGGAGAAGTACAGTTCGACGCTTCTTATGACGGCAATCCGCTCGTGAATGCGATGTGTGTCGGCTTGATCGACCACAAAGACATCCAAAAGGGACTGGCAAAAGGCGCCGGCAACTCTGTGATGTATGTTGGAGCAAGAACCGGACGCGACGGGATTCATGGCGCAACGTTCGCTTCAGAAGAATTGACGGAGGCATCCGAAGAGAAGCGCCCGGCGGTTCAGGTCGGCGATCCCTTCATGGAAAAACTTTTGCTTGAAGCGTGCCTTGAGCTCATCCAAAATTGCGATGCACTTGTGGGTATTCAGGATATGGGTGCAGCAGGTTTAACAAGTTCCTCTGCCGAAATGGCAAGCAAAGCGGGTATGGGTATAGAGATGAACCTGGATCTTGTCCCTCAGCGTGAGCTTCACATGACTCCATACGAAATGATGCTTTCTGAATCTCAGGAACGCATGCTCATCGTCATGGAAAAAGGAAGAGAGCAGGAAGCGGTTGAGATCTTTGAAAAATGGGGCCTTGAAGCGGTCGTCGTCGGAAAAGTCATCGAAGAAAAACAGCTTCGTCTCCTTCACCATGGAGAAGTGGTTGCTGATGTTCCGGTCGATGCTCTGGCAGAAGAAGCACCGGTGTACAACAAGCCGTCAAAAGAACCAGCTTATTTTTCACAGTTCCAGAACGAAGAAGTTTTCGTTCCGAACGTAGAAAACAAGAAGGATACACTGCTGCAGCTTCTTTCTCAGCCGACGATTGCGAGCAAATCATGGGTGTTTGACCAGTACGATTACATGGTCCGCACAAACACGGTCGTTCCTCCGGGATCAGACGCGGCTGTCATCCGTATCCGTGAAACTGATAAAGCACTTGCGATGACAACAGACTGCAACTCGCGCTACATCTATCTTGATCCTGAAACGGGCGGAAAGATCGCAGTCGCCGAAGCAGCAAGAAACCTCGTTTGTTCTGGAGCAGAGCCGCTTGCGGTCACAGACTGCCTGAACTACGGAAACCCTGAAAAGCCGGAAATCTTCTGGCAGCTTGAAAAGTCCGCGGACGGAATGAGCGAAGCGTGCCGAACGCTGAGCACACCGGTCATTGGTGGAAACGTATCACTCTATAACGAAACAAACGGTGTGGCGGTTTATCCGACGCCGGTTATCGGCATGATCGGTCTTGTCCATCACCTTGACCATATTACGACTCAATATTTTAAAACACCTGGTGATCTCATCTATGTGATCGGTGAGACCCATCAGGAATTCGGCGGAAGTGAACTGCAAAAAATGCAGCTCAGCAAGATCTCCGGTAAATCACCGGAGCTCAATCTTGAAACCGAAGCGAAGCGCCAAAAACAATTGCTTGAAGCCATCCAAAACGGACTGGTTGCATCTGCACATGATGTGGCAGAAGGCGGTCTGTCAGTAGCATTAGCTGAGAGCATGATGAACGGCGGACTCGGTGCTTCCGTTGAACTGGGCGGAGATATCGTTTCCGCGCTATACAGTGAAACACAGTCACGTTTTCTCGTTTCGGTAAAACCGGAGAACGCAAAAGCGTTTGAAGCCATGAACGAAGATGCGAAGCCGATCGGTTTTGTAACCGACACACCGATTCTTCGCATCGACAATGAAACAGGCGAAGAAGTGCTGGCAGCGACTCATGAAGAACTTCATTCCGCCTGGAAAGGAGCAATACCATGCTTGCTGACATCAAAGGCTTAAACGAAGAATGCGGGGTATTTGGGATCTGGGGCCACCAGGATGCGGCCCAGTTAACATATTATGGCCTTCACAGTCTTCAGCATAGAGGACAGGAAGGTGCAGGCATTGTGGTTACAGACGGTGCCAAGCTGAAAATGCACAAAGGACACGGTCTTGTGAACGAGGTATTCAGCCGTGGAGAATTGGAAGGATTAACAGGACATGCGGCCATCGGCCATGTCCGTTACTCCACAGCAGGCGGGAACGAATATGCAAATGTTCAGCCCCTGCTTTTCCGTTCACAGACGTCAAGTCTTGCCCTTGCGCATAACGGAAATCTTGTAAATGCCAACGCGCTTAAGCATCAGCTTGAAGCGCAGGGAAGTATTTTCCAAACGACTTCTGACACGGAAGTACTCGCTCATTTAATTAAACGAAGCGGCTATATCGGATTAAAAGATCAAGTGAAAAATGCGTTAACCATGCTTAAGGGAGCGTACGCTTTTGTCATCATGACCGAGGACAAACTAATGGTGGCGCTTGACCCGCACGGCCTTCGTCCACTATCTATCGGAATTCTTGGAGATGCGTATGTTGTCGCGTCCGAAACATGTGCATTTGATGTAGTCGGAGCCGAGTATTTACGCGATGTGAAACCTGGTGAACTATTAATTATTGATAATGACGGCATGACAGCGGACACGTTCTCTTCACCGATGAACCGCTCCATCTGTTCCATGGAATATATTTATTTTTCAAGACCTGACAGCAACATCGATCAGATTAACATCCACAGCGCACGAAAAAATCTTGGTAAAGAGCTTTATAAGGAGTTTCCGGTAGAGGCTGATGTCGTAACAGGGGTTCCTGATTCCAGTATTTCAGCAGCGATCGGATATGCGGAAGAGTCTGGCATACCGTATGAGATCGGTTTGATCAAAAATCGTTATGTCGGCCGTACATTCATCCAGCCTTCTCAGGAATTGCGTGAATTAGGGGTGAAAATGAAGCTTTCTCCGGTTCGAGGGATTGTAGAAGGCAAACGTGTTGTCATGGTGGATGACTCGATCGTTCGCGGAACAACAAGCCGGCGTATCGTTAAAATGCTGCGCGCGGCAGGAGCGACCGAAGTGCACGTAAGAATTACGGCACCGCCAATCGCCCACCCGTGCTACTACGGAATCGATACGTCCGAAAAAGCGGAATTGATCGCTTCCAATCATACGGTGGAGGAGATCAGAGACATTATCGGTGCAGATTCATTAGCCTTTTTATCACCAGAAGGGCTGTTAAAAGGAATCGGCCGTCCGGACAGCGATCCAAACAACGGACAGTGCCTCGCGTGCTTTACAGGAAAGTATCCGACGGAAATCTACCCGGATACGGTGCTGCCGTATGAAAAAGAAATGGTGTAATGGTTTAAAAAAGTTCTTTTCTAAAAGATTGTTGCTCTGTGGACATTTTTTTTAAAACCTTCATTGATCAGTTGATTGGAGTGCAAGGTGCGAGACTCCAGCGGGACGAGCGTGACAGATGAGACCCAAAGGCGCTTGCGCCGTGGGGCTCAGCGCACGCCCCGCGGAAAGCGAGCAGCCTGAAACGGAAATCAACCGCTCCCAAGAGCATCAATGGTTACGAAAACAGCTTTTAAAAAAGGGAGGAAATACAATGGCAGAGGCATACAGACAGGCCGGAGTAGATATTGAAGCAGGCTATGAAGCGGTAGACAGAATTAAGAAACACGCATTGCGTACACGCCGTCCGGAAGTCATGGCTGGCCTTGGCGGATTCGGGGCAATGTTCGATCTGTCCAATCTGTCTTATAAAGAGCCTGTTCTTATTTCAGGAACAGACGGAGTGGGAACGAAGCTTATGGTGGCGATCATGATGGACAAACATGATACCATTGGAGTTGACGCTGTCGCGATGTGTGTGAACGATATCGTGGCTCAAGGAGCCGAGCCGCTGTACTTCCTGGATTACATTGCATGCGGCAGGCTGGAGCCTGCTAAAGTCGAAGACATCGTAAAAGGGATCGCTGACGGCTGCGAACAAGCCGGCTGTGCCCTTATCGGGGGAGAAACAGCAGAAATGCCAGGCATGTACAGCAACGGAGACTATGACCTCGCCGGTTTTTCAGTCGGCGGTGCTGAAAAGTCCAAGCTGATCCATCCCGATCTTGTAAAAGAAGGCGATGTACTAATCGGACTTTCTTCCAACGGCATTCACAGCAATGGCTATTCTTTGGTCCGCAAAGTGCTGCTTGAAACAGGCCAGCTTGATCTGAATGGAGAGTTTGGAAGTGAAGGCCGGACTCTTGGCGAAGAGCTGCTCGTGCCGACCCGAATCTATGTGAAACCACTGCTTAACGTTTATAAAAACTATCATGTTCACGGAGCGGCGCATATTACCGGCGGAGGTTTCAATGAAAACATTCCCCGTATGCTGCCTGAAGGACTTGCGGCAGAAGTTGATTATGGTTCATGGCCGATTCCAGAGATTTTTGATGTCATAGAAGAGACCGGAAACATCGGCAGAAAAGAGATGTTCACGACGTTCAACATGGGAATCGGAATGGTTCTTGCTGTGGATTATGACGAAGCGTTCGATATTATCCAATCCCTTGAACAGGATGGAGAGAAAGCATTTGTGATCGGCCGTGTGAAAAAAGGCGAGGGCGTTGTGTTCGGCGGCGGTGAACTGAAATGAAAAAGATCGCAGTATTTGCATCAGGGAGCGGCTCAAACTTTCAAGCGATTAACGATGCAATAAACGAAAAGAGCCTTGACGCCGAAATTTCACTGCTTGTCTGTGACAAGCCAGGGGCTTATGTCATCGAGCGGGCAGAAGAAGCGGGAGTGGAGTACTTTACGTTTTTTCCGAAGCAGTACGAAACAAAAGTGGAATTTGAAACGGAGATTTTAAAGCAGCTGAAGGCGAGAGACATTGAGTTCATCGTCCTGGCTGGATACATGCGGCTGATCGGCTGCACGCTGCTGGCGGAGTATGACGGCCGGATCGTTAATATCCACCCGTCCCTGCTTCCGGCTTTTCCCGGCAAGGATGCGATCGGCCAAGCGTTAGAAGCACAAGCGGGAGTATCAGGAGTTACTGTACATTACGTGGACAGCGGGATGGATACAGGGCCGATTATCGCCCAAAAAGCAGTAATGATCAAAAAAGAAGATACGAGAGAGACCTTGCAGCAGCGGATTCAGAAGGTTGAGCATGAGTTGTTTCCTCGTGTTTTACAGGATCTATTCAATCAAGAAAAAGTGGGAGGAGTTCAATCTTGACCATTAAACGAGCATTAGTATCAGTATCGAATAAAGCAGGACTGGTTCCTTTTGTAAAAGCGCTGGCCGATAATGGCGTGGAAATCATCTCAACCGGCGGAACGAGCAAAGCATTGCAGGAAGCCGGAGTGAACGTGACCGGCATTTCAGAAGTGACCGGTTTTCCTGAAATCATGGACGGACGCGTTAAAACCTTGCATCCGATGATTCACGGAGGCCTTCTGGCAGTAAGGGAGAACGAAAGTCATGTTCGCCAGATGGAGGAAAACGGCATTTCTCCTATCGATCTTGTTGTCGTTAACCTTTATCCGTTCAAAGAAACCATCTCAAAAGAGGATGTGGCTTTTGCAGATGCAATCGAAAACATCGATATCGGCGGGCCGAGCATGCTACGTTCCGCAGCGAAAAACCATGCGTATGTCACGGTTGTCGTCGACCCATCCGATTACAGCAAGGTGCTTGAAGAAGTAGAGAAAAACAATGAAGTCTCTGTAGAAACCCGCCGTAAGTTGGCGGCGAAAACATTCCGCCATACAGCGGCATATGATGCGCTGATCGCTGAATACTTAACAAACATGGTAGAAGAAGAAAACCCTGAATCTTATACAGTTACGTATGAAAAGAAACAGGATCTTCGCTATGGGGAAAATCCCCACCAAAAAGCGGCTTTCTATAAAGCACCGCTAGGAACAAAAACATCCATCGCTCAAGCTGAACAGCTTCACGGCAAAGAGCTTTCTTACAATAACATTAACGATGCGGATGCGGCCCTTCAGATCGTCCGCGAGTTCCAAGATCCGGCTGTTGTTGCGGTCAAGCACATGAATCCATGCGGTGTTGGAACAGGAAATAGTGTGGAAGATGCTTTCGCGAAAGCATTCGCAGCAGATCCGATCTCCATTTTCGGAGGCATTATCGCATCTAATGTGGAGATTAGCGAAGCGGCTGCACAAAAGATGAGCGAGATCTTCCTGGAGATCATTATTGCACCATCATTTAGTCCGGAAGCGAAAGAGATTTTAACGAAAAAGAAAAATATCCGATTGCTTACACTTGAGCTCGGTGAAGATAAAAAGCAAGAGAAAAGATCAACAACCGTTCGCGGCGGTCTTCTTATTCAGGACGAAGATGCGTACGGTTTGGAGCAAGCCAATATCTCGATCCCGACGAAACGCGAACCCAACGAAAAAGAGTGGGAGGATTTGAAGCTTGCGTGGAAAGTCGTCAAGCATGTGAAATCCAATGCGATCGTTTTAGCGAAAGATCAGATGACGATCGGGGTAGGAGCAGGGCAGATGAACCGTGTTGGTGCTGCTAAAATTGCGATCGAGCAAGCGGGAGAAAAAGCGGAAGGAAGCGCCCTTGGTTCTGATGCGTTTTTCCCGATGGACGATACCGTAGAAGCGGCAGCGAAAGCCGGTGTTACGGCGATCATCCAGCCAGGCGGATCGGTAAAAGACGAAGATTCCATCAAGAAAGCGGACGAATACGGCATCGCGATGGTCTTTACCGGCGTACGCCATTTTAAACATTAAACCTGTGAATAAGGAGGATTCAGCATGAATGTTCTGGTGATAGGAAAAGGCGGCCGCGAGCATGCCATCGTGTGGCGGTTTGCGAACAGCCCGAGTGTAACGAAAGTGTTTGCCGCGCCTGGTAATCCTGGCATGGCTGAAATGGCAGAGTGTGTCAACATCGAGGAAACCGACCACGAGGGGCTAATCGCGTTCGCAAAAGAAAATCAAATCGCTCTTACCTTTGTCGGAGCTGAAGTCCCCTTGTTAAACGGGATTGTGAATGATTTTAAAAATGAAGGCCTCACCATATTCGGGCCGTCTAAGGAAGCAGCATTGATTGAGGGCAGCAAATCGTTTGCGAAAGGCCTGATGGACAAGCATGGCATACCTACAGCAGCGTCTAAAACCTTTACTTCTTTCCGTGAAGCAAAGGACTATCTTCATGAGCAGGGAGCTCCGATCGTTTTGAAGGCAGATGGACTGGCAGCAGGAAAAGGTGTCATCGTCGCCATGACGCTTGAAGAAGCGGAACAGGGCCTTGATGACATGCTGAACAACGCGCGGTTTGGAGAAGCAAGTGCTTCGGTTGTGATGGAAGAGTACCTGGAAGGCGAAGAGTTTTCATTCATGGCTTTTGTTAATGAAGAAAAGGTCTACCCGATGGTCATCGCACAGGATCATAAACGTGCCTACACCGGGGATAAAGGGCCGAATACAGGAGGAATGGGTGCATACTCACCGGTTCCGCAGATTCCACAGCCTGTCGTGGAGGAGGCACTGGAAACAGTCCTGAAACCAGCGGCACAGTCGATGATGAAGGAAGGCAGACCGTTTACGGGAATTCTGTATGCCGGTCTCATGCTGACCGCTCAAGGCCCAAAGGTTATCGAGTTCAATGCACGTTTCGGTGACCCGGAAACACAGGTTGTCCTGCCCAGGCTTCAAGGTGATTTTGCGGAAATCCTGCTGGCTATTTTAGATAAGAAAGAGATTGAACTGTCTTGGTCAAACGAGGCTGTACTTGGTGTGGTTCTTGCTTCCGGCGGTTATCCAGAAGCATATAAAAAGGGAATCAAGATCACAGGACTGAACAAGCTGAATGAAGATACACTGCTTTTCCACGCTGGAACAAAGCAAGCAGAAGAGGGGCTTGTTACGGACGGCGGGCGAATTCTTCTGGCTGCGGTTAAAGGGGCAGACCTCTCCAAAGCGCAGGAAGCGGTGTATGAGGAGATGGCGAAGATACAGTGTGACGCGTCATTTTACCGTACGGACATTGGTTCAAAGGCTATTTCACGCGCCGCTTTTTAACGAAAGCGAACAAAATCGCAATAATGCCGCCGATGAGCGTCGCATAGATAAAAATGGTATCCATTAAATATTCTTTCATTGCTATAAGCCTCCTTATAGAAAACTCCCCGTTGCAGGGGAGTTTTTTTCTTCTTGGCTGTTTTCGTAACCTTTGTTGCTCTTGAGAGTGGCTGATTTCCGTTCCAGGATGCTCGCTTTCCGCGGGGCGTGCGGTGAGCCCCACGGCGCAAGCACCTTTGGGTCTCACCTGTCCCGCTGCTCCCGCAGGACAAGGAAGGCTTCGGCAGCGTTATATCGCACGAAGAAAATGTGAAATTCATTTTCGAGGAGTCTCGCACCTTGCACTCCAATCAACTGATCAATGAAGGTTTTTCACAAAAATATTCCCAAAGCAACAATTTTTTAGAAAAGAGCCTTCTTCTGAATCAGCTCGGATTAATCGCTGAGCCTTCTTTGGAGAGATCGTCTAAATCCATGTCTTTGAGCTCAGATCCTTGTTTTATCATATCCGTAACAGGGCAGTATCGCAGGATGCCTTCTGCCACTTTCATGGAGGCGAGGATCATCATGAAGACGTAAGATCCGCGGTAAGGCCTGCGTGTGTACTTGGCGGTCAGCATCGCCAGCATGGTCAATCCGCACACGATCCGAATCATGGAGTTTAAGATGCCAATGTTCTGTTTCATAACGGGAATGCTCCTTTTTGTGATGATTTTTTGTGTTTTGCGTAAAGACACCCACGAACCAAAATTGTATGGTATCCTTGAGAAAATGTAATTTACAGAGAAAAAGGTGAAACCTATGTCTAACCAGTTCTTGTTTTGGTCGAAGGCGGACCTTCGCCGCCATCAAGCAGTGATCCTGGGCGAATTAGCGCCGTCGATCGTACTGCAGAATGCAACCTACTTAAATGCTGCCCGGCACTGCTGGACAAAAGCTAACATATGGATTTACGATAACCGCATCGTTTATGTTGGGGATAAAATGCCCAGCCATACGAACGGGACAGAGATTTTGGATATTGACGGTAAATATGTCGTCCCTGGTTACATTGAGCCGCATGCCCATCCATTTCAACTATATAATCCCCAGACTCTGGGCCGTTATGCATCGGCAAGGGGCACAACGACATTTATGTGCGATAATCTTATGCTTTTTTTATCATTGCCAGTTACGAAAGCGCTTACTATTATGGAAGACCTGAACCGGCTGCCTTTTACGTACTATTGGTGGTGCCGTTATGATTCCCAGTCAGAGCTCTTGAATGAAGACTCTTTGTTCTCATTGAGCAACATTAAAAAAATGCTAGCATCTCCTTATGTCATACAGGGCGGAGAGCTGACAAGCTGGCCGAAAGTCCTTCAGGGAGATGATCATATTCTTCATCTCATGCGGGAAACACGCAAGGCCGGAAAGCGGATCGAAGGGCATCTGCCTGGTGCCTCTGAAAAAACCTTGACGCAGATGGCGCTGCTCGGTGTGGATTGCGATCATGAGGCGATGACCGGAGAGGAAGCAATGATGAGGCTGAACCTCGGACTTACCACCTCTCTCCGCTATTCATCCATTCGTCCCGATCTTTCACAGATTTTAAAAGAGATGAAAGAGATTGGAGCGGCTCATTTTGACCGTGTCATCTTTACAACGGACGGATCAACACCGGCATTTTATGAAGAAGGCGTCACGGATAAAATGATTTCTATCGCGCTTGAAGAAGGAATTGATCCGATCGATGCTTATAAAATGGCTTCTTATAATATAGCAAGATATTACGGCAAAGAGCATATACTCGGAATGGTCGCACCGGGAAGAGTAGCACATCTCAATATCCTGGATAGTGTGCAGCACCCGAATCCGGAGTCTGTGCTCGCCAAAGGGCAATGGATCAAGCGTGACGGTGAGGTTATGGAAGCTGGTGCACCGTTTCCTTGGAGCGATTATGGAATGGGGCCGCTCGAATTGAACTGGGATCTGTCGCGGAAAGACTTTCAGTTCAGTTCACTGGCAGGCATTGAGATGGTGAACTCCGTCATTACGAAGCCGTATCAGATTCAGCTCAATCCTACTGAGGAAAAATTGAATATGGAACACGATGAATGCTTCTTCATGCTCGTCGACAAAAAAGGCAAGTGGCGGGTAAACACCCTGGTCAAAGGCTTTGCCAAAGGAGTTTCCGGGTTTGCGAGCTCCTATTCGAGCACGGGCGATCTGCTTTTAATCGGAAAAAGCAAGCGGGATATGCTCGCGGCGTTTAACCGTGTAAAAGAGATGAAAGGCGGCATCGTGCTGGTAGAGGACGGAGAAATCATCAGCGAGGTCAAGCTGCCGCTTGGAGGAGGAATGTCTTCTTCATCAGTCGAAGAACTCATACAGGAAGAAAAGGCATTAACGTCAGAACTGCGAAAAAGAGGATATCACTTCGAAGATCCAATCTACAGTCTGCTTTTCTTTTCTTCAACTCATTTGCCATATATCCGCATTACACAGCTAGGAATCTACGATGTGAAGAAGAAAGTCATACTCTTTCCTTCGATTATGCGTTAAACTAAAGAAGTA
Organism: Fictibacillus sp. FJAT-27399; assembly: GCF_001510655.1. Lineage (GTDB taxonomy): Bacteria > Bacillota > Bacilli > Bacillales > Fictibacillaceae > Fictibacillus_C > Fictibacillus_C marinisediminis. The sequence goes on along the minus strand of NZ_LMVC01000005.1, from coordinate 387,687 downwards.
AAGCGTCTGGAAAGAATTCGGCCGGGGGGGCCAGGGGGGCAGGGGTGCCTGATGAAAAAATGGCTGCTTAGCTTTTGTGCGGCTCTATTGATCCTGGGCGGTGCAGGCTGCCAGAAGGAAGAAACGGCAAGTAACAAAAAGCCTGCGGAACATACGAAAGCTCCTGAAAAGAAAGAAAAGAAGACAGAGCTGAAAAACACGTATCCGCTGACAGGAATCAAAACGAACAAGGACACCGATGCAAGGGTGTTTGCCGTAATGATCAACAATCACTGGAAGGCTCGTCCGCAGTCCGGGCTTCATAAGGCGGATCTCGTTTACGAAGTTTTGGCGGAAGGGGATATTACACGCTTTCTTGCCGTATTTCAGAGCGAGAAACCAGAGGTGGTCGGGCCCGTCCGCAGCGCACGCGATTACTTTATTGAGCTGAGCCAGGGTTTTCATGCTTTTTACGTTCATCATGGCTGGAGTCCGGAAGCGAAGAAAATCCTTTCCGGCAGCAACAGCAAGGTGGATTCGCTGAACGGCCTGTATTATGACGGCACGCTTTTTCACCGGGCATCGTTCCGGCAGGCGCCTCATAACTCGTATATTAAGTACAAAGACATCATGAAAGGTTTAAAGAAGAAAGGCTATGACAATAAAGATAAAATAAAGCCTCTTCCTTTCTTAAAACCATCGGAGGTCAAAACGCTTACTGGTGACAAAGCCGATAAAGTTCTGATAACATACAATCACGGTGAGACTGTCGGCTATACCTACGACTCATCAACGAAACGGTATGCCCGCTTCAGCAACGAGAAGCCGACCACTGACCGCGAAACCAAAACACCGATCGAACTCGATAACGTGCTGATTGTGGAAGCAAGCCATAAAATCATTGATAGTTACGGACGAAGAGAAATTGACCTTACATCCGGAGGCAAAGCCATTTTACTTCAGCGCGGAAAAGCCAGGGAAGTTAGCTGGGAAAACAAAGACGGTAGAATCATCCCGTCTGGCACAGGTTTCGTTCCGGGAAAAACCTGGATCAACATCATCCCGGCGCAGCCAGGAATCAGTAAGAGCGTTTCTATTGAATAGAGCAGAAGGAGTGCAAGTACATGCAAATTGATAAATTAAGAGGAAAGGCGCTTGATCAGCTGTTTGAAGCCGTCCTTTCACTAAAAGATCTGGAAGAATGCTATATGTTCTTCGATGATCTGTGCACGATGAACGAGATCCAGTCACTGGCACAGCGCCTTGAAGTAGCCCGCATGCTTCGTGAAGGAAAGACCTATCATAAAATTGAATCAGAAACCGGCGCCAGCACAGCGACGATTTCCCGTGTGAAGCGATGCCTGAACTTCGGAAACGATGCCTATCAAATGGCACTCGATCGGGTACACGGAAATAAAGAAGAAACGAAGTAAAACCTGTAACGCCTTTGGGCGGTGCAGGTTTTCTGTTTTGTGGAGTTATACGGCGTGACGATTTTATGAAAATGATGTGTTTTGCAAGTAAGTGGTCCATTATCGCAAGTAAAGTCTGCATTTTCGCAAGTAAATGGTGTGGAACCGCAAGTAAACTCACCATTTCCGCAAGTAAAACATGCCGAACCGCAAGTAACGACCCCAGACAATCCATTTGAGGCCGACAAAAAGGCCACCTGGAATCAGATCACTTGGCGGCCTCCACATTTAAAGCTTACGAGTAAACACTTCTTGCTTTTTCACACGTTCGTAGCCGATGTTTTCGTAAAATCGGTGCGCTTCTTTTCGTTCAGCGCCCGAACGGAGCCGGATTTGATCATAGCCGTTTTCCAGCGCCCACGTTTCACATCTTTTCATTAATTCTTTTCCCACACCTAACCGGCGTTGTGACTCATCGACTACCAAACCGCCGATCTCGCAATATTCCATTTGCAGCAATGTTTTTCCATAGACATGAACCCAGCCGGCGATCGTACCGTTCACTTCTTGTACAAAAAGAGCAGCATTTTTCTGGATGATAATTTTTTCCAACCGTGTTATGATTTCAGTAGTATCACCTGTGTAACCGAGCTGTAACGACAGGGAAGCCAAGGCGGATATGTCCTCTAAGGTGGCTTGTCTAATCATAAAATCACCTCTTCAATAAGGAGTAAGGTCAAAAGAATCAGAGTCGGCCGAACACTATGGACAAGAGTATCGAGCATTTTGCACAATCCAGCAAGAGTAACGAAACATTCCAAAACGGGAAGTGAAGAACTTGAAGAAAAGCATCGTAGTTTTTGATTTGCTGTTTTATTTAATACTGCCTTATCTGATCTGGAACCAGGGAAGAGACATTTTGGGCGATTATTACGCCATCCTGCTGTCTTCCGCTCCAGGTTTCATCTATACCATATACCGGTTTGTGAAAGAAAAGCAATTCAATGTTACAGGGATGTTTATTCTGTTCTCCCTGTTTGCCGGAACAACGATCGACCTCCTGTCAGGGGGAGCCGGCCGAATGCTTTGGAACCAGGTGTTCTTCGGTATTTTTATGGCGCTGCTGATATTCACGACCATTCTGATCAAACAGCCGCTTGGCATGCACTTTGCGGTGGATATTGCTTATCTCCAGGGTGAACCGAGGGACAAGACGCAGTCTCTGTACCGTCAGCCTGAATTTTATAAGTATTTTGTTTGGCTTACCGGACTGTTTGCATTCCGCAGTTTGTTCCAGGCCGGATTGAAATCGTATCTCCTGATGGAATACGGCGCGAAGAAGTATGATTTTATTTTATTCTCGATGAAGATTTCAGGCTGGATTTTTGGAGGCCTGATCACAGCAGGCTTTGTATTTATATCTTTAAAAATCTATAACTATCATGAGAAGAACAAAGGGCCTGAGGGTTCGGACAGCCCGATTCAAACGGAACCAAAAATCTGAGTTATTTTTGAAACCGATCCCTCGCCAGCATGCCATAGACCGCAACATCTACAAAGTGGTCGTAAAGCCATTCCGCCTGGCGGAGTTCTCCTTCTTGATGAAAACCAAGCCGTTCTGCAACAGAGCGGCTTCTTTTATTGTCCAGTGCGGCCTTCAGTTCCAGCCGGTTCAGGCCGAGCGTTCCAAACGCATAGTCCACCATCGCATCGCACGACCGGGTCATGATGCCCTGGCCTTCAAAGTCCTTGCCCAGCCAATATCCAATGTTCGCCGAAAAGTTATTCCACTTGATGTCATACAGTGCCAGAGAGCCGGCCGGAATGCCCCGGTACCAGATGAGGGTGACGAGGTCCGTATAGTCGGCATACTTCTGCTGCGCCAGTTTAATGAATGTTTTTGTATCTTTTAAGGTACGTGAATAATCGACCCAGCCAAGCCAATTCCTCAGGTGGTCTCTTGAATAATCGGTCAGCTGGAAGAGGAGCTGGGCATCTCTTTTTTCGAGCATCTTCAAGGAAATTTCCTCATCAACTTGCAAAAAAAACATACACATTCTCCTGTTCATCGCTTTTTGTAAGGTTACCAAAAATTAATCGTAATGTAAGCGTTGTTTCACAGTGTCAAAGATGAGTAGCCCTATAATTTTTGATATAATGGCAAAAGGTATAAAGAGAATAACCGGCCGGGATGATCCCGGTTTAGAAAGTATAGATTGAATTATCCAGCTTCAACGCCCAAAGAGGATGAAAAAAGTTACAATTTTCATCCCAGCTCGGCCGTTTTTAAACAGGCGTTTCAGCATTTACTGGGAGGATCTTATGAATTTTGATTATCGGGTTTGGAAGCATATTTTTAAGCTGGATCCCAATAAGGAAATATCGGATGCCGATTTGGAGGCTGTCTGCGAGTCAGGCACGGATGCGGTCATCGTTGGCGGGAGTGACGGAGTAACACTTGATAATACTCTTGATTTGATGTCGCGGATCCGCAAGTTTGCGGTTCCCTGTGTCCTGGAGGTTTCCAACATTGAATCATTGACTCCCGGTTTTGATTTTTACTATATTCCGACCGTTCTTAACAGCAGGGACGCCAGCTTTATTGTCGGCTTGCAGCATGAGGCGGTGAAGGAATACGGCGATCTCATGAACTGGGAGGAGATTGTGACGGAAGGCTATTGCATCGTGAATCCGGATTGCAAAGCCGCAGAATACTCCAGCGCGAATGCCAGTCTTTCATTAGAAGATGTTGTAGCATATGCGCGCATGGCGGAAAAAATGTTCAGGCTTCCCGTGTTTTATCTTGAATACAGCGGAATGTATGGCGACATTGAGGTCGTGAAGGAAGTTAGGAAAGTGCTGGACCGTACGAAGTTTTATTATGGCGGCGGTATTTCAAATGCAGAACAGGCGAGAGAGATGGCAGTCTTCGCTGACACGGTCATCATCGGCAACATTATTTACGACGATTTGAAGAGTGCACTTGAGACAGTAAAAGCTGTAAAAGGATAATTGAAGTAAGACAGCAAATCATTTACAATAGAAATAAGAACAAACGTTTGGGCAGGTGACGGATAAATGAGTATGCACCAATTGATCGAAAAGCTGCTGACAGGACTCAATCCTGAACAGAGAGCAGCCGTTAAACATACACAGGGACCGCTTTTAATTATGGCGGGAGCGGGAAGCGGTAAGACGAGGGTGCTGACCCACCGCATCGCTTATTTATTGATGGAGAAAGAAGTCGCGCCATGGAACATCCTCGCGATCACGTTTACGAACAAAGCAGCACGCGAGATGAAGGAAAGGGTAGCCAGCATTACTGGACCTGTAGCGGAAGACATCTGGATTTCCACATTCCACTCCATGTGCGTAAGAATTTTGCGGCGTGATATCGACCGGATCGGCATCAGCCGCAACTTCTCGATCCTCGATTCTACGGATCAGCTCTCGGTAATCAAAAATATCTTAAAAGACAAGAACATGGATTCGAAAAAATTTGAGCCGCGGAGCATCTTGGGCTCTATTTCGTCATTGAAAAATGAACTGAAAACGAGTGCTGATTTTGCGAAAACGATGAACGGACCGTATGACAGTGTCGTCCATGAGGTATACCAAGAATATGAAAAACGTTTGAAAAAGAACTCTGCGCTCGATTTTGATGATTTAATTATGACAACCATCCATCTCTTCAAGCGTGTGCCGGAAGTGCTGGAATTCTATCAGCGCAAGTTCCAATACATTCACGTGGATGAGTATCAGGATACAAACCGTGCGCAGTATATGCTCGTACAAATGCTTGCTGACCGTTTCCGCAACCTTTGTGTTGTCGGTGATTCGGATCAGTCGATCTACGGCTGGCGCGGAGCGGACATCGCAAACATCCTTTCTTTTGAAAAAGATTACAATGACGCGAAGGTAGTTTTGCTTGAGCAAAACTACCGTTCTACGAAAACCATTCTGGACGCAGCCAACAAGGTGATCGAGAACAACTTCAACCGCAAGGCGAAAAACCTGTGGACAGATAAAAACGAAGGACAGAATATTATTTATTACCAAGGCGACAGTGAGCATGATGAGGGCCATTATGTAGCAGGAAAGATCCGTGAGATGACCATCGGCGGAAGCCGCAAATGCTCAGAGATCGCCATCCTGTATCGTACGAATGCCCAGTCCCGAGTAATCGAGGAAGTTTTGATGAAGTCGAACATCCCGTATAACATCGTCGGCGGCACCAAGTTCTACGACCGCAAAGAGATCAAGGACATTCTTGCCTATCTTCGCCTCATTGCGAACCCGGATGATGACATCAGCATGATGCGGATCATTAATGTACCGAAGCGCGGAATCGGTGCTTCGACTGTCGATAAGATTCTCCAATATGGAGCGGATAATGATCTTTCCATGTACCAAGCGCTTCAGGAAGTGGAGCAGATCGGATTAACATCCCGGATTACAGGCGTATTGCGCGATTTTTCCGAGCTGATCACGAACTGGACCCGAATGCAGGAGTTCCTTTCGGTGACCGAGCTTGTGGAAGAAGTGATTGATAAGACGGGTTACCGCGACATGCTGAAGGCAGATAAGTCGCTTGAATCGGAAAGCCGTCTGGAGAACATTGACGAGTTCCTTTCTGTAACGCAAGACTTTGAAAAACAGCAGGAAGATAAGAGCCTTGTGGCATTCTTGACCGACTTGGCCCTTGTAGCAGACATTGACCGCCTGGATGAGGATGAAGGCGATAAGCCGAAAGAATCGGTTGTTCTGATGACCTTGCACTCCGCTAAAGGCCTGGAGTTCCCGGTTGTCTTCCTGATTGGTTTGGAGGAGGGTGTATTCCCGCACAGCCGTGCTCTCTTTGAAGAAAGCGAAATGGAAGAAGAACGACGACTGGCTTACGTTGGAATTACACGTGCCGAACAGGAGCTTTATTTAACGAACGCTCGGATGAGAACATTGTTCGGACGTACGAACATGAACCCGGTATCCCGGTTTATCGGCGAGATTCCAGAGGAGTTGCTTGAATCCGTTCAAAAGGAAAAGGAAACTCCGAGCTGGGGAAGATCGTCACGTTCCAATGCTGCTCCTTCCTTCATGAAGCAGCCGGCTGCTGTTAAGAAAACATCTCCTGTTTATACGACTAATGGAGGCGAAAAGCCGGATTGGAAAGTCGGGGACAAAGTAAAACACCGCAAATGGGAGACAGGCGTGGTCGTCAGCATGAAGGGTGAAGGCGACTCACTGGAATTGGACATTGCGTTCCCGCAGCCGGTAGGACTGAAACGGCTGCTTGCGAAGTTTGCTCCGATTGAAAAAATGTAGTTTTTAAACGTGCGTTTAAAGGGGCTGTCCAAGAAGTCTGTAAGCTGTTGATTTCCGTTCCAGGGTGCTCGCTTTTACCGGCGCGAGCTCCTACTTTCGCGGGGCGTGCGGTGAGCCTTACCGGCGTGAACGCCTACTTTTTGGCGCTAGCGCCTGCGGGAGTCTCACCTGTCACGCTAGTCCCGCAGGACAAGGAAGGCTCCGGCAGCTTTTTATCGCACGAAGAAAATGTGAAGTTCATTTTCGAGGAGTCTCGCACCTTCCACTTCAATCAACTTTTCATTGAAGATTTTCAAGACAAAAAGGAGCTGCTGAAGGTCAATTTTCGACTTTCAGGACAGCCCCTTATTCCATTAAAAAGCTGTACAGTTAAGATCGATAAAGGAGTTGGAAAGTTTGAACGAAGAGCATGCGAGTAAAAGGGTACATGAATTGCGTGAACTCCTTGAAAAATACAGCTATGAATATTACGTTCTCGATAAGCCTACAGTTCCCGATTCAGAGTACGACAAACGGCTTCAGGAGCTGATCGAGCTTGAAAACAACCATCCGGAGCTGCGGGATGAGCATTCTCCGACAGTGAGGGTGGGAGGACAAGTCCTCGACTATTTCAGAAAAGTGCAGCACAAGGTTCCAATGCTCAGCCTTGGCAATGCGTTTAACGAGGAAGATCTGCGTGATTTTGACCGCCGGGTACGAAACGGAGTCGGTGACAATGTTTCGTACGTGGCAGAATTAAAAATTGATGGTCTTGCTGTGTCATTAACTTATGAAGAAGGCCGCTTTGTTCTTGGGGCTACCCGCGGTGACGGAACGACCGGTGAAGACATCACGAACAATTTAAAGACGATTCGTGCGATTCCCCTTCGCATCAAGGATAAGAACGTTTCTCTTGAAGTGCGCGGTGAGGCATACATGCCGAAGCGTTCATTTCAAAAGCTGAATGAAGCTCGCCAGGAAGAAGGCCAGGAGCTTTTTGCGAATCCGCGGAATGCGGCGGCCGGTTCCCTGCGCCAGCTCGATCCGAACATCGCCGGCAAGCGAAACCTTTCCATATTCGTGTATGGAATTGGACAGCTTTCCGGGTATTCAGTCGATTCGCACAGCGAAAGCCTGAACTTCCTGAAGGACCTCGGTTTTAAAACGAACCCGGAATGGAAGCATTGCAAAAATATCGATGAAGTCGTAGATTTTGTCAGAGGCTGGGGGGAACGCCGACCGGATCTAGACTACGAGATTGACGGCATCGTCATAAAAGTTGATTCCCTTTATCAGCAGGAAGAGCTTGGTTTTACAGCGAAGAGCCCGCGGTGGGCCATCGCGTATAAGTTCCCGGCAGAAGAGGTCGTCACACGCCTTGAAGGAATTGAACTCAATGTGGGCAGAACGGGTGTTGTAACGCCTACTGCCCTCTTGTCTCCGGTTGTAGTTGCCGGAACGACGGTTAAACGTGCTTCATTACATAATGAAGACTTGATCCGGGAAAAGGACATCAAGATCGGCGATTACGTGATCGTGAAAAAAGCGGGAGACATCATCCCCGAAGTGGTGAACGTGATCGTTGACCGGCGAACTGGCGAGGAAGAAGACTTCCATATGCCGACACACTGCCCGGAATGCGAAAGTGAGCTGGACCGGCTGGATGGAGAAGTAGCTTTGCGCTGTCTGAATCCGCAATGCCCTGCCCAGATCCGTGAAGGGCTCATCCACTTTGTTTCCAGAAATGCCATGAACATTGACGGCCTGGGAGAGAAAGTCATCGCTCAGCTATTCCGGGAAAACCTCATACAGGATGTGGCAGACCTTTATAAACTAAAGAAGGAAGAGCTGCTGAAACTGGAGAGAATGGGTGAAAAGTCGGTTGACAACCTGCTGGACGCTATAGAAAAATCGAAAGAGAATTCTCTGGAACGTCTATTGTTCGGCCTTGGGATCAGGCATGTCGGTGCGAAGGCTGCAAAAACGATCGCCCAGGTATTTGAAACAATGGACCGGCTAAGTTCTGCTGCGAAAGAAGAACTGATCGCCATTGATGAAGTCGGTGAGAAAATGGCCGATTCGGTTGAGCTGTATTTCGATAAGCCGGAAGTGGCAGAGCTCATCACTGACCTGAAAGAATCCGGTGTGAACATGGAATACAAAGGGCCGCGTGTCGTCCGGTCAGAAGATGTGGATTCCTATTTTGCAGGAAAAACCATTGTGCTGACGGGTAAACTTTCGGTGCTGAACAGGAACGAAGCGAAAGAAAAACTGGAAACGCTTGGCGGTAAGGTGACCGGAAGCGTGAGCAAGAATACCGACCTGCTGATCGCAGGGGAGGATGCGGGATCCAAACTGGACAAAGCACAGTCCCTCGGAGTGGAAGTATGGTCTGAACAGCGATTTATCGAGGAGCTTGAAAAATAAAGAATAGCTCTGTTCCATCAAGTTTTATGGAGGAGTGTTACCATGATAAAGCGGATCAGCCTGATCCTGTTAAGCTCCCTTTTGATCCTGAGCGGCTGTATGAACAGAGACAAGCTGCAGAAGGAAGAGGAAGTTGTAAAGAAACAAGGGAAAACCGAAGAAAAAGCCATCATTACCGGGGAGATCAAAACCGGGGAAAAATATTACCGAAGCATTGTACCGTTTGAGCCAGGCGGTGCTCGCGGCTTAATCAAGTACGGTGTAGATAACCGCTTGGATATCAACGAGTTTGAACTCGGCCTCATGCGGATTGCTCAGGATAATTTCAGCACGGACAAGTATTACTACCAGGAGGGCCAATACCTGTCTTCCACGACCGTCAATAACTGGCTGAAGCGTGCGGACGAGAAGACTGAGAAGGATAATAAAACAGACATGGCCCAAAAAGGTCTTAACCCTGCTTTGGGGGTTAAGAAGGATGCTCCTTACAAGCAAGTAATGGCAGCAGAAGATAAACATCCGAAATACTTATCGTATGTACTGGAGCAGAATTACCTTGTACAGAGCGGAAATGATAAAGTTAAACTCGGCGGTGTCGTTGTGGGTTTATCGTTTAACTCTACGTACTATTACAAGGCGACAGACAAGGCTGGCTTGATTTATAACGGCTCCAAGAAGCTTGACTCAAGTGATGTTTCCCGTGAAGCAAGAAAAATGGGACAGCAGGTCATCCAGCGTATTCGCCAAAACCATGCACTGAAAAATGTTCCGATCACCATCGCTCTCTATCAGGAAGCGGAAAAAGAATCGGTCACACCAGGGCACTTTTTTGCATCGGCATCAGCCGGAGCGGGCAGTTCGCAGCTCGGAAGCTGGGATAAGATTGACGACCGTTACTATTTATTCCCTTCAAAAGATGCGACCGCAGCAAAAAGGGATGATGCTGAGAAATTTAATAACTTCAAGACCAAAATTCAGGACTACTTCCCGAACTATGTAGGAGTAATCGGAAAAGCTCAATACCGGGACGGCAACCTGAACCGTCTGGACATCGATATCCCGATGCAGTTCCAAGGCAAAGCTGAAGTCATCTCGTTCACACAGTATGTTACCTCGTCGGTGATGAAGGAGCTTCCAAGCGTGCCGGTTACAATCAACATCCAATCTGCCGTCAATAAACCGGAAGCGCTCATCGTCCGGGATGACGGAAGCAGCGAACCGTTCGTGCATATTTATAGATAGTGCCAAAGACAGACCCATGAACATACAAGGGTCTGTCTTGTTTTATGTGCATAGTTATGAAATCCCTTGAAATAAAAGGGTTTATTGTTTATTTCTTATTATTCTGACTATTTGTCATTGTTTGAACTGTGGCACGAGTTTAGGGTAGAATAGACATGTTGAACAAATGAAAACGCTTAAGGGCATAGGAGGGGACAAAATGATTCGAGAGTATAAACACGAACCATTTACGGATTTTTCAGTTAAAGAAAACAAGAAAGCTTTTGAGGAAGCTTTAGACCTTGTTAATTCACAGCTAGGCAAAGAGTATCCTCTGGTCATTGGCGGAGAACGCATCACCACTGATGAAAAAATCGTTTCTATTAATCCGGCCAATAAAGAAGAAGTTATTGGAACGGTTTCTAAAGCAAATAAAGATCTAGCAGAAAAAGCAATGCAAGTTGCGGTTTCTACGTTCGAAACTTGGAAAAAATGGGCGCCTGAAGCTCGTGCAAATATCCTTTACAGAGCTTCTGCTATTCTACGCCGCCGCAAGCATGAATTCTCTGCTTACCTCGTAAAAGAAGGCGGTAAACCATGGAAAGAAGCAGATGCTGATACAGCTGAAGCAATCGATTTCCTAGAGTTCTATGCTCGTCAAATGGAACTTATGAAAAACGGAGTACCGGTAAAAAGCCGTGAAGGTGAAATCAACCAATTCAACTACATCCCTTTGGGAGTAGGTATCGTGATTTCTCCATTTAACTTCCCGCTTGCGATCATGGCAGGAACAACTGTAGCTGCAATCGTTTCCGGTAACACAGTTCTTCTTAAACCAGCAAACAACACACCGGTTGTTGCAGCTAAGTTTGCTGAAGTGATGGAACAGGCTGGTCTTCCAGCAGGCGTATTGAACTTCATCCCAGGAAGCGGAGCAGAAGTGGGCGACTACCTGGTAGACCACCCGAAAACACGTTTCGTATCCTTCACTGGTTCCCGTGAAGTCGGCTGCCGTATCTACGAACGCGCAGCAAAAGTGCACCCTGGCCAAATCTGGCTTAAGCGTGTTATCGCTGAAATGGGCGGAAAAGACACAATGGTTATCGACAACAACGTAGATACAGATATGGCTGCTTCTGCGATTGTTTACTCTGCATTCGGTTTCTCTGGACAAAAATGTTCTGCAGGATCCCGTGCGGTCATTCACCAGGATGTGTATGATGAAGTTCTTGAAAAAGCAGTGGAGTTAACAAAATCTCTTCGTGTAGGAAATCCTGAAGATCTAGGAAACTACATGGGTCCTGTTATCGACCAAGCGGCTTACAACAAGATCATGAGCTACATCGAAATTGGAAGAACGGAAGGGAAAATCGCAGCTGGAGGAGAAGGCGACGACTCTAAAGGTTATTTCATCCAACCGACAATCGTAGCAGACGTGGAAGAAAAAGCACGTCTTATGCAAGAAGAAATCTTTGGACCGGTTGTAGCGTTCTGTAAAGCTCGCGACTTCGATCACATGATGGAAATTGCAAACAACACAGATTACGGTTTGACTGGAGCTCTAGTTTCCAATAACCGTGAGCACATCGAGCGCGCGAAAGAAGAATTCCACGTGGGTAACCTTTACTTCAACCGCGGATGTACAGGCGCGATCGTTGGATACCAGCCGTTTGGCGGATTCAACATGTCTGGTACGGACTCCAAAGCTGGTGGCCCAGACTACCTTCTTCTTCACATGCAAGCGAAAACAACTTCAGAGTTGCTTTAATAAACAAAAAACCCCTTTCGGCTTTGGCTTGAAGGGGTTTTTACTATATTTCTTTAGTCACTGCCATTACGAATCCTTTGCGTAAAACAGATTCAATGTGCATATAAGGAGTGAGTTTTTTACGAACACGGTAGATCAGGGAGTTTAACTCATCAGAGCCAACATCGGGTACCCTGCCGTCCAGAAGATCTCTTTCACTCCAGGCATGCCGCTTAATTTCTTCTTTCGAAACAAACTGTCCGAGGGAAGAATACAGCAGTTTAAAACACTGAAACTCCTTATGCGAAAAGTGAATATCTTTTTGATGAACCCGTACTTTTTGCAAAAGCTCATGAATGTCAATGAAATCTTCAGTTGGTATACGAAATGGTTTTACGGGATCCCAGTCCATGGTCTCCTGATCGTTTACGGTTATGTATTTCATGGAGATCATGCCATTGACGAGGGTGATCTGGTCACCGTTGCTCAAACCATATTCCTTTTGTGGAAGAAGGCGCATGCCATTTAGCCAGGTGCCATGTTTGCTGCCAAGATCAATCAGCATGGGTGAAGGTTTTTCACAATCGATCACACAATGCTGCCTGGATACGAGCGGGATATGAAATGCGATGCCGGGGGCAGGTTCGGAGCCGAATCTTCCGATGGAAATCTTTCTTTTTAATGGCACAAATTCATTTTCATAAGGCTGTCCACGCTCAATCAATAAGTGGAATTTCTCCAAAACGTCCATAGGTTCACCTTCTAATTATTTGAGTATTCTTGCTTTTGTTAGGGCTTTGTCATTCCTGCTCCATTGAATGGAGGAAAGATAAGGAATACCATCAATAACATAGCAGGAAAATTAAAATTTAGGAAGGTAGGATGGTCATGAAAAAAAGAATCGTATTAAATGCTGCTTTCACCGGAATTATTGGATTAGGTGTAATCACTGCACCATTAATCGTGAACGCTCAAGCTCAGAAGCCATATACCCAAGCTGCTCATGTTCTAAAAACATATTCAAACGAATCAGGAACAGTCACTCTTACCGAAATCCAGCCGCACGTTTGGGTACATACGACGATCGGCGAATTTAACGGAGTGCCTGTTCCTTCGAATGGACTGTTGATGGAAACTTCCAAAGGCCTTCTGCTTGTTGATTCTTCTTGGGACGATTCCCTTACCGGAGAACTGATGGATATGATTTCTCAGCATTTTAAAAAACCTGTGAAAAACGCGATCATCACTCATTCCCATCAAGACCGCATAGGAGGCATTAAAACGCTGAAGGAGCGGGGGGTTCATGTGTATACGACTCCTCAAACAGCAAAGCTTGGTGTTGAAAATGGCTATGAAGCTCCAAATCGTTTGCTGAATCCGGTGCTGACTCATTTGAGGTTTGGGAACGTGAAGGTGGAAGCCTACTATCCAGGGAAGGGACATACCGAAGACAACATTACGGTTTACTTTCCGCAGTACAAGCTCCTGGTCGGTGGCTGCCTGATCAAGTCGCAGGAAGCAAAAGATCTTGGGAATGTAGAGGATGCGGATGTTCAAGCGTGGCCAGTGTCCGTGCAAAACGTGATTGACCGATATTCTCAGGCGAGGACTGTTGTTCCAGGCCATGGAAACATAGGTGGAACCGGGCTTCTGTATCACACGATTGAGCTCCTGGAAAACAACAAGTAACTTTAAACCACAAAAAAACTGGCGGAAGCAGTTTCCGCCAGTTTTTCTTCATAAATTAGAACCAAAGTGCGTCTAAAGAGTAAGCGCCTGCTCCAGTAAGAGCTACACCTAATGCTACTGCGATGAGGATCAAGTTGTACTCATAGCCGCCTGATGTTGCCCAGAAGCCGTTTGGTCCGTGCACTTTTACGATGGCCATGAGCATGGTCACGATAATGGCTGCTGCACCGAGCCAAGTGACCAATCCTGCTGCGAACAATAGACCGCCGCCAAACTCAGCGAGCCCTGCAAACAGTGCCATCGTGTAGCCTGGCTTAATACCGATGGATTCCAGCCAGCCGCCTGTTCCTTTCAGACCATGGCCTCCGAACCAGCCGAACAATTTTTGTGTACCATGTGCCGCGAACGATAATCCGATCACGAGACGAATGATTAATAATCCTAAACTTAACATATAAGAACAACTCCTTGTTGAGATTTAATAACTTACTTTATGTAAGTATAATATAATATATGCTTACTTTTGTAAAGTATTTATCGAAAAAATTTTTCCGCACCCGATTTTGGTGCCTTACTACATAGAATAGCGGCTTAAGGAAAAATTATGACTATATCTTAAGTATGAAGGAGAAAAATAACGTGGCTGATCATAAAAACAATAAAGAAGAAGAGAACTTGGAAAAGCCTTATATTGAAGAAACAATGCCTCATCAAGCGAGTTCGCCGTCATTCAAAGGAACAGGAATGAAAATGCAGCCTCCCTTTGTGAATGATTACGGGGTAGTCATAGGTGACAGCAAATACAATTCCGAAAACTCACCGCTCAATAACTGGAGCGAAGATACGGATCCGGAAATCATGGCAGGCGATCAGTGGGTTCACCCGACAAACGATATCGGCTGGAACACGGCAGAAAACCGTGATCTCATCGAGAAGAATGTTAAACCCAAAGGAGCCCCATTTACGCATCCCACAAAAGACACCAGCTTCCGGAAGGATTAAAATGGTGCCTAAAATGGTGCCAGGCACCTCCATTACACAAGTGTGTAATCGAGGTGCCTGGCACTATATAAAAAAAGGCCTCTTTATAGAAATTACTTCAGCAATTTGAAATCATAAGAATAAATAGATTTTCTTTTACCTTTTCCTACTCTTTAAATTTTATGTCTCAATGGAGTATTGATTTGAAGTTTTCTCATTAAATCTTACTGTGTATAAATAATTATTTCTAAAGAACGTTTCCTCATTGTGTCGAACCCCATCTTTCAATATCCTGTGTTAACAGCAGCACTCCGTCCTGACCCGCTCCAGACGCTAGTATGTAATAATGCTTATGTTGGGAAGAAGGTGCCAGGCACCGGCCTTACATATATGTCAAAACGTGGTGCCTGGCACCGGTTGCTTAGTAACTGCGATTTTTGTTATCATCTATATATTGTGAACGTACTGTTTTGGAGGTGGCAAGCTTGTCTCGAATTTCAAAAGACCAGGTAAAACACGTTGCCCATCTGGCCCGTCTTTCTGTCAGCGAAGAAGAAGTGGACATGTTTACGGAGCAGCTGGATGCAATTATCGGTTTTGCCGAAGAACTGAATGAACTGGATACAGAAAACATTGAACCAACAACCCACGTGCTTGAGCTGAAAAACGTGCTGCGCGAAGATACTGTGAAAGAATCGGTAACGCGAGAAGAAGCGTTGAAGAACGCCCCTGATCAAAGGGATGGACAGTTTAAAGTACCGAAGACGTTTTAGAGTAGGAGGCAGCACATGTCATTATTAGAGAAGAAAGTCTCAGAACTGCACAACCTGTTACATAAAAGAGAAGTAAGCGTGACGGATCTTGTTGATGCTTCATATGCCCGAATCGGCCAAGTGGAGGACAAGGTAAAAGCGTTCCTTACGCTGAATGAAGAGCACGCCCGCATACAGGCGAAGGAACTGGATGATGTTCTAGCTGGTTCTCCAGGAGAACGAATCCTTGCAGGCCTTCCGATTGCCTTGAAAGACAATATCTCTACAAAAGGACTCCGCACTACAAGCGGAAGTAAAATCCTTTCCAACTTTGATCCAATCTATGATGCAACAGTGGCCAGCAGGCTTTATGAGGCAGGCGCTATCACGATTGGCAAGCTGAACATGGATGAGTTTGCGATGGGATCTTCCAACGAAAACTCCGGCTACCATGTGACGAAGAACCCATGGAACACAGACTACGTGCCAGGCGGTTCCAGCGGAGGATCTGCAGCAGCTGTTGCAGCGAGCGAAGTATTATTTTCCCTCGGTTCCGATACCGGCGGATCGATCCGCCAGCCAGCGGCATATTGCGGCGTTGTAGGATTGAAGCCGACATACGGACTTGTTTCCCGCTTCGGCCTAATTGCGTTTGCATCTTCCCTTGACCAGATCGGACCGATCACGCGTACGGTGGAAGATAACGCATACCTTTTACAGGCGATTGCCGGACATGATCACATGGACTCCACGTCAGCAAACGTCGATGTACCGGACTACCTGTCAGCCATTACTGGAGACGTTAAAGGACTTCGTATTGCCGTTCCAAAAGAATACCTGGCAGAAGGCGTTGATCCAGCAGTAAAAGAAAAAGTGCTTGAAGCGCTAAAAGTATTAGAAGGACAAGGTGCTGCGTGGGAGGAAGTATCGCTTCCGCATTCCAAATACGCGCTTGCGACCTACTATCTTCTGTCTTCATCAGAAGCATCCGCCAACTTGTCCCGTTTTGACGGCGTACGATACGGGGTGCGTTCGGATAACACCGAGAACCTCTTGGAGCTTTATAAAAACTCCAGAAGCGAAGGCTTTGGGGACGAAGTGAAGCGCCGGATCATGCTCGGAACGTTCGCCCTCAGCTCGGGATACTATGATGCTTACTATAAAAAAGCGCAAAAGGTCCGTACGCTGATCAAAAATGATTTTGAACAAGTGTTTAATAACTTTGATGTCATCATCGGGCCAACGACTCCGACGACTGCGTTTAAAATCGGAGAGAAAACGAACGATCCGTTAACGATGTATGCCAACGATATTTTAACCATTCCTGTAAACCTTGCGGGTGTGCCAGCCATTTCTGTGCCGTGCGGATTCTCAAACGGATTGCCGGTCGGATTGCAGATCATCGGAAAACACTTTGACGAAAGCACGATTTACCGCGTAGCTTCAGTCTTTGAACAGGCGACGGAACACCATAAAGCGAAACCGCAATTGTAGGAGGTGCAGGGATGAGCAAATTTGAAACAGTCATTGGATTAGAAGTCCACGTTGAACTTAAAACCAACTCTAAAGTATTCTGCGGCTGCTCCACCGATTTCGGAGCGCCGTCCAACAGCCATACATGCCCGATCTGCCTTGGACATCCAGGCGTTCTGCCGGTCCTGAATAAACAGGCGGTCGATTTTTCAATGCGTGCGGCGATGGCATTGAACTGCCAAATTAACCGGGAGCAGCATTTTGACCGAAAGAACTATTTTTATCCGGACAATCCGAAAGCATATCAGATTTCCCAGCTTGATAAGCCGATCGGCGAGCACGGCTGGATTGAGATCGAAGTGAACGGCGAAAAGAAAAAAATTGGTATCACACGTCTTCACTTGGAAGAGGATGCAGGAAAACTAACGCATGCTGATGACGGATCGTCTCTTGTGGACTTGAACCGCCAGGGCACGCCGCTGATGGAAATCGTGTCCGAGCCGGATATCCGTACACCGGAAGAAGCGTATGCGTACTTGGAAAAGCTGAAAGCGATCATCCAATACACGGGCGTTTCCGACTGTAAGATGGAAGAGGGATCATTGCGCTGTGACGCCAACATTTCGATCCGTCCTGTGGGGCAAAAGGAATTCGGTACGAAAACCGAGCTTAAGAACCTGAACTCCTTCGCCTTCGTGCAAAAAGGGCTCGAGTATGAAGAGAAGCGCCAGGAAGAAGAGATTCTGGGTGGCGGCGAAATCCTTCAGGAGACCCGTCGTTTTGATGAAAAATCAAATAAAACAATCCTCATGCGTGTAAAGGAAGGATCAGATGACTATCGTTACTTCCCAGATCCGGATCTTGTGAGTCTGAGTGTTTCTGAAGAATGGATCGAGCGTGTCCGCGCTGAGATTCCTGAGCTTCCGGATGCTCGTAAAGCGCGCTATGTATCAGAGTTCGGTCTTCCTGCTTATGACGCAGGCGTTCTGACAGCATCGATCAAAATGGCTGATTTCTTTGAAGAAGGAATGAGGGAGAAAGCGGATCCAAAATTGCTTTCCAACTGGCTCATGGGCGAAGTGAGTGCCTTCTTGAACACAGAGTCCAAAGAAATCGGCGAAACACCATTAACACCGGGCAACCTCGCTAAAATGATCAAGCTCATTGAAGACGGCACGATCTCATCTAAGATCGCGAAGAAAGTCTTTAAAGAGATGATCGAGAACGGCGGCGATCCCCAAACGATTGTTAAGGAAAAAGGCCTCGTGCAGATTTCCGATGAAGGCGCCATCCGTGAGTTTGTTGTGGCTGTCCTTGACCGCAATCCGCAGTCCATCGAGGACTTTAAGAACGGAAAAGACAAGGCCATCGGCTTCTTAGTCGGCCAGGTCATGAAAGAGACCAAAGGAAAAGCAAATCCACCATTGGTTAACAAATTGATCGCAGAAGAATTGAAGAATCGTTAATTGAAAGGCTGTCGGACGTTGTGTCCGGCAGTTTTTTTGTGTACTGGGGTGTGGAATTGAGCGTTAATGAAGATAATTGAGCGGAACGGAAATTAATTGAGCCTAATTAAATATAATTGAGCCAAACTCTTAATTAATTGATCCATTCTCATTATTCAGACTTTTGCACCTCAATAATTAACTTTTGTTGTATACAAAAAACGTCGAAACTTGCGTCCGAAGCTTGTCCGGCTGACTGTGAAATAATGGTATGATTTGAGTAACAGAATCGGGGGTGGAGTTCATGAGAAGAGCCGGTGTTCTTGCTGTTGGATTGCTTTTGACTGTTTTGACGTCTTGCCAGGGGTCCATGCTGGTTGATGGTGAGCTGAAGCTGGACATGCATTCGAAAGGGCATTACCCACGGTCGTACAAGCCGGTTTCTATTGAAAAAACGGAAGATGTTATTCCTTTTAAAGCACATCTGCCAGAGTTCATTCCGTATAAGTACGAGAAACCGAAAATCGTCATTACGGATTGGGGAAAGAAAAAGAAGCTGCAGCTTGAAACGGAGTACGCAAGAAAAGATCAGAAAACCGAGAAGGGATTCATCGCCCTTAAAATTTTTAACCATAAAAATCTGGTGAGTGAACTCATTAAAAATAAAAAATACGAAGATACCCTCGAGCTTGAAGACGGGACAGAAGCCTATTTCGCTTACTTTGGAAATTACGCCGAACTATTTTGGCTGGCAGATGAGGAAGAATACGATCTCCGGCACATGTTTGCCAATGAATACAGTGAAAAACAGGTCAAAAAAGAGCTGTTGAGGATCGCAAATTCGATGAATTAAAAGGAGTACAGCCTATGAAGATGTTTAAAAGCGTTCCATTATTCATCGCCTGTCTGATGTCTTTCCAATTTATTTTGGCAAGTCCTGCTTCTGCCAAGTGGGCTCATGCGTTTGTCGTCTGGGATCATTATTCTTATGTCATCAGTGACGAATACGTGGATCAGGTGGACAAAGAGATCGGACAGGTAACAAAGTACTCAGATCAGGAAGGAACCTATTCCGGCAACTTTTCCAATGAGTATAAAAAGGGCACAAAATATTTCGCCATCCACGGCATCAGCACCGATAAGGCGATAGCCGTTCAAGAACCGGATGGAAAATACAGAAAAGCTGTTAGAGACCATAAGTACAATACAGACAAAGCAGCAAATGTTATGGAACAAATAGCAGCAAATCAGTGGATCAATTTTGTGGTACTAGTGGCTGGGGCAGCTGTCGTCCTCTATTCTTTCAAATCATTAAAAGGTAAATTTAATAGAGAAGAGTGAAATCACAATTATGATGAGACTGACTCAAATTGAGTCAGTCTTATGTTTTTATAAAGGTATTTTTAACTATGTAAATCCTCTATGAAGTTTAGGTAAAACTTAAAGGAAACACCTATAATTCCTTTCTTATTTACGTTAATGTTGGTCAAGAAAGCTAGTTACATTAATTTTTTTAATTAATGGCATCATCATGCTTAATAGGAGGCTTATTATGAACAAAAAAATAATTACGGCTGCATCCGTATTGCTTATTTCGTCAGGTTTAATGGCTTTTCATCCTTTCAATTCTAAAGATACTGAGGCTTTTGCGGTCTCTAGCAGTGCCAAAGCAACCACCACTTCTTCTGCAAATGATAATGGAAAGCAAAATATATCTGACCAGTTTGAGAAAATCAGCAGAGACACAAAATGGCAACAAAAAGAAAAGATTGATCTGCAATTTAATAACTATCATTCACAAGGTATGGTTAAGGTTGGGGACCTTTTTTATATGTCTGCCGTTCAGATTATCGAAAAGCCTGTTAAATATGGCAAGATCGTGGACGGTTATGACCGTTCTCCAGGTAAAGGGATAGGCCACCTTTTTGTGTTTACGAAAGAAGGAAAGCTTGTAAAAGACATCAAACTGGGTGAAGGGAACATGTATCATCCTGGCGGTATCGATTTTGATGGGAAAAATATCTGGGTATCTGTTGCTGAATACCGCCCCAACAGCCATTCCATCGTCTACAAAGTGGATCCTAAAACAAAGGATGCCAAAGAAGCTTTCCGTGTTCAGGATCATATCGGAGGAATGGTACGAGACGGTCAAAGTGGAAAAATTATAGGAAATAGCTGGGGTTCCCGCAAGTTCTATGAGTGGAATGAACAAGGAAAGCAGCTGGCCAAGAAGGAAAATACCAGTCATTTTATTGATTACCAGGACGGTCATTATGCAGGAAACGGAAAAATGATCTTAAGCGGAATAGCTGAGCTGCCTGATCCAGCAAATAGTAATTCCAAGCCTTATGAATTAGGCGGAGTCGCTTTGGTGGACATGAAAACTCTAAATACCATCCACGAAGCACCAATCACTGAATTTTCTCCACAAGGACATGTGATTACTCGGAATCCTGTATTCATGGAAAATGCCGGTCAAGAGCTTCGCCTATATGCTGTTCCTGATGATGACAACGGCTCCTTGCTGGTTTATGAAACAAACAATCTTAATGAGAACTAATTTGTTTAAAAAAAGAGAGACACTATCCTTTCTGTGATGGTGACTCTCTTTTTTTCTCCTTATTTGCAGGAAAACCATCTTGAAACATTGAAAGATGGAACGACTAACATTTTTGAAGGAGTAATAAAAATGGACAGTGAAATAGTAAGGATATTTGATGAGAATATGAAATGTATCGGAAAGAAAACAAGAGGAGAAGTACATATTTCTGGAGATTGGCATGAAACCTTTCATTGCTGGTTTGCGATAGTAGAAAAGAATGAGTGTTATGTACTCTTCCAAAAAAGAGCTGAAGTAAAGAAAGATTACCCTGGCCTTCTGGATATCACTTCTGCTGGACATTTATTGGCAGAAGAGGAAGTTAGGGAAGGAACAAGGGAAGTAGAGGAAGAATTAGGGATATCTATTAAATTTGAGGACCTGATTTCGCTTGGGATCATCAAAGGTGAGATAAAACTAGATCAAATATGGGATCGGGAAATATGTCATGTGTTTTTGTATGAATGCAGGCTATTACCTGAATTTAAACTTCAAGAAGATGAAGTAGATAGCCTTTATAAAATTAGATTAGATGATGTAATGAATCTGTTTGAAGGCACAGTAACTGAAATAACTGCAACGGAAATAAGCAAACAAAATAGCAAAATAGTTAATAAAGCAAGCTTTGTTGGAATGGATTCATACTATGTAAACGTTTTTGAACGGATAAAAAAAAGATTAAATAAAGTAAAAGGCAGCGTATAGCAGGTAAAGGACTGAATAGATCATCTATCCAGTCCTTTTTACGGCTTTCTGCCCTTTATGGAATAGCTCGGACTGTCCTGTTTCTTTTGGTGGACCTTTCCTTTTTTCTGCCCCATCTTCATCATGGAGTTCTCCATCATTTTGGCCTGGTCGGCTTCCTCCTGCAGGGTCATGCCGCGGCCATAGTTGGCGCCGATGTTCAGCTTGCCTTTGAGATCCTTGATGCCCAGGTTGGCGAAGTTGTTGCTCAGTTCGTATTTATCAATTCTTAGAGTTTCGATGTTGATATGTTCAATGACAACAGGGGGTCCATTGTTGTCTTTTTTCATTTCGGAGAGCTCATTCTGCAGCTGTTTTAAATGCAGGTGGATTTCTTCCATATTCTTATCATGATTTGTAAGGGCGTTGAGTATGGTTTTAAAAAAAGGCATAAGCTACCCCACGCTTCCATTCAGCATTATACGTACCGGCTTGTACTTTATTTTATGAATAAAAAAGGAGAACATGTCTGTTTTCTCCCACTCCATGCACAGAAAGGAAGGAAGTTTGATGAATTTTTCATCATCTGAACTGAATCTTGGATTTCTTGACGTTAACAAGATGGGCAACCAATGCAAGCTTTCGTTCGGCCAGACGGTACGAAGCAGGGTGTTCAATACGACGAAAAAAACGCAGTCCTTTGGCGAAAGCAACGGTGATTTTGGACAGCATAACTGCGAAAGATGCCGGGTGAATGACAATGATTTCGTGGATGGACCAACGGAAAACAAGAGGTGCTAATCGATCCGGATGTTTCGTTCGGGTGTGAGATTTCGCATGATCCGAACCTCCAGCACACCGTTAAAAAAACGGGCGGCAGTGCGAGTTTCATTAATTAGTTCAGGAAGCTGGATGGTCCGCTCAAAATGGCCGTTCGCCCGTTCTGCCCGTATGACGGTGGCATCCTTATACGGAGAGTGAAGCACACCCTTGATCGTCAGGTTATTGGCTGCCATCGAAAGGCTGACATCTTCTTTACGGATACCTGGAAGATCAATGACCACTATCCATTCCCGGTTGTTTGTGTAGATATCAACCTTGGGGAAATCCTCTTGAGGCGATGGTGCGTTCTGGTTAGGCTGAAAATGATTGTAACGCGTACGTGATTCCCGCTGTTCATTCACCTGGCCAGCCATCTGCTGTCCCGGTGAACCATCGAAAATGCTGTTCCAAAAATCATTTCCCTGTACCTTTTGCGCAAGCTCCAGCCACTGTTTCAATTTATCGACGTCCATGCATTGCCACCTCCGGTATTCAAGCAAACATAATTACAGGGAACAAACATATATTTAGGGGAAAAGGAGGGAGAAATTAGTGGGTTCACCTTCTATAGTTATAAATATTTTTCTTTTTAAAATTAATTCCTTTGAAAATGCGTCGGCGGTGAATATCGGAGAGAATTACTTGTCTGACTGGCATAACTCCGACAAAAAAAATCAGGGATTCGGCCAAAGTTTTGGGGATGATGCGCGGTTTTTTGGAAATGAAAATTCGGTTGATGACAGAGATGCGGTCGATTCGCCGGTCACACAGTCTTCCTATGGCCGGGAGATTCCTTCGCTAATTGAGAAGATATAAAACGGCAGCAGGAGGTTCACCATGCTCTTTTCACCTATGGTCGTCAACATGCTTGGATTTAAAGTGAACACGATGGACCGGTCAGCTACGCTGAGCTTTGGGCCGATCCAGCAGCTCGACCTGTTCAGCTCCAATAAAATCAACCAGGGATTCGGGGAGGACAACGGTGATCTTACAGTCGTTAACCTGCCGATCATCTGGGTAGCTGATCAGGATGTCATCGATGCACCATCCGTTAAGAACAGTGTGCTTTGATTTTTGAGGGCGTGCGGGCCTGGAGAGCTTGCATGCTTTTTTTTATTTGGTTATTTGGTGCCAGGCACCAGCATTACACAGATGTCAAAAGTCGGTGCCAGGCACCAAAAAAGAACATCAATTCCCCTCCTCTCTTAGCATAATTTGTCTTTTTCTGCCTGAAGTTAAAGGAATCTCCATAGAAGAGGAGAATGTAAGAAGGGGGAATAACGTGGTGTCAGGCACCGCAATAACGACGGCGCCTGACACCACCAAGAAAAGGGGGGATGTTCAATGAACATTACACTCGAAAGAATTACGTTAGAGAAGAAGCCTGTGCTCAGGCAGATGCTTGAGCTGTATCGCTACGACTTCAGTGAATTTGATGGATCAGACCTCAGTAAGGAAGGCCGATACGGATACACTTATCTGGATGCGTACTGGGAGGAAGAGGGCCGTTATCCGTTCTTTATTAAAGCGGGTGAACATTATGCAGGTTTTATCCTGGTCCGCAAAAACCAGGGCATCTACCACATGTCCGAATTCTTCATTCTAAAGAAGTACCGCAAGCAAGGACTCGGGAAAGCGGCGGCATTTACCGTATTTAATCAGTTCCCGGGGGACTGGGACATTGCCCAGATTCCCCAGAACAAACCGGCGCAGGCCTTTTGGACGAGCATCATCCATGATTACACCAACGGCAATTTTACTGATCAGTTTTCAGATAAAGACAATGTGCGTTTTCAAACATTTACGTCAGTCCCGCAACAAATACGAATGAAGGAGGCAACACAATGAATGCGAAGGAACTTTTGCTGAACCAGTTTGAAGCTTTTCATAATAATCACTGGTTTGTTTCACTGGAAAACTCTCTCGTCGGCTTGACCGATGAACAGGCTGCCTGGAAAGAAACGCAGGAAAGCAACTCCATCCGTGAGATCGTCAACCATCTGATCTATTGGAATCAGCGCTACCTGGACCGTTTCACCGGAGAAAGTCCATCTACGGCCAAAGCAGAAAACAATCAAACGTTTGAAGACATGAACGGAGAATGGGACTGGAAGAAGACGGTCGACCGTTTAAAAGAGGTCATGGCCCAGTGGCGTACAGCGATTGAAGAAAGTGAAGAAGAACGCTTTGATGAAGGTGCTTATGAAGACAGGCATGAAGAGTGGGGAAGCGTCATCGCCAACCTTACGATCCATACCGCCTATCATACGGGCCAGATCCTTTACGCACGGAAAAAGCAGGGCAGCTGGAATGTGGAGAACGGCGTCCACTAAAAACGAAACTTTTTACGAAATGTTATCGTATATAGTGTAAATGAAAACATAAGGAGAGTAAGAGGATATGTTAAAACGCTTAGCTTCAGATGCACTCGGATTAAGTGATGTAGGGAGCGTCATCAAACCTGCAGACTATGACAAGGTGGATGCCGACGATTACGTGTTCCATGAAGATAACGAGAAAATCTACTTTCTTATTAAATCGAAAACCGATGAGTACTGCTTTACGAACCGTGCGCTGATCCATTTGGATGGAACGAGCGCGATCAGCAAAAAACGCTTGCTCCACCGATACAGCTACAGCGAGAACACCATTTCCAACGTTTCATTGGAAACCGCAGGAACCGTGGATCTCGACGTTGAAATCAAGTTTGTCATCGGCTCTGTCCCTTTTTCCATCGATGTTCACAAAAAGCATATCGAAGAGCTGAAGGATCTCTACAAGTCTCTTAGCAAAATCGCTGAGATTGCTCACGAGAACGAATTCGCCCTGCAGTATGCCCAGCAGAGCATCAACCTTGCTTCGACCACACTCAGCCGCATCACAAGCAAGGAAGACCAGCTCGTGGATAACTTCAACCAGTTGAACGATGCTGCCTTCACATGGCTCATGGAAAGCAGAAAAGAGTATCATGTAAAAGATTATGGCAATGTTTTTGAGAAGTATATTAATAATTAATAGATCACTAAAGGGGCTGTCCAGAAAGTCGAAAATTGACCTTCAGGCAGCCCCTTTTTGGCTTGAAAAATCTTCAATGAAAAGTTAATTGAAGTGGAAGATGCGAGACTCCTCGAAAATGAACTTCACATTTTCTTCGTGCGATAAAACGCTGCCGGAGCCTTCCTTGTCCTGCGGGACTAGCGTGACAGGTGAGACTCCCGCAGGCGCTAGCGCCAAAAAGTAGGCGTTCACGCCGGTAAGGCTCACCGCACGCCCGCGGAAAGCGAGCAGCCTGGAACGCAACAGCTTACAGACTTCTTGGACACCCCCTTTTCTATGAAAAAAGACATAAAATATTTCAAAAATATGCTTTTTTATTGTCAGAAGTGTGGATCTGATCTCAATGGTTTCGAAAAAACCTATTGACACTCCCTCAATAATTCAATAAAATGAAAACGATATTGATAATCATTTTCAATTAAGTCGCAAAACAGCTTTATATAAATTGATAAATTGTATAAAAGGAGGGTGAATATGTCCAGGCTGTATGCTGAGAATTTGAAGATTGCGTATGGTGAGCGAGACATCGTCAAAAATCTGAACATCTCGATTCCGGATGGGAAAATTACGACGATTATCGGTCCAAACGGCTGCGGAAAATCAACGGTTTTGAAAACGTTGTCGCGTATATTGAATCCGAAATCCGGCGTTGTTTATCTTGATGGTAAAGGCATCAGTAAAGAATCAACGAAGAAAATCGCTCAAAAGATGGCAATTTTGCCGCAGTCTCCAGATTCACCAGAAGGACTTACGGTTGGTGAGCTCGTTTCTTACGGAAGATTTCCTTACCAAAAAGGTCTTGGAAAACTTACGAAAAGAGATTTTGAGGTGATCGACTGGGCTCTTAAGGTTACAGGAATTTATAAGTTTAAGGATCGCCCGGTAGATGCACTCTCAGGCGGCCAACGCCAGCGTGTATGGATTGCAATGGCATTAGCCCAAGAAACAGATATTATTTTGCTGGATGAGCCGACTACATATTTGGATCTGTCACATCAGTTAGAGGTACTCGAGCTGTTAGAGCAGCTGAATCGTGATGAAAAGAGAACCATTGTGATGGTCATTCATGATTTGAATCATGCTGCACGGTTTGCTCACCATATGGTTGCGATGAAAGACGGTGCTATCCTAAAAGAGGGAACTGCTGAAGATGTAATGACACGTCAGGTCCTTCGAAATGTTTTCAATATCGATGCGGAGATTGGTGTGGATCCGAGAACAAGGAAGCCCGTATGTCTAACTTATGATCTCATCAAAAGTGTTCAATTAGTAGAGAACTTGGCGTAATTGATCGCCTTTCTTTTTTACAGTTAATTGAGAATGATTTTTATTTTCAAATATAGGGGGATACAAAATTGAATAAACGTACAAAGAAACTTTTAGTTAGCTTTATGACAATGCTTTTAGTAATTGCACTTGCAGCATGTGGTAATAAATCAGAAGAAAACGCGAGCTCTGGAGAAAAAGATTCAAAAAAAGAAACAAGGATTTATAAAGGCGAAAAAGGTGACGTTGAAGTTCCTGCAAAGCCAAAACGCGTTGCAATGATGGCTGCTACATATGCAGGCAACTTGCTGGAGTTGGGGATTACACCAATAGCAGTAAATGAATATCCGAAACAAAATAAATTTTACGGCAACAAACTGGACAAAGCAGAAGTTGTTACGGCTGATTCTTATGAAAAGCTTCTAGAACTAAATCCTGACCTGATCATTACATATTCTGATGATAAGAACATTAAGAAATATAAAGAAATAGCTCCAACCGTAACCATGACGTACGACAAGTACGACTACTTGGAACAGCATGTTGAAATCGGAAAAATGGTTGGGAAAGAAAAAGAAGCAAAAGCATGGGTAGAAGAGTGGAAGAAAAAAGCTGCAGATGCACGTGAAAAAGTTAAATCCGTTATTGGAGAAGACAAAACGTTTATGGTTATGGAAGCTTACGGTAAAGATATGTATGTCTATGGCAAAAACTGGGGTCGTGGAACAGAAGTCATCTACCAGGCTCTTCAACTAAAAGCGCCTGCGAAATTAGAAAAGGATGTTTTCGGGCCTGGCTGGAAAGCGATCTCTACTGAAGTGATCCCAACATACGCTGGAGACTATATTTTTGTCGGAACAGGTGCAGGCAACCCGGACAACTCATTCATGAAGTCAAATGTATGGAAAGAGCTTCCAGCGGTTAAAAACGGTCATGTGATTAAGTTCGATTCTGAATCATTCTACTTCAATGACCCGATTTCTCTTGAAAAAGAACTGGACTTTATTGTTAACGAGTTAACGAAAAAGAAATAAGAAAGCTTTTATAAAAAGGAAATCCGCCATGTTCAAAACAAAAATCAAGCAGATAAAAGATAATAAAGTGTATTCGAGGCCGGCAGTGGGTACAGCCATTTTACTGATGGGATTCGCTCTTCTGATGGTGAGTATTGGTCTTGCGATTTCAGTTGGTGCCGCTAAGATTAATTTTCTTACCGTATGGAATTCTATATTAAACTATGATCCTGGCAGGGAAGCTGATCGCATTATTGTCAGTCTCCGGTTACCAAGAGAGCTGGGTGCGGCTGTTGTTGGTGCGGCATTTGCTGTCAGCGGGGCAATCATGCAGGGGATGACACGAAATCCCCTTGCAGATCCTGGTTTATTGGGTTTGAACGCTGGTGCAAGCTTAGCTCTTGCTTGTGTGTTTGCTTTCGGTACCGGTGCAAACTATGTAACAGTGATGATTATTTCCTTTATCGGTGCGGGAATTGGTGCAGGACTTGTATTCGGATTAGGCTCCATGAGCAGAGGGGGGCTATCCCCAATCCGAATTACGCTGGCAGGTGCTGCTGTTTCTGCACTGCTTTCTTCGTTAGGAGAAGGCATAGCTCTATACTTTAAGCTTTCTCAAGATCTTGCTTTTTGGACAGCAGGCGGGGTTTCAGGAACAAATTGGACTCAGCTGAAAATCATCGTACCGGTCGTCATAATTGGTATTGTGGTCGCTGTTATGTTTTCAAGGCAGCTAACCATTCTGAGCTTTGGTGAAGAAGTGGCGAGGGGTCTTGGACAGCGTACGCTGGTAACGAAGGCTGTACTGATGACTGTTGTGCTGATCCTTGCTGGTGCGGCAGTATCGCTTGTAGGAGCAATAGCATTTGTCGGTTTGATGGTTCCACACATTGTACGCTTCCTGGTTGGAACGGATTATCGCTGGATCATACCATGCTCGGCAATATTTGGAAGTGTGCTGATGGTTTTGGCAGATACATTGGGCCGAACGGTAAATGCTCCATATGAAACGCCAGTTGGGGCGATCGTTGCTATAGTCGGCGTACCGTTCTTCCTTTACCTTGCGAGAAGGGGAGGAAGAAAACTTTCATGATGAACGCGAGACAGATCAAGAAGATAAGAATGACGACGATTGCAGCGATTGTTTTATTAATAGCCATGTTTATCATCAGTGTCGCTGCAGGATTTGCTTCATTAACTCCTGCAGAGCTCTTTCGGACGATCATCGGCCAAGGTACACCGAGGGAGAACCTTATTTTGTTTGAGTTCAGGCTGCCGCGAATATTTGTTGCTATCCTTGCGGGGATGGGACTCGCGGTGTCTGGTGCTATTCTGCAAAGTATTACAAAAAACCCGCTTTCAGATCCTGGTATCTTGGGTATTAATGCTGGTGCCGGTCTGATGGTCGTTGTCTATATCATGTTCTTTACGGTGGAAACATCGAGTTCCCTGTACATACTGCCTCTTTTTGCATTGGCGGGTGGAATGGCAACAGCAGCTGTCATCTATAGTATGTCTTACATAAAAGGTGAGGGCGTTGAACCAACAAGGCTAGTATTAGTGGGGGTTGGTTTGGCTGCGGCCCTTTATGGCGCGACGTTGACACTGTCGACGCGATTGGATATGGAAGACTACTCGTTCATGGCCAATTGGATGGCCGGCAGAATATGGGGTGATGACTGGACGTTTGTACTGTCATTACTGCCGTGGATTCTGATTCTCATTCCTCTCACGATGTATAAATCCAATGTGCTGAACATGCTGAACTTTCATGAGAATGTTTCAATTGGCGTTGGAGTGAACACGGGCAGAGAACGAATTGTCCTAATCTTGATTGCTGTTTCGCTTGCTTCGGCATCCGTGGCTGTCAGCGGGGGAATTGCCTTTGTTGGGCTTTTGGCTCCTCATATTGCAAGATCACTCGTCGGGCCTCGCCATCAAGCCTTTCTTCCGGTTGCGGCATTGATCGGATCAATCTTGCTTCTTACGGCAGACACCATTGGCCGAGTAATACTGGATCCAAGTGGTATTCCAGCTGGAATTATCGTAACCATTATCGGTGCCCCATATTTCATGTATTTATTGGCGAAAAAATAGTAATAAGAGTATTGAAATAAAAAAGGAGCCTTGCTGGGCTCCTTTTTTAATGGATCATCTGTTTGACTAGATCACGGTTGCGTTTTTTGAATACTTCATTATGAGAAGAAACCATTGCCACTTTTTGAGCTTCAGGTTCGATGAATTGTTTTGCTTTGTTCACAGCGTTAGCTGCGTCTTGAAAGGCTCCGGAAATCAGGTTCAATTTACCGTCATGTTTGAGTATATCTCCAGCAGCATACAACCCCGGGACTGAGGATTCGCTGTTTGAATTGCCTGCGATATAAAAATTTTCTTCAAGTTCAATTTTCAGGCTGCTATTTCCAAGAAGTGATGTATCCTGTTCATAGCCATGATTGATGACCACTTCATCTATGGGCAGATAGGTAACTTCACCAGTTTCATGGTTCGTTAACTCGATCTGTTCAATTACTTCATGGTTCGGGCATGCGAATAGTTTAGAGATTGATGTGTTAAAGATGCAGTCTGCACAACTGTTCATAAGCTGTGTCACTTGAGCTTCATGGCCGGCAAGTGTTCCTTTTCTATACGTTAAGTATACTTTTTTAGCGATATTCACTAATTCATTCGCCCAATCGATCGCTGTATTTCCTCCGCCGGAAATAATTACCGTTTTATCCTTAAAATGCTGAAGTGACTTCACCGTGTAGTTTAAGTTAGACACTTCAAATCTTTCGGCACCCTCAATCTCCAGCTTCTGCGGGTTTAAGATACCGCTCCCAACAGCAACGATTACCGTTTTGGAATAATGCACTGCACCATTAGCGCCTTTCAGGATAAAGATACCATCTACATTCTGCGTAATCGATTCTACTTTTTCATTCAAAACGACTTCAGGGTCGAACGTCAGTCCTTGCTCAACAAGTTTTTCGATAAGCTTTGCTCCTGGAAGTGGTGTGTGGCCGCCTACATCCCAGATCATCTTCTCAGGATACACATGAATTTTTCCGCCTAACTGGGGCTGGAATTCAATGATCTTTGTCTTCATTTCCCGAAGTCCGCTATAAAAGGCAGAGTAAAGCCCTGCTGGCCCACCGCCAATAATCGTTACATCATAAATTTCTTTTTCCACATGCGTTCTCTCCTCAGAAAGAAATTAATATTGATTATCATTCTCAATTAAAATATATATCGAATCGTCCATTTTTACAATAAGTATTTTTCCTGAAGAAAGTAAAAAATTTTAAAATGCATGTTCTCAAGTTATAGGGTATTATGATTTCAGACCCATATACGAATCCTTGGAGGAGAATATGATGAAGAACGATATACAGCTGCTAGGGGAATTATTGATTAAACGAAGACATAAGATTGCCGAATCGGTTCACGCTGATCGAATGGAAGGCGTGGCCATGACTCAGGCGGAGAAAAATGAATTCCAGAAAATTGAGCCGCGAATCATGGAAATACGAGCTGAATTTATCACCCTGTTTGGAGAAGCATTAACTGAGCACGATAATCGAAATAAAACCATTGAAAAGATGAAGCAATGGGGAAAAGAAACGGGTGACTATTTCTTTAAACTGGGAGCCCCCCTTGATGAGGCATTAAAAGATACAAGCTATTATCGTAATTACATTTGGAAATCCATCAAAGAAGAGGCGACCATTCAGGGAATGTCCGCTGAAACGATTTTTGATGTTATTGAGATCATCGATCCTCTGCTGGATCATGCAGTATATTATTTCAGTCTGACCTATGTTCAATCTCATCAAAATATGCTTGAACAGGCAAAATCAGCCTTTTTGGAGTTATCGGTTCCCATCGTTCCCTTGATTAAAGGGACAGGGGTGCTGCCGTTAATCGGGAACATTGATACAGAAAGAGCTCGTTTACTGATGGAAGAAACATTGAGTCAGGCCGTAAAATTAAAATTGGAGCACCTAATCATGGATGTTTCAGGTGTAATGATAGTCGATACGATGGTGGCCGACCAGTTATTTAAAGTGATCGATGCTTTAACCTTGTTGGGCGTTACGACGATCCTTACAGGCATTCGCCCTGAGGTGGCACAAACGATGGTTGCCCTGGGATTAAACCTCGATAAAATAAAAGTTAAAGGTAATTTGCATCAAGCCTTTATGGATATACAAGCGTTGTAGATGAAAAGGGGCTGTCCAAGAAGTCTGTAAGCTGTTGATTTCCGTTCCAGGCTGCTCGCTTTCCGCGGGGCGTGCGGTGAGCCTCTTGGTGCAAGCACCGGCGGGAGTCTCACCTGTCACGCTAGCCCCGCAGGAGTCTCGCATCTTCCACTTCAATTAACTTTTCATTGAAGATTTTTCAAGCCAAGGGGCTGCCTGAAGGTCAATTTTCGACTTTCTGGACAGCCCCTTTTCTTGCTTATGAATCACATAGTGATTACAACTTTTCCTTGGGAGTGTCCTTCTGCAAAATACCTGAATGCTTCGGGAACTTCACTCAGCTTATAACTTCTATCAATAACTGGTTTTACTTTGCCGGACTCAAGAAGTTCTTTCATAAAAACCAGATCCTTTTGGTTTTGCCTTTGTAAGATGTTACCCATTTTCTTACTTCCGGCCATTGAAATCCAAGGCCCAAATGCCATGGCTTGGAACATTTGAGCACCGGAGCCTCCAACCATAACATAATTTCCATTGGGACTTAATAAACGCTTATAAGCTGAAATCGGCTGATATCCGTTAGCGGCAAGAATCAGGTCATAACTTTCCGCTTTCCGGGTAAAATCCTCCTTTGTATAATCAATGGCATGGTCTGCGCCAATCGACCGGACAATCGTTAGATTTCTTGTACTGCACACAGCCGTTACCTCAGCCCCGAACGATTTGGCGATCTGTACTGCGAAAGTCCCCACACCACCAGAGGCACCATTAATCAAAATCTTTTGCCCCGGCTGAATCTTGCCTTTATCCCGCAGAGCCTGCAGGGCCGTTACTGCCGCCATAGGCACCGCAGCCGCTTCCTCGAAAGATAGATTGGCTGGTTTTAGTGCCAATGCATTTTCGGGAACAGAAACATATTCGGCAAAACCACCCCAGCCACAACGGGATAAATCACCGAACACCTCATCGCCAGGTTGAAACTGCTTAACATCTTTGCCAACCGCTTCAACCCGGCCTGCTATGTCACCACCGGGTATGGAGTATTTAGGTTTTAGAAGACCGAAAGCAAAGCGGGCCAAGAACGGTTCCCCTTTCAAAAGAACCAGGTTCCCATAATTCACAGACGCAGCATGAATTTTCACCAGTACTTGGTTGTCCTCAGGAATAGGCTTTTCCACCTCTGTTAATTCAAGAACATCCGGCGGACCATATTTGTGATAAACAATAGCTTTCATAACATTCCTCCCTACTAAACTTTGATTTGTTCATTTTTTCTCATGAATAAATAAAAATATCGCTTAAAAAACCTACAAAAGACCCATTAATCTAAAGATATTCGAACTAAGAAGAAGGTAGTCATGCGTGCCAAATTCTTTTGAGGTAAAATAAAAACGATTGTATGAAAAAAATCAAACGTTGTATTAAGTATAATCCTGAAAAATCGGTATTGAAGTACAATGCCTGAGATGCCATTCATTTAAATGAAAAAGATTTCGAATTATTATCGAAGGCTTTTTTTGCTGAAATGGAAAGTGCCTTTATTAATTAATGGACCAAAAATCAAGGAGTGTTCTTTTTCATGGAGATCAAAGCAGATAATCTAACAGGACCTGAAATAGCCAGATTAATAGGGGAGCATCTTCAGGGGATGGAGCTTCATTCTCCGCCAGAAAGCAGGCATGCCCTTAACCTTGAAGGACTAAGGAAACCGGATATTACGTTCTGGAGTGCTTGGGAGGATGGAGAATTATTGGGCTGCGGGGCACTGAAAGAACTGGACCGCCAGCATGGAGAGATCAAATCCATGCGAACGTCGGCTGCCCATTTGAGAAAGGGAGTTGCGAAGCGGATGCTGCAGCACATCATGGAGGAAGCGAAGCGGCGCGGCTATCGGAGGCTCAGTTTGGAAACGGGCTCCATGAAAGCCTTTGAACCGGCCAGGAGTCTTTATGCCAGCTTCGGGTTTCAAACCTGTAAGCCGTTTGCAGAATACATAGAGGATCCCAATAGTGTATTTATGACAAAGGATCTATAAAACCATATCGTTTCTTAACGGTTGCTTCAATAAGGATTTATAAAGTCTCTTTATACTTTAAACGTAAACCAATTTAAAGTTTTGAGGAGATGAGCAAATGAAAAGGAAAAAGAAGAAGGCATTACTTGCTGCGATTGCAGCTGTCATAGTAAGCTCACTGAGTTTAGGGAATGGACCATCCGCTTCTGCAGCAGAACAAAATGCAAACCACTTTGGTCCAAAGGATTTTGATCTGCAGGCTCACCGCGGCGGGATGGGACTTACTGTTGAATCGACGATCGCATCGTTTTCCCATGCACTTGAGCTGGGAGTCAGCACACTTGAACTGGATGTCCAAATTACGCAGGATCATAAAGCGGTTGTTACGCATGACCGTAAAATTTCAAGCGGGAACTGTAAGGATACCAAGCCTGCGTATCCAGGGGATCCGGAGTATCCTTATGTCGGCAAATACATAAAAGATCTGACGCTCAAACAGATACGTACCCTTGATTGCGGCTCAACCACCAAGCCGCAGTTTCCAGGGCAGGTGACAAGTCCGGGAGCGAAGATGCCATTGCTGACGGAAATCTTCGACCTGGTCAAACGCTATAAAGCAGATAACGTTTGGATGAACATCGAAACAAAGGTGGAAGCAGGTGCTCCCGAGGAGACCGCACCCCGCGAAGAATTTGTCCAAACCGTAGCCCGCCAGGTCCGTGAGGCAGGTATGCTGAATCGGGTATCGATCCAAAGCTTTGACTGGGGTTCACTCATGCGCATGGGTGAAATAGAGCCGAGATTGCCTTTAGTGGCACTTACCAATGGACCGCAGTTTCTTCAGCCTGGCCAGCCGGGTGCCTCTCCGTGGTTAGGCGGAATTGACATTGACGACTTTAACGGGGATTTGGTTGCAGCTGCCCACTCTTTCGGTGCAAACGCAATATCTCCAGTGCATGGCTTCCCGCAGGATGGCAAAATAACTGATGACAACTATGAGCCTTACGTAACGAAACAAATGGTGGATGAAGCACATAAAGCAGGGATGAAGGTCATTCCATGGACAGTTGACGACAAGCCAACCATGAACAAACTCATGGACGACGGCGTTGACGGAATGATTACCGATTATCCGGACCGTCTGCGTGAAGTGATGGCAGAGCATGGCTTGGAGCTGCCTAAGCAATATCCTGCACCAACCAAATAGTTTGCCAGAAAGAAAGAGCGGCACTGCTGAAAAAGTATGCCGCTTTTTTGTTGTGATCAAAAAGCCCATAGGGAGCTTGTATCGTTCTTACTTTAAGTTGAAAATACCCTTCCCGGTTTCCATATTTATTGGCAATGATGAATGTTCATGTGTGATGGTCCAGGATTCGTTTTCTTTTCTTAAACCGAATGTGAATCGATTTGTCAGCTGACGAAGTTTCTCTCCAGATTCGTTGTGAGCAGCGAACGTAACAGCACAATGAACGAAAGCGAGATTCGTATTTTCTTCAACTACTAAATCATTAAAATCTATTTTGAGTACAACACCTTCCTCACGTAAACCATTAAACCAGCCATTCACCATTTCCTTCCATTGGGAAATGCCGATACTCTCCCAGTTTTCCCAACAATCATACACATGTATGTCAGAATCGTATGCAGATAAAAATCTCTCAACATCTTTCTCATATACTGCAGACCGGTAATTTTCCAGAACGTCCTGAACTTTATTAAAACCAACCCTCATGAATTCATCTCCTTTACTTATAAATTTAAGTTTATTTATAACCATTACTATATTCGATATCCCCAACATTCTTCCTTCTTCAACGATCGAAGGACGCCATTCCTCCACATACTTTTTTACGTACATTCCTTTCAGTTTCTTTAATCCTCTGTAACTTGATTTTTACAATCAAAGAGTAACGTTGAATTGGTGCGGATTATGCATTAACGAGACTTAACAACAAAGGAAGGTATGTTTTTAAATGAATAGATTCATTGAAGGAACGATGAAACGGTCTATCCTTATTTTAACTTGTGTGGTCCTTATATTAGTGTGGGGCGGATTCTCCGCCTTTCAAATGCAGCGCGATTACCTTCCGCCGATAAACAATACAGCACTGATGATCACCATCCAGGCAGACCACTATCAGGCCGATCAGGTCAAGCCTATTACGGGAAAAGTGGAAAAAGCCGTCCATTCCGTGGATAATCTGGATTACATGGAGATGAACTCGTTTGACGGAGGATTGATGGGAAGCTTTTATTTTCCCGGCCACACCGATATGGAAAAGGCAGAAAAGGAAGTAAAGGCGGCTGTTGATAAAATCAGCCTGCCAGCAGGTGTAAAAACACCTTTGGTGACACGGGTCAGCACGAACTCCTTTCCTGTGATGCGATTAAGTTTGACCAGCGCTTCAAAAAACATCGATGAAAATGAGCTCCGTTCTTCGATTCAGAAAAAAGTAGCAACTGAAATTGAACGGATTCCAGGTGTTCGTGAAGTGCGTGTAACAGGTGGCGGAAACGATGGCTACATGCTGACGCTGAAACAAGGTGCCCTCGAAAAATACGGTGTAACAGGAAAAGATATCAAACAAGCTCTTTCTTCCATCCATCCCGTATGGCCTCAAGGAACGATCGAACAAAACAATGGGTCAAACCGGCAAGTAACGATGGCCATCAGAGTAACAGATTGGACGATTGATAAGAGGGACCTCAGCAGCATAAAACTTCCTACAAAAGGGGGCAAGACGGTTGCCTTGCAGGAAGTGGCCAAGATCGATAAAGGCATTGTCGATCACCAGTCCCTTTCCCGGACGAAAGGGGATCCCAGTGTCCTTCTGGACGTTTTGAAAACCCCTTCGTCCAACATTACCGATGTAACACAACGGATAAACGATCGGTTGAGAACCATTCCGGAAATACAGTCCAAAAAGGCTCATCTCACCGTTTTATCCGATCAGGGGAAAGAGATTGACTCCGCCTTGCAAGGATTGATCAAAGAAGGACTGTTAGGCATTCTATTTACGGTTTTATGTGTCTTCTTCTTTTTCAGGAATGTCCGGTCCACATTGATCATCGCATTGTCATTGCCAATCTGTCTTCTTACCGCTACAGCTATATTGAAAGCCATGGGCATCAGTTTGAATTTTTTAACGATATCCGGTTTGATTGTTGCGATGGGCCGTGTGGTCGATGATTCGATCGTTGTCATCGATAATATGTACCGAAAACAGATGAAAAAGAACGGACAACCGTTACGGACCACACAACTGGCGAGCGGGGTGGTGGAAATGATTCCAGCCATCGTGTCGTCCACGGCGACAACCGTTGCTGTGTTCATTCCCATCTCCATTATCGGGGGAATGATCAGTTCTGCCTTTTCAGGATTCGCATGGTCTGTCGTTATTGCCCTTATCACATCACTTGCAGTGTCCATCCTGGTCGTTCCAGCCTTAGCTCATAAGCTATGGAGCAAACAGGACATGGGCAAGACACCTGAGATCGAAAGGCCGGCACTTAACATTCTGCAATGGGCCTTTCATAAGAAAAAATGGGTGGTGAGCGCAGCACTTGTTCTCTTAAGCATTACCATTGCCGTTGCTGCCTTCCTTCCCGTCAACTTTTTTCCTAGAGGAAATTCGAAGGACGTGGCGATCCAGATTGAACTTCCCGAGGACGCACAGCTTACTGATGTTGACGCAGAGGTGAAAAATGTTGAATCGATCTTAAAGAACAACTCAAACGTAGAAACGTATTCTTCAACCCTTGGATCGAACTTTACACCCATTTTTGATGATGTATTTGATGAAGGCGGAGGGTGGATGCAAAAACATAACATCGCCAATGTTACTGTTGGAATTAAGCCGGAAACCGATCCGGATGCTTTCATAAAGCAATTGCGGCAGCAGTTTACTTTGTTATCAACATCTGCCGTTTATACCGTTTCCAATCAGGCCATTTCGGGGGACGATTCGAGATTAAAGGTCATCTTAACTGGTGCTGATCACATAGATTTGAATAAAGCGGCGATTCTGGTGCGAAACAAACTCCAGATGATTCCAGGTCTGAGCGTGGAAGGAACGGCGAGTGATTCAGATGAATCGATGAAATATCAGCTGTCACTGAATCAGGCAAAAATCGAGCAGATGGGCATCAACGTTGACGATGTCCTGAACCGGATCAATCAATATCTCCCGCAGGACGATAAGGTGACCTTGTCAGCAGGCGATAAGAAAATACCGATTGAGATTCATTCCAGTGCTGAAGAAATTCCGATACAAAAGAACGATCCGGATCCGCAAAAAACGATTCTTTCCAAAATTGGCCATGAAATGTTCACGGCAAAAGACGGTTCAAAGGTATCACTTGCGGAAATCACCACCTTGAAAATGGACACCCAGTCGGTGATCAGCGAAAAGGATGGACGCCCATTCACTGCGGTTTCCGGAAATATCGTGACGAGAGACATCGGCAGTGTCACGAAGCAGGTAAAAGAAACCATGAACAGTCTCGATCTTCCTGCAGGAATGGAGTATACGATCGGGGGAATCTCAAAACAGGTGAAGCAAATGATAGTGGAGATGGGAATGGCATTATCTCTTTCTGTCCTCCTCGTACTGCTGATCGTAAGTGCCGTTTTCCGCGGCTGGTACGCGCCGGCTGCTGTGATCCTATGTATCCCGCTGGCGCTGATCGGTTCGGTTTGGAGCATGGTCATATTTAAGCTGGAATGGAACCTTGCTGCATTGATCGGCATGCTCATGCTCGGAGGGATCGTCGTCACAAACGGAATTGTGCTCGTCGATAAAATTGAACGAAACCTTGCAGAAGGGTTGGAGACGAAACAAGCCATTCTGCAAGGAACGGCAACCAGAGTACGGCCGGTGTTGATGACGGCGGGAGCGACCATATTCACTCTTCTCCCATTGGCACTTTCTGGCGGCGGCAATGTCATTATTTCAAAAACGCTGGGAGCCGTCGTCATCGGAGGGATGATCAGTTCAACGCTCATCAGCCTTCTGGTTATACCTATCATGTATCAATGGCTCTTTTCGAAAGCGAAAAAAACAAAAATGGACCAACGAAAGAAGCTGCCGGCATAATACTGAACAGAAAAAAGAGCTGTCCAACAAGCAAAGAGGGACAGCTCTTTTTTTACGTGCTTTTATTAGTTTTGAGGCTTTACGGTTGGATAATATCCTTTAATCTTCTTCCAGTTTTCCCTGTTCAGGCGCTGCCTGTCCACGGTATCTGGCTTCGAGAAGTCCATATCTTTCGGATAAAGGCTTGCTCCTGAAGTTGAAGCAGTACTTGCAGTGCCCGTGTTTTTCAACTGGCCATCTGAAGTCCAATACTTCGTTTCCTGAAAGTTATATGGAGCGAAATTTGGGCGCGATGTAAAGGAATTGAACATCGGGATCGCGGCCGATTCGTTTTGTGTCATCGGCTGTAAGCCAAGGATCAGCTCCATCGTTCGGAGTACGGCCGGTGTGTCATAGAATGTGCTGTCCACTTTTCCGAGCTGCGTATACGGGCTTATCGCAAGTGCAACACTTCGATGGGCATCCACATGGTCAACACCGCCCTGGGCATCATCTTCAACCACAAAAATCGCCGTGTCTTTCCAATACTTCGAATGGCTGATAGTGTCAACCAGCTTTCCTAGGGCATGGTCATTCTGGGCAACGATTTCCTGAGGGCCCCACTTCGATCCGCCCGTGTGGTCATTCGGCAAATAGACGGTTTCAAAATTAGGGAGATTACCGTTCTGTTCATATTGTTTGAATTCCTTATTCCATTCGTCGTAACGCGTAATATCCGAAATGTCCAGATCCCAGCTCGGATAGTTCGGATCGTAGTTCCCTCCGAAATCGGTCGTATCCGGATTGTTCGGCAAATAGGTTTTCGTCTCGGGATCGTACCGGTAGGCGAACTCGCCGTAGTTTCTAAACGACTTACCTGCTTTCATGGCCACATCCCAAATATAACCATCTTTTGAACGGGTATAAGGAGCTTCATCCAATTGGCTGCCACCGCCGCCGCCATCAAAGTCGTAATCGCGGTTTTTGCCGGAGTAGTTGGCCAGCCAGTTTTTTTGTACATAATCATTGGCTTTTCCTTGCGTCGTCCAGTTGTGGCCGTCAGCACTTACCTCCGCATCCGCATAAAAATTGTCCAGCGTCACAAACTGTTTCGCAAGCTTATGGTGGTTTGGAGTCACATCCTTGCCATAGATCGCCAAGCTTGGATCGCCATTGGTATTCTCTGCGTCTCCAAATACCTGATCGTATGTTTGATTCTCTTTAATCACATATATGACATGCTTGATCGGAGACTTCCCTTGTTCCGGATAGCGGGGAATAGGGAATGCCTCACTATTATCCTTATTCATATCCCACCAGCTATTTTTGGAGGCTTGAGAAACATTGTTGTTTTTGTTCGTCTGATCGGAATACTTCTTCAGCTGCTCCTCATCAGGAACGTTCAGGATGGACAGCGATCCATTAATCATATTTCCGAGCCATTGTTTTGATTTGTCATTTGGTCCGGCTCCGAGTCCCTTCGCATTGATCGCGTAAATCTCCTTATCATCCTTGCCAAGGTAAACTCCTGTCGGATACCAGCCGGTTGGAATCAAGCCTTTCACCCGAGCCTGATCTTGCTGTGCAACATCAATTACCGCAACATCATTGTTGCCTGCGTTCGCAGCGAGCAGTGTTTTTCCGTCTTTGCTTACGGTTAAGGAATCCGGCTGGCTCCCGGTCGGTGCACCTTTATACGGAGCGAGGGAGACCTTATTCGTTGCCTTTAGCTGTTTTGCATCAATGATGGAAATGTCATCGCTGTCTGAATTTGCGGCATAAATGGTGCCATTCACGGGGTTCACGGTGATCGCATTTGGATGGAGTCCTACCGGAATGGTCTTTTTAACCGACATATCCTTCGTATTTAACGCTGTAACGCTGCTTTCTCCCCAATTGCTCACATAAAGCGTGCTTCCATCTTTGCTCAGCTCAGCCGCATATGGTCTCTTGCCAACAGGAGTAGTGGCAGTGATCTGGTTGTTTTCAAGATTGACTTTGGATACAGAGTGATGCACATTATTTGCCACATAAAGAGAATTGCCATCAGGTGCTACCGAAATTCCCGCAGGATAAAATTCTGAGTTTTTATCATCCTTCATGAGAATCGGATCTTTTTCCGTCAATTTGCCGCGGTTGAAATCAAACACGCGCACTTTGTTGTTGCCGCCGGCAGATGCGTACATTTTTTTGCCGTCAGGACTGAAGGCTACACCAAAATACAAGGCTTCAGGCCATTCATACGGGATCGTCTGTACTACCGTTTTCGTTACGGTATCGATCACTTGCAGGGACTGTGTGCCCGCCCCGGCATTCGAGACGACGAGATATTTTCCATCCGGGGAAAGGGCACCGCCAATTGGGAAACTCCCCAAATTCACCTGTTTTCCAGCCGGAGTGAGGTGCCACCCGTTTGGTGTAACAGAAGTGCCGTCACCCTTAGGCCCTGCCAAAAGGGTATAGGCTGCAGATGCGCTCGACCCGATAAAAAGAGAAGCTAACGCCACACCGGCGATCGTTTTCTTGTATTTCCCTATCAACTTCATACACATTTCGCTCCTATTTATTGAATTTGCAATCATATAGAAGCATAGCTTTTTCATATAAAGTTACCGTGTTAGAGAAGTGAAGAAAATGTAAAGGGTTCATGAAATTTCCGGTCGTGATTTTTGTTATAATTTACCTGTTACTATTGAAACCGGAATGGGACGTTTTCAATGTTTAAGGATAAAAGATTACTATATTTAAGAGAATTACGAATTAGGAGGTTTTGAAATTGTATATCGTAAACGTACAAGGTGCCATTTTAAAAGGCATGCACCTGGCATTCTATCATTGGTCGGGAGAAGGCATTGCCTATGACGTGTTGGAAAGAACGCTGAAAAGAGAAATAGAGGAAGAAAAAGGAGTTCAAGTGAAAGATCAATTGAAATATGTACATAGTTCGTGCTTTGTTTCTAATCGAGGAAATCCTGTTCTTGATGTCGTTTTCCTTTGTAAATACGGGGAAGGGTTAGCATATGCAAAAAGCTGTGAAGAGGTTGATGATGTGTTATGGATGACTTCTGAGGAAGTAATGAACCACCCAAAATCGCCTTCATGGTTAAAAGAAAGCTTTAAACGGATAGAGGGTTTATTGACAGGTAATGCGGACTAATGAAATTTTATATCGCCTCAAGCTTTAACAATATACCCAGTGTGACTTATGTTAGTGAAAAGCTGAAAATCAAGGGCTTTATACAAACCTATGATTGGACGAAAGAAAGAGCCTCAACGATTGAAGATTTAAAGGATATCGGGCAAAAGGAAAGGGAGGCTGTGATCGAAGCTGATTTTTTAGTCGTGCTGCTCCCCGCAGGAAAAGGAAGCCATATTGAACTTGGGATTGCGCTGGGTTCGGGCAAAACCATCTATCTTTATTCTCAGAATGAAGAGATCTATAACTTTGAAACAACCAGTACGTTTTATCACTTGCCTGAAGTGGAGCATGTAATGGGGACGCTCGATGATTTAGTTTTTATTCTTACAGGTTCTTCTTAAAAATCGGGGGGTCATTTGATGTTTTTTGTGCAAATGTCAGGTTTTCCGGGTTCCGGCAAGTCCACACTTGCTCGAGAAATAGCAAAAAGATCGGGAGCAGTCATTATTGATCATGACATCGTTAAATCTGCTTTATTGTATAGTATGGAAGAAATCCAAATAGATTCAAGGGCAGCAGGCAGGGTTTCCTATGAAATTGAATGGGCGTTGATTGACTTTCACTTATCCCAAGGACATGCTGTTATATTGGATAGTCCTTGCTTGTATGATGAAATGGTTGATAAGGGAACAGCACTTGCTGAAAAATATCATGTGAAATACAAGTACGTGGAGTGCTGCCTTGATGATCTAAGTAAAATAAACGCCAGGCTGAAAAACCGTAAACAAATGATCAGCCAAATAAAAGATATTAAGTCTGAAGCTGCCTTTGAAGAAACGATGGGAAACAGCAAAAAACCAGCCAATCATCAGTGTCTTGTTGTTGACACTGGACAGCCTTTAGAAAGTTACATAGCCGAGGTTATGAACTACATTAACGAGTGAAAAAGGGGATGGAAATAGAGGCGGCTCGGTTGTTCGGGAGAAAATTCGATCAGTTCTACATGTAATTTGAACGCAGGCTTTAAAAATATGGAGCACCTAGTGATTTAATGATCAAGTGGCCTTTTTGGCGACCCTCAAATGGCTTGTGCAAAACCGTTACTTGCGGTTCGACACATGTTACTTGCGAAAATGATGAGTTTACTTGCGAGATTTGGGACTTTACTTGCAGAAATCCTCCATTTACTTGCGAAAACCCAGCTTTTACTTGCAGAACGCATCATTTTCATAAAAAATCGATCTGCCATACGCGTGGACCCATTGCGAGAGGGAGGCTAAACAGTATAGGACTTAGATTACGAAAACTAATTCGAAGGACCTGGGGGCGGAGGATTGTTTTATTAATATTGACGCTAAGGATCAGCTGCATGCTTGTTTAGAGAGTATGTATTGTCTTCAAAGAGAACTCAAAATTCAAAGGTATTCATTGCCCATACAAGATAGACATATACTGAATGGATACTTGTGATCGGATGAGAAAGGAGCTATCACCTTTGACAAAATATCGGATCATGACCTTTGATGGAGGCGGTACCCTAGGTGCTTTAAGTTTACAGCTTTTGAATAGACTGGCTCAGCAAAATCCAAAATTAATTAGTCGGACCCATGTTTTCGCGGGAAATTCAATCGGTTCATTTACTGCCCTTGCGTTGGCAAGTGGAAGATCACCGAAGGAGACTTTCCAGTTCTTTAAGGAAAAAATCCTGCCGGCATTCAGCATTTCCCGACCAGGTGGGCCTGTTTTTAACCAACAATTACCCTATTCTGGTTTCATTAAAGCGGTACGAACATTTTTTCCATCAGATCTTCGTCTCAAAGACTTAAAAAGACGAATTGTTGTCCCTTCATTTCAATTATTCTCACCGGAGCTGAATCGTTGGACTCCTGTGTTATTCCACAACTTTCCTGGCTCTCCCTATTTAAATGAAAAAGCGAGTGATGTGATACTGCGGAGCAGCGGTGCCCCCGCGACGCAACGAGCCTATCAAAACTACGTGGATGGGTATACAGTAGCAACTAACCCAAGTACAGCCAGTATCGCATTTGCAGTGGGTAAAGCCAAAGTACCGTTGGATCAAATTGCGGTATTATCCATTGGAACAGGTGAAGCCCCGACTCAGTTAAGAAGAGATACGAAGGGGTGGGGAATGGTGAGTGCAGATAACATACGCCCCGAAAATCTGAAGAACCTTCCTCCAAATTGGGGAGTCCTTTTGGACCGATCGCCCAATGAACCCTTACTGCCATTTCTTCAGATTG
The DNA here is from genome assembly GCF_001510655.1 of Fictibacillus sp. FJAT-27399. GTDB lineage: Bacteria > Bacillota > Bacilli > Bacillales > Fictibacillaceae > Fictibacillus_C > Fictibacillus_C marinisediminis. The sequence goes on along the minus strand of NZ_LMVC01000005.1, from coordinate 343,131 downwards.
TCGCGGGTGGAAATGGTTACTATGAATCCATGGTCAGTTCTAATCTTCTGGGAAATCGTTTTTTTCGGTTAGATCCACGGATCCCTAACTTCTCCAAAACGGACCCTGCCGTGGTTCCGGCTGTCATTGAAATTGCGAACAAAACCAATTTACAGCCTGCCGTTCAATTTATAGAGAAAAACTGGAACTAATAGTACTTACATCTCCTTAACTTTCAACTTTCCCCCACGAAAAACAGCTAAAAGCAGTGTGATTTCACCTCCGAAATCCACTGCTTTTAGCTGTTTTTATGCAATACCTACTGCGGGAGCCTGGCTTTTTCAGTTAAAACGAAATAACGCCGTATCCCATCATTACAATGACGACGAGCAGGATGATCAATACGATCCACATCGCAGGCATCGGGCTGCCTTTGCTTTTGCGGGCAACGAGCATTTCCATAACACCGATCAAGACAATCGCGAGTACGCCTTTTAGGACGTAAGTTAGCGGGAAGTGAAGGATGGAGAGCATCCATACCCCAGTAACGATCATGATGAGGTAGAACAGACGCTGCAGCATGAGCGTGATCTTTTGGCTCTTCGTAAAGTAGGTGATCAGGAACAAGATGACCATAATCGCCCATGAACCCGAGTGAGTATGTAATAGCGCATTAAACATTGGTTTTCCTCCTTTTAAACGTAATAACCGTATAAGTGCATATGAAACAATTCACATATTCATAGTATCGGTTCCCATCTGTTAAAACAAGGGAAAGCCATCAACGTCCCAAAAATGTTCAAATGTGGTGCCAGGCACCTTTACAATAGCAGACTCCCCACGATAAGCGCTCCAACTGCAAGCGGAATCTGCAGCACCATTCCGGCCGCTAAATATTTGGCTAACTTTACGCCATGAACTTTATTCATCGATCTCCATACACAGATCGAATAAGGAAAAATGATGAGAACAGCAGTGGCTACCCCGGGGGTATAGCCTCTAAAGTACATTGCTTGTAGCACATGCGTCACACCGTTCATAAAAAGCGTCGAAGCCAACAGCAGAAAAAGCGGCTGACCCGACGTGCGGTTTTTCGTAATATACGAGCACAATCCCACAATAACAAGCAGGATGAGCAGGACGCTCATCGCAAACGTACTCGTGGTCAGTTGGCTGACCGGCAGTCTGTTAAACGGCGTCTCTTGATGGTGTGCGTCCAGAAACGCTTTAATGGTTAACGTCTCCTCGGCATCATGAACGATAAAAGCGGCAGGAAAGAGCCAGATCAGCTTCATTGAAATCGTGGATCTGGTACCCGCCTGTTTCTGTAGATTCAGTTCTGCCCTAGTCATCCAGCATTTTATACATCATGATGTCATCCACATATTTGCCATCGATATAAAATTCATTCACCAGCAGACCTTGTTTGATAAAGCCGTACTTTTCATAAAAACGAACGGCTTTCGGGTTTGTCGCCATCACCCGGAGTGACAGCTTCTTTTTGCCGAGGCGCTTCATCCAGTCTTCGCCGGACTTCATTAATTCCTGAGCGACACCTTGACCCTGAAAATCAGGATGGATGGCCAATGCCAGCTCAGCGACATGCTTGTTGCTGTCGAGCGGGGTAGGGATACGGTAGGAAAAATATCCGCAGATCCGGTCACCGAAAAGAGCCAAGAGCTGGCTGCCTTCCGGACAGTGCTGGGCATATTCTTCAGTCGAATGCCAATAGATTTCAGCCGGAGCGGTATTTGTATTCCATACAAGGTTCTCCAGTTCAACCAGCTGCGGAAAGTCAAAGCGGCTGGACAGACGAAAGGTAAGATTGGTGATAGTCATCATATTCTCTCCTTCAAAGATTTCCACCCTTCTACTTCGTGCTTTTCATCATAAAACCCTTCTTCTTTTGACAAGTGAAGAAGAGTGTGAGATGATTTACCTAACGAACATTAGTTAGGGGATGAGATATGACAGCAGATAAAATTAAAGCAGCAGCACTTGCCCATTTTGCGAACCACGGCTACAGCGGGGCATCTCTATCGGGAATTGCATCCGACGTTGGAATTAAAACACCGTCGATCTATGCCCATTTTAAAAACAAGGATGAATTGTTTTTAGCGGTGACAGAAGAGGCGATCGCACACGAATGGGAAAAGGCAACCGCCTATTTTAACGACAGCAGCCTTTCGTTTAAAGAGAAGCTGTACGGATTTTTACAGCTGCAAATGGAAAACTACGAGCAGGATGAGCGGGCAAAATTTTGGCTGCGCACGTCGTTTTTTCCCCCAGAACATTTGGAGGAACAACTGATGGATCATGTGTACAGCTATCTGGATAAAATGGAGAGTATGCTGCTTCAGGAATTTAAAGAAGCGAAAGAACCGGGGCTTCAGGACTTAAACATCAAGAAGGCGGCTAAAGCGTACATTGCGCTGTTGGACGGCGTGTTTGTGGAGATGCTCTATGGCGGAGAGGGAAGCGCGGAAGAACGCCTTGAAGCATCATGGTATATGTACGAACGCGCGTTATTCAACTAAGAGGTGAACAGAAATGAATCGATATTGGACATTGGTCATCATGGGAGGCATTCTGGAGGTGTTGTGGGTCAGCGGACTGAAGCATGCGGATTCTGCTCTGGGATGGATCGGAACCGGACTTGTGATCGTCGTCAGCTTTTTCCTGATGATCCCATGCCTGGGTAAACTGCCGGTCGGTACGGTGTATGCCGTCTTTACCGGTATCGGAACCGCAGGAACCGTGCTGGCGGAGATGCTGTTCTATGACGAACCGGTCAGCTGGGCGAAAATTTCACTCATCGCGCTCTTGCTCGCCGGAGTTATGGGGCTAAAAGCCGTAACGGGAGAACCGAAAGAGAAAGGGAGTGAAGCGTAATGGGCTGGCTGTATGTGGTGCTTGCCGGTGGCTTTGAAGTGTTGGGGGTCATTGGCCTGAACAAGGTGAGCCAGAAGAAAAGCTTTATGACGTTCCTTTTTCTCATACTCGGATTTGCCTGCAGCTTCTCGCTTCTGTCCCTCGCCATGGAAACCCTGTCCATGGGAACCGCCTATGCGGTATGGACGGGAATCGGTACGGTCGGCGGTGTGCTTGTCGGCATGCTCGTGTACGGGGAATCGCGGGACTGGAAACGGATTTTATTTATGGCGATGGTGCTGAGCGCGGCCATTGGTCTGAAAGTAATTTCATAAAAATTTCCTTTTTTGAGTTTTGCTTTTTTTATGGGGAATCACTATAATAAGAGTTGGTAATAAACAGTCCAAATTCGGGCTGTTTTTTCTGGTTAGAGCGTATAAATGTTTATAAGCAAACCAATAGAAAATAAAACAGGTGAAAAGTATGAAACGAGCACGATTAATATACAATCCAACATCAGGAAGAGAAGCGATCAAGAAGCAGCTTCCTTATATTTTAGAGCGGCTTGAAATTGCAGGCTACGAAACGTCCACCCATGCAACGACACCGGAGGAAGGCAGTGCGACCCGTGCAGCCAGGCTCGCAGGTGAACGCGGCTTTGACCTTGTCATCGCAGCCGGCGGGGACGGAACCATCTATGAGGTAGTCAACGGTCTTGCCGATCTTGAACACCGTCCGAAGCTCGGACTCATTCCGGCGGGAACAACGAACGACTTTGCCCGTGCCCTTGGCGTGCCACGAACGATTGAAGGCGCGTGTGATGTTCTTTGTCAGGGATCGGAAATGCCGGTCGACATCGGAAAAGTGAACGATAAGTTCTTCATCAACATTGCAGGCGGAGGCCGTATTACCGAGCTGACGTATGAAGTGCCGAGCAAGCTGAAGACGATGATCGGGCAGCTCGCCTATTTCCTCAAAGGCATCGAGATGCTTCCGTCCATCCGTCCGACGTACGTTGAGATCGAGTATGACGGCAAGCTGTTCCAGGGCGAGATCATGCTGTTCCTCGTGGCCAACACGAACTCCATCGGCGGTTTTGAAAAACTCGCGCCGACGTCCGAGTTCAACGACGGCATGTTTGACCTTATTATATTGAAGAAAACGAATCTGGCTGAATTTGTCCGTATCGCGTCCATGGCGCTAAAAGGCGATCATATCAATGATGATCATATCATCTACACGAAAGCGAACCGGATCAAAGTACGGCCAACCGATAAAATGCAGCTCAACCTGGACGGTGAATTCGGCGGACTCTTGCCGGGCGAATTTGTGAACCTTCGCCACCACTTCCAGATGCTCGTGCCAAAAGAGCGCGTGAAACTAACAGAGGATGAGGCTTAAAGATGAGCCCCATCTTTTCTTTTTGTCCGTTAGCGGGAGAGTGATGTGGGTATACTCTTGCTAGAGCGGAAGGGATTTGCGGGTATGGAATGGGTGACCAGCTTGGAGTTGTGATCCTTTAACTAAGCGAGCTTAGTTACGGTTCATAACTCGGCTGGTCATTTGCTTCACAAATCTCCTGGCTCATACTTCGCCAGGGTCCCATTCCAGTCTATATAGAAGAAAAAGATTTGTCGTCTCTTTCAGGCATCAGTTTGCGATGAGTAATTGGAAGAGGACTCAAACTAATGTTTAAATTAAACGACTGTTTAATTAAACGATCGTTTAACAAGAGAAGAGTTGTGCTACAATCAGGAAAGAACAGAACATAAAGGAACGATGTCTAATGACGGCAAATGTGCCGGTTTCAAAAAATGAAATCATAGATGCGGAATTCGTGGATCTGACCCATGATGGAGCCGGAGTGGCTAAGGTCGATGGATTTCCGCTGTTTGTACCGAACGGCCTGCCAGGCGAGAAAGCCAAGATAAAGGTCGTTAACGTGAAAAAAGGATACGGCTTTGGCCGATTGATGGAACTAACCGAAGAAAGCGGGCAGCGTGTTGAACCGCCATGCCCGATCTATAAATGGTGTGGAGGCTGCCAGCTTCAGCATTTATCATATGATGGCCAGCTGGAGTTCAAACGCAAGCAGGTCGAGGACGTGCTCCAGCGAATCGGAAAACTGGAAAACGTGCCGGTGCTTCCAACACTTGGCATGGGGGACGAGCCATGGCGTTATCGCAACAAAGCCCAGGTGCCTGTGGGCGAACGAGAAGGCCGTCTCATCACAGGCTTCTATCAAAAGCGAAGCCATGAAATCGTGGAGATGGACAGCTGCATCATTACAGGTGATACGGCCGATGAAGCTATTCAGGCGGTCAAAGACATCCTGAATAAGTACGGCATCCCACCGTATGAAGAGAAGCGCCATAAAGGCATCATCCGCCACATCATCGCACGTTATGGGAAAACGACGAACGAGCTGATGATTGTTCTCGTGACGAACGGAAAAGAACTGCCGAACCGCAACAGAATTGTGGATGATATCGTATCAACGATTCCACAGATCAAGTCGGTCGTGCAAAACGTGAACACACGGCGTACAAACGTCATTTTCGGTGACGAAACGAAAGTTCTTTGGGGCTCAGAATACATTTACGATTACATCGGCGATATCAAATTCGCCATCTCCGCCCGCTCGTTCTATCAGATCAACCCAGAGCAAACGAAGGTCCTGTATGATCAGGCCCTCAAATACGCGGAGCTGACAGGAGGCGAAACCGTCATTGACGCCTATTGCGGCATCGGAACGATCTCGCTCTTCCTGGCGCAAAAAGCGAAAAAGGTATACGGCGTAGAAATCGTACCGGAAGCCATCGAAGACGCACGCCGAAACGCCGAACTGAACGGGATGGACAACGCCGAGTTTGCGGTCGGTGAATCCGAAGTCGTCATTCCAAAATGGAAAGAACAAGGCATCACACCAGACGTCATTGTCGTCGACCCGCCGAGAAAAGGCTGTGACGAAGCCCTGCTTCAAACCATTATCGAAATGAAGCCAAAGCGAGTGGTCTATGTAAGCTGTAATCCATCCACACTGGCGAGGGATTTAAGGATTCTGGAAGACGGTGGATTTAAAACGACTGAAGTACAGCCGGTGGATATGTTTCCGCAGACGACGCATGTTGAGTGCGTAGCACAGATAATATTGAAAGAAGGCAACTAACCCTTAAGGGAGTTGCCTTTTTTGTTTCTTGAAGAAAGGTTAATAAATATAGAAAATAGGTTCTTTAAAAAGAAATATTAAGTATTAGAAACAAAACCCATCGCAAATGGTATAATATGGATAATTCTTCGCGGTAGGGAAGAGCGTACATAAAGTTCAATAATAAAATCTTCTATTTTTTACATAAAAATTTTAGTAAAAAAACATTTCGACTAATATTGAGTTGGCTTCGATTCCTGGGTGTAATCATATTCCGTAAAGATAAAACAGCGGTAAGCAAAATGGTTATTAATAACTGCATATTCTCTACCAGTGGTACTTATGAAAGATTAAGAAAAGTGACATTTAAGTTGTGGTATTGATGTTATAAAAAGCGGGAGGGTTTATGCTTCAATCACATATAAATATTAAAGATTGCATGAAGCATCATAATGTTATTGGTCTAAGCGTTTCTTTAATCAATAGTGGTCAAATTAGCCGAATTGAAAATTACGGTTTGCTAGAAGTGGGAACCAACAAAAAAGTGAACAATAATTCTATTTTTAATGCTTGTTCAATCAGTAAGTTTTTAACAGCATTACTCGTTTTGAAGTTAACAGAAGAAGGTATTCTCGATTTGGATGAGGATGTTAACAAAAGATTAAAATCGTGGAAAGTCCCCTATAATAATTTGGCCGACAAAAAAGGAATAACATTACGGCACTTGCTGAGCCATCAATCTGGAGTTATGGATCCTGAAGAAAGTTTTATGGAACTAACCCCTAATACAGGGATCCCTTCAATAGCAGAAATATTAGAAGGAACTACACCATATTGTAAAGCACCTATTGAAATTAAGTATAAACCAGGGAGCGACTTTCAATATTCAGATGCAGGATTTTGTATTATACAGCAGCTCATTGAAGATGTGACTGGGAAACCTTTTAAAAAAGTTGTTAAAGAACTAATATTTCAACCACTAAAAATGACAAATAGCACATTTATACAAAATATGTCTGAAGAGATAGATGCGGATTTTTCTTCTGGTCATAACAAAGAAAGTGAATTAGTAGATGGGAAGTATCCAATATATCCTTATCCCGCAGCCTCAGGACTATGGACAACTACTTCAGACTTATCTCAATTACTTCTTGAATTAATGAATGCACTCCATAATAAAAGCAGGATTGGAATTTCTGCAAATAAAGTAAAAGACATGATCAGCTCACAGGGGTGTAAAAGCTGGACTGGACTTGGGGTGTTTTTGGATGGTTCAGAAGAAGAAATTGAAATTTCATCACTGGGATGGGGATTAGGATTTCAATGTATGATGGCAGCCTATCCTCATTTAGGAAACGGTTTAATCATAATGACTAATACAGATTTGGGAGTCCATCAATTAAAAGGTATAATTGGTGAAATTTATTATGCCCTAAAACCTTTGTTAAATCTTGTTAGTGTTTAGTCACGTTGGAGCAGAGTTGAAAGAAAAAATCTTTATAAAAAGAGCCTTATAATTAAAGGAGCCAAAATTAAAAACCCTGACAACAGGGTTTGGTTTTAGCCCGGCACACAAAGCAACACTTTCAAGAGCTTCAAAGGTACTTCTTTGACAGCTCCCTGCTTCTGATCCAAGCGTTGAGGATAATTCTTTACTGATATAGCTTATTTAGAAGCTGCGTTTTCCTCCCCAAGCGCCTTGCAATTTACTGAGGAGCACAACTTGACCGATATGATATGCGCCGTGCATGGCTAAACTCTTCATTTCAAGCACTAATGGATGATCTTCTCCCGGGACCTGCCTATACATATCTGCATGTTCTGATTTTGCCAGTGTTTTTTCAAGTTCACGATGAACATAAAAGTATTCTTCTTTGGTTTTCTCCCAATTTTCCATCGTCTCAGCCGGTAGTCGGAATGTAGCTTTATTATTTTCTGCCTGCGGTTCATTCTCTGTTTCCCCGAGAAATCGCAACAGATATCTTTTTTCATAGAAAAGCAAGTGGCAAACCAGTTCCCAAATGGAGTTCATATCCTCATCCGCTGGTTTCCAAAGTGCCTGTTCAAAAGTGATATCCTCCAGCACTTTTTCAAGCGGCGGAAACCATTCTTCTTGATCCAAGCAGCTTGCCCATTGCTCTAATAAAAGCGTCTTTGCTTCCATTTGCTATTCCCTCCAATTTAGTCTTGGTCAAAACAAAATACATTTGCGGCATGTGTTCTGGCTAACTTACATTTCAAGATGAACCATTTCAATACCTGCTTAATTTTCTCTTGACTCAGGCTGCACCCTCATATAAACATTAAGATAACAACAGCCATTTCGGGCCGGTTTGATTCTTGTATCAGGCAAAGCTGTCCGTGTTAGAGTCCGCATACACATTTTAAGCAGTCAGAAGAAGCAAACGTCAGATACTCAAAAAGACGAGGAGTTGAAGGTAATGAAACTTCTGCTTACATCTGGAGGCATCAGTAACAAAAGCATTCGTGACGCGCTGGTTGACATGCTGGGCAAGCCGATTGAAGAGTCCACCGCTCTCTGTATACCTACGGCGGTGTACGCCATACCCAGTGGTGCATGGAACGCATGGAAGTTCTTGAATGGAAAATCTGGAGCACCGATGTGTGAAGTGGGCTGGAAGTCGCTTGGGGTGCTAGAACTCTCGGCGCTGCCGAGCCTCGGTAAAGAGCATTGGGTTCCGATGGTGAAGGAGATTGACGTTTTGTTGGTGGATGGCGGTGACCCATTGTATTTGAGTTACTGGATGAAGCAGTCCGGACTGGCAGACCTCTTGCCGTCGTTGAATTCAGTCTATGTCGGATTGAGTGCAGGTAGCATGGTGATGGCACCAAACATCGGAGAATTCTTCGTTGGCTGGACTCCACCCAGCGGAGGCGATGAAGGGCTGAATCTGGTGGATTTTGCGATGTTCCCGCATCTGGAGCACGAGATGCTGCCATATAACACGATGGCTAACGCAGAGAAATGGGCAGCCGGGATTCAAGGGCCGGCGTATGCCATGGATGATCAGACCGCCATCAAAGTGATCGATGGAGCGGTCGAAGTGGTATCCGAAGGGCAGTGGAAACTGTTTACGCCATGATCATACTCTGTTTGATATATCACTTAGTGTGGTCCATAAACTTCTCTTATAACTATCTATAATTTTTTCAATATTTAAACATATTTGATAAAACCATATAATGAAGGAAATAGGTCAGAAGAAGGAGAAGGTTATGGAACCGATCATGAAGGCATTTATGAATATTCCTACCACCTGTATTTCAGATTGTATGAATGGTCTCAACAATATGGATCCAGCGATTAAGCCCCTTGAAGAAGGCTATAGGATGGCGGGAAGAGCACTGACCGTGAAGATTCCTGTCGGGGATAATCTGGTACTTCTCAAAGCAATCCGTGAAACTAAACCTGGTCAGGTACTCGTCATCGATACAAAAGGAGACGAATATAGGGCTATTGCCGGCGATTTCATTATTGGAATGGCGCAAACTCTCGGCGCGCATGCTTTCGTGGTCGACGGTGTCATCCGGGATATTATTGACATCAAGAAGCTGAATTTCCCTGTGTTCGCAAGAGGCGCAGCCGTTGCATCGAGCGCAAAAGTTGGGGCTGGGGAGATCAATATTTCGATTTCCTGTGGCGGAACAGCTGTGAATCCTGGTGATATCATCGTTGGGGATGCAAATGGAGTTGTCGTCATCCCCCAGGCTTTAGAACAAGAAATTCTCGAAAAAGCACTGGCAAAAATAAAAAAAGATGAGAATAGAGAAAAAGAAGTGTCGGGGAATGTAGAGGCGATTAAGAAGTATATTGATCAAATGATATCAAATTAAGCAGGTAAGAAGGCCACTCCGAGAATCGAGAGTGGCCTTCATTGTATCTAGGACCGATTCCGACCTCGTTAAAAAGTTGAGGTCTTTTTTGGGAAAAACTTTATTTTAACTCGAAAAGTGGAATAATGGTTGATAGAGGAGACATATCCGTTTGATAATAAGTGTTTAAGCATGGTATAAATGTAAAGGAAGCAGGGACATCATGCTTTTTAATTTTGGGATAAGGGGTTCATTAAGTATCCCATCATGAGAGGATATGGATTACAACATGAAAGACAATTTTTGGCGTGATTTACCACGGCCATTTTTTATATTGGCACCAATGGAAGAAGTGACGGATGTTGTTTTCCGTCATGTCGTAAGTGAAGCAGCGAGGCCCGATGTGTTTTTTACAGAGTTCACAAACAGTGATAGTTATTGTCATCCTGAAGGAATTCGAAGTGTTAAAGGGCGTTTGACGTTTACTGAAGACGAACAGCCACTGGTCGCTCATATATGGGGAGATAATCCTGAAAACTTCCGTAAAATGAGTATCGGTATGGCGGAAATGGGCTTTCAGGGGATCGATATCAATATGGGCTGTCCTGTACCGAATGTGACACAGAATGGGAAGGGAAGCGGCCTTATCCTTCGTCCGGAAGTTGCGGCAGAGTTAATTCAAGCAGCCAAAGCAGGAGGATTGCCCGTAAGTGTAAAGACAAGGCTAGGTTTCACGGAAGTAGACGAATGGAAAGAGTGGCTGACACACATCTTGAAACAAGATATTGTCAATCTATCCATTCATTTGCGAACAAGAAAAGAAATGAGCAAAGTAGATGCTCATTGGGAGCTGATACCGGAGATTAAGAAGCTTCGTGACGAAGTGGCACCCGATACCCTTCTAACGATCAATGGGGATATTCCTGACCGTCAAACGGGCTTGAAGCTCGCAGAACAATATGGTGTCGATGGGGTGATGATCGGACGCGGCATCTTCCATAATCCATTTGCCTTTGAAAAGGAGCCGAAAGATCACAGCAGTAAGGAATTGCTTGGTCTCTTACGACTGCATCTTGACCTTTATGATAAATACTCACACTTGGAGCTGCGCCCGTTCACCGCTCTGCATCGCTTCTTTAAAATCTACGTCAAAGGATTCCGAGGGGCAGGCGAATTGAGAAATCAATTAATGAGCACAAAGTCCACAGATGAAGTGCGTACATTGCTCGATGACTATGAATCAAAGATCGAACTGTAGAAGTATTCCCATGAAATATTGCTAACGGAATCAGGTGATACTGGTTCCGTTAGTTTTTTTGTGAAATCACCAACATCTCATGTGTCGCAGATGACTTTGAACCAAGGGGCTGTCCAGAAAGTCGAAAATTGACCTTCAGGCAGCCCCTTTTTGGCTTGAAAAATCTTCAATGAAAAGTTGATTGGAGTGCAAGGTGCGAGACTCCTGCGGGACTAGCATGACAGGTGAGACTCCAGCAGGCGCTTGCGCCAAAAAGTAGGCGTTCACGCCGGTAAGGCTCACCGCACGCCCTGCGAAAGTAGGCGTTTACGCCGGTAAAAGCGAGCAGCCTGGAGCGGAGATCAACAGCTACCAGACTTATTGGACAGTCCCTTTTTCATATTAATTGATTTTCTCAGCCAGCTCTATGATTATTCCTTCTGGTCCGCGGATGTAGCATAATTTATAAGTGTTTTCGTAGTTTTGAATCTCACCAAAGAGTTCTGCGCCTTTCTTTTTCAATTTGGCGACAATGGCTTCAATATCTTCAACCGCAAATGCAATATGCTGGATCCCCAAGGTGTTTGCATAAGAGGGCTGAATTCCTTTTTCATCTAACGGAGTATGGAATTTGACCAGCTCCAGCGTTGCCTCGCCATCCGATGTTCCCAGCATGGCAACCGTCTCTCTAACATCAGTAAGCCCAATGATCTGTTCCACCCACTTGCCTTCCACTTCTGCTTCACCCAGCACGTTAAGCCCAAGTTCAACAAAAAACGCTTTCGCTGCAGCAAGGTCCTCTACAATGATACCCACATGATCAATTCTGCGAATCTTCATGTCTACCTCCCATGTTCCGAAGTTTAATCCGTTATGTTTCTAAAGGAACTTCTCGATGGCTGAATTGTTTTCCTCTTTATTTCTCCTATGGTTTCCTTCATCGGCGGAGGAAGAGTTTTACCTTGGAAAGGAATATGGATGACCATGCCCTCTGTCATCTACAACGTAATTAAGGTAACTTTTTATTTGTTCCTCCAAAACCTATACAATAGTTATCAATGTCTTTAATTGCGAATTCCTTCCAAGGGCCAGCGCTATGATCAATCCAGGGTTCAATTGTAATCATTGCCCCATTTTCCCTGAATTCTTTATAAAGTTCATCAAGTGATGACCAATCTTCAACATAACAATATACATCGAAGGCGGTATTAGTGCCTTTAGCAGGTTTGTTGGGCTGAACATCTCCAGGAGAATTTGCTTGCAGCAGCTTTATTCCTAAACCAGAAAACCCATCTCTTATTACCCACCATTCTGTAACTTCACAACCTAAGACATTTTGATAATACTCTTTTGATCTTTCTAAATTTGATACAAGCAAAACCTTTAATGAACTATGTATTTGTTTTTTTGGATTCATGGAAATTATCATCCTTTTCGTTTTATCTGGGAATTCAACATGAGGTGGAAAAAACCTTTATTTTGGCTGCTGAAAGGCTAATACCCCAAAACGCCTGTCTGCTGATGTTAATCATTAGTTAACCCCCATAACCTCCCTTGTAGTCCTTTCAAAACCTCTTCCGGCATTTCCCTGACCGTAATATCTTCTCCCAAAAATAGCACCCAGTTAGTAATTTCACTAAGTTCTTCCGGCTGATCCACATGGATAAAGGTCTTGAGGAGAGCTGTAGTTTGATAGGGATTCGTATACGAAATTGAAACTTTTAAAGGGTGGTATTTTTTGAACTGGGCGATGGCTTTTGGGCCGAGCTCCAGGACAAGGTTGATCGCTTCTTCCTGCTTGCTCAGTTTTTCCAGGATCTTTTTCTTGCTGACTCTTTTTTTCGGCGGGTAAGGTTTAACATCGGTGAGATGGTCGACAGGGATGATTTTCTTTTTTTCTTCCTGTAAGTCAAAGCCTTCGATCAGCCAGGCGCTTTTTTCACGATACAGGTGGAGGAGATAGATAGGATATGATTCTTCCTTGACCGTAATCAGCAGATAGCTATCCACAAGAAGGGTTTGGATGAGCGTTTCAAGCATGGGGTGGGGGAGGTCTGACAGATCAAGCAGGTCGGGATTATGGGGATTGGTTCCTTCAAAAAGCAGGATCTGATTCAAAAGAACAAGCTCATCCTGCTGGTTTTCGGAGATAAGGCCCAGTAATTTTTCAGCCAGTGACTGACGGCTCTTCAGGTACGGAAGCTGTTGGTTTCGAGTGGCCATAAAGGCAATAAAAAGAGCTTTCACCTCATGATTGGTAAAGCGAACTTCGGGCAGGACAGAGTTGTGCATGACAAAATAACCCCCATCCCTTCCAACCTCAGCTACAAGCGGCATCCCCATGGCTTCAACTTCTCTGATATCTCTAATGGCAGTTGAACGGGAAATGTTAAACTCCTGCATGATTTCAGAAATGGTAAAGCGGGCACGGTTGTTGATATACCGCATGATGATATTGATCCGTTCAACTTTTTTCATGAAGGCTCCTAAACAGTATCATTTTTTGACATGATTTAAGGATATGATATACCTATCAAGCGAAGAATACAAACACTTCAAAAAATGTAGAAAAGAGGTTTCGAAAATGGCGAATTATACGCTGGAAGAAAAAGAAGGCTTTACCGTTATCGGTCTTGGAACAGAGCTTAAGAGCGATTACACAGATTATGCAGGCATTCACAAGGAAAAGGCAGATTTTTGGGAGGCGGTCAGCCAGGATGGAAGGCTTGAAACGTTAAAAGAAATGGCATCCAATGACTACGTTTTTGCGGTGAACGAAGCGGTGAACAACAAAATGATGCATTATGCGGGCGTCATGACAGAGGCATCGGCACCGGAGGAAGCAAGAGTGATACAGTTTCCTAAAGGAGAATACGTCGTGGTGAAGGGCGAAGGGAAGTCGGCTGATGATTTGAACAACAAGCTTGCTGGCATTGCCTTTGGCCAGGTACTGCCAGAAGCATCGAATGTGGCTTATGTGGGCGGACCGAATGCCTCGGTTGAGCTGGGGCAACAGGATGGCAAGATTTATGGTGAAATGTGGATTCCGATTGTCAGGAAATAAGAAATAAAAAGGAGAGATGGAAATGTCCACTATCGTTGATTTTAAAAATGTGTCCCAAGCGGGATTGGAGTCTTCACCTGCAGCAGAAGCCCTTGCCGGGTTGCGTGCGAATGAAGCCCGTTACTTTATGAACAAATACAAGCACGAATTTTCGGTTGTACCAGCGAGCGAAAGCCAGGAAACACTTGATTATGTGAACGAGATTTTAAAAGAACGTGATATTGAGTTTGCAGCCAAACCGCTGGAAACATCAAGATTTCAAGTGGAAAATATCAAATTTGCCTACGTCTTCTATGAGGATGGTCTTGCGGTCAACGTCATGTATACGGTGGATAACCCCAAAAAGCGGGCAGTAGGTTTCAAGCTTTCAGATGGGATGGAGATCCCAAAGGAGCTGGAAGGGAAGTTTAAATTTGCAAGACAGAAGTCCAAACTCGCTGGAACCATTCGGGGCTCGTACTTTGTAATTAAGGGAGAATATTAAAGTAAGCGCAGTACTCAAGCATGGCCTTACCCCTTAAATTAGGCGGAAACCGATGAAGAATAAATGAAGGCAACAGACACTTTGTGCTCTGTTGCTTTTTTAATGCTTATGAATGTTCCAACACAAACTTCTTAAATTTCTGTGTGGCGGGTGAGACATATCTTCCATCTACCCAAGCAATCCCGATCGTCCGTTGGCAATGCGGATTTTTAATGGGGATTTTTTCGATTTTGCTTTGGTCTGTCCCTTTTAAATTCGGGAGTATGGAAATGCCGAGGCCTGCGGCAACAAGCGCTGCCACGGTATCTGCTTCTTCTCCTTCAAAGGTGATATTAGGTGTGAGACCCGCTTCCTGAAACAATTGTTCGACGGTGATGCGAAGAGAGAATCCTTCTTTTAAATGGATAAAAGATTCATCCGCGATTTCTTCCAGAGTAATGCTCATCTTATCTGCGTATTTATGGTCTTTCGGGACAATGACATATAGCTCCTCGTTCCATAGCGGGCTCCAGACAATGGGGGATTTGCTCTCCATCGGCGCTATGAGGCAGAGGTCAAATTCCCCCGCCATCAGCTGGGAAATCAGCTGATGGGAAGGCCCTTGGCCCAGGCGGAAATTAATCTTGGGATAGGATTGGCGAAAAGAAGAGAGCAGATCGGGAATACGGCCAGTACTCAGGGTGTGTAAAAATCCGATTGACACTTCCCCCTGCTCCGGATCAAGCAAGTCCTGAATTTCCTGTTTTCCTTCTTCAAATTCTTTCATGATGTTGTCCACGCGCTGTAAAAAGAGCTGTCCATATTTATTCAGTCGGATCGATCGCCCCTTACGTTCAAACAACGGTACCCCGATTTCCTCCTCAAACCTGGTAATCGAACGGCTGAGGGCGGGCTGGGTAATGGACAGAGCCTCTGCCGCACGTGTGACATGCTGCATGCGTGCCAGTGTCCTAAAGTATTCAAACTGCTGCCATTCCAATCGATAACACCACGTTTCTTTCAGATTATATATTACATAAATGCATTAAAAATATGATTATAATGAATTATACATCATAAGAAGACGATGATACTATAGAAATATGGAAAATAAAAATTTAAAGGGACGATAGAGATGCAACAAGATGAATGTCAAACCAATGAGATGATAGCCGTATGAGCTACATTCAACAGGGAACACCGCTTTTTCGAAAAACAAGCATGGCGTTTTTTGCCGCTGGTTTTAATACGTTTGCGATTCTTTACTGTGTTCAGCCGTTAATGCCCGAGTTCACAAAGGAGTTCGGCATTACTCCCACAACAGCGAGCCTGTCTCTTTCTGTCACCACGATCGTACTTGCTGTCAGCATGCTGATTTTTGGTTCATTGTCCGAAGTTTGGGGGCGAAAACCAATCATGGTCATTTCCATGCTTGCAGCTTCCGTGATTTGTATTTTTACAGCGTTCAGCCCTAATTTTCACGTTCTGCTGATTTTACGAACGCTGGAAGGAATATCACTTGCCGGGCTGCCTTCCATTGCCATGGCGTTTCTTGGGGAGGAAATCGAACCCAAAAGTCTCGGAACAGCGATGGGGCTATATATATGCGGAAATTCAATCGGAGCGGTATTTGGAAGGGTATTCTCAGGGTTGTTGAGCGACCTCGTTAGCTGGCATGCAGCGATAGGTGGAATCGGGGTCATAAGTTTAGTGGCTACCCTCATTTTTTGGAAGAGCCTACCGTCTTCACAGCATTTCAAAGCACGTCCATTACAGATTGGGAAATTAGGAAAATCACTTGTTGACCATCTGAAAGATCCCGGTCTCGTTTGCTTATTTTTTATGGGGTTTTTACTTTTGGGGAGCAACGTCGCGTTATTTAACTACATCGCTTATGTGCTGCTCGGAAAGCCTTATACGCTTAGCCAAACCATTGTCGGCTGGATCTTTCTAATCATGATTATTGGAATGTTCAGCTCGGTCTGGACCGGGAAATGGGTAGACCGCCACGGGAAGAAAAGAATACTATTCATTAACTTATTGCTTGCTTTAATCGGGGTTGGTTTGACGTTGGACACTGATTTATTCATTAAAATGCTGGGGCTCGGATTGTTTACCTATGGCTTCTTTGGCAGCCATTCCATCGCAAGCAGCTGGGTCGGTCAGCGCGCGACACATGACAAAGCACAAGCCTCTTCACTCTATTTATTTCTTTACTATACCGGCTCAAGTGTAGGGGGAACACTCGCAGGGTTCTTCTGGTCCGATTTCGGATGGGGAGGCGTCATCAGTATGACGGCGGGCTTTCTCATCATGGGTGTTATGCTTTGGGCGCTTATTTCAAAAATTGCACAGAATGGAAAGGGAGTTACAGAAGCAGCTTGATAAAAAAGCTTATAGAAAAGCAGTGGGATTCTCACATAAGATCTCACTGCTTTTTCATCAACTGAAACACTCCAAAGAAATGGGTTTGTCCTTTTTAAGTTACTCTATTGATTCTCTGTCTGCTCACGTTCAAGCCTTGTGATCTTCTGCTGGATTTTCGTTAGATTCTCTTTCGTATGCTGGATTTGCTGCAGCACTAGGATTTCTTGCTGCTTCATCATGTCCAGCCGTTGAGGAATTGTATCGTTTTCATCCATGCACCAGTCCACGAATTGCTTGATTTCCTTGATGGGCATTCCAGTTTCCTTCAAGCACAGAATCATCTCCAGTAATTTGAGAGTATCCTCTTCAAACACCCGGTCTCCCTTTTTCGTTCTTTTGAGAAAAGGAAGCAGACCCTGTTTGTCATAATACCGCAGCTGGGAGATGGACAGCTCGTTCATCGCTGCCACCTGTCCAATACTATAATGCATCACTCTTCACCTACCAAGGAACAACTCCGTTTTTATCCAGTATCTTACCATGATTATACACTTCGCTTAAAGCATGGTTCAAAATAATCTTCGCACCTTCTGCCGTTGTTTTCCCGCCCGGTGCATTTCCGTTCAGATCAGTCGTTGTGAAGCCAGGGGTTAGTTACGCCGAAAATCTCAGGGGCATTTGCACCAAACTCTTTACTAAAAGTCAGTGTTAACGAGTTGATGCAGTCTTGGATGAATTGTAAGCCAATAGATTTAAGTTGTCCGCTTCGCCATTAGCAAACCTCGTCTGTGAGGCCATATCGGTCGCCACGTTCACAATCTTCCCGCGCTGTGCTTTTTTAACCAGCGGCAAAAAGGTTTGAATCATGTGAAAGGTACCAAAGAAGTTCACATCAAACGCTGAACGCAGCTTTTCTACACTAAGCTCGCTTGGCAGGATATTAAAGTTGGAGCAATTCCCGCGTTATTGATCAGCAGATCCAAGCGGACCGTTACCTTAAGGATAGTATTCTTTGCCTGCTGAACAGATTGTACGTCCGAAATATCCACTTGAACCAACGAAACATTCGAGACTTAGTTTAGGTCAAGGGTTTTTCCAGAATTTCAATTGTATTCAACTAAATTGGCAGTTTTGTGCTAATCGTAATTATTAAAAATAGGTAAGAAATGGAGAAAAAATCACAAATACCAATGTCACTGTTACATAAGTTTGATATACTATTAAGGGAAGAAGCTTTAGGAGGGGAATATGAAAAGTATTTCATTGCGAGTTATCAAAACTGTACAAAAAAATACAACTACTTACATAGGGTATATGACGAAGGAAGAAGCAAGTGTCTTATTATATTCAGACCATTATCCTCCTCAAAATGATAGACTGGGTTATCAAAGACCTCCTGACCTTAGACGAGCAGAGTCTTTTGCAAAATATTTAAAAAATAGTAGTTCTGCTTTTTCGACACCGATATTACTAAATGCAAAAAATCCGGTTGATTTTGAAGAGATTTCTAAGGATTATGGATTTGTAAAATTCCCTACAAATGAATGTTTATCAATTGTAGATGGTCAACATAGAAGTCTTGGAATAATAGAATTTTATAAAGAAGATATAAAAATACCTTTTATGCTTTTTGATAATATTGCAGACGACCTAGAACAGGAGCTATTTATTACAATTAATAGGGAACAAAAAAAGGTTTCTATGAGTCATGTGCATTTTTTAGGGAGAAAAAATGATGAGTATTCTCAAATAGCAATTAAACTTGAATCAGATAAAAACAGTCCTTGGTTTCAAAATGTAAACCTTGTGGGTGCGAGAGGGACAAAGAGACCTGTTTCGTTGCAATCTTTAAGGAGTTCTCTTATTGAATTATTACAAGCGGGTGAAGTTAAAGTTTTAGGATTCCATCAAAAGTATAGAATTGCAATAGATTTTTGGGGTGTAGTATCAGAAATATGGCCAGATGCGTGGGTAGGTAAGAAAAACTCTCTATTAACTAAATCCATAGGAACTTTAGCATTAAGTAAATTAGGAGGGTTTTTGATTCCTAATTGTTTTAACGAAAAGAAAGAAGGGTTAGATAAAGAAAAACTTAAAATGTATTTGGTGAAAATATCTAAAGTAAATTGGATGAGTAACGGTGATTTTAAAGGTTATTCTGGCAGACATGGTGCAGATTTAATCAAAAATGAACTTGATTCTATGATATTTAAGGACTGATACAAGTGAGTTTGAAAGTAGTTTGGAAAGGGAGCTTCCCTAGTTATTGGGATATCTCTAGGTGGGCAGCACTTCGAGGCGAATATCTATTTTTACTTATTAAAAATTCTGGACACCGGAAACTCTTAATTCAAAGTTTAGCTGATAAAAGGTATTCCTTTGATATACCTACGTCAGCAAATGTTATATTGGGTTTTTATAAGGATTCAATAATAATTGGTAGGCTACAAGATGCTAGGTCGCATATTAATTTAACAAACTTGGTTGCATATAATTTTTTAAATAAAGAACTTCAATGGAGAACTAAAGGTAACTTTTTATATGAAAAATATAAGATTCCTTATATAAATCAAGAGGGATATTTCAAGGTCGGAAAAGATTTCATAAACCTTGAAACCGGTAAAATTACAACAGACGTAAAATTATATGGTTCTGAAATAAATCTATCACCTTTTAAGAAAAATTGGTTTAAAGGATCCATAGGAAACACTCTATACTTTTTTGATCAAAATCAGTCTATTTATCTTACAGATAATCAAATAAATATAATGAAAAGTTTGCGTCTTGAAAATTTGAAAAAGGTATCAAACACCATAGATGGTGATTTTTCGATAAGAAGTAATAATTTATTACAAAATACCAATTTAATGGATGCGCTGATAAATAAAGATAAAATTGTTTGGGTTAATAATGAGAATAATTTAGTTATATATTCTCTAAAAGATAGCTTAACCAGGATATTAACAAATCCAAACAAAGCGTATGATTTATGTTTAGGGTCAATTAATGAAAAGTATATATTAATTTACGGAATAAAAAATTACAATGCAGGCTCACTTTTAGTATTTGATTTGGAGGATACAAATGAAAGTAAAGGAAAAAAGTAAAAACCTGGGGACACGGTTTGGTGGAATTAGCCCTTCTGTTTTAAGAGAATTGTCAGGCGTGTATCAACCATTTGTTAAGGCTATAAAGGAAATTATTTCTAATTCATATGACGCAGATGCTAAGAATGTTTATTTAAATTTCGCAGATAACTTTAAGCATTTATCAATAGAAGATGATGGACATGGAATGAATCCGCTTGAATTTATAAAAGAATACATTAGGATAGGGAAAAGTTCTACTAAAAGTGATTTTACAAAGTTGGGTAGACCTAGAATTGGTGGAAAAGGGATTGGTTTTCTTGCTCCAGCAAGATATTGCCAGAGTCTTGAAGTTGTTACAAAAAGGTCCGGTAGAATAAACTCCTATTTTCAAATAGATTCAATAAATCAAACAGTAATACAAAGTTCTGATTATTTATTAGAACATCTTGGTGACTTATCAGTTTTAAAATATTTAACAATTGATAAGGTAACAGATGAGTATGATAATACTGTTGAAACAGAAATTAATGGTTTAGTTGTAAAAATTAAACAACCATTAACACGTTTAAAAATATGGTATAACTTTGATTCTTCAAGTGTTGAACTTAAAGCTACTATTAATTTCGATAGATTATTTTCTCTAGATTCAGCTAAAAGCTTGGAAGATATTGAGAACTTTTGTGAGGTATCCTTTAAAGAAGTAAATGCAAACGAAAAATCAATGTCTTATACGAAAATTCGACTAACTAATATCAAAGATTTTGTTCAAAACGAGTTACAAAAAAGGGGGAAAAAAGGGGCTCGTAATATAGAAAGTTATAGCGGTATTGACCAGTTTTTATGGAGTTTAAGTAGGATAATACCTATCAATTCCAATGTTCATAAAAATATACCGTCAGAATTATCAGAATTTATTAAAGAAGAAATTGATGGAGTAGATAAAGGATATGTTTTGAATGTTTTTTATAATCTAGGTGACATTACATTTTCCGCCCCACTCGAGAGACAAATTATACAACCTTCTGAAAAGCTATCAATGGAATTTGATAAGGATATAATTAAAAAGATTGACCTTACTGAAGACTTATATGAAATAAAGGGGTTTTTAATAGGTCAATCTTCAACAATATTCCCTGCAGAATCACGTGGCATTCTTATAAGAGTAAAGGGAGTAGCTATTGGTGAACCTACATTTTTTGACTTGGATAAAAAATTAACAGGTTCTTCTAAAGTGGCTCTTAGTCAAATTTCTGGTGAGATTAACATCTTAAAAGGTACAAATGCAATTGAAGATATAAACCCGGGTAGAGAAGGTTTTTATAAAGAAAGTAAAATTTATAATTATCTTAAAGAATATCTTATTGGTGAAGAAGTCGATAGGCTAAGAGGACCGTTAAAAGATGTAATCGATTCAATTATATTAAGAAGTGAAATTAATGCTAGTATCAACAATTTCAAGAAAAAATATGAAGGTCAAAGAGCAGCTATTAGAGAAGCAGCAATGATTATTGGTGAAATGGCTATTAATAACCCAGACATTGAAGCCAGGTTCTTTAAAGAGAAAAAATCGTATGAAATGACTCTATCACCAGCTATACAGTATAAAGCGGAGGGAAAGCTCGCTTCATATGAGGTAAATGTTGTGGAAGATATTAAGGATGATTACAAAATTGACAATGGTAACAAACGTATACTCTTAAATAAGAATGCAGATATTTGGAAAAGAAACATAAATATTAGGGGCATAAATTTTGAAATTAATTATAAAAAGGCAAAAAACTCTAATTTATTCTGCGAAGTAAATTCAAAAGCTAAAAAAATATATGTGAATTGGGAACATCCCTTAAGATCAAGTATGGGAGATAACACTTATATAAAACATTGTCTAGCTACAGTAGCTTCAGATTTACCACAAGAAAATTTGATTACTTATATTAAATTAGTCACTAAGAAAGTATAGAAAGGGTGAAAATATTGGAAATTCTTTCACCTAGTCAATGGCTACAATCTATTAGTGCAGGTGATGAGATACTGTTGGTAAATCCACCAGTATCAGAAGTAAGGTATGCATGGTTAAAATGGAATCAGCCAAGTGACCTACTTCTTTTAAGTAATAAACTAAAAGAAGTATTAGGTTGCAAAGTTGAATTATTGGACTTTATGTTACCAGATGAAAACGGTCGAGTCCCAAATAAAGATTATAATTTAAAACATATAAATGGTATTAACTATAAGACTCGATTATATGGAACACCATTAGATAAAATTACAAAAAATCTCGATAAAATGTCTTCGGTGTGGAAGCCAAACCATATTGTGATTACTTCTTTAACATCCTATTGGTACGAACCAATTATAAGAATAATACCTTTGTTTAGAACTTATTTTCCAGAAATAAAAATTAGTCTTATTGGAGCATTTCCGACAATAGAAACAGAAGAAGCAAAAAAAATAGGTGCAGATATAATTGTTAATGATTTCTTCGATTTCACAGATACAATTCAAGATTTTAGTATATATTCTCAAGAAACTACAAAACTTTTAAATGATAACAAAGAACTTAGTTTTGGAGGAATTAAATATACTCAAACCAATACTATAAATAACATTCAAAAACAGATTAATAGCTTATTAGAAAGTAAAATTAAGAATATAGTTATTTTTGAACATGATATTTTTAATGAAGATTCATTTATTTTGAATGAATTACTAGATTATATTGAATATAACAATATAAATATTAATATCCATGGATTATGTGGTATTGATCCCTCTAAGGCAAAGGGAGATATATATCAAAAAATGATAAGAAATGGGTTTAGGTCGTTTTTTTTGGAATATGACGCTACTAATAATGAGTTAAATCTTGATAGTTATAAAAAAGCTTATTATGACCTAGTAAAATTTAACCCAATTAAAAAGATAGCATCAGGTAATTTAGCAGGATTCTTAATGATAGGAACCCCTGACGATGAACTTGAGTCTATGTTTAGACATAGTTTTAATATATTAGAAACATGTGGTTCATTAATACCGAAACCATATACACCAGTGCCAGGAACGGTTGAATATAAAAAAGCTATTAATGACTTAGGTTTAGATAAAATATCACCACACTTGTTTCCTTTTGCTGAAATTAACGGGATAAGTAGAACAGATTACAAAGATTTTTACCAACATGCAGCTTTCTTAAATGAAAAAAGGAACGGAAGTGCTTTTAATTTTTTTGATGATTCACACACAAGTATTTCTTTAAGAAAAAGCTTAAGCAAGAAAGTTGGGATCCTATGAATAAAAGAAATAAATTAGCAATTCTTATCAATCCGCCAGTATATGATACTCAGTATTGGGCTAGATGGAGTATGCCACATGGTTTGCTAAAAGTTGCCACATGGCTTCGTGAAGAAGGCTATGACTTAAAATTATTTGATTGTTTAAACCCTTACGGGGAAGATAGTGGAGTTATTGGTAAAACTGTAGATTTTGAAAGTTATGATGCAGTGAGGAAAGAAAAGAAGTCAGTTGTGGTTCTAGGGACTAATATTGAACGAAATGAACCTAATGGGTATAAGCTCAACAGTAATGAAAAATGGAAATATATTTTTGGAATGCCAAGATTTGTACTGGAACAGCGTTTAGATGAGCTAAAGCAAGATGTAAAAATTAAAGAATATCAAGAAATAGAAATATGGGTTACATCTATAATGACATATTGGTGGGAAAGTACTCATGATGTTATTCAAGCTGCTTTAAGTATTTTTCCTGATGCAAAAGTTAGAGTAGGTGGTATATACCCTACATTGACACATAAATACAATCATCCCCAAACTAAACTTGGAATTACCCCTTTAGTAATTAAAGGTGATCAATTAGATTTAAATAACGAAGAACAGATGTCAAATCATCTAATTGTATACAATGAAATAAAACATGCATCCAATAAGAGTTTAGCATTAGATTTATATCCAGATAGTGAAAAGCCGCCGTACACTATTTTAACTACTTCAAGAGGATGCCCACATATTTGTGCATATTGCGCATCAAATATTCTCAATGACGGAACTAAAGTAAGCAATAGAACGTTAGAGGATGTTATGGAAGAAATAAGAGAGTTATTCCGACAAGGTACTAGGGTCTTTTGCTTCTATGAAGATAATCTTTTGATGAAAATGCAAGAATTTAAAAATATTATAAAAGCAGTTATGGCAGATAAATCACTGCATGGTATTAAATTGTTTGCACCTGAAGGAATAGAAATAGGTGTTGCAATGAGTGATAGAAAAAGGTACTTATTGAAACTTAGAGAAGAAGACAGAATTATAGCTACGTTTACAGTAGAAAGTGAATATAAATTAAAATTAGAACAAGGCGAAAAAAGTATAAAAAGTGAAGATAAAAAGGTACTGAACTTTTCTGTAGATGAAGACTTAACACAAGGTGCAGTAGAAGTTATTAAACAAGATGGAGATTTAGTAAAACTTTTAATTGCAGATACTGATGAAGTAATTCTTAGAAAAGTTTATAAAGATAATGGTAGACATGAACTAGATTTCGAAAATGAAGCTGAATGTAGTCTTGGATTATATTTAGTAGGCGTTCCAGAAGTGGTTTATTTAATGCATCAAGCTGGCTTTGAAAGAATTTACCTTCCCTTAGAGACCATAAAAAAAGAAACTAATGCTCGATGGAATAGATCTTGGAATAGTAATCTGAAGAGGTTTGAAGCGCTTCTTCAAGCACTTACCGAAGTAGGTTATGATCCAAGAAGGCAAAATATAAATGCATTTGTTATGTTTGGTTTACCTGGAGAAGATATAGAAGAAGTATATGATACTGCGTTATATGCATCTGAAAGAGTTGGATCCGTAATACCAATGTTATTTACGCCAGTTCCATCAACACAGGTTTTTGATATGTATCAGGATTATATTAGTGAAAATGATTTTGATCTGCAGCATTTAAATGGTAAACTTCTACCCTTCTTTAACTATTTAAAAAAACAACTTAAAGATAAAGATCCTGATCGAGATTTAAAAATAGAAGACTATACTAGACTTGAAAGTTTTATGCAACGTATAAATACAAAGGTATTAGGTGGTTCAGTTAATATTTATGGCGAAACAAAAGTTGCAAATACTTTCCGTAAAGTTTATGGAAACTATCAATCAATATTATAAATATTAAATAATAAATATTAAAGCTCTCTTCCTTTATGGAAGAGCTTTTTTTTTAGCTAAATGAGTTCGAAGAAAAAGCAAAAATAAATAAATATATTAAAGAAATGAACAAATAAATACACGAAAATATTACAAGTTTCGATATTACATAGTGAGGATTAGTAAAATACTGTATAATCATAAGAGTTATTAAGGAGGATTTTTAAATGAAAACAAGTAATACTGATCATGTATTTGGATATGTCCTAGAAGTATTAACAACTGGTTTATATCCAAATAATTTAGATATTATAAGGGAATACATTCAAAATGGTTATGATGCTATAAAAAACCTTAGGGAATTAGGAGTTCGAGGTACTGAGGAAATCCGAATTAAAATTGAAAATAACTCAATTATCATACATGATACGGGAATAGGAATGGATAGAAATACAGTCGAAAAGTATAGATATTTTGGTTATTCTGAAAAAATAACAACTAAAAATACTGGGTTTAGAGGTATAGGTAAATTAGCAGGATTAAGTGTTGCTAATGATTTGGAAGTAATTACTACTAAATATGGTGTTCCATATCAGTATAAAATAATGTTTTCTGCTTCAAGAATGTTGAAAAAGGTTATTGAAGGAAAAAAGGTAGGCGAAAATTATCCTTTAAATGAACTAATTAAAGAACATACAATTATTGAGGAATATCCGGAACAAAGTAATTCTCATTATACGCAAGTAATATTACATGATATAAAGGAAGATGCAAATGACTTATTAAATATAGAAAGAGTTCAAAACTATATAGCTGAAGTAATGCCTATTGAATTTCAGAAAGAGCAATTTACATTAGGTTCTATAATTTCTGAAAAATTAGTAGATAATCTGACTGATTACAAAACTATAGAGATTTTCTTGAATAACAAAAAAATATTTAAGCCGTATTCAAATTCTGATGGATTATCAGGTTTACGTTTTTTTGAAGTATTTGACGAAGAGTCATCCAACCAAAAACTATTAGCTTATGGGTGGGTGACCAAAAATGGAAATAATTCAAAGGCTATTCAAAATGATTTAGTTAAAAATGTGAGGCTATTTTATAAAGGATTTAGAATAGGTAGTAATGATTTAATAACAAACGCACTATTCTCTTCTGGAAGACAATTTTTGTCATCTTGGTTCGCAGGAGAAATCTATGTTTTTGATGAAGAATTAATTCCTACTTCTGCCCGTGATAACTTTGAAAGTAATAGTGCTCGGAAGAAGCTATACCAGAATCTACGAGAAAAAATAGGGAAGAATTTGGATAAAATTGCAAATCAAACTTCTCAAAATAATTCTGTGCATAAAGAAATAGATAAGTCGAATAAACTTCTGGAATCTATCAACAATTTAAAAGAACTAATTCCTATGGAAGTTGTGTCATTAAAAAAGAAAGAAATTGAGGAAAGAGTATCAACATTAGAAAAAAAAATAAATAATAACAAAAATAATCTTACCGGGGAAACTGAAAAAAAAGCTAAAGAAGTCTTGGTGAACTTAAAAAAACAAAAAAAAGCCATAAAAGATTTAGAACAAAATAAGGAAGAATATGTTGAAATAAATTTTTCTCAAAAAGAAAAACAGGTCTATGATATTATGATCAAATCAATTAAAACATTTTTCAAAAAAAACAAACTGGAAAATGAAGAGGAACTTTTATCATATGCGTATAGCAAGTTAGAAAAAGTATTTGGTATAAAAAAATTAAAATAGGAATGAGTAATTAATGATATTAGTACCTGAAAATTATAATGATTTGGAACTTACCCCCTCTAAGAAACTACTTTTATCTTTCTTTAGAAAAAAACTATCTGATGAATATATTCTTTTTTTAGAATTGAACCCTACAGGTATTTTGAATATACCCTTTCTACTTGTTCATAAAGAACTTGGTATTCTTTGTATTACAATTGACGAAACAGCTATAAATGAAAATTTAGAAAGTTACATCACATTATTAAAATCTAGTATATGGGATAGACAAGAAAAAATTTTAATGAATAAGCTTAAAAGAGAAAATACCTTCTTAAATGCTAATGGTTCGCTTAGCCTGGGTTTTAATTGGGTTTATCTATTTCCAAATATAGAAAGAAGTAATATTGTTTTAAATGATTCTTTTATTAAAGAACGTTGTTTATTTAATAAGGAATATTACAAAATGTTTAAACAAGAATTTTCTATAGATAGCCTATTCAATTCTAATAATAAAAATCTGACACTAGACCATGCAAAATTAAATACTTTGGGATTTACCATTGCACCTGAGTATTATATACCCCTGCACGTTGAAAAAATAAATACAATTGATACTGGTCTTATAATTAATGATGAGGAATTAATGGTTAAACCAAACCAACAAATTGTTAGTTCACTTGCATTAGATAGTGAACAAATTCATCTTGTTAATAAATTTAACATGGGCAATCACTTATTATTAGCTTGTGCTGGTAGTGGTAAAAGTGCTGTATTAATTGCAAAAGCCTTTAAATTTTCAAGTGCTTATCCAGATAAGAAAGTTTTGATTACCTGTTTTAACACTAACCTTGCACAATATTATCAGTGGAGAATTGATGTCGCTGGTTTTAATAGAAAAAATGTTCAATGTAGAACATTTCACTCACTCTGCCAAAACCTTTTAGCGGATTATGGTATTAGAAACCCCTATACACCAGGTACTGAATCATATTTTAATGATGTATTTAATCTCGTAGTAAAAGAATTTAATGCAGGTAATATATCTTCAAGTTTTGATGCAATATTTATTGATGAGGTTCAAATATTTAAAAAAGAATGGTATAAACTTTGTTTTGGTTTACTTAAATCAAAGGACAAAGACCAACATCTTTTTGTAATTTCAGGAGATAAGTCTCAAAATATAAATAATAATCTTGAAAAGGGTTTAGCACCCTGGCTAATAAATGATCCAAACTATCCCACATTTGAAACAAATACTATAAGGATAGAAAAGAATTATAGAAATAGTAAGCAAATTAATAATTATATTAATAACTTCGTTTCCATAGCAAAAGATTACCTTAATACAATGTCATTTGAGATTAACAGGACAGAAGATTTATTTTTAAGAGGTCAGTCTGTAAGGCCAGGAGTAGAACCACAAGTAATAAAATCAACACGTTTTAATGAGATAGACGATATTTTTAAAACAATTAACATATTAGAAGAGCAGAACATTCCTCTTTCAGATATTGCAATTCTTATTCCACAAAGGCAATATCGAGTAGCAAGGTATTATATATTAAATTGGTTAAAAAATCGATTTAATGAAACTTATATGGACTATACACTTCTACTAAATGATGAAGACGCTTACGAAAGATACGGAGAGAGAAAAGGAGTTTCTATATGTACTATTGAATCTGCATTAGGTTTAGATTTTAGAGCAGTAATACTTTGCGGATTACTTCCACTGGGATTATATGAAAAATCTGATAAATTAGCTCATTTAATTAGTCCAACATTATCTAAGGAAGACGATCTAGAAAAGAGGAAAGAAAATTTCTTTAAAAATATTAATCAGCTTTATACAGGTATGACTAGAGCAAGAGATTTCCTTTACATTATACTCACACAAGAAAAAGAGAATATATATTCCAATATATTATTAGCCTCACAAATTGAGGAGGATTAGCAAATTGATAACATACTTAGAAAATAACGGAGTGTTTATAGATAGCCTTAAAAGTTGGGTAAAAGAAGGGGATATTTTAGTTTCATCAGATGTTACTTTCGAGAGCAGTTTTATAGTTTTAGGTAATATTACATCTGATTACAACATAACAACAAATTATGACTTATTTGTATTTGGAGATATTAAAGCAAAGAGAATACATTCTAAAAGAAATTTATTTGTTCTAGGAAATATATTTGCTGAAGACCTTATATCAAACGGTAACGTAGAATGTAAAGCAGAAATAAAGACTAAGAATATTAATATAGGTGGTAATTTAAATTCTAATGGCCTTGACATTGAGTTTGGCCAAGTAAATGGTTATCTAAAAGTAAATGGTTCAATTTTTATTGATAATGAACTATCTGTTTCAAAAGATATCTTAAGTTTTGAAGGAATAACCGGATTTGGCAAGTGTAAAGCTCACAATATATTCGTAAAAGATTATATAACAAATATTACAACTGAGGCTCAAAAGGTATTAATCTTAAATGATGAGTTTTATAAAGCTCATGAAAATTTTAATGAAAAAAAAGAAATGCCAGAAAAAATATTATTTGATGATGAGAAAAGTTTAAGTGGAATTAGTAAAACTTTCAATCATATCAACAATGTAATATTAAATAATTTCATGAATTATGTTAAAGAAATAGAGGATAAATATGACTATGACACAATTGAATTAAAATTTGAGAATATACAAAAACAATTACCAAGCCTTGGTATACTGACTGAAAATTTCGCGAAAATTCTTAAATTATCTGAAATGAGAAGGATAGAATATATAGAAGATTTTATACTTCTTCTTAATTTAAAAAATACAACACCAAAATTTATGTACGACATTTCAATAGTAAAAGATGTTCTTGAGGGTTTTTTTGAAATTCAAAAACAAAGAGTGGACAAACTGGAATTACGTAATTTTAAAAGAGAAAGTATAATTCAAAATTTATTCTTTTTAGAGCAAAGAAAATATTTACTTAGAGAAAGTGAATATAAAATACTATTTACAAAAATAAGCGAAAAGTTGAAATAGTTCTAAAAAGGGAGAGGAAATAATGTTAAATAGTAAAAACAAGGAATTGTTTCTAAATCATATTTTACTAGAATTTTTGGATGAGATCAAGGGAAGCAACAAAGATAGAATTATAGGTAATCATCCTGAAGAGGAAATACTTGTTGGAAAGCTATCTCCTATAAATATCAAATCTGACATCCAATCATCTACTACCAATATTAGTAGAATAGGAATGGACTTTTTTATTAATACTGAAACATTGGAAAATGGAAGTATAACAATTATTCCATCAGGCAATTTTTATTATCGCGTATTCCCTTTGTTTCAGGAACAAAAAGATTATTGTATTAAAAAGGCTACAGAATTATATAAAATGAAATTTACGGATGTTAATGAAATTGAAAACTATTTAAGAGATAAAAATGATCAATTTATGCAAGAAGTAATTGATGTTTATAAGAAAATTAAAATTGAAGACGTTAAGATTAAACTGAATTTCTTAGACATTTTTAACCAGAAAAATAATATCGGATATTTTACAACGCAGGAAAATAATAATAATGAAGTTTTTAATTTCCTCGAGAAGGTAAAGAAAGAAATTTTAAATGATAAAAATTCTTATAGATTGATACGCGATAATATGAAATTAAATAGTATAAAGAATTCTAACTCTTGGGAAAAATTTTTAGGCACTTATGGACGAGAGTTTAAAGTACCAACTTGGGATTTTGGAATAGATTGTGAAATAAAAAAAACTGGAGAGTATTACAAAGTTTCAATAAATTTATTTAACCTTACTGAAACAGATGGACATAAAAAAGATAAAGTAAGAATTAATACTCTGTTTGATTCTGGTATAGAGATTAAAGTGCAAAATGGAAATATTATCCCAATAGAGTTACCTTATTTTGAAGATGATTATAAATATGATAAACGACAAAAAGCAATTGGCCATAATTGTACAGTTGAGGAAAAGGATAATATTTTAAAAACAACTCACTTACCTGTTTTCGAGCAAAAAAGGTTGAAAACTAGAGATGATATTAAAATAACTTTCCAACAATTATATAAAGAGCCTGTTTCTTCTCTTGAAGGTTTAGCAAATGAAATGGATAAGGAATATAGTGAGTGGGTTGCCGATTATAATCAAAAAGTGTCTGATAAATCATTATCATCAAGAGGTGAGAAAAAATTCCAAGAAGAAATTAATGATTTTTTAAGAGAGATTAATCGTTTTAAAAATGGAATTCGTGTAATTAAAAACTTTAATTTAATAAAAGAAGCGTTTATTAATATGAATATGGCGTTTTCTAAATCGGCAAAAGGTTATGCTAGTTGGAGGCTTTTTCAGTTAGTGTTTGTTGTTTCATTAATACCTGATATTTGTACTAGTGAATATTCCGAAGATGAAATGGGACCAACTAATATCGATCTTGTTGATTTATTATACTTCCCAACAGGCGGAGGGAAAACTGAGGCATTTCTTGGAGTAACTATTTTCACACTTTTCTTTGATCGTTTACGAGATAAAAATGCCGGTGTTTCTGCTATTATTAAGTACCCATTAAGACTTCTTTCAGTTCAACAAGTTCAAAGGTTGGCGGACATTTTAGCTATGGCTGAGTTAATAAGAAAACAACACCCAGATATGCAGGAAGGTGAAACTTTTTCGTTAGGGTATTTTGTAGGAGATAACAACACTCCAAATAAAATTACAGAGACAGTAGCTCAAAAGTTTATAAATACATCGATTCAAGATTTAACAGATGAATACAAAGTCATTGATATTTGTCCATATTGTCGCTCTAAAGATATAACAGTATTGTTTAATGAACATGAACACAGATTAGAACATAAATGTAATAATTCAAATTGTAGCTCAAGTGGTGTACTACCCTTTTATATGGTAGATAGAGAGATTTATAGATACTTACCATCAGTTATAATTAGTACTATAGATAAATTTGCATCCATAGGAGTACAGTCCGATTTTAGAAATATTTTGGGCGAAATACAAATAAAATGCGATAAACATGGGTATAGCAGTAAATTGTGTTGTACTGAGAGGGAACAATGTAATGACATATCAACTTTAAAAAAAATTAATTTGAAAGATGCTGCTCCAACAATATTTATTCAAGACGAATTGCATTTAATTCGCGAATCACTTGGTGTTTATGATTCCCACTATGAGAGTTTAATACAATATTATATTAAGAATCTCTCTTCATCAAAAAAGAGAATTAAAATTATAGGAGCAACAGCCACCATCTCTGCTTATCAAGAGCAGTGTCATCATCTTTATTTAAAGGATCCGATAAGATTTCCTTCTGAGTCTCCATATCTAAATAAAAACTTTTACGCTCAAGTTGATGAAAATGATCAACATCGAAAAATTATTGGATATGCTCCTTTCGGTAAAGCTATCATTAATAGTGTAGTGTATTCTCTTAAATACATGAAAGTAATATTATGGAAATATTTTATGAATCCTGAACTTATTCAGCATATTCCAGGCATACAAGTAACTGGGAAAGATGACTCATTAAAAATATTAGAAGATTATTGGATATTTCTACAATATAATAATGTGAAATTAGATGGAAATAAAGTGTTAAGCGCGTTAGATGATCCGATTAATACAGAGTTAGATAAAGAGAATATTCAGTCATTCGACTCAAGAAAAATGACGGGTGATGATAGTTTTCAGGATGTTCGTAGAATACTTGCTGAAGTCGAATCTACACCAGATGTTTTTAAGGGATTAAATTTAATTACGGCAACTAACATGATATCGCATGGAGTTGATGCTGACCGATTTAATTTAATGTTTTTCTTCGGAATGCCCAATAACACAGCTGAGTATATACAAGCCTACAGCCGAGTAGGAAGAAAACATCCTGGTGCTGTATTTATGATTATGAGACCATCAAGAGAAAAAGATCAAAGTTACTTAAAAAACTTTGTAAAATTCCATGAGTTTAAAGACATACTCGTTGAGCCGGTACCTATAAATCGCTGGGCAACGAAGGCTATAGAACGAACATTTCCAGGAGTTTTCTCTGCTTTACTACTTAACTATTTTGATTATAAATTACAAAATGAAATTAATGGAAATATCTATATGATGAGTAAATTGCAAAAAGCTACATTAGATGGACTTATTGATAGTAAAGAAGTAGTAGAACATTTAAAAGGTGCTTTTCAAAGTAATTCAAATTCAATAGGTAAAATTTATGACCAATGGATTGATAATTCAGTGAATGAATTCTTTAGAAGGTTAAAATTTGAAGATTTTAATCCGAAAAATAAAAAAGATGCATACCTAACAGAAGGATTTGAACGTTTAGGTTTTTTAAAGCCTATGAATAGCTTAAGAGATACTGATACACCTATTATTGTTGAAATGAAATAGGGGGATTTAACATGAGTGATAAACAATTAAAAGATAACCAAATGGCACGTGGTTTAAATCAAGCTCTCTATAAATATTTACCTCATTCTTGGATTGACTTTTATAAAAAAGTAGATCGTACAGCATACACAGCTTATGTTAAATACTGGAACAGCGGGGAGCTTAGTGATAAAGACATAAATAAAAGGAGATTACTACTAAGGTTGTCCCAAAATATAGAAGAGTATCACGAGAGAGGTAAGGTAAAAGATTTTGTTTTTCCTATCACTGAAGAAAACTATTCTGTAAGAACTCCTGATCCTGGTTTAAACTCAGATATTATTACTGAAATAAGTCCACTTACATTTTTTTGTGCTAAATGTTCTAAAGTCCACAGTTATAATACAAGTGATCATTTTTATCGTTTGAATCCAAAAAGAAAGTGTAGTTGCGGTGGCACAATTAAACAATTGAACTTAGTTTATTCATGTGCATGTGGCTGGGGAGGCCCAGTAGAGCCCATTCCATGTAAAAATAGAGATCATGGTTATAAGTCCCTTTTTTATACTGGGAGGTTCTCGTTTTATTGTAAATATGAACCCTCAAGGAAATTAGAAATTAGAAAACCATGTCCATCATGTGGGAAGCTCTTATACACTAAAAACGCTCTCGATATGTCGAATTATCTTCCATTTAGCATAACTATGATAGATTTAATCAATGTCGAATTAGATAGATTCTTAGAAGAGAACAGAGATGGTTCAAAACTAATATTAAGTAATTGGTTAGAATGTATTTCAAGATCGGAATTGAGGAAAATCGCCAAAAAACGATTAAACGAAGATTCAGAAGAAGATAAAAATGAAAAGATAAATAATTTAATTACAATGTATATGAGTCAGTTTAGTTGGCCAGAGGAACAAGCACGTCAGGTAGCAATTGCCTCTGTAGGCGTTGACTCCACTGAGGGGGGGATCAGAGAGGCTGTAGATGTAATAAATGAATCTATTCTAAATTTAAGTGATAACTATCTTAATAATTTATCTGTTCAGTTTTTAGAATATGATACAGTATTATATCCTCCAAATAATTACGTTTCTACGCTTGAAAATGCTGTAGAAGTATCCAGAAAATTAAATACTAATGCTAATCCCGAAAGGTATGAATTATTAGCGAAGAAATTTGGTTTTAAACATGTACAAGCTAGTGGAGATATTCCATTTATTATGTGTTCATATGGGTATACAAGAAAAGAAACTGACCCCTTAAAAGCTACTTTAGTTGGTTTCCCAGCCGAAAATAAAAGTAAAAAAAATGTCTATGCTTCGAAATTGAACACAGAGGGTATCTTATTTGAAATTGATAGAGCCGCCATAATTAAGTGGTTAATAAGAAATGAAATTATTGATGAAAAGCAAGCTCCGAATTTGAAATGTGAAAAAGAATTAAAAAAATGGTTTATAAATCACATTGACTCATCAGTGATAAAATCATTTTCACCAATTGATAAAAATGACCATAAAATTACCTATTATGTTTATAATTTAATTCATTCTATAAGTCACGCATTACTAAAACAATCAGCTAATTTGTGCGGTTTAGATAAAAATTCGTTGTCTGAATACATCTTCCCTAACATTCCAGCAATATTAATATATTGTCAAAATTCTCAAGGATTAAATATAGGGGCAATGTTTAACATCTTTGAAGCATATTTTGATAAGTGGTTAGAATCCACTAAGGATACAATTAATAAATGCATCTTTGATCCTATATGTATAGATAGAGACCATGCTTGTTCAGGGTGTTTATATTTAAATGAGGTATCATGTGTTCACTTTAATAAGGACCTGGATAGAAGATTTTTAGTCGGCTGGTATGATAAAAGTACCGGTGATAGATTCTATGGATTTTGGGAGGAATAACCGATTGGCTGTTATGTATCCTGAAAATATAGAAATGTTTGACTGTACTGCTTCAGAAAAACAATTTTATTATGCATTAAAGGAGCAATTACCTGTAAGGTGTCATGTTTTTTATTCTGTTAAATGGTATACAGAAAAAAATGGAATAAGACAAAACAGTGAAAGTGATTTCTTAATTTTCGACCCTGATTTCGGTTATATTACAATTGAAGTTAAGGGTGGTATAGGAATAAAGAGAAATAATTATAATGATTGGATACTTATGCTGGACAATGAAAATTATAGAGTTTTAGATAAGAG
The DNA here is from genome assembly GCF_001510655.1 of Fictibacillus sp. FJAT-27399. GTDB lineage: Bacteria > Bacillota > Bacilli > Bacillales > Fictibacillaceae > Fictibacillus_C > Fictibacillus_C marinisediminis. Next base: position 307,551 of record NZ_LMVC01000005.1, on the reverse strand, counting down.
TCCCTTTATGCAAGCAGAAGGCAGTATGCATTTCTTTAAAAAGTATTTCGAGGACCATTATAAGCAAAATTTTAGAGGGGTGTATGGTTTTGCATGTGCATTCCCTTTTTATAATATTCCAGCTAATTTAAGCACAGAAGCTCCAAAGGAATTGGTCATTGATTTTTCTAATATGAAGGATCTTCATAAAAAAATAAATAGTATCTTTCATTATTGGAAGTCCACAAGAAGAAATGTGTCATTTTTACCACAAGACACTATAAATAAATTTGTTACATTAATTAATAAGCAAATAAGTATTTCAGTTATATCAGGTGCTACCTTAGAATTACAACATAAAAAAATAGATGAGTTAAATACAATCCAGAATAATTATTTAGATTTAACAGAAAATTTTAATCAAGCTTTTTTTGTAGGTGGTGCAGGAACGGGGAAGACATGGATTGCATTAAAAAAAGCAATTCGAGATGCGAATAGTGGTAAAGATGTACTATTCTTGTGCTTTAATAGTGAACTAGCAATATTTTTAGTTAATGAAACAAAACATTATGAGAATATTACATGTAAAACCTTTTGGCAATTGGGAAAGGAAAATATTAAAGATTTTGATAGACTAACCAAGGATAAAGAACTCTTTGGTATACTAGCAGCGTTTACAGATGTTCCTTCATTACCAAAGTTTCATACAGTTATTGTAGATGAGGCACAAGATTTTAATGAAGAATGGGCACTATCTACAAGACTTTTTTTACGAAATGATAAGCTCTCAAATTTATATATTTTCTATGATAGTGAACAAAATATATTTAACAGAAATTTTAAAAATGGATTTTTAATAGACTCACCACCATTTCTTCTTAGAGAAAATCTTAGAAACACATCTGCAATTATAAATTGGGTAAAAAATAATACTTCTTTAGGTAACTACACGAAGACCAATAATATTCCTGGGGTTAAACCAGAAAAACACTTATTTAGGAAGAAGAAAGATGTTAGGAATAGGTTAGAAGTATTACTTAAACAATTAATTCAAAAAGAATTAGTTAATTCAAAATCAATTGTTATCTTATCGGATAGAAAAATTGAAAATTCTATTTTAAATGGAAGTAATGAATTGGGTCCATTTAAAATAACCGAAAGTCATAATTGTTGTTTATCGGATAATGAAATTTTATTTAAAACAGTACAAAGTTTTAAAGGGTTAGAATCAGATATAGTCATTTACTTAAAACATATAGATTCAAAATTATTAAATAGAACTAGTCTAGATTTTGTAGCATATACTAGAGCGAAATTTTTACTTTATGTACTGGAAATTAAAGAATAAATTTCAACAAATATACAAAAACTAAAACAAAGCAATACATTTTTCATAATTCGTACCCCTTAGAAAGGGTACGAATTATGAAAAAATAAAGTCTATAGATACGCTATATTTTTATTTTTTAAATAATAAGAACATTCTTAGTATGATAAAATAAGCATAATATGGTAGGGGGAATTAATTGAGGTGGTTATATGGAAGAAAAAATAAGGAAAATGGAGACTGCATATGGGAAACTGTATGAAATAGAAAATAAATTACGGCAAATTATCATTAGAAACTTAAGTGAATCTTATGGTTATAATTGGGAAATGAAAGCTCCGCTTAAAGTACATATATAGAAGGCTGAATAAAGAATTTAATAAACTTAATTTTCATGAATTAGTTTCATACTTTAGGGTTTTCCCTGAATTAATATATATTTTTCCTCATGAATTTTTACTAACCTTCCAAAAAATTTACCCGCTTCGAAATAAAATTGCACATTGTAGTTACTTAACAAATGATGAATTTATGTGTTTAGACCAGTTTTATATAAATTTCAATAGAATTTTAAACACTTTACATATAAATACGGGAGATATTGATCTATGACAGAAATAAAGCCGTTGATAGTTAAATATTTAAATGATGATGAATATTATCAAATCAAATTGAAAGATGTAAAATCTAAAAGAAAATATACTAATTATTACTGTAGTAGAAAAAACGGTGAACGCATTCCCTTAAAAGAGATTGGTGACATTTTTGGAATGTTTGAAGAGCATGATAATGATCATACTGATAAGATATTACTTCAATTATTAGGGATGAATATTCCAGTTTATGCAAAAAGGAAATACAAAACAGTAGAATTGAAATATAAACATGCTATTGAAAATGGCCTCTTAATCTTTGAAATGGACTGTTAATTTGGTTTGGGTTTTTTTTTATTTAATAGGTATGAGGTCGAAACATATCATTTTGTTTAAGGAGGGAACGAAGTTTAATTCTGTTTAAGTAAATGTGATTAATTAAATCACTCCTAAACTAAATGTGTACATAACACTAATGGAAGATGGGGTGATCGGCTGTGCTCAAACAGGGAATCTACGAAGAAATCATCAATCATAAACTCAAGAACGAACTCATAAGTTTAGATCTTAACACATATGACATCGAAAAAGAACAAATAGATGTAGAAGAAGCCAGGAAGTTGCTAGCATCATACATATCCACTGTTACCAGGAAAGCGTTAAAATTTGTTCGTGATGACGCGGGGAGTAATCATCAACAGGCGTTGTTGGATCAAATCCGCACATGTAACGACATCATTCATATGATCAGTGAGAGATTGGGAGATGAAGAGTTTCGTAAGCTTCAAATTGAAGAAGAAGGGGAAGTGCTGACTTCTCTCTATTCTCGTATCAATTCGGTAAGAAGTATGGGTAAGAGAGAAACGATACGACCTGTAACTCCCATTTCCCAAAGCTCTTTATTCACGGGTTCTCATTACGAACCAAATATGCTCGGTGAACTTCAGAAGGAAATCGTCAGTGCTGATTCGATCGATATGCTTGTTTCTTTTATAAAGTGGAGCGGTTTGCGCTGCATTATTGAGGAGCTTCGTACGTTTACGGAGACTCCCGGTAAAAAGCTTCGTGTGATCACAACATCTTATATGGAAGCCACTGATTATAAAGCGATTCAAGAGCTAAGCAAGCTGAATAATATAGAGATTAAAATATCCTATGATATAGAGCGCACCCGACTTCATGCGAAGGCATATTTATTTAAGCGAGAAACAGGATTTAGCACGGCGTACATTGGTTCATCCAATCTCTCAAATCCAGCTTTAACTTCGGGGTTGGAATGGAACTTAAAGGTGACGGAGAAGGATTCCTTTGATATTTTGAAAAAGTTTGAGGCGACCTTTGAGAGTTACTGGAATGATAAAGAATTTAAAACGTTTCATCCAGAGGAGTTAGAGGATCAGGAGAGGTTGAAGTTAGCCCTCGCACCTAAGATAAATAATAATGCTAACGATTTTACCTTCTTATTTGATATCCAGCCGTTTTACTATCAAAAAGAAATTTTAGAAAAGCTGCAGGTCGAGCGGGAAGTTCATGGTCGGATGAAAAACCTTGTTGTGGCAGCCACAGGTGTTGGAAAGACGGTTATTTCAGCTTTTGATTATAAGCGTTACCGATTGAAGAACAAAGGATCAGCGCGATTGTTGTTTGTTGCCCATCGAGAAGAGATCTTGAGGCAGAGTAGAGATACTTTCAGAGCCATTTTAAAGGATGCCAATTTTGGTGAGATGCTGGTAGGTAATCAAACTCCAACTTCTTTAGACCATTTATTTGTCAGTATTCAAAGTTTTAACAGCAAGAAGCTGAATGAGCTAACTTCCAGTGACTATTATGACTTTATTATTGTCGATGAATTTCACCATGCCGCAGCAGACTCGTATCAGAAACTACTTGGACACTATGAGCCGAATATTTTAGTTGGATTAACAGCCACACCTGAGCGTATGGATGGTAAAACGATCCTGAGTTATTTTGATGAAATGATCGCTGCTGAAATGCGGTTAACAGAAGCAGTAGATAAAAAGCTGCTTAGTACGTTTCAATATTTTTGTGTCAGTGACGTGGTCGACCTTTCTAAGCTAAAATGGAGCCGAAAAGGATATGACATTAAAGAGCTTGAGAATGTGTATACCTCTAGTAAGATTCGAAGCAATCAAATAATTGCTAATCTTAATAAGTACATTACCGATATCGGTGAAGTTAAAGGGCTAGGGTTCTGTGTATCCGTTGAACATGCCATCTATATGGCTGATTTCTTTAATAAAAATGGGATTCCTGCGGTTGCCCTACATGGTAATGTACAACAGAATATCCGAAACAGTGCACAGGCTCGGCTGGTGAACGGAGAGATTAAGTTCATCTTTGTTGTTGATCTATATAACGAGGGGATTGATATCCCTGAAGTTAATACCGTGTTATTTTTACGGCCAACAGAGAGCTTAACGGTGTTCTTGCAACAGCTCGGACGTGGTCTGCGCCTTTCGGAAGGTAAGGAATGCTTAACGGTCTTAGACTTTGTTGGACAAGCTCATCAGAACTATAACTTTGAAGAGAAGTTTCGCGCGTTGATTGGCCAAACCAAGCACTCTGTTCAGCATTATGTGGAGCACGGATTCTTCCATTTGCCAAAAGGTTGTTTTCTTCAGTTGGAGAAGCAAGCCAAGGAGTACATTCTCCGAAATATTAAATTAAGTGCAAATACGAGAGGGAATTTAATCGCAAGGCTAAAATACTTTCAGCAAGATACAGACCTAGAATTCACATTAAGTAACTTTTTAAAGCATTATCATTATTCTCTATACGATTTTTATGGTAAGAATGGCGATCGTAGCTTTAGCCGGATGATGGTTGAGGCTGGAATTAGGTCTGAGTTTGTTTGTGAGGATGAGAAGTGGATCACAAGCCGGTTACCTAACTTATTTCACCTGAACTCCAGTACCTTGCTCCAGTTTTTAATCAAGTATGTGGAGGGAACCCCAGCTCAAAGCGAAGAAGAACAGCTGATGTTAGGAATATTTTATTATTCTTTTTACAAGGCTCACCCGGATAAGGAAGGCTTCCCATCCATGGAAGAGGGAATGCAACGAATCCTTTCCTATCCAGCGTTTAAACAGGAGATTGCTCAAATTCTTCGTTATAAATTCGAGGCATTAGAAACATTAGAAATTGACAATGATTTTTCCTTTCCATGTCCACTACGAGTCCATAGTAAGTACAATACTTCTCAAGTTCTCGCGGCACTCGGTTACTATAATGACAAGGCAAGTCCAGCTTTTCGTGAAGGTGTGAAGCACTTTAGAGAAAAGGACTTGGATATCTTTTTTATTACACTCAATAAGTCAGAAAAGGATTTTTCACCATCGACGCTTTATGACGACTATGCCATTAATGAGAAATTGTTCCACTGGCAAACTCAAAGTCGGGTTGCAGAAGGCAGTGAAACGGCTAACCGCTATATTCAACATCGAAGTAGAGGTCACAAAATTGCACTATTTGTTCGAGAATACAAAAAAGAAAACGGCTATACATCACCGTTTGTCTTTTTAGGTACAGCGGATCATGTAAGTCATTCAGGAAGTAAGCCGATGAGTTTTGTATGGAAGCTTAGAGAAGAGATGCCGCCTTATTTTGTGCCGAGGGCGAATAAGAATATATTATAAATAACAGAGATCTAACCCTTTATTTTTTTAGGGTTAGATCTTTTTCTCATTAAAGATAAACATCAACCAAAGCAAAAGTGTCACAAAAAAATTATTTATTATACTGAAAAATAAATTCCATTAATATGAAAAATGTTCTATAATCATTGAGGTTATTATTTTGGTAATAACACGTAAAATTTTACATATAATTCTAATTATGAAATTTTACGAAAATATTAATGGAGATGAAGAAATTGTATAAAGAGAAGTGGTACCATTCGCCATGGATAATTGGGTTATTATTTGCGGTTTGGATTCTTATTGTACCTGTTATTCTTGCAATAATCCTTATCATAAAAAGAAATAAAGAAATGAAAATAACAGCAAAAAAATGGGAGGAACAAGGATTTGCAGACTTAATAGATGTAAAAGAAAGAGTGAAAATCCTTGAAACTGAATATCAGGAATTAATAAATAAGAAAACTGCTATTCAAAAAGTATTAGAAAAGTACGCACCTATCCTTGACTTAAATGAAACAAAAGGAAAAATGGTAAGTCAAATTGAAGAATTAGAAATAAAAAAGAATAATATTCTTAGCACTGTTAATGATCTTGAAGCCCTTGCTGATTTAAAAGAAGCTGCAAATAAAATGACGGAAAATATAGATGGTTTAACTACCAAAAAACAAGAAATTCATAATCAAATAGCTGAACTTCAACAAAACATAATTGTATTAAAAGACGAGATACTAATGCAGTCATTTGGTTTCTATGAAGCTAAGTATGGTTTTGAGTCTTCCGAGGCTTATCAGGCAAAACTTGATGAAATACGTAAAAGACAAAAAGAATTAGTAAAATCAAAAAATGCTACACATCATTCATTAGACTGGACTATAGGAGACGACAGAAAAAAAGGAAAAGAATTTATCCAGGATACTATCAAATTAATCCTGAGAGCCTTTAATAATGAATGTGATAATGCCATTATGAAAGTCAAGTTTAATAATATTGAAGTTAGTGAAAAACGTATTAAGAAAGTGTTCGAGGACTTAAATAAGCTTACTGATATGCAAAGGGTATCAATCACTAGGTCATATCTGGAATTAAAACTAGAAGAATTATACTTGAAGTATGAATTCGAACAAAAGAAACAGGAAGAAAAAGAGGAACAACAAGCTATTAAAGAACGTATGCGAGAAGAAGCATTGGCACTTAAAGAATTAGAAAAGGCAAAAGAAAAAGTAGAAAAAGAAGAGAAGCATTTTGAACAAGCTATTGAAAAGATGAATAAGCAAATTGAGACTGCAAAAGATAAAGATTTACAAAAACTTTATGCTAAACTTAAAGAACTAGAAGACCAACTAGAAGAAACGAAAAAGAATAAGGAAGATGTATTATTCCGAGTTCAAAATACGCGTGCTGGTTATGTTTATATTATTTCAAACATTGGTTCCTTCGGAGAAGATGTATATAAAATTGGTATGACAAGACGACTAGAACCAATGGATAGAGTCAAGGAACTGGGAGATGCATCAGTTCCATTTACATTTGATGTTCATGCCTTAATTTTCAGTGATGATGCTCCAACCCTTGAAAATGAGCTTCATAAAGCATTGGCTAATAATAAAGTGAATAAAGTAAATGATCGTAAGGAATTCTTCAGAGTTAACTTAAAAGAGATTGAATCCTTAGTAAGGAAAAACCACAATAAAACAGTTGAATTTACTAAATTAGCAGAAGCAGCAGAATATAGAAAGTCACAGCAATTTACTAATGATCTATTACAAGTGGTATCTTGATAGAAAAAAGAGAAGGCTTTTTGCTTTCTCTTTTTTGTTGTTTTCTAATCCAGTTATAAAAAAGATATAACATCTTCATTAGCGCAGGAAAGAAAGCGCATTCAAAAACCTCTTGCAATCCATCATTAGTCATGCTAAATTATACCCAAGAACAAAAATCTAAACGTTTACATGATTGTTCAAACCGGGCAACTTAGAATAACGCAGACAAATTCTGTTTTTTTCTGTAAAAATCTAAACGTTTACATTTTAGGAGTTATGTCCAATGGAAGGTAAGGCGAATATTCAGGATGTTGCGAGAAGAGCGAATGTGTCGATTGCGACGGTTTCTCGGGTGATCAATAACCAGGGCGGCGTGCGAAAGGTGACGGAGGAGAAAATCCTTAAAGCCATTCAGGAGCTCGGGTATATCCGCAATGCGGCGGCCCGGACGATGAAGAGCAAGGATACGAAGACGATTGGTGTCATTGTCCCGGACATCAGCAACCCGTTCTTTCCGCTCGTCATGGCCGGGATTGAACAGAAGGCCCGGGAGAAAGGGTACTTTGCGATATTGAGCAGTACGAATGAGTCGCCGGTCGTGGAGGAAGAGATTCTGAAGAACTTCATCGAGCGCGGCGTGGATGGTGTCATTATCACGACAGCCAACGAGAACGGCGACCATCTGAAGCAACTGCACGAGCAAGGGATTCCGATGGTGGCGGTTGACCGCAGCATTCAAAGCTATGATGTCGATACGGTGCTCGTCGATAACGTGAAGGGCTCCTACCAGGCGGTTCAGCACATGATCCTTCAGGGGCATGAGAAGATCGCAATCATTTGCGGTCCGCAGAACACGACGCCGGGGCGTGAGCGTTTCATTGGCTACAAAAAGGCGCTCGAGGATTACAACCTGAAGCTGGACGAGCGTTACATCTTTCAAGGGGATTTCGGAGAGCGAAGCGGCTATCAGGCGGCTCACGAGTTTTACTCCCAGAATGACCGGCCGACCGCCATTTTCTCATCCAACAACTTGATGACAACCGGGTGTGTGAAGGCCATCGGTGATCTCGACTGGAGGCTTGGGGAAGAAATCTCGTTCTTTGGTTTTGACGATGTGGATATTGCCACGTTCGTAAACCCGAAGCTCAGTGTCGTATCCCGGCCGATGAATGCGGTAGGAGAGATCGCGTTTCAGCTTCTGCATGAACGGATTCATTTTAAGGGGGAGATGCCGAAGCGGGAGTACAATCTGTCTCCGGAACTGATCATCCGGGATTCCTCCCGGCTGCGTTTTCCGACAGGCTCACACACTGGACAATCTCTTAAAAAGTAAACGAGACATGAGAGCTGGTCACTCTCAGCCTTCTTGTTACAGGTTATATGTAAGCGCTTTAATGAAGGCTCTTTTCTCAAGTATTGTTGCTTTAGGAGTTTATTGTAGACTTCACGGCTAAGAGTTGATTGGAGTGCAAGGTGCGAGACTCCGGCGGGAGTAGCGTGACAGGTGAGACTAGGTAGGCGTTTACGCCGGTCACAGGCTCACCGCACGCCCTGCGAAAGTAGGCGATGAGCCGGTTAAAGCGAGCGGCCTGGAACGGAAATCAACGGCCCACAAGTGCAACAAAGATTAAGAAAACAGCCTTAATAAACTAAAAGTTAGAAAAGGGGATGTTACACATGAAGAACAACCAATTGATTCAACAGCCGGACGGTTACTTGAACCGCACACCGATTTTCCAGTTTATCCTTGTATCACTGCTGTTTCCGTTATGGGCGGTAGCAGCGAGCTTGAACGATATTCTCATCGCGCAATTTAAACATGTGTTTGAATTGAGTGATTTCGCAAGCGCTTTCGTTCAGAGTGCGTTTTACGGAGGATACTTCCTTGTAGCGATTCCGGCGTCGATGGTCATCAAGAAAATGAGTTACAAATTTGCGATCATGACAGGCCTTCTGTTTTATATCGTCGGCTGCTCGTTGTTTTATCCGGCGTCACACATGGGGACGTACACGATGTTCCTGGTTGCGATCTTCGCGATTGCGATTGGGCTAAGCTTTTTGGAAACGGCGGCGAATACGTACAGCTCGATGATCGGGCCGCGACAATATAGCATTCTACGCTTGAACATTTCTCAAACGTTTTATCCACTTGGTTCTATCGCAGGGATTTTACTCGGAAAGTACCTGGTGTTCCAGGAGGGGGCAAGCCTTGAATCACAGATGGCGAAAATGTCTCCGGCTGAAGCGCATGCGTTTGGGTTGAAGATGCTGCAGCATACACTTGAACCATATAAATATATTATTTTCGTACTGATTGCCATGTTTGTCTTGTTTGCCATGACGAAGTTCCCGATCTGTAAGCCGGTTGCGAATCGTGCAAAGAGTGCAGAAAAGGCACCAGGAATCGGTCAAACGCTCAAATATTTGGCAGGCAACAAACGCTTCAAAAAAGGGATTGCAGCACAGTTTTTATATGTAGGAATGCAGGTAGCCGTTTGGTCGTTCACGATCCGTCTGGCACTTGATCTGAACCCGGATTTCAATGAGAGAACGGCTTCCAACTTCATGGTCTATAGTTTTGCGGGCTTCTTTGCCGGCAAGTTCATCGCGAACTTCCTGATGGCACGCTTCTCATCTTCAAAGGTCTTGTTCGGTTATTCCATTCTCGGATCGGCGATGCTGGCATATGTCATTCTCGTGCCGAACATGACGGCAGTTTACGCCGCCATCGTAGTAAGCATGCTGTTTGGACCTTGCTGGGCAACCATTTATGCTGAGACGCTTGAAGTGGTAGATAAGAAGTACACGGAAACAGCAGGAGCGATCCTCGTAATGTCGATCGTCGGCGGCGCGGTGATCCCGGCACTTCAAGGGTACGCATCTGACGCATTTGGCTCCATGCAGACGGCGTTCCTCGTATCGATGGCGTGCTTCGTATATGTCGGCATTTACTTCTTTGGTGAAATGAAGAATCAAAAATCTGGAGTGAAGAAGACTGACGAAACGATCGAAGTGGCTCAGTAAAAATAGAAAACCTGCGGGGCAGCCGTTGCTGGCTGCCTGGACGGGTTAATTTAGCAGGAAAGGGATGCTAGAAATGAGAGGAACCATTGAACTTCAGCGCGAATTTTTTAAAGAAAGCAAAAAAGTAATCTATCGAGATGATGAATTTACAGCAAGTCTGTTCCGCTATCCGTCAGGGGTGGAGGCGATTGAGCTGACCAACTCACGGGGGCGAATGGTTGTGCTGCCGTATATGGGACAGATCATCTGGGATCTTGAGTTTGACGGTACAGATCTGAAGATGAAGAACATGTTCTCACAGCCGAAAAAGGTTAATGCGATCGTTGATACATACGGTTGCTTTGCGTTTCACTCAGGCTTGATCGCCAATGGCTGTCCTGGACCTGACGATGACCATGAACTGCACGGTGAAATGGCGTGTGCCGAGATGGACCGGGCATGGCTGGAAATCAGTGAAGAAGGAATCAGTGTTTGCGGGGAAACGGAGTATGTGAAAGGTTTCGGACATCACTATTTAGCGTCTCCGAGTGTTAAAATGATGAAGGAAAGATCATTCATTGAGATGAATATGAAGGTGAAGAACCTGTCAGGGTCCGGCATGCCGCTTCAATACATGTGCCACACGAATTATGCGTATGTGGATGGTGCAGAGATGAAGCAGAACATTCCGGACGATTGCTTAGCGCTTCGGGAATCGATTCCAGCCCACGTGAAGCCGACCGAACAATGGCTGGCGTACAATAAAAAGCTGTTGAGCGGGGAAGAAACGCTGAACGTGCTGAACAAGCCGGAGATGTATGACCCCGAGATTGTCTTTTTTGCGGATAAGCTGGATGCCTACGGTGAGGAAGCAGAATTTGAGATGACGTCACCGGATGGCACAGCATTTTTCACAAAGTTCTCAACTGCGGAATTGAACCATGCGACACGCTGGCTTTTGCATAACAGCGACCAGCAGGTAGGTGCATTCGTCCTGCCTGCGACATGCCGGCCGGAAGGATTTTTGGCCGCAGAAAAAGCAGGAACATTGATCACGTTAGATGCCGGGGAAGAGCGTTCCTTTACGGTCGTGACCGGGAAGAAATAAGGAGGAAGAAACATGGATATTGCAGTGATCGGATCCAACATGGTTGATCTCATTTCATACATTGATAAGATGCCGAAAGAAGGAGAAACACTTGAAGCGCCGGACTTTGAAATCGGGTGCGGCGGAAAAGGAGCAAACCAGGCGGTAGCAGCGGCGAAACTGGGCTCCAACGTCATGATGGTTACGAAAGTCGGAGATGATTTGTTTGCCGACAACACGATCAACAACCTGGAGAAGTACGGCATTGATACGGAATTTACCGTCAAGGTGCCTGGCACCTCAAGCGGGGTTGCGCCGATCTTTGTGGACCCTGAGTCCAAGAACCGCATCCTGATCATTAAAGGAGCGAACCAGCATCTTTCACCAGAAGATGTGGATGGGGCGGCAGAAAAGCTGAAACAGTGTTCACTCATCGTCCTGCAGCTGGAGGTTCCGCTTCCTACCGTATACCGTGCCATTGAGTTCGGAAACGAGCATGGCATTCCGGTGATTTTAAATCCGGCACCGGCCTCCAAGGAACTGGACTTTGAGTATGTGTGTAAAAGCGACTTTTTTATTCCGAACGAAAGCGAACTGGAAATCTTAACAGATATGCCGGTGGACACCGACGACCAGATTCGAGTGGCTGCCATGACCTTGATCGAACGGGGCGTGAAAAACGTGATCGTAACGATGGGAAGCCGGGGAGTGATGTGGGTGACAAAGGATGATGTTCAAACGGTCGCTTCACATAAGGTTGATGCAATAGACACAACGGGTGCCGGCGATGCGTTCATCGGCTGCTTCTCTCATTATTTTGTACAGAGCGGTGATGTGCTGGAGGCGATGAAAAAAGCGACGGCGTTTGCGGCATTAAGTGTGATGAAGCGCGGGACACAGACTTCTTATCCGGGTTTGGAAGAAGTTGAAGAGTTTTTGAAAGAGAGAGTTTAAATCTTCGGACCAGTTGACTGGTATAATAAATGAGAAGGCGGAAGTAATCACTCGTCTTTTTATTTTGGCTGTTTTAATCTTAAAAGGCCATTCTCCAACCAGCTTAAGGGAGGATGGAGGAAAGCAAGGGTCTAATATGGCAACCGTGCCAGGTTCCAATGTCATACCATTTCGGACAAGTGAAAAAACAGGCCGAAATGAGCCTTGCCCGTGCGGAAGCGGGAAAAAGTATAAGAAGTGCTGCGGGAAATGACATTAACAGATTCATACAAAGCGCGGTACTCAAACTTCCTATCCAAGTGTGGAGGAAGTAGATGCGTTCTTTCAAACGCTCGTTTAATAAGTAGAAAAACCCTGTAAAGCAGCTATTTGTTTGCTGCGTGACAGGGTTTTTCTTTTAGAAATATTGGAAATTATCTCGTTTCTGTTAACGGACGATCTGGCTTAACGGCAAACCACAAAACAACAGCAACAAGGATAGGCATGATCGAAATGATAAGTGTATTTTCCCAGCCTACTGTCTGAGCCAGCCATCCGCATAGTAGAGGGGATAAAAATGCGCCAATGTTGCCCCAGAGGTTCATCCAGCCTGAAACAGAACCGGAGAACTCATTCCCTAGGTCGACGGCTGCTGCCCACGAAGTAACTACTGGAAATCCAAGAGAACCAAGTGAAATGGTTAACCAGAGTACATTCATCCAAGGTGTAGTAGCATATGCAGCCAGATACATGGAAATTGAGAAGACAATCAGTCCGCCAATGGCCAAAGCGCCGCGAGCAATAAGTTTCGACTTGCCGATTTTTACAAGATAATCAGAAATGGCACCGCCCGTCATTACGGTTACGAAAATACAGAGCCAAGGGAGACTTGCTGCAAATCCCATACTGGACAATGAGAAGTCTCTAGCTTCTTGAAGGTAAGTAGGAAGCCATACTAAAAAGAAGGTAACAATATAAAGAACCACAAAGTATTGTATACCCAGCGCCCAAAAACGACCGTTCTTTAAAAAGAATCTCCAAGGCGCAATCTCTTTCTTCTCTTCTTGTACCGTTCGATTTTCAAGAATGTATTGGGTTTCTTCTTTACTGATATAAGGATGATCTTCTGGCTTATTGCGTCCAAGCAAGTACCATAAAAAGGCTACTATTAAGCCCAGGATTCCAAAAATGTAAAAAACAGCTTCCCATCCCCATTGTTGAAAGATAGCTACTGTAAGCACCGGCGCAATGACAGGTCCAAAATAGGAGCCAGCCAATAATGCACTGGAAGCACGCCCTTTTTCCTGCTTTGGAAACCAGTACGTATTAAACACGGCATTTCCCGGATACATTGGTCCTTCTCCAACGCCAAAAAGAAAACGAACAGCGGCTAATAGCCCGTGTGATTTTACAATGGCAGTCAAACCAGTAAAGACTGACCACCAGATTAAGGCGAAAAATACTATTTTTCTGGCTCCAAAGCGCTCAGCCAGCATTCCAGCCGGTATTTGTGATAAAGCATATCCTAATGAAAAAAAGGAAGCAAGAAGCCCAAACTGTACTTTTGTCATATTTAAATCGTCCATCATAGGTTTAGCAATGACAGCGATGTTGGAACGGTCCATATATGCGATCAAACCAATAACAAAGAATAGTAATGCGAGCCACCAGCGTACTCGTGAACGGGGCTTTGTGCTGCCGCTAAATCCAATTTCCTGTTTGCTTATGGGTTGTTCCATTTTTCAGTGACCTCCTCAAATTTTATATAATTCCGGCTTTCTGTCCTTTAGCACTGGCATCCTTTCACGGACTGAGGAAACGGAGTCAAGGTCCAATGTGGCATAGAGAATGGTTGGTTCTGAACCTGCTTCCGCAATAATCTCTCCTAAAGGGCTGATGATCATAGAATGTCCATTGAAAACATCATTTTCGTTTCTGCAGGCTACATTGGCTCCAACAACAAAGAATTGGTTTTCAATAGCTCTCGCACGAAGGAGTATTCTCCAGTGTTCTTCACGCTGAATGGGCCATTGTGCCGGAACAAAAAGAATCGATGCATTTTCAACAGCGTAATACCTCATAAGTTCAGGGAAACGAATATCATAACAAATTACTGTACCGGCCCTATGGTTACCCAAATCAAATAAAGGTGAATCCAGACCACCTTTTAAGTACCGATCCTCATTCATTAGTCCAATTAAATGCATCTTGCTGTATGTATTTATTAGTTCTCCTGATGGGTTATAGGTCAGGCTTGTATTGTAAACACCGTCTCCTCGATCGGCTGTGAACGAACCGCCAATCAGCCAAATTTGATGCTGCTTGGCTTTTCTTGATAAAAAGAGGCTTGTTTCTCCATCGAGTGGTTCACTGTGTTTCCTTAAATTATTAAAATCATAACCGCTTAACCACATCTCCGGCAGGACAACAATCTCTGCTCCGTTTAGTACGGCTTCGTCAATCTTTTGTTCTGCATTTAACAAGTTGCTCTCGCGATCCCCCTGAAGCACATTTAACTGGCATACCGCTACTTTCATTTCACTGCCTCCTTTGGTAAAAGAGCATCTGATTTCTCAACAGATACAACTTTATATTCCAGTTGGATCTCTCTATTTAAGACAGGATCAGTTAACGTCATCCGGTAGGCATCAGCATATTTAAATATGCCGCCTTTGATGGGTACGGTTCCGCAGAAAAGGATTGTTCCTTCTTGATCGATGCGGTTTCTTTCTGAAGCAAACTTTAATATGTCAGTAACAGGAAGGACAGAGGAGATGCTGCCATCCTGATATGTCTCCCATTGATTTTGAGTGAAAATTTCACATTTTAGCTTCAGTTCATCCCAATGGGGAAGCAATTCTTCCAATGGCCAAGCTGCCTTTCCAACTGGCTTTGGACAGACTTGTTTTGCGTATGGAATACTTATCGTTTCAAGTGATCGGTCCGTATGGTCTGATCCTACGGTGACGTAATTTCCGTTAGGGGTAATAACTAGAACGAATTCGACTTCTCCGGATGTTTTTTCACCTAAAAGTTGAATCTGATCCTCTTGAGTTACAAGAAGGTTACTAACGGGATAGACCATAGGGATTTCTGGGGGGGCGGGAATTCCTTCATTTGCTAGCTCATCAATATGATGCTGAACCATTTCCTTGTTTCTGCCAGAATACCCAATGCATACACTTTGTTTAATTTCAATGGTTACATCCTCAGAGTTATCTACAGAAAATCTCATCATTTTTCCTCCTCGTTTAATTCTTCTAGTGCAGATTTTGTTTTCTCAAGGTGAATCCGCATGGCATCCACGGCATCACCGTTTTTTAACCCCTGAACTATTTTTTTATGTTCCGAAATGACCTCTTCACAACGGTTTTGACGGTGAATAACTTGAACTCCAATTCTGCGGAACAGATCTGATATTTGTTCAGAAATACTGATAAGCCTTTTATTTTCTGCAAGGTCATATAACGTTTTGTGAAACTCTCGGTCGAGGATAATGAATTCATCTTCATTGCCCTGACTCATTTCTCTTTCCATTAAAAGAATAATGTTCTCTAACTCTTCTAAACTCTTTTCGCTAATAGAAGAACTGATTTTTGTTACAATATGAAGTTCTACGAGCATTCTTAGCTCAAAAACATCCTCAATATCTTTTTTTGTAACAGGGCTTACAAATGTCCCCTTATAAGGGATGGATACGAGCCATCCTTCTGTTTCAAGGGATTGAACGGCTTCTCTAAAAGGTGTTCTGCTAATATTGAACTCTTCTAAAGCTCTTTTTTCTGTAATCACCTCATTTTTTTTGAAAAGCCCATTTATAATCGCTTCTTTCAGAATGTTGTAAGCTTGCACTTTTAGTGGGTTAGCATGGAAGGATCGACTTTTCATCATTTAGCACCTCAAATATATAATATATAATATATAATACAGATTATTCAGATAATTACAAGTGCATTGAGGTTTTTGCTGTAAATAAAACAAAGAAGCAGATCCATTTTTGATCCTGCTTCATCTTGTTTTTTATTCTATTTTACAGCCTATGAAGCTTTCTGTTCCTGTTCTACCGCTAGAGTATGCTCTGAAACGGCTAAAAGCCAGTCCTAAAACTGTACCGACAAGTGCGGGTATGATCTTCCAGAAGATAGCGGCAGGGAGTCACTGATCGTTTGAACAGGCCAAAAAAGCGAGAAAAAGCATGAAAAATCCTATAAAAATTGAATTTATTCCCAGGGTTGTTATACTAGTTAATAGGAAAGTGTAAGCGTATTCAATGATTGCTGATTCTTGAAAAAATAGGAGGGAATCATGGGAAGATTAGTACATTTTGAAATTCATGTAAGTGACATGGAACGGGCAAAGAAGTTTTATGGAGAGGTATTCGGATGGTCATTCCAGGATTGGAGTGAGTATGCAGGAATGCCTTACTTTGGGGCAGTAACTGGCGATGAGAGAGAACCTGGAATCAATGGTGCTTTGATGCAGAGGCAAAGTGCTTCTCCGGAAACCAACCAGGCGTTAAATGGATTTGCTTGTACTATGGGAGTGGAAGATTACGATTCCACGGAAGCTAAAATTATGGAGCATGGCGGCAAGGTGGCAATGCCCAAATATGCTTTGCCTGGAATGGCGTGGCAAGGATACTATATTGATACAGAAGGAAATATATTCGGAATTCATCAACCCGATGAGAATGCAAAATAGAATCTATGAAATTGAAGCAAGCACTATATCAAGTTTCTTAAATTAAATACGTAAACAAAGAAGCAGGCCCATTTTGGATCCTGCTTCTTTGTTTTATTATCCTCTTACACGGCTTATGAAGCTTTCAGTTCCTCTCCTACCGCTGAAGTATTGCTGCTGAATCGGCTAATAACCAGCCCTATAACTGTACCGGCAATTGCGGGTACGACCCATCCTAATCCTACAGAAGATAGCGGCAGGAATTCACTCATCGTTTGAACAGGACCCAGCTTCAGTCCGAACGCTTTTAACCCGCCGATGACGGCAAATAAACCTGTAAATAAGAGGGCACTTCCGTACACTTTTTTCGCATTTTTAAAGAAGCGATGGAAAAACGTCAATGTGATCAGCACGATGGTTAACGGATAAGCTGTGACAAGGAACGGCACGGAAACTTTAAGGATTTGGTTTAATCCCAGGTTTGAAAGGGTGAACCCAACCAGTGTGACGGCTAATACCACTGTCTTGTAGCTTGCTCGTGGAATCAGATTTGAGAAATATTGGCCACAGGCTGAGGTTAATCCGACCACTGTAGTAAAGCAGGCTAATGTAAAAATTAATCCGAGCAAGGTTTTACCGCTTTGTCCCAATAAAAGGGTGGAGGCCGCTGAAAGAATGTCGGTGCCATTTTCAAACGATCCGCTTGCTGCCATTCTTGCCCCCATTAACCCAAGGCTGACATAAACCAATGAAAGCAATACTCCGGCAATCAGGCCGGCTTTCAATGTATAGTTCGTCAATTGCTTTCTGTCTTTTATGCCTCTTTGCTGAATGGATGTAAGAATGACGATTCCAAATGCGAGTGAAGCAAGGGCATCCATGGTGTTATACCCTTCCAGGAAGCCTGTAGAAAAAGCCCCGGATTGATATGCCGCTGATGGTGATTGGAACGGTGCATCCAGTTTAACAAATCCGGCCACGCACAGGACAACCATCGCTAATAGCAAAGCAGGGGTAATCCAGCGGCCCATGTATTTTTCCATTTTGGATGGATTCAAGCTGACGACATAAACAAGCGTAAAGAATAGCACGGTGAATAAGATTAAAACCAATGATGAGTGTGATTGACCGAGAAATGGTTTAATCCCCATCTCATAAGCAACATTGGCGTTTCTTGGAATGGCAAGGAATGGTCCGATGGATAAATAGACGACAACCATAAATACCGTGCTGAATACCGGGTGAACACGATTGGCGATCGTTTGAGCGCCTCCTTTTACAAGGGAAACGGCGTATAGTACGGCAAAGGGAAGACCTACGCCCGTAATGATAAACCCTGCCATGGCGAGCCAGTAGGATGTTCCCGATTGTGCCCCCAGGAAAGGCGGGAAGATCAGGTTTCCTGCTCCAAAAAACATAGAAAATAGCATTAATCCAATAAATAAGGTGTCCAGTTTTCTCAAAGTAATCTCTCCTTTATTGTTTTGAAAAATAAAAAAACCCGTCCCTGTAAACAGGGACGAGTTTGCGCTCGCGTTACCACCCTAATTCCGCAGCTATAATAAATAAGCATACGGCTCTCAGTCAACGTACCATCATACGTGTTCCTTTGTAACGGCGGACAACCCGGCAAAAGCTTACCATTCATCAGCTTTGCATCTCAGAGATGATTTTCGGACAAGGCCTGAACATCGGCTTTCACCAAGCGCCGATTCTCTTTAGGACAGGGATCAAATCTTACTCTTCTCTTCATCGATTTTAAGTATAAAAATAATTTAGCAGAGGCAAATCAATAAGTCAATATTTTTTGACAGTTTTAACAATTCCGATTGTTTCTATTGGAACGACTGGCACCTGTTCCTTGAATAAGACATATTATGCAGTAAACCCATGCTGACAAAAAGCATGGGTCTTTGGATAAGTTTAACCATCAGCAAATAAAGCTGGTGATAGGTGGACTTAGCAGGAAATAAAAAGAAAATATGTTTTCTTATTTGTTTCCGCTTAACGATTTAAATATATCAACACCTGGAGCAACAGGGGAAGAACAAGGAGTATCACCCTGCATAACACCAAACTCTGTTATTTCACAAATACTTATTACTAATTCTGTAAATGGTATATAACCTGCCTGAAAACAACAACTCATCTTATCTGCATTCTTAAGGATAAGAACCGAATCGCACTTTACATCTTTTATAGTGCCGCGAGCTATATCGCCATTTCTTTCATAAACAACAACGAAGTCTCCTCTTCTTTTTTCTAGTTGTTCTGCCAGTTCTTCCACACAGTCACATTGACAATCTGATTTTTTATGGCTGCTTGACAAATTACCCAACTCTCCCTTCAAGAGTAATGTAAATGAAATTTCTATATTCAGGATTCTTGCTTTTTGTTTCTATGTTTAGTAGTTTAAAAGAAATTTCTATTTAAGATATTCAAGATTCATAGTTTTTGTTTGTATGCTTGTCTACTAAAACCAAAATCATTTAATAGATTTTAAAGAAAAATTGTAAAAAATGCCCATGATAAATTGAAAATGGCAAATAGAAAACATGCAAAAAAAGAGTGAAGGGCTGTAGGGCCCATCGGGGGATTTGGTAAGATTGAACGCTCGTTTTTTCCCGGCTTTTTCTCCGAGCGTGGAGGATGTAGAAGAGTTTAATCAAACGATTGTTTAATAAATAGTAAACCCTGTAAAGCGAACAGAATCATTCGGGCTTTACAGGGCTTGAAGAATTTCATCTAGTATAGGTAACCGCATCAGTTATACAGGTTTCCCTGTAATCTGGGATGGGGCCTGAAGCAGCCCAAAGGGATTTGGAGCAGGCTGGTTTTTCCCCTTTCACTCAGTTTATAGAGGTCATCATAGGATTGGACATCAAATCCGAGAAGGGGATGCCCGCCCATATTTAATGCCGAAGCTGCCAGAAGCAAGTGCTGAGACAGTATTCCAGCTTCCATATGCTGAATACGATGTCCCCTGTATCCATAAGCGCTCTGGTAATGATCCTTATGGCCAGAGATCGTGAAGGAAAGTGGAACTTGAGTCATGTTTACAGTATCAGCAAGCAGTCCGTCTTGCAGCCGGCATCGGAAATCACCCTCTTGAATAGGTTGTAATGCATGATTGGATCCATCATAAGAATAGGAGCCATTGGGTACACCTTTTACATTATACATACAACAATAGAGTGAAACACGGTAAGGAGGTTTCTGAAAAGCATAGTCTAGGTCATTTCGGTAAGAAAAAGTGGAGAAGGCTTCGAATAGAAGGGCTGATAAGGTTTGTTGGTTTATGGGTTTCTGAACAAAGTCCATTCCAGGCGAATATCGATTTCGGCAGGCGGAAGAGAAATCATACGATAACCGGTCCACACGAGGCAGCAGGTGAAACGGATGTGCTGGCTCTTCTTTCTTTTCTTTTTCCATTTGCTTATGAGTGGGGAACGAGTCCAGCATGCATGCTTCATTCATCTTAATCAGCATGGGATATTCGCAAATTTTCTTGGAACGGACGTAATGCTGATGGTCAAGTGGTTTCAGTTCATGGCATAACGAAGCAGCAGTGGAGGGTTCCTCTGTTTCATCACTCGTAAACCAGTTCATGGCTGGATCAACGGAAAGAGGAATCACCGCATATACACTTTCTTCTTGCTCGGATAGTCCTAAAAGATGATGAATGGCACGGTCAAGAAAATGGTAATACACCCCCGTCTCAAAGCCCATGCGTCTTCCTGTTTCCAGCAGCTGACCGATCACAAAGCCGGTATCCAGCCCTTGCAGACGGTAAGAGAAGTTATGGTATTTGAAGAAATTCTTCCAAAAAAAGGTGGAGCTAAATACGGTACCAAAAGTGGAGGACATGTCACAGCGATTACCCAGAGCTCTGTTCAAGTAGCTGTCAAAATTCCCTTTCCTTAAACAGACTAAACGATGGTGTGCGGCATCATAGTGATAAATGCCTTCTGGGAGATCCTCAATTTTTAAATACATATAAAGTTCGCTTGGATACAGTGCACCGCCGGATGGAGCAAAGCGCCGGTATGCTGTCCATTCTTCGGTTTGTTCACCAAAAGGAAGCGTTTGGCTAACCTGTGTAAGCCCGTAGGTATATTTAAGAAAGTGACTCATTTCTTGGAGATTCGGTTTGGCGTTTCTTTTCTTTTGTTCGAGATGGAGCGGTATATTTGCGGGTAATTCCACTACAGGCAACCCTCGGTAAAGCTTATAGGGAAGGGGGGCGTCGTCCCAGTTCGCCTCCCAGTCCCGGGGTTTTATTTTGTCAGATTCATAATGCAGGTTATGCAAAAATTCATCTAGGTTCATTCCTTTTCCCCCTTTGGGACTGCTATGGAAATGGATGAGGATACGGGTTAAGGCTGCTATAAGTCAGCGGCTCTCTCACATATCCGAGTTTCGCTGGTATGTTCAACACCCGATCCAATCCCTTTAGCCGGGTAAGGTGATGTCCAAATGTCATGGGCAGCATCCCGGGTATCACTACTTTTACACAATGTAGCCCGTTTCGTTTCAGTTCAGGGCTTGTTTGGTCCACAACAATGACCTCCAGCTGAAGCTGCCGAAAAACTTCCAGGATCTCCACAACATCATCCAATAAATCAGCGGATTTATGAACCGGATGAAATTCCTGTTGAAAGCTCCTTTTCGGGCGCTGATCGAGAAGGAAGAATAAGCGTTCCTCCGCTTCTTTTAACCCGTATAGCATCGAATGGTCTTCCATATGATGAACGAGTAACGAATCATCATACATCTGCCTATATTTCTCCCGTTCTTTTTCCAGCTTATCGTCCATGGTGAGAAGCATGCCTGAGAGTTCTTGAACGGCTCCTTTTACGGCTCTTAATGGATCAATGTGGGCTCCAGCGGCACATAAAAGATTCATGCCCGTTTGCTTCGTATTTTTGGCAAGTGCCCAAATGCTGGGAATGCCGTTCTCGGTCGTCGAATTAAATAAATGCACCTCATATCCGGTCACTGTGTGTATGCGCTGGATCATGAGCTGAAGCTCCTGGTCTTCTATGGTAGACAGATCCAGACGAGGAATAGGGAGTTGGCCGTACCATGTCATTAAAAATGAATCCCGCTCAACAATTTCGAAAATACCGTAAAGGATCGCTTCCTCCATGCTCCCGCCGAGTGCACAGCCGTTAGAGGTTTCATAAACAAAGCCTTCCCCGCCTCCCAAGCTGTAATAGGCGAACGTCTCTGGTACCAGGATGGGCCGGTTCTGTGATAAAGAATAGCCCCAAACCCAATGAATGGGCCGGTCGGGGTCCAATGGCTTGAAAGGAAAGCCGGGCATGTCATATTGTTCCTTTGTATGAAGTCCTAATGATCGTGGGTTAAGGGCATGCTTTTCCACCTTGGAATACGGTTCATAAACCATTGTCCGTTTACCCATTGGGGCATAGCCGCAGTATCTCTCCAGTCCTTCTAAAATGGCGGATTGTTCACTTTGAGCATACGAATGGGTTCGCCCACCCGTTAACTCATCGCCTGATAGTAGAGGAAGATTGACAATCGTATCGGCAAAAGGGGAAATGAAGTCATATCGTTTATGATTAAGAAGGCCCGTTCTGCTATCTAAGTAATCCTTGCCCAGAACCTTCTCCATATCTTCCAGCGAGCGGCAGCGATAGCTATCGATTGATGTCTTCGGGCTTTGTTTCAGTATGATCTCTGCGGTATCCGCTGTATCCTCTGGAAGATCGCCGCACACAGGGCAGTATGGGTCAGGCAAAAAGAAATGATAGGATAGCCGGAGCGTATTTAACTGCAGAAGAAATACATGTTCATATGTGCGGGCTTTTTCTCCTTTTAACAATCTATGGACCTCTTCTTGAATGAGATAGGAAGTTTGCAATAATCCTGGAGCTGAAGCCCAAGGATCTTGCTCGATACCAGGTTGATCCATCTTGTATTCTTTCATTTGGAATTGTTCTCTCCGGTCAGATCCCGCCATAAAACGGCGCCTATCCGCGCACTGAGAACACCCCTGTTTGTCTGGAAGAACAAGCGGGCCAATGTTGGCTTCACCAAATGATACGAATCCCCGAAGCCAAGGGATGCCAAAGAACGAAAAGGCCTCATCGGCTTCTAGGTGTTCAGCCGGAACCCAGGAATCGTGGAGCACTAATGCCAGATTTCCTTGATTCGGAACGGCTTCTTTTACAGTGGCCCAGCGTGTAATGGAATAGAGCCCGCTCAATTGTTCGCTTACGGTGTCAGCTAACATTCCGTTTCCGATGATGATGATGGAGTGGCTCATGGAAGTTCCTCCCCGCTTAACGCAATCCCATAAATGCCAGCCGTATTCTCTTTAAAAATCGCTTCCAGATGAAGTTCAAAGATGTTTGCTTGTTTTTTATTCTGCCTTAATCGATGTATTGCAGAATGGAAGGTTTCGTCTAACGGCTTTTCTTCAAAAGAAGGAACCCGAACCTTCTGTTGAGCATCCTTTTCCGATGTAATGGAGGAAACCGCAACCCCATAGGGATAATGTGAGGTTTCTCGATTTTGAGAATCCATCACAGCCGTTTGTAATGCTCTGCTTAAAGCCATCTGCATATTCAATCCAACGCTTCCATACCACTTGCCGTTTGATTCAACCCAAACGACAGGAAAACCCAGTACTTCACGGCCACATAAAAATTCTGGTTCAGACTTCTTGGTTCTCAGAGCCTGCAGAAAAAATTGGCAGCGATGATCATTGACAAGACTTACATCCAATGTGGCTTTAGTGACACCGTGATCTGCTTGCTTCACAAATTCTTCATGAAGTGCGTTTTGCAGTGCTCTGCATAAACCTTCTGCAGGGGTCTTGCCCATCCCGATTCCCCATGATGAAGGATGCTCACTGAAAAAGTCATTCCCAAAACTCCTTGCATATGTTTCAATTCCAATCAGACCTGCCTCCAGGCGAGCTTCTTCATGCGTGAGTCCTGAACAGACAGTCTCAGGATAGAGCTTGGCAGGGCCTTCTGAACGCGGATCAGCAACCTGGACTTTGCATTGTGATAACGGGAGCTGGAGTAAATCTGCTTCCTCCCAAAGATGAAAAACACCACATTCTTTTGAAGTAATCCGGTAAAACAGGGAATGTAAGTCCATTTGTTGATGATCGCATGTTTCAAGGAATGTAGCCGGGTCGTTAATCGGTTCGGCATAAACACGCCCAGTAACCAGTGGGTGAGGGAGAAAGGTGTGCCAGCTTCCTTCGAGCGTTTCCAAGTTAAGCAAGTAAAATGGTCTTTCTCTTTTTCCCTCATGTACGCCCGTGATTTCTTTAAAAAGCTCAAAAACCGCCACATTGGCTATTAGCGCACCTGCTGTTTGTGATAAGGAGTGAGAACCATTGCCTTCTTCATTCAGCCTCTGGTGCAGTCTGCGGAAGGCAGACTCCCAGCACGAATCGGATTCAGCAGAAACGAGCGGGCCGGCAAAAGCTAAGTCTTTTAAAATAGTAACGGGAAGAACATTCTTCTTTTGTTCCTTGCAGATGGCCAGAAGGGTACGAAGTTGAGATAAATCACTGTCCTTGCATCCATATAGTATGCAATCAAACGGTTCTACATTTTCTCTCCATGAATTTTTTCCGGATCTTAAGATGGTGATTTTGGTTTCGGGCTCTGACTTGCGTGCTTCAGCTATCATCTCATTTAACCGCTGCTGAATAGCTGGGTGTGATTCAGTGAGTATGACGCTGAAAGAAGGAAGCCCTGATTCAATCAATGATCGAACGAGAGAAAGGAGAAGCGAATCCGAACCGATCACCGCTACTTTTGCATGGCGGTAAACTTGGAATCGATAACCGCCCGAATCACGAATATGATCTAAATATTCGATTTGGGAGGCATACTTAGCAAGGATGCGATCAGGAAGCTGATGTGGGAGATCTTGGCTTACATCACGGACAAAACCGTTTTCGTACAAAACATGTGCGATCTTATACACTTGTTCTTTATAAGCATCTGGTAAACCGTTTGTGACAGAATCAAGAGTATGGGTTCCGTCGAAAATAGGAATTAATTTTTCCAGCCATCGGTCAATGGTGCTGCCTTCCATTCTTAAAGATTTTACGTTGTTCCGGAGATATACACCTTTAGCTGAATCCGGAAAAACAAACGTGTCTCTGTTCACTTTTAAACACATAGAAGGATTTAATTTTTGCATGATCGACCTCCTCTTTAGAATGCTCTACATCTTTTACATCATTTAACTCTATGGATGCCTGATGTCCATTATGCCTATCCAAACGATAAAAGCCCTGCAGAGGGATATGCAGGGCCGGTCTTTTGTTAAAATACCTATCACTACCGATCGGAAGCTTAACTGCTTCCGCCACGACCGCAGCGGCCGCAGCCGCCACAGCCGCCGCAACGGCCAAAGCAGCCGCCACAGCCGCCACAGCCACCGCAACGGCCAAAGCAACCGCCAAAGCCGCCACAACCGCCACAACCGCCACAGCCACCGCATCCACCAAAGCCACCGCATACACCAACACAGAAACCAATGCCAAAGCCAACACATAGACGAGCGGAATCACTCATACCTTGATCCTGGGGATAATTCGGGGTAACATTGCTGACATTTACACCATCAGTGTGCAGCCCCTGAAGATCCCACTTGAATTCTTCATTCAATAAAAAAACCTCCTACTTTATTTTACGGGTTTAACGAGCTGAGAAATCGCCAGAACACAAACGTTTTTTCTGGAAAAGTACCCTCAAAATAAAATATGGGATGTGGTTGTCCCAAGTTACTGTCCATATGCCTAGTTATCATACACCAACAAAAAAAACGTTTAATTCCGACATATCTACTATGGATAGTATTGACAATGGAGGAGAATCACTTTATTATTAGAAATGTTCTAAAAACAATAGCATAACCGTTCTTATCGAGAGTGACTGAGGGATTAGGCCCTATGACGTCCGGCAACCTCCAATTTGGAAAGGTGCCACTTCCTACAGAATGATTTTCATTCTGAAAGATAAGGTGATTGAATTTATAATCCAATGCCTCTTTCATGATGAAAGGGGCTTTTTTATTTGGAAAGAAAGAGGGGGTTGTTTCATGATTGAAGTCAAAAATCTGTTGAAGGTTTACCGTTCGAAGAAAAAAGAGATCGTGGGGGTCAACAACGTATCTCTTACGGTAAAAGAAGGAGAGATCTACGGCATTATCGGTTACAGCGGTGCAGGGAAGAGCTCTTTGATCCGATGTTTAAATTTATTGGAGAAGCCAACATCGGGTGAGGTTTGGATTGATGGGGTGAATCTTGCCTCTTTAAAAGGAGAAGATTTAAGAAAAGCCCGGTTAAAGATTGGCATGATCTTTCAGCATTTTCATCTGGTCAGTTCAAAAACCGTCTATGAAAATATTGTATTTGCCTTGAAAGCAGCGGGCAAATCAAAGGATGAGGCGGAAAAGCGAGTATTGGAACTATTGGACCTCGTGGATCTTGCGGATAAGAAGGATCAATATCCGGCTCAGTTGAGCGGAGGTCAGAAACAAAGGGTCGGAATTGCCAGGGCGCTTGCCAATAACCCGAAGGTGCTTTTATGTGATGAGGCAACTTCTGCCCTCGATCCAAGCACAACAAAGTCCATCTTAAACTTATTAAAGGACATTAACCGCAAGCTGGGATTGACCATCGTTCTGATCACGCATGAGATGGAAGTAGTGAAGGAAATCTGCCATAAGATAGCCGTCATGCAAAATGGTGAAGTGATTGAGGAGGGCGAGGTCTATGACATCTTCTCTGATCCTCAGAAACCGCTGACCAAAGATTTTATTAACAGTATCCTGCAATTTGAATTGCCTAAGCAGCTCATTGAAAACCGCAAAGGGAAGATCATCAAGATTCAGTTCAAAGGCGAGATTGCCGAAGAGTCAGTGGTGTCAGAGCTTTTCCAGAAATACAACGTGAAAGGAAATATTCTGCACGGGAAGATTGAGTACATACAGGATATCCCTCTGGGCATTTTCATTATGGAGCTTACAGGTGAAAATTCCGAAGTAGAGAGAGCGATCGAATATATTACAAGAAAAACAAGGAGTTTGGAGGTGGTTTATGATGTTGCTTGATTCACTTGTACAGCTTCTTCCTGATTTAAACAATGCGTTCTTCCAAACACTTTATATGGTGGGCATCTCTTTAGCCGTGGCGATCATCATCGGGCTCCCGCTTGGTGTATTGCTTTTTGTAACCGATAAAGGATTATTCCTTGAAAATTCCGCTGTGAAAAGTGTTACAGGATGGATCATCAACTTGATTCGTTCGATTCCCTACATTATTCTTTTGGTGGCGTTATTGCCGTTAACCAATTTGCTTACAGGGACAACAATTGGGCCTACTGCGGCTTCCGTATCCCTCTCTGTTGCTGCGATTCCTTTTTTTGCAAGAATGGTTGAAGGGTCACTCCGAGAAATCGATAAGGGAGTGATCGAATCAGCCGTAGCAGTTGGGGCAACCTCATGGATGATCATTAAGGATGTGCTTCTTCCGGAAGCCAAACCGGGTTTGATTCAAGGATTAACAATCACGACAATCAGCTTGGTCGGTTATTCAGCCATGGCAGGTATTGTTGGCGGGGGAGGAATCGGTGACTTGGCCATCCGATTTGGGTACTATCGCTATGATAATACCGTCATGATTACCACGGTAGTCGTTTTGATTTTACTCGTCCAAATCATTCAATTCACCGGAGATAAGATCTCCAAACTCGTAGATAAAAGATAAAACAAAAGGGGAGAGAAACAAATGAAAAAGTTTACTTCAGCACTCATTCTATTACTAGCCATTGGTGTTCTGTCAGCATGTAGCTCAACTTCCAGCGGATCATCAAGCTCAGGAGACAAGAAGAACATCAGCATTGGAGCAACAGCCGGCCCATACAGTGATATGGTCAATAAAGCCATCAAACCTGAACTGGAGAAGAAAGGATATAACGTTAAAATTGTAGAGTTCAGTGATTACATTCAGCCGAACCTCTCATTAGCTAAAGGATCTATTGATGCGAACCTGTTCCAGCACAAAATCTATATGGAAAACTTCGCAAAAGAAAAGAATTTAAAGCTTTCTGAACTGATTATTGTACCAACTGCGCCAATGGGTGTATATTCCAAGAAATTCAAAAAGATTGAAGACATCAAAAACGGCAGCACGGTAGCCATTGCCAACGATCCCGTTAACCTGGCCAGAACGCTGTTAATGTTCCAGGATGCCGGTCTAATTACCATCAAGAAAGAAGTCAATCCATTAACCGCTTCAGAAAAAGATGTTCAAGAAAATCCGAAGAAACTTCAATTCAAGCCGCTTGAAGCTGCGCAATTGCCAAGAGCGGTTGGAAGTGCAGATGTATCGGCCGTTCCGGGTAACTTCGCGCTTGCGGCAAAAATGAAATTGCAGGATGCTCTCTTCCTTGAGAACATGCCGGATCAATACCGTAACCGGGTCGTTGTGAACACAAAAGATGTTAAATCCCAATTCACTAAAGACATTAAAGCAGCCGTGGAATCCAAAGAGTTTGAAAAAACCATAGATAAAGAATTTAAAGGTTTTGGGAAGCCGGAGTGGATGAAGAAGTAAATTGAATGAAGAACAAGATGGGTTACATCTGCGGGTACAGGCAGAACAGGCTGGGCACTGTAACAAGATTATGCGGAGGCAGCAGCAGTATTGGCCGGAAACGGAAACGAGAATACCGTTTACGAACTTTCAGAAACTTATGACTCAAGAAGAATTGGCGTCTGCTGTTGGAACTGTATTAGGTAAAGAAGTATCCGTGCAGCAAGTCGATGATACTGCTTATGCGGATATTATGAAAGGTGCTGGTGTACCGGATTTCATTATTCCTATGCTTGTCGACATCCAAAAAGGTATTCGGGATGGTGAATTAGAGGTAGAGAGCAACGATTTCGAAAAATTGCTTGGCCGCCCTCTTACACCAATAAACGAGGCTTTGAGTTAAATTGTTAATGAAATCTCTGCAAATAAGAATTAAATTTAATCAAAACAAAGGGGCTTCCTGAAAGTCGAAAATTGACCTTCAGCAGCTCCTTTTTGTCTTGAAAATCTTCAATGAAAAGTTGATTGAAGTGGAAGATGCGAGACTCCTCGAAAATGAACTTCACATTTTCTTCGTGCGATATAACGCTGCCGGAGCCTTCCTTGTCTGTGCGGGACTAGCGTGACAGGTGAGACTCCCGCCGGTGCTTGCACCAAAAAGTAGGCGTTCACGCCGGTAAGGCTCACCGCACGCCCCGCGAAAGTAGGAGCTCGCGCCGGTAAAAGCGAGCAGCCTGGAACGGAAATCAACAGCTTACAGACTTCTTGGACAGCCCCCTTTTCATATATAGGTCTTGGGTTTAAAGGAGGATTTATTGAGATTGTACGCTCGTTTCCTCCATCCAATACGCCTCCCGAATATTAATCTGCTTACGAATATCCCTGAGGATGTCATTGGTGACGTCCCCTTCTTCGTAAAGATGCTGGATTTCGTCCCTCTCTGCCTGGAACGCTTTGATCTGGAGCTCTCTTTTCATCTGGGCGTGATGGATGGATTCCTCGCTTTTTTTCGCAAGCTTGAACGTCATAATTAATCGATTGTATTCCCCTATAACCCCTAGATAAATGTGTTTATTTTCTGGCGTGATATGGTTCTTTAAATAGTGAATGGCAGCCTTCGCCATGTTGACTTTTAGCTTAATCAGCTTTTTTGTTTGCAAGCGGCGATTTTTACGGCGTTCCTTGTGTTTTGGTGTGAAAAGCTTTACGAAGGAAAGTAAACTTCTTTTAAAAAGCGTCCAAATGAACAAGCTTCTATATTGCATCCGGTTTGTCTGAGCGAGCCGCCTTCGCTGGATATGTTCCTCAATGAGATTCGCCGTATCCCTGTCGATCTTTCCTGTTCTTTTTAAATTCTCATAGTAGCGGACTTCCGCCTCAAGTGCCTTCAGCCGAACCTCGGATTCTTCCAATTTCACTTGCTCCGAACTCTTTTCGCTTACCTCATTACGAATCGTATTGTAAGCGGTGATGACGGATACTGCCGCACCCCGATTCTCATCCGTTAAGGATTCCTCAACAGAATGGATGGCAGCTTCAAGGGTTCGCAGCCTTGCCGTCCGTTCCATTTCCTCTTTCAGCTTTTCACTGTTTTCTTTTTCCGTCCGTGATAGAAGCGGAAGGAAAACACTTGCAGCGATTAAGGTAACCAAGATCACTCCGGCTGCGATAAAGATGATTAATGAACGCTCCGGAAAGGGACTTCCTCCGGCGATCACATAGGGAATCGTAAACGCACCGGCGAGGGTTACCGCCCCTCGTACTCCTGAAAGGGTAAGGATGGATATGGCTCTCACAGAATTAGTTTGAGGCTGTTTCTTGTCCAGCCATCCCCAGCGCCAGGTTGCCGAAATCCAAAGGAAACGAAGAAGAATAAGGGCTGCCCATAGGATGAGGATGTAGCTTGTTACCTGCCAATTATTAAAGGAGGGATCCTTAAATATTTCACTTGCCACCCTAGGGATCTGCAACCCTAACAGCACAAACACCAGCCCATTTAAAATATAGATGAGAACCGTCCACGTACTTTGGGAAACCAATTGCAGCTGTCCAACTGGAACCCGGCTTCGATCCTGATGGATGGTGTAGACAATCCCGGCTGCTACAACCGACAAGATACCGGAGAGATGTAAATGCTCAACAATGTAAAAAATGACAAAAGGGGTAAGAAGCTGAATGAGCATATGAATCGTAACATCCTCCATACCAAGCCTTCGAATAGATGTCTTCAACTGAATAATCAGGATGGCTAAAATGACACCGCCAAGGAATCCTCCAATCGATATGACTAAAAAACTCCAACTGGCTTGTGCCAATGAAAAAGCGCCGGTCACGGATGCGGCAAGGGCAAATTTAAAGGCAACCAATCCTGAAGCATCGTTCATTAATCCTTCTCCTTCAAGAACGTGCATAATCCGTTTCGGTATCTTCACACGGCTTGAAATGGAACCTACAGCAACAACATCGGTTGGAGAGAGAATCGCTGCAAGGGCAAAGGAAGCAGCCAATGGGATCGTTGGAATAAGCCAATGAATTAAGTTGCCAATGGCAAATACGGTGACAAAAACCAGACCGAGGGCCAGCAAAAGGATCGGTTTACGGAGTTTCCATAAAGCGTGCCTCGAAACATGTCTCCCATCGTGAAAAAGTAAAGGGGCGATAAAGAGAATGAAAAATAATTCCGGCTCCATGGGGATTTGTATTCCCAGCGGAAGGGTAGCAAGCGTTACTCCTAAAGCAATCTGAATAATGGGTACCGGTATGTAAGGGATAAAATGATTAATCAGGCTGGATAGGCCGATAAGGGACAGCAGTAATAAAATAACGAGAAAAAACTCCATGATCTACCTCCTCTCCTATCTATTTTGTAACATAATCGTATTTTTAAGTGTACCAATCGGCCTGTGGATTAAAATTTTTTAAACGGGAGTACATATCTTTATATGATGTTTTATTTCAAGGGGGCTTAGGATGAGGGAATTTCATTTCAAGGCAATGTTTTCTCTTCTATTCGGGATCTTGTCAAAAGGATCAGCGGTTAGCTTCTTCAGGGAAAATTTGCAGCCTAATTGGATTAGGGATTAATTTTTTTTTATTTTCTCCCGATTGTATGGTTTGCGATCGCAGGATTTTAAGTGAAGGAAAAACTCGCCGATTTGGCGAGTTTTCTTTATTTCTTTGATTATTGTTGAAAAGGCTGCTTTCCTAGTGGCGGCATTTGGGGCTGGCCGGTTGCTGGAATGAAGCTTTGGGTCATCTGTTGCATATCTTGAGGAGATAATTGTGGTACCTGGTAATACTGGTGCTTATTTTGGTAAAGGAAGATTTCGTAAGCCATTTCGACATAGTTGGCTACATTGTCAGCCATGACCCTTCTGACAACGGGGTTCGTTACTTCCACTGAAGTCATCGTCAGCAGGGAGGCTGTTGATTTTATGAGGCCAAGCATATGCCCAGAAAGGCCTTGGTCCTTAATTTCTGAAATGGATTGATTCGGCTTTTTAGGCTGTGAAGGCTTTAGCCCATAGGTAACTGTGTTGTTCTGCTTCATCCTGTATTCTGATGTCGGGTGAGAGGGATTTGCACCCGACGTAAAGCATTCACACAGTATGTTGTAATGATCAAGAATGAACCTATATTGCCTGTCCAGGATGTCGATCAGCTCTGGATCTTTCGCAAAGGATCGAAATATCATGTATTGATCAAGAACGTTGATTAACCCGGAAAGGATCTCATGAAGGTCGAACACCTCATGTCCTCCATGATTCATTTGGTTTGGTACTTGCTGTGTATTGAAATTGGGCGAATTCGTTTGTTGGTTGTATTGGTTTTGCATCATAATTACCTCCTGACGTTGGTTCAAGATGAACAAGGTTATTATTCGCTTAGAGGCTTCTCTTATCATATTTGTTTTTGGTAAAAAAAGTAAAAAAAGTAAAAAAGGCAAGGTTCTTCTTTTGAATGAACATGGTAAAATATTGGAAATTGATCGTGCTTGAAGGGAAAGAGGAAAAGATATGGGGAAGCTTTTTTTAAGGAAAGGTTATTGACGAAGATTTTAGAACGTGTTACCATTAGGTCACTTATTACATGTGACCTTTTATTCACATGTTTAACCAACCTATCTATTTTACTGAAAGGATCGTTGAAATGGATGAAAACCTTTCTATCGTATTTAAAGCATTAGGACACCCGATCCGAAGGCAAATTCTCGATATTCTCAAGCAATCGCCGAAAACAACAGGTGAACTAAACGAATTCTTTCCGGAAGTCACCAGGTACGCCATCATGAAGCACTTGAAGATTCTGGAGGAAGGGAACTTGGTGCTCGTTCGGCGTGAAGGTAAATATAAAAGGAACTTTCTGAACGCGGTGCCTCTTCAAGAAGTGCATAACCGCTGGGTAGGAAAATATATGGAGACAACGGCCAGCTCGTTGTTAAATCTGCAGTCGGCTGCAGAAAAAAAGGGAGGAAAAGAAACAATGGCAAACACTAAGGATTTTCATATTGAACAAGAGGTATTCATCAGTGCATCTAGGGAAGATGTTTTCGAAGCGTTAACAGAAAAGGCGGGAGATTGGTGGGAGTTTCGTATCGCACCAAAAGGAGTGTCTTCTCATTTTACATTCGATCCCGTGCCAGGAGGGCTCTTCATGGAAAAGTGGGGAGAGAATGAGGGAGCAGTCTGGGGCAATGTGTATTATGTAAATGCTCCTGAAGAAATTCGTCTGCACGGACACCTTGGCATGCGGGGAGCTGTCAACAGCGCCTATACGTATCGTCTTCTTGAGAAAGAAGGAGGAACATTGCTTCAACTTTCCCATTCAGCATCTGGTATCCTGCAAGAGCAATGGGAACAAGAACACACTAAAGGGTGGGAGTACCTACTTGGAACATTGCTTAAAAATTATGTGGAAAATAAAAGATAGCTGTGATAATCGGAGGAAGCCAAGATGGTAGACGTTTTTACCGAAATCAACATCAACCGCCCTTTATCACAAGTATCAGAGTATGCAGCAGATCCTGATCATGCGCCAGAGTGGTATGTGAATATCCATTCCGCTGAGTGGATCACGCCAAAACCGCTCAAGGTTGGTTCTCAAATCGCTTTTAAAGCGAAGTTTCTTGGCCGGGAACTTGCTTATGTTTATGAAGTTATTGAATTTAATCCGGGAAGTAAATTAGTGATGAAAACGGCTAACGGACCTTTTCCGATGGAGACCATCTATACCTGGCATGCGATTGATCAGGATTATACACGCATGACATTAAGAAACAAAGGCATACCAAGCGGCTTTTCCAGGATGATTTCTCCTTTTATGTCTTCCATGATGAAGAGAGCAAACATGAAAGATTTAAAGAAAATAAAAGACATGCTTGAAAAATGATCTGCAAGAAAGGCTGACTACAACTACTCGCGATGATCGGTGAGTACCTGGGTCAGCCTTCTTTTTTTATAGTCCCTGCACACGGACAGGCGTATAAGACATTGCTGGATTGGAAGTATTTAAGTTATTCCATGTTACTGCATAGTAATTGGGGCAGTCTGGCCGGCTAGTTACGTTTCCGCCGCATCCTGTAATGAGGTATGGAATCTGGACGGAGGTGCCTCCGAGTGTCGTCTCGATCGTATATTCGTAGCTCGTATGACGATGATGGTTGAAGATCGCTTTTACGCTGGGGTTTATGTTTTGAAAGAAGGCATCGGTTTCGGGAGTTGAAAGAACTGCATAATGACCTTCTGGAAAGCTTCTATTTTTGCCCACTCTTAAAACAGCATGGAAATCGATGAGAACATGGCTGGATGCAGCTGTTCTTTGTTTGAGCCAGGCCAAATCGGCCGGACGAAAGTAAGGAGCTCCGGCTAATCCAGGGAAATACGTCGGAATCCGAATAAGATGAACGTTTGCTCCGTGTATATGAATGTCCTGGCGGACACTTCCTATATATTTTTCAAAGATTCGAGTGGTGAGGTCGCCATTTTCCCAGATCATATCGTGGTTCCCGATACTAACAAAGATGGGGAGATTCGCAGGGAAAAGGACTTCCTTTGACACGGCCACAAATGCTTTCATATTTTCGTCTTTATTTCCCTCACCGATCGTATCGCCGCCATGCACAATAAAAGAGGCGGTGCTGCTGTAATTCATCGCCATGTGCTGTAAAATCCTGCGATATCTCTCTCCTGCTGTATCGAGTATATAACGATTTCGTACACGGTCATATCCTGTTGTCCTTACATGACTGTCTCCCAGCACAAGAAAGGTCAGCCGATCTGAAGGGATATCTTTATGATTCAAAAGCTGAAGAGATTCGGTATTCAATCTTGCCATCACGTAACCTCGTTTCATTTCCAAAATCCATGTTGATTTATCCTATGTTCGTTTAAGGCTATTGTTTATAATAATCTGAAACCCCAAGAGGAAACAGTAGAAGGTAAAAATCTAGATCGTGGCGAATTAGGAATCATAAATCAACTGACTGAAACTGAAGGGGATTAACATGTTGTTATCGATTGTTGACATCAATGAAGAATTTGCAGTAAATATACTGAATTGGAGATATGATGCTCCTTATGATTTTTATAACAATGAAGTAAGCCAAGATTCTATGAAGGAAACGCTGGAAACCTCGTATCGAGTGATCTTGGATCGATATCAAGGTATCGCAGGCTTTTTCTGCACCGGAAGTTCGGCTCAGGTACCAGCTGGTCACCAATATGGTGCTTATTCTGATGATTTGATTGATCTTGGGATTGGGATGAATCCTGAGCTAACAGGCCAGGGTTACGGTTCTGAGTTCTTTTCGTTTATTCTTCGCCATATTCAAGCTGCCTTTAGCGGTGTTTCCATTCGTTTAACGGTTGCAGCATTTAACCATCGAGCCATTCATCTTTATGAGAAGCTGGGATTTGTTAAGCAAATAAAGTTCAATAACGGTAGAACTGATTTTATTACGATGGTCAAATCCGTTTAGTTCGTAATGATATACTTTTTAAAAAAAGGGGTGATGACATGATCTTGGAAGCTGTTATGCTTCAGGTAAAGAGAGGCATGGAAGAGGAATATGAGGAAGCGTTTCGTAAGGCGTCAAACATCATTTCTTCCATGAAGGGATACCGATCTCATGAGTTGCAGCGATGTATGGAAGTGAAGGGGAAATATTTGTTACTGGTGAAGTGGGAGAGCTTAGAAGATCATACGGTAGGCTTTAGGCAATCCAGTGAGTATCAAGAATGGAAGCAGCAACTGCATCATTTCTATGATCCCTTTCCAACGGTTGAGCATTTTGAACGTGTTTCAATAGAAGATTAAGAGGGAGGTTTGATTACTATCGAATATTCCATAACACTTGAAGTCAATGGGTTAACACTGCGCGGGATGGCTCATAAACCGGAATCAGACAGCTCATCAAAAAGTCCTGTGGCTATTCTTTTTCATGGGATAACAGGTTCTAAAATTGATGATCATTTCTTGTTAGTGCGATATGCCCGTGAACTGGCAAATCAGGGGATCGGCTGTGTGCGGTTTGACTTTTCGGGTTCGGGTGAAAGTGATGGTTCTTTTTCAGAGATGACCTTCAGCGGGGAAGTGCATGAGGGAAAAGAAATCGTGAATTTCGTTAAAAAGTTGGACTGGGTGGATTCCGTGAAAATTATGTTAGTGGGTCACAGTATGGGTGGTGCGGTTGCTGCCCAAGTGGCCAAGGAAATTCCTAATGACATACATAAAGTTTGCTTATGGGCACCAGCTGGCAACATGAATAAGTTGGCTGTTTCTTATTTTGAAAAATACCCCAAGCTTCCGAACGGAAATGTGGATTTAAATGGACTTGAGCTGGGCCGTGGATTTTATGAAGATTTAAAAAATCGTAATCTCTATCATGAAATCACATCATACACTAATCCGGTCATGATTATTCACGGGACAGAGGATGAAGCGGTTCCTCATGAATATGGACAAAGGTATTACGATACGTATGTGAACAATGATCGCGGCATTCATTTAATGGAGGGTGTTGACCATGTTTTCGGAAGACTGAGCTGGATCGATGAACTGTTTGATCACAGTATTCAATTTTTGAAAAGCTAAAGAGCAACATTGAGAGACTTACCATTGAATACTAAAGTCTCTCTTTACACATTCAAATACCTTTCTTTAAGGATGTTGCAATGATGAATTTCATGGCCTGCTAAAATCGTAACAATGGCTCGTGCCGTAATTTCGCTGTGGTTCGCGGCTCCCCTGCGTTTTAATGCTTCTTCACTTAGACTATTCACTAGATATACAGTGGATTGGCGTATACTTGTTAAGTGATCTAGCAAGTCTTTTAGGGTTTGGCTATCAAAATCTGCTTCTCTTACATATTCTTCATCATGATAACTGGGCAAGGATGCCGTCTCTCCACGTGCTATACAAAGCAATCTGTAGCCCATAATCCGCTCATTATCAATCATATGCCCAATCATTTCTTTAATACTCCACTTATCAGGCGCATACCTATATTCACTTTCAGCTTCAGAAAAAGAGCTTAGCAGAGAAACGGTATCTTTTATTTGTTCCTTAAGAATGGTTACTATGTCTCCTTCAGGCACTAATTTTACATAAGAAGTGTAGTCCTCAGAGTATTCGTCAGGTTGCGGTCTGTCGATCATCATTTAGCCTCCATTATTTGTATCTGTTTTTCAATAGTTTTCCGCTTTCTCTCATTATTAAACTCCTAAGCAGGATTCTCACATAACAAATAGAAATGTACACAGTGATCAAAGCTTATTCAGAAGCAAAATCTGTATTTGTATATCGTGTTGTGCTTCATCCATAATGAAAGGAGATCTCATGATGCCTGAGCTATACCACACACCGGTTGTAAGAGCAGAAATGCTTATTAGAAGACCGGTGGAAGTCGTATTTGAGGCTTTTATTGAACCGGCGATTACGACCAAATTTTGGTTCACTAAAAGCAGCGGAAGAGTAGAAGAGGGGAAAAAAGTCAAATGGGAATGGGAGATGTACGGTGTATCGGATCGCGTTTTTGTAAAAAGACTAGAGGAAAACGAACGCATTCATATTCAGTCGTCGGACGGTACAGAGGTGGAGTGGACCTTTGTTTCCCGAAAAGATAACGAGACGATGGTCACGATAATTAACTCAGGATTTAAAGGAAGTGGAGATGAGATCGTAAATACCGCCATTGATTCCATGGGAGGGTACACGATGGTCCTCTGTGGATTAAAGGCGCTCCTGGAACATAACATCATCTTAAATCTTGTGCCGGATAAAGCGCCTGACTTTCATGTTAAATAAAAACGCAGGTCCTTTTCGCTAGATTGGTTTAAGAATGGAGTTGCTGCTGCAGCTCTTTATTTCTGTCCGTTTAAAAAAGATAGAACTGAAGGTGAAAGAATTGAACGCAAAGGCTTTCTTTATGGCACTTATTACGATTATCATTTGGGGATCAACATTTGCGGCCATCCGGGCGGGACTGCATGGCGGTTATTCGGCGGGACACTTAGTTCTCATTCGTTACTTAATAGCATCCGGTGCTTTTATCCTTTACGCTCTGTGTCCGGGTGTGAAATTTCGGCTGCCAAAAAAAGAAGATTTTTTTAGGCTTCTGCTGCTTGGATGGATTGGAATAAGCATCTATCACATAGGGGTAACGTTCGGTGAGCAGACCGTATCGGCAGGAACCGCCGGCATGCTGATTGGAGCAGCGCCTGTCTTTACGGCGCTCATTGCTGTTTTCGTATTAAACGAGCGTTTAGGGAGATTTGGATGGCTCGGTCTTGGCATTGGTTTAGCTGGCGTTATATTGATTACGTTGGGTAGTGCTGGCCCGTCCCTGACGATTTCTAAAGGAGCTTTTTTAGTATTGATGGCTGCTGCCGCTACGTCTGTCTTTTTTGTTTTCCAAAAACCGTTCTTTCATCGATATACGCCGATTGAACTGACGGCTTATGTGACATGGGCGGGTACACTGCCTTTTTTCTGGTTCTCTCCTGGACTCTTTGACTCCATTCAGCACGCTACCATGGAAGCCAATATATCGACACTTTATGTAGGGATTTTCCCGGCTGCGATCGCTTATGTAACGTGGGCGATTGCTCTTTCGTCAGGCAATGCCAGTTCTGTGGCGAGCATGATGTACCTGGAGCCGGCGATCGCCATACTTACCGCATGGGTTTGGCTGAACGAGTGGCCGAGTACCCTTTCGCTGATCGGAGGATTGGTTGCCATATCGGGTGTTCTTGTGGTTAATGGCTTGGATAAGAAGCGCGTTACGGCGGAAAAGAAGACAGCATAAATGTTATATCGACTCAAGTGTTAGATCTTACAATAAAGCTCTGTTAGTCCATGTTGTTGATTTTTGGTGGGAGAAAAAGACTTGAGGGCCTCTTTTAAGCATAAGAGAATCCACAAATAGGAGAGAAGTTTGGAATAGATAAACAGCTTTCTGACTATATCAAGAAGGCTATATCACACATTTAATGAATTAAAAACTCGTTTTTCTTTATAAAATAAGCCGTATGAGAAATATAGCATACGGTTTTTTAGTTGTTCATTTTGAGCTAACGGGCATGTTAGTTAAACACGGAATAAAAGGATTTGTACGAAGAAACGCAGAATATAGACATCTATCACAGATTGAACCGGTAAGGCAGGAATATCGGCAGAACCATATTTAAAGAGAATCATGAAAATATGTAAAACTAAGACTAAAGAAAAGGAGAGATTCTAAACATGTACGAACTGAAAACCAAAGAAACCGACAGTAGTGTCATTGAGTTTATTGAAAATGTTGAAAGCCCTAAAAAACGTGAGGACGCATATAAATTATTAGATATTTTTACAGAAGCGACAGGTTATGAAGCGAAGATGTGGGGACCGAGTATTATTGGATTTGGTGCATATCATTATAAATATCAATCCGGTCATGAAGGAGATGCGCCACTCGTTGGCTTTTCACCTCGAAAAGCTAAAATTAGTTTCTATTTTGCTACGGGTGACACGAAACGAGAGGAATTATTAAAGGACTTTGGCAAACATACCACTGGAAAAGCGTGCGTGTACATAAATAAGGTAGCAGATATTGACGTTGATGTCTTAAAATCATTAATCAATCAATCTGTAAGGTTTTTGAAAGAAACCTATACCAATCATTAAATAATCGGGCAATAAGTAGGGGGAATGAGGCATAGAGATGAATAAATCGCTACGAATCTTACGGCTTCTGTTTGGGCTTTTTTTATTTGCGTTGGGCTCTGTGATCGTTATGAAAGGAAATTTAGGCTTTGGTCCTTGGGAAGTGTTTCAGGCAGGGCTCACCAACTATCTTCCATTGACCATCGGGCAAGCCACTGTTCTAGTAAGCGTGGTTATTGTTGGTTTGATTATCCTGCTGAAAGAGAAAATTGGAATCGGCACCTTGGCCAATATGATTCTGATTGGATTTTTCATGGACTTCATTTTATGGACCGATGTACTGCCGAAGGCGCCCGGTTGGCCCAGTGGCTTGGGTATGCTGATGCTGGGGCTGTTTACCACAGCGTTGGGCAGTTATTTTTACATAAGTTCTGGCTTTGGGGCGGGGCCGCGTGATTCACTCATGGTGTCGATCCGTAGGCGCACGGGTCTTCCAATTGGGGTCTGTCGTTCTTCATTGGAATGTTCAGTTGCACTGGTCGGTTGGCTGCTCGGAGGGCCACTAGGGATGGGAACAGTGGTTACTGCATTTGGACTTGGAGTATTTGTTCAGCTGATCTTCCGTCTTTTCTCTTTTGAAACAACGACAATCCATCATGAGAACTTGCGGGAAACCTTTAAAGCGTAGGCTTTTTTTGAATATGTAGTTCTTGTGTTGGGATGATGATGTTTACTGGTCTGATGATTGATAAGGAATGGGGCTGTCCAAGAAGTCTGTAAGCTGTTGATTTCCGTTCCAGGCTGCTCGCTTTTACCGGCGTAAACGCCTACTTTCGCAGGGCGTGCGGTGAGCCTTACCGGCGTGAACGCCTACTTTTTGGTGCAAGCACCGGCGGGAGTCTCACCTGTCACGCTAGTCCCGCAGGACAAGGAAGGCTCCGGCAGCTTTTTATCGCACGAAGAAAATGTGAAGTTCATTTTCGAGGAGTCTCGCATCTTCCACTTCAATTAACTTTTCATTGAAGATTTTTCAAGCCAAAAAGGGGCTGCCTGAAGGTCAATTTTCGACTTTCTGGACAGCCCCGAAATTTTCTTAGCTTGATGGAAAAGTTGACAGCATCGCTAATACACGCGTGTGTTATGTGTGGAATAACATCTCTTTAACAATTGGAATTGGTGCGCGCATCAATAACAGTACACTGCCTGGCACCTTGGCGAATTAATCGTCTCGCTTCTTCCATGGAAATCTTTACAAATACTGCCTCATCAAAATCGTTCTCCACATCAAACAATGCAAAGGCCTGATTACGGTTAATAAATATACACTTAAACTCAACTTCAACACCGTTTCTTGATCTAGGCGCGGTGTTTTGAACTTCACACAATTCCAAACCAGCATTGTTTAATCGTCTTGCAGTCCTTTCATTTATGCGAATAATCACATATTCCTCTAGATCCACTCCAGGAACCTCTGACTCAATTTCTACTACCGCAAAAAAACGGTTTCCAAGTACCAAAAGGCAATTAGCACCTATTTCAAAAATTTCTTCGGTGCCCATATCCATATTCCTATTAAATAAACTCATAAACTTTTATCCCCCTTGTAGTTAAATCCGTTGAATGGATGCTGGTATAGCCACGTGGTCTTCATGGCAAAAGGATAATCTTCCTTGCATCATTCACTTTCTAATATATTCTGCACAAGCACAATTGCTACTAAAATAGTGATTTAACTACTAGGGCAATGGAAGAATTGAATCCGTATAAAAAAACGACCTTCTTCACTAACATTATGGGGTTTGAAGCAACAATCTAACCAGCTTGCCTGAACAAAGGCTTTTTAGCCGACGCTATAGAATAATTACTGTAGCTTTATGAAGCAGAAAGGGAGAGTTTCGTGTTAAATGTTGAGATTAGAAGGCCGGCGATTGAAGATCTTTCACCGTTACATGAATTTTTCCGGATCGTCATTACAGATACCTTTGCTAAAGAGGGAATCGAAGAGAAGCTGGATGATCTAAAGGATGAAATTGAGAGTAAGAAGCGTTATTTAGAAAGTGATTTAAAAAGCGAAGGAAAGGATCGCCATTTCCTAATTGTGATAGAAAGGAATCAAATGGTTGGTTCCATCGAATACGGTCCCGCAAGTGAACTTATCTGTACTTGTACAAACGGTGCTCTAAAAGAGCTGATTGAGATCGGTACTGTATTTGTTCATCCTGACTATCAAAGAAAAGGGATAGGGAATCTTTTATTGAACACCATGTATGCCACGCTGCGGAATAGAGGCATTAACGAATTTTGTTTAGACAGCGGGTACCGCAGCGCACAAAAAATTTGGACAAGAAATTTGGCGAACCGGATTACTGGCTTAAGGATTATTGGGAAGAAGGCTTTGACCATATGATATGGAAAGTAAATGTATCTGTTTAATAACAATAGAGGGGAAGAAAGAGTGATGACTTGATTAGGATAGTACTACTTATGAAAACCACACCATAAGCTTCCTTAGTAATGAAAAATACAAAAGGGGTTTTATCATGCGGCAGATGAAATTTATGCTGAAACAATTTCTAAAGGAGCCTATGTGGTTTAAATTGCTAATCATTGCAGCGTTACTTATTTCTATTATCTTTAGCAGTTCATATTTTTCACACCATGCTTATGATGAGAGCATCTCCAAATTAGCTGCGGCTATCTTTTTAGGTGCTTATGGAATTAAATTTAGGAGAAGTCCTGTTACTTCTATTATTTTATTTGTTGCAGCAGCTATAGGCATTTATCTAGCCATTTCAGCAGTAGTTTAGCAGTGAGGCGGTAAATATAAAAATACTCCGCAATTCGAATCAAGGAACTCAAATAGCCGGTAAAACCCGAACGATAAATTTATTAATGTAAATAGAATTCGTATTTTTATTGTGGTTTTTTTAGTTGTTTGCTATATTATCAAAGTAATCAACTATATATCATTACTCGTATATGCTCGGAAATATGGTCTGAGTGTCTCTACCTGGTTCCCATTGCAAGAACTGGACTACGGGTTAAAGTATTCGTTTTTCGGCTTTTTTCAGCTGATTTCATTTTTTATACTTTGACTTTCGCCGGTCCAGTGGGTAGAACGCTACCTGTCTGGACTTTTTTCTTTGGGCCAGATCTTCGAGTATATCAAACCACTAGGAGGATCATGGATATGAAAAAGATGAAAAAAAAATACGCTCTATTAG
Source organism: Fictibacillus sp. FJAT-27399 (assembly GCF_001510655.1). Classification (GTDB taxonomy): domain Bacteria; phylum Bacillota; class Bacilli; order Bacillales; family Fictibacillaceae; genus Fictibacillus_C; species Fictibacillus_C marinisediminis. The sequence goes on along the minus strand of NZ_LMVC01000005.1, from coordinate 264,568 downwards.
CGGTGGTTACAGCACTGTTACTTGCGGCGGTTGCAATATGGAGATCTGATTCACCGAATGAAACAGTACAAGCCAAGTCTCATCATAAGCCGATTGTTATTCAAGGACCGATGCCGATTGAAGCTGAAAAATTTGCACAAAAGCTAAAAAATGTGAAAGTAGAAAAATCAGGCACTTTTGTTTTTTATAAAGGTACGCTCAACCATTATCCCGTAATCGTCGCAAAAACAGGCAAGGGAATGGAAAATACAGCAGCCGCTACAGCAATCGCTATCGAAAAATATCATCCAATTGCCATCATCAATCAAGGAACATCAGGCGGACATGATCCAGAACTGAATGTTTTTGATATTGTGTTAGGAAAACAAACAGTAAATCTTGGTTCTTTAAAAACAGGGGAGAAGGGTGAAGGCGAGGGAATGGATCCTGCAGCATGGAAGCCGATGGATCTTATGGCTTCTGAAGGAAGTGCGGGAGAAGATCCGAATGCTGAAAAACCTCGTTTCTACGCAGGGAATAAGGATTTGCTCGAAGCGGCTAATGAAGTTAAAGATAAATACACCAAGGGTAAGGTTGTAGAAGGTACGATAGGTTCGGCTGACGTTTGGAACAATGAAGTGGATCGAATCAAGTGGTTCCATTCGAAGTACGGCACATCAGTTGAAGAAATGGAAGGAGCTTCAGCGGCACAAATGGCTCAAGCTTATAATGTACCATTCTTGGGAATCCGAGTATTGTCCAATAATAAAACGAATGGCGGTAAATACAACCCCAATACAGCAGAAGCATGTCAAAACTATGTTTATCAAGTAGTTGAAAAATATATTTCTGAGTTACCTAACAAATAATAGATTCCAAAGAGGGGCTGTCCTGAAAGTCGAAAATTGACCTTCAGGCAGCTCCTTTGACGTGAAAAATCTTCAATGAAAAGTTGATTGGAGTGCAAGGTGCGAGACTCCAGCGGGACTAGCGTGACAGGTGAGACTCCCGCAGGCGCTTGCGCCAAAAAGTAGGCGTTCACGCCGGTAAGGCTCACCGCACGCCCCGCGAAAGTAGGAGNGCGGGACTAGCGTGACAGGTGAGACTCCCGCAGGCGCTTGCGCCAAAAAGTAGGCGTTCACGCCGGTAAGGCTCACCGCACGCCCCGCGAAAGTAGGAGCTCGCGCCGGTAAAAGCGAGCAGCCTGGAGCGGAGATCAACAGCTACCAGACTTCTTGGACAGCCCCTTTTTTTATTTGAACTAAAAGGAAAGTTAAATAAACATGTGCAATACAGATAGTAATATGTTGTGCAGCAAAGCTGGGGAGGAATATAGTATGGAACATGTTTTAAAAGAGTTAATTAATAAGTGTGACTTGGCAATAAAGAAGGAAGATTTTGATACGTTGATGAACTACTATACTGATGATGCAGTTCTGGTTGTAAAGCCAGGAATGATTGCACGAGGTAAAGAAGAAATCAAAAAAGCATTTATTGCCATTGCAGAGTATTTTAATAACAGTATTGTACCAACGCAGGGGGAAATGACTATTTTAGAGGCTGGAGACACTGCGTTAGTTATTTCCCAAACGCTGCTTGCTGCCGATAAAAATGATTCCGAATATTCCATGGATAGAAGAGCAACATACGTGTTTAAGAAAAATTCAAACGGCGAATGGCTTTGTGCAATTGATAACTCATATGGTACTGACTTAATAAATAAATAGAGTTTTCAACGATCACGGAGGAAGCGGAAATGAAAATAACTCAACAATGGAATCAAGAAGATAGTGATTATATTTGTAAAAAGGTTATTGAATATAATTTATCAAAAATGCCTGATGAGACCATACATCCCGTCAAAAACATTAGCCTTATCCTTAGAGGTGAAGATGGAAGCATTTTAGGAGGTATAACAGGGAAAATATCTTCGTCACTATAGTAGATAACTTATGGGTGGATGAATCACTAAGGGGTAAAGGATATGGGAAAGAGCTATTATAGCGTATAGAAGAAATGGCGAGAGAGAATCATTGCAGACTGGTACAGCTGTTTACATTCAGCTTTCAAGCTCCAGATTTTTATCAAAAGAATGGATATGAAATTGCAGGTGTAGTACAAGAAAATCCTACTAAGGAACATCAGCAGTATTATTTAATGAAGAGACTCACTTAAACAAAAAAAAACGAAAATAAGCTGCCGAATCAGGCAGCTTATTTTCGTTGAAGGTATTTTTATTTGAATTTATTAATAAGGATAGAATAGACGTTGTATTTACTGGGAGGGTTAGGAATGAATGGAGATGAAACCATATTACATCCTGATACAGGTGTAACTTCTGGGATTTTTGTTGAGCGATCATTAAATGAAATTCGTTTTTGGTCTAGAATCATGAAAGAACATTCTTTATTTCTGCGATTGGGTTTTAGAGCGGAGGATACTCAATTAATCAATGAGGCTAATCAATTTTATCGATTGTTTGAACGCATCGAACAAACCTCACATTCCTTTACAAATCAAACAGATCCTGAGCAAATAAAAAGATTTAATACAGAAGTACAACAGGCTGCAACCAATATTTTCGGATTTAAACGAAAAGTACTGGGATTGATTCTTACATGTAAATTGCCAGGGGCAAATAATTTCCCCCTGTTAGTTGATCATACAAGCAGGGAAGCTAATTATTTTAGAAAACGATTAGGTGAATTAAATGAAGGTAAAATGAAACCTCTTCCTGATGCCATTATAAAAGAAAATGTCTTCTTCTTAAGGATTATGGCAGACCATGCTAAATTTATTGGTCATCTGCTGGATCCTTCTGAAAGGAAGCTAATTGATATCGCCCGAAATTTCAGCAATGATTTTGATCAATTGATGTATCAAGCAAGAGACTTAGAATCTATGAAGCCGCAATCTCAAACGGTTCCTCTTTTAGATCAATTCCTGGATCAGAATCGTGTGTCGGTCTCATCTCTTCGGGACTTCAAGAAAACGGCACGTGATTTAATTGAGCAATGTAAAATAAAGAGTATCATTCATCCGCTATTAGCAGACCATGTTTTCCGTGAAGCTGATCGATTCCTTGAAATAATAGACATGTTCGATGCTCATCTTACAAGCGGCACCCCATAACCAAAATAGTAGTCCATAAGCTGAGGAGCTAACAATTTATTGTTAGCTCCTTACCATTCCAAAATAAATGGCTTCAGTTCGAGATATGCTCTCTTACCTTGTTTGCGAAATTGGCTTCATGTTACGCCAATCTAATATTAAATTCCTGAATTAAATCTTTAAAAGCAGGCCTTTCATTTCCATCTCTTCCGATGACATGCGTGGCTGTCACTAAAGAATTTAATACGGACTCTTCAACAGCTTCCCCAACGGCCCGAAAAGCCGTATCCATATCTTCCTCATGAATCGCAGGAATGGTTAAACAGTGATTTGGATTGTCATGAGGAATTTTAGTGGCGGTTGAAAAGCCGATGATTACTTCTCCGCTGCCATGCGTAATGATGGATCCTGTCCTTGATAGGCCAGCAACCGACCGCTTGATGATGCGATTGAGCTGACGTTCTGAAACCGGCAGATCCGTGGCAACAATGATCATAATCGATCCTTTATCCCTTTCCTCCCAAGATTGGAGCAGCTCTTCTTTTAGCTCTTGCCCAATCGCCCTGCCATTCATCATGAGATCACTTAAAATACCAAAGTTCGATAGGACGAGCACCCCAATGGTGTACTCTCCATGAGCCAATTGAAACTGTCTTGAGGCAGTGCCGATTCCTCCTTTTAAGGAATAACAAAGCATGCCCGTTCCCGCTCCAACACTTCCTTCCTCAAATTCAGTTGAAGCGTTATGTATGGCTTGAAAAACATGTTCCTTCTCAATAAATTGAGCTCTTACATCATTGAGGAACATATCATTGCATTCCCCGATGACGGGATTGACCGTCCCAGTCGATCGGCCGATTTCCGGGTTCTGCTCCAGCATGTATTGAATTAAGGCATCTGCAGCTGTACCTATACTTAAGGTGTTTGTTAAAATGATGGGCGTTTCTAACACACCCAATTCTTGCATTTGAATGGTACCCATCGTTTTTCCAAAGCCATTGATAATATGGCTTGATGCTATCAGTTTTTCCTTAAACGTGTTGCCAGTGTGAGGAAGGATGGCTGTTACTCCCGTTTGCATGCTCTGATCACTAAGTGTTACGTGGCCGACTGTAACGCCTTCGACATCGGTAATTGCGTTATAGCGTCCGGTTTCCAAGCGTCCTATTTTAATACCATAGTCGTGTATTCTTTTTTGGTGACGCATTGAAAAGATCACCTTCCATCGTTATTGTTATTAACACTTACAAATCATGAGATGATTTCCATCAGGGTCTCTAAAATTAAAATAGTGATAATGTTCAATTCCAGTGATTAAATCAACCTTCTTTTTTTTCATAAACTGATAGGCTTCTTCAATATTTTCTGTATTGAAATGAAACAAAGGAGTTTTTACTATATTTTCTTCTGAAAAAATCTTGCTGTCTAATACAATCCCTGTACCATTCATAGGTATGACATAAATATGACCGAACTGTATTTCTCCATTTGCTTGTAAACCTAATATGTCACAATACCAATCTCGAGCTTGTTCTATGTTGCTTACTGGAATAAAGACCGTTCCGATTTGAGTTAAAACAGGACTATTCAAAAAATCCCTCCTAATTATTTTTATCTATTACATTCACTTTTTAATATAACTATCCTGTCGGTTATTTGGATATTTTACATAACAATCCTGGGAAAAGTTTAATGCATTGCCTGAGGACAAGAAGCCGAAAATCTATGTTATCCCCGATCATGAAAGCGAGTTTATTAAACAGGGCTGTATTATTTATTATCAAGAAGGACTATACCCTCTTTATGCAGAAAAGGGTAGAAAAAATTTCTGACCCTTTGATTAGAGAAATGATGGAGGATGTTAAATGAATAAGTTAGTGTCTGAGCTAGAAAGTAATCTATCTTCAATGCCGAAAAGAATTAGTACAATTTCGGATCTCGAGGCCAAACCTCTGCCTTCCAAATGGTCTAAAAAAGAAATTCTTGGACATCTTTGTGATTCGGGTAATGTGAACCACCAGCGCTTTGTTGATATCATCGCCTCAACTCAAGTGGTTACCCTGAAGAGTTATAATCAGGACTTTTTTGTGGAGATTCATGACTATCAGCATTCATTTACTGTTGAGGACATTCTTCATCTATGGATTTCAATCAATAAACAGATCGCGGCACTTCTTGTGAATGTTTCGGAGGAACAATGGAAGCTTGAATGTAAAGTAGATGCACAAAACATTCAAACGTTAGAGTGGCTTGTAAGGGATTATATTGATCATATGAACCATCATCTTGGACAAATTTTGGCGGATTGAATGAGGCCTGCCCAGAAATTGGCGATTTATTTGTGGAGAGTGAACATAAGTGTCATTTTATCCAAGATAGCGGCAATCAGGATTCCTGCTGTGTACCGAATCAGATCTACAATAAGAAAACCTTTGCCCAGGATCAATGCTCCGAGCATTGTATCACGAATAGGATTGATCCAGTTTTCCTGATACAGCTGACTGAATTCAATGCCGAAGCTGAACAAAAAACTGAGCCATAAATCTGTGTGCAGGCTTTTACGCACCAGTAATAAACGGAATCCGAAATAGACCATCATGGCCCATAGCACATCTCCGGCGTTCTGCGCTGCCACTAACGGAAAAAGATGGCTCCACTTTCTGGAGGCGAGCCCTAAAAAAATGGTGATACCAACAGCTATACTATAAGCTATCCTCATTTTACGGTAATGTGGTTTGATCGTTGCCTTATTAGTAGTCAATCGAATCCCTCTTTAACATGATATTGATATTCATTGTACTATAATGGTTCATTAGTAAGGGAAAGTAGAGCAATCTTTTGTGTAGGGAGTCTGATTTAAGGTTGTTATCCAACTGGAGGAAGAGTATTTAATGAAACAGAGGGGTATTGCTATGAATCCGATATTAATGGAAGTTCCAACTCAATTAGAAACTGAAAGACTGATCCTTAGAGCTCCTTTACGTTCTGGAGATGGAGAGATCGTCAATCAAGCTATAAAAGCATCTTATCAAGAATTAAAAGCGTGGCTGCCATTTGCTCAGAACCTTCCTGCTGTAGAAGAAACAGAAATTAACTTGAGGGAGGCCCATATCAACTTCCTAAAAAGAGAGAACTTTCGTTTCCTGATTTTCTACAAGGTATCCAATGATTTTATAGGAACCACCAGTCTTCAAAGCATCGATTGGGATATCCCAAAATGTGAGATGGGATACTGGATCAATACCAAATTCAGCGGCCAAGGTTATATGACAGAAGCTGTAAAGAAATTAACGGAATTTGGTATGGAACAGCTGCAATTTAAAAGAATTGAAATCAGATGAAGCCGTTATATACCTGAAAAATTAGGCTTTTCATTAGAGGGCATTCTCAAAAACGATGATTTATCTGCAGATGGAACCAGACTGACTGATACTTGTGTTTATGCGAAAACTAGTTGAGCAGGATTATTTTTGTATGGATTTTTTATCATGTTGAACTAGCGGATTCAGTTGCAAATGGAGCCCTTCTTTATACTTCCGTCTTTGCTTATAGCTCTTTTCTAAGTATTTTACTTACTTTATTAACCTACAGGGCATACCGAAAATATGCCTCTTCAGATATGGGCCAATGACAGATGAAAACAATCGATTGCCCCAGCTTCAGGATATGCCTGTGAAAATTCTTATAAATGACTATGATGAAGTAGTTAGTATGATTAAAACGTTATGCTGTGAGCTAAGGGATCAATAGTTAAACGATACGGTTGAATATGAAGGCAACCAAGTAACCATACATTGGAGCTTGTGGCATATAGCGGATCATAACAGATATCATCAAGCATATATTAACCAGCTGCTTACATGGTTTGATTATCATAAATGGGGATAATGCTTTTTTTGACAGGTACCAAAAAGTAATCAAAGAACTTAATAGTTCCTACGTCACTTTAAAGTGCGTACTTCTCATTCTGCTGTTAATATTCAATAATTACCTTGTTTGATTGGCTCTTAAACAAGAGGAGGAAAAACAGTGGCAAATCATTTACAGGATACAACCACTTTGCATAATGGAGTAAAAATGCCTTGGTTTGGATTAGGGGTATTTAAAGTTGAAGAGGGGCCGGAGCTGGTTAATGCAGTAAAAACAGCAATTCGGCATGGCTATCGCAGCATTGATACAGCAGCCATTTATGAGAATGAAGAAGGCGTCGGAAAAGGGATTCAAGAAGGTTTAGCTGAAAGCGGCGTTGAAAGGCGAGACCTATTTGTGACATCAAAAGTCTGGAATGCTGATTTGGGCTATGATTCAACAATAGCGGCTTATGAAGAGAGCTTACGGAAGCTTGGTCTGGAATATCTCGATCTTTATCTCATTCACTGGCCTGTTGAAGGTAAGTATAAAGATGCTTGGAGAGCTCTTGAAACATTATATAAAGAGGGCAGAGTCAAGGCGATAGGGGTAAGTAATTTTCAAATCCATCATCTTAAAGATTTGATGAAAGATGCGGAGATTAAACCGATGATCAATCAAGTTGAATATCATCCGAAATTGAGCCAAAAGGAGCTTCAGGAGTTTTGTAAAGCACAGGGTATTCAAATGGAGGCCTGGTCTCCCCTCATGCAGGGGCAGCTTCTGGATCATCCTGTTCTAAAGGAGATTGCGGATCATCATAACAAGTCTGTTGCTCAAATTATTCTAAGATGGGATTTGCAAAATGGTGTAATCACAATTCCAAAGTCTACAAAGGAAAACCGAATTATTGAAAATTCCATGGTCTTTAATTTTGAATTATCGGATATGGAAATAAATCGAATCAATGAGCTGAATCAAAATCTTCGTGTGGGTCCAGATCCCGATGATTTCGATTTTTAATTAAACTTTAAAGCCTACAGAAAAGGGGCTGTCCAAGAAGTCTGTAAGCTGTTGATTTCCGTTCCAGGCTGCTCGCTTTCCGCGGGGCGTGCGGTGAGCCTTACCGGCGTGAACGCCTACTTTTTGGTGCAAGCACCGGCGGGAGTCTCAACTGTCACGCTAGTCCCGCAGGAGTCTCGCATCTTCCACTTCAATTAACTTTTCATTGAAGATTTTTCAAGCCAAAAAGGGGCTGCCTGAAGGTCAATTTTCGACTTTCTGGACAGCCCCTTTTTGTTTCCAGTCTTATATGGCGTTGAAGTTTATTAATTGCAGAATAATTGGATCTTCTTGCTCCGGCATCCTGTTTACGTTTGATCTTCGGTAAGATATGTTTTTACGGCTGGCGGTTCATAGTTGCTGAATTGATTCAGTAGGTCTTGTGGAGTGGGAGCTGTTAGTGCCATCTCACGGTACTTTTCTTGCATAAATCCTTCGGCCGTCATGTGGTTAAACAAGGAGATCAGAGGATCGAAATAGTGTTTGATATTTAACAGACCGCAAGGCTTTTGATGTAAGCCTAATTGTGCCCACGTGAAAATCTCAAAGAATTCTTCCATGGTTCCTGGTCCGCCGGGTAAAACGATGAACCCGTCCGCCAATTCAGCCATTCTTGCTTTTCTTTCATGCATGGAATCTACCACGATAAGATTGGTTAAGTTCTTATGGGAGATTTCTCTTTTTTTCAGAAAGTCTGGCATGATTCCTGTTACTTGTCCACCATGCTGCAGTACGGAATCAGCAACAGCTCCCATCACTCCTACACTTGCCCCGCCATACACGAGTCCGATGTTGCGTTCGGCCAGTTCTTTCCCCAGTTTCGCAGCTTCTTTAACATAGATTTCCGATACACCATTGCTTGAGCCACAGAATACAGCTAGATTTTTCAAATGAATCTCCTCCTTTTATCTGCAGTTAAAATTATATCAGTTCCTTGGACTGCTAACAGGAAGGAGATTTTCACCCCTTTTGACGAATATAAGTAAGTGGAAAATAAAGGTGGAGGTTTCATAAGAATGAAGTTAGATTGGGTGAGATCAAGGATAAGATCGCTTTCGGCTGCTGAAAAAATGGAGCACATTCCTAAAGGATATTCTGGGGATCAGAAATACGCTGTGACATTAAAGGGTGGCAGTAAGGTTTTATTGAGAATTGCCGCTATAGGGGATTATGAAAGGAAAAAATCCGAGTTCCAGCTGTTAAGCAAAATCATGAGGTTTCCCGTTCAGACACCGGAGCCTATTGAAATAGGAAAGCTGGAGGAGATGGACATCTGTTTTTATGTGCTTTCTTACATAGAGGGAGAAGATGCAGGTGAGGTATTGCCCAAGTACACGGAAAGGGAGCAATATGAGATTGGTCTAAGAGCGGGGAAGGACTTGTGGAATTTGCACCAGTATCCAGCACCTGAGACCATTGAGCCATGGTATGAAAGGGTGACGGACAAGTTTTACAGATATTTGGATGCCTATAAGACTTGTGGTGTCAAAATAAAAAATGATGAGAAAATCATGGCTTTTATCGAGGAGAACAAACATTATTTAAAAAGCCGTCCAAACCAGTTTCAGCATGACGATTTCCATCCAAGCAACCTTATTGTGAAGAACAAACAATATGCAGGAGCCATTGATTTTAACCGCTTTGATTGGGGCGACCCTTATCATGACTTTTGTAAGGTCGGTTTATTCAGTAAAGAGGTGAGTGTTCCTTTTTCCATTGGGCAAATCAATGGATATTTTGAGAATAAGATCCCTGAGGATTTTTGGATGATTTACTCTCTTTATATGGCTATGAATGTTATGTCTGCCATCGTATGGACGATCAGGGTTACACCAGATCAAGTCGATGAAATGGCAGACCGATTACATAAGGTACTGGAGGATCATCAAGATTTTGAAGTGCTGGAGCCGAAATGGTATACAGCTCATTCCTTCTCGGTTAATCAGGTGTGAGCTGATGCTTATTAAACGAATATCCTGCAAAGTAAAAGAAGGACATCAAGATTTATTTTATGACTGTCAAAAACAATGGGGAACGCTTAGTCAGGTGAAAGGGTTTATCGGACAACTGGGAGGATGGAGTGATCATAAGCAATCGACTGCTTGTATCTATGCTTTCTGGGAAAGCCAACAGGATTATCAGTATTTTATGGATGAGATCCATGATCAGATTTTTGCAGCCTCGGGGCAAGGAAACACCTATACTTCGATAGAGATAGATTTTTTCCAAGAAGAGCTGAGAATCACAGGTTTGGAAAATCAATTTGCAGATGTTATAAGAAATGCCCAATATATTTATTCGATTATACAGCAAGCTGAAAAACATGGCTGGAGTGCAGGCTTGCAAAAAGCCAAGGGGATGCTGGGAGGCACATTTGCATCGTCCCAAAAAGATAGGGACACTTTCCTTGTATGGTTAGCCTGGCAGTCTGAGAAGCAGCAAAGAAGGACTCTGCCACAAGGTGGTGCGGTAGAATGGGCAGATAAAAAGTTTAGTGTCATAGAAGCTTGGCGAGTGTGTCCGAGCATTATTGATAGAGACTGAAGAATGATAAGCAGGAGGGACTGACCATGTTTCCAGGAACGCTGTACGAAACCCATGTCAAAACCAAAAATTTAGAAGCGGCTATGGAGTTCTATACGAGGTTAGGGTTAGATTTGGCCCATACAATTGAAGATCGGCGTGTCGCATTCTATTGGTTTGATAAAAATAATCAGCGCGAACAAATGCTGGGCGTTTGGGAAGTACCGGAAGAAGAGTTTCATAAAAGCCATTTTGCGTTCAAGGTTACGTACGATGACATTATTCATGCAAGTGAATGGCTGCTTACTAAAGGGATAAGGCCAAGGGCTGCTTTTGGACTTGAACCTGCGGAACCCATGGTGCAAACCTGGACACCTACTGCGAATCTCTACTTTTATGATCCGGATGGCAATTCATTAGAATTTCTTTGCTTGCTTCCGGAAAAGAAAAATGTGGAGAAGGATGTTATGTACTTAAGTGAATGGGAGAAACTTTCGTGAAAATGGATGAAGCAGGAGCCTTTTGGGTCCCTGCTTTTTCATGCTAGCAGTTACAGATCATTAAAACGTTGCCGTCTAAATCCTGAAAATTAAAATAGGCAAACTCTCCAATGCGTTCTATGTCCTTCACGATGGTGATGCTATTTTCTTTTATGAATTCATAGGCTTTATCAATATCCGGTACATAAAAATTAAACAGCACATGCGAAGAAGGTTTGAATACAAAGTCGGGATCAAACGTGTGGTCGTCCAATGTTAGTCCTGTTTCATTGGTAACAGGCAGGTTGTAAACGGGAGAGTCTACGTTTTCAGGATTGAAAGGTACTCCAAGCAAATGACTGTACCATTCTGCTGATTTCTTTAAGTCCTTAACATGGATAAACACATTATTCACCTTGCAAGCGATGGGCGACACGGTTGAGTTCATGATCTTACCACCTTTTGGTCATATTTTACAATTAGTCATTCAACAATAGTAAGGGGAATCCTTTTATGAACCGATGGAAAATAAACAAAAAAGATTGAGGTGATTGAATTGCTGCAGCACGCAGAAAAGAAGATAGTTATTGGGGCAGGACCCTATAATAATAATCCTGGGTGGATTCATACACAGGAAGAAGTATTGAGTTTATTGGATAAGAGGCAGTGGGAAAATGCATTTGAAAAAAATTCAGTAGCCGCCATTTTAGCTGAACATGTGTGGGAACACCTTACGTATGAAGAGGGAATAGAAGCTGCTGAAAACTGTTATGACTTTTTAATGCCGTCTGGTTACATTCGCTGTGCCGTTCCCGACGGATACTTTCCGAATGAGGAATATCAGCATACCGTACAAGTTGGCGGTCCCGGACCTGAAGGCCATATCTGCGCAAGCCATAAGATTGTACATAACTATAAAACGTTATCGGCTATGTTTGAAGCAGCGGGCTATACGGTAAGGCTGCTTGAATATTTTGATGAGACTGGGAGCTTTCATTTGGAAGATTGGAACGGGGGTAAAGGCGTTATTTTCCGATCAAAAAAGTACGACCCAAGGAACCAAGGAGATAAAATAGTGTTTGCTTCATTAATAGTAGATGCCATCAAGCCTCCAGCAGACTGATTTCCAGGAAAATCCAAACGGGTAAGCACTCACCTTTTATTGACGAGAGGCATAAATATGATATTATAAAAATGAGTGAGTACTCACTTTATTAGGGGGCTGGTTATGAACTATAGTGTTGAAATTGAGAACGTTAGCAAAAGCTTCGGTAAAAAAGCGGTTTTAAAAGAAATCAGCTTAAATATTGAAGAAGGAAAAATTTATGGATTTATTGGCCCATCAGGTTCTGGAAAGACCACTCTGGTAAAATTGATGGTTGGAATGGATGATCCTGACAATGGGATGGTACATGTTTTAAACGAAAAGGTTCCAAACCTCGGACTGCTGCAGAACATTGGCTATATGGCGCAGTCTGATGCTTTGTACCTGAATTTAACGGGCAAAGAGAACTTGAAATTTTTTGCTTCACTTTACAAGATGCCGAAGTTAGAGGTGGCTGAGCGGATATCTTATACCGCTGATCTCGTAAAGCTGACAGCTGATTTAAATAAAAGAGTTTCGGCCTATTCGGGTGGTATGAAACGCAGATTATCTCTGGCTATTGCTTTAATCCAAAACCCTAAACTTCTTATTTTGGATGAGCCGACCGTGGGTATTGATCCGGAATTGCGTTTAACTATTTGGAATGAATTATTGCGGCTGAAAAACGAAGAAGGAAAGACGATCATCGTAACGACGCATGTCATGGACGAAGCGGAACGGTGTGATTTGGTTGCGATGATCAGAGAAGGCCGCATATTGGCTAACGGCACACCAGACGAATTAAAAGAGTTGTATCAAGCAGAGAATTTTGATGAAGTCTTTTTAAATGCGGGGAGGAAAAGTCATGAGAACAGCAGCTCTAATTAAACGGATCTTTCAAGAGATGTTCCGTGATAAACGAACGTTAGCGCTGTTGTTTGTTGCTCCTTTGCTGATTTTATCCCTGATGTATTTATTATTTAACTCCGACACTATCAATCCGAAGCTGGGAGTGACTGGTGCGGATCATCAGCTTGTTAAGGCATTGGAAAAAGCCGGCATTCATACGGTTCACTATAAGAGAGTAACCAATACGAAGAATACGATAAAAGGTGATGATCTTGATGCTATTTTACAGTATAAAGATTCTCATTGGAAATTAACCCTGCAAAATAATGACCCGACAGCCGCCAAAGCCCTGCAGATGAAGGTTCAACAAACCGTATCCCAATTTCAATCAGCACTTATGAATAAAGGGAGCGCAGGCCTTCCAAAAGAAAATATCAAGACAGCATACATCTACGGAAATAGCGATACCGATTTTTTTGATGTCCTGAGTCCTACGCTGGTTGGTTTTTTTGTTTTCTTTTTCGTTTTCCTCATATCGGGTATTGGTTTATTAAAGGAACGGACATCAGGTACATTGGAACGATTAATGTCTACACCCATTCGCAGATGGGAAATTGTAATGGCCTATCTGGTTGGTTTTGGAACGTTTGCCGTCATACAAACCGTAATTGTCGTACTGTATGCCATCAATATTTTAGATATGGTTCTGGAAGGATCCATTTGGAATGTTATTTTAATTAACTTATTATTGGCATTGGTAGCTTTGTCATTGGGCATCCTTTTATCATCTTTTGCCGCATCCGAATTTCAAATGGTGCAATTTATCCCAATAGCAGTCATTCCACAAATCTTTTTTTCAGGAATCATTCCCCTTAATGGCTTGGCAGACTGGCTGCAAGCCGTTGCTAAAGTGATGCCGCTTTATTATGCGGCAGATGCACTAAAAGGTATAATGTATAAAGGAATGGAATTAAGCGATATTAGTGGAGATCTTATTGCACTCGTGCTATTTGCTTCGTTCTTTACTGTACTGAATGTATTTGCATTGAAAAAGTATCGTAAATTATAAAGGTTAAGCTCGAAAGTAGGGATGAAAGTGTTTAAAGGCAGTCTCTTGGAGGCGATGGTTGCCCATGCATCAGATAACAAAAAACAAACGGATAAACAGCAGAAGATTTTGGAGTCTGCCATTAGAATCTTTGCAGAAAAAGGGTATACAAACACCTCGACAAGTGAGATTGCCAAAGCTGCCGGTGTAGCTGAGGGGACCATTTTCCGTAAGTATGGAACAAAGGATAATTTATTGCTCTCGGTGATCGTTCCCTTTATAAAAGACTTATTTCCTGCTATGGCTGAGGGTGTTTTTAATGAAGTGATGTCAAAAGACATTCTTAGTTTTGAAGATTTCTTGCGGGCTTTCTTGAAAAACAGAATTGTCTTCTTTAAAGAGAATTTGGAAATATTCCAGATTGTTGTGAAAGAGATGCTCTATAACGTGGAATTGCGAAACGAATTACTGCCTTTTTTTAAGGAAAATGTCTCTCCGCGTCTCATTAAAGTCATCAACATCTTTAAAGAACAAGGAGATTTAGCAGATATTCCAACAGAGTTGATTCAAAAAATGGTGTTTACTTTCGTTGGCGGATATTTTGTTTCTCACTTCGTCTTGCTGCCAGAAACCTCATTTGGGGATGAGGACGAAGAAATTGAAAATATGATCAGATTTGTGATGGATGGCGTACGGAACAGGAAAGAAACTTAAATTATAAAGGCTTTACCCCTAAATTGTCCAAAGCCTCATTCACATCCTGAAGGTTATAGATTTCCTTCTCCAAACAAAATTGAATGACCAGGTCTGATGTATCACTGTCAGACAAAGAGAAGCCGGCAGAGCTTAGAAGCTCACCGGCTTCTTCTATGTTTAATTGAAGAGCCAGGGCGAGTGCAATGACCGTATTTTTTCGCGGCCGATAATCGGGATTGGAACGGATCTTTGAAAAATGGCGGCGGTCAATTCCTGCTTTTTTGTAGATTTCAGAATCACTGGCGCCTCTTTGATCGATATAGCTGAACAAGAGATGACGGAGGGAAGGTTTGCGTCTGGACTGGATAAACCCGTCAAGGTCCGCTGGCTGTCGATCTTCTTCAAGGATTTCGCTCTCTAGAGGTGCACAGGCATGTAAAATCTCTGCCGGAAAACGGTTCAGGCAGTAGTCTACATATTCTTTTAGTTCAATCAGAGTGTTTTCTGCGAGCATTGTGATGACCTCCCCAAAATGTCGCTTGCCAGGCGACCAACTGATGGCAGAATCTAGCTATTATTATAGCATGATGAATAGAAGGGGATGGGTCGCATGAATCACAATAAAACGGAGATGATCTTTCTGCTGGACCGGAGCGGATCAATGGCAGGGCTTGAAGAGGAAACGATCGGCGGGTTTAACAGGCTGATTGAAAAACAATACCGGCCGGAAGGAGACACGGAAATTACGGCGATTCTCTTTGATGATCAGTATGAGGTCGTATGGACTGGCAAAAACGCCAGAGAGGCAAGGCTGTCAGACAAAGAGTATTTTGTAAGAGGCTGTACCGCACTGCTGGATGCCATAGGTAAAGCGATCGTGGATACCGGGCACAGGCTAGCAATGACAGACGAGAATGAAAGGCCAGGCAAGGTCATCTTCATCGTTACAACGGATGGGATGGAAAACGCGAGCACGGAATTTACCTATCCCAAAATAAAGGGGCTGATCAAGCACCAGCAGGAGAAATACAGCTGGGAGTTTATATTCATGGGAGCGAACATCGATGCCGTGGAGGAAGCGGACAGCCTTGGGATTTCAGTCGACAACGCCTATAACTTTGAGGCTTCATCACATGGGGTAGAGGAGATGTATGCTGTCATGTGTGAAGCGGTGGCGGAGAAAAGGGAGAAATGATTATCATATGGGCAAAGGAGCACCCACCGTTTTTTTTCGGCGGGTGCTTTTTAGTTCGGATAATAGATGGTCATACTCAAGCGGGTCAAGATATCACCGGAGTTATGATAGACATGAGGCCTGTCGGCTCTGAACCTGATAGAGTCCCCATTTTTCACGGTGTATTCTATGTTGTTTACACGTACGGTTAATTCCCCGTCAAAAACAGTTACAAATTCTTCGGTGCCTTCTCCATGAGCGTCAGAGCTTAGAAAGCCGCCTTTGTCGATCTCGACGGAATACATTTCAAATCGGCGGTCATCCTGGAATGGAAAGTAGGGATATACTCTGTATTTTCCGTTGTCCTCTGTTAAGGCTTGTACTTCGCTTCGCAAGACTACTTTCGTATCGGGCTGCGGATCATTGATCAGGGCAGTAAACGAGATCTTTAGTCCATTGGCGATTTTCCAGATCGTCGTAATGGTAGGGCTGGATTCGCCTCTCTCAATTTGTCCAATCATTGTTTTGCTTACACCGGTCAGTTCAGCCACTTTTTCAAGGCTTAATTTTTTGTTTTCCCGAAAGGCTTTTAAATTTTTCGCAATGATAAGATGGATTTCCTCCATAAATAACCTCCAGACCTATTTACAATATAGCGACCGTTCTGTACAATATATTGAAAATCGTTATAGTGTTCAATATAGACATTATAACATACGCAACGGAGGGAAATCACAATGTCCATCTTGTCTTTTTTGTTGTACGTGTTTGTTACAAGCTTCACTCCAGGTCCGAATAACATTATGGCGATGCTGTTTGCCAACCAATACGGTTTGAAGCGAACCCTCAGATTCTGTGTTGGAGTTGGAGCTGGATTCTTTATCATCATCATGCTGAGCAGCTACTTTAATCTTTGGCTGAAGAACTTCATACCAAAGATCGAGTTTGCGATGACGATCCTCGGTGCGGTCTATATGCTGTATCTGGCTTATAAGGTGTTAACCAGCAAAAGCAAGACTAAAAACACCGAACGAGAAGACAAGAATAACAGTTTTAAAGCAGGCATGCTGCTTCAGTTCGTTAATCCAAAAGGCCTCTTATATGGCTTGACTGTCATTTCCACGTTTGTGATTCCCTTTTACCATTCCAATGCCAGCCTGCTGCTGATTTCATTATTTCTAGCGTTTATCGGCTTCCTGGCTACGTTTAGCTGGAGTCTGTTCGGTTCCATGTTTCAAGTCTTTTTATCAAAATACAGAAGAGCATTCAATGTGGTGATGGCCCTTTTGTTGGTGTATAGTGCGGTTTCGGTGGTTGTGGAATAAGAAATCAATGATTTAAACGATCGTTTAAAGAGGCTCGTCATTAGGTCAGGTCTCTTTCTTCATATAATCTGGATCGATAGAAAAAAAGAGCACTGGCTGAGAAAAATGCAGCCGTGCTCTTTTGCTTATCAGAAGGATTATTTACTTTTTCGCTTTGCTGACTTTCAGTTTCTTGCCTTTAACTGTGGTATTTTCCATGGCTTGCAGGACAAGTGAGCCTTTTCCGTTAAGAATATCAACATAGGACCAATTCTCCTGGATGGTGATAATGCCGATATCATCTGCTGAGACTCCAGGGATTTTTGCGATGGTTCCAACGAAATCGACCGCTCGGATCTTCTTGTTTTTTCCGCCGCTGAAGTGGAGTTTCGTAATATCCTGGTTGATTCGGGCCGTTTTATTATTTCTCACGACTCGGCGCCCGCTGAGCTTTTCTTCAAAAGCCCGCTGCATTTTAGCCACTTCTTGTTTTGTCGGTGCTTCCGCTTCATCGATCTCAAAGCCAATGTATCTTTCGATGGCTCTAAGATATTTTCCTTCATAAGGCAATGCAAACGTAATGGCTCTTCCTTTTTTGCCGGCCCGGCCAGTTCTTCCTGTACGGTGGACATAGCTCTCTTTTTCCATAGGAACGTCATAGTTGATAACGAGGGTTACATTATCAATATCAATTCCTCTCGCAGCCACATCCGTGGCGACAAGATAACGGAAATTCCCGATTTTGAACCCGTCCATCACTGCGAATCGATCTTCTTGTTCCAATCCTCCATGAAGCTTTTCAACAGAATACTGAGAGGCTTCGAGCTCTGCAAACACGGTATCGACGTGCTCTTTCGTATTGCAGAAAATGATGCAGCTGTCCGGGTTTTCAACGACCGTCACGTCTTTCAGAAGAGCAAGCTTCACCTCTTCCTGAACGTTGATTAAAGAATGCTTGATCGTATCTGTCGTCATCCCGGCAGAAGCTATTTCGATTTTTGCTGGATCCTTCATATATTGATGGCAGAGATTTTCAATATCTTTTGGCAATGTTGCAGAAAAGACCATGGTCACTCTGTTTGAAGGAAGCTGTTTAATAATCTTTTTCACTTCATCAATAAAGCCCATGTTCAGCATTTCATCTGCTTCATCAATGATCAGGTACTTGATTTGGTCTAAGACGAGGGTTTCACGCTCGATATGGTCCATGACGCGTCCCGGTGTACCGACGACAACATGCGTTTTTTGTTTCAATTCTTCTTTTTGTTTCGCAAAAGGCTCTTTACCATATACAGCAACAGCTTTAATCCGCTTGAACCTTCCAATGTTGGTAAGGTCTTCACGAACTTGAACAGCGAGCTCGCGCGTGGGAGTAAGGATCAATGCTTGTGGCCGTTTTTCTTCCCATTCCAGCATTTCGCATACCGGAATACCAAAGGCTGCTGTTTTTCCGCTGCCTGTTTGGGATTTTACGACGAGATCTTGCTTTTCCAGAGCTAATGGTATGACTTCAGTCTGAACCTCAGTCGGAGTTTCATATTTCAACACTGTAAGTGCTCGTTTTATTTCATCGCTTATACGATAATCGTTAAAACTTCTATTATTCATGTAGGAACCTCGATTTTTTATATTATCCAGATTCAGCATAACCTGAATAGTGTTCATTATACTTGAAATGATGGACAATCGGGTTTAATTTTAAACGATTGTTTAAAGGAACCCTTCTGTATGATCGTAGGTGATAGGTAAACAATGATATAATGAGGGAATTAATTCAAAAGTGAAAATGCTGGCAACAAAAAACAGTTGAAGGAACGACAGCGCTGTTTTATAATAACTTTTAGCGTTAACTAACTTGATATTAAAAATCCTCATCAATCCGATGAGGTAGAGGTCGCGGCTTTTATAAGTAGGACGTACGAGATGCAGAGGACATCATAGACTCCGTGTGAAAGGAAAAGCTGCCGAAATTTGTGCTTAACTCTGGAAGTATGAATTGGGGCTGTATTCGAACAGGAACAGCACTGTCACACCCACGAATAACCGGTGGGTGGGATGCGCTATCTTACGGAAGGCATGATGCGGATTAATAATAATCGTCGCCCAATGCTTGGCGGCTTTTTTTATTTCCCACTCCTTCCTAAAACGAAAAGGAGTTTTTTTTATGCGAAACACAGCACAGAATCCATCACAACCGCAGTCACCAAACGCGGACAATGAATTAAAGCGGGGACTGAAATCCCGCCATTTAACGATGATCTCTCTTGGGGGAACGATCGGAACAGGATTATTTTTAGCAAGCGGAGGATCCATTCATACTGCAGGACCAGGCGGCGTTCTGTTTTCATATGTAGCGATTGGAATCATGGTGTTCTTCTTAATGACAAGCCTCGCAGAAATGGCGTCTTACATGCCGGTTGCGGGTTCATTCAGCACGTATGCTTCAAAATTTGTGGATCCATCACTAGGATTCGCGCTCGGCTGGAACTATTGGTACAACTGGGCAATCACCATTGCAGCTGAACTTGCTGCCGTAACATTAATCATGAAATTTTGGTTTCCAGATACCCCTTCATTTATCTGGAGTGCACTGTTCCTAGGCATTATGTTCTTATTAAATTATTTATCGGTAAAAGGGTTTGGTGAAGCAGAATATTGGTTCTCGCTGATCAAAGTCATTACGGTCATCATCTTCTTGATCTTAGGAACACTTATGATCTTCGGCATTTTAGGCGGAGATCCGATCGGATTTAAGAACTTTACGATCGCTGACGCACCGTTCCACGGCGGATTCTTTACGACGCTTGGCGTATTCATGGCTGCAGGTTTCTCCTTTCAGGGAACAGAACTGTTAGGGGTTGCGGCAGGAGAAACAGAAGATCCGAAAAAGAACATCCCGAAAGCGATCAAAAGTGTGTTCTGGCGTATCCTTTTGTTCTATGTTCTGGCAATCTTGGTCATTTCTTTAATCATTCCTTACACAGACAGCCGATTGGCAAGCAGCGATATTACTGTAAGTCCATTCACACTTGTCTTTGATAAAGCAGGAATTGCGTTTGCGGCTTCCGTTATGAACGCGATCATCTTAACAGCAGTATTATCTGCCGGTAACTCCGGTATGTATGCATCGACCCGTATGCTTTGGGATATGGCACGAGACGGAAAGGCACCTAAGTTTCTGGCGAAGCTGGATTCCCGCGGTGTACCGGTTCCAGCCCTAATTGTAACAGCCGCTGTAGGAGCTGTAGCTTTCTTTGCTTCACTGTTCGGTGACGGCGTCATCTACACATGGCTGCTGAATGCCTCCGGGATGTCCGGTTTTATCGCCTGGCTCGGAATTGCGATCAGCCATTACCGATTCAGAAGAGCGTATGTGGCACAGGGGCGGAATTTAAAAGAACTGCCTTACTTGGCAAAATGGTTCCCAATCGGTCCGATCTTTGCTTTCGCTCTCTGTTTTGTCGTTATCCTCGGCCAAAACTATTCTGCCTTTACAGGCGGAAGCATCGATTGGAAAGGAGCCCTTGTTTCTTACATTGGGATTCCGATCTTCCTGGCTGTTTGGTTAGGCTATAAATTCAAACACAAAACAAAAGTCGTACCGCTTAAAGAGTGTGATTTTGAATAAGAAATAAGAGAAGCAGGAGCCTTTCTGGGTTCCTGCTTTTTTAGTGAAAAAGGTATCGTCTTCTAAACGCAGAACATATAAATTAACACTTACGTCAAGTGAAGGGGAATGGCAGCGAAAATAGAGAACGCAGGAGCATATAGGGGTTCCGAGTGTAACCTGTAGCGAATCAAAGAGGCCAAGCTCAATATTGAGCAGGGTCTCATTAGAAGTTGTTACCAAATGGAAGTTGTTTTACTAATTAGTAAAACAACTCTCTAAGCACATTCGGAAAATGGTAAACAGGGTTATGCATGTACCCACGTGTTTTTACATTTCTTTTGCGCTCTGATTTGAAAAGATTTTTGTTCCCGTGGTAAAGAGAGATATACCATATTTTCACCATCTGGTAGAACTCGCGATATTCACGGTTGGACAGTGAAAGATCTTGCGGAAATCCGATGTCATAAAGCCGTTCCATAAAGAAGTTTTCGGCAATCTTATCGGTTTCCTCGGAGATCTTCCCGCGCTTCACATCAAAACCTTTATGCTGCAACTGACGCTCGAATCCATTCAGTGTATTTCCTCTGCAGAGCAGCACGGCTTCATCTTTTGGAACATTTAACTGGGTGAGAAGAGACATAATGTACTCTTCTTTAGAGGTTTTTAATGATGTTTCAGAGGGGAGCGGGACATAGACAGCCGCTTGTTCTCCGGTTTCTATTCTTCTGGCTGCGAACACTTCTCCTAATATGGGGCATCCATTTCCTGCATCATCTACTTCAATCATTTAAAAGATTCTCCTATTGTATATTCTTATAGAACATTAACTCTCAGCTTCAATTTCATCAGCAAAGGCATTTATCTTGCTTTGAATGTGGTCGGCCAGGTCTGCATTGGTGTAGATATCTATTTCAGGCTCACCAGGACTGTCGATGAAATCAACAATGATGAAAGCCGTCTTTTTATTTTTATAATCAACAACGAAGCGGCATTGAAAATGTTACATCTTCCATTATACAGCAACCACTTAAATGAACAAAAAAGCAGAAGTCTTTTTTACCGACTCCTGCTTACCATTGGTTTGCTTATTTTGTTTGTAATTGAGAAGAAAGAAGTTGTTCAAGAACTTTTTGTACTTCCAATCCTTCAGAGAAGGTAATTAAGTCAGCTTCTTCTCCTTGGAACTTTTTCACGAACTGGTCAATCAAACCTGCTCCACGGTTATTGTCTTCCAAGTCAATTTTCTTCAAGTCTTCATTGTCAGCCCCATAGTAGAGTTCACTCCAATTCACAAGAGAAAGAGTGCCTCTTGAGCCGTAAAGAGTAAATTCAATGTGCTCTGCCATGGCAATGTCACTGACAGCATCAATGGATACGACGGTTCCATCCTTGAGGGTCAATACCGCTGCTAAACTTTGTTCAGAAGAAACGCCATCGGAGGGATAGTCAATCTTGGGATAAGGAGACGGAATATGAGAGTCCTGAACTTAAAGCTGGCCAACAGCAAATTAATGATGACTCATTTGCCCCCTTTTTCTTCAGACCCTGTAAAGCACGATCATGGCGGAGATTATCAGATTACGATTCCGATTTCGGGAATCCCTTGTATTGAAATTGAAAAGCAAACACGTTCAATGAATAAAGCGTTGAGAGTGATTACTTCACCAGGAGAAGCTCATTTTCATTATACAGGTGAAAGCGAAAGCAAACTGTTGCTGATTAATCTGCAAAAAGAATTCGTCGATCAGGTGGCATCGGCCCGTCTTCATGTATGTCATATCGATACGGCATTTCGAACATATGGGGAAAACTCATCGGAAAAGCTTGTGAAGATCGCGAACGACATCATCCAGACCAATCTATTAAATGAAGTCGCTTCTGGCAAGTTGGAAGAATTGGAGTGGGCGCTGGCAGATACCTTGCTTTCCATACAGGAAGGGTCGCATAGCGAAAAGTGGCGAAAAGAAATTACGCTGAATGATCATCCGTTGATAAAAACCGTCCTCTCCTTTATCCATGAACACTATGCCAGTGAACTGTCACTGGAGGAATTGGCCAAAGCATCCAGGCTGAGCAAGAATCATTTTATACGAACGTTTAAAGAGGCTGCAGGCTGCACCCCCGGCCAGTATGTTACAAAAGTCAGGCTGGAAAGGGCTATAGATCTTTTGCGTACAACTGCGCTGGATATTACAACGATTGGATTTGCCGTGGGGTTCGGCAGCTTAACGGCATTTGAACGATCGTTTAAAAAGAGATATGGCTGTTCTGTATCGCACTATCGAAAGTCGCTTTAATACAAAAGAAAAGAGCCTGGAGGAATCCAAGCTCTTTATTACTTTTTGATTTGTTTTTCTAAATCAGAGACTTTCTGTTCAAGCTGCTTTATTTTTTTAGCTGCATTCATTGCCGTAACAAATCCCATTAGTCCGAAGACAAATCCTATAAGTGCGTAGGTTTGCATCGTAAACCCTCCCTATACGAATAAATGTTAATGAATTTCGGTTTGAACATCCCGGCTGAAACCTAGATATCTTGAACCCTGAAAGCTCAGTTCGCCTGTATCGCCTTCAACCAGCATGCCAAATTTGTCACCTTTAACCTCAAGTTCCATCCGGTCTCCGCTTTCAACCTGGAACGTTACATAGTAATCGTTATGAGCAGAGGTTTCCCCACCGCCGCGTATAGAGGTTCGTTTAGTTACGACTTTAGCCTTTACCGATAATTTGGGTGAATTGTTGTTTTTATTCCATTGTGAAAGGCTGCTGACTATGCCTATTATAATAACAGAAATAACAATAACAAAAACAATTCCAATAAAAATGGGACCGAACTGAAACATAAAATCCCCTGCTGGATCGTCGAACATCTTACATCCCCCTGGTGTATTTTTTTCCTTATTTTAACATTTTGGAGTTTGTATTTGAAATATTTCTTTAAAATTTTGGTTTTATATGAAACTTTTTGTTATCCTTTTCGTATATGTAAGAGTTGAGATCTAAGATTACTAAATGGAAGAAGGAATAGAGAATGTTAAAGAAGATTATTGCGGCTACCTTGGTTATGACGTTTGTATTGATGCCTGTGAAAGATATTGTTTTCCATGATCAGTCACAAACGGTAAGTGCGAAAGGCTATCGTTCGGGGGTAAAATCCTTTAACTCTGGTGGTAAAAGCAGCAACAACTCATTTTTTCAAAATAAGAGCCAAAACAAGCAAAAAAGCTTTTTCAACAAAAATAATAGCTATTCTGCGAAAGCTAAAAAGGGCGGATTCATGAAAGGTCTGATCTATGGCGGTATCGCTGGCATGCTTTTCGGTGGACTGTTAGGAAACCTTGGCGCTTTTGGTTCATTCCTTGGGTTAATGATTAACATTATCGCTGTTCTTATCATCATTTCCCTCATTTCGAGAATCTTTGCGAACTTAAGAAACAGCCGCAAACCAAAGGATGACCGATGGAACAGATAATGCTGTACGAGCAGGACATCGTTAATGCGCTTTGTTTGTTCCATGCTCATAAAAAAGAAGTAGAGGCTGAAGATGTTCAAGTCGAACTGTTGTATGATGACGATTACGGATTCTCTGCAGAAGTGCATGTTGGCGGCAGAAAACAAGTATTGATCGAAGCCAATCTGATTGAAGCCATACGCTTCTATTTGGATAATCATATGAATATTAATTCCATTTCAGCAGGCCTGGAATTGGTCCTGGATGATGAGGAAGGCATTGTGGCGAATGTCACAATCAGATAAAAGAGAAACACCAATCTTTTAAGGATTGGTGTTTTTTGTACTTTGCAGGAAAGAGTCAGGCATAACAACCGCTGTCACTTCGCCTTTGACACAAAGGGTGTTACCAGCAAAGACTTCCGTATGTACTTTCCATTTCTTCGGATGAACCTCTTCTATTGTTCCAATGGCTTTTAATGCTGTGCCGTGCGGGGTAGGCTTCATAAAATCAACCTTCAGGGAGGCGGTCACAAATCGCGGCGGCTCTGTGCCATCACCGGGTTCATGGCCATTTTTTCGATGCAGGGCGAGGGCTGCAGATCCCGTTCCATGACAATCAATCAGGGAAGCGATTACTCCGCCGTATACAAATCCCGGTACTGCCGTATGCTCCGGTTCTGGCGTGTAGATTGTTTCTGTCTGATCTCCATGCCATTTTGTCTTAAAATGGTGCCCATCCTTATTCAGCTTTCCACATCCATAACACCACGAATAATCGTCAGGATACACGTCCTGAACGGCTTTTTGTTCTGACATGACACTCACTCCGTTTCTGTCTATTCATCAGTACTTTCCACAAGAAGAGGGTAAATTCCTTGTTTACCTTTTTTAAATAGGTTGTTGCTTTGGGATAAAGATTACGGAAACAGCCTTTTAAAAAGAAAGGTTGGACAATAACAATAACCAATTATGGAAAAATCAGGTTGACATGAATTGGTAATTCATAGTACATTACAGGAGTAATGCACTAAGGTTGCATGGTGGAGGTAGGTACGCTTGATTTTAAATTCTAACAGTATGACACCGATCTATATTCAGATCGCAGAATGGCTGGAAACCGAAATACTGAACGGCACCATTCAATCCAATGAAAAGATTTACTCGCAGTATCAATTGGCAGAAATGTTTAATATCAATCCGGCAACAGCAGCCAAGGGTTTGAACATTTTGGCTGATCAAAGTGTTTTATACAAAAAGCGGGGGTTGGGGATGTTTGTTTCAACAGATGCCAGAGATACCATTCTAAAAAAAAGAAAGAATGAAAAGCTGAAATCGATGGTGATGGATTTAGCCACAGAGGCGGTACAGCTCAATGTGGATGAGGAAGAATTAGTGAGCATGATCAGGGAAATGCACGGCAAGTTAAAGGGGGATAAGTGATGAAGATAGTGGAGTTTAATGGGATATTGAAAATGTACGGAAAAACAATCGCATTACATAACCTGTCTTTTAAACTTGCTGAAAATAAAATTACAGGGTTGATTGGCAGGAACGGGGCAGGGAAAACGACACTGCTAAAAATGATGGCTGGGTATGTTCGAGAAACCTCAGGTGAGATCCAGGTGTTTTCACAACGGCCATTTAATAATTTACAGGTTTCAGCAAACACGATTTTCATCGATCATGAAATGAGCTTTTCACCGGTTTTTACACTAGAAGATCTGCTGCATGCAGCCCAACGTTTTTATGCCAATTGGGACCACGAACTGGCCATGCGTTTGTTTGAATACTTCTCATTCCACCCTAAACAAAACCATTCCAAGCTCTCAAAAGGGATGAAATCTACATTTAATATGATTATCGGCCTCGCCTCGCGTTGCCCTCTGACGATTTTTGATGAACCGACCTCGGGAATGGATGCAGCCGTAAGAAAAGATTTCTACCGTGCTCTGTTGAAGGATTATCTAAATCATCCAAGAACGATCATTCTCTCAAGCCATCTCGTATCTGAGATTGAAGATCTGCTGGAGGATATCCTGCTGATAAGTGAAGGAAAAAAGTGCCTTCATCTGCCAGTTGAAGAACTGAGAGAATACGCTGTTGGTTTGACTGGAAAAACAGATGTGATGAATCAGCTGATTGAGGATAAGGATCTTATTCATAAAAAAAGTATAGGGGTGGATGGTACCTATGCTGTTATGAAGAAAGAGAATTCGTCACCACTGCTAGAACGTGCGATGGGGCTAGGTGTTGAGGCTTCGCCCGTTGCGATTGATGATCTTTGCGTGTACTTGACGAGCAAGTCAAAAGGGGGAATTGATAGTGTCTTTAACTGAGGTTACCACGTGGAATGTGGTAAAGAAACAGTATCGCTATAAACTGAAGTCGTTTGGAGGAGTGTTCACTTCTTTAATTGCGATTCAGGTTATTTCAATACTTTTTTCTCTGCAAGGAACGGGATCAAGAGGGGGAAGTTCAGGTAATTTCGACTATAGGGTTACTTATTTTGATGGCAACCTTCTGCTTGGCTTTATGATGGGCTGGGCGTTTATTATTTCTACTATCATCACTACAAAAGCTTATCGCTATGATGATTTTTCATTTGTGGCAACCCGTAAAACAAGTAATCTAGCAAATATATTATTTTTGTTCTCAGCTAGTGCATTCGGTGCCATTACAGTCTTTCTTGCGAGTCATTTGCTGCACGTAATTGTGGTGAACCTTTCAAATCCAAAAACAATCTTAGGTGATTCTCTAACCTTCCTGCAGCTGGTCACTGGATTTGGAGCATCAATTCTTTATCTCTTTCTTTTTACAAGTGTAGGTTATTTTGTTGGCATGCTTGTACAATTTAAGAAGCCTTTTGTGTTTATTCTACCAGCAGTAGTGATCGGAACATTAGTTCTGGATGGTACCGTGAACTCGTCACCTGAAATCCTCCCAGCAATCGGGACATTCTTTGGATTAGAAACATCCTTTTTATTGTTCGTTATTAAAGCACTGGTTGTTTCCTTCCTTTTCTTCACGGCTGCCATATTTCTGTCCAATCGATTGGAGGTAAGGGCGTGATTACCTTCCTAACCATATTCTTACCTATTCTTATCTTGGCTGTAATTGTCGTCACCACGATGTATGCTTTTCGTTTAAACAGCTGGAAGACAGCGTTTAATGGCAATAAAACAACCGTTTTGGTTTCCAGTTATATCATAATTTTAGTAATTGGTACAATCTGGTCCTATAGTATTTTTCCTTCTAAACCGAGCATCGGAAAAAGTATTAGTGAAGAGGATATGGAGAAATATTCAAAGGAACAAGTAAAATTTAAAAAACAGGTTCTAGAAAAGAATATCTTTAGACCAGATGATAAGGTGCTTGGAAAGAGTGAAAAATGGCAAATACCCTTTAAAGGAAAAAATTTTACTATAACAATGAATGAAGAAAGAGAAGAAAGTGAGTATTATCCTGATATTTTGATCGACAATAAGCCAGGCGAGGATGGAAAAATTGAAGCCATCGCTTATTCAGAAAAAGCGATGTTAGACGGGATTGAATTTACAAATGGAGTTGAAATGCCAGGTATTGAATTAAATACTAATACTTTAAATATTTTGCCTCCTGATACAGTTGAAGTGAAGCTCGCAAAATACAACGAAAGTTTTGCGGCTCATCAGTTTGTTAGTAAAAAACCAATGAATGAAAGAGAAAACTTTTTCGTTGGAGAGGGTTATATCTATCTGAAAGTTCCTAAAGGAGTTAAATTAGATGGAAATGGTAAAATCGAATACACGTATGTAGACGTTAAGTAGATACAGAATTAGCGGGATGCCACATGGTTATCCCGCTATATTTAATTCTCCATCATTTCCACTACAGCCTTAGCCATCTCATATATCTGTCGCTTTAAAGAATGCGGACGGATAATTCGGATCTCCTTGCCGAAACCTAAAATATATTGAACAGCTTCCTGTTCGGTATCAAAGCAGAGGGAGGCTGGAATCCAACTGTCATCAAGTGGCTCGTTCTGTTTTACAACTTGGACGAAGCGGCCAGTGAATGTAATTCGGTGGATGATGATGGGTGACAGCTCAACATCTACTTCAAAGGTAGGGAGGGCTTTAAGAAAGGTTTGTGTGGAACTCTCCCAGTATCGTGAAAGTTGAAAATCAGCTGGCCGAGTGAATGCTTCTTCCATTTTGAGGGCTGAATGAATTCGTGATGCTCTGTAGTTCCGAATTTCTTCACCTACAGAAGCAATCAAATACCACGTACTGCTTTTTGCGACTAATCCTAAGGGGTTGACCAGGCGTTCCTTTGTCTCGCCATTGGCCCGTTCATAGACAATCTGCAGTTTCTTTTCTTCCCAAATGGCTTCTTGCAGTGTTTGGAATGCCGCAATTTTTTGGGATGATTGCCTCCACGAACTGGTGTCCACATGAATGCGGTCCCATACATCATGAGCCTTTTGATGAAAGGAGGCAGGGATGGAGGCTAGCAATTTTTCGCGAGCATCGTTCCAGTCCTTAGTGATCCCCAGGTCGTTTAGAAGGTGAACAGACGGAGAGAGAAACAGCGATTTCAGTTCGTCTGTTTTCAGTCCTGTGAGATTGGTTTTATATTGATCCATCAAGCGCCAGCCGCCGGACTTTCCACGGTCAGCGACTACGGGAATTCCCGATGCACTCAGGGCCTCCATATCCCGATGAATCGTACGAGGAGTCACTTCCAACTGCTCGGCCAATTCCTTCGTTGTCAGTTTTCCTTTGTTTTGCAATAACAAGAGTATGACAATGAGCCGGTCGGCACGCATAGATATTCCGCCTTTTTAAAATAATATATGACAAAGGATGTCATCATTTAATAGTATACTCCAGATAAGAACCAATTAGTGAGGTGGAAAAGTGATGAGTGAGAGAAAAGTAATTTTGTATATTGCAGCTAGCCTTGATGGATTTATCGCGAAGAAAAATGATGATATCAGCTTTTTATCGATGGTGGAAAACCCGGGGGAGGATTATGGGTACGGGGAATTTATCAAAACAGTCGATACGGTGATCATGGGGAGAAAAACGTATGACAAAGTGTTAACCTTTGGGATTGGTTTTCCTCATAAGGGCAGAAAGTGCTATGTGCTTTCAAGAACGAAAGAAGGAACGGATGAAAATGTGGAGTATTATAATGGCCATTTGAATGACCTGATTCAGAACCTGAAAAAAGTAGATGGAAAAAACATCTTTATTGATGGCGGGGCAGGGGCGATTAAAGAGTTAAAAGAGCAGAACCTGATTGATGAGTACGTGATTTCGATCATTCCTGTTTTGTTGGGGAACGGAATTCGGTTGTTTGCAGAAACGGAGAATGAAAGCGGACTTCAGTTTGTAGAAAGCAAGACGTTTGATACAGGATTGGTTCAGCTGCATTATCGGACAGTTATAGATCAATAATACTAAGGTTGCTTCGGCAACCTTAGTTATTTTTTTAAATATTCCTTTACAAGAATATTCGATTCGGGTTATATTAGGTGTGAAAGGAGAAACGATAGATGAGTGCGAACATCAATGCCACATTATCTGCACTTGCCGAGCCTAAGCGCTTACAAATGATTGAGCTATTGCGTGAAGGTCCTCTCACTGTAGGGGAAATTGCTGAACGGCTTGGGCTTCTCCAACCACAAACTTCCAAACACCTCAGAGTTTTAAATCAAGCTGGATTTGTCGAGGTTCATGCTATTGCTAATAGGCGGATCTACAAGCTGTCTCAGCAGCCTTTCAAGGATTTGAATAAATGGCTAGTATCCTTCCAGAACGTTTGGGAGGGAAGATTGGATCGTTTGGATGATTATTTACTTAAAATGCAAGAAAAAACGGATGAACCTTAAGGAGGAATTGAAATGTCTGTAAACCATGGAACAAACCCTTTAAAAACAGCCGTTGAGGGCCAGGTACTTATTATGGAGAGAACATTCAACGCTCCTAGAACTCTCGTATATCAAGCATTTTCGCAGCCTGAACACCTTTCAAGATGGTGGGGGCCCAAAGGATGGGAAACTGAAATTCGCCAGTTTGACTTTCAGGCTGGTGGCGTATGGTTTTATTGCATGAAGTGTATGGATAAGAATCAAGGAGACTTTTATGGCCAGGAGTCGTGCGGCAAAGCCGTGTATCAGGAGATTCTTGCACCTGAGAAGATTGTTTACAAAGATTACTTTACTGATGAAGAAGGAAATGAGATGGAAGGCATGCCCGAAATGCTGGTGACCCTCGAATTTGCGGAGTATGAAGGCGCAACAAAAGTCATTATACGTACACAATTTGCTACGGAAGAAACCCTTCAGCAAGTCAAGGATATGGGCGTCGTTGAAGGATTCTCCTCACAAATGGAACGTCTGGATGATCTTTTGGAGCAGCTGCAATAAGAGATTGATAAACAGTAAGGGGCTGTCCAGAAAGTCGAAAATTGACCTTCAGGCAGCCCCTTTTTGGCTTGAAAAATCTTCAATGAAAAGTTAATTGAAGTGGAAGATGCGAGACTCCTGCGGGACTAGCGTGACAGGTGGGACTCCCGCCGGTGCTTGCACCAAGAGGCTCACCGCACGCCCCGCGGAAAGCGAGCAGCCTGGAACGGAAATCAACAGCTTACAGACTTCTTGGACAGCCCCTTTTTTGTAGGCTCTTTTCTAAAATAATGTTGCTTTGGGAACATTTTTGTAAAAGAATCTTCATTGAAAAGTTGATTGGAGTGGAAGGTGCGAGACTCCAGCGGGACGAGCGTGACAGATGAGACCATTTAGGCGCTTGCGCCGAGGGGCTCATCGCACGCCCCGCGGAAAGCGAGCATCCTGAAACGGAGATCAACTGCTCCCAAGAACAACAAAGGTTACGAAAACAGCCTTTTTGTTTTAGAATGTAATGAGAAGACATAGACAGGAGCACCGAGAATGAAAGAACAGGAATATGACGCCTTGCTTTACATAGAAACGGTGGGGGATCAAAAGGGATTTAATTCGTCCGCCCACTACCACCGTTATGAACCGACACCTTATGCAGCATTGGAGGATTTGGTTCAGCAATATGAACTGAAAAGCACTGACCGGCTCGTTGATTTTGGATGCGGGAAAGGACGGGTCAGCTTTTACATCCATCATATTCAAAAGGCAACGGTTACGGGAGTCGAGATGAATGAAGGCTTTTATCAAGAGGCTATGGAAAACAAGGAACGATACGTGGAACAGCATACAAAGAGCAAGGATGATATTCACTTTCATTGCGGGCTGGCGCAGGAGTATCCCATCCATCCGGAAGACAACCGTTTCTATTTCTTCAATCCGTTTTCCATGCCGATTTTTATGAAGGTCATCCATAATATTCTTTTATCAGTGGAAGCCTCATCAAGAGAAGTGGAGCTGATTCTGTATTATGCCTCTGAAGAGTACACATATTTTTTAGAATATCAGACGGCTTTTGAATTGAAAGAGGAAGTAAGGCTGAAGGATCTTTATGAAAAGAATCCTTATGAGAAGTTTTTGATTTATAATCTGAACACATAAAAACAGGACCTGCCTCAATGAGCACGTCCTGTTATCTTTTATTCTGCAATACGTTCAATCGGTTTGTCGGACGGAAACTGGGTGATGTTTTCGTATTCACCCGGCCGCAAGACGCTTTGGTCACCTTTCATCAAATAGGTGTAGGCAAACATGGAGATAAATAAACCAAACGTCCATGCGTTATCCCATAGAAAACGAAGCCCAGGAACAATCAAGCCGAGCACGGGTATGGCGACTCCAATAATCAGTGCGTACACACCGTTTTTATTGTAGCCGGAAGTGTAGTTGTACCGGCCGTTCAGTTCATACAATTCTTTCAGGGCCATCTGTCTGCGGCGGACGAGCCAATAGTCGGCGATCGCGATACCGTCGATCGGGCCAAGCAATGCTCCGTACGTTCCGAGCCAGCCGAAGATATAGTTGCCGAAGTTGGACATGATGAACCAAGGCTGCATGAGGATGGCGAATACTCCAGTGATGAGTGCGCCGATACCGAATGTGATGCGTTTTGGATATAGATTTTCAATTGCACGGGCGGGAGCAACGATATTCGCACCGACATTGATGGTAAGGGATGCCATGGCGATAATAATGGTTCCTAAGAAGATAATGAATGGAGGGAATTTTGCAAGCAGCTGAACAGGATCCCAAATCGCTGAACCGAAAATAACAACCGTGGCTGATGTAACGGCGATTCCAATAAATGAGAAAATGCTCATGGTGAGAGGAAGAGAGAAGCTTTGTGCGATCATTTGTGATTTCTGGCTTTTGGCGTAGCGGCAAAAGTCAGGGATATTCAAGGCAAGGGTGGCCCAGAAGGCAATGACCCCTGTTAATGTAGGGAAGAACACTTTTAAGAACTCACCGGTCGTCGTGAACTTGGATGGTGTGGATAAAATCGGTCCCCAGCCGCCTGCATGAGTGAACGCCCAAATCATAAGAATAATAGCTGAGACTCCAACAACAGGCGCAGCGATCAAGCTTAAAATTTTTATTGCTTCAGGACCTTTGTAAGCCACCCCGACGTTCAACGCCCAGAATAAAGCAAAGATGATGGCGGTATGTCCGGTCAGGTTTTTCCAGGCCGGGAATGAGGCGGATAATAAGACATCGATGGCGGTTGTCCCAATCCATGTATTGATTCCGAACCATCCGGCTGCTACTACCGCACGGGCTAGGGACGGGATGTGAGCTCCCTTGGATCCAAACCACAACCGTGCAAACACGGGATAAGGTATACCAAATTTTGTTCCGGCATGGGAGTTTAATAGAATGGGAATGAGGACAATCACATTGCCCAGAAAGATCGTTCCGATGGCTTGCCACCAGTTCATGCCGAGAGAGATCATCCCGCTCGCCATCGTGTAGGCTGGTATACACAAGCACATTCCGATCCATAACGTCGCAAAGTTCAAGCCGCTCCAGGAATGCTCCTTTTTTGTCGTAGGCCTCAGATCATCGTTCCATAGTTCACTGTCACTTAAACTTCTAGTTACATCTTCGGACAAGGTTACGATACCATTTTGTTCAATTTGCGTTTTCATCAAAGATACCTCCCTTTTCTGGCAACTCAAATTAACGGTTCAAAAGACGTGACGTTTTAAGCGACCCTCCTCACCTCTCGTTATTTTGAAACTCAAACTTTTAAAAAATTCGCCATATGAACAATAAAAACCTTCTTCCCAAAAATTAAAGGGGTATTACCCTCAGAAGAGAATAGTATCAAGGAAGTTTCTTTAAAAGAGAGGGAAAGTGAAATTGAGCGAAACATTTACAAATGCATTTAAACAGGCAGACTATCACGTCAGCGGGCACGGTTCGAGAAATCTTCAAGTATTAAAAGATGCCCTGGAAAGCTATGACGGCGGGATGGAAAGTGATATGTACGGAAGCGGGAAGGTCATTAAAGACTTTCAGGAGAAGATGGCAGAGGTGCTGGGAAAAGAGGATGCTGTGTTTTTTCCGAGCGGAACGATGGCCCAGCAGATTGCCCTTCGGATCTGGTGTGATGAAAAAGGACTGAAGAGGGTGGCATATCATCCTCTGTGTCATTTGGAGATACATGAGGAAGACGGGCTGAAGGAGCTGCATCACATCGAGCCTGTTCTGCTGGCTGATGAAAAACGGGTGATCACACTGGAAGATGTCGTGAACATGAAAGAAGAGATTGCCTGTCTATTGCTGGAATTGCCGCAGCGTGAAATCGGCGGCCAGCTGCCGGACTATACAACGCTTGAGGAGACTTCCGCTTACTGCAGGGAAAAAGGGATAAAGCTGCATATGGACGGGGCCAGGCTTTTTGAGATTCTTCCTTTCTATCAAAAATCTGCGGAAGAAGTCTGTTCGCTGTTTGATAGTGTCTATGTCTCTGTTTACAAGGGAATTGGCGGGGTTGCAGGAGCGATCCTGGCTGGAGATGTGGATTTTATCGAAAAGTCGAAAGTTTGGAAAAGGCGGCATGGTGGAGATCTGATCAGCCTATATCCTTACATTCTGAGTGCGGACTATTACTTTAACCAAAGGCAAGGGAAGATGGAGCAGTATTATAAAGAAGCAAAGGAGCTTGCCGGGCTTTATAACGATTGCCATGGTGTTTCCACGAGACCTGCCGAACCTGTCTCCAATATGTTTCATGTTCATTTTGAAGCGCCGAAAGAAACGATGGAGACTCTGCTAACAAAATTATATGAAGAAACAGGGATCGGTCTAAGCGGGCATATCCGACAGGTGAATGAACAATCAAGCTATTACGAGGTAAGTGTTGGTGATCTATATGGCAAGGTGCCAGAGGAGAAGCTGAAGGGTGCTTTTCAGAAGCTGGATGAGTTGATGAAAGGACTTTAAGATAGGAATACCAAAGATGCGCTGCATGCAGGAGCGCATCTTTTTTGTTAAACAAATTGGCTCATGTAGATGTCGTCTACATAGTACCCGGGACGTAATTTAGCGTTCTTTTTCCGTCTGCCTTCTTCTATAAAGCCAAACTTTTCGTACAGATGGAGGGCTCTTTTGTTATTGGAAAATACCTCTAGGGAAACCTTTTCGACTCGTTCGTCCTTTTTGGCCCATTCCAGAAGATGCTGCAGTAACGAGCTGCCGATGCCTTGATCGGTGTATGGCTCTTGAATGCTCATGCCAAACATTCCTTGATGGCAAAACTTCTTTCTCGTGGATAATCGAAAGTTTAAGAGACCGATAATCTTTTGCTCGACTTCAGCCACGAGCAGCAGGCCGTGCTTTTCATGAGAGGCGATCCACTCTTTCTCTTCTTCAAGTGTAGTATTGAATTCTTCTGGACTGCTGCAAGGAAGTCAGGGTATGCCTCTAAAACCTTTTGAATATGGATGAGGATCTGTTCGGCATCTGCTTCTGTTGTTTTTCTGATGGTATATTGGTTGATCAAAGGAATCCCTCCTATGTAAACAGGGTTATACTTCGTTTATTGATAATGTAGGTAACTTTAAACATAGACAAGAGAGCAAAAAGCAATCCCGATAATAGCAGAAAATTTGGAGTCGAGGTTATAACGCTTGCGAAGCTTGAAAACGATTCCGCCGGATACAACTCCGAGAGGGGCAGTATACATATCCATCACTATACACCCATCCTCTTTCATCTAGTAAATGACTCTTTTAACATTCTTCACTTATCCTTTTATCCCTTTTAAAACATAAAGATAAAAGGGGCTGTCCAGAAAGTCGAAAATTGACCTTCAGGCAGCCCCTTTTTGGCTTGAAAAATCTTCAATGAAAAGTTAATTGAAGTGGAAGATGCGAGACTCCTCGAAAATGAACTTCACATTTTCTTCGTGCGATAAAAAGCCGCCGGAGCCTTCCTTGTCCTGCGGGACTAANAAAAGTTAATTGAAGTGGAAGATGCGAGACTCCTCGAAAATGAACTTCACATTTTCTTCGTGCGATAAAAAGCCGCCGGAGCCTTCCTTGTCCTGCGGGACTAGCGTGACAGGTGAGACTCCCGCTGGTGCTTGCACCAAAAAGTAGGCTTTCACCCGGTAAGGCTCACCGCACGCCCCGCGGAAAGCGAGCAGCCTGGAACGGAAATCAACAGCTTACAGACTTCTTGGACAGCCCCTCAACTGGTTAGTCTTTAGATTGAAACTGCCGGAAGAGTTTGTCCGGTTTCAAGGAAACTTTTTAAATTACTTATTACCGCTGGCCATCCATTGTTAAATCCTTCAAATGTATGATTATCCTCTACAATGTCTGATTCCAAAAGATTTTCATGCGTAAGTGTCAGTTTTACGGTCGTGTTTAGAGGATGTAATTCAAAAGTTACGATTGTAGGACTTTGCCTTGGAGTATCATCACCCTTATAGGTCCATGTAAAGGAAAGCAATTTGTGCGGTTCACATTTTAAAATCTTGCCGTAGTCGGTAACTTCCCCGTTTCGAGAATAGGTGACGTCAGATCCTTCTTTCCATTCAGATTCAACTCGGCTGCCGAAAAAGTATTTCTCTGTAAATTCACCCTCAGTTAAGGCGTCCCATAGTTTTTCAGGTGTGGTGGCAATATAGGTCACGTAAACAAATACAGGCTTAGTCATTTTTGTTATCCTCCTCTAATCTTTTTTTTAGATTATTTAATGCTTCTAAATGATGGTTCTCATATTTATGGATCCAGCGGTGATAAATCTCGCTGATCGGCAGAGGGTTGAGGTAATGAAGCTTCTCCCGCCCTTGCCAAGATATTGCTACAAGATTTGCATCTTCCAAACTAGAAAGGTGTTTTGTTACAGCCTGCCGAGACATATTAAGATGCTGGCATAGTTCGCTCAATGTCTGCCCGTTTTTCAGATACAATTCATCAAGAAGTTTTCTGCGGCTGGCATCGGCAAGAGCCTTGAAGATCCTATCGATGAGTTTCAACCTCCCTTAAAACAATATTATAGGCAACTAATAAGTTGCATGTCAAACGTCATTGGTTGTCTTCTTAAAAGTTTTTAGTAAAAGTTTAAAAGCTTTTAGGTAAATGTTCTTATAAAATAGTAATTTTTAGTAATTTCGTCCAATACCTTCATCGTAATTTGTTTCTTACAATAAGGAAAGATAAACAGCAAAGGATGAGGTACGTTGTTTGATAAGCAAAAAAACAGGCTGCAGGCAGAAATGCTGGAGCGGTATTATGGCAAGGTGGAGCATTTGATGCAAACGCTTGACCAGCTGAGATGGGACCGTAACCGTGTGCTGACCAAAGCACAAAGCTGGGAAAGCAGGAGCAAAGCCACCTACCAGCAGATCATGAGCGAAGCAGCCGTTACGCATTTTGCAGCCGCCAGTACAGGAGAACAGCTGAAGGATGCGTTGAAAAGAGAAGCCCGCCGGCTAAGGGACGAGGCGGAAGAATTCGAAGGACGAGAGAGGCTGAAAGAGCAGAACCTTTGAAGAATAGGTGCCAGGCACCGCAATTACACAAGTGTGTAATCGTGGTGCCTGGCACCTATTTATTTTGCGATAAAACTTTGAATGTAGGGTATATCACTAGTAAATGTATATCTTGCTAGGGAGGAATTTTATGAAGTGGAAAGGCAGAAGGCAGAGTACGAATGTTGAGGACCGGAGAGGAATGGGAGGTAAAACACTGGTTGGGGGAGGTATCGGCGGTATTGTGATCGTTCTGATCGTAATGCTGCTTGGCGGCAATCCTGGTGATCTGTTGAACGGTATGACGGACAACGGGTCAAATCAATCTGTTCCTTATAAAGAATCAGATCAGGAAAAGGAGCTTTCTTCTTTTGTGTCTGTTGTCCTTGCTGACACAGAGGATGTTTGGACGAAGGAGTTTAAGGAGGAGGGTAAGGTTTACAAAAAGCCAAAGCTTGTCCTATATAACGGCAGTGTCCAGTCTGCGTGCGGGACTGCGGGATCGTCAGCGGGACCGTTCTATTGTCCAGGTGACCAGAAGCTGTACATTGATTTAAGCTTTTATCAAGAACTGAAGAATGAATTTCACGCTCCTGGCGATTTTGCGATGGCATATGTTATAGCTCATGAGGTAGGCCATCATGTGCAGAATCTGTTGGGAACAATTGATCAGAACTCACGCCAACACTTGAGCAAGAAACAAGCGAATGCCCAGTCGGTTCGGGTTGAACTGCAGGCTGATTATTTGGCGGGTGTCTGGGCACATCATGCACAGGGAATGGATCTGCTCGAAAAAGGTGATTTGAAGGAGGCAATTACTGCAGCAAGTGCAGTCGGTGATGACACCCTGCAAAAAAAGGCGCAAGGGTATGCTGTGCCTGAGAGCTTTACTCACGGAAGCTCCGAGCAAAGGATGCGCTGGTTTAATAAAGGGTTCATGAACGGAACAATTGAAGGTGGAGACACATTTCACGCGAAGGATCTTTAAATAACTAAAAGGTGCCAGGCACCGCAATTACACAAGTGTGTAATCGTGGTGCCTGGCACCCTTAGATTATGCGCCTTTGCGGACAGAGGCTGTTTCTTTAGCCAGCTCGTTAAACAAGTAGTCTTTGACTGGGTTGCTTGCATTCTTCGATTTCTTCATAAACAGGGGATTCAGAACGAAAACGGTCAGGAAGTTTGCAGACAGTCCCCAGAATCCTTCATAGATACCAAACGAGGTGCCGGTTGAATAAACGGTGAAAGTAACCGCTAATCCAACGATCAACCCTATGATAGTAGCTTCTCTCGTCTGGTTCCGCCAGAACAGACTGATGACGATGGCCGGGAAAATCTGCACCATGCCGGAAACGCCAAGAAGCTGCAAGGAAACGAGAGCAGTAGGGAAGACGAGGCCGAATAACAGAGCCAGTCCAATAACGACGAACACCATTCCGCGTGTGATCATTGTTAGCCGGGGCCCTTTCACCTCAGGATTAATCAAGTCACGGTAAATGTTATTGGCAAATAAATTGGATGCACCAATCGCCATTATGGAGCACGGAATGAGTGAAGCCAGTGCGATCGTTGAATACGCCAGTCCTTGAGCAACACCGCCATAAGAGGTTTGGATCAGGCTTAATAAAGCAAAGCGGGGATCGGTCCCTTTTGGCAGTACTAGAAAAGCAATAAATCCAAGGAAAACAACGAGAATCAGTACGATATTGTATAAAGGCAGAAACATCGCATTTTTCCGAAGCGCATCACCGCTTTTAGCCGTAAATACACCGGTTGCCGCATGAGCCCACATGAAGAGCGCAAGCGATGAAACTAGGGAAGCGGTAATGAACCAAGGAATTCCTTTCGGACCGGAGTTAGGAATGGTTAAGAGCTGCGGTGCTTCTTTAACAATGTGATCCACCATAGGGTTCCAGCCCCCAAAGTGAATGATCGGCAGGGATACGACCATAAATAGCATGATCGCCCAAACAAGAACATCTTTAATAATTGCCGTGTAGGTTGGACCTTTAATCCCGCTGAAAAAGGTATAAAGGGCAACCAGCAAAAACGATGTGATGACAACGACTTTTACATTAATAAAACCAGTTCCGGCTACCTGAAGCGTATCCTGAATTCCGCTTAGCTGCAGGCAGATGTATGGAATGAGCATAAGCACCCCCACAATAGCAATGAGAGCGGAAAGAAGCTTGCTGTCAAAGCGTTCTCTCGCATAATCAGCAAGAGTCGTTAATTTATGGTGATTTGCTACTTTCCAAAGTTTTGGAAGGAAAAAGTAAGAGATAAAGAATGCGAGTACGGAATATGGGATAGCAAAGAAGGCAAGGCTTCCAGCGGTATAAGCTGTGCTTGTCAGTCCAAGGAAAGTATAGGCCGTGTATAGATCAGCCCCTACAAGGAACCAGACGAGCAAGCCTCCAAAACGCCTTCCACCGACAGACCATTCTTCAACCGAACTTCGGACGGCCTTATCCCTTCCGGCCAGGAAACCGATTAAAACGACAGTGAGAATAACAAAGATGGTAATGGACAGTGCTGTAAGATTTCCCTGCATTTTAATTTAAGCCTCCCTTTGATTTCTGAAGATGATAGATTCCCAATGTACATATAGGGGTTAGGACGATCCATAGGAACAGCCAGAAGTGGAGAAACGGCAATCCCAGAATGATGGGGCCGATCCGATTGACAAATGGCAAAATAGCAAGTTGTGCGAGGAAAGGAAGAACAATGAATAAGATCAGTAAAAATTTTTTCATGATGCCGACTCCTTCATAGGTGATTAGTCACGAGTTTTTTTAATGGAATGTTGACTATCATATCAGCAATGCAGCCGGTAAACAAGAGCAATAAAAAGAATTGTTAAAATATTTAGTATAAAAAGAAAATGATAGGGCTTACATTTAATTTATTTAATTTTTATCCATCAAAGGTATAAAAAAACTCCTGGATTCTGTATGTGAGCAACACAGATCCAGAAGTAATCATTAAGCCTATTTCTCAAAAACATACACCTTCCCATGTTCAACGCGGCGGCCGAGCTTTGGTCCGGTAAAGCCGTGCTTAAGCAATTCTTTTCGCATGAACATCATCACACCGCCATGGCAGACGATCAAAATGTCTTCGCCCTCGTTTTCAATGATTCGGTTCAGCGTTTCATTCATCAGCCGGATGATTTCTTCCTTGCCGGGGGACTGAGAAGGGTGCTTCATCAGCCAGGCGAGCCGGATGAAAAGGAGGTGAATGGCTAGCGGCAGTTTGACTTTGGAACGAAAGAAAGGCGAGAGGGGGATCTCGCGCAATTCTTTCATGAGGATAATCTCTCCATCAAACGCACGGCTGGCTGTCTTTTCTGCCCTTGAAAGATTACTGGAATAACAGGTTTTCCAATCTACACCGCCAAGGTCTATCTCGCTCTCCTCAATTTCTGAAGCATCATATTCTTTAACCCATTCCATCAATTCTTCTGATGAAAAGAAACCATTTGGATACCCTCTTGTTACTTTAAAATGGCGCATCAACCCGACTTTAATAACACGCAGCCCCCATCAGCCAACCCGGCCTTATGATTTTGTGAACATCCTCATCAGCATCTCAACCCTCGGCATTTCATAGCCGTCTAATCCAGGGATGTTTAAGGTCATCAATCCTGAAATAACAGTGAAATAACAAGAAATTAATTCGCCAATGTCACCTTCTGCCAGTTCCCCGATTTTCTGGCCTTCTTCAAACAGCGGCTTGAGCATCTCAACATACATTTCCATCGAGGCGCCTTGAAGGAGCTGTTTAGCCTCCTCGGGTACTTCATCAGAGGTTCGTGCCTGATGCATCAGCATAAAATAAAGCTGGCCTTCTTCATCAAGGATCATTTCCGTCAGCCTCTTTAATTTCTCAAGAGGGGAGCCTTGCATATGATGAACCTGCTCGGTGCCAGACACCGATCCTTGGATAGCCTGCTCAACGAGTGTCGTGAAGAGTTCATCCTTTGATTTGAAGTAACGGTACATGAGACCTTGGCTGATGCCGGCCTCTGCGCTGATCATGCTCATTTTTGTACCGATGATTCCCCGGCGCGCAAACACCTTTAGTGCAGCTGCAAGTATCTGTTCTCTTCGCTCATCACGGATTTGGCGGAGCTGTTCTTCGTTTAATGGTGGCAAAATAGATTCACTCCTACGTTCTCTTGTTACCAAAAGTATACCAATTTCAATCTCTAAGCTCTATTCAATTCAGCTGATCGGCTGAAAAACTTCTCCCGAGAAGGACGGAAGGATATCATCCAGGAGTTCCTCCAATGGCTTTTTGTATTCTGTAAGAAGTTCATCCAGCCACAACCGGCCTTCTGAGGAAGACGTTAGAACGGTCGAGACCATTTGAGGATTTAAAATAGCCTTTGGAGGAACTGACAAGGTGTTGACGGCCCAATACATCCCATAAAGCTTCCAATTCTGCTCTTCGGTAGCATGTTTGAGATAGAGATCCATGTATTTTTGTCCAAACTCGATACCTTTTAAAGGCTGTGAACCTTCATACTCAACATCTTCCCATTGCAGATCTGCTGTGCAATTCAGCCACCAGGCAGGGGCAATTACATCCTGGATTTTTTGAAGGACGTTCTGCTCAAAAAGAGGTTTCGGATCTGTTTGCTGTTCTCGTAGCAGCGAATGCAGGACCTCAGCTTCCATTGCAGAGACGGTCATGCCTTGGCCGAAAATCGGATCAAAATTACAGAAGGCATCACCTATAACAAGCAATCCCTCTGGCCAATGCGCCATCTGTTCGAAATGCTGGCGGAATAGTCCTGGTACACGGTAGCTCCTTGGGTTGGTCATCGGTTCAAGTTTACTGATGATTTCCGTGATGAGGGAACTTGGCAGCCTTGCGATCTCTTTTGCGTATGCCTCAGGCTCAGTTGGGGGATAGATTCCGTCGGGACGGTAAAGCAATGTTTCTGCCACATTGTTTTCGATAAATGAAAACACGCAATGGAATGTTCCTGTAGATGGATGGCCGGCAATGACTATTGCATCCCATTTTTCTGCCAGATGAAGTAAATGCGAAGGAAGCTTATATCTGCGGGTGCTGTATCCGATGACCGCTGTCATCCGATCAGGAGCAGGTACCTCGTATCCAAGCTCCTTCAGCCATTTGGGAAGCTTGGAGGAACGCCCGCTCGTATCTATCACAAGATCGGCATGGATTTCCTTTTCTTCATTCGTTACGCGGTTTCTTCCAAGAATGCCAGTTATGGTCTGATGGTCTGCCGAGGATAACAAGTGAACAACGTCGTGCTTCTGCAGGAACTGTACATTAGTTATGTTCCTCACCCGCTGACGGATCACAAATTCAAGGACCGGCCTGCTGAACTTAATGTCATTCCGCGGGTATTGGGCCACCATTGTGCCATATTGATTATGCTGATGAACAGTTTTGTTTAGGGAGGAAGGCGCTCCATGAGCCTCTAAATCCTTTTCATAATCCGGAAAAAACCGGTTGATCACAGCCTTTCCGCGCCCTGTGATCCGGTGGGGATGGAAGGCCTGCGGAGTGCCTGGGCGAAGTTCGGGCTGATCGGAAAAAGCATCTTTTTCAACAATCACCACCTTGCTGTAAAACTCGGAAAGTATACGTGCAGCTAATAAGCCAGCAATTCCTCCGCCGATCACAATGGCAGAGTCCCATCTCATCGCCATCATTCAGTTTCCCCCTTCCAATACTGTTTTTAAGTTGTTCAGATCCTGTTGGCCGGTAGTGATGACCTGGGAGAATTTTTCGTGTGACATCCCGGGCATCTGAAAACCGGTTAAAAATACTTCACAGCCATCGCCGTTCGGGATGACCCGCATCGCATCACAAATTTCAACACCAGGTGCAGGGATGGAACGATGATCCAGCACGCCAAAGGAATTCTTTTGGGCAACCCTAACTTCAGAAATACAGTAAGGGGTTTCCATCATCCAGGCATCTCCTTCATCAGCCTTTTGAATCGATTGGCAAAAGGATACCCATTGAGGGAAATTCTCCATGTTGTAAGCATACTCATAAACCTCTTGGGCTGGACGGTTAATAAAAACCCTGATCGTTTGGGAAGAAAGGTAAACAGTCATTTTTAAAAGCTCCTCTCAGTTTTGATGAATGAATGATTCATTCACTTTTAAGGTATGCGGTATATCGGCTCAAGTCAACCAAAATTTAGAAAAAACTAGTATTTTTTATTTTGCATATGTTCAGGACCGGTGAAATTTTGGTAAGATATTAGGGAAGGATTATGAGAAACGGCGGTGGACCCTTTGGAACAAGAAAAGTTAAAGAAGGTCATTGAAGCAGCAAAGCTCTATTATTTGCTGGATTACAATCAGAACCAAATAGCGGCAGAATTGGGCATTTCGAGACCGACCGTTTCAAGACTGCTTCAGCAGGCTAAAACCGAAGGGATCGTGCAGATCAAAATCATGGATCCCACAAATGGGATTGAACAGCTGGCCCGTGAGCTTGAAGAAAAATTTAACCTTAAAAAAGCAATTGTCGCTTCCATTCCGCAATATGAGAGTACAAGCATAAAGAAGGGTCTCGGTGAGAAAGCGGCTGAGTACCTTTATGAAATCGTAAAAGACGGAGATAGGATTGGGGTTACATGGGGAACCACTTTATATAACGTGGCCTGCCAGCTGAAGCAAAAGTTCGTCAAGGATGTTAAAGTCGTTCAGTTAAAAGGCGGCATCAGCCACTCCGAAACCAATACGTACCACTCGGAAATCCTCGATCTGTTCGGCAAAGCGTTCAACACCGTGCCGACTCATCTACCGCTTCCAGCGATAGTTGACCACGTTGTCGTCAAGCAGGCGATGGAAGCCGACCGGCATATTAAACGAATTTTGGACATGGGGAAAGACGCGAATATCGCGCTGTTCACGATAGGACCTGTGAAGTCGGAATCCCTGTTATTCCAGCTTGGCTATTTTTCTGAAGAAGATCTGAAGCATATCCATTCAAAGGCCGCAGGTGACATTTGTTCCCGCTTTATTGATGAAGAGGGAGAAATTCTAAACGCCAGCCTCAATGAACGGACGCTTGGGATTGATTTAAAAGATTTGAAGCAGAAGGAACATTCCATCCTGGTGGCCGGCGGACAGCAAAAGATTGATGGCATTTATGGTGCGTTAAAAGGCGGATACTCGAATGTGCTCGTGACCGATCAGTTTACGGCCAGGTTTTTGCTGGATAAAGAAGAGTAAAGTTCATAAAAGTCCCTTC
Source organism: Fictibacillus sp. FJAT-27399 (assembly GCF_001510655.1). Lineage (GTDB taxonomy): Bacteria > Bacillota > Bacilli > Bacillales > Fictibacillaceae > Fictibacillus_C > Fictibacillus_C marinisediminis. Next base: position 220,174 of record NZ_LMVC01000005.1, on the reverse strand, counting down.
AACAAGGGCTTTTTTTGTTGGAAAAAAATACTTTTACATTTGTTCATTTAATTGTTTACAATTGTTCAGTTGCTTGGTATAGTGTTCATGCAAGCAAAAATGCAACAATATGACTGAAAGCGTTTTATTATATTTTCAAAATAGAAAGGAACAACCTGTATGTCAAACACAAAATTGGTTCAAATGATCGATCATACATTATTAAAAGCTGATGCAACTCAAGAACAAATTCAAGTACTTGCTGAGGAAGCAAAAGAGCACAAATTTGCTTCGGTATGTGTGAATCCGACTTGGGTTAAAACAGCTGCAGAAATTCTGAAAGACACTCCTGAAGTAAAGGTATGTACGGTTATCGGTTTCCCGCTTGGAGCATCTACTCCAGAAGTGAAAGCATTTGAAACAACAAATGCGATTGAAAACGGAGCAGACGAAGTAGATATGGTAATTAACATCGGCGCTCTAAAAAGCAAACAGTTTGACGTTGTAGAAAACGACATCAAAGCAGTTGTTGAAGCAGCTAAAGGAAAAGCACTAACAAAAGTAATCATCGAAACTTCTTTGCTTACTGACGAAGAAAAAGTAATCGCATGTGAGCTTTCCGTTAAAGCTGGTGCGGATTATGTTAAAACGTCCACAGGATTCTCTACAGGTGGAGCAACTCCGGAAGATGTAGCACTTATGAGAAAAACAGTTGGACCAGATGTAGGAGTTAAAGCATCCGGTGGCGTACGCAGCCTTGAAGATGCAGAGAACGTAGTAAAAGCAGGTGCGACTCGTATCGGCGCTAGCTCAGGTGTTGCTATCGCAAAAGGTCAGACGTCTAATAGCTCTTACTAAAAAATTAAAACCACTTGAATGGAGATCTGAAGCATGGAAACAAAATGGTTAGTTGATCAAGCAATCAAAGCCCGTCAAAAAGCATATGTTCCATATTCGAAATTCCAAGTTGGTGCAGCATTGCTGACCGAGAACGATTTATTGTTTCTCGGCTGCAATATTGAAAACGCTTCTTTTGGCATGACAAACTGTGCCGAAAGAACCGCTATATTTAAAGCGGTTTCAGAAGGCGAACACACCATTAAAGCGATTGCGGTCGTTGGCGAAACAGAAGGGCCGATCTCTCCGTGCGGCGCTTGCCGACAGGTGATTGCGGAATTTTGTAATACCGATACCAGAATCATTCTGGCCAATTTAAAAGGCGACATCAAGGAAACAACGATCAGTGAACTGTTGCCTGGATTCTTTTCTTCAAAGGACTTAACTTAATTTCAGTTCTCACACAATGATGTGAAAATAACAACTAGGGGAAATTATTATGACATATATCATTGCGATTTTAGGACTTGTTGTTGTGCTTGGATTAGCACTTCTAGCAAGCAATAACCGTAAACAAGTAAATTACAAGCCGATTGCCATTATGATCGTCTTGCAGCTTGTATTGGCCTATGTTCTTTTAAACACCAGATTTGGCTTGGTGGTCATTAAAGGATTTGCGGGTGTATTCGAAAAGCTGCTTGAATATGCAGCTGCAGGGGTTAACTTCGTATTTGGCGGAATTGCCAATGACGGACAAATGCCGTTCTTCATTAATGTTTTGCTTCCTATCGTGTTTATCTCTGTATTGATTGGGATTTTCCAATATATCAAAGTTCTTCCGCTCGTTATGAGAGGAATTGGATTCTTGCTCAGCAAAGTAAACGGCATGGGCAAGCTGGAATCTTATAATGCGATTGCTTCTGCGATGGTAGGACAATCTGAAGTATTTATTACCGTGAAAAAACAATTGGGCCGTATACCGGAGCACCGCTTATATACATTGTGTGCTTCTGCGATGTCTACGGTTTCCATGTCCATCGTCGGTGCTTACATGACGATGATTGAACCGAAATATGTAGTAACTGCTCTCGTGCTTAACCTTTTCGGCGGTTTCATTATCGCTTCCATCATCAACCCTTATAAAGTTGATGAAAACGAAGATATTCTTGAAGTTGTGGAAGAAGAGAAACAGTCATTCTTCGAGATGCTTGGCGAATATATTATGGACGGGTTTAAAGTTGCGATCATTGTTGGTGCGATGCTGATTGGATTTGTTGCCTTGATGGCTGCCATTGACAGCGTGTTCGACTTGATTTTCGGTGTAACCTTCCAGCATGTCCTTGGCTATATCTTTGCACCGATTGCCTTCATCATGGGTGTTCCGTGGGCTGAAGCGGTTTCTGCCGGTGGAATTATGGCAACAAAATTAGTAACTAACGAATTCGTAGCCATGATTCAGCTTGGCAAGGTGAAGGACGCATTGAGCCCGCGTACACTGGGTATCATCTCTGTATTCCTTGTATCCTTCGCAAACTTCTCATCCATCGGAATCATTGCCGGAGCGGTGAAAGGCTTGAGCGAGAAACAAGGAAACGTGGTTGCACGCTTTGGATTGAAGCTTCTTTACGGAGCAACACTTGTCAGCGTACTTTCAGCAATCATCGTAAGCTTCATCCTGTAATCAAAACAAAACATAGGGCATATCCCTTTCTGCACTAGCGGAGGGGATCTGCTTTTTCTTTTTTAGTTTCAATGAAGTAAAGTCTAGCTCCAGCGCCCAGGGCTGAAAACGAATTCCAGTTTTCAGCTTTAGTCCTCGGAGGACGAATTGAAAAATCACAATTCGTCTTAGGTCGCTTCACTCTTCCCCCTCAACACAAAAATCGTGTTGCAGGTTAAGAGTTCCAGCGCTTGTCGGACTTAAACAGGGCGCTTGCGCTTTTCAATATAAGTGAGGTGAATTTGTCTGTGAGATTGTTTTCTCACAGCAAAACATTATGGGTGACGTCGGTTTATTTCTTTCAGGAGCAGCCCTGTTCTTAAACAGCTTCATGCTTTTCGGAAAAGCGGAGGGCAAGAGCGTCGGATATTTCAACTTGTTTGTCGGAGTCCTTCAGGTCGTTATTCCGTTTTATTTGATCGTAATCTCGGATCAGCAGCACTGGACCATTTTTAATCTGGCTTCGATCTTTTTGTTCGGGCTGACCTATTTATTTGTAGGAGTCACAAATGTAAAAGGTCTTCACGGCAGCGGGCTTGGATATTACTCGCTTTGGGTTTCCATCATTGCCGTTATGTATACTGTTGTGTCTTATATGCAGTTTCATGATCTTGTAAGCAGCCTGACTTGGGTCGCATGGGCGTATTTATGGTTCCTCTTCTTCCTGTCCGGAGCACTGAATAAAAAAATTGATAACTATATCGGCAAGGTCGCATTCGTGCAATCTTGGCTGACGCTTACTTTTCCGGCACTCCTGTCTCTAGCAGGAGTATGGAAAACGCAGGCTGTTTCTCAGGCATGGACGTACTTGCTAATCGCATCGTTCGTGTACTTTATCGGTTGTACTATACAGCTGATCCTGTCTACTCAGAAAAAAGAAAAACGGCTGGAAGTACAGACGGCTTCTTAAATAGAAAGAAATTCTCTCGAAGGACCGGGAGGATTTCTTTTTTGTGTTGGCGTAATGAAGGAAGGTACGCTACCAATGTCTGGAGGTCGAGGTTATGGCGAAAGCGGAACTGCCGATAATGTGGTTTGAAGATCAGCAAGCACTGGAGGAGTGGCTGGAGGACAATCATGAGGTTTCACCAGGAATTCGTCTGCACATTGCCAAAAAGAATGCAGGTATCATCACACCAAGCTATGCCGAAGCTGTGGAAAGCGGTTTATGTTACGGGTGGATCGACAGCGAGAAGGAAAAGTTTGATGATCAAACATGGCTTCAGCGGTTTACACCGAGAGGGCCAAAAAGCATTTGGTCGAAAGTGAATAAAGATAAAACAGAAGAGCTTATAGCGGCAGGAAGAATGAAACCTTCCGGACTCCGGGCGATTGAACAGGCCAAAGAAAACGGTCTTTGGGAAAAAGCATACGCGCCGCAAAGCGATAAAAGCCTGCCCGAGGACTTTGAGAAGGAACTTCAGCTGCGGCCGAACGCGAAAGCCTTTTTTGAAACATTGAACAGCCAGAACCGGTATGCGATTCTTTTTAGACTACAGACCGCCAAGAAACCGGAAACACGGATGAAACGGATGGACCAATTCCTTGAGATGCTTGAAAAAGGAGAGAAGATTTATCCATAATGTAAGTCGGCAGACATAAACAGAAAGCGGGCAGACCATGAGAATTAACAAATACATCAGTGAAACAGGCGCTGTTTCAAGGCGGGAGACGGACAGGCTTATAAAAGCGGGAAGGATTACCGTCAATGGAGCAGTATGTGAAGCGGGCCAATTGGTGAGTCCGGACGACATCGTGCTGATTGATGGGAAACCTATTGAAAATAAGGTACACTCGATATACATTGCATTGAATAAACCGGCCGGCATCACGTGCACGGCCGCTCCACATATTGAAGGAAATATCATAGATTTTGTAAGTTATCCTGAACGGATTTTCCCAGTCGGCCGTTTGGACAAGGCTTCAGAGGGCTTGATTTTAATGACGAATGACGGGGAACTGGCAAATGCAATCTCCAATTCTGATCACGGACATGAAAAGGAATACTTAGTAACACTTGATAAGACCTACAGCAAACAATTTATCGAAAACATGTCGAGGGGAGTACAGATTCCTGAAGCTATGACCAAGCCCTGTGTGGTCAAACCAGTAAGCGATGATGAGTTCCGTATCATTCTTAAGCAGGGACTGAACCGCCAAATCCGCAGAATGTGCCGGGCGTTTGGCTATACGGTCACGAAGCTCGAACGGATTCGGATCATGAATATTGAACTCGGTGAACTTCCCAGAGGCGAATGGCGTGAATTAACGGCTGAAGAAGTTGGAACGCTTAAAGGATTACTCGGAATGTAAGCTGAAATGGAAGGAGGAATGCAGGATGAAGGCCCAGCTGAAGGACATCATATCTAAAAGCATATTGACGCCAGGTGTTGGACAGCTTGATGATTTTTCCCATTCGCTGAATCCGTATGCCGGCTGTACCTTCGCCTGTTCCTACTGTTACGTTAGGCAGCTTCCGATTTCTCTTTACCGTGAAGAGGAGTGGGGCACTTGGGTCGATATTAAGAGCAATGCTGCCGAACTGCTGAGGCGTGATCTTTTAAAGGCGAGAAACAAAGGTCCCGTAACAATCTTTATGGCGTCTTCCACAGATCCGTATCAGCCACTCGAACACGAAACGAAGCTGACGCGCAGCCTGTTGGAGGTTATGCTGGAAGTTCCGCCGGATTTTCTTCATGTTCAAACGCGCTCGCCGTTAGTGAAACGTGACATCGACTTATTAAAAAAGTTTGGGGATAAAGTCAGGGTGTCGATGACAATCGAGACCGACAAGGAAGATATCCGCAAAGCATTCGCCCCAACCGCTCCGCCCATTCCGGCACGTTTGAACGCGTTGAAGGAAATAAGGGAAGCCGGCATTACTACTCAGGCCAGTATTTCACCGCTTTTGCCTTGTTCGAGGGAATTTCCGCAAAAGCTGCTTCCGATTGCTGACCGGATAACGATCGATGATTTTTGGATGGGGGACGGAAGCGGGGGAAAGCGCACCGAACGCCTTGGCATTTATGAAATCTACAAAGAGACCGGCATGGAAAAGTGGTACAATCCAACGGCCTATAAAGTGGTTTTGAACATGATGAAAAAACAGATCGGTAATGAGGTGGAAGTGATGCTTTCAAAGGATGGCTTTACACCGGTTGATCCAGATCGAAAACCTGCGGTCGGAGAGAATTTAACATTTTTTTAATTGTGAAAGACTGGTCGGACAGACCGGTCTTTTTTTTATGAGGATGTTCGCCGCTTTCGGGCTTTTAGTGACACTAGGACTTTCCTATCCAGACTAACGAACCTATTTTATGTAATTTTCAGAAAATATATGTACTTACCATCCCGCTCTATGAATAATGGATATATCTAATAGAATGGAGGAAGGCATATGCGAAAGACAATGGTCCTAAAGTGGCTGGCAGTTTTGGGTATTCTAGCTTTTGTTTTTTTGGGTGGTATGAGTTTTACCTCGGCCACTAAGAGTTCGGGTGAAGTGGAATGGAACGGAAGCCAACTGAGTTCGATGGAGGTTAATGGAAAGCCCTATGTGTCTGCAGAAGAGCTGGCACAAGCCACTGGATCTGAGCTGCATAAAGAAAGACATCATTATACGGTTTCTTCAAGGCTTGACCGCATCATAAGAAAAGGGGTAATCCGGGTGGGTACGACAGGGGACTATAAGCCGTTTACCTTTTACAATAAAGAAACGAATAAGTTTGAGGGATACGATATAGAAGCTGCAGAATTAATGGCCAAGGACCTTGGAGTAAAGGTCAAATTTGTAAAAACCTCTTGGCCCACATTGATGAATGACTTGCTCGACGACAAGTTTGATATTGCGGTAGGCGGAATCAGCCGCAATACGGAACGCCAAAAGACGGCTCAATTAACCAGTCCTTATATGAATGAAGGGAAGGCACCCTTAATTCGTGCGGTGGATAAGGAAAAATACACTAGTCTTCAAGCGATTGACCAGCCGGGTGTTACGATTGGCGTAAATCCTGGAGGAACGAATCAGAAGTTTGTGGACGCCAACATTAAACAGGCGAAAGTGGTAGTAGTAGAAAACAATCTTGAGATTCCGCATATGGTGGCAGAGGGCAAAGTAGACGTCATGATTACTGACAGTACCGAAGCGATGTACTATGCAAGCAGGGATCAAAGACTTTACGCTGCGCTGACTGATAACACCTTTACGAAAAGCCAAAAAGGATACTTGATCCCTAGAGGCGATTCAGTCTTTGAAAACTGGGTCAACCTCTGGATGGATGAAATGGAGCTTCAAGGTGAGTTTAACCGGTTAAAAGACAAATATATCTACAACAAATAGCTAAAGAAGGATGTAAAAGGAGGCCCGAGGAGACTTTTGGCCTCCTTTTTATGTGGTACAAGCAGAGATACGGGCAATTCAGGGAGAATTTTAAGAAATACGCGCCAGTCTCTGAAAAATACGCGCCAGTCTCCGGAAAATACGCACCAATCTCCACAAAATGCGCGCCAATCTCATAACAGCTAAATATATAAAAATAATCCTGGGTATCCAAACGGATATCCCAGGATTATCATTTAACAGATTATTTCTCGTAAACTGTTACTTTTACGTCTTTGCGTCCCCAATTGATTGCATCACCATGGTCTGGAATGAACACATCAATCATCTTTCCGTTGATTCCGCCGCCAGTGTCCGCAGCAATGGCTGTGCCGTAGCCTTCAACCACTACTTTTGAACCAAGCGGAATAACATCTGGATCCACTGCAACTACCTTGCCGTCATTGTATTTTTGCAGATCAATGCCCATTCTTGTTTTGCCGGAACAGCCGTCACAATCTGCAGTATAGGCAGAGCTGTTTACCGTGAAGCTTCGTGTGGAGTAGGAAGGGCTCTTTTGGCGAAGCTTTGAGAACGTCTTAGGTCCTGCGATGCCGTCAGATGTGATGCCCTGATTTTTTTGAAATGAAGCCACAGCCGAAACCGTGCTGTCACCGTAAATGCCATCAACCGTTGAATCGTATGTATTCCACTCTTTCAATAAACGCTGTAATTCAATAACGGGTTTCCCCATATCACCGCTGCGCAATACTTTAATTTTACTGATGGTCGCTGATCCAGCAACACCATCAACTTTTAAACGAGACTGCTCTTGAAAACGTTCAACTGCGCCTTTCGTGATCGGACCATAGTAGCCAGTAGCCGTATGATATGGAAAAACGCCCTTTGTCATCAAGTATTCCTGCAATTGTTTCACGTCACTGTTGCTTGAGCCTGTAGAAAGCATTTGACTGCCTAGAGCGGCGCTGCTGTGTCCAGGAAAAAACAAGCCAGTACAGAGGACTGCCATCATCAACAATCCCATTAGTTTTTTCAACATAATGATTTCCCCCTTAAAATTTTTGATTCGTGTATACCCTTTAGTTTTTTCGCTAAGAAATGACAAAATAGGGGGAAATCTTGAATAAACGCTTCTATTTTCCTATGAACCTTACAAGAAAATCCAATCTGCTGTTTGCGGAAATTTCCAGCGGGGTATCTAGTCTATTAGAGACAAAATAAGAAAGACTGACCCTATAATGGATCAGCCCGCTACCATATTATACTGATTTTGGTAATTTTGATAAAAAGGTGTTTAAAACAATAATCCCATGACCACCGTCGAGTAATAGACTCCGTTTATATACGTGTCGTTTCGAACTAAACCTTCCACTTCAAAACCGAGTTTCTTGTATAAAGCGATGGCCCGGTGATTGTCTTCTCTGGTCACTAAGCTGATCCTCTTGATGGTCCCGTTATGCTTGGCCCAATCAATCAGCTCAACCATCATTTTCTCTCCAAGACCCATCCTGGTATAGTTTTGAGAGATAACAATTCCCAGTGTGCCGTTATGTTTCGACCGTGCTTTTTGTGAAGAGTTAATCGTGGCAATGCTGATGATAGCGTCGCCCAGGGTGGCAAGCAGCATGATGGAGTTTTCTTCTGAAGCCATACTCTCTATGTATGTTTCATACTCATCGGCATTTCTAGTAAACTCGTTACCGCCAAAAGAGAGGAAATCTGTCTCACCCCCGACCACATTATAAAAATCAATGATGGTCTGTGCATCAGCTGGAACAGCTTCGCGAATCAAAGCTTTATCACCGTTCTTCATTACATAATTCTTCATGTTCAAACCTCCAACAATTATTTAACGGTGCCTGGCACCGCGAACTAAGCCTTAAGTCTTAGTTTTTTTACGTTTACGGGGCTATAGAGATGTTCACCATAATCATGTAAGGTAGAGATAGAGAAAAGTAAATTTTTTCTAAAAGTGAAACTCAAGTTTGTTCTCTTCGTAGTATTAGAAAAGACATGATGTCAGGAGTCGATTTACATGAACTGGTTTTTAGCCTTATTCGTCAAGGTGTTCAGTACGATCAATACAATGGTCATCGTCTGGCTGCTGTCCTTCTTTGCCTTCGATCAGTCTTTCTTGCTCTCGAGCGGTTTTGCGGCCGGGGGAGCGGTGATCGGCTATACGATGACAGCGATGCTCTGGAATTACCGCATGCTGAAAAAATATAAGCTGACTCGCAGCGAATTTAAATATATCAAGAAAAATTTAAATGAAGCAAAGCCAAAGATTTACAGACTGCAGAAATCGATGTTTTCCATTCGCGACATTCCAACCTTTAAACAGAGGATGGAACTGACGAAGATCACAAGAAAAATATACAACATGACGAAAAGGGAGCCAAGGCGTTTTTTTCAAGCAGAGCGTTTTTACTTTTCGCATTTGGATTCTGCCGTCGAGCTGACGGAAAAATATGCATTCTTATCAGGACAGCCCAAGAAAAGCTGGGAGATTCAGGATTCTCTTTCGGAAACAAGAAGGACGTTGAAGGAACTTACCGAATACATTGAAGAGGACCTTTACCATATGATCTCGGATGATGTGGATCAGCTGAAATTCGAGCTGGATGTGGCCAAGCATTCTATAAAAACCTTGAAAGATTCAAAATTAGAAACGAAAGCAGGAGATTATAATGAGCGATAATACGTCCCCTCTCTATAATCATGACGATAAATTGGATATTATGAATGACTTGCTCTCCGATCCGTTCGGAGGCGCTGAAAACGTTCAGGAGCTGAAGACAGAAGAACAAGTAAAGCAGAAGAGGCTGATTGATGTTCTGCCAGAGGAAAACAAGGCAAAAGCCTACCAGCTGGCCGAACAGATCGATCCGAAGAACCACCAGGCGATGATTACATACGGAACACCAGCACAGTCTAAATTACTCTCATTTTCCAACACGATGCTGGATCAAGTGAAAAAGCAGGATGTCGGGCAAGTCGGAGAAATCATACATGACTTGATGAAAAAGCTCAGCCATGTAAACCCTGATGAGCTGCAGTCGAACAAGCCGTCCTTGATTGGCCGCATGTTTGGCAAGGTTTCCGGTTCTGTTCAAGAGGTGCTTTCCAAGTATCAAAAGACTGGCTCGCAGATTGACCGGATCAGCGTCAAACTCGACAGCAGCAAGAATGTGCTGCTCGCCGACATCGTCATGCTTGAAAAATTGTATGAGCACAACAAAGAATATTTTCAGGCATTGAACGTTTACATTGCTGCAGGTGAACTGAAGCTGGAGGATTTAAACGGAAAAATCATTCCGGCGCTCCGTAAAGAAGCAGAGACAACAAACGACCAGATGAAATATCAGGAAGTTAACGATATGGTGCAGTTTGCCGACCGGCTGGACAAACGCCTTCACGATTTAAAATTGAGCCGGGAAATCACCATTCAAAGCGCACCGCAGATCCGTCTGATTCAAAACACGAATCAGGCACTCGTGGAAAAAATCCAGTCCTCCATCATGACTGCCATTCCGCTTTGGAAAAACCAAGTGGCGATCGCACTTACCTTGCTTCGCCAACGAAGTGCGGTAGAGGCGCAGAAACAGGTCTCCAAAACGACAAATGAGCTTTTATTGAAAAACGCCGAGATGCTTAAAGCAAATACAATTGAAACGGCGAAGGAAAATGAGCGAGGATTGATTGATATTGAAACGCTTAAGAAGACGCAGGAAAACTTGCTGACTACCCTGGAGGAGACTTTGCGGATCCAGGAGGAAGGCCGCCATAAACGCCGTTTGGCCGAGAACGAACTTGCTCAGATGGAAACAGGGCTGAGGCAGAAACTGCTTGAGATTAAGGGGCAATAACGGATTAAAAGGCTGTACCACACGAGGTGGTGCGGTCTTTTTTAATGTGCATACATCTTTGTGGAATCCCCTTTTTATCCATGGAATGCGTGAACCGCATTGGCACCCGAACGCCTGGGAACTGACGCCGTTGTTTCAGGAGAAGCCATGGTATCCATTGTCGAGCAGGATTCCAAAAAGCAGCACAACTATCACGCCAAGCCAGGTAAAAGCTCACAAAGGTATGGTCTTTTACAATTCACTCTTCAGTTTTTCCACACTTTTCTATAAAATAAAGAGAAAGAATATTCTGTTAAGTGAGGAGGTTAATATGCTGACACGTGAACTGAATTCTTTTCCTTATCCGTTTAAGGGCGATCAATACCGCTATTCCAACAACTCCGTCTCCATGACTCGGCCATCCAGTATAGAAATTACTCCACGTTATACAGAAGAGGTCCAACTAAAGCGAGACCTGCTAACCCATCATCCTGAACGCTGCTTTCAATCCCTTTCTCACACGTTAAAGAGCCAGTGGGAGATCGTAGACCTGGTAACTGAAAACCTAGTAACCTATTACCCCGATCAGTTTGCGCTTCAAAAAAAAGGGGATCAATGGACTTTTGTAAATAAGATCCTTGGAGAGACCTCTCATTTTACCTATGGCGATGAAACGACGATTCCGATTGAGCCTTTAGACTTTATCGGCAGGCATGTCCAGGAAGATCTCATTCTCATGATGGAGAGGGATGGGAATCTGTATTTGGATGCGGGGCAGCTCTGCTTTCCAGCCAATTGGTCGCTGGCGTTTAACCTTGGCATGGAATTTAAAGAGATCCATCATCCGATACCAGGGTTTAAAGAGGAGGGGCTGGACGGCCGCATTTTGCGGTTTTTAAAGAGGCTGGAGGCAGGAGCCCCTTGGGAGCGGCTGAATTGGTCTTTAATGGCGGGGAACAGGCTCGATACGTCATTGGAAACGTTTCATGAATGGGGGAAAGAACGAAAAAATGTACCAGAAGAAAATGCAGGCGAGCTCGTTCATTTGCGAGTGGAAGTCCAGAAGCTTTTTCGATTGCCGCAAAGCAACGGAATTTTGTTCACGATTCATACTCATTTATTGGCCATGGAAGACTTTACTGACAACACAGTCTGGCTTCAGCAATTTTATCAGATTATAAAAGAACTCCCCGAACATATTGAGGATTATAAAGGAATCTCCCTCTATAAAAAGCAGCTTCTAGCCTATCTGGAAGAGAAGCTAAAAAGCAGGAATCCTACATGAAGTTTGTGCCGGGAAAGCGAAAATACCTTATTTGCGGAGATACATATGGAATCAGATTGCTGCAGCCAATCACCCAAAAAATCATGGAACAAAAAACACCTTTTGAACGAATGGAGATCACTGATGAGGTAAAAGTCCGCAGCTGGCTGAGCCAACAGAAAATGGGATGCTATCTTTATGTTTCGGCAGCATGGCCAGAGATTCAGAGACTTAAAAACATCACCGAAGATATCGGCTTCCTCTCTGAGGAAGAGGTGCAATTCATCGGCCATGGTGACCGCGTCATTCATGTGTTCTGCTGCCGCTGCCACGGACTGACTGAGCTGAAAGTGACCCATTCTGAGACACTTCAGGATGGGATGGAGATCACATGCTGCCAATGCGCCTTACTTCTTTCAGTAAGTGATCATTATTCATCATTAAGAAATGCGTATTTAGGCTATGTAGCCAAAATTTAATTGGAGATGAACGGTGATGCTGCAAGAAAACCTGCTTCCTGTTACGGTAACAGCTATCCATAAAGAAGCTCCGAAAGTGAAACGTTTTGAGCTGGCTTCGCTTGACGGCCGGCCGCTTCCGCCATATAGCGGAGGTTCGCATATCGGTATTTTTATAGAAACAGAGAAAGGAGCAATACATCGCCACTATTCTTTAACCGGACATACACGCAAAAGAGGACATTATGAGATTGCTGTGGCGCTTAACGAAGATTCAAATGGCGGCTCCGCTTTTATGCACCATGGAGTAATAGAAGGAGACATGCTGTACATCAGTTACCCGAAAAATCATTTTCCTTTGAGCTTTAAAGCAAAGCGTCATGTGTTTTATGCTGCAGGGATCGGAATTACTCCCTTTTTAAGCATGATGGAAGAATTGAAAGGGGAAAATGTTCCCTTCGTATTGCACTATACCGCCAAGACTAAAGACACCTGCGCGTTTTATTCTTTCCTGAAAAAAACTTATCCTGAACAGTGCCGCTTCTATTTTTCCCGTGAACCGTTGGGAGAAAGGCTGACTACAGATACTCTCGCTCAGCATCCTATCGGAACCCATGTGTACTTTTGTGGACCGGATTCTTTTATTACTGAATTCACTGATGCAGCAGCACAATTAGGCTATCCATCTTCCAATATTCATGTTGAACGGTTTACCCCTCTTAAATCAAATGTTCAAAACGCTTTTTACGTAAAATTGACTAACGGAACGATCCTGCAGGTAGCGGAAAACCAGACCTTGCTTGATGCTCTTCATGAGAATGGAATTAATACTCCGTATTCTTGCCGGGCAGGACGCTGTGGTACGTGTGAGATTAAAGTTAAAAAGGGGGAGGTTGATCATTGCGACTCTTTTCTGACAGAAGAGGAGAAGGGTACGAATGATACAATCTTAGCATGTGTATCGAGGGCAAAATCACGTGAGCTGGTGTTAGAGATCGAGTAACAAAAAAGAGAGTAATTCGAGTGGCTGTTTTCGGAATCAGTTTGGGCGTGATCGTCATGACATCCATTGATTATTGGATCTATAAAGATGAAGCGAAACGGTACGATTGGTTTAAAAAGTTGACGAACGCTCAAAAACTGCTTGTTGCTCTGGCATTTATTATGATTCTCCTTTTCCTTAACTTACGATTTGAGAAATGATAGAAGTAATCTCAATAATTTATAAGGGGGCTGTCCAAGAAGTCTGTAAGCTGTTGATTTCCGTTCCAGGCTGCTCGCTTTCCGCGGGGCGTGCGGTGAGCCTTACCGGCGTGAACGCCTACTTTTTGGTGCAAGCACCGGCGGGAGTCTCACCTGTCCCGCTAGTCCCGCAGGAGTCTCGCACCTTCCACTTCAATCAACTTTTCATTGAAGATTTCAAGCCAAAAAGGAGCTGCTGAAGGTCAATTTTCGACTTTCTGGACAGCCCCTTTATTTTATTTACTTTAGTTTTACAGCCTTTTAAAATGCCTGTACTAAGACATAATCATATCTCGTCACAATTTTGTAAGTTGAATATAACACTATTTGTAATCAATAAGTATCCAAAATGTAAGCGCTTTAAAATATGATTGAAACAGGAGGGATGATGACGTGCAACTGGAAGAACGGCCGGCCTTATTGTTAAACCAGCTTTCTGGACTAAATAAACCAACAATGTCACAGCTCATGGATCAGACAAATTTGACCAAGCGGCAGATAACGTATGATCTTGAAAAAATTAATGAATGGCTGAAGGATCGGAGTCTTCCTTCTATTGCTTATAAACGAAGAACATGGATTGAGGTTCCGGAACGGGTGATTGATTATGCAGGCACAAAGTTAACGGGAGAGTCTTTTATATTTACGGAAGAAGAAAGGCTTTATTCCATTTTCCTATTCTTATTTATCAGAAAAGAGTATATCTCGTCAGCCCATCTTATGTCTCTCCTAAAAGTAAGTAAAAACACAGTGATAGCTGATGTGAAAAAGGCCAATGAAATGATTAGTCCGTTTCTTGTGAAAATACATTACACAAGGGAACGGGGATACCACTTAAAAGGAACCGAGCTTGATAAAAGGGTTCTATTAATGAATCATTTAACAAAACTTTTTCAGAAGCCGTCAGGGAAAAAAATAATTGATTATCTTGTGAAAAAAGCAGGTTATGAGCTTAAAACTGATCATATGATCACTCTTCTTCAGTCGCTTGAAAGGGATTCTAATCTTCAATTTGTGGAAGAACGGCTGCACCAGTTTGCTCATTTTCTTCAGTTCTATTATATACGGCTTCTGGAAAAAAAGGTTGTCCGTCTTCATCCTGATGAAATTGAGATTCTGAAACAAGACCATTTAATAGAAACAGCTAAACAAATGATTCACCTTTTAGAGCTGGATACCGTTGAATCAGAAATTGCTTACCTTGTCATTCAGCTATTGGGCCTTTCGTTGGGGAATGCATCGGTTATCCAGGATGATTACGATCTGCTGCTGCGAATATGTGAAAGGCTTGTAACAGAATTTGAATCCAAGGCCTGTATCTCATTTGAAGAAAAGAATAAAGTCGTGGAAACACTGTATCAGCACCTTAAACCAGCTTATTACCGGATGAAGTACCGAATACCCATTCATAATCCTTTGCTTGAACAGATCCGGGAAGAACATAAGGAACTTTACACCATTGTAAAAGAACTGCTTGAACCCGTGGAAGTGCTTCTTAATATTTCTGTACCGGAAGAAGAAGTAGGGTTTATTACCATCCATTTTGGAGCTTTGCTTGAAAAACCAAAGCAAATTGCGGCAAGGAAAAAGAGAGCTTTGGTAGTTTGTCCAAGCGGAATCAGCTCTTCGCTGATGGTAAAGCATCAGCTCGAATCCTTGTTTTCAGAGATTACGATTGACCGTACTATGTCATTGCAAGAGTTTAAGCATTGCCAGCTCTCCAATTTTGATCTTGTTTTCTCGACTGTACAGCTTCACACAAAGAAACGTTATTTTCTGGTGAAACCGATAATGACACCTGTTGAAAAAAGTACGCTTCTCAACGAGGTTTATCAGTTTTTATTTGGAACACAATACGAACCTGTTACAACAAAGGAAATACTCAAGATCATGGAAGGTTACGTTAATTTTATTGATAAGGACGGGTTGAAGCAGGCTTTAAGCCAATTCATGTTTCAAAAAAGGACCAACGTAAACAGGAGGAACAGACCAGTGCTAAGTGATTTGATTACAAGTGAAACCATTCAATTTGCTGAACAGCTTCCAGACTGGGAGGAAGCGATAAAAGAAGCAGCCCAGCCGCTGCTCTCGAAAGGGGCGATTGAGTCTTCATACATCGATGCCATGATAGAGAATGTATACACAATGGGGCCTTATGTCATTTTGGGTCAGGAAATTGCAATACCCCATGCACGTCCGGAAATGGGAGTCAATCAGGTGGGTATGAGTTTTTTGAAGCTGGAACATCCGGTTTACTTTTTAAACGATGACAAGCATCCAGTGTCCTTATTATTCTGTATAGCTGCGATCGATAATACGACCCATCTGCAGGCTCTAGCACAGCTTACTAAGCTTTTGAGCAATAAAGACAATGTAAAACGATTGAAAACGATGAAGAGTGTTGAAGAAATCATGGAATTAATACAAGAGTATTCCAAAGCAGTTTAGTTGAAGGGGAGGCAGATGTAATGAGAATTTTAGCCATTTGCGGTTCAGGTTTAGGAAGCAGCTTTATTCTGGAAATGAACGTTCAGGAAATCATTAACGAGCTCGGTGTGACAGGCGTGGAGGTAAGCCATTCTGATTTAAGTTCGGCTACCCCTGATATGGCAGATCTATTTATAGCTGCCAGGGATATTGCGGAAAGTGCCACCCACTTAGGAGAGGTTGTTGTTATTGACAGCATTATTGATATGGATGGAATCCGGGAGAAATTAAGAGAAGAGTTTACCAAAAAGGGAATGCTCTAGAGAGCATAAAGGGGGAACTGGAAATGGGTGAAAGATTTCTTAAATTGATGATGGACATTCTGAGTCAGCCTGCTGTTCTTGTTGCGTTAATTTCTTTTATAGGTCTGCTTCTTCAGAAAAAGCCAGCGAGTGAAGTTGTAAAAGGAACAACAAAGTCTTTCCTTGGCTTTCTTGTTATTGCTGCAGGGGCAAATATCCTGGTTGGGGCACTGGATCCTTTCGGAAAAATGTTTCAGGAAGCCTTTCATGTAAATGGGGTTGTCCCTAATAATGAAGCTATTGTAGCGATGGCACTGACAAAGTACGGATCGGCAACGGCTTTAATCATGTTTTTTGGAATGATTGCCAACATTCTGGTGGCCAGATTTACTCCATTAAAATATATCTTTCTGACAGGGCATCACACATTATACATGGCCTGTATGATTGCCATCATCTTAGTTGTTTCAGGATTAAAAGGAATAGGTCTGATTATTGTAGGTTCAATTGCCCTTGGTTTAACGATGGCAGTATTTCCGGCTATGACCCAGCCCTTTATGCGGAAAATAGTAGGGAACGATAATGTAGGCTTTGGGCACTTTTCATCTCTTGGCTATATTCTTTCAGGATTAGTAGGAAAAGTAGTTGGAAAGGGATCTCGTTCTACTGAAAAAATCAACTTCCCTAAAGGCCTTGCTTTTCTGCGTGACAGTTCAGTTACTATTGCTCTCACTATGACGATTCTCTACTTGGTTATTGCGCTGTTTGCGGGCCCTTCATATGTTGAAAAAGAATTAAGTAATGGAACACATTACCTTGTCTTCTCTGTTATCCAGGCGGTAACCTTTGCTGCTGGGGTATTCGTCATCCTTTCTGGGGTTCGACTTGTACTGGCTGAAATTGTACCGGCATTTAAAGGGATTTCTACTAAACTGGTACCAAATTCCAAACCTGCGCTTGATTGTCCAATTGTATTCCCCTATGCACCTAATGCGGTATTGATTGGTTTCTTCTGCAGCTTTTTAGGCGGAATTGTAGGCATGGCGATATTGGGCTGGGCTGGTGCGGTGATCATATTACCAGGAGTTGTACCTCATTTCTTCACAGGGGCTACAGCAGGTGTATTCGGTAATGCAACCGGCGGCATACGCGGTGCAACAATCGGCTCGTTTGCTAACGGCTTGCTAATTACATTTCTTCCTGTTTTCTTGCTTCCAGTCCTGGGAGATCTCGGTTTTGCCAATACCACCTTCTCAGACAGCGATTTTGGCGGAACAGGAATCATTCTAGGAAACGTGGCCGATTCATTTGGTGCGACAGGCGTTACGATCTTTGTGGCAGCAGTGTTAATTATTGCAGTTCTCTTCGGTTTACGAAAAAAACCACAAAGTGAAAAGGAAGAGGTTTCTGCTTGAGGCTAGTAACAAAATAGGAGGTTTTCAATGAGCAATACAATTTCCGAAATTGAACAGTTTAGAGACCAAATTCGGCTGAAAACGTTAAAGGAACTCTATCATCTGGGCTTTGGCCATTATGGAGGAAGCTTGTCGATAGTCGAAACCCTTGCTGTGTTGTATGGCGGCGTCTTGAAGATTGACCCTGCCAACCCCAGATGGGAGGAACGGGATTATTTTATCCTATCTAAAGGCCACGGAGGTCCAGCTTATTATGCGGCATTAGCATTAAAGGGATTTTTCCGGGAAGAGCTGCTATACACACTAAATCAGAACGGGACATCGCTGCCTTCTCATCCTGACCGAAACCTTATACCAGGAGTGGATATGACAACAGGCTCACTCGGCCAGGGAATTTCTGCAGCGGTTGGTGTTGCACTCTCCCATAAGCTGTCAGGGAATTCTAATAGCACGTATTGCATTGTGGGTGACGGTGAATTAAATGAGGGGCAGTGCTGGGAGGCGTTTCAGTTTGCTGCCCATCACAAATTGAACCATCTTTCTGTTTTTGTAGATGATAATAAAAAGCAGCTCGATGGATTAACAAAGGACATTATCGATCCTATCGATTTTGCTGAAAAGTTCAAGGCCTTTGGCTTCTATACTCTACAAGTAGACGGAAGCTCCATTCAGGAAATTTATGATGCTATTAAGCTTGGAAAGACACAAAATGAAAAACCGGTTGCCATTATATTAGATACGATAAAAGGTCAGGGTGTCCCATATCTTGAAACAAAGGCAGACAATCACCACATCCGTCCGAATCCTGAGGATGAAGCGGCCATACTTGAAGCTATAGCAGACCTTGAGAGAAGGATGGAAAGGACGGTAACAGGATGATTGAATCAGCAGCTGCATCCTATGAAGTGGAAGAAGTTGAAATGAGGCAGGCATATGCCAGCACTCTGCTTGAACTGGCAAAACAAAATCCAAACATCATTGCACTGGAAGCTGACCTCATGAGTTCCATTTCTACCAATAAAATTCAAGGGCAAATACCAAATCAGCTGATTAACTGTGGCATCATGGAAGCAAATATGATGGGGATAGCTGCCGGGCTGGCATTGACTGGGAAAATTCCTTTTCTTCATACATTTGCTCAGTTTGCTACCCGCCGTGCTTTTGATCAGTTGTTTGTATCAGTGGGATATGCCAGGTTAAATTTAAAAATTTTAGGGTCGGATTCAGGAGTAACAGCGGAACATAATGGTGGAACACATATGGCTTTCGAAGATCTTGGTCTTCTTCGTCTCATACCGAATGCAGTTGTATACGAAGCAAGCGACTCAACCATGCTGTCCTATTTACTCCGTAAAGTTTCCGGTGAATATGGTGTTCACTATATACGGACAATGCGGAAAGCAGCCGTGAAAATTTACACTTCTGGTGAGACATTTGAAGAGGGAAAAGGGAAGCTTCTTCGTGAAGGGGGAGATGTCACTATCATCGCTAGTGGAATTATGGTGGCAGAGGCTTTAAAGGCTGCTGATATCCTCCATAATAATGGAGTCCAGGCAACGGTTATCGATATGTATTCCATTAAGCCGATTGATAACGAGTTAATAATAAAGTATGCAAAGAAAACAGGTGCAATCGTAACAGCAGAAAACCATAATGTAATAGGAGGGCTGGGGAGTGCCGTTGCTGAAGTATTAAGCGAGCATTGTCCTGTGCCTTTGAGAAGGATTGGCGTCAAGGAACAGTTTGGCCAGGTAGGTAAAACGGATTATTTGAAGGAAGTATACAACCTGAAGGCCAGGAATATTGTAGAATGTGTAAATGAGATTAAATCGTATTGAAAGCAAACCGAACAGGTTTGCTTTTTTTCTGTTGGTTCATGTTGTTGTTTTGGTAGGGTGTGTATCACCCCTTATTTTTGGAGATTGCCCAATAGGGTTGAAAATCGATTTAAGGAATTCTTACCATGTATAATGAATAAAAAGAGTTAATATATCCCATTCAAACAAAAGGGATTTATGGAATAATATGACTTGTGTTTATTAACAAAGGAGGAGAATTCTATGAAACTAGTTAAGTCAATTTTGGTTTCAGCTTTATTATTTTCAATGTTTCTTGCTTATGGACCGAGTTCGGCAGAAGCTGCAAAAGTTAAAGGTTTTGATTACAAGCCTGGCGATGTACTGATCACAAAATCGTATAGTTCCTACAAACTGGTAGGACATGCTGGAATTGTGCTGCCTGACGGAAAGAATGTACTTTTTACAAGTACCAGCAACAACAAAAAGCCTTACGTTTGGAGTATCAGCAAATGGCTGGATCACTATGATACAACCAAAGTAGTCCGGCATAAAAGTACTACTGTAGCAGGAAAAGCAGCGAAGAACGCTTATGATAATTACTGGAAAACAGGTGCCAAGTATAAAAACAGTACATACAAGGTTTCTACTGATCCTACAAATAGAAAATATCTTTATTGTTCTGAAATAGTTTGGCAGGCTTACTACTATGGAGCAGGTGTTGATTACCAAATGAAAATGTGGAATCAAGGGACTTCAAGGTACATTTATGTTAGGCCATCCATAGTAAAACCGTATTTTTATGTGGACACAGAATTACAAAAGCACAATGGATTTTCTACGGTGAAAAAAATCAATTGGAATTAAGAAAATAAGAAAAAGCAGACAACAAGTCTGCTTTTTCTTATTTTTATTTGCTGATTGTATTATAAGCAGGAATATCCAATATAAGTTTATAGGATGAAAGCAGTTTGTAAAGATTGTACATCTGGGTCGTCTGTTTGGAGGCCCACCCGATATCCGTTGCATATTGATGAGTGGCTTTGCCTGTTAAAGACGCAGCTAATGGATTCCATCTCATTTTATAAAGAGTATCCTGTCCTGCCTGGATATAATCATTGGATATAAACTGAGCTCCGCCGATAATGGCAGCCTCAGGGGTAAACCAGCCTTCTTCATAGGCTCGTTTGGCTCCCATGTTAATAGGATCGCTGTCAACCGCGCCAATTCCATACATATTGTAGACCATTTGGCCATTATAAAGAATTCCGTTAGCCAGCTTGGATGTACCGTTGCCTGTCTCAAGCAGAGCATGGGAGATCAGATAGATTTCATTTACTCCATATGCTCTTCCTGCCTCAATGAATGCATCAGCCTTTCCTGCAAGAATGCCTTTGCCGAAAAGAATTCGTTCATTGACTTCACTGTTAAGAACACTTGCACTTTGGGAAAGCTTTAAAAATTGTAAGGACTTTACCGCATCGGATTTAAAGTTGTTAACGTCCAGATAATATTTTACGTCATCAGGGCTGGCATTGACCCACGATTTATTGTAAATCACTTGATACCAGTTGTATCCATCAGATCCTTTGACTGTATTAACGATCTGAAGCTTGTCCCCGTTGTTTACATTGCCTACAGCCCAGTACTGGTCTCCAGCACCGCCTCTGACACGCCAGCCGGTTCCATCAACAATTCCGGATGTACTGCTAGTCAGATCAAGCGCATCTTCGCGGATAAAGGTGCTGTACTTTTTATCTGTCTGCGGATTCACCTTCATTTGTATGGCGACCATCTCATCCAGTGTCTTTCCGTAGGCAGTATTCGTAATTCCCGGTGTAGATTCTACTTGATTCACAAGATAGGAGGAGCTGACATAGCCGGTTTTGCCTCCGGCAGACACTTTGGACCAGCCTTTGGTCTCCGATTGTACGGTAACAGGTGTGTTGTGTTTAAGTACGGCCAGGACGGAATAGGTAGTTGCCGGACCGGAACGCATGTTGAGGTTGGAGTTTATTCCGACCTTCACAAACTTAATCACTGTCTTTGCCGGTTCTGCTGGCTTGCTGGCCACTGGCTTAGTTGCAGAGAGGTAGCTTGTATTGACATACCCATCTTTGTTATTGGCCTTGATCCTGGCCCATCCTTTTAATTCGGAGTAGACGGTAACTTCCAGGCCATTTACTAGTTTGGTGATGATGGCTGCATTTGCAGAAGGGCTTTTCCTAAGATTAAGTGTATCGGATATTACCTTTACATATTTGGTTGTCGTCTTAGGGGCAGCAGGCTTGGGTGCACTAACCACCGGCTTTTTGGCAGAAAGGTACACGGAGCTGACATACCCGTTTTTGCCATTGGCTTTGATTTTGGCCCACCCTTTCGACTCGGTATATACCGTAACAGCCAAACCATTCTTTAGTTTTGTTACGGCCGTTGAACTTGCGGAGGCACTTTTTCTCAGAGTGAGAGTGTCTCCTGCTTTCACCATAACATATTTCGTAACGGTTTTCGGTTTAGGTGCTGCAGTGGCGGCTGCTGGTTTGGAAGTGGACAAATAAGCCGAGCTGACGTAGCCGATTTTTCCGCTTGCTGCAATTTTAGACCAGCCTTTTGATTGGGAATAAAACGTAACCTTTGTTCCTTTTGCTAATTTGACGATGACCGTTGCACTGGATGAAGCGCTTTTGCGCATATTCAACGTGCCCTGGGTCACTTTTACATACTTAATGGCAGTTGTAGGTTTGGCGGCACTTATCGTGGTTTTGGTGGTTGAAGGCTTGGAAACCAGATATTTTGAACTGACATAGCCATACTTCCCGTTGTATTTGAGCCTAGCCCATCCTTTGCTTTCAGAATAGACGATTACTTTGTTGCCTTTTACGAGCTTGCCGATGACGGCTGACTTTGTCGTTGAGCTTTTACGCAAGTTCAGGCTTGAGCTTGCACTGACATTCACATACTTTGTTTTTAACTCCTGAGCGGACACGGGATTGGCATGTAGACCCTGGTATAAAGCGGCTGTGGTTAGTACGGCAAAACAAAACCCCGGAATTGCTAGCTTTTTCATCTCAATCTCCTCTGCACATCATTCTAAAATCAAAACGTTTCACAATTGTTTGATTCATAGATGTGTATCGGCAAATGGTCTGAATTGTTTTATTACATTTAGTTAACAATTTATAAAAAGTATTTATTAGCAGGTGAGAATTTAGTAAAGAATACAAACAAATTAAATAAACATATTATATTTAGCTATTAAAAAAATTTTAAATTCAGATAAATTAGGGAATGGGTTGAAGGAGGAATCGATATTTACTTAAGGAATTCTATATAAAACGTAAAAAGGAGGAAATAACATGGATTTTAAACAGGAACTTGAAAAACTTTCACTACAGCTTATTGAAAGGAAATCACATATCATTAATGAGGAATCAACTAAACAAGCTTTAATCATTCCATTTATTCAAAAGCTGGGATACGATGTATTTAATCCCTTAGAAGTTGAACCGGAGTTTGTTTCTGATTTTGGGATTAAAAAAGGTGAAAAAGTTGATTATGCAATTAAGAAAGATAGAAAACCCATAATATTTGTTGAGGCCAAGTCAGTTAATGAAAAATTACATAGACACAGTTCGCAAATTTACAGGTATTTTAATGCAACACCTGAAGTCAGATTCTCTATATTAACAAACGGAACCGAGTACAAATTGTTTACAGATTTAAAGAAAGATAACATTATGGATGATGAACCGTTTTATCAGTTCAATATTGAATCATTAACTAATCTTGATATTGAGGTAATTGAGCATTTTACAAAAGAAGATTTTGATATAGAAGAAAATATTAAGTTCTCACAAGAACTTGTCTACACTAACAATATTCATTCCACTCTAAAAGAACTTTTCAAAAACCCCTCAGATGACTTTGTAAGATTTTTAATTAAGGATTTAAATAATCAACGTGTAACCTCCTTAGTTCTTGAGAAATTCCGTCCAATTATTAAAAAAGCCATTAATCATACTTTATTAGAAATCATAGGAGAAGGTCTATCTTTTACAAACGTTCAAGCAGATCAACCAAAAGAAGATATTCTAGTTTCAGATCAAACAACTGTAGAGGAAGATGATATGCTAATTGAAGCAAGTGATACTTCAAAGCAGACAGTCTTAACTACTGATGAGGAACTAAGAGCATTTTCAATCATTAAAGAGACCTTAGAAGTTAGTGGCAGAGATGTGGAAAACTTAAAGTATAAAGATAATGCAAGCTATTTTAATGTAATGAATCGCGTAATTACCAAGTGGTTTATTCGGTTTTTTTCAGACAAAGAAAACAGAAATATAATTACAAGGTTAGATACAAATATTGTAGAAAAATTATGTCCGGATTTTAGAATAGAGCCTGCTCCTAAAAATAATGGGGTAAGCAGAATTTACATTAACTCCGTTGAAGACCTATTGGAAATGAAAAGTTTAATCATTGCATGTTTTGATGAAGTAAAAGAAAGTGACAAAGTAACAACTTAAGGTAAAGGGAAAAGGGGCTGTCCAGAAAGTCGAAAATTGACCTTCAGGCAGCCCCTTTTTGGCTTGAAAAATCTTCAATGAAAAGTTAATTGAAGTGGAAGATGCGAGACTCCTGCGGGACTAGCGTGACAGGTGAGACTCCCGCCGGTGCTTGCACCAAAAAGTAGGCGTTCACGCCGGTAAGGCTCACCGCACGCCCCGCGGAAAGCGAGCAGCCTGGAACGGAAATCAACAGCTTACAGACTTCTTGGACAGCCCCTTTTTAATTATAAATTAAAAACAAGGTTTTTTATCTTATCTGGTGAAATAAATAAGTTAAAGTCACTTCTAAGGATCTTACATATGCATTGTTTCTACTCTAAAAATAATGGGAGGAAGAATGAATGTATCCGACGATTGGAAGGTTATTTGAGCAGACGGTAAGAAAGTATCCAGGTAAAGAGGCGCTGGTCGATCTATCCCGGAGCCAAAGGTGGACGTACGGAGAATGGGATCAGTATGTCAACCGCACGGCACAGGCGTTTCTGGCAGCCGGGGTAAGGAAGGGGGATGTTGTTTCTGTTTTTATGTACAACACGAGTGAACTTGCGACGGTTTACTTCGCTTGTGCAAAAATAGGCGCGGTCATCAATCCCATCAACTTTCGGTTAAAGTCAGGTGAAGTCTCGTACATACTCAACGATTCCAAGCCTGTCCTTTTTATTTATGAAAAAGATCTGGAGCAGCAGGTAAAGGTTCTGTTTGATGAATTTGCGCTTGTCTCCTTCTGGTCGGTCAGCGAGAAGGTTCCGGATCAGGCAGTTCGTTTTCACGATCGGGTTCAAGAAGCTCAAGCCCAGGCGCCGAATGTTGAGTTGGATGAAAACGACTTGTACGCCATCATGTATACGAGCGGAACGACCGGACAGCCGAAGGGCGTGATGCACCGCCACAGAGACATGATCGAGCAAAGTTTGACCTGCATGCAGGCGCTGCAGCTGAGACCATCTGACAGAGGGCTGACAGCAGCCCCGATGTTCCACTGTGCTGAACTGCACTGCGCTTTTTTGCCGCGTGTTCATAATGGATGTACGACAGTGATCATGCATCATTTTGATGCAAAAGAAGTTCTCCAAACGATTCAGGACGAGAAAATTTCCGTCATGTTTGCAGCGCCTACCATGTGGAATATGATGCTGCAGGAAGATCTGTCGCAATACGAGACCTCTTCCATGAGATTTGGGCTTTATGGCGGGGCATCGATGGCACCGGTTCTTGTGCGGGCACTTGGTGAAAAGCTGGGCATTAAGCTTGTACAAGCGTATGGCATGACGGAGATGGGACCGGCTATCGCCTTTTTGTTTGAAGACGAACAGGAGGCTAAAGCAGGTTCGGCGGGTAAAGCCTGCTTTAACCATGAAATTCGTGTCGTGCGTCCGGGAACTCAAGGGCCGTCTGATCCGGAGGACATTCTTCCGCCGGGAGAGGCTGGAGAGATCATCGTCAAGGGGCCGAGTATGATGAAAGGGTACTACAACCGGGAAGAGGCGACAGATCAAGCTGTACATAAAGGCTGGTACCATAGCGGGGATATCGGCTATATGGATGAGGAAGGATACCTTTTCGTTTCTGACCGGATGGACGATATGATCATCAGTGGTGGAGAAAACATCTACCCGCGTGAGGTGGAAGACCTTTTATACGAGCATGAAGGGGTTCTTGATGTCGCTGTGCTGGGAGAGCCGGATGAAAAGTGGGGAGAGCGGGTGACGGCCGTCATCGTGAAAAAAGCAGGAGAGCTGACCGAAGATGCGCTTGATGAATTCTGCAGAAACAGCCATAAGCTGGCAGACTACAAGCGGCCGAGGAAATTTATCTTTGTCGATGAAATGCCAAGAAACGCGAGCGGCAAGATCCAAAAATTCCTGCTGCGTGAAAAGTATACGAACATCTCTGCAAAATAAAAGAAGCCGTTAGAGCTGCGGGAGAAGGGCCTGCTGGATTTTTTGGCTGACATCACCGCGGCTGATGACACCGATTTGCCGTTTTTCTTTGTCTACAGCGGGAAGTTTTTTAAAATAGTGCTTTGCGAGCAGACGCAGTACTTCAAATTTGGCTTGACCACATATACGGAAGGAAAGAAGAAAAAAGTAAAACCTGTATCGCCTTATGGCGGCACAGGTTTTCTATTTTTGTATGGTGAAATGAGGCAGTGGGCTGACTTTTTTATGAAAATGAGGTGTTTTGCAAGTATATGGTAGATTCTCGCAAGTAAAGTCGGCCTTCTCGCAAGTAAATGGTGGATTATTGCAAGTAAAGTCAGTATTTTTGCAAGTAACTCTTGTCGAATCGCAAGTAAAATTCTTTTCTTAAAGTTTACGTTCAAACTCTTCCTGCTTTTTCACCCGTTAATAGCCAGTATCTTTTAAAACTGATGCGCTTCGTTCCGCTCAGAGCCTGAGCGCAGGCAGCAGATCAGCTGGCAGGCGCGCTCCCTCGCCCACGTTTCATATCGTATCATGATCCATCTCATCGTGAGGAGAAACAATATTAGATGAACACTTACACTTTCATAAAAAGTACCTCTTATCGTATAAACTATAAAAATGGATTAAAGAAAAGCCATAGAAGTCATCATTCTATGGCTTTTACCCTGTTAGTTATCGCGTTTTTTATTCATTGATTTTAAAGCACTGCGGTAATCGTTATCTTTCATTGAATGCTTTTCCGTTGTTTCAGCCGGAGGAGCGGCAGGCTTAGCAGGTGTTTTTAACCGCTGCAGAGCATGACGGTACTCCGTGTCACTCATAGCATTCGGGTCTTTCTCTGGTACGTTCTCTTCTATTGCTGGCGATGGTGGAGCCATATTCTCGTGATTTTCCTGGGCAGCGGCAGCTGTTTCTTCTTGTACAGGCTCCTGTATAGGTTTTTTCGCAACCGGAGACTGCATGTTTTCATCTGCTGTATTCGCCTTGCCTTTAGCGGCAAAAGCCCTCGTATTAATAACAATTAAGACTGCAATTAAAATCACGGCGACTACAATAAGTAATATGCCGATCATTTTTCCATCACCTACCGTTCTGTAAATTGCTGTGCAACAAGAGCTACACGCTCTCCCAATGCGCGTCCAAGAGCCTGGTCGTCCTCGGTAATGAGTTCATTCCCTTCAATCGGACAAGTTATTCCCACTCCGTAGTAAGATCCATACAGGGCGTTTTCCGGGACATTACCTGGAAGTCCTGCGATGATCATACCTTGGTGAAGCATTGGAGTAATGAGGTTAAGAAGAGTCGCTTCTAAACCGCCGTGAGTTGTAGCTGTTGTACAGAACACAGCCCCCACTTTGTTGATTAGTTTTCCTTCTGCCCATAGATAGCCAAGCTTGTCGATCCAGCTTTTTAGCCCTGAGCTGATGGTGCCGAAATGTCCTGGGCATCCCCAGATGATCGCATCCATCTTAGGAAGGGAGTAAACATCTGCTTCATCTACATGCTGCAGATAGACATTTGCGCCGTTCACTTGCTGTGCTCCAGCTGCGATGGATTCGGCAAGTGCCTTTGTATGGCCGCCTTCACTATCGTAGACAATACATATATTCATGAAACATTCCTCCAGATTTTAATAGAGTAGGGTGTTAGGATACATTCTTTGGCGCTGGCAACAGCAGTACTTCCTCTTTCTGAGGTACTGGTGCAGCCGCTTCTCTAACCTTGTCTTTTCGGACATCACGGAGAAATAAGCTCAATACGAGACCAATGGCGGAAATAACGGTTGCTATGATGAAGGCATCGTTAATGCCGTTGATGCTGGACTGCTGGCTCGCTTTACCGAAAAGGATTTGAACTGCTTGCTGCTGGGCCTGTGATACAGGAAGATGAAGACTGACCGCTACCTTTTGAACAAAGTCATGGAATGAAGTCATAAAGAATGGATCGGCCGTATTCATGGCTCCTTCCATCTCATTCATATGGAACGTTGTACGGTTCGTAAAGATGGTCGTGATCAAGCTGATACCGATCGAGCCTGATACTTGGCGAAGCGTGTTGGACATGGACGTGCCATGGCTGCTCAAGTGCTTCGGCAGCTGGTTAAGGCCGGCTGTCATAATCGGCATCATCAAGAAGGACATCCCAAACATACGGAACATATAGAGAACCACGATGAATGTGTAGGGGGTATCCATTGTCAGCCTTGTAAAGAAATACGTCGTTATCGTTGTGATCGCCATACCGAAAATGGCAAGTGGACGAGGCCCCAATTTATCAAACAGTGTACCTGAAACAGGTGACATGACCAGCATGATCAAAGCTCCTGGCAGCAACAGCAGTCCGGAATCAAGCGGTGAATATCCCCGGATCGTCTGCAGATAGATCGGAAGCAAGAACATCCCGGAAAACAGACTGATCGTCAAAACGACGTTAATAACGCTTGCTAATGAAAAGATTCCATAGTTGAAAATCCGCATGTCGAGCAGCGGCTTTTCAATACGAAGCTGTCTGATGGTAAAAATCATGAGCAGGACAGCCCCTGCAATCATGGTTGAAAGAACAACCGCATCATCCCAGCCGTCATTTCCTGCTTCACTGAATCCATATAGAAGCAGCGACATACCGGCAAGAGACGTAAAGACGGAAAGACCATCAACCTTAACCTTTTTCGGCGGCTGAATGTCTTTCAGTCTGAAAAAGGCAAAGATTAATACGATGGCGCCCAGCGGTACCATTCCGGTAAAGAGAAGATGCCAGTCATAGTTTTGCACGACAAAGCCAGAAAGCGTAGGACCGACCGCCGGAGCAAACATCATGGCGAGACCAAAGATCCCCATCCCCTTACCCCGGATTTCCGGAGGGAATATAAAGATGATGATGGTCATGACAAGAGGTGCTAATACACCGCCGCCAACGGCCTGGATCAAACGCCCGACTAGCATGACAGGAAATCCCGTTGAAAGCCCGCAGATCAATGAACCTAGCGTAAAGCAGAACATGGCAAACAAAAAGAGGCGGCGGACCGCGAACCGTTCAATCAGAAAGGGCGATAGCGGAATGAGCGCACCATTGACCAGCATGTAGCCTGTCAATAACCATTGAGCTGTATTGGCAGAAACTCCGAATTCTGTGATCAAGTGGGGAATAGCCACGTTCAGCAGTGTCTGGTTCAGGATGGCAAGGAATAACCCGATCATGAGTATGACTAATAAAGGAATGTATCTTTTGATATCGTGTGAGCCTTGAGGCTGTTGAAATTCGCTTGACATTTATTCTTCCTCCTTTCTTAGGAAGTGCAGTTCTAATGATGGATTAGTTTTTAGAAATTTTTACTTCTGCGTTCATACCTGGCAATACTTTATCAGATGAGTTCGTGATTGAAATTTTAACAGGTACAGTTTGCGTTACTTTTGTGTAGTTGCCGTCATCGTTGGATTTAGGCATTAAAGAGAATAAAGAGTTAGTAGCAAAACCGATTTTTTCCACATTTCCGTCAAGAGTGGTTTCATCATCACCATCTACAGTAACGTCAACCTGGTCACCCTCTTCGATATCTTTCAATTCATCTTCTTTAATGTTGGCGATCACGTATAGTTCATCCATGTTGACTTCACTTGCCAGTGTTTGGCCAGCTTGCACCATTTGGTCATTGTTGGCTTGTTTTTTAATGATGGTTCCATCGGCAGGAGTTGTGATGGACATGGATTTTTCAGCACCGGAAATTTTTCCGATTTTATCATCCTTTGTTACCTTCTTGCCTTCTTCCAAGTTCCAATCTGAAAGTTTTCCATCCGTTGGAGCAGTGATGTTGTGAAGTTCACCTGTTACCTTTGCATTGTCCGTCGAAACGTAGTTGTTGTTTTGGAAATAGTAATACGCTCCTCCTGCAATTAAAACGATTACTACTAGAAATGCGATGATGTTGGTCATGAGTAGACGACCTCTAGACATTTAGTTGCCCTCCTTAATTATTAATATTATTTACTGTAGACCATAGCTAACTGTTAATGAGTGATACCTTTGTGAAAGATTTACTTTTTAGAAAAGATACTTTATGATAAAGGTATTTTATAAATAAACACTTTACCACAAAAAGGTTGAAAGGCACAATAAAAATGAATTTTAAATTTTATTGGGTTAATGATACTATCATGATGTAATGCAATAACCCAGAGGGGATCAGTCATGGACCGACAATTACAAGCTCAGATCGAGCTGCTGGACCACATTAAGGATACGTTCTTTCAATTGCGAAGAGCGTTTATTGAAAATCAAATAAAGGAATTTCCGTATAGTTTAACGGCTACCAAGTATGCGGTATTAAAGATGCTGTTTCAGAAACGCAGATGCATGGTTGTGGATATTTCGAACACGATGGGAATGACTTCAGGAGCCACAACGACACTCTTAAACCAGCTGGAGGAAGAACAGCTGATCTATCGTATGCGGGATGAGAAGGATCGGAGAGTGGTCTGGATCGTATTATCGGAAACGGGTGAATCGCTGATTTCTGCTATTGTAGAAAAGCGAAATCACTTCTGGGCAGAGATGCTTTCAACACTGTCAAAGGAAGAGCAAGATGAGTACATTCGATTGTTAAAAAAAATAGAAGCTGGAATTAAAGCCAAAGTTTGATGTGTGCCAATCTATTGCATCATCATTTCCTGCGCTGCAAGCAAGGAGAATCGTTATGAAAAATAGAGAAACTCTTGTTAAGGATCTCGTGACAAACTATAGAAACCAAACAAAGAAAATCCGGGCATGTTTTCATCCTTTGCTAAAGGATTTTATTCCGCTGAATGAATATGCGGCACTAAAGGTTCTTCGCTGCCAAGGTAACCAGATGGTATCGGAAATCGCTGATCAGCTGCAAGTGACGAACAGCCATATTTCCGTAACGAGCGATAAGTTGATCAATCGCGGTCTGGTCACACGTAAGCATAGTGAGCAGGACCGCAGAATCGTTTATTTGTCGATCACGTCAAAAGGAGAGGAACTGGCGGATAAAATGGATGATGTGCTGCAGGATTTCTATGAAGAAACGTTCAGTGAACTTTCAGAAGAAGAAATAGAAATGTTTATCAAGTTATTGAATAAAATAAAAATGTGAAGAAACACTGGGAAAACACCTTTATAAATAGGAAAAGCAATTGTAAATTTCCTAAAATGCATTAGTATTAAAGTGTATAGTTTACATACAAAGGACGTGCTAAATGAAAAAGCATATACCCAATCTGCTTACACTTGGAAATTTATATTGCGGCTTTTTTTCCATCGGCTATATTATAGATGGCGACAGCAAGAACGCCACGATCCTGATCTTTATCGCAATCATGCTTGATGCGGTTGACGGCAGGGTGGCAAGAATTCTTGGCGTAACCAATGAGATGGGGAAGGAACTGGATTCCCTTGCCGATGTCGTTTCTTTCGGTGTCGCACCTGCCTTTTTGGCCGCTCACACCTACTTTGCAGACTTTCATTATATATACGGTGTGGCGATGTCCGGCATTTTTCCTGTGTTCGGTGCCTACCGTTTGGCCCGTTTCAACGTGACCGCTCAGGAAGAGTCGCTGAAACACTTTACAGGGATCCCAATCACACTGGCTGGAGCGATCGTTACCTTTCTCGTGCTGTTTGTAAAAGTAATTCCGTTGGGGGTCTTCATCATCGCCTTTTACGGGCTGGCCGTTCTCATGGTCAGCAGGATTAAAATACCAAGCTTTAAAAACATCAAACTGCCTAAAAACGGTGTGATCGTCACTCTGTTTTTGTTCTACATGTTCTACCTCTTAGCAAAAGCAAGGTTTGAAAAAGTGCCGGTGTTCTTCTACGTTGCACTGGCCATCTATATCCTGTTCATCATCATCCGGTTCATCCGTGTCAAAGAACCGAAGCTTCCGAGGTGGAAACGCGGGAGATGATGTTGAGAGCGCCCATCCTTTTTAGTGAAGGATGGGTGTTTTTTGTTGTGTGCTGCGTGCTTGCTGGCTGGTGTGCGTGCTGTGTGTATCGGCTTTGGTGGATGGTGGGAAATGAATGTGTCAAAACATGTCGAACAGAGTCGTGTATAAACGGTTCGATAATAAAAACTCGGATTTCCATAATAAAATCAGTTTTTCGATAATAAATTGAGCTTTTCGATAATAAATCAGGATTATCAATAATAAGAAAGTTGACTGGGCTTTCATCCATAATATCTCAGGATTTTAGCCCCAAATCTGTAAATAAACCAAAATTACTCCGATCAAACCTCTCAGACAAGCCAGAAAACCATTATTTACTCAACATCATTTATTTTCTGCAAAAAAAGAACCCTAAAACAGGCAAAACTCATACCTATCCTTAAAAACATTTCACTGCTTGCCAACCATAAGGTTCAAACAGCTAAATTTTGTCGAAAAGTTGTGGTTGACCACACTGGTCAATGCGCATATACTGTGATTGACCGAATTGGTCAACGCGACTATATAACGTTATAAATTACGAAAGAAGTGCTGCCTGTGTTTTCGAAATTTTACAATCTGGAAGATGAGAAACAAATTAAAATTTTAAATGCTGCCATCAAGGTTTACGTGCAAAAGGGCTATGACAATGCATCCACCAATGAAATTGTGAAGGAGGCCGGCATATCCAAAGGACTGCTGTTTCACTATTTCAAGAACAAAAAGACCTTGTATCTTTTTTTATTTGATCACTGTATCGAGGTGGTCATGGAAGACTTTTATAAAAAGGTAGTCATGGAGGAAACGGATTTTTTCAAAAGGCTTCACGACATGACGCTTATTAAGATGGAGCTGCTTCATACCTATCCTGACATCTTTCGTTTCTTTGAGAAAGCGATGCTGGAAGAGTCAGACCAAATTCGAAGCGACTTTCAAAGCAGGATTAAAACCTTTACGGCCAGCAGTTCCACTTGGCTTTTTGATGGAATTGACACCTCGAAGTTCCGTGATGACTTGGATCTCTCAAAGGTCATAAAAAGTATGCTGTGGGCATTTGAAGGGCTCAGTGAAGAAATTCTGGCCAAAGCTAAACTCCAAGATCTTGAGGTTGATTATGACGAGGTGTTTGCTGAAGCAGCTGCTTACATTGAAATGTTTAAGAAAGCTTTTTATAAATGAACAGGAGGCTGCAGCCATGAATGTGATTGAGATTAAAAATTTAACGAAAAGATATGGCAATGCCAGGGGAATCGAAGACATCAGCTTTCATGTGGAAGAAGGGGAGATCTTTGGCTTCATCGGTCCGAACGGTGCCGGTAAATCCACAACACTCCGCACGCTGCTGTCCATCATTTATCCAACGAGTGGAAGCGCTGCGATTTTCGGAAAAGACGTCATTAAGTACGGGCCGGAGATCAAAAAGCAGATCGGGTATCTGCCTTCAGAGGTGTTCTACTACGACAAAATGAAAGTGAAGGACCTGCTGAACTATTCAGCCAGCTTCTATAAAAAAGACTGCAAGAAACGGATTCATGAACTCGCAGAAATCATGGATTTAGATCTTAATAAACGAATCGATGACTTGTCCTACGGAAATCGGAAAAAGGTTGGGATTGTTCAAGGCTTACTTCATGAACCGAAGCTGATCATTCTGGACGAACCGACCGGGGGACTGGATCCATTAATGCAGCAAAAGTTCTTTGATCTCTTGAAAGAGGAGAATAAAAAGGGAGCGACCATTCTGTTTTCCTCGCACATCCTGAGTGAAGTGCAGAAGATGTGTGACCGGGTTGCCATCATTAAAGAAGGAAAGCTCATTACGGTTGAGAAGATCAGCACCCTTCAGGAAAACAACCATAAGAAGATTAGAATTGAGACAAAACAGCTGGTGGATGCTGGATGTTTTGCAGTGGATGGCGTCACCAACATTGAGAGTGATGATCATAAGATCAGCTTCTTATACAGTGGCAACATTAACTTGATCATGAAAAAGCTTGCGGAAATTGAACTGTCGAACGTTTGGGTGGATGAGCCAGACCTTGAGGAAATCTTTCTTCATTATTATGAGAAGGAGGATGGTTCAAGGTGAATATCTTCTTGCATGAGCTTAAGGTGAACCGTAAGTCCATGCTGATCTGGGCATTTGCGCTAGCGGCAGTCACGGTGCTCTTTTTCTCGATCTACCCATCGGTTGAAAAAGATGGAGATCAGTTTATTAAGGTCCTTCAAAATTATCCGGAAGGTGTGTTGAAGGCGTTAGGCGTGCAGATCAACACGATCACGTCACTCCTTGGATTTTACTCGTATTTCTTTTTATATGTGATGCTGTGCGGTGCCATTCAGGCGATGAACCTTGGAACCGGGATTTTATCCAAGGAAGTCAGCGGGAAGACAGCAGAGTTTATTCTCACGAAGCCAGTGACGAGAGCGCAGATCATCACCGCAAAGCTGCTGGCTGTACTTTGTACGTTAATTTTCACGAATGTCATTTTTATTGCCGTTTCATACAGTATGGCGTTTGCAGTAGCAACAGCAGATTTTAACGAAAAAACTTTCTTCTTTATGTCAGCGGCAAACTTTTTTGTACAGCTCGTGTTTGCGTCGCTTGGTTTTCTCGTATCCTCAGCTTTTTCAAGGATCAGATCAGTACTGCCGCTCTCGCTAGGTACGGTCTTTGCTTTCTTTATCCTCAGCATGTTCGGCTCTGTCATAGGGGATAAAGCGATTCGCTATATTACACCGTTTAAATATTTTGATCTGTCATATATTATGAAGCATTCCTCTTATGAGCCGGTTTATATCAGTATTGGAGCTGCCCTCGTCATGGTGGCGATCGCGGCCAGTTATGTGCTGTTTACGAAAAAGGACATCCATGCGGCCTAGCAGGATAAGGAAGAGGTGATAAACGATGAACATCTTTTGGAGAGAGTTGAAATACAGCCGTAAGTCCATGATTTGGTGGTGCGTCGGCATTCTCTTTATGGTGGTTTCAGGAATGAGCAAGTATGGGACCATGAAAAGTTCCGGTCAGTCTGTGAACGAGATTTTTGCTGCGATGCCTAAATCGCTTCAGGCCATATTTGGGTTAAGCTCACTGGATTTATCAACCTCCATGGGATTTTACGGCATGCTGTTTTCGTATCTTGTCTTGATGGCAACTATCCATGCCGTCATGCTCGGCGCCAATATTATCGCAAAAGAAGAGCGTGACAAGACGTCAGAGTTTCTGATGGTCAAACCAGTATCCCGAACACAAATTATATCATCGAAGCTTGCAGCATCCATTGTACTGCTTGTGATCTTCAATCTCGTGACCTATGTTTTTTCAGTTGCGATGGTGATGCACTATGACTCCACAGCAAATACAAGTGAGATTGGGAAATTGATGGCTGGATTGTTTTTGCTGCAGCTCTTATTCCTGGCGATCGGAATGGCCATCGCATCGGTCAGCAAACGGCCGAAGTTGGCTGCGTCCATTGCTACAGGCTTCCTTATCATCACGTATATTCTGTCCATCGTCATTGAACTGAACGACAAGCTGGAAGCTCTTAAATACATTACGCCGTTTAAATACTTTGAGGCGAAGAACCTGATAGGGAATAGCGGATTTGATGGTGTGTTTGTCGCACTGTCGGCTGTGATTATTGTGACAGGAATTATGCTCACGTATGTTTCTTATCGAAAGAGAGATTTAAGGATTTAAATAAAATGCGTATTAAGAGACTCCTGAAAATGGGGCCTCTTTTTTGGTGGTAACTCATTGGGGATGTCGAGGAAGATATGAATGCCATGCTTTCTTAATGTCAGTGTATAGGAATCCTAAACATTTGTTTAGAAGGAGTCAGGCTCCAAGAAATCACAATTTAACAAACTTAAGCCCGAGGAGATCCCTCGGGCTTAGGTTTGTGCAAAAACTCAATATATTTACGCTTCCTTTTTTTAGATATGATGAACTTCACAGTAATCACAATTGCTGGATATTACAATATGAAATTAGCAAGAGAGAAGCACCATGTAGATTCAACCACGTACTTATCTGCAGTTGGTTCCAGCCCTTCCTGTCACTTTTGGTTCTTACGGCGGCAGTTTTGGAGATTACCCATGGGGCGTTTATTTTACTGGATACTTTACCGAATTCTTCTCCATCTTGTTACGTACAATCTCGTTTACATCCACATCAAGCCTGTCCGCCAGCTGAAGGGAGTAGATGATTACGTCAGCCAATTCATCTTTAATGTCTTCCAGGTTCTCATCAACCGCTTCCTGGCTTTCTTTCCACTGAAAGTTTTCCAGCAGTTCAGCCGCCTCCAGTGAAATAGAAAGGGCAAGGTCTTTTGGATTATGATGAGGGCCCCAATTTCGTTCGTCCCGGAATTTTCGGATTTCATCTATTAAATGCTGCATGATATCGTTGGCTCCTTTATAGGTATTAATGATTTCTTTTACGATAAGTATTATAATGACAGAACGTGAAGAAGAAATATAATGATTTGATAAAATTTGATCAATGAATTGGGTGGAATGATGAGTACAGCTCGTGTAAAAATAAAATCTTCCGATAAGAGCATCAAAGGAGGATCGCCCCTGATCGTAAGCGATGCCGTCTCTTACGTGGACAAAGGTCTGGCAGAAGGGACAATCATTGAGGTTATTGATGAAAGCGGCAAATTTATCGGCAAAGGCTATTATGGCAAGCAGAATAAAGGACTGGGATGGATTTTAACCCGCAAGCCGCAGGAAAACATCGACCAGGATTTTTTCGAAAAGAAAATAAAGGCGGCCATCGAAAGCCGGCAGAGGTTGTTTGATAATCCGCTGACCACAGCATTCAGGGTGTTTAACGGTGAAGGTGACGGCATCGGCGGTGTAACGATGGATTATTTTGACGGCTACTACGTCATCAACTGGTACAGCGAGGGCATTTATCAATTTAAAGAATTTGTTCTGCAGTCGCTTAGAAATCTGACTGATTTTAAAGGAATCTATGAGAAGAAGCGGTTTGCTGAAAAAGGAACGTACATTGAGGACGATGACTTCATCGAAGGAGAACGGGCTCAGTTTCCGCTCATCGTTCAGGAAAACGGCATTCATTTTGCTACATACTTAAATGAAAGTGCGATGGTCGGTGTTTTCCTGGATCAACGAGAAGTCCGGAAAGCCATCCGGGACAAGTATTCAGAAGGCAAAAGAGTATTGAACACATTTTCGTATACCGGTGCTTTTTCTGTGGCAGCCGCATTAGGAGGAGCCGTGAAAACGACGAGCGTGGATCTGGCCAACCGAAGCCGAAGCAAGACGCAGGAACAGTTCAGCATCAACGGAATCGATTACGAGTCACAAGACATCATCGTCGAGGACGTATTTAACTATTTCAAATATGCGGTTAGAAAAAAGCTGCTGTTTGATCTGGTGATCCTTGATCCGCCGAGCTTTGCGCGATCCAAGAAACATACGTTCAGCGCAGGGAAAGATTATCCGGCTCTGTTAGAACAGGCCATTGCCATCACCGAAAAGAATGGTGTGATCGTCGCTTCGTCCAACTGCAGCACGTTTGGCATGAGCAAGTTCAAAGGCTTTATTGAAAAAGCGTTCCGCCAGACCGGAGGCAAGTATAAAATCCTTGAAGAACACAGTCTGCCTGAAGACTTTAAGACGATTAAAGAGTTTAAAGAAGGAGATTATCTTAAAGTCGTTATTCTAAAAAAACTGCCATAATATAAAAGGGGCTGTCCTGAAAGTCAAAAATTGACCTTCAGGCAGCTCCTTTTTCGCGCAAAAAATCTCCAATGAAAAGTTGATTATAGTGGAAGGTGCGAGATCCTCGAAAATGAAAATCACATTTTCTTCGTGCGATGCACCGCTGCCGCAGCGTTCCTTGTCCTGCGGGACTAGCGTGACAGGTGAGACTCCCGCAGGCGCTTGCGCCAAAAAGTAGGCGTTCACGCTGGTAGGGCTCACCGCACGCCCCGCGGAAAGCGAGCGGCCTGAAACGGAAATCAACGGCTTCCAGACTTCTAGGACAGCCCCTTTTTTAGATTACGGTAATGGTAACGTTTTTTCAGGGTAAACGGAACAGCCAAAGTTCTGTTTTCCTATTCGAATCTTCCATTCCAAAGTCGTTGTCATTAATGACAGCCAATTTTTTGCCCTGAACTAACGAAATACCCTCAGCTTTTTCATAAGGATAATCGTAATTTAAAAGATTCAAAACTTCTTCCTTAGCAACAGTTTTAATTCCCGCAGCTTTTATACCTTTTGCGTTCATTTGTTCGAGCGTTTTTCCTTTATCGTTGTCCTTTCCTAAGATATTTGTTGCACCTTGAACATTTATTTTATATATTTTCTTCAATTTCGCTTTTTTTCCTATTTCTGAATCTCTTTCGTCGACAAGCAGATTATGTTCATTAATAGCATAAAGATCAGAGACTCCAATATCTTTTTGCTCAAATCCCAACCTTTGTCCATTAGCAGTAATGTATGCATATCCTGCTATTACCTTTGAATTTTTTAAATTTATTTTTAGAATCCGAACTACTCTCGAATTTTCACCAGGGTTTGACAGTGCACTTTGTGTCATCGTGAAAAGATAACGTCCATCTGGAGTAATCGTCACGCTTTCGAATCCTTTATTTTCCATGCGCTTTGTTAGAACACTTGGCAAACTCGCTTTTATAGGAATCAGAGGTGCGTTTTTAAATTTAGACTCCATCCCAGACGGTATTAACCGTTTTACAAGGGTACCATCTTTTTTTATCTGGACCAGACTTGGCCGGTATTCATCACTTAACCAAAACGTTTTATCTGTAGGATTGTAAGCAAGCCCTTCAGTATCTAAACCATAGGGATCATATGACAAAACACTTTTTCCCTTCGCATCATATGGTGCTTCATCAGATTTTTTGAAATTAGGCAAACCTGTAATAAAGGAGTTTCCCGTTACTGGATCTGATCCTTTTGGTAACTTTAATTTAATTTGTTCTAATATTTTCATTTTCCCTTTAGAAATTTCAATTTTATACACTGCAGGAGTATACATTGGTATTGGGAAGGTTCTCCGTTCTTCACTATTTACTGTCAATTTTCCATTGGGGCCCCGGTCGGACGAAGAATAAAAAATGTTATCAGGATCACCTGGCAAATGCAGGAGAGAAGATCCCATAGCCGCATGGATACCTTTAGATAAATTTGGCGGATTTTCTAAAGGATATTTTCCAATAAGTTTAACAGAAGGGGTCGAAGTACTCTTCTTTTCTTTATTGCCCTCTTGCTGCTTATTGGTAGATGGTCTGGAGCATGCGAATATTGCTATGCATATGATCGAGATTACAACAACTTTAAGAAACATAAATTTTTTCATCCTGGACACCTTTTTCTTTTGTTAATTTTCTTTCTTATAATGGGCAATTAAAACTGTATTATAAGTTGATTTGATAAATTTTTTTCACTTGAGATTGACTTCCGGCTATAGATGAAGCACCGCCTGGATATAAGGACTTTGACAAAGGGGCAGCAAAAAAAGTTTGTCATTGATCATGGCGTGGTAAAAAACTGACATAATTTTTATATGGACACTTGACTGACCCATTTAATTCCATTACTATTAAGATTGAAAAAATTTGAATATTCCGCGAACGTAAAGTTAAGGAATCATTTGGCAAGGAACAGCGAACCTGTCTCCTGTTAAAAGGATTCTTCTGTAAGCGCTTCGAAAAACCGGATAGGTTATACCACAGCGAACCTGTGATTTGCTGCCGCCGCAATCTTTTTTCTTATAGTTGCTATGTAACTATGGGTTGAGTTTGTGGCGGTTTTTTATTTACATAAAAGAGGAGAGGGTTATGATGAGCAAGGTCAAAAATCGATGGTTGATCGCACTGTCGGGAGTGGGAATTCATATTTCCATCGGCTCGGTTTATGCGTGGAGCAATTTTACGACTCCATTAAGTGAGAAGTTTAAGTGGACGGCAAGTGAGGTGCAGCTGACGTTCAGTCTGGCAATCTTGTTTTTGGGGCTGTCTGCGGCCTTTTTGGGCCATTTTGTTGAAAAGCACGGGCCAAGAAAGGCTGGTATACTGGCTGCTGTCTTTTTTGGAGTCGGTGTGTCTGGCTCTGGCCTCGCCGTACAGCTGGGATCATTGCCGCTATTGTATGTTTTTTATGGAGCACTTGGCGGAATCGGCCTAGGAGTCGGTTATATTGCACCTGTCTCCACTTTAGTAAAATGGTTTCCTGACCGCAGGGGGCTGGCAACGGGGCTTGCCATCATGGGGTTTGGCTTCGCGGCTGCGATCAGCTCTCCGATCATGGACAGTCTGATTAAATCAGTTGGGATCGCCAACACGTTTTATATTCTCGGAATCTCTTATTTTATCGTGATGCTGGTCTCGTCCCTTTACCTGGAAAAACCGAAGGAAGGCTGGGCTCCAGAAGGCTATCAGGAGAAGGTGGACAGCGGGAAAGCTACTGTAGCACAGGACTTGTCACAGCTGACGGCCAATGAGGCGATTAAAACAAAACGTTTCTACTATCTCTGGCTAATGCTGTTCATTAACGTGACCTGCGGCATCGCCATTCTGTCAGCAGCTAAACCGCTCGCTCAGGAAAGTATAGGGATGACCACCGCAGAAGCGGCAGCGCTGGTTGGTGTTTTAGGCTTATTTAACGGATTTGGCCGAATTGGCTGGGCATCTGTTTCTGACTATATCGGCAGGACCAATACATACACCACGTTCTTCGTGCTGCAGATCGTCCTGTTCTTTTTGCTTCCGAACGTTACAACCACAATCGTCTTTGAAATCATGCTTGCTATCGTATATACCTGCTATGGCGGAGGCTTTGCTTCCATTCCGGCGTATATCGGTGATTTATTTGGAACGAA
The DNA here is from genome assembly GCF_001510655.1 of Fictibacillus sp. FJAT-27399. Lineage (GTDB taxonomy): Bacteria > Bacillota > Bacilli > Bacillales > Fictibacillaceae > Fictibacillus_C > Fictibacillus_C marinisediminis. The sequence continues at coordinate 179,237 of NZ_LMVC01000005.1, read as the reverse complement.
ACAGCTCGGTGCCATCCATGGCTACATTCTAACAGCATGGGCAGCCGCGGGATTGGCGGGTCCGCTGTTTGCCGCCTGGGTGAAGGATACGACAGGCAGTTACGCAGAAAGCCTTACCTTCTTCGCTGCCCTGTTTATTGTGGCGCTTATCGTTTCTTTCCTTGCACGGCTGGATATTCGCAGGCTTAAAAGGGAGAAGGGAACGGACGAACAGTTGCGCGTTGAGCATTTCTGATTTATAATTTTATAAGCAAAATGCAAAAATAAAGGTTGTCGTTTATGAATAATTATGAAGCAGAATTCAGTAACCTGGTAAGAGCTTTTCGTAAGCGCCATATGGGGAAAGGTCCCCGGCAGATCAAAACGACCTTTTGTAAAAACTGGGCCATTTGTGAAATGGAAGGCAATCTATCACCGGTCGAGAAGTTTATCTCAGGCTCTAATGAGGGCAAGCAGATGCTTCGTTCGGCCCGCACCGAGATGGTGAAGGACATGTACAAAAAGAACCATCCGGTGGAAATGGAAGAATTGCTGGGCGCAACGTTTCTGGAGCTTTTCGTAGATATTGATATCGAAAAAGACTTCGGGATGTCCATCTTTGTTTTTGACGAAAATATTCAAGAGAAATTTAAAAAATAAGAACCATCTGTGTTGGCACTTGGCAGCGTTCCTGTTAAAGACTACCACCGCGGTTCCCGGTTTCGCGTAATCGGGTCCCCGGTGGTTTTTGTTTTTTTCAGGGTTGTGAGGGTATTTCGATCATGCAGACGATTGAGGGGAAATGAATGCGTCTAATCTTGTCGATGAGTGTCGAGTGCGAACTGTTCGATAATAAAGGCTGCGTTTTCGATAATAAAAAATTTGGCAGGGAGATTTGCAGGCGAAATCCCTTTTTTCAGAAAATATATCCCTGCAGAAGGGCTGTTATAAGCTCAGTTCAACGGGCGCCGAGCAAATTTACTCAAAATCATTGGTTTTTTTGTAAGAAATAACACTGGAAAACCATAAAAATCAACTCAAAATTCCATAAAGAGGAAAAGGAGTGCATGAGCATGGGAAAAACAAAGCATCAAGGACCGATTAAACTCCCTAAGAGCCCTGCTCCCAAACATTGGGTCAGCCCGGTTCCTTTCGGGCTGGGAAAAATTAAACCGGGACATATCCGCGATACGATGAAGGTAGCATGGGAAAACCGCGATAATCTTTTTTATGCCGGACGCATTCTGACACAGGGTGTGTGTGACGGCTGTGCGCTTGGCGTTTCAGGGCTGTACGACCAAACCCTTGCCGGACCGCATGTTTGTACAACACGGCTGAACGTTCTCCGCTTAAACACGATGCCGGCTATGAAAGAGGAGCTCGTCCATGCTGACATTGATGAGCTGCGCAAATACTCAAGCGCCGAACTGAGAAAGCTCGGCCGAATTCCTTATCCGCTCATCCGCCGAAAAGGTGAGCGGAAATTTTCCCGTATCACATGGGATAATGCCATGAATTTAATTGCGGACAAGATGAAGAAACTGAATCCAAAGCAGGTGTCGTTCTTCCTCACCTCAAGGGGAATCACAAACGAATCGTATTATGTAGCGGCAAAGGTTGCTCGCTATTTAGGCGTGAATAACATTGATAACGCTTCCCGCATCTGCCACTCCCCTTCCAAAACGGCGCTGAAGCGTTCTGTCGGAATAGGGGCTTCCAGCTGCAATTACCAGGACTGGATCGGCTCGGATGTTATCGTCTTTTGGGGCTCGGTCGCGGCAAACAACCAGCCCGTCTCTACAAAGTACATGTATGCAGCAAAGCGCAAAGGAACCAAGATCATCTGCATCAATCCGTACCGTGAACCGTCGATGGAGAAATACTGGATTCCGTCGATTGGAGAGTCGGCTTTGTTCGGCACAAAGCTTGCCGATGATTTTTATCAGGTAAACATTGGCGGAGATATTGCCTTCATGCACGGTATCATGAAGCATTGGTTTGAGATGGAGGAGAAAGAACACGGTTCTGCCATCGACCATCGGTTTGTAAAAGAACATGTGAATGGCTACGAGGAATTAAAGGCAAAGGTTCAGGAGCAAAGCTGGGAAGCCATTGAGGAATCATCAGGCGTCAGCAAGGATCGTATTTATGAACTCGCAGAGCTTCTCGCCAAAAGCAAATCCGGTGTTTTTGTCTGGTCATTGGGCTTAACGATGCATACATTCGCTTCTGACAACATCTCGCAGGTTGCTAATCTTGCGCTGTTAAGAGGGTTTCTGGGGCGTAAACATTGCGGACTAATGCCGATCCGAGGACACTCCAGTGTTCAAGGTTCTGGGGAGATGGGAGCTGATCCATTCGTTCTTCCCGGCGGTGATTTTGAACCAAAAAATATCGAGCGTATCCAAAAGCTGTGGGGCTTTGACATTCCGAAATGGCAAGGAGACGTTCTAGGTGTTTCTCTTGAGAATATCCTTCTGCCTGAAGATCATGAACGGAAAATTAAAATGTATTACCTGTCAGGCGGCAATTTCCTTGAAACGATGCCGGATCCCGATTTTGTAGAGCGGGCCCTGTCATCGCTTGAACTTCGTGTGCATCAGGATATCATCTTTAACACGTCTACAATGGTGGATGCAGAAGAAGCGGTCATCGTACTTCCTGCAAAAACACGCTACGAGCAGGAGGATGGAGGCACATCGACCTCAACAGAACGCATGGTGTATTTTTCGCCTGAAATTCAAGGAAACAGCCAGCAGGTGGAGGAAGCCCGTACGGAGTGGAAAATCTATATCGACCTCGCCAAGCGTGTAAAACCTGAGAATGCCCATTTGGTAAATTTTAAGAATGGCCAGGAGATCCGCAGCGAGATTGCCATCGCCAACCCGAATTATGAAGGTATACAGCATTTAAAAGAGCGAGGTGATGTTTTCCAATGGGGAGGGGCATGGCTCTGCGAAGACGGCATCTGCCCGACACCGGATGGCAGAGGGAATTTAATCCCGGTTGATATTCCAGACCTGCAGAAGGGTAAAGGTATGTATTATGTGACGACGAGAAGAGGGAAGCAGTTCAACTCGATGGTCTACAACGAATCCGATCCGTTTAACGGCGCAGAGCGTTATGATGTGCTGATGAACGGGGAGGATGCGAAGGAACTTTCCATTGAAGAGGGAGAAACCATCGTTGTTTACAACCAGCACGGTGTTTTCCAGGGCCGGGCAAAATTTATCGACATTACCAAAGGAAACCTTGAAGTGCATTTCCCAGAAGGAAACTTCCTTTTGCCCAAAGGCGTTTACGAGGAATTCTCCAAGATGCCGAGCTATAATGTAGCGGTTAAAGTGGAAAAAGCGGATCGGTTCAACGCCCGCAAGGATATAAAGTATCTGGAGAAGCAGATTCCTGATCTGGAAACAGAGATCAGCTAAAAAGGAGCAGTTATGAAACACAAGGTCATGAAAAGTATCAGCATTGTCAAATATGATGGCGAATCATTTCAGGAAATACAGGATCATGTCGCGACCGAATACGCCTTAACCATCTTTGTAAACGATGATGAGTTCGCCACCATGGTCTGCACCCCGACCTATATGGAGGATCTGGTCACAGGCTTCCTGGCGTCAGAAGGAGTGATCCGCCTGCCGCGTGAAATCGAATCGCTATCGATTGATGAAGACCGGGGCTTTGCGTATGTACAGCTACTGGATAAGAAGCCTGTCACGAATCAGCTTCAATCCAAACGGTTTATCGGTTCCTGCTGCGGAAAAAGCAGACAGTTTTATTTTCAGAGCGATGTGAAAAACGCCAAAACGATCATGTCCAAAGCAACCATTCAGGCGGAGCAATGCATTTCGCTCATGAAGTCCATGCAGAAAAGCTCAGATGACTTTCACTCTACTGGTGGCCTGCACAATGCTGCCCTTTGCACGAATGATGAGTTATTAATTTCGCGTTCTGATATCGGGCGCCATAATGCACTCGATAAAATATACGGACATTGTTTAAAAAACAAGATTTCGCTGGGGGACAAAGTGATTGCCTTCAGCGGAAGAATTTCTTCAGAAGTGCTGCTGAAGGTGTCCAAGATTGGCGCGGGGATCATTTTATCCAAGTCAGCTCCAACCACGCTGGCGCTTGAACTCGCGAATGACCTCGGCATTACTGCAGTTGGATTCATCCGCGGCAGCCGGTTGAACGTGTACACGCACCCCGAGAGAATTATTTTGTAATGCAGGAAGGGGGCTGTCCTGAAAGTCGAAAATTGACCTTCAGCAGCTCCTTTTTGGCTTGAAAATCTTCAATGAAAAGTTGATTGAAGTGGAAGGTGCGAGACTCCTCGAAAATGAACTTCACATTTTCTTCGTGCGATAAAAAGCTGCCGGAGCCTTCCTTGTCCTGCGGGACTAGCGTGACAGGTGAGACTCCCGCAGGCGCTAGCTCCAAAAAGTAGGCGTTCACGCCGGTAAGGCTCACCGCAGGCCCCGCGGAAAGCGAGCACCCTGGAACGGAAATCAACAGCTTACAGACTTCTTGGACAGCCCCTTTTTTGCTAAAGAGGGGAGTAAACAGCAAAGTCTGCCCTTCAATTTTATGTTCAAAAACCCCATTTATTTTCAAATTGTCGAATTGGGACGGAATTCAACCCGAGAAACGCACTCAAGAGCACCCCAAATCCAAATTCTTTTGGACAAGCGTTTTGCTACGATAGAACCAACAAAAGATAAGGAGTTGAGCAGCACATGGCGAAACAAACAAGACTCGGAAAGACAGATCTATTGGTAAACCCGATTGGACTTGGTACGAATGCGGTAGGGGGACATAATCTCTATCCCAATCTGGATGAGGAAGCTGGAAAAGAATTGGTGCGACGGGCGTTGGATATCGGCATTAACTTTTTGGATACAGCTTATATTTATGGACCTGAGCGCTCAGAGGAACTGATCGGACAGGTGTTAAAAGAAACGGGAAGCCGTGATAAAGCGGTACTAGCCACAAAAGGAGCTCATAAATTTGTCGGAAAGGAAGTCGTTTTCGATAACTCGCCTGCATTCTTAAAAGAAGCGGTAGAAGGAAGCTTGAAGCGCCTGCAGACCGACTATATCGACTTGTTTTATATACATTTTCCGGATGAAGACACTCCGAAGGAAGAAGCGGTGGGAGCCTTAAAGGAGCTGAAGGATCAAGGAAAGATTAAGGCGATTGGTGTTTCTAATTTTTCCATCGAACAATTGAAGCAAGCCAACGTTGACGGCTATGTGGATGTTTTTCAGGGAGAGTATAACCTGTTGCAGCGTGACGCTGAAAATGAACTGCTTCCTTATACATCGGATAAAGGTATTTCGTTCGTTCCTTATTTCCCGCTTGCCTCCGGTTTGTTGGCTGGCAAGTATGACAAGGATACAAAGTTTGATGATCTTCGTGCGAAAATGCCTCACTTCCAAGGTGAAAATTTTGTTCGCAATTTAAAGAAGGTCGACCAAATCCGTAAAATAGCGGATGCAAAGAATGCGGAGGTTGCTCATGTTGTCTTGGCATGGTATTTAACGCAGCCTTCAATCGACACCATCATTCCGGGAGCCAAACGTGCCGATCAAGTAAGCAACAACTTAAAGACGCTCGATGTGCAGCTTTCAGAAGAGGAAATTCAAGAGATCGGAAGGATTTTCTCTTAATAACAGCCCTTGAAGAAAAACCGCAATGGGTGGATAATAGGGGAGATATGGTGCTGTAAGGCTTGTGAAAATGGCAGCACGGAAAAGGTGAACCCATGTATCTCTCGCTAAAAGAAACGGCAGAATTTCTTGATCTGCCGGAATCCTATATTGAAAGTTTGATTCAGCAAAAAAAGATTCGTGCCTTTTATGACGGCAGCGAGTATCTGATTAATAAAGAGCAGTTTAACTCCCACCTCGAACAGATGGAAAAATACAAGAAACTGGTGGAAGAGTATATGAACGAGCCGATCCCTGAAGACTGGGATGCGAAAGACGAAGACTGATGAAAAACCTTGAACAGCATCCGCAGATGCGTTCAAGGTTTTTTGTTATAAAATAGTGCAAAGTTCCTGGGAAAAACCGATATAACTAGTAATAAATGTAAACTAGTTCAATAAAAATGAGAGGAACTAAGACCATGAGTTTGATGCACTATATTTTTCGTACTTTGATTATTGTTCTGCCTGCAACCTGTCTGGCCGGGGCTGCTGTCAGCTACGGAAACGGTCTTCAGGGACAGGCATTCTTTTACACTACCCTGTTCACTTCCTTAATGGGACTGGCTGTAGGGATTCTATCCGCGTGTTTGAATCATAAGCGGTTTCTTGCACCAATGAATCCGATCAACAACTACCTTCATGACTTGGCAAAGGGCAGTATGGGAAGCCGATTGAAGGAGGAGGAACTGGGTCAGCTGAAGTCCATTGCAGTGAGCATTAATCATACGGTGGATTCCTGGGCACATGTGTTAACAGTGATTCAGAAGGCATCTAAATCGATCAATGAGTACTCCAATCATCTATCACATGGTGTCAGGCAAACAACGGGGGCAGCAGAACAGATCTCCGGAACGATGGAAGAGGCGGCCAAGGGAGCAGAGCATCAGGTGTACAGCGTTTCAGAAGCAGCTGGCCTCATCCGGCAGGTGACAGAGAGCCTTCAGCATGTTGACCAAAGTGCGCAGCGTGTTTCCAGCAGCATTCATGACACACTTGATAAAGCGAATATGGGAACTCAGTCCATCGGATCGGCGGAACAGCAGATGAACGCGATCTTCACGAATGTAAGTGAGTTGTCCAACACGGTAAAAGGGCTCGGAGACCGCTCCAGTGAGATCGGAAATATCGTGGAAGTGATCAAAGGAATTGCTGAACAGACAAACCTGCTGGCATTAAATGCGGCTATTGAAGCGGCAAGGGCAGGAGAGCACGGAAAAGGCTTCGCCGTCGTAGCAAGCGAAGTAAGAAAGCTTGCCGAACAGTCCGGAGAAGCAACTCAGCAGATCAGTGACATCATTTTTCATATTATAAATGAAACCGCTCAGGTAGTACAGACGATGGATCTTGTCAATGCAGAGGTCAGCGAAGGAATTGGTGTTATGAATGACGCAGGATCCTCCTTCAAACAGATTCAGAACTCCATTCAGTCTGTAACTGAACATATCAGCCAAGTATCAGGTGCAGTACACGGAGTTTCTGCCGGAAATGAACAGGCGGTTTCGTCTATGGACACGATTTCAGCCATTGCTGCTGAAACAGCCAAGTCTTCTCAGCAAGTGCTGGCTGCTACACAAGAACAGTTAGCTTCGATTGAAGAGATGTCAGCCTATACGGCTTCACTCGATGAACTTGCGAAAGAAATGGAAGAACTCACTCATACCTTTACTATGTAGTGAAAAAGGGGCTGTCCAAGAAGTCTGTAAGTTGTTGATTTCCGTTCCAGGGTGCTCGCTTTCCGCGGGGCGTGCGGTGAGCCTTACCGGCGTGAACGCCTACTTTTTGGCGCTAGCGCCTGCGGGAGTCTCACCTGTCACGCTAGTCCCGCAGGACAAGGAAGGCTCCGGCAGCTTTTTATCGCACGAAGAAAATGTGAAGTTCATTTTCGAGGAGTCTCGCACCTTCCATTTCAATCAACTTTTCATTGGAGATTTTCAAGCCAAAAAGGAGCTGCTGAAGGTCAATTTTCGACTTTCAGGACAGCCCCTTTTTATGATTAGCTGATGATCGCGGATGTCCCTACTAATGATTCCGGAGTTCTTCCGAGTGCCAGAAGGCTGATCTTGGCATAGCCGGCATTGGGGCAGCTGGAGATGGTTTTTCGCAGTGCCTCGATGTCTGTATCTGATAAAAGTTTTTCAATCTCACTTTTATAGAGGCGGATGACGGACCCTTGAACAAACTCAGGGGAATAGCGTCTGCAATCTTCATTCATTATAAGACAGCCCATGTATTGATATTTAAACTGAAGTGCACGAGTCAGATTGATGATGTGCACCCATTTTTCATAAAGAGAAGGGTACGTGCGTTCAAGGTTTTCTAAGGACTCTTTTGCTTCTTTCAATTCACTGTGGCTGCATAACGTAATCATACTAATGCTCCTTCCTGCTGCCAAGGTTTTCTTAGTGTAATAACCTCAGCCAACTCCTTGCTTCGTGCTCTGCGGATCTTGCGCATTTCTGCACGGTCTTTCGCAGTATCAAAAAGGAATTTTTCTTCTTCTGTTTCAGGGATGACTGCCGGTACTTCAACCGGACGTTTGTCTTCACCTAAAGCAACAAAGGTCAAAAAGGCTGTAGCTGCGATTCTTCGTTCCCCAGTGATAATATCTTCAGCGATAACTTTACAGAAAATCTCCATAGAGCTTTTTCCTGTATAGGATACGAAAGACTCAATGCATACTGAATCGGTCTGATGAATCGGATGCAAGAAATCAATCGAATCGGTTGATGCTGTTACACATGTTTTTACACGTGCATGGCGTCGTGCCGATAATGAGGCGGCACTGTCGAGTTTTTTCATCAAAACTCCGCCAAACAATGTGTTGTAATTATTCAAGTCACAGGATAAAACCTGATCTGTATTTATAATGCGGCTTTCGCTCGTTTTTTTAGCTTCCAAAAGTATCTCCCTTTCTCGTGTTACACCCTTTTTATATCGGGACGCTTTGTCGTTTTGCGTTTCCCTCTTACAGGTACCAAGTGTACGCCTCCAAGAAAAGGAAGTAAAATTGTTATTTTTCATCATTTACATAGACGAAATCTATGTAAATGCTTTCAGATATACAGAAAAGGCATAGATGATTAAATGCAAAAGGCGGCTCTCCTTCGAGAACCGCCCCGTTATTTACTCTTCTGATAATTGTTCTTTTGCGTAGCTGAGCCACTCTTTCGCAGCAAAAGATAAATACTGATCTTTGTTCCAAATCAGGGCGAGATGCCAGCTGATGGAAGGATTGACGACTTTAATCGCACGCACTTCATCCGTCAGATGCCGGCAGATGCTCTCGGGCAGCAGGGAGACCCCTAATTTACACACGACCATCTCCTCGATAAAGGACCATTGTGAGCTTTCTGACGTAATGTGCGGACTGAATCCAGCCTGATTGCAGGAGGAGATGATGCGGTCATGGAGGACGAAATCTTTGTTAAAAAGGATAAATGATTCCTCTCTTAGCTCAGCTAAATTTATTTCGTCCCGGACAGCAAGCGGATGGTCAGGATGGATGATGAGCCGCAAGTCCTCTTCCATAAAAGCAAAATGCTGAAACATATCGTTGTTTGTCGGAAGCACGACAACCCCGATATCCAGTTGAAGGCTTGCCACTTCTTCTTCGATTTTTTTTGATCCGTCTTCCATAAGCTCGAAGGTAATGTGGGGATATCTGTCATGAAAACTGCCGATCAGTTTTGGGAAAAGGCGGGGATCAAAAATCGGAGGAAGCCCGATTCGAATATGCCCTTTTTTTAATCCGAGCAGGTTGTCCAGCTCCATCTCCAGGTTGTTGAATGCTTTATCGACCAGCTTGGCCTGGTCGAATATGGTCTGGCCGGCATCCGTAAGTGTCAGTCCTTTTCGTGAGCGGTCAAAAAGTACAACCCCAAGCTCATCCTCCAGATTCTTGATCATCTTGCTGATGGTTGGCTGGGTGATGAAAAGGGCATCAGCCGCCCGTGTAAAGCTGTTATATTTTGCCACTTCAATAAAATACTGTAATTGTTTAATATCCACGAATGCACCTGCTTGTCCGGTCTTTTTTTGTAGTGTATCACGAGATCTGAATAAAAACCAAAACATGGCTTAGGTGCATATACTGTTTTATTGAAACTGGGGAAGGCAGGGGTGCGACATGTACAGACAGCGGCAGGTAGTCGATATGAAAAGAGGGAATATCATCGGAGACGGTTCGCTGGATACGGTGTATCTTATTGCTGAAAAAACAGCGGATAGTCCATACTGGGTGAACATTGCGGCCGTCGTTCAGGACGGCAGGACCAACCAGTACAAGCAGATCCCTATTAAAGAAAATTCAGGATACAATCCAACCCTTTTTCTCGGTGATTTTACAGGTGACAAGGTAGAAGACATCATGGTGGTCATGGATACAGGAGGCAGCGGAGGCATGATCAACGCCTATGTATTTTCCTACAGAGGAGGGCAGTTCGGGCCGCTTTTTGACTCTGGTGTATTCAGTGACCAATGGAAGTACAGGGTTTTTTATCTGGACCAATATAAAGCACAGGTGAACAGCTACAACCTGAAGCAAAAATTTATTATCGATTTGAGTACGAAGGACAAGGAATACTTGTCTGAGATTTACTACCCGAATGGAAAATTAAAGGCTCCCATACAAGGATTTGTCTCATCTTTAAGCGGTCTTTACCCGGTTGACTTTGACCGAAATGGCGTGTATGAACTGCTGGCTTACCAAAACATCGCCGGCCGATATAACGCTGACCGCCTTGGCTATGTCCAGACTACCCTGAAGTGGAATGGCCGGGAGTTTGGTGCGGAGGTGCAGAACGTTGCGATCTTTGGAGGGGATATCCGAGGATAAGCCTGGTGGATTAACCTCTCGTTGTGGAGAGGTTTTTTATATGATAAAAAAACCATTGACTTTCCCCCATTTGCGGATTAAAGTAATAACTATATTTTCTAAAAATTAAATATTCATTCTCTTATCAAGAGTGGCAGAGGGACTGGCCCTATGACGCCCAGCAACCGTTCCGTAATGGAATTGGTGCTAATTCCAGCAAAACAGCATGTCTGTTTTGAGAGATAAGAGAGGACGAATCCGTTATACATAAGTGATGAAACCTCTCTTTTTCCAGAGAGGTTTTTTTATGTGCTGAAGGGCCTGTCCTCCCGCCGGCTTGAGAAGAGAGATATACAAAAAAGGGAGTTGGGGAAATGAAACGATTCATCAATTGCGCGGCAATCTCCGCGGTGGCTTTATCACTTTTATTAACGGGCTGTTCATCCGGAAGCAATACCGCTTCATCAGCTGGCAAACATGAAAAGGTTTCGTTCGATAACGTGCCGAAGCGGTTTGCCAAAGGGCAGGGAGCCCGAATCAAGGTTATCCGTAAAATCGGCGGTGATGATCATACAGCCCAATTTTTAGCAGGTGCTAAAGCGGAAGGAAAGGCACTTGGTTTTACCGTTGATACCTACACAGCAAACGGTGATACCGCCAAGTTCCATGATGCGATTGCCCAGGCGGCTGATGAGAATTACGACGGTTTTATCATCTCTCACGGTGATGATGCGGCTACCATAAACGATATTAAGAAACTGCGGGAAAAAGGAAAGAACGTGGTGACGTTTGATTCCAATCCGGACCTCGCGAAAGTAGGCGGTGTCACACTTACGTCTCAGGACGATGAAGCCCTTGCCAAGCTGGCTCTCGATCAGCTCGTTAAAGAGAACAAAGGGAAGGCCAACATCGTTTATCTTTGGGTAGACGGGTTCCCGCCGATGGTGCGACGCAACGCCGTCTATAAAGAAACATTGAAGAATAACCCGGGAATCAAGGAAGTAGAACGCTTTGGCGTTGCTTCTGCAGATACGTCGGTCCAGACGCAAAATGCGGTGACGGCCATGCTGAACAAACATAAAAAAGGCGAGATTGATGCCATTTTTGCCACATGGGATGCCTTTGCGATCGGGGCTGCACGTGCGATTAAAGAAGCGGGACGCAACGAAATCAAAATTTACGGAATTGACGTCTCCAATGCAGACCTTCAAGAAATCCAGCAAAAAGAAAGTGCTTGGAAGTACACGGCTGCCGTTGATCCTAAGCTCATTGGGGCAGTGGATATGAGAATTCTTGCTAAAAAGCTTGCGGGTGAAAAAACACCTCAAAAATATGATTTGAAAGCTTCTCTCGTTTCACAAAAGGATCTTCAAAAATCAAACGAGGGTGTGAACATGGTCAACCTGTCCAAGGAAATTAAAGGCTGGGGCCAGTCTGATGCGTTTGAGGAAGATTGGATGAAGACACTTAAGGATCACTACCAAAAATAACTGAAACTCTCAGGAAGAAGAATGGGACTTGAATAGCCTAATAAATTGAACCGCACAAGAAAAAGTGAGCTCTTTCTTGAGTTCAATTTTCGGCTATTCAATTTTACAATTGCTGGCTCATACTACACCAGCAGTCCCATTCCATGAATGTAAAGTAAAAGATTTGAGGGTCTCTTGCACACATCAGTATGTGATGTATGTAAGAAAGCTAATCAAAATGCAGTTTTATTTATGCAAAATGAAAACGCACACTCTCTTTTTAAAGTTAGGCTCTTTTCTAAAAGATTGTTGCTTTGTGATGGTTTTTGTATTGATTCTTCATCGACAGGTTGATTGGAGTGTAAGGTGCGTGACTCCTGTGGGACTAGCGTGACAGGTGAAACCCAAAGGTGCTTGAGCCGAGGGGTTCAGCGCACGCCCCACGGAAAGCGAGCAGCCTGGAACGGAAATCAACTCCTCCCAAGAGCAATAAAGATTGCGAAAACAGCCTAAAGTTAAGAGAGTGTTTGCTTTGAGGGAAGGGGAGAAGCAGATGGCTCTGTTGGAGATGAAGGATATAGGTATTGAATTTCCGGGTGTAAAAGCGTTGAATCGTGTGAGCTTTGCCAGTGAAACCAGCCGGGTTCATGCGCTGATCGGAGCGAACGGGGCTGGGAAATCGACCCTTATGAAGATTCTGTCGGGAGCCTACAATCATTACACGGGCGAGATTCATTTGGACGGAAAAAAAGCGGCCATCACTTCGCCGAGAGATGCCCTGGACGAAGGAATTCAAATCGTCCATCAAGAGGTTGACACCGCGCTGATCCCGTATTTAACCGTTGGTGAAAATATTCTGCTGCATGATCTGGTCAACGAGATGAGTAAAAAGCAGCTTGTAAGATGGAAACAGCTGCATAAGAAGGCGTCGCAAATTTTAGAAGAGATGAACATCAACGTCTCTTCCAAAAAGCTGGTCAGTGAGCTTACACTTGCTCAAAAGCAGATGGTTCTCATCGCCCGAGCGGTTTCAGCACAGTGCCGTTTTCTAATTTTGGATGAACCGACTGCGCCGTTAAGCCATTCAGAAACAAACGAACTGTTCCGGATTGTCAGAAACCTGAAGTCTAAAAATGTAGGCATCATATTCATTTCTCACCGGCTGCCGGAAATCTTTGAAATCTGTGATGACATTACGGTGATGAGGAACGGTGAGTTAGTCATAAAAGAATCTATTTCGGAAACTTCAATCAACCGGATCATCGAGCAGATGCTTGGCAAGGCGCTGGATGAGCAGTTTCCTGCCTTGAACGGAAAAGTGGGAGAAACTGTTCTTGAGGTAAAAGGGCTTTCTGACGCCGAGAAGATCAAGGATTTGAACTTAACGGTCCGTGCTGGTGAAATTATCGGAATCGCGGGACTTGTAGGAGCAGGAAAAACAGAGCTGTGCAAAATCCTGTTCGGCTGTACAAAAATTACAGCAGGCGCTGTTCTTCTCAAGGGGAAGAAACTGAAGCTGAAAAACCCGCATCAGGCGGTAAAGCATGGCCTGGCTCTCGTTCCGGAAGAACGGAGAAAAGAGGGGATTCTGGTCGCGGAATCGGTTGCTGCTAATCTAACAGCGGCCAATCTTGGACAGTTCACCAAGGTACTAAGTTTTCTGGATCGCCGGGCGGAAAAGCAAAAGGCTGTTGAAATCATTCAAACGTTAGGCATTAAGACGCCAACTGAGAAAACGAAGGTTCAAAATCTGTCCGGGGGCAATCAGCAAAAGATCGCGATCGGCAAATGGCTTATCGCAGATGCCGATGTTTATATTTTTGATGAGCCGACGAAGGGTGTTGATGTAGGTGCTAAGAAGGACATTTTTGAATTGATCTCTGCGCTGGCAAAACGGGGCAAAGCCATCCTTTATGCGTCCTCAGAGTTTACAGAGATCTTAGGTATCACGAACCGTATTTACGTGCTATATGACGGACGCAGTGTGAAAGAGCTCGAAACCTCAGCAGCGACGGAAGAAGAGCTCTTATTCTATTCAACAGGAGGAAGGTAGATGGAGCTTTCAAAACCAATACCGGCCCAAGTTTCTCCAAAAAAGAAATTTGAGCTGTTCGACTTTTTTTATAAATATGGAACGATCTTAACCATTCTGGTCTTAATTGGTGTGTTCACTGCGGCCAATCCATCCTTTGTGCAGGGACATAACCTGATGAACATTTTACGGTCGATCTCCATCGTTACCATCATTGCGATCGGCATTACGATATCACTGTCCGTCAACGGATTTGACCTTTCTGTCGGATCTGTGGCCTCTCTTTCGAATGCCATTGCGATCTCAATGTTTGTCTGGTTCTCCCAGAACACGGTAGTAGCGATTCTTTCCGCCCTCGCTGCCGCTCTGATTGTAGGCATCATTAACTCCGTGATGATTGTTAAAGTGAAAATACCGGATATGCTCCTGACGCTTGCCACCATGTTTATCATCCAGGGGATTGCACTCACGTACACGAAAGGGGCGACCATCTCGCAAAACATGGTCATGCCTGATGGAACGTTTGCAACGGGCAAGATCAGTGCAGCGTTCGAGAAAATAGGACAAGTCCCTTGGATCATCGTGATCATGGCAGCGGCAGTCGTTCTCGTCCATGTTCTTCTCAATTACACAAAGCACGGCCGGTACATGTATGTCATCGGCGGGAATGAAGAAGCAGCAAGGCTTTCAGGCATCCCTGTAAACAAATATAAGGTAGCGGCCTATCTGCTGTCCGCTCTTTTTGCTTCGATCGGCGGCATTGTTTTGGCATCAAGAGTGATGACTGCTGAAATCAATGCAGGCACTCCATATTTAATGGATGCTGTGGCTGCGGCTTTTATTGGTTTTTCGGTGTTTGGTGCAGGCAAACCCAATGCTTTTGGAACCCTGATCGGCGCAGTATTGATTGGCATTCTGCAGAATGGCCTTGTCATGATGTCTGTGCCTTACTATTCCATGGACATTGTGAAGGGAGCGGTTCTCGCATTTGCACTGGCGTTAACCTATTATAAACAAAAAAAATAAACAGGAAAGGGGCTGTCCAAGAAGTCTGTAAGCTGTTGATTTCCGTTCCAGGCTGCTCGCTTTCCGCGGGGCGTGCGGTGAGCCTCTTGGTGCAAGCACCGGCGGGAGTCTCACCTGTCACGCTAGTCCCGCAGGACAAGGAAAGCTTCGGCAGCGTTATATCGCACGAAAAAATGTGAAGTTCATTTTCGAGGAGTCTCACATCTTCCACTTCAATTAACTTTTCATTGAAGATTTTTCAAGCCAAAAAGGGGCTGCCTGAAGGTCAATTTTCGACTTTCTGGGCAGCCCCGTTTTTATAAATTCATAAAAAAAAATGACTGTTTGTCCTTTCACCACATAACTTAGGATAGGGAGTTTTTTTCTCCACTATGTATGGATAGAGGACCTATCCAGAGTATGAGCGTTTTAAATCTACGGGAAGATTTGTGTACAGGAAATACAGTGAAAAAGAGATCCGAAATATTGTCGGGCTGATCAGCAAACGGGCTGAGGGGTCAATTTACGCAGCTATTACGGTATATGCTTTAGGAGGAAAGGCCAGCCAGATCAATCCTTTTGAAACGGCATTCTTTTATCGGCAAGCTGATTATATTATGGGAATTCAAACGGTCTGGACCGATCCGGCATTTGCCGAAGAGAACACACAGTGGCTGAAGAAAAGATTTCCTTATGTAAAATCCCTGACAAAAGGTTCTTTTGTCAACTTTCCATACAGCCACTTAAGGCATTATGAAAAAGAGTATTTCGGATGGAATGCACCGCGATTAAAAAAAGTAAATAAAAAATATGATCCCTATAATGTCTTCACCTTTCCTCAGGGAATCAACGGATCACCCCGGCCATAATCCAGCAGAAAAGTGCTGGACTTTTTTGTGTTCTTTAATAAAGGGTAAAGACGAGGAACATCGAATTAGTTTATATTGGAAATTTGAGATAGGAGCGATAAAAAATGGTGGAAGAATACTATCAAAATTGGCTCAAACACAGGACTGTACTGCACGATCTGCTGGATCAGATAGGGCCGGAGCATGTGTTTTTTAAACCGTGGAAAGATGGTTTTTCAATGGGAGAGCTGGCGGTTCATATCGCAAGTTCCACAGAAATGTTTTTGGAAACGATTAAAAACGGGCAGTTTGTATCGCCTGCCACACCGCGTGAGTTTCAAACGATGGATGAGGTGCGGGAGATCGTTCAGGAGTTCACTCAGAAATCAAAAAGGGATTTTTCTGTTCTGGAAAGTGCTCATTTGAGCAAGAAAATTGATATTTTCGGGTATGAGGCGCCAGGAAAGTATTGGATTGAAAGTTTAATTGATCATGAGATCCACCATAAAGGACAGCTGTTTGTGTATGCTCGTATGACAGGTGCAGAGAAGGTTCCTTTTTTCAAGCAGCTCCCTTCAAGAGCAGTAAATGATGCTGCAGCCGATTGACAGGGGCTGCAAGTTATACGTAAAATACGAGTACGTACTCGTACACATATGAAAGAATGGAATGATGAATGTGCTTTTTGTAACAGAAATGCCGACAGAAGCCAGAGACAAAATGCTGTATGCCGCGCTCCAACTCTATACGGTTAAGGGATATAAGGAAACGTCAGTCCTTGAGATTGTTGAGCTGGCGAGGGTGTCAAAAACAACATTCTATCAATCGTTTGGCAGCAAAGAGGAGCTGCTTGCCGCCCTATGCACACAGCTGGCTGAAGAGATCATTGCAGATGTGGAAGCTACTGTTCAAAGGGAAGAGAAAATTAGCGAAAAAGCCTACGCCGGCATCCGCCGTTATATTGAAATATGCGAAATGAAGTCTAACGCTGCCAAACTATTATTAATTGATTCAGTGGGTGTAAGCCTTACGGTAGAGAATGTTCGCCGGGAAGCCTATCGCCGATTTGCCAGCCTGCTCTATAATACGGTTCAGGGGACCATGCCAGCATCCGTTCCTGATCAGGAAGTATTGGTCGTCTCACAGGCCATGGTCGGTGCGGTCAATGAGGTCGTCATCCAAACCCTGTTTGAATCAGACATTGAGCTGGATTTGGACCGGCTGGCCCGTTTGCTTAACCGGATTGTTGTCGGAGCTTATGTCAATCTATCTTTATAAAATCGGCTGTTTGCTGGTTTTATACGGAAGTAGTACCAGTACGTATTCGTATTTACTGCTAAAGGAGGCGAATGGTTCATGAAAGGATGTTTAGTGACAGGTTATCCTGGTTTTCTTGCCTCAAAGCTTCTGAAAGAAATGCAGCAGCGAAATGAAGATACGCAATTCGCGCTTATTGTCCACCCCAGCCAGCTGGACAAAGCAGAGCGCTTGGCAGCTAACAAGCAAAATGTGCGTCTTTTTGCAGGAGATATTACGAAGGATGGACTTGATTTGGATGCTGAACAAACAGAGTGGCTGAAGGAACATATGACACATGTCTTTCATCTGGCTGCGGTTTATGATCTTGCCGTACCAAAAAAGATTGCAGAAGACGTCAACATAACGGGCACTCGCAATGTGAACACCTTCGCTCAATCACTTCCACTCTTAGAGCGCTACATCTACTTCAGCACAGCCTATGTTTCAGGAAAAAGGGTTGGCGTTATTAAAGAAGATGAGCTTGATCAAGGACAGACCTTTAAGAACCATTACGAATCTACAAAGTTTGAAGCAGAAAAGCTCGTGGCAGAGCTTAAAAATGTACCTTACACCATTATTCGGCCTGGGGTAGTGGTGGGACATTCCGTGACCGGGGAGACGGTTAAGTTTGATGGCCCCTACTTTATTATGCGCTTTTTAGACCGTCTTCGATATATACCTATTCCTTATTTGGGCAAGTCGGAGGCCCTGTTTAACGTTGTGCCTGCTGACTATATCGTTGATGCCACATTGTGTCTGGCGCAATCAGAAGACGCCGTAAATCGGACGTTCCACCTCACAGATCCTTCACCTTATGAAAGCCGGGAGCTTTACCGCATGGTTTGCAACGAGCTGCTCGGCAAAACACCTTCGTGGACCATTTCACCAGCTCTTGTTGAATTTGCTCTTTCTATTTCTATATTCCGGCGTTTTTTTAAAGTAGAAAAAGAAGCGCTGGAGTATTTCCGATGTACCTCACAATATGATGCTTCAGGAGCCAAGGATGTGCTGGCAAAAGGCGGCGTTCAATGTCCTGATTTTAAAAATTATGTGTCCAGCATGGTGAAATATTATAAAATGCAAAGGACAGATCCTGATAAATTAATTCAAGTGAAGTAGGAGGACAGTAAAATTCCGAAAACACTCATAGCGAAGAAAGGGGTGTTCAAGATGAAAGAATCCTGGAAGACGAGGATTGTCCGCTGCGGCTTTAACTTGTTTCCTGCCTTTAGAGGGACGGGAGCAAGAGTCATCTATATTGCTGGAGATTATTCGGAGATCCGCATCAAGCTGCCGCTTAACTGGCGTACCCGAAATTATGTCGGCACGATCTTTGGCGGCAGCATGTATGGTGCGGTGGATCCCATCTATATGTACATGTTCTTAAAAATGCTCGGCAATGATTATATCGTATGGGATAAAGCCGCCTCCATCCGGTTTAAAAAGCCGGGCAAAAGCACATTGAACGCTACGTTTAAGATAACGTATGAAGAGCTGGATGAAGTTAAGAGAGCTCTTGAGGGAAAACGGAGTCTTGACCGGGTGTATGACGTAGAGCTTGTTGATGAGAGCGGCACGGTCCATGCCGTAGTGGAGAAAACCATTTATATCCGAAAAAAAGACCGGGAAAGCAATCCATCATCAGGGAACGTTGTCTCACTGCCGAAAATAGAATCCAAATAAGGAGGAAGAGAAATGCCAAAAACGATCGAAGAATTGACTGTACAGGAAACGGTAAAAAAAATTGAACATGTGCTGAATGAAAATCCGGGACCGATTCAAGGAGTTCAGGCTGCGTATCAATATGACATCACAGACGAGGAATACTCGTTTCAGCTTCACTTGAATGACGGAAGTGCAAAAGTAGTGGAAAATTTTAAAGAGCGGGCAGATTGTGTCATCCTCATTTCTTATCCCAACTTCAAGAAAATGCTTTTAGGCAAACTGAACGGTACCGCGGCCTTCATGATGGGGAAATTGAAAGTCAAAGGCGATGTCGGCAAGGCGTTGAAGGTGGAAGCCCTATTGCGTGAATACAATAGGGCCGATCATTTTTAAATAATGTGTATAAGAAGAAGCAAAAGGGGCTGTCCAAGAAGTCTGTAAGCTGTTGATTTCCGTTCCAGGGTGCTCGCTTTCCGCGGGGCGTGCGGTGAGCCTTACCGGCGTGAACGCCTACTTTTTGGCGCTAGTGCCTACGGTAGTTTCACCTGTCACGCTAGTCCCGCAGGACAAGGAAGGCTCCGGCAGCTTTTTATCGCACGAAGAAAATGTGAAGTTCATTTTCGAGGAGTCTCGCACCTTCCACTTCAATCAACTTTTCATTGAAGATTTTCAAGCCAAAAAGGAGCTGCTGAAGGTCAATTTTCGACTTTCAGGACAGCCCCTTTTGCATGATGAAGCCTCATGATCTCGTCTTCAGCTTCGTAGTCCAATCCGTGAGTTTCTGGAGGGTTTTTCAGTTCCCAATCAATCGTACGTTTCAACCCCTCTTCTAATGAAACCGTTTCTTTAAAGCCTAATTCGTTCCGTATTTTATCAGAAGTGAAGATGACATCTTGTTCAGCATTAATTCCCCAGGAGTAGGCTTCAGGAAGCAGGCTATCTGGTAATATAACGATTTTTCCTTTCCAATGGAGAGAGGAGGCCAGCCTCTTAATCCATTCTTTCATGGTGAATGCCTCGTTCTCACCGAGGTTGTAGACCTTTCCTTTCGCTTGTTCATCTACTACAGCCTGAACAATACCCTCGGCCATATTTTCCACATACCCTCGGGTCCATCTCCAGTCAGCAAGGCTTTCCGGGAGGAGGATCCAGGGGCGTTGATCACTCATCGGTTTTATAAAGGAATACCATCGATGTGCCCTATCGTTCGGACCGTAAACGGCAGGCAGTCTTATAACCGTTCCTTCAATCGTCGGGTGGTTCATTATTGTGCGCTCCACTAAAATTTTATCATAATTGCGCCTCTCCTCTGTTTTCGCAAACTCTCTCTGGGGATACAAGTTGTGGCGTAAAGCACCATCTTCACCAATGGGTACCGGTTCAATCGCACCCTTTTCGGTCCCGTTAACAAGTCCGAAAGCACGATAAACATCCTGAGAACTTGCTGTAATGATACGGTTTACAATGCCATCAACCGTTTGAACAAGCTCTTTGGCCTGTGTTTCAGTCATACAAATCATATCCAGAACCGCATCAGGCTCTAGCTTCTGAATAGTAGCCCGATAAGAAAGTAATTCGTTTCTGTCACCAAGAATTTCATGCACCCCAGGAGGCAAATCTGATTTTGTTTGCCCTCTGTGAAAAACCGTGACCTCGTGTCCAAGGTTAAACAATCGTTTAATAACCTCTGGACCCATAAAGCTGGTGCCGCCAATCACTAATACATGCATAGTCATTTCTCCTCTCCATTCGGTTATAGAAGAATGTATAACAAGGATGAATTACGTAAAAAAATAACTGTACGTAAAATCATTTTATTACGGAAATTCAGAAATAGTCAATCTTTTTATGTGTAACGCAAGCTTGTGTTACGATGGAAGGAGAGTAAAGTGTGGGATAGAGAAAGGGAAGTAAAGCAGCATGAAAAAATTAATGACAGATTGCCTGCTGCCTTACCCGATTGAAGCAGTTTGGAAGGTTATTGCAGACACAGGAACACATTCGTTATGGAACCCGCAGATTGTTTCGATTAAAGGTGAATGCAGGAAAGGAAGCAGCCTGTCCGTTCGAGTCAAATCACCGGTCGGCAACGGCATCCCTTTTTGTTTTAAAGCTAAGGTACTGGAATTTGATCCGAACAGAAAGCTGGCATGGACGGGCGGGGTACCCGGTATCTTAACCGGTTATCATTACTGGGAGCTGACAGATCTCGGTGATACGACCAAAGTGGTTCAAGGGGAGCAGTTTAGTGGTTTATTTACCGCTTTTTTGTCAACAAAGAGAATGGAAGCGATGCGTCCGGCCTATGAATCAGCCAACAGCGGGCTCGAGAGCTATCTGAAAGGGCGCTGAGCGCGGGCTTTCTGGCGGCTAAAGGGAAAATACTGGCGGCAAACTTTTCAGCCAATCCACTGTTTTATGGTATAGTTTTAAGCAAATGAATGTCAGAGGGAAGTTACCATGGAAAAAAAGGAAAAGAAATCAAAATATTTTGCAAAAATTTCATTGGGAGTAATGGGAGCAGGGTTTCTCGGAACCATCCCATTTCAAGATTCTTTTATAGGAGAATTGCTGCAAGGGGGATTTGAGGCAGGACTCGTAGGGGGGCTGGCCGATTGGTTTGCGGTTACTGCTCTCTTTCGCCATCCTCTTGGCATACCGATTCCTCACACGGCGTTGCTTCCAAAGAACCGTGACAGGATGATGAAAGCCATCGTATCCATGCTTGAAAATGATTGGCTGACAAAAGAAAGTATTCAGAAGAAAATCCAGCAAATTAAAATTACAGAGAAACTTATAAAAATCGCAGAGAAAGAATTGGATTCCAATTCCTTTCATAAAGGAGTCGGAACGTTTCTTCAGCAGGCGATACGCCATATCAATCCGGAAAATATCGCTCCGTATATTGAAAAAGAGCTGAAGAACTATCTGCGCTCCCTGGATGCTGCAGGCTTTCTGCAGTGCATGATTAATAAGGCCCTGGACAGAAATATGCATGATCAAGCCTTTGATTATATTCTGGCCGAGACACAAAAGTGGATGGCAAGGGAAGATACAAAAAGAAAAATCGGCAAAATGGCGAAACAACTGCTGGATAATACGGAGGCCGATGGGTTTATTAAAATGGCCCTTCAATCTTTTAGCAATTTTATTAATGAAGAAAAGCTGGGCAATATCCTGCAGCCATTTTTTCTTAAAAGAATCATTCTTTTGCAAGACAAAGATAATCCATACAGGGAGTTAATCCTTAATCGAATCCGCAAAGAGTTAGAAAGTGTACAAGACCGAGAAAATTTGGCGGCTGAACTAAATGAGTGGAAAGATAACATGGTCAATACATGGAGTCCTGCGGATCAAATTACAAACATTCTGTGCCAGGTTCAAAATAAATTGCTGCTGCTGACCCAAGATGAAGCGTTTATTGATCGATATGTGATTTCATTTATAAGAGACCTCATTGATCGAACAAAAAATGATCCTGAAAAAATCGACAGCATTGAAAAGTGGCTGCAGAACCAAATTTCCACTTTAATTGAAAGCAACCATTCCAAAATAGGCAATCTTGTGAAAGAAAACCTTGATAAATTGGATAATGAAACACTGATCGATATGATGGAAAACAACGTAGGTAAAGAATTGCAGTGGATCAGGGTGAACGGAGCGATTTGCGGGTTTTTAATCGGACTTATCTTAACGACATTTAAGGCTTTAATATAAAAAAAATAAGGCTGGCCTCAAAAGAGCACAAGATGTGTCCTTTGAGGCCAGCCTTTTTTTATACGTTCTTCAACGCTTCTTGAATCGTTTGATCTCCTGAAATCAAATCAAACGAGCGTTTAAATGTGTGTTCTTCGGTTAGAGCAGCCAATACGGTTTGCGCTACATCTTCACGGGGGATGGAAGCTCTTCCGAGGTTATTGCTTGCTTCGACCTTTCCTGTGCCAGGCTCGTTCAATAGTCCGCCCGGTCGTACGATCGTGTAGTTCAAACTGCTGCTTTCAAGAATTTTATCTGCATAATGCTTGGCCACGTAATAAGGCCGAAGCTTTTCGTTCCAGTTTTCCCGGTTGTGCGCCTGTAAAGCACTGACCATCACAAAACGGTCGACGCCGGCCTGTTCAGCAGCTTCTACCATTTTAGCCGCTCCGTCCAAATCAACGAGCAGGGTTTTGTCAGAGCCGGTGCTCCCTCCGGATCCGGCCGAGAAAATAATCGCATCGCTTCCCTTAACGACTTCTGCCAATTCAGAAACACTGCCCTCCAAGTTCGCCACTACGGTTTCAGCTCCTAGCTTCTCAAGTTCATTCGCTTGTTCCGGGTTTCGAATCATCGCCCGGACGGAATGCTCCGAACTGCTTCCCAAGAGCTCAACCAGTTTACGCCCAATTTGTCCATTTGCTCCTACTAAAAAGACTTTCATTACGACACTCTCCTTTTTCTATAGGATTGACAACCCACCTCAAAGTATTTCAAACGATGGTTAATCGTACAAATTTCCTGCTCACATGGTGAAATAAATAAGGTGAAATATGGATTATATTGAATCTTTCGGGGTGGAATTATACAAGTTAGAAAAAATAGTAAATAAAAAAGAGAGGATGCCTTCTCTTTTTACTGCCAGCAATCTATCATTCAATTGCTAAAAACCTTCCTGTACTTCCTTAACAACAGCAAAAACATAACTTCTACCAAAAGGGATAGCTGCAAGAAGACAACGGTGTAAGCAGTCATCAAATCCCCGATGATATTCATTGTGAAAGGTAAGGTGATGTTCAAAATGAGCATGACGGCCATATAGGAAACAAAACGGTATCTGGCCGAAGCGTACAGCTGTTGATCTCCTTTTTTCATAGCGACATCCTGCAGGATCTGAAACACATAGAAAACGAGAATCAGCTTTAAAATTCCAATGACTTGCGTATATATTGGCCAAAGGCTCAGATCAAACAGCTGTCCGGAAGTATTTCCAGTGACATTTTTCTGGATAAAGACAGTAGGGATGGATATAAACACGAGGCCTAATGCCAAATATTTTGCTTTTTTCAGGGCTTTATTATTGATCGTTAGCAGTCCAAGACCAGATACGATGAGATAGTAGCCAACAGGGTCTGGCAAAATATCAATTGCTATTATGTGTATCTCGATTAAAATCAATAGAAATCCCCAGAACAGCTTGTGAAAACTTTCTCTCATTTCCCCCCGCCCCCGTTCCTTAATATGATGCGGTCGACATCACTCTGGCTGAGAACCGGCTGATAGTCTACTAATGCGGTAGAAACAAAGGGCTTTCCCTTACTTGTTCCGTGCAGCTTTACAGAAAAATCGCAGTACGCGAGAGTACTAGCTTTAAACCTTGTGGCTAGTTCAAGCCAATCCTTCTGTTTTAGTTTTATGCTAAAGTTCTTATGCGGATTTAAAGTCTGGTAGCTGCTATGACTCTTTTTCTCATGATCCGTCCAGCCGAAAGGGTCATCGCTTTCGGCTTCCTTAATCAAAGCTTCCTGATCGGTATTTGCTTTCAACGAAACTAGTCTTTCCGTTTCTTTTTCAAAAGGCAGACTGACACTTGTCAGCGTAATTGGTTTCAATGCCTGAAACAGTCCTATATCACCAAAATTGCTTCCGCTTGCAATCTGTTCCTCCAGAATTTTATCATCCTTATATTTTTTATGGATCGTCACATGCCCGATGTCGGCCGTAAAGCTCTGGCCGTTGTTCATGACAACCTTCATTTTATTAAAAGAAAAAGCTTCTTTATTCTTCATCTGTGAAAGCATATCCTTCAGTGAAACGGTAAACACTTTTAAATCCTGATGAGTGTATTCCTGTTCAACGGAAGGATTATTTTCACCCGCCATAAAATCATCTTGGGAGTAGGGAAACACTACAGCGTCCTTAATACGGACACTTTGTAAATCTTGCTTGTCTTCACGATTTGCTAAGTAATAAAATTTTAAATATTGATCTCCGTCATCTGCTGCCTCGTAATAGTGCTTTAAAAAGATCGGATGCTCAATCTGCTTTGACTGATAATAGAGGGAGTTGCCGATCCAACTCAACACAGCCAGAATAATGCCTGCCCAAAACCACTTTTCTCTCACATACGTTCCCCCTTAAAAATATCCTTATTTTACCATATTGTGAAACAAAAACTAATCCTTCTCGTTAAAAATCCCTTTTACAAAACTTTTACACCCATATAGATAATTTTTCCTGTTTTAACTATTTCCTCCTTTTTCCTACAGGGAATAGAAAAAGGTATTCGGTGCAGGGTGGAAGGGTCTGGTTACTATGAGAGATCATGAAGTTGTTTCGTAACATCTGGTCAACAAAAGGGGCGATCCTTCACTCTGGTTAAAGTCGAGCTGTCTTTAGGGGGCTTTGTTATGAGCCTGCGTTGTACCGCATAGACTATGATGTAACGGTACAATGGGGAGGGGCTTATATGTATTACAACCGGCCGGAATTTACAGCTGAACATATGAGGAACATCATCAAGGTAACCGGTGAGGGTTCCGTATTTGCCGTACCCGATCAAGCCAAGCTTTCCTTAGGCGTAATCACGGAAAATAAAGATGTGAACACTGCGCAAAAGCAGAACAATGAGATCATGGCAAACGTCATTCATGGATTGTTAACGATGGGGATCAAGAACAAAGACATCCAGACCTCACTCTATCGCATTGAACCGCAATATGTTTATGAGAACGGACAGCAGAATCTTAAAGGCTATCAGGTAAACCATCAGCTTCAGGTAACGGTGGATGATGTGGGCAGGACGGGAGCCGTGATTGATACAGCGGTCAGCCAGGGAGCAAATTCCGTATCATCGATTCAGTTCACTGTGTCTTCTCCAGATGCTTTTTATAACCGAGCTCTGTCGCTTGCCGTAAACAGTGCACAGCAAAAAGCGAGGGCTATATCCCGTGATCTTGGTGTCACGCTCAATCGGGTTCCGGCAAAAGTAACAGAGCTGTCAAAGGGCATCCATCCAGGGCCTGTTCCGTTTCAGGGAGCGATGCTGTCACAGGGAAGTTCCGTGCCGATCCAAACTGGTGAGAATGAGATTACGGCACGTATCGAGGCAGAATTTTTTTATACGCCATAAAAAAACATAAATTTCAAAAGAAATGAGTTAGAATCTCATAGAAGGGATCTAGCTCTTTTTTTTATGAATGAAAGTTTTTTATAGGATGGAGGATGGCAATGAGTTCACAGGAGCCCATTATTAAAGTAGAGCATCTCGTGAAACGCTATGGTGATTTTATCGCCGTAAAGGGAGTTGACTTTGAAGTACATAAAGGTGAAGTATTCGGGCTGCTCGGTCCGAACGGAGCCGGAAAAACGACAACGCTGGAAATGCTTGTCGGCCTGAGAAAAGCGGATGAAGGAACAGCCTGGATCGGTGAATTTGATATTAAGAAGCACCTGGAACACGTCAAGGAAGTGATTGGAGTACAGCTTCAATCTACGACGCTGTTTGAACTGCTGACCGTTGAAGAGATTTTGAAAATGTATGCCAGCTTCTATCCCAAGCATATATCCATTCCAGATCTGATCGAAGACATGATTTTAACCGATAAGCGTAAAAGCCGGATCAAAAGCTTATCAGGCGGCCAAAAGCAGAGGCTGGCGATTGCGCTGGCACTCGTGCACGATCCCTGGATCATTTTCCTGGATGAACCGACAACAGGACTTGATCCGCAGGCTCGGCGTACCTTGTGGGATATCATTCTGAATTTGAAGGAAAGAGGAAAGACGGTCATGCTGACAACGCACTATATGGATGAAGCTCATGTGCTCTGTGACCGGATTGCCATTATGGATCAGGGACAGCTGATTGCACTGGATACACCTGAGAATCTGGTGAAAAATCTTCAGTCGGACAGCGCCGTTGAGTTCCGTTTAACAGAAGATGCACCCGTCCTGGATTTAAAAGAAATTGAAGGGGTCAAGCAGACAGGCAGCCATAAGGATGTTCAAGTGCTTTATACCGATAATCTACAGCAGACGCTGACCAGCCTGATTCAGACCGCATCTGAAAAAGATCTGAAACTGACCGATCTGCAGACACGCACCGCCACTTTGGAGGATGTGTTCATCCATATGACAGGAAGGAGCTTGAGAGAAGGATGAAAGCATACTGGCAATTAACGTTAGCTCAATTACGCATTTTCCTGCGCAACCGCCAGGTCTTGTTCTGGACGCTTGCGTTTCCGATCTTCCTCATGGTCATGCTCGGCTCTTTTCTCGGCAATGGAAACGGCGTGTCGGTCACGATCGGATATGTGGACCAGGATCAATCTGCCCAATCTAAACAACTTGCAAGTCTTTTGAAGAAAAACGAAGCGGTATCACTCGAAAAATCATCGAGTAAAAAAGAGGCGCTCTCCAAGCTGAAAAAAGGAGACGTCCAGCTTGTACTGCAGGTCCCGAAAGGCTATGAAACAAGGATGAAGAGTGCGGCTCAGGGTGAAAAGCCGTTCAGGCTTCCTGTTTTTTATAATGAAACGAACATGGCTGTCTCGCAGGTTGGACAGCAGCTCGTGAATAATGCGGTCGATGCCATCAGTAAACAAAAGGCGGATTATAAGCCATCGGTGGTCATCAACCCAAAAGGGGTAGAGACGCTGAATCTCCGCTATATCGACTTTCTTGTCCCGGGGATCGTGGCGATGATGATCATGAGCAACAACATGAACGGGGTAGCAGGACAGATCGCATCATGGCGCGAACGCGGAATCCTGCGGAGGATGCAGGGAACGACATTGAAAGCCCACACCTTTATCGCGGCACAGATTACCGCCCGGCTGATGCTGAACGGCTTGCAGGCACTCATTGTTCTTGGCGTTGCCCGTCTTGTCTTTGATGTGGAAATCCGGGGATCGTGGCTGACCCTCGTGAGCTTTGTCATCTTGGGTACACTCGCGTTCATGGCGATTGGCTTTATCATTGCAGGGATTGCCAAAACACCGGAAAGTGCAGGACCGATCGCAGGCTTCCTATCTTTTCCGATGCTGTTTTTGGGCGGAGTGTTCTTTCCAATTAAAAATATGCCGGAATTTCTTCAGCCGATCGTGCATATCCTTCCCATAGCTCACTTAACAACTGCGATGAGGGAGACGATGAATGTTGGCGCTTCGTTTATGAGCCTGGGAACAGAGGCCCTGATTCTCGGCTGCTGGCTGATTGGTGCCTTTATCGTAGCGAGCCTCACGTTTAAGTGGGAATAAGAAGTTCGAAAATTAGGAGGAAAATAACATGGAAAATCAAAACTATCAAAACCATACACGGATGCATCCGTTGTTTCATTATGTCCTGTCCCTTTTCGTGCTGGGAACACTCGTAACAGCACTGGTTTACTTTGTACGTTCGCTGAGTAATGGAGAGAATGTACTTCTTGCCTTTGTGGTGCTTTTAGCGGCAGGGTCACTGGTTATTTTATTTGCCCTTGTGAGAAGCTACCCGCTGAAGGCGCAAGACCGGGCCATCCGTGCCGAAGAGAATCTGCGGCACTTTGTACTGACCGGCAAGCTCATGGATTCCAGGCTGACAACCGGACAGATTGTCGCTTTGCGCTTTGCCAGTGATCAAGAACTGCCGGCGTTGAGCCAAAGAGCAGCTGAAGAAAGTTTGCGTTCTAAAGAAATTAAGCAGGCGATCAATGAATGGCGCGGGGATTACTATCGGGTATAGGAAAAAACAGCCGTTTTGGCTGTTTTTTCTATGGGTATGGCCCTGTAAATAGATTTACCCTCCGAAATGAAACATTTACCCGCCAAAACAGAGGATTTACCTGCCAAAATCCAAAAATACCCTCCGAAACAGAAGAAATACCCGCCAAAACGATATTATGGAAACTAGCACACTATCATAAGCAAAAAAAAGAAAGGAAAGGCACGCTGCCTTCCTTTCTTTTTAAACTCAAAACGGAATGATCGTTAAGACGAGAGCTACGAGAATCATTACCGCGGTTGCACCACAGGCCCATTTCAGGAAGCCTCGCTGCAAGTCTCCGAAGTCTTCGCCCACCATGCCGACTAATAGATAAGTAGAAGGGACCAATGGACTTAATAGATGGACCGGCAATCCTAAAAGGGAAGCGCGTCCGATCATGGCTGGATCAATGCCGTATCCAGCAGCTGCTTTGGCAAGCAAAGGCAGGACGCCGTAATAAAAGGCATCATTGGACATGAAAAAGGTAAACGGTGCAGAGATGATGGCTGTAATGAGCGCAAAGTGTGAACCCAATGCATCAGGGACATGTGTGATCATTGTGTTGGCCATAGCATCTACCATTTTTGTACCTGAAAGAATTCCTGTGAAAATACCTGCGGCAAAAACCATCGTGACGACAGATAAGGCGTTATCAGCATAGTTGGCGATTCTTTCTTTCTGGTCACGCAGTTTTGGATAATTCATCGTAATGGCAATAGCAAAGCCAATCATAAATAAAACAGTTGTTGGCAAAAGTTCCTTGATCAATGCAACAAGAAGCAGGATCGTTAGCAGATAGTTCACTACGATGAGCTTTGGACGCTTTAAACCGACAGCATCAGCATCAACAGCAGCGGCCTGCATCGCCATTGTTTTATAATCAATCTCAAGAACACCTACACGGCTGCGTTCCTTTTTTCCGAGAATAAAGGCCATGAACAGGACGAACACTACGCCGCCGATCATGGATGGAATTACAGGCGTAAAGATATCAGACATCCCGAGGTGCAGCGCTGTCATCGCTCTGGCAGTAGGACCGCCCCATGGAAGGAGGTTCATCACACCGGAGGCAGATACGGCAATACCGGCCAAAACAAGAGGCCTCATGCCAATTCTTTTGTACAATGGAAGCATTGCTGAGATGGTGATCATGTAGGTCGTCGTGCCGTCACCATCTAACGAAATTAACAAAGCCAGTACTGCTGTTCCGATGGCGATCTTTACAGGATCTCCTTTTACAACTTTCAGAATGCTTGAGATAATGGGATCAAACACACCGGCATCAATCATAATGCCGAAGAAGAGAATGGCGAACAGGATCATGATTCCTGTAGGCGCTACACTTTTTATGCCCTCTAGCGCCATCGGTCCGATATCTTTGCCGAATCCGCCAATCAAGGCGAAAACTACAGGGACAACCATCAAGGCGATCATGGCGGTCAGGCGTTTAGTCATAATTAAAACCATGAATGTAAGTATCATTAAAAAACCTAATAATGCGAGCATCGTCTTCACCCCTTTTGTAAGTAAGTTGAGTGTAAACGAAATATTCTGAAATGAAAACGTTTTCAAAATAAAGTTATTAAAGTACTTTAAATTAATTTTGTACATAAAGTTCATGAGAAAACTAAAAGAGGACGGCGATTTCGCCATCCTCCTACAGGGGATAATATTTCTTTTCGGGGCGGCCGACAATACCGTAGACAACTTCGGCTTTGGATTCGTTTATGGAGGAGAGGTACTCGAGATACCGTCGGGCAGTAATTCTTGAAGCTCCAATCTCGTTTCCGACTTCCTCTGCAGAAAGCCCGTCCCTTTTTGCCTGAAGGACGGCCTTCACTTTGCCCAGTGTGATCTCATCGATTCCTTTTGGGAAGGTGGTTCCTTTTTTGTATGGCTCAAGTTTCCTCTTATCAAAAATCAAATCAATCAGGTTTTGATTCACTTGTTCGCTGGAAGAAAGGAGAGCATGCTTTTTAATAAATGACTGGATGATCTCATCAAATCGTTCCCGGCTCACGGGTTTGATTAAATAATTCTCCGCGCCATATCCCAGGGCTTTCTCAAGGAACTCCTTGTCCGTCGCGGCTGTAATCATGATAATACTCAGTTTAGGAAAGTGCTCACGGATGAGAGGGAGGAGCTCAGAGCCCAGCATATCAGGCAGATACACATCAAGAAGAAGCAGGTCGGGTTCCGTTGTTTTCAGCAATTGCAGCGTCTGTTCTCCGGTCAATGCCTTTCCGACCACCTCAATCTCATTGAATTTCTTCAAAAACTTTTCATGTATATCGGCTATTCGAAAATCATCTTCGGCTATGGCTGCTTTGATCATATGAATCAGCTCCCTTATCATTCTTAGGAAGATACACCGTAAATACAGTACCAGTGCCTGGATTACTTTGCACTTCAATTATTCCATTCATATCCCGTACAGCTTCGTCCGCATTTGATAAGCCATATCCTCTTGGTTCATCTCCGTCTTTAGAAGTGTAGCCCCGATTGAAGAGAAGCGGGATTTCTTTAACGTTTATTCCTTTGCCATTATCCTCAATTTCAAAAATAATTTCACTGCCGATATCGGTAACAAAAAGCGTGACTTTCGGGCTCTTCACATGATAAACCGCTTCGAAAGCGTTATCAATTAAATTTCCAAGAATAACAATTAAGCTGGAGAGCTTGAAGTGTGCCGGCAGTTCTTCCAGAAAACTATCAGAAGCGATCTCAAACTGTATTTTTTTCTCAGAAGCTTTTCCCAGCTTGCCTAATAGAATCGCTTGTACTTTTGTATCTTTAATTTGGTTAAAGACGACGGAATTTTGAAATTGCAGGACCTGTGTTTCGCTTTTGATCATACTGATGGCCTGCTCATATTCACCAAGCTGCAAGAGACCATACAGAACGTATAATTTATTAGTAAACTCATGGGTTTGCGAACGAAGGTCTTCAGAATACTGTTTGACTTCAGAAAGGGTATTGATCATCTGCTCCACCTCTGTTTTGTCCCGGAAGGAAGCAACCACGCCGCTGATCTTGTTTTGATGAAAGAGAGGGGTACAGTTAACGATCACTGTTTTATCTTTCCAAAACATCTCTTTATCACTTTGGGGATTACCGTGCTTTAACACCTCATAAAGATAAGCGGAAGGAAAAAGGCCGTCCACTTTCATATGCCGGACAGATCCTTCAATATCGAGCAGCTTCTTGGCCGATTGATTCATATTCGTTATCCGTCCTTCTTTATCAATGGCCAAGATGCCCTCTTTAACGGAATGATACACAGCGTTCTTTTCTTTATACAGTGCGGCGATCTCATACGGTTCAAGCCCCATTGTATCTCGCCGGATATCTCTAGAAAGGATATAGCTCCCAATCACAGAAACCAGCAGTGCGATGAGAGAAACAAAAAGGACTTTTAAGAAGTTGTTCATGATC
The DNA here is from genome assembly GCF_001510655.1 of Fictibacillus sp. FJAT-27399. Lineage (GTDB taxonomy): Bacteria > Bacillota > Bacilli > Bacillales > Fictibacillaceae > Fictibacillus_C > Fictibacillus_C marinisediminis. The sequence goes on along the minus strand of NZ_LMVC01000005.1, from coordinate 147,259 downwards.
TGTTCATGAATGTCTTCCAACAAAAATCCTACGGAAACGAGGCCGATGATCTTTCCTTGCTGGTTATAGATCGGGGATTTTCCTCTGAGAGAGGGACCGAGAGAACCTTTTGCCTGTGAAACGTAATACTCCCCTTTAAGAGCTCTGTCATTATCGCCCCCAGTCATTTTTCTTCCGATTTCTGAAGGGATGGGATGTGAATAGCGGATGCCGGATGTGTTGCCGACCACAATGAATTCAGCACCAGTATGTTTACGTATCTTTTCAACGAGAGGCTGTATCGTTTTGGATGGATCGCTCAATTTGAAAGCATCAATAACCGTAGGCATGAAGGATATGGATTTTGATAACTCGAGGGCCAGCCGCCCTTTATTTTCTTCAATTTGTTTACTCTCTTTATAACTGAAATACCCTGTCAGCAACAAGATCAGCAATGCACCCAATAGCAGGACGAGCCCGAGTATTTTAATCTGCAGCGAAACTTTTATGGCTTTCAGGCGGCATTCCTCCTTGTTTCTTTGTTTCTACTATACGCCAAAGCGTCTGTTTCCTTCAAATGGATATTGTTTGGATGGCCTGCCTGGGCGATGATGCGGTTTACCCGCCGATATGAGTGACTTACCCGCGGAAGCAGAAATTTACCTGCCAAAATTTGAAAATACCCGCTGAAACAGCAGAAATACCCGCCAAAACGGCATTATGGAAACTAGCAACGCTCCCATCAACATTCATTCAAACACAAAAAAACCGGCCTGAGAGGCAGTTGCCCCTAAAGAACCGGTTTTTACTTTAAACTTAGAGCTTAAATGAACTTTTCAATGATACGATGCGGTTGAACACGATCTTGTCCTCGACCGTATGCTTTGGATCGACGTTAAAATAGCCGTGACGGAAGAACTGGAACTTGTCCTGCGGCTTCGCGTCCTTCATGTTTGGCTCGATGAACCCTTCTTGGATGATCAATGAGTCTTCGTTGACAAAATCGATAAACGTTTTGTCTTCACTCTCATCAGCAGCCTTCAGATCTTCATCGCGGATCAACGGCTCGTATAATCGGAACTCAGCTGGAATGGCCTGTGACGCATCCACCCAGTGAAGGGTCCCTTTTACTTTACGGCCTGTAAAACCGCTGCCGCTCTTCGTTTCCACATCATACGTACAGTGAAGCTCGATGACATTTCCATCCTCGTCTTTGATGACATCCTCACATTTAATGAAGTACGCATGCTTTAAGCGGACTTCGTTGCCAGGGAAGAGGCGGAAGTATTTCTTTGGAGGGTTCTCCATGAAGTCATCCTGTTCCACATAGATCTCACGTGAAAAAGGAATTTGGCGTGTGCCCATTTCAGGGTTCTCAGGGTTGATTTCCGCATCCAGCATTTCAACTTGTCCTTCAGGATAGTTCGTAATGACGACTTTTAACGGATTCAGGATACCCATCGTACGAGGAGCCTTCATCTTTAGGTCTTCACGCACAAAGTGCTCAAGCATCGCTTCGTCTACAGCACCGGACCCTTTGGAAACACCGGTCGCCTGTACGAATTCGCGGATCGCTTCAGGGGTATATCCTTTGCGGCGAAGTCCTGAAATGGTCGGCATGCGCGGATCATCCCAGCCGTCAACATAGCCTTCGTCAACAAGCTGTTTTAATTTACGTTTGCTCATGACTGTATTTTCGATATTCAGACGGCCGAACTCGATTTGCTGAGGTTGGCTTTCCATCTCGCACTCTTCTACCACCCAGTTATAAAGAGGACGCTGTTCTTCAAACTCAGTCGTACAAAGAGAGTGTGTTACACCCTCAATGGCATCCTCAAGCGGATGAGCGAACGCGTACATTGGGTAGATGCACCAAGCGTCTCCTGTATTATGGTGGGTCGCGTGGGATACACGGTAGATCACCGGATCACGCATGTTAATGTTCCCGGACGCCATGTCGATTTTGGCGCGGAGCACTTTTTCACCATTCTGGAATTCGCCTTTGCGCATGCGGTCAAGGAGGTCAAGGTTTTCTTCAACAGAACGGTCACGGTACGGGCTGTCTTTTCCGGGTTCAGTTAACGTTCCGCGGTATTCGCGGATCTCATCCGGTGACAAATCATCGACGTATGCTTTTCCTTTTTTGATAAGCAGGACAGCGCGGCTGTACATTTCCTCAAAATAGTCGGAGGCGAAGCGAAGGTTTTCCCATTCATAGCCCAGCCATGCGACATCGTTTTTGATCGAATCGACATACTCACGGTCTTCTTTTAGTGGATTGGTATCGTCGAAGCGAAGGTTGGTCTGCCCGTTAAACTCGTCGGCGAGCCCAAAATTTATAACAATGGATTTGGCGTGCCCGATGTGCAGGTAACCGTTCGGTTCTGGCGGGAAACGAGTGATGACGGTGTCCCGTTTGCCGGATTCCAAATCCTCTTTAATGATGCTTCTAATAAAATTCGAATTTTCTTCCATCCCGTATCAGCCTTTCTGTTAGCATTCTATCTCACCATTATATCATTCACAGCAAGGAAACAAAATTACCTTTAGCTACCTTAGCTATTATAAACAAAAAAACCTGTAAATCACGCATCAATCCCCTGTCTTTTTTCGTTTTTTGTCTTTTTTTATAAAATTATAGAAAACAAGCAGGAATTTTGCGCTAGAAAAAATACGGTAGACGAGTTGAGAAATCTCATGTAAAATACTTTCAGAATATTGATTTTATTTACAATATTTAAATATTGTAGATAGTTTTCATTTTCACAAAAAATAGGGGGATGAGAAAATGAAGAAGAGAAAACTTGCTGGGATCTTTCTTTCCTTGTCATTATCAGCAGGAGTCATGGCGGGCTGCGGTGCAGCATCGACAGGCGGATCAGGAGGAAAAGAAACAATTAAAGTCGGAGCCAACCTTGAGCTCTCGGGAGGCGTAGCTTCCTACGGTCAATCTATCGCAGAAGGCCTTCAGCTTGGATTGGACGAAATCAATAAAAAGGGGATTAAAGGCAAGAAAATCAAGCTTGTGAAAGTAGACAATAAATCGGAAGCGGCAGAAGCGACGAACGGAGCAGTGAAGCTCGTAAGCCAGGATAAAGTAGCGGCAGTAATCGGTGCTGCAACGAGTACGAATACACTGGCTCAGGTACAGATCGCTCAAAGCAACAAAGTTCCGCTCGTCACACCGACAGGAACAAACCCTGATATCACAAATAAAGACGGCAAAGTAAATGATTATGTGTTCCGTACATGTTTCATCGATCCGTTCCAGGGAACAGTGGCTGCGAACTTTGCGACAGATAAATTGAAAACGAGTAAAGCGGCTGTGTTCATCGACAGTGCGAGCGATTATTCCAAAGGGCTGGCTTCAGCGTTTAAATCTGCTTATAAGAAAAATGGCGGCAGCATCGTGGCCGAGGAAGCCTATGTCGCTAAAGATACCGACTTCCGTGCTACACTTACCCGCTTAAAAGCAGCAAAACCGGACTTCATTTTCCTTCCTGGCTATTATGAGGAAGTCGGCTTGATCATCAAGCAGGCGCGTGAGATCGGCATTACAGCACCGTTCATGGGCGGAGACGGCTGGGATTCTCCTAAACTTGTAGAGATCGCTGGACCGGAAGCGCTCAATAACACTTACATCACGAACCACTATTCTTCCGGAGACCCTGATAAGAAGATTCAAGACTTTGTAAATGCATTCAAAAAGAAATATAAAGGGAAATCTCCAGATGCCTTCAGTGCACTTGGCTATGATACAGCGTACTACCTTGCTGATGCCATCAAGCGTTCAGGCGATGCCAGCCCTGAAAAAATTGCAAAAGCATTAGCGAAGACAAAAGATCTTTCCCTTGTTTCCGGTAAATTGACATTGGATAAGAAACATGACCCGATCAAATCAGCATCTATTCTTGAGTACAAAGACGGCAAACAAGAGTTTAATACAAAAATCAATCCATAAGAGCAGTTTAACGAATAGGGGGCTCCGTCCCCCTATTCTGTGTTTTCAGGAAATGGACATATTAAGGAGTGTCGGAGATGGAACTCATACAACAGCTGGTCAATGGTATATCACTCGGCAGTATCTATGCCCTCATTGCTCTTGGCTACACGATGGTATATGGAATTGTTAAATTGATCAACTTCGCGCATGGCGATGTTTTTATGGTAGGCGCCTTTGTTGGCTTCTATTCCATTACAGTTTTGCACATCCCGTTTTTCTTATCATTGATTCTTGCCATGGCAGTCTGTGCGATTTTCGGGGTGCTGATCGAACGCATCGCGTATAAACCGCTAAGGAACGCTACTCGGATCGCGGCATTGATTACAGCGATCGGTGTCTCTCTTTTAATTGAGTACGGCTTTATCTATGTAAGGGGTGCACAGCCTGAAGCGTACCCTGGCGATGTATTGCCGGAACATGCTATCCACATTTTTGGCGCGAAAATTAACAGCCAGTCGCTGCTGATCCTCGGTGTTTCGGTAGCGCTCATGATCATTTTACAGTTCATCGTACATAAAACGAAAATCGGTAAAGCAATGCGTGCTGTATCCTTTGATGCTGAAGCAGCACAGCTGATGGGGATTAACGTTGACCGCACAATTTCTGCTACTTTCGCGATCGGCTCTGCGCTTGCAGGGGCAGCGGGTGTTATTTTCGGAGTTTACTATATTAAGATTGAACCTTTAATGGGTGTCATTCCTGGACTAAAAGCCTTTGTTGCCGCTGTTCTTGGGGGAATCGGAATTCTTCCCGGGGCGATGGTGGGAGGATTGCTGCTGGGTGTCATCGAATCGCTCGTCAGTGCGTTTGGTTACTCTTTGTGGCGTGATGGGGCAGCGTTTGTTGTCCTTATCTTGATTCTCATCTTTCTTCCTTCAGGATTGTTCGGCAAATATAAAAGAGAAAAGGTATAAGGGGGAACGAATATGGCGATTTTTAAACAAGCTAAGCTCTTTTGGACATCCATCGTTTTGTCTCTCGTTATCTTTGGTGTTATCCAGTTCATGATCACGGGCCAAATGCTGAACCTCTTTTATGTAAATACACTGATCTTTATTGCTATTAATATCATATTGGCCGTCTCGCTTCACTTGATCATTGGCATTACAGGGCAGTTTTCTATTGGACATGCAGGTTTCCTTGCCGTAGGCGCGTATGCGTCTGGGATTATCACTATGAAACTGGAGCTTCCTTTTGCAGCAGCTCTTCTCGTTGGAGGATTGGTTGCCGCATTGGCGGGCTTTATTATCGGGTTTCCAAGTCTTCGGCTAAAAGGCGATTATCTTGCCATCGCAACTCTTGGATTTGGTGAGATCGTCCGTATTGTGTTTCTGAACCTGGATTATGTAGGCGGAGCGAGCGGCATGCAGGTCAACCACTTGACGACATGGCCGTGGGTCTTCGGCTGTATGCTCATTGCTATCCTTGTTATTGTAAACTTTACAAATTCCACACATGGCCGGGCATGTATTTCCATTCGGGAAGATGAAACCGCGGCTGACGCGATGGGAATCAATACGACCTATTATAAGGTTACTGCCTTTGTCATCGGCGCCTTCTTTGCTGGAATTGCGGGTGGGTTGTATGCTCATAACTTCTACATTATCCAGCCTTCGAACTTTGGATTCCTGAAATCATTTGATATTTTGATTTTCGTTGTACTCGGAGGGCTTGGCTCCTTATCGGGTTCTGTTATTGCAGCGATCCTTCTAACTGTGGTTTCCACGTTCCTGCAGGATTATCCTGAAACGAGGATGATCATCTATAGTATCGTCCTCATTGTCGTCATGCTGTACCGCCCTCAAGGATTGATGGGGACGAAAGAGATTACGTCAATCTTCAGCAAAGGAAAGAAGACGAAGGGAGGAGCGAAGGATGGAAACAAGCAAACCGTTGCTTAAAGTAGACAACATCGGTATTCGCTTTGGGGGGCTGAGAGCGGTTTCGGATGTGAACATTGAATTGTTTCCTGGCGAGATGGCAGGACTGATCGGACCTAACGGTGCTGGGAAAACGACCTTCTTTAATATGCTGACCGGGGTTTATGTTCCTACGGAAGGGGAAATCTCGCTGAACGGGAAAAGGCTGAACAACCTTCCTCCTTACAAGATTACGAGAAATGGAATCAGCCGGACGTTCCAGAATATACGGCTGTTTGGGGAACTGTCCGTTATTGATAATGTAAAAGTGGCTTACCATTCACAGGCTAAGCATACTCTTTTAAGCTCGATTTTCAGGCTTCCGGGACATTTTTCCGGAGAAAAGGAAATGGACGTGAAAGCGACAGAGTTCTTGAAGATTTTTAATTTGGACAGATTTAAAGATGAAAAGGCGAAGAACCTTCCATATGGCCAGCAGCGCCGTCTCGAGATCGCGCGTGCCCTGGCCGCCAACCCGAAGCTCTTGCTGCTCGACGAACCGGCAGCCGGGATGAATCCTCATGAGACAAAAGAATTAATGAATCTGATCGCCTTCATCCGGAAGCAATTCAATCTGACCGTTCTTCTCATTGAACATGATATGCCGCTCGTCATGGGTGTCTGTGAACGGATTTACGTTCTTGACCATGGCCAGCTCATTGCTGAAGGGACACCATCAGAAATTAAGAACAACCCAAAAGTCATCGAAGCGTATCTGGGCGAGGAGGTTTCATAATGCTGAAGGTAGAGGATATTAACGTTTATTACGGCAACATTCAGGCGCTTGAGGGCATATCGCTTGAAATCAATCAAGGCGAGATCGTTACGCTGATCGGTGCGAACGGAGCCGGCAAAAGTACTCTGCTTAAAACCGTTTCCGGACTGTTGAAACCGAAGCAGGGGAAAATCCTTTATGAGGGCAAATCGATCAATGGAAAAGCCGCACAAATGATTGTAAAACAGGGAATCTCTCATGTTCCTGAAGGCCGCCGTGTGTTTGCGAATATGACCGTAGAGGAAAATCTTCAGCTCGGCGCGTTCTTAAGGAAAGATAAAGACGGGATTAAGCAGGACCTGGAAAAGGTGTATGAGCTTTTTCCAAGACTGCTTGAGCGGCTGAAACAGCAGGCCGGAACACTGTCCGGAGGGGAGCAGCAGATGCTTGCCATGGGGCGGGCATTGATGGCCAGGCCGAGATTGCTGCTGCTTGATGAGCCTTCCATGGGACTGGCGCCGCTGTTGGTTAAGACGATTTTTCGAATAATCGAAGAGATCAACAAAGCGGGAACGACTATTTTACTCGTGGAGCAAAATGCGAATCTGGCGCTTTCCATCGCTAACCGTGCCTATGTCGTAGAGACAGGGCGAATCGTGCTGTCAGGTGATGCAGCGGAGCTCACTTCAAGCGAGCAGGTGAAAATGGCCTATCTTGGCGGACATTAATAAAAGATGCAAAAAAATCGGTTCCTTTTGGAGCCGGTTTTTTTACATGTACGGTTTATGGGACAGCAAATTATGGATATAAAATAAAGAGTCATTTTACAAGTTACATTCATTGTGTGAAGCTCACGTAAAACGATATAATGCACAGAAAAGCTAATTCAGCAGAAGGGGGGATCAAATGAGGTACTGGATGTATCGGCTGCTTGCGTCAGATCCAGGCAGGAAACGGTTGAGGACAGCGAGTAAAGTGACGCTGAGTGTCATTAGTTCAGTAGTAGTCATGCTGATTATCGTACTGAGTGCCGGAGGCCAGATCACAGCAGCTATTTTTGCTGGTGTGGTAGGGATGATGGGGATTCTTGTAGTAAACGATGATACAGAAAAAGAACAGAAACTGACGACCGTTCTGCTTGCCGCCTCGAGTGCATGTTCTCTCGCCACCGGATCATGGCTATCCAAATGGGGGATTGCAGCGGATCTGTTTTTACTTCTTGTTGTATTTTTAGCGCTTTATCTTCAACGTTTTGGAAGCCGCTACTTTTCTATCTGCATGATTGCATTCATGTCCTTTTATTTTGTTATGCTCCTTAAAGTTACTTTCGCTCAGGTTCCCTGGCTGTTTGCTTCCATAGCAACAGGTATTTTATTTGCTTACTTTTATAATTTTATCCTCATTAAGGACAAGCCTGAAGAAGTATTAAAACGCTCCATGGGTTCTTTTCATATACAGGCAAATCTTACGCTGAATATTGTCATTGATATCGTAAGGGATATTAAATTAGATAAGCAGAGGCTGGCAAATCTCGACCGGAATGTCAAAAAGCTCGGAGATTATGCACGTGTAGTCTCAAATGAGCTTGGTTCTACAGATCCAGGAGGTATATGGCCCGGTCTCAGCACCAGCCAGCTTCGCCTGTACATTTTTGATACAGCGATGCTGATGGAAACCTTGTCACCCTCCATACGACGTCTAAAAGAACACCGGGCGCTCGAAAACCATTCAATACGTTCCTCGCTGCTGCTTGTTATTCAATCGATTCGTGAGGCCGAAGTGCTCAACAGGGAACAGGTGCATTACTTGGAGAACGCAGCAGCCAGTTTACAATCGCTCAGGCAGCTGCTTCGTACTTTGAAGCTGGATAAAAGAAATGAAGAATGGCTTTACCTGATCCGGAGGATAGAGTCGATTGCCAATCATATTATTGATGGGGCGTTCGGGCTTCAACAGTCCCTGCAGAGAACAAGCAGTGATGGCGGAACTTCGGATCCGCTTGAAAAAGAAGACACTGAAGAAGATGCAAAGAATGAAGAAGAGGAAGGGATGCGTCCTACGACCAAAAAAGCCATCCAGGCATTGATCGCAGGAGGCTTATCGATTGTGCTCGGCCACATATATTCCCCTGCCCATCAATATTGGATTTTACTGTCCTGTTTTGTTGTCCTTCTCGGAACAGAAACAGTCGGCCGTACGCTCGTCAAAGCTGTACAGCGGAGCGTGGGGACCTTTTTAGGTGCAATAGCCGGCTTCATTATCGCCCTGTATTTAACCGGTATTCAGGATATTATCTTGCTCTTCATTTGTGTTTTCCTGGCTTTTTACTTACTGCCGATCTCTTATACACTGATGATGTTCTGGATCACGATGCTGCTTGCATTGATGTATGATATCCTCCTTGGCGGCATCAATGAACAATTAATGGCAGCGCGTGTCATTGATACCGTTGCAGGGGTTGGATTGGGGTTTGCGGTATCTGCTCTCGTCTATCCGCAGAGAACACGGGATAAAGTCACAACCTCTACTGTAGAGTACCTGAATTCACTTAAGGAGTACGTGGACAATTATATTGACCGTTTCAGAGAGAAGCACTCTGCTTTCAACCTTGCGGATCATGCGCTGGAGCTCGATCAGCTGCTGCAGACACTGATAGACGACGCAAGCCCGTTATACAGAGGCTGGTTTGGCCGATCCGGCATTCAGCAGCAGCTCACCGTTCTGACGGCCATCAACTTTTACGCCAAGCATCTGGTTGCTTCTTCAACACGAAAAAGCCAGCTGAACACGGACGAAAAGTTTGAAGAGCTGATAAACCATGTTCAGCTCTCACTGACGGACAATATTGAAGCACTGAGTGCGGTGATCAGAGGAGAAGGGCAGGCACAAATTGTCAATTTGGAAGAGGAACGTAGACAATTGGAACGCCTGCCGGAAGAGTCTGAATCAAGCGAACATGAAATGCTTAACCATCTCCGCCTGTTACACAACGTTCATTATATTTGGCGGATCAATGAGTCCATTGTTTATCTGGCCAGGCAGCTCGGTGCCGAACCGAAAAGCAAAGGTTAGTGAACGGCGTGAGAACGGGATGGTGCACAGTTTTGGCAGGTTTTTTGGTTGAAGCGCTGTTCCGGGGGGAATTTAATGCTGCAGTATTGGCACGTCCGATACTGCTTTTTTCGTGAACGGATGGTTGAAACCAATGTATTTAATATTTTCTCTTGCCGTTCTTCTCTGCTTCCTGACTCCAGCATCTCCCATTCAATCAGATGCCGTTTTACCTTAGAGGGAGCAGGCCGGGAAGGATCTATCTCCTTAAAAGAGTGGTAGCCGAACTGCAAGCCGTCTTCATCTCGGCAAATAAAAAAGACCGGTTTTTGTTCACAAAACCCTTCAACTGTAAACAAGAAGGTTTCGTCACGGATTTTTTCATCTTTCATATCGATTTTTTCTTTATGGATGAGGCGGGACAGCCAGCGGGCCGCCTGCGCCTTAGTAGATTTCATACGCATTTTCCTTTCTTTTATATTCTGTATCAAAACTATGAATCAAAAGAACTAGTCAGTTATTAGACAATTTCGACATATTGTGTCAAAACTCCTCTTACAATGAAAAAAATTAGCAGGATTCTTTATTTTATGTGAAATGGCTGGGGATATTGACCTAAGTCATCCAATAAAAATAGAGGAAAAGCAGGAGGAGAGCGGTCTTTCAAGAAGTAAATACATACGTGAGTAAACAAGAAGGAGTTAAACATGGATATCATTGATTTTCATTGTGACGCATTATTAAAACTGTATGAAGAAAAAGGGAAGCTAAGCTTTGCATCTGCCCCTGAGCTCGAGACGAATAAGGAGCGGCTGAAAAAGGGGCAGGTAAAAGTGCAGTGTTTTGCTATTTTCATTGAACCTGAGATTCCGTCAGATCAGAAGTTTCAGGCTGCGCTTGGCCAGGTGGATCTATTTTATAAAGAAGTGCTTAGCAAAAATCCAGAGATGAAGCATTTACGCTGCTGGGAAGATTTTGACAGGATTCAGGATGGCGATATTGGTGCGATGCTGACACTGGAAGGGGTAGATGCCATTGGAAATGATCTCTCCAAATTGCACATCCTCCATCAATTAGGCGTTCTTTCTGTCGGGTTAACATGGAACACGGCGAACCTGGCTGCCGACGGGGCAGGAGAACCGCGGGGCGGGGGATTGACCGTGTTTGGAAAAGAGGTTGTTGACTTCCATAATAAGCATCAGATTCTAACAGATGTTTCCCATTTAAGTGAAATGGCCTTCTGGGATGTACTCGAGATCGCTGATTATCCGTTTGCCAGCCATTCCAATTCCAAAGAACTTTGTGAACATCCGCGAAATTTAACCGATGAACAGGCGAGTGCGATGTTTGAAAAGGGCGGTACGATTCATGTGGTATATAATCCCCCCTTTATCAATCAAGATCAGGTCAAAGCATCTATTCCTGACTTAATAAAGCACATTGATCATTTTTGTGGACTGGGTGGAGTGAAACAGATCGGCTTAGGTTCTGATTTCGACGGCATCGCCAACTTTATAACGGATTTGGAGAATGCGGCTAAAAGCCAGAATTTAATCAATGAACTGCTCAAGCACTATTCCGAAGAACAGGTGAGAGGGTTTGCTTTTGATAACTTCATGAATTACCGGCCGAATGTTAGAAAAGTAAAGTAATAGGTTCAAGTCTGAATCGAAGCTGCATATATAGCCGATAAGGCCCATTTAAGGAAGGGAGCGATAACACATGCCTTTTGCACAGGTTGAAGACCATGTAGAGCTTTTTTATGAAGAACGGGGAACAGGAACACCTGTTATATTTATCCATGGAGTCTGGATGAGCAGTAAATTTTTTCATAAACAGCTTTCGGCTCCTTCTAAAAGCTACCGAACGATCACACTGGACTTGAGAGGACACGGACAATCCTCCATGGTTCATCACGGACACACAATTGCTCAATATGCGCGCGATGTCCATGCGTTTATTCAGAAGCTGGATTTAAAGAATGTCGTTTTGGCCGGCTGGTCCATGGGAGCTTTTGTGATTTGGGACTATCTGCAGCAATTTGGGGAAGACCACGTAAAAGGGACAGTGATTGTAGATGAACTTGCTTCCGACTTTAAATGGCCGGATTTTCCGATCGGTGCTTTTGATCTGCCGGCACTGACTCAATTTATGAGAGACATTCAAAGTAATCGGAGGGCAGTACTCGAAGGCTTTGTCCCTCTTATGTTTAAAGAGGAGCTGTCTGAGGACGATTTTTCCTGGATGATGGCCGAAGTTACTAAAATGCCGGAGTCGATTGCGAGTGCGGTATTGTTCGACCAATCGATTGTGGATTACCGAGGTTTTTTAAGCAAAATTAAAAAACCGACCTTACTCTGTTTCGGAAGAGAAGAAAAGCTCATACCTGTAGCAGCAGGTGAACATCTGCGGGAAAACATTTCTGATTCCCGGCTGGAAATCTTTGAGCAAAGCTGCCATTGCCCGTTTCTTGAAGAAAGTGAGAAATTCAATAAGGTTATAGAACAGTTTATTCAAACACTGAATGACTAGAGAAAAGAACCCGCTTTTTCGAGCGGGTTTTGTTATGCACTTGAAATCCTTGCAGACAGAAGCGAATGGCAAGCAGGACTCTCATCCCTTTAAACGAAGTGTTAGGTGTACAAATCCTTTAAATGGAAGGTGATATCCATGGAAGATAGGGCACTAAAGTATCCGGTTTTAAAAGATGCAGAGGCGTTTTATTATGAAGGCAGCCAGGTGGGGGATTTTGGTCTCGCACGGTTTTACTGGTTCAACACAAAGCATGCTGCCTTTGGGCAAGGCTTATGCAGAAGCAGGCTATACCGTTTGCGGTCCCAGGCTTAAAGGGCACGGTACCCATTATGAGGACATGGAACAAAGCAATCATCAGGATTGGATTGCATCTGTGGAGGAAGGATACCAATGGCTGAAGGAACGCTGCGATACGATTTTTGTCACGGGACTTTCCATGGGGGGGACGTTAACCCTTTATCTGGCTGAAAAATATCCGGAAATCAAAGGAATCATACCCATTAATGCGGCTATAGATATCCCGGAGATGGAACCGTTAAAAAATGCTGCAGAGCCCCGTTTTCTGGACGCCATCGGTTCGGATATAAAAAAAGAGGGTATATTAGAACTTGCCTATGAAAAAACACCGGTCCAATCTGTGAAGGAAATTTTAAAGCTTATGGAAGAAGTTAAGAATCATCTTGACCAGGTAACGTGCCCTGCGTTCATTTTCGTTTCGGAGGAAGACCATGTCGTACCACCGCTGAATTCTCAATTCATCTATGAACAAATCTCTTCAGAGGATAAAGAATTGTATTACATGAGTGACAGCTACCATGTAGCCACCCTCGATCATGATCAGGAAGCTATTATTGAACATACGCTGACCTTCATCCAGAGGCAGCTTGCTAAATGAAATAAGAGGAATCCGGCATAAAAGCCGGCTTCTTTTTATAATCTAGACAAATAATTTATGCCCTCTGAAGTAATCGATGTGTAAAATTCCGCACGCTCCTGCTATCCGAGTACACAATAGACAGCTGGGGCAATTGACAAAATTGGAGGGAACAAAGCAGTGCTTACTTTAATAAAAAATGGAGATGTATACAGCCCGAATCATCTGGGGCAGAAAGATATATTGCTTGCAGGCGGAAAGATCGGCTATATCAGAAAACAGATTGATATTCCGGACAGCTTTGTGCCGATCACTATTATCGATGCAACAGATAAGCTCGTTGTACCGGGCTTTATCGACTCCCATGTCCACATCACTGGCGGTGGAGGAGAGGGAGGCTTCAAAACACGTACGCCTGAATTGATGCTGACTAATGCTACAACTGCCGGCATTACAACGATGGTCGGGCTGCTTGGGACGGATGGAACGACGAGGAAAATGGAGAGTCTTCTAGCGAAAGCTCATGCCCTTGATGAAGAAGGAATCACCACCTATATCCATTCCGGATCATATCAGCTGCCTGTACGCACCATCACAGGCAAGGTTGAAGAAGATATTATTTTTATCGAGAAGGTCATTGGAGTGGGGGAGATCGCTATCTCAGACCATCGTTCTTCTGAGCCGACTTTTGAGGAATTAACGAAGATAGCAGCAGCTGCCCGCAACGGAGGCTTGCTTACAGGAAAAGCCGGTATTCTAGAAGTCCATATTGGGGCCGGTGAATCGAGGGTTCAACCGATAGAGGAACTGATCGAACGAACGAATATACCGATAAGGCATTTTCATCCGACTCATATTAACCGTACCGAAGAACTTTTTCATGACGGTATCCGCTTTGCCAAGCGGGGCGGTTTTGTTGATTTGACGACGAGCACCATACCGAAATTCTTAGAAGAGGGCGAAGTGAAATGCAGTAAGGGACTTAAGATGATGCTCGATCAGGGCGTTCCGATCTGGAACATCACGTTCTCATCCGATGGCCAGGCAAGTCTTCCAGTTTTTAATGAAGATGGGGAATTTAAAGGGCTGCAGGTAGGAAAAGTTTCTTCACTGTTTAAAGAAGTCAGAGATGCTGTCCTGCAGGAAGGGGTTTCGCTTGAAGACGCATTAAAGGTGATCACCTCCAACCCCGCCCAAGTATTGAAGCTTAAGAACAAAGGCTTTGTGCATGAGAAGAAGGATGCCGATCTTGTGCTTTTAACTAAAGATACAATGGCTATTGATACGGTTATTGCTAAAGGGCAGGTCATGGTTCAGGATGGTATACCAGTTGTGAAAGGAACATTTGAGTAGAAAACGAAGGAATCAAAGGAAACCATTTGACCCAGTAAGAGTACAAGTAAAATAGATTTCTAAGGTTCTGTCGGGTAATCCTGACAGGACCTTTCATTATTTCCCCTGTTTCATGAATATTCCCTCGGAAATAATCGAAAAACCGCAAATATTGCCCGGGAGTGTTAAGTAATACTTAATCATTAGTTCTTTTAGAGAGGACATTTGTTTTCTCTGTATGGAAAATATCCTTGCATCTTATACTGAAACGCGTAATAATAGTAACTAAAATTTACCGGGCAAATACTAACAGTAGGGGATGTTAAAAATGAAAGTCGTGAAATTCGGTGGTTCATCTTTATCGTGTTCAGAGCAGGTGGAAAAAGTGTTTCATATTGTCGTTTCAGATCCGGAACGTAAAGTAGTCGTGGTGTCAGCCCCGGGAAAACGGTTTGCAGAAGACACAAAGGTTACGGATCTTTTAATAGAATGTGCTGCAGCGTATCTTCAAGGAAGAGAAGACCAAAACGCGTTTCAGGGCATTATTGACCGTTATGAAAGCATTGCTGAAGGGCTTCAGCTTCCAAGGGAACCGGTCGCGGAAATTAAAGCGAACCTCTTGGAATTATTGAACAGAGACCGCAGTAATCCGCAGAAATATATGGATGCAGTAAAGGCGAGCGGGGAGGACAGCCATGCGAGGCTGATTGCGGCTTATTTTCGGCACAAAGGTACAGATGCTCATTATGTTAATCCCGAGGAAGCAGGTCTTCTTGTTACTGACGAGCCGGGAAACGCCCAGCCACTGCCGGAAACCTATGACTCTCTATATAGACTTAGAGACCGGAAAGGCATCATTATTTTTCCGGGTTTTTTTGGCTTTAATCGAGAAGGTGAGATTGTGACCTTTTCCCGGAGCGGCTCAGATATTACCGGTTCTATTCTGGCAAGCGGCATAAAGGCCGATGTTTATGAAAACTTCACGGATGTGGATGCCGTCTATTCAGTAAACCCTACAATTATTAACCGTCCAAAAGAAATAAGTGAAATTACGTACCGTGAAATGCGTGAACTCTCCTATGCAGGTTTTTCTGTATTTCATGATGAAGCGCTCATGCCGGCCTTTAAAGCAGGCATACCGGTCAACGTGAAGAACACGAATCAGCCGAAAAAACCTGGAACCATGATTGTAAAAGAAAGAGAGCTGGCTAATGGCCCTGTTATTGGTATTGCCAGTGATGATGGCTTTTGCAGTATCTATGTCAGCAAATATCTTTTGAACCGCGAGATTGGATTTGGCCGCAGGCTTCTTAGCATTCTGGAGGACTTTCACCTATCGTTTGAGCACATGCCATCGGGAATTGATGACATCTCCATCATTCTCAGGCAGGATCGATTCACTAAATCTGTGGAGGAACAGATTGTTAAAAGGATTAAAGAGGAGCTTCAGGCAGATGATGTAAAAGTAGAACGTGATTTGGCTCTTATCATGATGGTGGGCGAAGGGATGAGAGAAAGTGTAGGAACGGCGGCCCGTGCATCAACGGCTTTGGCCAAAACGGGAGTTAACATCGAAATGATCAATCAGGGTTCTTCTGAGGTAAGTATGATGTTCGGTGTAAGAGTGAGCGATGAAAGAAAAGCAGTTTTGGCATTGTATGAGGAGTTTTTCGCCGGGGTGGCGGTTCATGGATAAAAGAAAAAAGGAGCTGATCCAAAAATGGGATCGCTCCTTTTTCTCTACCATATTACAGGCTTGGCAACCATGAACCATAGCATGGCCATCATGAGGGCCATGTAGATCCAAATTGCTTTTTTTAGTTTGGTTACAAGAGGATTCCTTTGTTCTTTAAGGTCTTTAAACCTTCGTATGGTTGGCGAAAAGGCTCTTGCGAGAAAATAAAGCGAGCAGATTAAGATGATGATCGTGGTCAACAGCCATGGCGTTGTCCACGATCGGTTCGTAATCAGCACGAGCAATACCCCGCTGACAACAAGGACATGACCCGCATGCTTGGCAAGACGAACAGCTGCCTTAAAGGAGTCCAAGTAAGCCTCTTCATTGTCAGTACCTGCTGTTCTTAGCTTCTTTAATAAAGGAAGCAAAATAAAGAAAGGCCCGACTGATAAGATAACGCTAAGAATATGAATATAAAGCAAAACACGATAGGCCATGTTCATTGAGAGCTGCTATTACTCTTCCAGCGCGCGGAATTCATGAACCCATACTTTCATGTGAGGCAGCCAAGGCATACCAGGGTGGATCGAGAGAATGGAATTTTTATAGCCTTCCACATCTTCAAAGCCTTCCTGTTTTGCATGCTCGTCTGTTAATTCGCCAAGCGTCTGGGAATACACGTTTTCAACAATAAACTTTGAGCCTTTAAGCTCCATGATTTCCCCGATGTCAGCATATCTGCCGTTGCGGCGAGTGGCTGTTTTTTCTCCTGAAAGTACTTTTTCCACGTCCTCAGGAAGGGTGACTAAACGTTCGATCGTACATGTTTTTGGCGGTAGTTCGCTGTTTTTTATTTCATTGCTCATTTTGGTTCCTCCTTGTTTTGAAGCGCTAGCTCTAATTGATGATTATTTCCTTCACTCTGCCTACTTGTCCATTTTGGAGCCGTACTTTAATTCCGTGCGGATGGAAAGCAGCGTTCGTCAGGATATCCTTCACAATACCATTTGTGAGTTTGCCGCTTCTTTGATCTTGTTTTAAAACAATATTAACCTCGAGTCCTGGAGAGATGTCTTTCCGGTTCTGTCCATTCACTGTAAACACCTCCTGCAGTCCATTTTCTTTTGAATTATATCATTCTTTCCATAAATGAAGGAAATCGAGATGCTTCGAAAAGTTCAAATTATTTAATAAATTATCCAGAAAAGGTATGATTAAGTAAGTAAACAATACATATTATTATATTTTTTACAGATGGCTCTGGAGGATGATGCAGTCTTGAAAGTCCTGTCGATTTTAAAACCTTACCGATTGCAGGTTGCTGTTGCTTTGTTTTTGATGCTTGTTGAGCTGGCTGTCGAGCTTTTGCAGCCGTTATTGATCGCCAAAATTATTGATAATGGGATATTGAAAAAAGATCTTGAGGTGGTCATGGTGTGGGGAGGAGTCATGGTCGGCATATCGCTTTGCGCGTTTGCAGCCGGTGTAATCAATTCCTTCTATGCTTCGCACGTCAGTCAAAACTACGGATATGATCTCAGGAAGCATTTGTTTACGAAAATTCAAGCGTTCTCATTTGCGAATTTCAACCGGTTTCCTACTACGTCTCTGATCACAAGAATGACCAATGATGTGACCCAGATGCAAAACACGGTGTTTATGAGTTTGCGGGTCATGCTGAGAGCACCCTTAATGATCATAGGCGGACTCGTCATGTCATTTGTCGTAGACGCGAAATTGGCCATTTTCATAGCAGTGGCTATTCCAATTTTATTTGTATTTTTAATGTGGGTCTTGAAAAAAGGAGGCGTATTGTTCAAGTCTGTTCAAGAAAACCTGGATAAAGTGAATGGGGTTATGCGGGAAAACCTTTCAGGTATCCGCATCATTAAAGCTTTCTTAAGAAGCAGGCATGAAGTCAAACGGTTTACCGAAGCCAACAGCAAGCTTAAGAATAATACAGCTTTCGCATTGAGGCTGATGGAGTCTACGAATCCGATCCTGCTTCTCGTTATGAATATCGCCATCTTATGTATCCTTTGGTTTGGCAGTGTTCAAGTCAATACGGGAGATGCAAAGGTCGGTGATCTAGTAGCCATCATCAACTACAGCACACGAATCACGTCAACTTTTTCTATTTTTTCGTGGATCATCATGGCTTTTTCAAGAGCAAAGGCATCAGGAAACAGGATTTCTGATGTGCTCAATACCGAGGTGGATCTCGTTAACCATGAAGATTCAGAAATAATCCGTCCTGGTTTCAAAGGTGAAATTGAGTTTCAGAAAGTATCCTTTCATTATCCGGGGACGGAAAAACAAGTCCTGGAGCACATTTCATTTAAAGCTGAACCAGGACAGACTGTAGCAGTCATGGGAGCGACAGGGTCCGGAAAGTCGTCGCTGTTTCAGCTGATTCCCCGACTTTATGATGTAGATGAGGGAAAGATTCTGATTGATGGAATGGATATATCACGCATAAAGCTCGAGCATCTAAGAAGTGCCATCGGCCTTGTTCCTCAGGAAGCCCTTCTTTTCACAGGAACCTTAAAGGAGAATATAGCGTGGGGAAAAGAAAACGCCACCGAGGAAGAGATTAGGGCAGCTGCTGAGAATTCCCAGATTGCTGAAACCATAGCGTCTCTGCCAAAACAATATGAAACCAAACTCGGGCAAAAAGGGGTCAATTTATCTGGGGGACAAAAACAGCGTCTTTCCATTGCAAGGGCTTTAGTCAGAAAGCCGAAGATTCTGCTGCTTGATGACAGTACAAGTGCTCTTGATTTGAAAACAGAAGGAAAACTCCTCGGTGCACTGAGAAACTATCCTTCTACGATCCTGATTATCACCCAAAAGATTGCTACAGCAATGGAAGCGGATAAAATCCTGCTGATTGAAAACGGCAAGCTGCTGATGGAAGGAAAACATGAGGACCTGCTGCTGCGCTCCAGCCTGTATCAGCAAATCTTCGAATCTCAGTTTGGAGAGGAGTCGTTAAAGCATGCTCAAGGGTTTGAATGAACCGTTCCGGCATAAAAGGGCTGTCGTTCAAGAGGTGATGGCGAAGGAAGCCGTACCGAGAAGAAAAAAAGAGAAAGCAAAGGATTGGCGAAGAACACTTCAGCAGATCTGGAGCTATCTGGCACGTGAGAAGGGTCGCTTATGGCTCGTCCTCTTCATGGTTGTCCTAAGTTCAATTCTCGGTCTTCTTGGCCCTTTTTTGATCGGAAAGGCCATTGACCATTATATTATTACAAAAGAAAACAGCGGCCTTTTAAGGCTTCTTGCCGGTTTACTGGCTATTTATATCCTGAACTCCGGAGCGCTATGGCTTCAGAACTACTGGATGATCGGAATTGCACAGAATACGGTCTTCTCGATGAGGACTCAGCTGTTTCGCCATCTTCACAAATTGCCGATCCCATTCTTCGATCAGCGCCAGTATGGAGAAATCATGAGCCGGGTCATCAATGATATTGAGAATGTAAGCTCCACACTTAACTCTTCGGTCATCCAGATTTTCTCCAGTGTACTGACTCTGTTAGGAACAATTGGATTCATGCTTTGGCTGAGCCCGCTCCTAACTGCGATCACCCTTGTGATTGTGCCGGTTATGTTCCTTGGTATGCGGTGGATCACAAGCCGTACAGGCCGATTATTTAAGGAACAGCAGAGAAACCTTGGGGAACTGAACGGTTATATCGAGGAAACCGTTTCAGGACAGCGGATCGTAAAAGCTTTCTCTCAGGAAGATCGTGTGATTGCTGAGCTTTTGGCGAAAAATGATAAGTTAAAGGAATCCGGGTTTTGGGCACAAACGTATTCAGGTTTCATTCCCAAACTGATGAATGTTTTGAATAACGTCAGCTTTGCTTTAATTGCCGGGGCAGGAGGCGTTTTAGCTTTAAAAGGGATGGTCACGATCGGGACCATCGTAATCTTTGCCGAATACTCGAGGCAGTTTACCCGCCCGCTGAATGATCTTTCCAACCAGTTTAATACGCTCTTATCAGCTGTTGCAGGAGCGGAGCGGGTGTTTGAAGTGCTGGATGAGGAAGAAGAGACGAAAGATGAAGAAGGAAACGAAGATCTGGATGGTGTTCATGGAGAGATTGAATTTAAGGATGTCTCATTCTCCTATGAAGAAGGAGGCAATACCGTCAATGATATTTCATTTCATGCCTCACCAGGTGAAACGGTCGCCTTGGTCGGTCCGACGGGAGCGGGGAAAACGACGATCATCAATCTTTTGTCCCGTTTTTATGATGCGAACAGCGGAAGCATTCTCGTGGACGGGCGCGAAATCACGGGGATTAACCGCAAGGCACTTCGGGAGCATATGGGATTTGTGCTGCAGGATCCGTTCCTCTTTGAAGGGACCATTATGGAAAACATCCGTTACGGAAGGCTGGATGCTTCAGATGAGGAAGTCAGGGAAGCAGCAAAGGAGGCGAATGCCCACTCCTTTATTACAAAACTTGCTAATGGGTACGAGACCATGGTTGAACAGGATGGCAGCGGCATCAGCCAGGGGCAGAAGCAGCTGTTAAGCATCGCAAGAGCCATCCTGTCCAATCCTGTCATCCTCGTTTTGGATGAAGCGACGAGCAGCATTGATACGATCACAGAGATGAAAATTCAGGAAGCCTTGCAGCGGCTGATGGAAGGCAAGACGAGCTTTATTATCGCCCACAGGCTGAACACCATTCAAAAAGCCGATCAGATCCTCGTGTTAAAAGACGGAGGAATACTTGAAAGAGGCTCTCACGATGAACTTCTGAAGCAAAAAGGCTTTTACTCCGAGCTTTACCACAGCCAGCTCCAAAGGGAGATCGGCTAGGAAGTTACCATTCAGGTGGGGCTGTCCAGAAAGTCGAAAATTGACCTTCAGGCAGCCCCTTTTTGGCTTGAAAAATCTTCAATGAAAAGTTAATTGAAGTGGAAGATGCGAGACTCCTGCGGGACTAGCGTGACAGGTGAGACTCCCGCCGGTGCTTGCACCAAAAAGTAGGCGTTCACGCCGGTAAGGCTCACCGCACGCCCCGCGGAAAGCGAGCAGCCTGGAACGGAAATCAACAGCTTACAGACTTCTTGGACAGCCCCACCTGTTTATAGTTGTTCGATGCAGGGAATAGAATCGTACTGTTATAAAGTACGGCCAAGGCTGATGGAGTCATTTAGGAGGACACGATATGGAGGCTGATATTGCTGCTTTGGTAAAGACGGAAATGTTCATAGACGGAGAATGGTTAGAGGCGGCAAAGGGAGAACGTCATCCTGTGAGAAACCCAGCGACCGGGGAGCTCATCGCAAGTGTCGCTTTTGGCGGTGAAAGAGACGCAGAGCGTGCGGTTAATGCCGCTGAAAGAGCTTTTCCTCATTGGGCAGCAGAAACAGCGGAAATACGTGCTGACTACTTGAGAACCACCTATAACTTAATTATAGAAGATGCGGACCGGCTGGCAAAAATCCTAACGATGGAAGAAGGGAAGCCGCTTGCCGAGGCGAAACGGGAAGTCCTCTTGGGTGCTGAGTATGTCCTCTGGTATGCTGGGGAAGCAAAGCGAATTTATGGTGAGATCCTTCCTTCTTCTGAACAAAACCAGCGACTTCTTGTTCAGCGGCATCCGGTCGGCATTGTGGCGGCCATTACACCATGGAATTTTCCCTTCTCCATGATTACAAGGAAACTGGCTCCTGCCCTGGCAGCAGGGTGCACGGTGGTTATTAAGCCGTCCCCTGAAACACCGCTGTCGGCCATTGCTCTTTTTGAAATCTTTGAAAAGGCTGGTCTGCCGCATGGTGCAGCCAATCTGGTCATCGGAAATGCAAAGGAAATCAGTGGAGTCTTTGTGAACCATGATAAGGTCAGAAAGATCAGTTTTACAGGATCCGCTCAGATCGGAAAGCAATTCATGGAACAAGCTGCAAAAAAACTGAAGAAGGTTTCTCTCGAGCTTGGGGGACATGCCCCTTTTATCGTATTTGATGATGCAGACATTGATCTTGCGGTTGATGGTTTAATACGAAATAAGTTTCAAAACAATGGTCAGACCTGCACGTGTGCTAACCGTGTATTTGTCCAAAAAACTGTGCTTGACCGATTTACGGTTGTGTTAACTGAAAAAATAAAAGAACTGAAAATCGGAAATGGATTAGAGCCGGGTGTAGAGATCGGGCCGCTCATCCATAAAGCGGCGCTCTCACAGGTACAGATCCAAGTCGAAGATGCCGTACATAAAGGAGCCGAAATTATAGCAGGAGGCAACCCACTTAGGAACGGCGTATACAAAAAAGGGAATTTCTTTGAACCGACCATCCTGTGTGATGTCACACAAGAGATGAAAATCTTCCAGGAAGAAACATTCGGCCCTGTTATTCCCCTCATCCCCTTTGAGACAGAAGACGAAGCTGTCGAACAGGCGAACGAGACGGTCTACGGTTTGGCTGCTTATGTATATACGAAAAATCTTGGAAGGACTATCAGGGTTTCAGATCGACTGGAATTTGGGATGATCGGCATTAACGGAACAAAAGTCGGGTATGTGCAGGCACCGTTTGGCGGTATGAAAGAAAGCGGGATGGGCCGCGAGGGCGGGAAGTACGGTATGGATGAATTTCTGGAGTATAAACTGCTCAATTTTAATTATTAGAAGGTGCCAGGCACGGCAGTGTCAGGCACCTTTTTGGTGTTGACTTTTATTTGGAAAGAAACTATAGTAACCTTGCAGGTTCATATGTTTAAGTTTTTAAACATATGATCTGGCAATGGAAAAGGGGTATGTATCATGAAAGAAGCATCAGCAGCAGAAGTTAATCAAATTCTGCAGAATCAAAAATTTTATTTTGCATCCCAGGAAACAAAAAGCATAGACTTCCGTTTGGAACAGCTGAAAAAGCTGAAAGCTGGAGTAAAGATGAATGAACAGAAGATCGTCAAGGCTCTTGCACTTGATTTAAATAAATCGGAACTTGAATCATATTCGACAGAAATTGGAATTTTATATGAAGAAATTAATTTTACGATGAAGCGCCTAAGAAAATGGGTGAAGCCGAAAAAAGTACGGACCGCTTTAACACATGCAGGATCAAAAGGTTATATCCTGCCGGAGCCTTATGGTGCGGTGCTGATCATTGCTCCTTGGAACTATCCGTTTCAGCTTGCATTATCTCCGCTTGTCGGTGCGATTGCTGCAGGAAATACGGCTGTTATCAAGCCTTCAGAGCTGACACCGAATGTGTCTGCGCTGATTGCAGATATTTTGCAGGAGCTATATCCATCGTCTTATATCGCAGTGGCAGAAGGTGGAGTATCAACGAGTCAAGCTCTTCTAGATCAGCCATTTGATTACATTTTTTTCACGGGCAGTGTACGGGTTGGAAAAGTTGTCATGGAGGCTGCTTCCAAAAGATTAACTCCCGTCACGCTTGAACTTGGCGGGAAAAGTCCTACGATCGTACATGAAGATGCCAACATCAGGCTTGCGGCGAAACGAATCGTTTTCGGTAAATTTATGAACGCGGGGCAAACGTGTATTGCTCCAGACTATTTGCTTGTCCATACGAATGTAAAAGCTGCACTTATTGAGGCAATGAAGGTGACGATTAAAGAATTTTACGGAGAGCAGCCGATTGAAAACAGCTCTTACTCAAAAATAGTAAATGGTCACCACTATAACAGACTAACGGGTTATTTGAACGACGGGACGATAATTTTCGGCGGAGAAAAATCGGATGACAAAAATAGAATTGCGCCTACCTTGCTTGATGAGGTAAGCCCTGATTCTCCAGTTATGACAGAGGAAATCTTCGGCCCGATTTTTCCGGTTATGGAATATACTTCATTGAATGAGGCGATTACGTTCATCAACTCACGCCCGAAGCCGCTTGCTCTCTATTTGTTTACACAAAACAAGGAAACGGAGGACCAGATTACGGGGCGTGTTTCTTTCGGTGGAGGCTGCATAAATGATGCTCTCATGCATATCGCCACGCCTTACCTTCCGTTCGGCGGTGTTGGAGAAAGCGGGATGGGGAACTACCACGGAAAATACAGCTTTGAAACGTTCTCTCATTCTAAAAGCGTGCTGAAGCAAACAAACCGGTTTGATTTCTCCTTCCGATATCCTTCTGCAAAGAACGGGTTAAAGTTAGTTAAGAAGCTATTAAAATAAGTGGAAGGGGCTGTCCAAGAAGTCTGGTAGCTGTTGATCTCCGCTCCAGGCTGCTCGCTTTCCGCGGGGCGTGCGGTGAGCCTTACCGGCGTGAACGCCTACTTTTTGGTGCAAGCACCAGCGGGAGTCTCACCTGACACGCTAGTCCCGCAGGAGTCTCGCACCTTGCACTCCAATCAACTTTTCATTGAAGATTTTTCACGTCAAAGGAGCTGCCTGAAGGTCAATTTTCGACTTTCAGGACAGCCCCTTTTTTCGTATTAATCAAAAGAACGTTTTCACTTCTGTTTCTGTATGTTTGCAGTTGGTGCACGTATATTCGAGTTCGAGAGCATCTTCACGAACAATGTGCAGCGTTTCCTGATTGCAATGGCTGCAGTGCCTCTTCATTTTTGTCTCTTCCATCCTGAACACATCCTTCCGTTGATATCGTTAAAAATAGTATTCCTCTAACCCTAATTTGTAAAACAAACATAAAACATTGACTTCCGTATCTAAAGACCTAGACTAAGAAGGGAAGCAAACTTATGAATCTTAGGGAATAGGCCATCTTAAGACATAAGACAGAGAATGGCAGGAGCAGGTGATGAAGTGATTGATAGACAAAACAGACTGCTTTCTTTTTTATTAAAAAGCGGAGGAAGCGTGTCAGTAGATGATATTGCTTCCGAACTGGATTGTTCTGAAAAAACAATCCGGAATGACTGTAAGGTTATTGACCAATGGCTGAAGCAGGCATCAGACGTCCGCTTGATAAGAAGACGCGGAGTAGGTGTTTATCTCGAGGGTACAGCCTCTGCAATCTCAAATTTAATGGATATCTCTAAAAAGGAGCAGGCAGCAGACACTGTAATGGCTGACAGCATTAGAAGAATGAGCATCGTGCGCCAGCTTCTCTTAAAAAATAAAGATACGACGCTTCAGGAGCTGGCAGAAAAGTATTACGTCAGCAAAACAGTTGTGAGGCATGATATCAAGCAGATGGAGGATTGGCTTAAGTCGTTCAATCTGGAGATGCAGCTTAAACAAAAGGTTGGTTTGAGGGTGGACGGTAACGAAAAAAACAGGCGTGATGCTTTATCCAGATTGACCGGTATGCTGATTCATGCAGCAGAAGAAGAAAAAAACTTCGTGAACCGGATCTTTGCTCCTCATGAGATTGATTTCGTGAGAAGCAGCCTTAAGAAATTAGAGCAGCAGCTGTGCTATTCGTTCACAGAAAGTGCGCTTGAAAACTTGATTACTCATATTCTGATTTCAATTAAAAGGGTGAAGACGGGCAGTAAAATTACGATTTCTCCGGATGAGGAGGAGCGGATTAAACAAACGAAAGAATACCCGGCTGTTGGAGCTTTTTTAAAGGATATTGAAAAGGCAATGGCCGTTAAACTCCCACAGGAGGAAGCCGTCTATATCACGATCCGGGTTCTTGGCACAAAAGTTTATTATCACGCTAAGGACAGGGGAAAACTGGAGAAAGAACTAGCTGGATTTGATGCTGCTGTACTGGAGTTTTCCAAGAAGCTGATCGAGGCTGTTTCTGAGATTACGGATATTGATTTTACGAATGATGAGCTCTTGCTTGCCGGATTGGCAGGCCATCTGCAGACCACGTTCCATCGACTGGATTATGCCCTGCCGTTTTCCAATCCTATGGCAGATGAGATCAAGAAAATGTACATGACGATGTTTGAGATGATTTATTATGCGTTGCCGGTTGTTGAACAAAAGCTGAAAAAATCGCTCCCTGAAGAAGAAATCGCTTATCTGACGCTTCATTTTCAAGCCTCGGTAGAACGGTTCAAGAAAAAAAGCGCCCGTCATCTGAAGGTGCTCGTCATATGTACGATGGGAATCGGCATGTCCCAGCTCATCGTGACCAAACTTGAGCGGAAGTTCCATTCCATTGAGATCGCAGGAACAGCGTCGGTCAGTGAAGCACCTGTTGAAATTAAAGAGAAGAAGCCGGATTTAGTGATCAGCACGGTCCCTTTCTCTTATCAGGATGTGCCAGTGATAGTCGTGTCTCCTCTTATGACCGAAGAGGAGGAGAAAGAAATTGAACATTGGATTCAAAACGGCTCGCAAATCGATACGCATAGCAGCTATCCGAACTTAAAAAAGCTGCTGCATTCAGAGCTTATATCGGTTCATTCCCGTGAGGCAGCCCATGCAGATATTTTAAAGTCAATGGTTCATCAAATGGAGGAACTCGGATTCGTAAAAGGCAGCTACAAAGAAAGCGTCCTGAACCGAGAAGAACAATCGTCAACGGCAGTGGGAGGCGGTGTGGCGATCCCTCATGGAAACCCGAATCTTGTGAAAGAAGCAGTTATTGGGATGTCGGTTTTTAGAAATCCCGTTAAGTGGGGGAAAGAAAGTGTGTCAATCGTATTTTTGCTGGGCATGAGCAATGAAAAAAGATACCTCTTGAAAGACCTTTTCAAGGAGATATCTCATTTGACGGAGAACCCATCATTTATTCGTGAAGTGGCAGAAGAAGAAACTGCTGAAAATATTTATGCATTATTTTAAAGGGGCAGCTTCCTAGCTAATAAGATAAGAAAGTATAAAAATCTGGAGAACATTCATGTTTCTCCAGATTTTTATTTTTGGGAATTAGGCTTGCCGGTGGATGAGGTAGGCAGGGAGATGAATGTGGAAATAAATGTGTCAAAACGTGTCGATTGATGTCGCATATAAACGGTTCGAGAATAAAAGAGCTATTTTCGAGAATAAGTGGGTTTGTTTTGAGAATAAATGAGTCCATTTCGAGAATACATCCATTTATTTCGAGAATAGAAAATGGAGGTCGACCATTATTAAATCCCTATTATTCCAAAAATGAGTCTTTTTATTTAGGATACGGCACATAAATAAGTGAATCTCCTCCAATCAAGCCCCCAGTCAAACCAGCTCACTATCATTTACTCAAATTCATTTATTTTCTTCCAAAAAAGAACCCAAAAGATGGCTAAACTCATCCATTTTTATAAAAATACTTAAAAAGCTAGTCCGCACCGGGGGTTTGCCGGAAACGGGGAATGCATCCTCTTTTAACCTGTCCCGCTGCTCCAAGGCTTTTTACAAAAATGTCCCAGAAACAATAATCCTTTATAAAAGAGTCTTTTTTAAATAATAATCGATGACAAGCGGGTCAGGGCCGCCCATCGCTTCGGGAAGATGGTTCAAATCAAAGAAGCGAACATCCTGTACTTCAATCCCGTCAATTACGGTACTACCTTCATAGTCAGTACAGATATAAGCAGCGACAACGTTATATACCTCGTCTCCATGAGGATATTGATAATAAAACTCTTCACCGGAAAACACGTGAAGCAGTTCAAGGCTGCAGGCCGAATATCCTGTTTCTTCAAAGAGCTCTCTTTTCGCCGCATCCTCAAGGGTTTCTCCAGGTTCTAATGAGCCGCCCGGCAAGCCCCATAAACCGTTATCTTTCCGATGCTGAAGCAGCAGCTGTCCCTCAGCATTCAATAAAAGTACACAAGCACCTGTCATAACTATCGGCCGGCTTCCGATCAATTTCCGCAAGTCCATAATATATCCCATGATTTCAGTCCTTTAAAAAGTATTGAGAAAATTTACCGATTCATTACATTCGGCTAAATCATTCGAATTCCTGCAGCAATCATAATTGAAAACGCTTTTATATAATTCGTTTTTGCCGGAACTTACGGTAAATAAAAAATCTATTTCCCGTATTTACTAAGCTACAATTGGTTCATAGATATGACAGACTAATGAACAGCGGAGGTACGGAAAATGAAGTTATTAGGAATTACTTCGTGTCCTAATGGGATTGCTCATACGTATATGGCGGCCGAAAGTTTGCGTAAGGGAGCCGAAGCGTTAGGAGTTGAAATAAAGGTAGAAACCCAAGGGTCCATCGGGGTGGAAAATGAATTCACTCCAGAAGAGATCCAGCAGGCGGACGGTATTATTATTGCTGCAGATAAAGCGGTGGATAAGAGCCGGTTTGTTGGAAAAAAAGTACTCGTCACAGGTGTACAGGATGGAATTCATAAAGCACAGGAACTTATCAAACGTTTTGAAACTGGAGATGTGCCGGAGTATAAAGGTGACATTAAGTCCATCAATGAAGTGAAGCAGGAACGTAAAGATAAGCAGAATCCATTTTACCGCCACTTGATGAACGGTGTTTCCTATATGATTCCGTTTGTTGCGGTCGGCGGGCTGCTGATCGCTTTGTCCCTGGCAATCGGAGGACATCCGACGGACAGCGGACTCCAGATTCCGAAAGATTCGGTCTGGAAGCAGATCATGGATGTCGGTTCCGCGGGCTTTACGTTTATGGTGCCGATTCTCGCTGGTTTCATCGCCATGAGTATTGCGGACCGCCCGGGGCTTGCTCCAGGGATGATCGGCGGTTATATCGCAGCTAACGGAAGCTTTTATGGAAGTGAAGCAGGTGCAGGATTCCTTGGAGGCATCTTGGCTGGTTTTGTTGCCGGTTATGTTGCGAAGTGGATCAAGTCCTGGAAGGTTCCGAGGGTCATCCAGCCGATTATGCCAATTCTGGTTATTCCTTTACTTGCTTCACTTGTTGTTGCCAGCTTGTTTATTTTTGTAGTAGGTGCACCGATTGCCAGCCTGATGGATTGGCTCACCGCCTTCCTTAATGGCATGCAGGGCGCTTCAAGCATTATCCTCGCACTGATTCTAGGTGCCATGATTTCCTTTGATATGGGCGGCCCGGTGAATAAAGTAGCGTTCCTTTTTGGAGCGAGTATGATCGGACAAGGAAATGTTCATATCATGGGTTCAATTGCGGCAGCGATTTGTGTTCCGCCGCTTGGAATGGGTCTTGCTACATTGCTCAATAAGAAAAAATACGAAAAAGCGGAACAGGAAGCCGGGAAAGCAGCATTGGCAATGGGTCTCGTCGGAATTACAGAAGGTGCTATCCCGTTTGCGGCAAAGGATCCGCTGCGCGTTATTCCAAGTATTATGGCAGGGTCGATGGTCGCTTCTACGATCGCTATGCTCGGCCATGTCGGAAACAACGTACCTCATGGAGGACCGATTGTTGCGGTGCTAGGTGCGATCAGCCATCCGCTCATGTACTTTATCGGCATTATAGCGGGCGTTGCCGTAACAGCGTTCTTGGTTAATACATTAAAGAAAATCGTAGCTTAACAGGGAGTGACAAGCATGAAACTGACAGAGTTGATGAACAAAGACCTGGTTGATGTTGACTTGAAGGGTTCAACAAAAAATGAAGTGATCGACCATATGATTGAGAAGCTGGAACAGTCCGATGCTTTGAAATCCAAGCGTAAGTTTAAAAAAGCGATTGAAAAGCGGGAGAAGGAAGGAAGCACAGGCATTGGTTTTAAGGTCGCAATCCCTCATGGGAAATCAAATGCTGTCACCTCTCCAAGAGTTGCGTTTGGCCTGAGCCGGACTGGTGTAGACTGGAACAGCGTTGATGGAGAAAACGCCCAGTTGGTGTTCATGATTGCCGTGCCGGAAGAAAGTGCAGGAAACGAACATTTAAAAATTTTGCAGATGCTTTCTATCAAACTCATGGATGAAGCATTCAGAAACGAGTTATTGAATGTGCAATTTGTAGATGAAGCGTATCAATTATTAGAGCAGATCGGATAATCAAAAAGCCTGCAGATGTAATTTCGTCTGCAGGCTTTTTTCTTTTTATTAGGCTGTTTTCGTAAACTTTGTTGCTCTTAGGAGTGGTTGATTTCCGTTTCAGGATGCTCGCTTTCCGCGAGGGGTAATGTGAGCACTTTACGCCTGTGGGTCTCACCTGTCCCGCTGCTCCCGCAGGAGTCTCGCACTTACACTCCAATCAACTTATCAATGAAGGCTCTTTACAAATATTACCCAAAAACAACAATCTTTTAGAAAACAGCCATTTATTAAAATAGTTATTGCATAATTCTGTCATCGCGGCTACACTTTTAGTAAAGGTTTGTGAAAGCGTTTGCGCATAGTTGCACAAACTGCTCAAAAGGAGGAGTCTATTTGAAAAAGGGATTTGGCATATTGATGTCATTGGTGCTGCTTTTAGGGATCGTATTGGTTCAGCTGCCTAAAGCGGCTGATGCGAGCAGCTATCAAAAAGTGGTAGTAAGGGGAAGTTTGTCTCCATTGGATTGGGGTTCTGACAATAATCCGCTGACAATGCAGCAGGATGGGACATGGAAGAGCAATCCGATTCCGCTTACCGGAGGCAGCAAGCTTGAGTTTAAGTACGTAAGAGACGATCAATGGATGGATGGCAGCAATCTGGAGTTTACGCCACCACAGACAGGAAGCTATGTTTTCGTCTTTCATCCGGACGATGAAAGAAAAGTAGATATAATTCTCTTAGAAGGCAAAGGGAAAGTAACACTGAACGTGACGGTTCCAAAATCCACACCCGACTGGGCGAATGTAACCGTTGGGACAAGCTTGAACGGTTATAACTATTCAGTAACCAGCCTGAAAAAGGCGGGAGATCAGAAATACAGCATCCAGCTAACAGGTGAACCCGGCCAATCCTTCTCCTATTATTACGCGCTCGGTGATGAAAAGTATAAAGAGGTAAAAAGTGAACCGCGTAAAGCAGTATTCACCGAAGCGGGCGAGCCGGTGAATGATGAAGTAGAGAAATGGAGCGGTGTGCCGGTTGCGAAGAGCGTAACGCATAACTTTAACTATAAGCCTTTCATTCCGAACCATAAAGAAAATGTAATGGTCAAGACGACAGTAGAGCATTACGGGCAGGTGAATAAAGGCGGAATCTACTTTACAACAGACGGTTCCACTCCTGCAGGGAAAAGGGGCATTGCAAAGAACGGAACTTTTGTCCCAATGTATGCTGTCTCGAAAACAAGTCTTGGAGATGGATTATATAAGTCTGTGCTTAGTGGAACCATTCCAAAACAAAAAGACAGCACAAGGATTAAATACAAGATCGATGTTTGGAATACAGACGGCGAAGGTTCGCAGTTTGCAGACACGAACAGCATTCTGTCTGCTGACGCTACCGAATTCGCCTATTATGTAGATGACTATAAATCTCCTGAATGGGCAAAAAATGCTTCCATCTATCATATTTTTGTAGACCGTTTTATGGATGGAAATCCGATGAACAATGAGCCTGTTGATCCTAACCTTTCCTATGATGAGCGGTTAAAAGGATGGATGGGCGGCGACCTTCAAGGTGTTAAGGATAAAATTGATTACATTAAGGATCTTGGTGTCAACACCATCTGGATTTCGCCGATCTACAAAGGGCCGTATTCACACGGCTATCATCCGGCAGACTTTATGAAGATTGATCCGCGTTTTGGAAACAACAAACTCATGAAGGAAATTATTAAAGAAGCACACAAAAAGGGTATGAAAGTGGTTTATGACCTTGTTCCGAACCATACGTCCAACCAGCATCCGTTCTTCCAGGACGCCTTGAAAAATGGAACAAACAGCCCGTATTACAACTGGTACACCTTTACGAAATGGCCGACAGACTATAAAACATTCTACGGTGTAACAGAACTTCCAGAACTGAACAACGACAATCCTGCAACTCGGAGCTATATGATGAATAAAGTCGTTCCTTTCTGGCTGAACGATCTTGGCTTCGACGGTTTCAGGCTCGATTATGCCAAGGGCCCAAGCTATAGCTTCTGGGTGGATTTCAGGCATACTGTGAAAAAACTTAAGCCGAACGCTTTTATTTATGGAGAAGTTTGGGACAGCCGTGAAAAGATCAACACTTACTCCGGCAAACTTGACGGCGCTCTCGATTTCCCGATGCAGGGCGCATTGCTTGATGTGTTCGCAAAAGGGCAGTCGATGAATGAACTGAGTGATGCGATCCGCTTGAACCAAAAAACATACAACTCAGAATATTTGATGGGAACGTTCTTGGACAACCATGATATGCCGCGCTTTTTATTCGAGTCCGGCGGTGATGTGAACAAACTGAAACAGGCAGCTGCGGCGCAGTTTACACTTCCAGGAGCACCAATCATCTACTACGGAACTGAGGTTGGCTTATCACAAAGCAAGGATCATAACAAAGTTGACGAGTGGAAGGACCGCTATTTCCGAGAGATGATGCCATGGGATAAAGCGCATCAAAATGCTTCCTTAAAGCAGTATTATAAGAAACTAATTAAACTGAGAAACGATGAACCTGCGCTCCGTACAGGAAAGTATAAAGAGTGGTATTCTGATGACCAAGTCATCATTTATGAAAGAAGCAATAAGCATGACCGCTTCCTTGTTGTTCTGAACAACGGAAGTGAAGAAAAAGTAACACTGAAGAAATCATTTGATGATAAGAATGATCTCGTACTAAAGAGTGTATGGAACAAAAAGGATGTTATCCGGCCTGGAAAGAAAGACGATCTGACCATTGTCTCTAAAGCAGGATCTGTTCAGATTTTTGAAGTAGTAAAAGATAAAAAGAGCACAAAGAAAAAGGCATCGTAACTAAGAGGGGCTGTCCAAGAAGTCTGTAAGCTGTTGATTTCCGTTCCAGGCTGCTCGCTTTCCGCGGGGCGTGCGGTGAGCCTTACCGGCGTGAACGCCTACTTTTTGGTGCAAGTCTCACCTGTCACGCTAGTCCCGCAGGACAAGGAAGGCTTCGGCAGCGTGCACGAAGAAAATGTGAAGTTCATTTTCGAGGAGTCTCGCATCTTCCACTTCAATTAACTTTTCATTGAAGATTTTTCAAGCCAAAAAGGGGCTGTCTGAAGGTCAATTTTCGACTTTCTGGACAGCCCCTTTTTTTAATTTCAGAATAGGACAATTATCTCATTTTTTGGCAGGGTAAAGTAATTTTTTGTCGTAATTAATAGGTAACTAAACTCGTTGGGAGATAAACTGATGCTGATAGAAAAACTCCTTCTACATGTGCTGATTGTTTTGGCTCCAATCTTAAGCTACAGTTTCTTTTTTGAGAAAAAGCAGGTTTCAACATCCCCTTACCTTTACGGAACCTTGCAAAGTATCTCTGCAACACTTTGTATTCTGTTTGCTTTTTACGAAGGAGACCTCTATTGGGATTTACGGTACGCCCCTCTGGTGCTTGCCTTTCTTTATGGAGGTAGAATAGCAGGCGGAATGGTTTTGGGTACAATTCTAATCGTCAGAGCTGCAATGGGCGGGGATGCAGTGGTGTTTGCATTGGCCGGAGTTGTATTAGCCGCGGTTATCCCATTTTTGTTCAGCAAAAAATTCAGTGTCTATCATGCAGGTAAACGGGTGAAGGCAGCAATGTTAATGGGCGTCTGGCCTTCTTTTGTCCAAATTGCGATCCTCATTTCCTATACCTTTTTTTATGGAACAGCAGATGGGGATTTCATGACAACGATATCTCATGTTCTTTCGTTCGGCATCCTTCAGGTGATAGGAGTAGGAACAGCCTCTAAGCTGAATGAGCTGGTCATTGAACGTTCCTTGATGAAGCAGGAGATTGAAAAGGCAGAAAAGCTGAACACGATGGGAGAGCTTGCTGCCTCGATTGCTCATGAAGTGAGAAATCCTCTTACCGTTGTAAAGGGGTTCCTTCAGCTTATGCAACAGGATGATAAAGACAATAACCACCCGTATATTCCGCTTGTGTTAAGCGAATTAGGGCGTGCTGAAGTAATCATCAGCGACTATTTAAATTTTGCCAAACCAGAATTTAAAAAGCTGGAAGATTTCTCCTTGTCACAAGTCCTGTCCGATGTTGTTATGCTTCTCAATGCGCTGGCTCTCAAGCAAGGCGTAGAGCTGAAAAGCGATTTAAAGCCGTCACTTTTTTTGTTCACAGACCGAAATCAGCTGAAGCAGGCGTTCGTTAACATTATTAAAAATGCGATTGAAGCGACACCTTCCGGGGGGACAGTCACTGTCAGTCTTGCACTATCGGGAAATCAGGCATTAATTACCGTAGCGGATACAGGCAAAGGGATGACGGAAGAACAGCTTTCGAGAATCGGTACGCTGTTCTATACGACAAAAGATAAGGGAACAGGGCTGGGAACGACGGTGTCTGTTAGAATCATAGAATCTATGCAAGGCAAAGTTTCTTTCAAAAGCGAAGTCGGAAAGGGCACGGAAGTTACATTGCGGCTGCCGGCTGTGCAAAACGTTCAAATCAGCCTATAGCTCCCTATTTCTGTTACACTTCTCTTAAGAGAACTTATGGAATGGTGATAACATGTTGGACATTGTAAAAGTTTCGGTTCGAGGCCTTGTCGAATACGTATACAGAAGCGGAAGCATCGATTCGCGTTTCCGTACCGCCAGCACACTGGCGGAAGGTACGAGAGCTCATCAAAAAATACAGCAGACATACGCAGAATCTGATCAGAAAGAAGTGTTTGTTCAGATCGAAATGGTCCAGGACAATCTTTCTTTTCTTATTGAAGGAAGATGCGACGGTCTGCTTTTTTCTGATGATGAGGTAACGATTGATGAAATAAAATCAACGTCTCGTGACTTGAATACCATTGAAGAGGATACCTATCCTGTCCATTGGGCACAGGCGAAGGTTTATGCCTGTATATATGCCTCGGACCACGGACTCAATGCCATACATGTCCAGCTGACATACGTGCAGGTGGAAACCCAGGAAAAGAAGCGGTTTAAAAAAGTATTTTTCCTTGATGAGCTCAAACTTTTTCTTGAGGAAACAGTAAAAGTATACGCACCTTATGCCCAGCTGCTGGTAAGCCACCGGAAAGAACGGGATTACAGTATCAAAGAGCTGCCGTTTCCATTTGACCGGTACCGTGAAGGGCAGAGGAAACTGGCAGGGGCGGTCTACACGACAATCGCCGAAGGTAAAAATCTGTTCGCCCAGGCACCGACAGGAATCGGTAAAACGATGTCGACCACATTTCCTGCAGTTAAAGCCATCGGTGAAGGCCTGATGCAGCGCTTCTTTTATTTGACGGCAAAGACGATCACAAGAGAGGCGGCTGAGGAAGCTTTTTTGCTCATGCAGGAAAAAGGCCTTCGCCTGCACACGGTCACCCTGACTGCCAAGGACAAAATGTGCCTGAAGGATAAGGCAGTCTGCCAAAAAGAGTACTGCGAGTTTGCTGATGGATATTATGATCGTGTAAACGGCGCCGTGCTGGACATTTTGGCAAACGAAACGGTCATTCACCGCAGAACGATCCAGGAGTATGCGATCAAACACCGGCTTTGCCCGTTCGAGTTTTCCATTGACTTGGCGTATGGTGCCGATGCGGTCATTTGTGATTACAATTATGTATTTGATCCAAGGGTATCTTTAAAGCGTTTCTTTGAAGAGCAGAAAAAGCAAACCGCCTTACTCGTGGATGAAGCCCACAATCTTGTCGACCGGGGCCGGGAAATGTATTCTGCTGAAATTTACAAGTCGGCTTTTCTGAACGTTTCGCGTGAATATAAAGGCAGCAATGCAGAGCTCCAAAGGGCGGCCAAAACCGTCAATGACTTCGGTCTTTCTATGAAAAAAAGATGCGGTGATGCGAGAAGCCTTGTGATGAACGACAAGCCGGAAGAACTGATAGAGCTTTTGGAAACCTTTATTGTTTCTGCAGAAAAAGAACTGCTGACCCAAAAAGAGGGAGAGGGTCAGCAGCTATTGCTCGATACGTACTTTGCCGCACAAAGCTTTATCCGTATCTCAAAGCTCTATGACCAGCGGTATGTCACATATGCGGAATATGAAAGAAGTGAAGTGAAGATTAAAATGTTTTGCCTCGATCCTTCTGTTCTGCTTCAACAAATGGGCAAAGGTTATCGTTCGAGTATCTTTTTTTCGGCCACCTTTACACCGATCGATTACTACAAGGATATGATCGGATTTCGTGATGAAGATTATGCACTGGCCATTCCATCGCCATTTGAACGGGAACAGCTTCAAATCTATATCCAGCCGTTATCCACAAGATACCGTGACAGAGAAAAAACAAGAGAGCCGATCGCAGACATGATTTATCAGGTTGTGAGAGAAAATAAAGGAAACTTTCTTGTGTTTTTCCCTTCCTATCAATACATGAACGATGTGTACGAGCAGTTTTTGAATGAGGATTTCCCTCTAAAATCAATGGTTCAGTCGACTGGAATGTCAGAAGAGGAGCGGGAACAGTTTTTAAACTCGTTTCAGGCAGATACGCAGGAAACACTGATCGGTTTTGCGGTGATGGGCGGCATTTTTTCAGAAGGTGTGGACCTTGTCGGTGACAGGCTTAACGGTGTGATTGTAGTTGGGGTCGGGCTTCCTCAGCTCGGGCTGGAACGAAATATCATTAAGGATTATTTTTCATCCCGAGGGAAAAATGGCTATAATTACTCGTATGTATATCCTGGCATTAATAAGGTGCTGCAGGCTGGGGGCAGACTGATCCGCTCAGAAACCGACCGTGGGACGATCGTTCTTGTTGATGACCGGTTTTTAACCCAGCAGTATCAGGCGCTTCTTCCGTATGAATGGCAGGACTTTACGATTCTAAAACCAGAGAGGACGAACTGACGATGGGTCTTTTGAAAAAATTACAGATTAAAAAAGGCTATTCGGTGGCTGTACTGAACGCGCCAGAAGGTTTTAGCCTCCCGAAAGAAGAGTTTCCTGAAGGGGCAAGGCTTATTGATCGGCCTGAAGGAGAGCTGGATACGATTTTGCTTTTTGCAAAGGATTCAGGAGACCTTAAGCAATTTGCTGCTGATGTGACAAATTATTTGAAGGATGACGGCTTACTCTGGGTGGCTTACCCGAAGAAAAGTTCCAAAATTAAAAGCGATATCAGCCGTGATCAAGGCTGGGATGTGCTACAGGAAAAAGGTTATGAAGGTGTATCACTTGTCTCTGTTGATGAGAAGTGGTCCGCATTCAGGTTCAGGGAACGAAAATACATTAAGAGCTTAAATAAATAAAAGCTTCAGCATACCGGATATTCCGCCGTGCTGAAGCTTTTTTGTTATTTCGCATTCAGTTTCCTTTCGCTCAGGTAGCGGTAAATCGGCAGCTCGTCGCCAACATCTGTCGGGATGAAGTTAAAGGTGACATAGCTGTCGACGGATTCAGGTTCCAGTGCAAGCGCAATAAAGTTTGCGTTTGGCTGTCCCATGCTGAAGACATAGCTTCCGGCAGGGAAGGAGCGGACGGTTTCCTTCACATCTGTCGTTACTTCATTCGTATAATGCCCGTTTTCTAAAGTGGTGGAGACTTTTTTACCGGTTACTTTGTATCGTTCCACAGATTTGGAGACAGGTCCTTGCAGCTTCTGAACGTTAACTCCGAGTGTTTCCAGCTTGCGTGCAATGCTGTGGTAAGCCGGAGGCATGATGTAGGCCGTCGGCCTTTCTCTTTCAAGTGTAGGATAGGCATCCGTAGAATCTTCCCATACGATCGGAATGTTTGCTTTTTTTGCTTGAGCAAGATCTACCACTTCAAGCTGCTGATCAGGAACCCTTTTGTTCTCACTTTTTATTACGATCGTATCTTTATCATTGGCTTCCTTGCCCTTGTTGATCACATCCTGGCGTGCGTTCTTGACCGCGGTTTTTATTTTATTGGCATCGGCAGCGGTGGTTTTTATAAAGTTCTCCTGTGCGGTTGCCTGTGCATAGACCCGACGGTTAAAATCAGCACGGCCAATATTGATGCCACGGGTCTCAATCAGATAGGTGAGCGTGTTCTTTAAACCAAGAGCGTTTCTGCCGATGCGGGTTTCTGTGCTTCCTTCGGTTGCTACAAGCTGGCCGTCATCATCCGTATCAAGGGTGTAATAGTCATGATGAGACAATTTCCTTTGATCGAGCACCTGTTTGACCTTGTTAAGAACTAAGTTGTCGGATGTTTTTCTCAGCTGCTTCGGTATATTCAAGTTTTTTGCTGAGGAGATCAGCAGGTCATAAGACGAAACAGAGCCCTGCTCTCCAAATTTTTTGAACAGAGGTGAGTTTACTGTATACTCATGGGCATCCAGGACAACATCAGGCTTATATTCGTTGACCGCTTTATGTACCGCTTGTACTTCTGGATATTCTACTTTCATATAATCACGGTTTGCGTCAAGATTAGTGGCAATCTGCCGTTTGAAATAGTAGGAGCCATCCGGGTTAACACGAGGTACGATTGCTACATTTACTTTGTCCAGAACATTCCCCATCTTGCCTTGGGCAAGCTTCTGAGCGGTGACGAGAACTGATTCACCGGCTGCGGGTTCGTTTCCGTGAATTTGTCCTTGAATCCAGATTAGCGGTTTCTTTTTGTTGTTTCTTATTTTGTCAGGATTTTCTTTGCTGAAGAGCAGGATAGGCAGATCACGCCCCTCCAGGGATTTGCCGATGCTTTTTAACGTCACAAGCTTATTTTTGTGGTCGAGCTTCTTAATAAAGGCGAGCATTTCTTCCTGGGAAGTAAAGGGGAGTCGTCCCTTTTCAAAGGCAGGAGTTGAGAAGTGTTCAGCTGGCTTTGGAAAGAGATACGAGATGCTGCTGGGCTGAACATAGCTTGGGCCGTATCCGTAATAAGGCGTGAATTTCTCTGTTTCATCAGCAGCTGCCGCTTTTGGCAGGGCGTCTGAAGAAGAATAGAGCCCAGCTGCAAGTGTCATAGCCAGGAAAAAAGAGGTGGAACGAAGAACATTTTTCATAATAACCTCCTGTAATTAATTATTTGATTATTCAATAAATAACATACATAAAAGCGTGAATGATAATGATTCGTGCTTCTGAAATGGAAAACAGGAGATATCTACCAATTCCGCAGGTGGAAATTAAGGATAGCTGAGTGGTTGGACCTATGACTTGTCACATGCAACGGTGCCAGGCACCGCAATTACACAAGTATGTAACGGCGGTGCCTGGCACCAACAAAAAAACTATTGTAAATATTTTTGAATTCTTTCTTGGAGGCGCTGTTTGTCATATGTGCTGTATTGGACAGCGATGTTGCGGATCGGGTCACCTGCGTAGAAGCGTTCATACAGCTCATGTCTTGAACCGAGCGGGCTTCCAACGAGATCCCATGCCAGCTTGAAGAGTTTCGTTTTCTTCTCAGCATCCACATTGGCTCCGACTAAATATTTTTGCAGCAGGGAAGAGAGGGGTCCCTGAAAATCCTGAACGCTCGAAGGCAACTGGATGAATCCTCCGGCTCCGATGAGCTGCAGAATCTCAAGGGCACGGGGATAGTATTTGGGCCCGAGGTTTCTGGCGGTTTGGATATAGGTGAAGTTAGGGACGAACGTATTGTATGGATTTAAGCTTCCTTCTCTTTCTGAAGCGATAACTAATGCCCGAATGGTTTCTACCTGCATGATGAGCTCTCCGAGTTTCTCTTGGACATGCAGATAGCCGTCCGCTCCGATTGCCTCCGCGATTTCAAAACCTATAGCAGTAACAAACTCCAGCTTGTTTAATAGACGGACGATCGCCTGATGATAGGCCAGGCTGTTTGAAACGGGATCTGTATTAATCTTTGCGATGGCTTCAGGATTATCATAGAGCAGCACGCGCTCCCACGGTACAAACACGTTGTCAAAAAGCAGCAGGGCATCCATTTCGTCGTAACTTGCACTTAGCGGCGCATCTGCCTTGTTGAGCGGAGTAGCCGCATAGGATTCACGGCAGACCAGGTGCAGACCTGGGGAATGGGCGGCTACGATCAGCATATGGGCCAAAGGCTTATGCTCTTCTTTTAGATGTCCGACCGGATAAACAATGATGTCATTGGAATAAGGGGAGGCTGTACCAATCATTTTGGCACCGCTTAAAAAAACACCGTCGCTTGTCTTTTTAGTGATCCGAAGCAAGCCAAGATCTTCTATATTTTTGAGCTGTGAATCCGACCGGTTTATCTGCGGATCCCTCTGTACCAAACTTAAGAAAAGATGGCGGTCTCTTGCTTCTTCATAATAAGAACGGATCTTATCAGGGAAGGCTTTATCAAACGCTCTGTAATCTTCCCTGGAAGCATACCAGCCTGTTAATCTCGATCGTGCATAATCGGACAGCCGGCTCATTACACCATCTGTAGATTGGCTCCATATTTCAAATGCGGTTCTCCGCTTTAGCAGGTCCTCATAGGATTCAGGGACAAAGAAGGCCGAATGAACGTATTCCATTGTTTTAGGGCTTAGATAGCCTACCTTGTCCCTGAGCTTGGGATCATCGAACATGGCAAACAGTTCAGAAATGGCAGCCAGCGTCCCCGTGAAATTTTTGTCCTTTGTGATATCGATCTTTTTGCCGTCCAGCCATACGTTCCGGCCATCCTGCAAACTTTTAATGAACGGGTCTTTTTGCAAAACATGATACTCTCCTTTGTGTTTAATAGGTTCAGATTTTTATAAAGGGGAAACAATTCCTCCTCCTAGAGGCGGGGTATAGACATGGAATGTAATAACGGGAGAAGCGGTAGGGTTGTACATCATATGGAAGGCGTATCCTTCAATGGTATAAAAATCCTCTTTTGTATACGGCTTTATCATTCCTATTAACCTTATGAATATCGTTAACTTTATAAAATATAGTATTAATAAAAGATAGAGATGTTCCGGCTGGAGAGCAAAATGGACAACATTCCTATTCTTTATGCAGCTTCTATGGTTATTCCTTTTATGGCATGGTATAATCCTCAGAAAAGTTTCAATAAGAGAAACGGCAAAAGAGGAGTTTTTTAACATGAAAGTGGCATATTTAGGACCTCATGGCACATTTTCAGAGGAAGCGGCTCACCGGTATTTTAGTGGACAAGAAATCGAATGGCATATGTGCGATTCAGTTCCTGAAGTGCTCGAAGCGGTGGGTGAGGGAATGGCTGATAAGGGGATTGCACCAATTGAAAATGCAATTGAAGGAACCATTACGATGACTGTCGACAGCCTTCTTGTGCATGACCTTTATATCGATGGAGAAGCCATACTGCCAGTATCGCTTCATCTTCTCGCTGCTTCCGAGACACGCCTGGAAGACATTAAAGAGGTATGGTCGATTCCTCCGGCTCTCGCTCAGTGCAGGCAGTATCTCAGGAGCTTAAAAGTAAAGAGCCGCCATTTTGACAGTACGGCTTCTGCTGCCGAGGCTATCAGGAATACGGATCGCCGCGATGTTGCTGCTGTAGCGTCCGAGTATGCGGGTAATCTGTTTGGCTTACAGCCGGTTAAGCGTAATATTGAGGAAAGCTTTGAGAACCAGACCAGGTTCGTTATCGTTTCAAAGGATAAAACACCCTCAGAAAATGCTCAAAAAACGATGCTGCAAGTCATACCGAGCGATGAATATACAGGGGTGCTTTCTGCGATCCTCAATGTTTTTTCGGCTTTGAATATTAACTTGACCTGGATCGAATCACGCCCAACAAAAAAGAAGCTGGGAACCTATCAATTTTTCCTTGAAGCGGGACTGGGTGCTGTCCACCCGTCCATCGAAAAAGCGATTGCCGTCCTGCAGACCTATGGCCACGAAGTGAACGTATTAGGGAGTTTTACCGCAACAAAACTGGACTAAAAACGGAAACCACTTTGAGACAAGGGGGATTTCATGAAGGTTCATATTGTGAATGGAGATATAACTGGAAACAAGCTTCAAGATCTCGATGGAGAAGTGATTGTCTGGCGGGAAATGTATGATTTGGGTCCGGCAGCAGCAGATATGGATAGAAAAAGGATCAAGTCCAGAGCTGAATTCTTTGAGAAAAAGATGGGGATCCCGTCTGAAATCTTTCTTAAGAACTGCACGCTGCAGGAAAACCGGCTCCGTGCTCTGCCTAAGGACGCTGAGATTACACTTTGGTTTGAACATGACCGATACGACCAAACCATGCTTCTGTACTTGCTGAAATCTTTAGGGTCACATGAATTTAACAACCTGAATATGGTGACAGCCGATTCCTATCCGGGAATTGAGCCGTTCTTTGGGCTTGGCCAGCTTTCCGAATTACAGCTTATCGGCCTTTTAGAGCATCGGATTTCTATTAGGCGGGAGCAGGTTATGGAAGGAGCTGCAGGATGGAACGCCTATGCATCACCAAATCCCCGTGATCTTGAAGAGTGGCTCAAATGTGCTGAGTGCAGTCTGCCTTTTGCCAAAAGAGCCTTGTGGCATCATCTTGAATATTATCCTTCCGAAAAAAATGGTTTGAATCAGGTGGAAGAGCTGGCTTTCCATTACCTGTATGACGGCATCACTTCGTTTCATGAACTGTTTCAAAAGGTCAGTGCCAAGCGTACGGATGACGGACTGAGTGACTTTCATTTTTCGGCCTTGCTGGATCAGCTGCAAAAAGGTCCGGTACCGCTTCTTAAAATGACAGAAGGATCATTACCGCACTATAATACCGAACCAGAGGATGCTGCTATCGAGCTAACGTATGAAGGAATTGAGGTCCTCATGGAAAGAGAAG
Source organism: Fictibacillus sp. FJAT-27399 (assembly GCF_001510655.1). Lineage (GTDB taxonomy): Bacteria > Bacillota > Bacilli > Bacillales > Fictibacillaceae > Fictibacillus_C > Fictibacillus_C marinisediminis. The sequence continues at coordinate 104,617 of NZ_LMVC01000005.1, read as the reverse complement.
ACCGTTTTGATTACACTTCGGCTGATTGGTGGCTTGGCGGTGTTTACAACCATCGAGGAAAATGGCGCTGGAACGGAGAAAAATTAATAAATACGGAAGAGAGGCAGGGGTAATCCTGTCTTTTTTGCGGACATTGGAACAGCTGTACACCCTCTTTTTTTACTACAAAATACTAAAAGATAAACCCTTCTTTGGTAACTGTGTGAATGTTTTACATTTCTGTAAGATGGAATTAACACATGCCTTTTAAGATCAAACTATATTCATCGTGCATCAGGGATGAAAAGTATGGATGCGGGAGGGTTTATTATGAGAGGAAATCCGGTAAAAAGCTTCAAGCTGGTCTTTCTGTTTTCACTTGTTTTAACAATGGTGATTGGCAGTTTCGCATTTCTTCCATCTCTCAAGGCATCAGGAGACGGTTCGGCTTCATCACCGTACACTGTTTCACAGGCCATCTCCAATCAAAACAGCAGTTTAAAAACGATTCAGGGTTACATAACAGGCCAGCCGACAGCCGCAGAAACCGTAGTTACCAGCCATTATCCCAACGATTATGCGGTTGCACTGGCTGATACAGCAGGGGAAACTGACACTTCCAAAATGGTTTATGTGCAGATTCCAACTGACTACCGTCCGCAATATGGGCTGAAGTCCCATCCAGCCCTAAAAGGAACACTGGTTAAAGTAACAGGCAATTTAACGTCTTATTTCTCGCACGCGGGCATCAAAAATGTAACCAACATGACAAATGGAAGCGGAGGTGGTACTCCATCGGATCCGCCGGCTACCGATACAGGCTCTTATTATGATAATGCCCAGGGAAAAACAGGAGCAGCGCTAAAAAGTGCGCTTCATAACATTATTGATGATCATACTGAGCTCTCCTATGATGCTGTTTGGGATGCTCTCCGCCATACGGATGAAGATCCGAACAACAAGAATGATGTTATCTTGTTGTACACCGGCCGTTCACAGAGCAAGACTGCGAACGGATCAGGCGTTAACGACTGGAACAGGGAGCATGTTTGGGCAAAATCCCACGGTGATTTTGGAACAGCGATGGGTCCAGGAACAGATTTACATCATTTGCGCCCGGCTGATGTTTCAGTGAACAGTGCTCGAGGGAACCTTGATTTTGATAACGGCGGCACTGAGAATTCTGAAGCAAAAGGCAATTACTCGGACAGTGATTCATGGGAACCGCGTGATGCGGTTAAAGGCGATGTTGCCCGTATGATCTTCTATATGGCGGTCCGTTACGAAGGAGACAGCGGCGAACCTGATCTCGAGATGAACAACAGCGTCAGCAATGGTTCAGCGCCTTATATCGGAAAAATGCCGGTACTCCTGCAGTGGAGCCAGCAGGACCCGGTCGACAGCTTCGAGCGCCACCGTAACGATGTGATCTACAATGACTATCAGCACAATCGGAATCCATTTATAGATCACCCGGAATACGCGGCAGCCATCTGGCGATAAATCATTGGGAATAGCAAGTGTGATATAAAAAAGAGGGGCTGTCCAAGAAGTCTGTAAGCTGTTGATTTCCGTTCCAGGCTGCTCGCTTTCCGCGGGGCGTGCGGTGAGCCTTACCGGCGTGAACGCCTACTTTTTGGTGCAAGCACCGGCGGGAGTCTCACCTGTCACGCTAAGGAAGGCTCCGGCAGCTTTTTATCGCACGAAGAAAATGTGAAGTTCATTTTCGAGGAGTCTCGCATCTTCCACTTCAATCAACTTTTCATTGAAGATTTTTCAAGCCAAAAAGGGGCTGCCTGAAGGTCAATTTTCGACTTTCTGGACAGCCCCTCTTTGGCATCATTAAAATACTTTTGTGGTCCAGTCTTCACAGTTCCAGACTTCGGTAACAACATCACGATAAAATTCAGGTTCATGTGAGATCAGCAGAATGCTTCCTTTATAGGCTTTTAATGCCCGTTTAAGTTCATCCTTAGCATCTACATCCAAGTGGTTTGTCGGCTCATCCAGAACAAGAAGGTTCGTCTCGTTGTTGATCAATTTGCAGAGACGGACTTTTGCTTTTTCTCCTCCGCTGAGTACCTGCACCTTGCTTTCAATGTGCTTCGTTGTCAGGCCGCATTTCGCAAGTGCGGAACGGACTTCATGCATGTTGAAAGAAGGGAACTCGTTCCAAACTTCATCAATACACGTATTGTTATTATTGCTTTTAATCTCCTGCTCAAAGTATCCGATATGCAAAAATTCGCCTTGTTCCACAGAACCGGAGATCGGTTTGATTTCGCCAAGAATGCTGCGCAGCAATGTTGTTTTTCCGATTCCGTTCGCTCCGACAAGAGCGATCTTTTGTCCGCGTTCCATTCTGAGATCGAGTGGGCGGGAGAGTGGCTCGTCATATCCGATGACCAGGTTTTTCGTTTCAAAAATCATCTTTCCGGATGTGCGGGCTTCTTTAAAGTTGAATTCCGGCTTTGGTTTTTCTTTCGCCAGTTCAATAACATCCATTTTATCCAGCTTTTTTTGGCGGGACATGGCCATGTTTCGAGTGGAAACACGCGCTTTATTTCTGGCAACAAAATCCTTCAGCTCAGAAATTTCCTGCTGCTGGCGCTTAAAGGCAGCTTCAAGCTGCTGTTTTTTCGCTTCGTGAATATGCTGGAAGTAGTTATAGTCTCCTACATAGCGGTTAAGCTCTTGATTTTCCATGTGGTAGATCAAGTTGATGACACTGTTTAAGAATGGAATATCATGCGAGATCAAAATGAACGCATTCTCATATTCCTGCAGGTAGCGTCTCAGCCACTCAATATGCTGTTCATCCAAATAGTTGGTCGGCTCATCCAGCAAAAGGATTTCGGGCTTTTCAAGCAAAAGCTTCGCAAGGAGGACCTTCGTACGCTGACCGCCTGACAGCTCATGAACATCGCGGTCGAGGCCGATATCTTCCAGACCAAGTCCGCGGGCAATCTCTTCTACTTTTGCGTCTATAACATAAAAGTCGTTGTTCGTTAATGTATCTTGAAGAACCCCAACATCCTCTAAAAGTTTTTCAAGTTCTTCCGGAGTAGCTTCCCCCATTTTTTCGTACATGCTGTTCATTTCGTTTTCAATATCAAAGAGGTATTGAAACGCACTCTTCAGCACATCGCGAATGGTCATTCCTTGGTGAAGGACTGTATGCTGATCGAGATACCCGACCCGCACTTTCTTTGCCCATTCTACTTTTCCTTCATCTGGCTGCAGTTTGCCGGTGATGATGTTCATAAAAGTGGATTTACCTTCACCATTTGCTCCGATTAAGCCAATGTGTTCTCCTTTAAGGAGACGGAAGGAGACATCATTAAAAATCGCACGGTCACCAAAACCGTGGCTTAAGTTCTTTACTGTTAAAACACTCATCTATATGCACCTTTTCTTGTTTGTTAAGATTACCATTTGATTATAGTATTAATTGCAGGGAGAACTCAATCTTTCTGGTGGATTTTTCAAAGAATGTTTCGTATAGAGGCATGTTGGGAAACTTTTCATGTAGAAGGGCTAAAAAGGAGGGTTGCAGAATGAATGATTACAGTGTAGTTCCTTATCAAGGTGAAAATGGCTGGATCGTTAAAATTCAAGATGTAGCACCGACCGATACTTTTCCCAGCCGTGCTGAAGCGATTGCAAAGGCTGAAAAGCTGGCAATGGAAGACAAACCAAGCCGGGTGCTTGTGTATGATGCCCAGCTGAGCGTGGAAGAAGAAAAGATGTTTTAACAAAATGATAAAATCCCTTCATCGGAAGGGATTTTTTGTGCAAAAAAAGGAGCCTTGGGTCCAAGACTCCTTCAATGCTTTTCGTTGTTCAACTTACGTGGTTTTTCTTGCTTGTTCACGTGCATTTGATTCACGTACATTTGATTCACGTACATTCTTTCGTACTACAAACTGCTATATTCTAATTCGCTTTCTCACTATTAGGGCCATCTCTCGGTTCTTCGCAAGTTTCGGAACAAAGGTCGTTCCGATTCATGACAAATCCCTCCATTTGGGTCTGAATAGTGTTTTCACTCATTTGTTAACAAACTAATTTCTAACTATCCTTTAAATCGCTCTTACACACGTGCATTCACTACTTGGTCCATCTCTCGGATCATTGCAGGTTTCGGAACTGTAAACGTCCTTACCCATTGCAAACCCTCCAGTATATGACTTATAGTGTTGCATCTTCATAAATCATAGAGCTGATCTTTACTGCTTTAAAACTTTGAAGCTCAACTTACGGTTCTAACACATCTTGCTTTGTTACTTCAAAACTGTCTTGCTTTACAAACATATGAACCTTGCTACACTTTAATGCCTATTTCTGTGTTGCATTCACTATTCGGTCCATCTCTTGGCTCATTGGATGTTTCGGAACGATTGTTCTTTCTCATCACAATTCCCTCCATATGGTTGACATAGTGTTGCATGGTTTGTTTTCCCGGTATGAAAAATTCAAAACATCTTTTACAATAAAAATTTTTATTTTTTACGCTTCCTTGATGGCAGTTACGGTCACTGCATCTACAGGCTTCTTGTTCTTAATGCTATCGGAAATCTGAGAGAAGCCAGCTTCTTTTAAATAAAGCGAGATAATGGATCCAATTTCTTTTGTGGTATCATCATCTGCTCCCTTTTCGTGGGGCTGCAGGGTAACCGCAATACGAGCCTTTACTTTCATCAGACGTTTAATCTTTTTAAGATCCCCAATCGGATCTTTCCAGATCAAGATGGAATTGACGGTATACACGCCATCAAATTTCGGGGCGTCTTCATCGGCAGAAGTGATCGGACCCTCAAAAAGCTCCACACGCCCTTCTTTTATAAACGCTTCGTTTCTTGATTCCGCCTGTTCCTTCATCACTTCTGAAACATCATAGCCTACAATGTGGCAGGAGGGATAGTTGCTGCAGACATATTCAATGCCTATACCTGGACCATAACCCACTTCAAGGAGCCGATCATTCGCTCCGGGCTGTAGTGCGGAAATTGTCCATTCATTTAGTTCCTTGTTTTCGTTGGACATGATTTTTCCCGCCAGTTTACCGAGCAGACCCTCGGGTTTTTCAAACTGTTTGGAGATGTTTTTCCTAATGCTCATGCGGCACACTCCCATTTTTTATTATATATTTCAATGTACCCAAAAGGGAGGTGCTCAAAGCAAAAGGACAGCCAGGCGCTTGAAATAAAAAACGGCCGAATAATTTTTTCAGCCGTTCTTTGAACAAAATTACATTTTATTCGTAAACCCTGTATTCTTCCTGAAAAAATAGTAGGATGACCCAACGGATAGTATGGCTGCACCAAGGAGGGAAGGAAGAATAATATAATCTCTCCAGTCGGACGGTGCAAATAAAGAAAGCAGAACAATTATACCTGCTGCGACAAACACTTTGGAGCTGAAACGGTGGGTTTGCCGCCAAACGTTCTCATCAGCCAGCGTCCATGGAGTCTTGATTCCAACAAAATAGTTCGGTTTTACCTGCTGCATATAGTTTCCTAGAACGATAAACAGTCCTCCGAGAATGAGGGGCATGAACGAGTTCATCGGAAGTTCGTAGCCAAGTCCGATCAGAATAACCATAAGATTGATCAGGAAAAAAAAGATGAACAGGGAAGAGTTAATCATGGAATAGCTGCGCGAGAAACTTTTATAATTTTCTTTTTTGGGATCGATTTTCGGCAAGAATTGAAGCAGGAGATACATAAGAATCATAATACCAAGATTCGTGAGCATGGCCCCCAGTTTGGAAGAATACCCGTTGATTTCGCCTTTCGCATTCCAGTGGATAGGCAGTTCAGCCGGCAGCTTGGAGTAAAACACGAGCCAAAGAGCCGCTGTCGCAAGAATGAGCAACACAGGAAATACATGTTTTTTCATTTTTCGTTCTCTCCTTTGTCCTTATAATCGGCTTGCATGACACCCATGAACCAGTTCATGACATCGTGAAAAACGGTTGTATTGAGAGAGTAGATGACGAACTGGCCTTGCTTCACATCTTGTATGAGTCCGGTTTTCTTTAAGGTGTTTAAGTGATGAGAGATGGTAGGTTTGGTCATTTGAAAATGATCCGCAATTTCGCCTGCGCTTAAGTCCTGATTCTTTAGCAAATCAAGAATTTTACGGCGGGTGGGGTCGGCTAATGCCTTAAATACTTCATTCAATAAAATCCACTCCAATTGGAAGAAAAAGTATTTAGATATTTATCTAAATACTACACAGAAAAGAAGGTGTTGTAAATAGGCAGCTTATTCAATTCCAAAAAAAAATCGACAGCTATTGAGCTGTCAAAGTAATAAGGATATTCATGTTTGCTGCTGTGTTTTCTTGGCAGAATGAAGAATTTCCTCAAGAGGGAAAATCCTGCCGAGTTCATCTTTATGAACAACATGTTTCCGTTCAAATTTGGTCGGGGAATCAATGCCTGCAGCAGCAGCCAGATTGTAAAGGCCTTCCCGAAGTGAAACTAAATAGTTGCAGACTCTATAGTGTTTTTCCTCGACACTTAAGCCGTCCTGCAGTTTCTTATTCGTAGTCGCTACCCCCACAGGACAGTTGTTCGTGTGGCAGACCTGTGCCATGATGCATCCTACACTGATCATAAACCCGCGTGCAATGTTGACGAGGTCAGCTCCCATTGCAAGAGCAATGGCAATTTTGTCAGGAGTGATCAGTTTTCCTGAAGCAATGAGCTTCACCCTGTCCCGGATGCCATATTCTTTCAGCATTTCATCAACAACCGGAAGTGCAGATTGTATGGGCAGCCCGACAGTATCGGCTAACTCCTGGAACGTTGCACCTGTTCCGCCTTCTCCGCCGTCAATGGTAATAAAATCAGGGCCTTTTCCGCTTTCTTTCATGCAGGATACCAAATTCTCCAGCGCATCCAAATCCCCGACAACAATTTTGATGCCGATGGGTTTTCCGGACACGTTTCTCATCTCTTCCACAAAGTGAAATAGAGAAGAGACATTATCAAATTCTTTAAACCGATTAGGGCTGTTGATCGTTTTGCCAGGTTCCACGAGCCGGATTTTAGCAATCTCTTCTGTTACTTTTTCACCTTCAACGTGGCCTCCGCGTGTTTTTGCGCCTTGTGCGAGCTTCAGTTCAAATGCCTTAATTTCTTCCATTTCACTTTTTTTCTTAAACTCTTCCCATGAAAACTCTCCGTTCTTTTTTCTTACACCAAACAAGTCAGGACCGATCTGCAGGATGATATCCGGCTTGCCGGCCAGATGATACTGAGAGAGTCCGCCTTCTCCTGTATTCATCCAGGTCCCTCCGGCAAGGCTTAGCCCTTTGGATAATGCGGTTATCGCATTTTCTCCCAATGCGCCAAAACTCATGCCGGATTGTCCGATGAGGCCTTTGAGTTTGAAAGGCTGGCGGCAAGTATGCTCACCGAGGATGACGGCGTCTTCGTCTTGCAGGTATACGGGATTAATCAGCCGATCCTCGCTATGTTCCTTGCGGGCAAAGAGATTATCTCCGTCCAATTTATACACCTTGGTTTTTATCTTGCTGGCATTGTCCACTTTCATTTCTTCACGCAATTTGGGGAATAAGGTGTTGCGGATATAAAACCCTTCAGCAGTAAAATCCCTGAGTGAACCGAATCCTATTAATCTTTCTTTATATTTTCCTGCCTTTACAACATCCTCGAATTCTTTTCGGGAGAAGGGCTTGCCTTCATTATCGTTAAGAAACAAATACTGACGGAGCTCGGGACCGATTTTCTCGGTAAAATATCTCACCTTTCCGAGTACAGGGAAGTTTCTTAGGATCGAGTGCTGTTTTTGGCGGTCGTCTTTTAAGTATAAAAAGATGAAAAAGACGATGGGAATTACGAGAATGAAACCGATGAGTACGATTAATCCAATAACTAGATCAAAAATGGTTGTCATCACAATCCTCCTTAATGAATGGGGCTGGTGTACACTGAGGTTCTCACCTATTTCTTTTCCACCAACAAGTGAGATAGAAACCAGCAGGGTATAAAGTCCCGTTGGCCGAAAAAAAAACGCTTGTTTACAAGACTATATTAATGAAAATCAAAAGGTATGAAAGAACTGTTTTTCCAAAAGTATTCATAATTTACAAATAATTAAATTTCAGTATGGATTTACTTATTCTTTTGATCATCAGGCAGTTTTACCGACAAGCTGTATTTTCCAAATAAGGATAACGGATCAGGCACACAGATTGCCAAGGTCCAAAATGCGGATGGAAGCTGGCATTTCTGCCTATGGATACAGCAGCAACTTTTCCATTACCACGGATGCATCCGGCAACGGACAGAAGGGAATGAATGTTCAATTAAACTCAAGTTCAACAGGAAATGCAAATTTGCGTTTGCGCCAAAGCAGTACCAATGTCTATACTGAGGCTGTAACGGTAGGAAATGTAGCCGTTGAGCCGCTTCCTTAAGTTGATTGCATATGAGAAGTAAGCACCTTTTGAAGGTGTTTGCTTCTTTTTTAATGAAAATCACACAATCAACCAGCCATAGAGGCACTTTTTAAGAGGAAAATGAATGATTTTGAGTAAATTTTCAAGTTGTGCTCCTTAGGCAGCTTGTTAAAAGGGAATTTTAGCTTTTTCAATTACTTTTGTAAGTGAAATTTGGTGCGGAAACTAGCTCTTTTACCCGCAAAATCGCTCTTTCAGATTTTTATTATCGAAAACTTAGAATTTATTATCGGAAAGCAGATTTTATTATCGAAACAGCCGATTTATTATTGAAAAGCCTTCTTTTATTATCGAACGGTTTATGTTCGACCTCATACGACAAATTCAGACTCATTTATTTCAAACGGCCGATCGAGCCGGGTCCCATAGAGAAAGCCGCCGGTATCTGTACCAGCGGCTTTCTCAAGTTGAGCATTGTAGTGGTGTCTAGTTCCAGCGCCTGTCGGACCTTAGCAGGCCGTTTTCGCTTTTTTAATTACTCTTCTTCTTTTCGGTTCTTAAACGCCTCGTTCGTTACGATATATGGATCGACTTCTGCTTTTTCTTTTCCTTGCTTAGCGGTCATGCTGCCTTCGGGAAAATTCCCGGGATGTCCTTTTTTCTTCTGTTCAAACTCTTTACCTCGAGACATAGTTGTTCTTCCTTTCTTTTGGCTGAAAATGGTGTTACCTAAAAATTATGTTCTGTTTGGTGAGGTTTTAAACCATACCGACAAGTTCAACAGTGACATCATTAAATAATCCGTTGCCGATGTAATTCCCATCCAGGTCGAATTGCCAGTCATGAGGTCCGGCTTCAATGTGTATAATGCCTGGCATGATATCCATCTTAATGGAAGTAATCAAAGAGACATCAATCTGGTCTTTCGTAAAATCATCCGCTACTTTATAGGCAATCTTCATTAAATGCTCATCTATAATATTTAAATCCTTCTCTTCAAAGGCCATCACAACATTCATCACCGTATATTCATAAATGTTCATCCGCTCATCCCCTTAAGCTTATTTAAAACTATCATTTCCAAAAAACTATGAAACTATTCATTTATACTAAAATTCATCTTTGAACGGTGCCTGGCACCGCTTTTTACATTCAGGTGCCTGGCACTAAATAAAAGGAGCGAGGAGAGAATGAATGATCAAAAACCATTTTTCGGCAGGAAAGAAATTGGGAAGCAATACATACGGAGAAAAGGCGTCTATGCCATTATCTTTGATGAACAGAGGGCAGCGTGAAGCTCTTGAAGAGTTGGGGCATGATATTCTCATCAAGAAGTACATAGGAAATGCAGAAAAATATTACATCACTCAGCAGGATCAGACCCCAATGATAGCTGACAGTTATTTTTATCTCGCGGAGCTGGCGGAATGGAAGCTAGATCCGATTGAAGAGGATCACGAACTGGAGTGGATTCCTATTTCAGAAGCCCAGGAGCTTTTGCATCATGAGCATCAGGCATGGGCGGTCGATCAGGCTTTTGAGCCAAAATAAAAAGAGCCCAGCCGGCTCTTTTCATTTTACGCTTGGCATTTCTTTTACAACAATGACCGGTGTTATTTTCCGCAGTAAGCAATCATCCAGTTCACTTTGAGGAATAAGGCCGAGTGTCATGGCCGCTTCAATCTTTTGTTTGTCAGGCTGCTTCGTTATAATGATACAGTCCTGAAGGTTGAGTTCTTCGAGTTTTTGAACCGTTTTTTCCGTATGAAAACTTTCTGATTTACGGATCTGCCGCTGAAGTTTATAACTGCCATACAAAACTTCGCCTTTTTCACTTTCGCCGCACATATAATCAAAATGACTGTTAAATTTCTTCTTTAGTTCTGAAAGCTCGGCATCGATCGCTTTTGCCTGCTGGTTCAGCTCGTGAAAGCGGGAAACCATCTCTTCGGTAACTTGTCCACTTTTTGTTTTCACAGTTCTAAGCCCCCTCTTATTTCCTTACTTCATCCTATGGCGGGAGGGGAGGAGATAGTACTGTGTAGTATAATGAAAATAGGTTAAACACTCGCAGGAAAGGAGCCTTTACCTATGGATTTTGCATTTTTGATGGCGGAACAGCGCATCAAAGAGGCGATTGATAGGGAAGCCGCTGGAGTTAGAAGACCTGTCCTCTGTTCCTCCAGAATTTTATTATCAAGACCTAAATTATAAAAATCCTCAAAAATAAAGGAGAACACATATTAGTCATGTATAATATGTGCTCTCCTTTTTTTATGTCATGCGTTTTTTGATAAGGCGTGATGTATTATTTCCGCCAAAAATTCGTATATTCTGCTTTATCCTGAATATTAAATTCAATCATTTTCTCAAGCAATTCGTAATTTACCGGCTCATTCCACGGAATTCGAAACAAGCCTTTGGTAGCGCTGTAGCCAGCTTGTGCAATGTCATCGGCAAATTGCGCAATGCCTACTTCTTCGGGTGAAACGCTCAAATGATGCTTCGCTGTGGAAAAGCCGATGATAAATGTGCCGTGATCGGAAAACATTGGCGTATTCCACTTGATTTGCGGTTCCAAATTTGGGAATTTATTAGCAACCCACGCCAAAATTTCCTCTGTTCGGTCGCGGTGGTCGGGGTTGTCGATACCTGCTAAATATTTTGCGAAAAATCCCATGACTTCCTCCTTCTATATTATGCTATTGCCGCCAAAAATTCGAATTCTCAGCCTTATCCTTGATATTAAATTCAATTATCTTCTCTAGCAATTCGTAATTAACTGGTTCAGTCCATTGAATTGGGGACAAGAGTGAAGAAGCGCTGTAGCCAGCTTGGGTGATTTACAGAAGCTGCACCTGTTATTATTTTTCTCCGTTTCAATTCTATATAACACCAAATCCTACTATGAAACCAATTGTAACATGATCCTAATCCTTTACCTTTTTAAAGTAACGCTCCCTAAACATAAAGAAAGATCACAATGCTTATTGAAGATTTGCGCCCGGCAAATAATACGGCGGCATCGTCTTCGTACGTTCATTCACTACGCTTACTTATATACTCAATACAAAAAAAGCTGACCCGGAAGTACACGTAAAAGTGTCTTTCTGGCGTCAGCCTTTTTCTTTTAGAATTTATAGGTCCAAAACTGTTCTCTGTTGATGCGTTTTAACACTTCTGGAACTTTGTCTTTGTTTTCTTCCGCCATGGCGGCAATGATCCATTCGGTTTGGGAACGGTGGGCTTTAATCGCTTCAAGCTTTTGATCGGAAACGGAACTCACGTCACTGATCACATCGGGCTCACCGAGCATTTCATAGCAATCATTCGAGAATGCGACACAATGGACGTCCGGCCGCTGATCTTCAGGAAGCTGTTCAACCGCTCGGATGACAGCGGCCCCGGTAGCTTCATGGTCAGGATGGACGCTATAGCCGGGATAAAACGTAATGATGAGTGAAGGCTTCAGTTCATCGATCACGTTTCCGATTCGTGCGGCCAACGTTTTTGGATCTTCAAACTCAACCGTTTTATCCCGCAGCCCCCACATTCTTAAATCGTCGATGTTCAAGACATGAGCGGCTTGTTCCAGCTCTTTTTTTCTGATCTTTGGCAAGGATTCTCTGGTGGCAAACGGTGGATTCCCCATATTGCGCCCCATCTCGCCAAGAGTCAGGCAGACATAGGTGACTGGGACTCCCTTTTTTGTATTCATTGCAATGGTGCCAGAGACGCCGAAAGCTTCATCATCAGGATGTGGAAAAACGACTAAAACATGTTCGTGTGACATACGTTTACCTCCTATTCAAACGGATGAGGGCTGAGCTGAAGAGCGACGGCTAATTTACCTTCTGCATCGTGCCCTGCAAGCAGGAGCTGTCCGTCTTCGTTGACTTCCCAATGCGTCAAACCTTCAGCGTAAACCCACCCAATGTTAATTTTTAATCCTGCACGATAAGGAGATTTTTCTCCCGTAATCACTCCGCGCTCAAAATTTATTTTCGCGTTGCGTATATAAGCGCCCACTGAAAAAAAAGACTGATTAAAATGAGAGGCGTATGCTCCATTTGTTGTTTCCAAATGCAAATAAACGTCCCGGTTCAAGAATTGATCAATCTCATTTTGAACCGTTTCTGGTGTGATCGGCTGCAAGGTTTTCCCTCCTCAAAAAGCTTCATTTCAATCATTATACTTTAAGGATGGCAAAGCGTTAAATAAACTGCTTAGCAAAGAGATCGAAATACTAAGCATAAAAAAGAGGCATTAAATAGTTTAATCCCTCTTTCAGCTTTCTATTTCTTTTTTTCATCCTTACGCACCACTTCTGTTGGATCAAAGCCTGGAGGTGATTTCAATTCATAGTGTGAAGTCAGTTCTTTTGCCAGTTCCACTTCCTGATTGTCGTGCACGATTTCATTTTTCGGAACTTGAGGAAGTTTGGCTTTGTTTTTATCACGTGCCGGCTGTTTATGGCTGTTGCCTCTGCCCATGGTTAACCCACCTTTTTCTTAAAATGGTATGTGAGTAGAATCCCAAGTTCAGGATGTTTTTATTCAGGATAAATCTCATGAATAAAAAAAGAGCAAAACAAATGATGTCTGCTCTCTGTATGGTTTATTTAATTTTGGAGTTGCGGTATGCACTGTGGTCGGTGGGCCCGACATATTGATTCAACGGGAACGAGTTGCGGATTGCTTCTGTAATAAAGTCTTTTGCAACGGCGATCGCTGCTTTTACTGATTTCCCCTTGGCTAATTCTGCAGCGACTGCAGAAGAATACGTACAGCCTGCTCCATGAGTATAGGTCGTATCGATTCGTTCAGATTCAAGAATATCGAAATTATCGCCATCAAACAAAACGTCGACTGCTTTTTCGTGAGCAAGCTTGCCGCCGCCTTTAACAATGACATATTTAGCGCCGGCAGACTGGATCTTTTGAGCGGCTTCCTTCATTTGATCAACAGTTGTAATCGGAGCCATTCCACTAAGCTGGGCAGCTTCAAAAAGGTTCGGCGTGACGACGGTGGCCTTCGGTACAAGAACATTCTGAAGCGTGTCTGCGAGTTCCGGCTGAAGCGGTTCTGCACCTTTACATACCATTACTGGGTCAACCACCACATTTTTTATATCATATTTATCAATAGCTTCTGCAGTGGCCTTAATAACATCAACAGAAGCAAGCATACCGGTTTTTACAGCATCCACTCCGATTCCTGCCAGAATGGTTTCAAGCTGTGCTTTGAACAAATCAAGAGGAAGTAAAAATACTTCATGGTACCAGTCTCTGTGAGGATCCTGGGCCACAACGACATTGATGGCTGTCATGCCGTAAACTCCGAGCTCCTGGAATGTCTTTAAATCCGCCTGAATACCAGCTCCGCCGCTTGTGTCAGAACCGGCAATGGTTAATGCTTTAAACTTACTCATTGTCCAATCTCCTTTTATGCCTGTCTTTTAAATTTCAACTATGTATTCTATTATAACAATGATTGCCAGCGAGACAAAATTCATGATTTCCTATAATATTCGTTTAACCTGACCTGAAAAAGTGAAAAGTAACAGCAGACAGATTTTCTTTGCTTCGTACGGTCAACCTATGTTTTACTATGTAACAAACAAATTAAATAAAGAAGGTGATCTCATGCTGAAAAAATTATTTGGTAAAAAAGAAAATGAAGCGCCTACAGAAGAAGTCATTGTTTCACCATTAAACGGGGAGATCATTGGCCTGGAAGATGTGCCGGATCCTGTTTTCTCTGAAAAAATGATGGGTGACGGCATCGCGATTTTGCCGGAAGACGGTGAGCTGTTGTCTCCCGTTGATGGTGAAATCCTTCAGGTCTTCCCGACCAAGCATGCTGTCGGCATTAAAACAAAATCAGGAATGGAGATTCTTATTCATATCGGTCTTGAAACGGTCATGATGAAAGGGGAAGGCTTCACGTCTCTTGTTAAAGAAGGAGACCGTGTACGAACGGGACAGCCGCTGATCTCGTTTAATGTTGATCTCGTCAAGGAAAAAGCGAAAAGCACCGTTACTCCAGTTATCATTACGAATGGTGATAAGGCAGGGGCGATTGAGAAGTTCCAAAGCGAACATGCCCAAGCCGGCACCACTAAGATTATGCAAATCAGTGACATTAAATAATAAAAGAGACAGATCAGCTGCTGGTCTGTCTCTTTTATTTTGGAATGAGTAGAAGTGGCCGGCGCCCGTAAAATGACGATATACGCCAGTAAATTTCGCGGACGCGCCAGTAAAATCCTGAAACGCGCCCGTATTTTCCCCGAATCCGCCCGTAATTCTTCCGAACGCGCCCGTAAGCTATTTAAACCAGCACATTGAAGTAGCGGGCTTCAGGGTGGGAGAAAACCAGAGCTGTGACGGAGGCTTCGGGCTCCATCATGAATCCTTCTGTCAGCTGAATGCCGATTTCTTCAGGCTGAAGAAGTTTGAACAGTTTTGCTTGATCTTCAAGATCCGGGCATGCTGGATAACCGAACGAGAAGCGCTGGCCTTGGTATCGCGCGGAAAAACGATCCTGCATCGAAAGGGTAACAGGGTCAGGGAACCCCCATTTATCCCTCATCTGGCGGTGAATGAGTTCAGCCAATCCTTCCGCAGTTTCAAGAGCAAGCGATTGAAGCGCAAAGCTTTCCAGGAAACGGCCTTCGGCTTTAAGCTGCTGTGCCCGTTCGCGGATGCCGCTTCCAGCAGTTACCGCAAAGAACCCGACATAATCCATTTCGCCGCTGCCGACGGGCTTGGCGTAGTCTGCCAAGCAGAGGTTCGGTTCTCTTGTCTGGCGTGGAAACTCAAACGTCTCAATGATATGGGATGTATCGTTTGGATCATAAATATAAAGTTTCTGGCCATCCGACTGTGAAGGGAAAAACTGATACAGTGCTGCTGGATCGATTAGTTTTTTCTCCTGGCTCTCCCGAAGCAGCTCATCGACGATTCCTTTTATTTCCAGTGCCCGTTCGTCTTTCTCGGCGAGCAGCCGTGAAACCTTTCCTTTCACTCCTAAATGGTGTCCGAGCAGCATCTGCAGATTAATGTACGGAACTACAGAAGAGAGCGGGAAAGACTTAAACACATGGCGTTCCGTATCTTTTGGAACAAATACTTTTAAACTCTGATTAACGGAAGGTCGGACTCTGACGGCCTCAGCAACAGCGGTGCCGGTACCTCCTCCGGACGGTGTGGCTTCTGTAACAGGTGCGGCAGGTGTTTTCGCCACAGGCTTTTCAAAAACTTCTCCTTTTTGAAGCTTGTTTGCAAGGCTCAATCCGTCCATCGCATCCTTGGCGTAAAGCACAGTCCCCTGATATTCCTGAGCAATCCGGTTTTCTGTAAACTTGCGGGTCAAGGCGGCGCCTCCTACAAGAATTGGGACGGAAATACCCGACTCTCTCAGGTCGGAAGCGGTAAGCACCATTTGCTGAGCAGATTTTACAAGCAATCCTGAAAGGCCGACCACATCGGGCTTCTCCCTCTGAATGGCCTGAATCAGTTCTTGCGGCGTAACTTTAATTCCGAGATCCACCACTTCAAATCCATTATTGCCAAGGATAATATCTACAAGGTTTTTGCCGATATCATGGACGTCCCCTTTAACCGTGGCCAAAACGACCTTACCTTTCGTGCTGACCGCACCGCTGCTCTCCATATGGGGCTCGAGGTGGGCGACGGCAGCCTTCATCACCTCAGCGCTCTGGAGGACTTCAGCTACGATGAGCTGGTTATCGTTAAAGAGCCGGCCGACTTCCTCCATCCCGGCCATAAGAGGTCCATTTATAATTTCCAAAGGCGCATCATACTGTGCCAGAGCAAGGTCAAGATCCGGAATGAGTCCTTCTTTCGTTCCTTCGACCACGTAAAAGGCGAGGCGCTCAGCAAGAGGCAGTTCCAAGACCGGAGTTTTTGCCTCCTTTTTCTTGCCTCGGTAGAACTCCGTAAAGGCTGCCAGATTCTCATCGTTCGTCTCAAACAGCAAGGCTTTTGCCATCTCTACTTCCTTTTCTGGGATAGAAGCATAGCGTTCCAGCTTTTCAGTGTTGACGATCGCGTAGTCGAGCCCAGCCTGTGTACAGGCATATAGATATACCGCGTTTAAGATTTCCCGGCCGACCGGCGGGAGACCGAACGATACGTTGCTGATGCCAAGGATCGTCTGGCATTCAGGAAGTGTTTCTTTCAGCTTTCTCAAACTTTCCACTGTCGCATTGGCAGAACCGATGTATTGTTCATCTCCTGTTCCGACAGGGAAGACAAGAGGATCAAAAATAATATCGCTCGGAGAGATTCCGTATTTGTTCACAAGCAGATCGTAGGATCGTTTGGCGATCTCGAGCTTTCGGTCTGTTGTGACCCCCATGCCTTTTTCATCGATCGTACCGACAACAACGGCTGCTCCGTAACGGGAGATGATAGGGGCAACTTTCTCAAACCGCTCCTCGCCGTCCTCTAGGTTAATAGAGTTGATAATGGCTTTTCCCTGCGAGTATTTCAGGGCTATCTCCAGCACCACGTCGTCCGTTGAATCAATAACAAGAGGCACTTTCACTTTTTTTACAGCTTCCTTAATAAAATTCTCCATATCCTGAAGCTCTTCACGGTCAGGATCCGCAAGGCAGATATCTATGACATGCGCGCCTTTCTTAACTTGCGCGCGGGCGATCTCTGCCGCTTCTTCAAACTTGCCTTCGGCGATCAGCCGCTTAAATTTTCGTGAACCGATAACATTGGTCCGTTCGCCGACCATCAATGGGCGCATGGATGGATCATCATAGATCAGCGGCTCAATCCCCGACACGGCATGGGAATGGCTTTCTGGGACAGTACGCGGCTTCAGCGGTTTTAACGCTTCTGCGAGGGCCCTTATATGGTCTGGTGTCGTGCCGCAGCAGCCGCCGGCGATGTTGAGCCAGCCTTCTGCGGCAAAGGCGCTGATTTTCTTTGCGAGAGTTTCTGGTGTTTCATGATAGTTCCCGTCTTCATCCGGGAGGCCGGCATTCGGATAACAGCTTACCGCTGAAAGAGACAGTGCGGATAAGGAGCGGATGTGGTCGGTCATAAATTCCGGCCCTGTTGCACAGTTGAGCCCTACAGCCAAAGGTTTCATGTGCTCAAGCGAGATGTAAAAGGCTTCAATCGATTGGCCGGCCAGTGTCGTACCCATCGGCTCAATCGTGCCTGACACCATGAGCGGGACTTCCTTTCCGGCTGATTTAAACGCCCGTTTAATGCCGATAAAACCTGCTTTAACATTGAGCATATCCTGGCTGGTCTCGAGGAGAAGCAAATCAACCCCGCCGTCCAGAAGGCCTTTTGCCTGTTCTTCATAGGAAAAGGTCAGCCCTTCAAATGTTGCGCCTCCTGTAACGCTCAACGTTTTTGTTGTTGGTCCCATTGATCCGGCAACGAAGCGGGGCCAATCAGGAGTGGAGACCTTATCGGCAGCTTCCCGCGCGATCTCTGCTGCTATTTTGTTCGTTTCATATGCTTTATAGCCGAGGCCGTATTCGTCGAGCACGATATCAGTGGCCCCGAACGTATTGGTTTCAACGATATCAGCACCTGCTTCTAAATATTGCAAATGGACATCCAGAATTACATCAGGACGGGTAAAGTTCAGGTTTTCATTGCAGCCGTCCAGGTCTTCGCCGCCAAAGTCTTCGGCAGTCAGATTGGCTTGCTGGAGGATGGTGCCCATTGCCCCGTCCATGATCAGTATTTTATTCTTAAGCTGCTGTTGAAGGGTTTGATTAGACATTCTGAATCCTCCTTGTTTTTTTGCGGTCAATTTCGTAGGCATACTCCGTCAGTTCAGCCGTCAATTCATATCGCATGAATGGAGTGATCAGATAGAGGCCATTAAACAGTTCAGAAGCGGCATCTATCAGAGATTTTGAGATGGCAAGGCCTTCCCTTGCTGCGGAAACTGGGTCGTCTTTAAACTTCGCCATACGGTCACGCACCTCGTCTGTCAGTTTGATGCCCGGCACCTCATAATGAAGAAAGTCAGCATTGCGGCTTGAGGTGAGCGGCATAATCCCAACGTAGAAAGGAACGGGCAGATCTTTTACAGCTTCGTGGAACTCCAGCAGTTTCTCTTCAGAGTACACCGGCTGGCTGATAAAGTAGTCCGCGCCGCTTTCTATTTTTTTCTCTGCCCTCTGAACCGCTCTTTCCAGTGACTTCACATTTGGATTAAAGGCGGCACCGACGGTAAATTGCGTTTTTTGTCCCAAGTCTTTTCCGGAAAGTGAAACCCCTTCGTTAAACTGTTTGATCATTTTGATCAGTTCTATGGAGGTAACATCATAGACGCTTGAAGCTCCCGGAAAATCACCTACCTTTGCCGGATCCCCGGTAATTGCCAAAATATCGTGAAGTCCGAGTGTATGCAGCCCCATGAGATGAGACTGCAGACCGATAATATTCCGGTCTCGGCAAGCGAGATGAACGATCGGCTGGACTCCAGTCCGTGCCTTAGCCAAAGAAGATAGGGAGGTATTGCAGATTCTTGGTGATGCCAACGAGTTGTCTGCAAGCGTAATGGCATCTGCCCCGGCTTCTTTCAATGCCTTTGCTCCTTTAAAAAAACGGGAGGTATCAAGCTTGCGGGGAGGATCAAGCTCAACAATGACCGATCGCCTTTCTTTTAGAATATCAGGCAGGGAAATCCCAGGTTTCTGCCTCGTTTCAACAACGGCAATAGGCTCTGGGCGCTGTCTGACTTCCTTTTCGGTAACAGGCTTCAGTCCATGAAGCTCTTCAGCGAAAGCCTCAATATGAGCAGGAGTTGTTCCGCAGCAGCCTCCGAGCAGGCGGATGCCTTGGTTTCTGAAAAGTGAAGCACTGTTCTTGAAATACTCCGCATCCCCTTCATACTGAAATTTTCCGTCCAAATAGGAAGGAAGACTTGCATTCGGATAAGAGGAAAGATAGGCATGCTTGGGAATTTCCACTTCCTCAAGTGTCTTGATCATATGAAAGGGCCCAAGACGGCAATTCAGCCCTACGACATCCGCTCCTAAATCTTCAAGGCGTCTAATCGCTGTATTGATGGGTGTTCTGTCGTTTAGAATACCGACTTCCTGCAAAGAAATCTGCGAGATGATCGGAATGCTGGTCTGGCTGCGTGCAATTTCAAGAACGGTTTCCAATTCTTCCAAATCGTAAAAGGTCTCAAGAAGAAGGCCATCCACTCCTTCCAACAGAAGACAGTAGAGCTGTTCCCTAAAGCTTCTCTTTATTTCTTCAATCGTAAGTGAGCTTGGGCCCGTTCCACGGATTCCTCCGATGGTTCCCAGTACATACGCTTCATTGGCAGCTGCTTTTTTTGCAAGTCTTACAGCCGCACTATTCAGCTCTTTGACTTGCTCCTCCAATCCATATCTTTGCAGTTTAATATAGTTGGCGCTGTACGTATTGGTCTGAATGACATCTGCACCGGCCTGTATGTAAGCCTGGTGGATGGACTGAATCTGATCAGGGTGCGTCAGATTCAGCTGCTCAAAACAGCAATCCGTTCCATACGAGTAGAGAAGTGTTCCCATTGCCCCATCGGCAATCAAGATTTTGTCTTCAAGATCTTTCAATAATCCCATTATGCGGTCC
Organism: Fictibacillus sp. FJAT-27399; assembly: GCF_001510655.1. Classification (GTDB taxonomy): domain Bacteria; phylum Bacillota; class Bacilli; order Bacillales; family Fictibacillaceae; genus Fictibacillus_C; species Fictibacillus_C marinisediminis. Next base: position 84,573 of record NZ_LMVC01000005.1, on the reverse strand, counting down.
TCCTGTTAGTTCGGTATCTTCCAGCGGCCCAATAAAATAAAAAAAGCCTTCTTAAAGAAGAAGACTTTGAAAGTTCGAGGTCATTCTTCTTATCTTCCAAGTTCGATTCGAACTTGTTGGACTTAGCACCTTTTCAGCTGCAGAGCTGAAGGTTGCTGAGGTGTCAACGGGCCATTCCCTTAACCTCTCTGGATAAGAAACCAAATCGCTATAAAATTAATTCTCTATACCTTACAATAATTGTTGGAAGATTTCAATAGCTTTTTCAAATGAAAAAAATGGTTGAGTTTTTATCACAGGGGGACTCCTATAATGAAGAATAAGTATACCAACCTTGACGGGATACAAAACACACATACATTTAAAGATTTGCTGCGGTGGAGAAGAGAAAGGCGCGGCAACAAAAAAGATTTAGCTCAGCAGATTCCGCAAAGCCCGAAAAAGGAGATCAGCAGATTAAAAGAAAACCGGCAGCATCATTCCATCACATGGATCGGCCATTCTACTTTTCTCATTCAGATGGGCGGATGCAATATTATGACCGATCCTGTCTGGGCAAAAAAGATGGGGCTGCAAAAGCGGCTGACTGATCCCGGAATTCCCATCAGCCACCTGCCAGAGATCGATCTCGTCCTCATCTCCCATGGCCACTACGACCACCTTGACTTTCCAAGTATTAAAAATCTGACAGGAGATATTTCCTTTTACATGCCAGCAGGTTTGAAATCAATGTTTCAGAAAAAAGGATATGAGAAGGTATTCGAAGCTAATTGGTGGGATAACTTTTCTGAAAAGGGGCTGTCGCTCACGTTCGTCCCTGCTCAGCATTGGACCAGGAGGACGGCATTTGATATGAATACTTCTCACTGGGGAGGATGGGTCATTCAAGACATGAAGACAGGTGAAACACTTTATTTTGCAGGAGATACCGGGTATTTCAGAGGCTTTAAGGAGATTGGAGATCAATTTGAACTCGATACAGTTCTTATGCCGATAGGGGCTTATGAACCGGAGTGGTTTATGAAAATATCGCATATTAATCCTGAAGATGCTGTGAAAGCTTTTCAGGAAACAAAGGGAGCCTACTGTATTCCAATGCATTACGGAGCTTACAGGCTGGCGGATGATACAGGGCCTGAAGCCTTGGAGCGTTTGCATAAAGAATGGGGAAGAAAAGAACTGAAAGATCACAGGCTTAAGGTACTGTTGCTCGGGGAGACATGGTGGAAAAGTGGAAAGGAGCAGCCGCAATAGCCTGATTCCCGTTTTTCACCTTTAAGGGACATTTATCATACACTACACTAACACTTTTAAAGGTGGAGATAGCAATGGGGTGCATGGTTAATATTTACTATCTGAAGATAAATAGTCTGGCGAGCAACAGTTCATTGAATCTGGGATCAACCTTTCATAATAGCCATACAGCAAATACAAAATCTACAGGCGACAATAGTTCTGTAGGAGATCATTCACCAGCAGAAGCCATGATGAAAAACATGGTCTTTGATCCGGATGTTAATGATCAAAATGAATACGGAAATGCAGATACTTCGGTTGCAAACCAGCCTTAATGAAATGGAGCAATAAAAGAAGAAGGGGGGTCACCTCATGCCATATTTGTTTAATATTTTTAATATCAAAACGAATGGTGTGACCATGAACGGTAACATAGATATCGGCCCGACCGTCCATAACAGCCATACAGCCAATACAAAGTCAGTTGGTTCTACGATCTCTCTTGGAGACTTTTCTCCGTCAACTGGATTTATGGTGAACAGCAACATCGATCCGGATATCAGCGACCAAGGCCAGGTAGCGAACCCGTCCGCTCCAGTCACTAACCAGCCTTAACGTTCACCCGCCTGTTTTTACCGAAAGAGGGAGTCTGTCCAATCAGCTTTTTGTTCAAGCCATACACTGTAGGTAAAGAGCGAAAAGGATGGAACAGATTTGCGTTTTTCTTTCAGAATAGGAAAAATCATCACAAATGGTGTGACTCAAAATGGAAACATCGATATTGGAAGTACCGTCCAGAACAGCCATACAGCCAATACCAAATCGGTAGGGGCGGTTGTGGCGTTCGGTGACTGCTCAGATGCCTGCGCGTATATGATCAACTTCAACGAAGACAACGACGAAAATGATATGGGTCAAAGCGAAGGACAGGACGATCAGCAGAAATAATGAAGGAGCGCTTAATGGGAGCGCTCTTTTTCTTTGTCCGAGAAGAATTTCTTTTCTCTAAAAAAGAAGTCTGGTGGTAGTGGTGGAGAATAATCTTAAAGGAGTTGCCATCGGATCTGAAAGAATACGCGCCGATTTCGTGAAAATACGATCCAATCTCAAAGAAATACGATCCGATCACTGCAAAATACAGATAAAATGCAATGCACTTACTAGAAAGGAGCACGGGATGAAGTTAAATGAACTGAATAACAGGGTAAATGACATTATTAGCGGCCAAAATGGAGATTATGCTTACTGGATTGAAACGGAGGATGGCCACATTGAGTATCAGGCAGATGAGGTATTCCCAGCCGCAAGCCTTATCAAGATACCCATTTTAATTGAAGCCTTTCGGCAGACAGAAGCAGGTCAAATCGATCTCGCTTCCCGTATTTCATTAAAACAGGAGGTAAGGGTTGGCGGTGCCGGGGTTCTCCAGCTTTTTTCTGATGAATCAGCTGTTACTGTAGCAGATATACTCACGTTGATGATCACTGTTTCTGATAACATGGCAGCCAACATTATGATTGAAAAAACAGGCATGGAGAGAATTAATGATCTCCTGGCTGAATTGGGCTGCAGCCAGACAGTGCTCCAACGCAAGCTGATGGATTTCGAAGCTGTTAAGCAAGGAAAGAACAACTATACTTCCGCAAGAGATGTTATTCTTCAGCTGAAGGAGATTGACAGGGGAGGCAGGTTAAAGGACAAGAGCAGCCAAACCATACTTCATATTCTTCAAAATCAGCAGTTTCGCTATAAGCTTCCCGCCTATATGGATGAAGAAAAGATAACCATCGCGAATAAAACCGGAGAATTGGACGGAGTAGAGCACGACGCAGGCATTTTCACGTTTAAGAGAGAAAAGCTGTTTGCAGCGGTTCTAACGAAAAATTTACCGAGTGAAGCAGAAGGAAGACAAGCCCTGGCGCTTATTGGGAAAGCGTTGAATGACTATCTCTTGAGTTATCAAAAAAATTAGAAAAAATTGTTTTTGGCTTCTTCGACAAAAAATGATAAAATTATGAATACTTAATGAAAACGCATACATAACAACAACAGAGGTGAACAGATGATTACGAATCAAAATGATCAAGGGCTCAAGCGAGGCATGAAAGCACGGCATTTATTTATGATCTCCCTGGGTGGTGTAATCGGAACCGGATTCTTTCTCGGTTCGGGAATGACCATTCATGATGCAGGTCCGGCAGGCGCGGTGATTTCTTATCTCGTTGGCGGATTTATCATGTACTTGACGATGCTCTGTCTTGGTGAGCTTTCAGTTGCTATGCCTGTATCCGGTTCTTTCCAAACATATACGACTAAATTTATCGGGCCTGGAACAGGTTTTGCCGTCGGATGGCTCTACTGGCTAGGATGGGCGGTTACCGTAGCCCTGGAATTTTTCTCAGCTTCAGCTTTAATGCAGAGATGGTTCCCTCATTCCGAACTTTGGATGTGGAGCTTAATTTTTGCAGGTATATTATTTTCTTTGAACGCACTCTCTGCGAAAGCTTTCGGAGAATCAGAATTTTGGTTTGCGAGCATAAAGGTTCTTGCCATTATTTTATTTATTATACTTGGCGGAGCGGTGATTTTTGGTCTGGTTGATATGAAAGGCGCCAGCTCAGCTCCAGGCTTCACAAATTTTGTTTCAGCGGGATGGTTTCCGAATGGATTCAGTGCTCTGTTTGTCACCATGATTGCTGTTAACTTCTCTTTCCAGGGAACCGAGCTGATTGGAATAGCTTCTGGAGAAAGTGAAAATCCTGAAAAAACCATTCCACGTTCCATTCGTCAAACGGTTTGGAGAACACTTTTCTTTTTTGTTCTTGCGATTGGTGTGCTTGCCGCATTAATGCCAATGTCTAAAGCAGGAAAAGTGGAAAGCCCGTTTGTCGTGGTCTTTGACAGCATCGGCATCCCGTATGCTGCGGATATTATGAACTTCGTTATCTTAACCGCGCTGCTATCTGTTGCCAACTCAGGTTTGTATGCGGCAACTCGTATGCTCTACTCGCTTTCAAAAGAAGGAATGGCCAGTCCGGCTCTGGGAAGAGTTAACAAACGCGGTATTCCGATGAACGCGCTGTATATCACAATTGGCGTTGCCTTGCTTTCATTATTGTCTGCATTTAAAGCGGAAAAAACAGTGTTTGAATGGCTTCTGTCATTGGCAGGTTTGGGTGCGCAAGTGGGCTGGATTGCCATTACCGCTTCACAGTTCGCCTTTAGAAGAAAGTTCATCTGTGATGGAGGAAAGGTTGAGGATTTGAAGTTTAAGGTACCGTTGTTTCCGATCCTTCCGCTTTTCGCCACTACGCTGAACCTTGGTGTTTTGATCAGTATGGCCTTTGATCCTGCACAGCGTCTCGCTCTTTATTTAGGTGTTCCTTTCTTTATTGGCTGTTACCTGTATTATTATTTGGTCATTAAGAAAAGAGAAAAAACAGCAGCACTGCAGCGTAAAGCTATATAATGAAAAACAGCATCTCCACAGGGATGCTGTTTTTTTTGTTTGGCTCTTTTCTAAAAGATTGTTGCTTTGGGGACATTTATGTATATTGTATAGAAACTTCATTGATCAATTGATTGGAGTGCAAGGTGCGAGACCCCTCGAAAATGAATTCCACATTTTCTTCGTGCTATATAACGCTGCTGCAGCCTTTTGTTTTCATTTTCCAATTATTGTTTTTCGGTTGACAGAATAAAGAAAGTCCATTACTATTGGTTATTGTACAACAATGCTTCAACGCATAAAAGCGTTTAAGTATTTAAGTAAAACAAAAGAGTGTTGCATCAGGGAGAGGTCAAGCATGAACAGTAAAATCAAACCTTCAGGAGTCATCCTGTTATTTTTATTAATTGTAGCAACAATGTTTACAAGCCTTGTCGTTCTTAAGGTAGAACCCCATATTCCGTTGTTTTTCTGTGTTATACTTACCGGTATTTTTGCCGTGTTCTGGGGAGCAGGTTGGAAAACGATTGAGAAGGGGCTCATCTCAGGAGTAGTAAGCGGCATACAGCCGCTGCTGCTTCTGATCATGATCAGTTTTGTTATCGCAAGCTGGATGATGAGCGGAGCCGTTCCAACGCTTTTATTTTACGGCATGAATATCATTCAGCCCGAATGGTTCGCGCTGAGTGCTTTGTTTATTACCATATTGGTATCAACATTTACGGGCAGCAGTTTTACGACCGCTAGTACGGTAGGAGTAGCTCTCATGGGAATTGCTCATGTGCTGAACGTGAATCCTGGCTTAGCTGCCGGAGCAATCGTGTGTGGTGCGTGTTTTGGAGATAAGATGTCACCGCTGTCTGATTCCACTAATCTGGCTTCGGGTACGGTAGGTGTCAATTTATTTGAGCACATTCGCCATATGATGTGGACCACTGTACCTGCACTAATCATTACAGCAGTCATCTTTTTCTTTGCCGGCCATCAGCCGTCAGGAACGTCGATTGCACAGTTGGCTGAAATGAAAAAGACGTTGGGTGAACACTTTACCATTACACCGTTCACGCTTATTTCACCGTTAATCGTAATGGTGATGGCGTTCCGAAAGATGCCGATCATTCCAACGCTGCTTACAGGAGTGGTGACGGCTGTCCTCACGACCCTCTTCCTCAATCCGGCCTTTACGATCGCTCATATGATCAATGCGCTGGAAAATGGATTGAATATGAAGACAGGAAGCGATGCGGTTGATGCGATTGTAAACAAGGGCGGTCTTATCCCGATGATGTGGTCGGTTTCACTGATCATCATCGCCCTGTCACTAGGCGGACTTCTTCAGGAACTAGGAATTATCGATATCATGATTCGTTCATTTGAAAACTCTCTTAAGAAAACAGGCCATCTGATTGCAGCAACGGCTGCGTCAGGGCTGGGAGTGAACCTTTTGACAGGGGAAATGTATCTTTCTATCATTCTGCCGGGGCAGGCCTTTAAAAAGCATTATGAAAAAAACGGAGTCCCGTTAATAAATCTTACAAGAACAATGGAGGATGCGGGTACACTGATTAATCCTCTCATTCCGTGGAGTGTGAGCGGTGCCTTTTTCGCAGCTACCCTCGGAGTATCTGCTCTTGATTACATCCCGTTCGCCTTTTTACTGTACTTGTCACCGCTGTTTACCCTGTTTTACGGGTACACAGGAATTGGATTAGCCAAGAAAAAAGGGCATGCAGAAACACTATCTAAAGCTTCATAAAAAAGTTGCATCAGGATATCCTCCTGATGCTTTTTTTATTTGGGTGAATGCAGGCTTCCTTTTGTTCATATGATGAAACGATAGATGTAAAATAAGCAGATCTTTAGGAAGAAGGGAGGCGGGAGTGATGAAACAGGTTCGGGGTCAGAAAGTCTTTTTATCTGATGCTGTGCTGTCATCCCTGATCTACACTCACTATGGATTGACGGTTCAGTCCATTGAGCGCGTACTCGCCATTCCAAAGGTGCATACAGATCAAGGGATCTTTGGTTTTAAGAATGCCAATGAACTCAATGATCTGCCGTTTGTCGCCCATTGTATAGAGTGGATGAAACAAAACCATTTTTCTTTTATTCCGAGCGTCCTGCCTTGTCATAATGGACAGGTATATTTTGAACATGAGAATGAACTGTACTATATGGAAGAGTGGGCGAAGGGAAGGGATATCCTGTTTGCTGACCTTTCATTGTGTGAGAGGATAGGGGCAGCACTCGCTCATTTTCACCATGCAGCTGATGGGGCTGTACCCCCGCCGGACAGCTCCCGGATGGAGTACGGCAGCCGGATCCATAAACTGAATGATGTTTACCAGGATCTTCAAAAATGGAAGACAGAATATAAGCCTGTCCCGGAATGGACCTTCGAGCCGTGGATGCTGGATGTGCTTGAAACCAGATGCAGGCTGGCCTATTCTTATATCCACCGCCTTGAAGAAGAGCATGGAGAAGTGAAAGGAGCGCTATGCCACGGCAGTCTTCATCAAAGGAACATCCTGCTGGATGGGGATCAAAAGATTTATTTCATTGATGTGGAATCTTTGGTTTTTGCTGAACGGCCTTATGATCTGGCATCGTTCATCCATTATTATGCACCGTCCTACAATTGGAATCCTGCAGTGATCCACCGGTTTATTAAAGGATATCAGGAACATTCCGTCCAGTCTCTCTCGTTTAATGAATGGAAGTTTTTATTCTCCTTTCTTGCTTTTCCGAGGAGAGTTGAAAGCTGGTGCTATCGCCATTTCGGGAGCCAAACACCTTCAGAATCAACTTATTTTAAACTTCTGGGTATCCTTGTTCACGATCAGCCAAAGGAAAGCCTGTTTACACAGTTTCATCCAGAAACTCTTGAGTCATCATTTCATTTGTTTCATGAAATGGTAAAGGGGAGGATGGGGTGAGAAGGCAAGCTATTGCAAGAGGCTGCTCGAAGCCTTTTTATTTTCTTCTTTTCGCGCTGGTTTTTTGCGGGGCCTTTCTTGTTTTTTCCGTCTTTATTCATACACATCTGCTAAAAGAGTTCGACCGGTGGACGATGGCTGCAGTCTTATCGTTACGCACACCCAAATGGACGTCATTCTTTTTATTTATTCAGCAGCTGGGGTATAGGAAGGTCATCTTCCCGATGATTACTGTCATGGGGTTGTATCTTACCTTGTTTAAAAAGTTCAATGAATGCTTGTTTCTCTTTTCTACAGCGGCAGGGGCTTTTATTTTGAACGGATGGCTAAAGGCATGTTTTCACCGGCCCCGGCCTTCTGTTCAACTTTTAATTACAGAAAATGGATTCGGCTATCCGAGCAGACACACCATGCTGGCCCTTGCCCTTTACGGAAGCATCAGCTTTCTATTGTGGAGAAAATTACAGGGGGAAGGCACTCATTTGGCAAAAAAGCTGCTTGCTTTAACAATTGGAGTGGTGGTGCTGGTTGGACTCAGTATGATTTATCTTGGAGTCCACTATCCGACAGATATTTTCGGGGGTCTGCTAGCCGGAGCGGCCTGGCTCTGTTTATGCTGTGCATGGTATCTGCACATAAAAGAATAATGGCTTAGTAGGCATTGGCATAAGCAAACAGCGCCTGTTTGGACATACAATACAAAGGAAAACTGCAAGGAAACCAGAAATTAAACGGTTAAATCTCATGAAAGGAGCCATCAGCAGAGAATGAGCCATGGTCATAACCCTCAGAATAAAATGGATTACTACTACCAGCACTATCAATACCATGCAGAGATGTGTAAATATTATTATCAGCTCATGTTTGGCGAACAGAAAGAAACAGCAGAATATATGCTGCCTCCCAATATAGAGGTTAAAGAAAAATGGAAGACCAAAACATCCTATGAGAAGACCTATGCTCCCATTCAGCATCAGCCTGATCCGGAACAGCAGAACTAATGATTACGTACGACGATTATATCTATGCGCTCCTGATCTGGAGCTCTCAGCTAAAAAAGGAAGTAGAGACAGCTGCAGAGGGGTGCCGGGAATATCAGATCAGAGAATTAGTAAAAGTCTACGAAAATCGAATCGGTGCGTTTATCAAGGGGCTCCATGATCTTCAGGAGTTAAAAACATCCGGCAAAATAAAAGAAATAGAGTCTGATGCCCGCTGCTTGTATAGGGAGTGGTGCAGGGTACAATTGGTACTCTAATCAAACGGCCTTTTCTAAAGGTTGTTTTTTTATACTTTCAGGACTTCACATCTCCTTTCCATTTTCAGTATTGAAAGTGCTTTCATGCAGTGGTATAGTAAACGTAATGACTTTACGAAAACGTTTACGTAGAAAGAAGGCTGGAAATGTCTTATACGATTAAAGATGTGGCAAAAAAGGCGAACGTCTCGGTTGCCACTGTTTCCAGGATCCTGAACAACCTTCCGGGCTATTCAGAAAAAACAAAGGAGAAGGTGCTTCAGGTTATTACGGAAATGGGGTACCAGCCGAATGCCATTGCACGGGGGTTAATCAATAAAAAGACGAAGACGCTCGGCGTGCTTTTGCCTGCGGTCTCAGACACCTTCGCTTCTGTCGTGCTGAGCGGCATTGAAGACATGGCTCATGACCTCGATTACAGCGTGATGGTCTGCAATACCGATAAAGACGGTATCCGGACAATGAAATATTTGCAGGCGCTCCGTGAAAAACAAGTAGATGGAATCATCTTTATCAGTGAATTCTTTAAAGAAGAGTACTATAACGCCATTACAGCTATGAAACTCCCGATTGTGCTCGTATCAACCAAGTCTCCATATGACATTCCATTTATCAAAGTGGATGATGAGAAGGCAGTATTTGATGGGGTGACCTATCTCCTCGACAGGGGCCACCGCTCCATCGGGATGATCGCGGGAACAAAAGGCGATACGATCGCTACCATACCGAGGATCGAAGGCTACAAAAAGGCACTAAAAGAACAGAACATTGCATTTGAAACAAAGAAGGTCGTCTATGGTGACTTTGGTTTTGACAGCGGCATTGCAGCTGCTGAAGAACTTCTGGAACAGAACAAGGATCTCACCGCTATTTTTTGTTCAAGTGATGAGATGGCTGCAGGTGCTTTATCTTATTTATACCGCATGTCCATCCGTGTCCCAGATGAGATCTCACTGATCGGCTATGATAATACGAAAGTGGCAGAAATGGCCATCCCGCCTTTGACTACAGTAGGACAGCCGCTCTATGAAATGGGGAAAAACTCTGTACGCATGCTTCTGGAATTGGAAGAGGGAAAAACGGAAAGCGTGATCATGCCCCATAAAATAGCAGAAAGAGAAAGTGTTAAATCGATCGATAAATCAACAAGAGAGTAAACGAGGGTTTACTCTTTCTTTTAACCGTTTTACGTAATCCAAGGAGCTTTAATGATTCGAACGGCGATGGAATCGGGGACATCAAGGAATCATTGAAAAACTGGACTATTTCAGCTTCGCAAAGAAAATGAGATTATCGTGTATGGGAGCTTTGACATTATCTTGGAAGAACATCCTCAAATCTATTCGTATACGAGGACTCTTGGTGAGGAGAAGCTGGTTGTGATTCTTAACTTCTCTGGAGAGCAACCGAATTTTGAAATGCCGGAGCATGTGGAGTTTGCAGCACATGAATTGGTGATCAGCAACTATGAGGTGAATGCTGAGGAGAAGATTCAAGCCATTGAGCTAAAACCATATGAAGCACGCGTTTACCGTTTATTGAAATAATGTTAGGAAGCTGACTCTTGCACGCCGTTCATTCGGTTATGCAGGTCAGCTTTTTTTTTGCTGGAGGCGGATCGGGTGATACAGTTTAGTTTACATAATGGCCGTTTGGCGGGTAAAGTTGTAATTTTGGCTGGTATTTTATGATTTTGGACAGTATTTTCTTCATTTCGGCTGGTAAATTGTTCATTTTCCGATTGTAAATGAAAAACCAGCGGCTGTTCCTTACCTTTGGACAGGCTATTTAGCAAAAAAAAGCTCCGAATTCCCAAATAACAGCGTTTTCACAAGAAAAACAGAGGGAAATCAGAGCGAAAAAGACTAATTACTTCCTTTATTTTACGTAATCAGACGCTTGTCGGGTCATAACGGTCCCTTCAGTATTTCTTTTAAAACCTTCCAATGTCCTCTGTGTTCATGTTGAGGCCGGGCATGCCGGGAACCCAGTTTGCCGGAATACTGGTTTGAGAGTGTTCACCATATTGGAGGGCTTGAATAAGCCGCAGAATTTCGTAGGCGTTCCGTCCGACCTCGGAAGGATAGATGAGTTTGCTGGCAATATAACCATCGGGGCCGACGATGATTGTAGCCCTTACTGCGGCACCGCTGTGGGCGTCCAATACTCTATAGGCGCGGCTGATGAGGTGGTTTCGGTCGCTGATCAGCGGATATTGGACCTTACCAGCAAGAGGTGAGACTTCTTTAAATACTTTATGAGAAAACACGCTGTCCGTACTGATGCCGAGCACTTCAGTGTTCAGTTTCTTGAGCTCGCCGTATAAAGCGGCGACCGCCGCTAGTTCTGTCGGTCAGACAAAGGTGAAATCACTGCCGTAAAAAAACAAAATCACCCATTTGCCGTGAAAATCTTCCAGGCGAACATCCTTGATCTCTCCGTCTTGAATCGATGGTGCGGTAAATACGGGAGCGATATCGCCAAGCCCTGCACAATAAGGCTGAGGACCGCAGGTGTTGAACTGTTCTACGGATGGTTTTGGGTAATGCTGATCCCCATCATTGGGCATGCTCATTCCAATCCCTCCTTTCCGTATAGGTGTATGCTGTGTCTATCTATCGTATGTAGAGAAGGAAGAGAAGTGTTTTTTATCGATTGTCTTTCAAATAGAAAGGAAACTGGTAAAATTAAGGGTATGAGCAAAATGGGAAGATAAAGGCGGAGAAGTAAATGATAAATGAATCGTATCCGAGAACTCGGACTTCTTTAAGGGAAGATTTTAAGCAATTGGGACTGAAAAAAGGAATGACCGTGATCGTTCATTCTTCTTTACGCAAGATCGGATGGGTTTGCGGTGGGCCTGTAACAGTCGTTCAGGCATTAATGGATGTCATAACAGAGGAAGGTAATCTGGTGATGCCCACCCAGTCCGTGGATTATTCTGATCCTTCCGAATGGGAAAACCCGCCGGTACCTCAGGATTGGTGGCAAACGATCCGTGACGAAATGCCAGCCTATGAACCTTCCATTACTCCAACGTTTTCGATGGGGGCCATTGTGGATGCCTTCCGGTCGTTTCCCGGTGTCATAAGAAGCGGACATCCGACCGTTTCCTTTGCGGCTTGGGGGAAAGACAAAGAAATACTTATGGAAAATCACGCATTAGATGAAGGGTTTGGTGAATGTTCCCCCCTGGCGGGAATCTATAACCGTGATGGTTATGTTCTGCTGATTGGTGTCGGCTATGGCAGCAATACATCGATGCATCTGGCCGAATACCGCATTCCCGGACAAAAGGGATTGGAAACGGGGAGCCCTGTTATGGAATCAGGACAAAGAGTTTGGAAGACTTATAAAAAAATAGAAACCAGGGAAGAACTGTTTGACCAGATCGGCCATGAATTTGAGAGTCATCACGGCTCTGAGGTTAATAAAGGACTTGCAGGTTCTGCTGAAACCCGTCTGATTCGGCAAAAGCCACTCGTGGACTTTACGGAAAAATGGTTTTTAGAGAGCCTTAAATCATAAATAACCATGTAAAAAAACAACCGGAGGTGTCTCCGGTTGTTTTTTTTTATCTGCCGCCGCAGCCGCATCCTCCGCCGCCTTGAGGCGGTTTTGTATACTGCTGAGGGTATGCAGGATTCTGTATAGGATAGCCTCCGTAAACACCTTGGCCATAACCCGGGACCATCCCATGGTAACCTGCTCCCATATATCCGCCCTGGCCGTAAGCTTGGCCAGGGTAACCAGGATAGCCTGGCTGTCCATAGCCCATTCCAGGCTGCATGCCGTACTGCGGATACTGTCCGTACCCGTAAGGATTCATCTGGCGCATGAAATCGTTCCAATCTATTTAAATTTTATTTCTGTAGTTACAGCATATGTAGGTCTGGCAAGAGTGTACAAGATATTCAACCTAGTAAAATGTAATTTATTTTATGTAAGGATGAGTAAGCTGGGGATAATAAAAGCCGGTTGATTTTGCAGGTGTGAAGAGCTTGAATTTTAGTTAGGCTCATTTATTTCGGGTTAGGCTCAATTCCTGATCAGTTTGGCTCAATTATCTCTGTCTTTCGCTCAATTATGTCTTCCTGCCGCTCTTTTATGAAAAAAGAACCCTCCCGGATCTCCTTCCACTGTAAAAAAACCTAAAAAGCAGAGGGGCACAAGCGCAATCTCGCGGATTCTCTCTGCTTTTCAGATGGCGGTTCAATCACAAGTGTTATCCTTCAATTTCAGGCTGAATATCAATATAGTGTGCAGAAGGCTTTCTTTTCTTAACACGGATTTTTAAGACACCGTTCCCGTACGTGGCTCGCACGTCTTCCTGTTTTACAGCAAAAGGCAGCGGGACAAGTCGCTCGACTCGTTTATTCGCCTGTTTGAATTGAGTGATATTGTTTTTATCATCGGCGAAGCGATTGGATTCAGAAGCAAATGCAATAATTTTAAGTGCGCGTTCCAGCACCTCGATTTGAATTTGGCCTTGATCATAGTTTTCGAGGTTGGCGTAGGCGATAAACTCATTTTTGGTCTCCTGAATCTCTAATGGGAACGATAGATGGTCAACCATTGTCTGGTAATGCTCAAAGCTTTTATCAATGAATTGTTCTAAAGATTTTACCCACGTTCCCAATGACTTTTCATTAAAGAATGGCATGATGGGTCCGCCATTTTCAGGCATGATTTACCCCTCCTTATTCAGTAAATTAGGCGTTGCCGGCAACGTTCGAATCAACAGCATCTGTATCTAATGTGTTGGTTGAACTGATAAATGTAACGGTTTGCAGGAAATTGCCTGTATTTCCGCCTCCAGAGCCGCTATACCCTTTGCTTGTGCTTTTAGGGTTAATGACAAGGGTGTCACCAAAGTTAACTACTCCATCGGCTTGCACAGAGGAAATGGTTACAGGCCCCACGATCAGTGATGGCAAGAGAACGAACCTCCCTTTTAGAAGTACCGTATAGATTGCATGCTGCTCTTATTAATGTATGTGCAAATTCTTCAAAGGGTGAACAGATAAGAGGGTGAACACCTAGGAAATCGTGACATATGATATGAGGAGACTGTTGGCAGGGGGTGGTTTGAAGTGCCTGGAATCGTAGGGAGTATAAATATTGCCTCTGTATCGAGCAGCTCCATTGTCCATATCGGGGATGTTCAGGCCATCAATCCTATCAGCAATGCGAAGACCTTTGCAGGCGCTGGGTCGTTTAACACGGGTGATAACATAAGGACGAACACGGGCTACAACCTTACAAATACGTACGATATGGATCAGTTCGATAATACGAATATTGCAAATAACTAGAAGTGTTGATTTTAAAAGCAAATTTACAGCAGATCCGGCATAAAACTAAGTAAGGAGATGATGTTATGTCGGATAGCTATAATCAATACTATTATATCCAGCAGATGCAGGGGCAGCTTCAATGCCTGCAAGATAAAGTATGTGAACTGGAAAAGCAGATTGAAGAATTGACCAAGGATATGAAGAAAGTAAAAGACCAGCCGACCACACAAATCCAATATTCTTTTGATCAGCTGAAAATTGAGAGGCTTGACGGAACGCTGAACATTGGGCTGAGCTCTGAAAGTGACGGCAAAAACATGGTGGATGATTTTACAGTGGGCGGTGAATCCATCGCAGTTGGCGGCAGTAAACCACCCCCGGGCGCCATGAGTTCAAGCCGGGAATATACAGCAATCATGGCAAACCTTGAAGAATATATGAACATTGAGGCACCGGAAGACATAACCAAAATAGAAGAGGAACAAGAACATAAACTGGATGAATCTTATCGTGAACTGATTTTGAATGATATCCGGACACAGCTTCCGGGCAGGCTGGAGCATTACCTTCAAAAATATCCTCCCCATAACCAAGAGGGCATATTGCTCGTTGAGAATAAAGTGAAAGGTGATGTGTACAAGGGAATTGAGCATTTCATCTTAAGCTTAAAGAACAATAACATCGGGGGTGAGAACCATGAGATTCCAGGTGATCAATCATGAACTGTCTGTGGGCTCTCTTAAAATTGTAGGGGTGAGTATCTCTTCGCTCGTTTTGGTTGGCGATGCCGGGCATATTTGTCTGGCTTCCATATTTGATACACCACCGGAAGCCCTGGTGGTCGGAACCTCACTCGTTCCTCTGGCACTATAATATGATACCGAGAACATCGGAGGTCAATCATATTCACATCCGTTCAATGTTATTTTCATCCATCGTAAATATCGGGGATACAGACCAGTTTGCTGCCTTTTCACAGGCACTGGCCATCCAGAAGTATGAGCCGACTTTTGATTTGGCGTTAAGCGGACTCATTAATTTTCCGAACTACCAGGCGTTTACTATACCGCGCCCAAGGCCTACGCCGCCGAAAGAAGTCACTATGGAATCATATAATGATCCTGCCTATATCAGAGTAGGGGTTATTGATATTTTGGGTATATCAACAGCTGCCATGCTTCATATTGGCGGTATTCAAAACATCGACCTCGAATCGAGGGTTAAGCATATAAGGGATTATCGAACCAATCCCGATCCGAAAAACCTGGCGATCGTTCCAGTATCACCGGTATCAAGGCACAAGCAAGACCATGGACAAATGAGGGAGGAATAGCCTTGAATCTGTTTGTTAACCAGACCATTACCATCTATCAATTAAAGGTACAGGGGATTCAGAATTCATCCGTCATGCAAATCGGCAGTGCGGGCATGATCCGGCCCGTTTCTAACTTGTACAATACAGGAGGCTTCACCGGGGAAGCTCCTCCGCTTGCCGCGGTCCCAGCTGTCGAACTCCCTGCACCTTCATAAATGTTTACAGCTAATAAACAAAGAAAGGAGGGATACCATTGGATTCATGGAAACAGATGATGGAGTGGAAGAAGTTTGCTGATCAGTACCTTGGCCAAAATTTCTTTTCTCCTTACCAGCAGCAGGAAGACACACAGAGGGAGCAACAGCAGTCCCAGCCGCAAGAAGAGCGGGGATTTCCGGCTGTTAATATTTATGAATCTGAGAATGAGCTCTTATGCATTGCTGCCATTCCAGGCCTTGAGAAAGCGGAAGATGTGGATGTGTATGTGGATGACAGGAGCGTTCATATCAAAGGGAAAACCAACTTGATCGGAGGAAAATATAGAATAGCCAAGGAAGAGTTCGGTTCAGGAGCCTTTAGCAGAGAAGTGGAACTGCCGTATCGGGTCCGCAGTGACGCCATTCATGCGACGTATAAGAAAGGATTCTTGTACATTAAGCTTTATCGGCTGCCCGCTGATCGTCAAAAACCAAAAAAAGTAGACATCCGAAGATTTGATGATTGACCGATTGACATTTTTGGGAAATTCGACTAAACTGATGGTGATAAAACTAGAAGGGAACAGGTGTATCGTCCAATGCGTAACTAACTCCTATTTTAATTGAACTTTATATTCATTTTTGAATCTAAACTTCGGATAGGATTAGTTTGCCCATTTTTCATACCTGTTTTTTTTACGTGATACCCGGTTTTACGGGACAGGTATCGTTATTTTTGTGCGAATTTTTCCTCTCTGATCAAAACAGGGAGGTCTTTTTATGCTTTTATTAGAAGCCGCAAATATTGAAAAGTCATACAGTGACCGGTTGATTATAAAACTCACAGAACCGCTGAAAATCAACAGAGGGGACAGGATTGGCATCGTAGGATTGAACGGAGCCGGAAAATCAACGCTGATGAACATTTTAGCAAAGGAAGAAGCTGCAGATACAGGCAGTGTTCATGTCTTTGGAAGAATTTCGTCAGTTTTGCAATTTGGAGATGAGCTGGAAGAGAACCCTTCGGACGCTTTGCAAAGAATCTGGGGAATTCAGGACAAGGAATGGCTGACCATGAGTGGAGGCGAGAAAACACGGTTGAAAATTGCCTCCGCCCTGCAGCAGAACCCTGACCTTTTATTTCTGGATGAACCGACAAGCCATCTGGATCTGCAGGGAATTCAGCAGCTGGAGAATGAATTGAAGAGCTTTCCTGGGGGCGTTGTGCTAATTTCGCATGACCGGGCGTTTCTTGATGAAATCTGCACGAAGATCCTGGAGATCGAAAATACAGTTCCAACCTTCTATTCAGGAAACTACTCAGCATACCGTAAACAAAAAGAACATGAGCGAACCCGTCAATTTTTTGAGTATGGGGAGTATACGAAAGAAAAGCAAAGACTGCTTGAAGCTGCACGGGAAAAGACACAAAAAGTAAAGAGCATGAAGAAAAAGCCGAGCCGGATGAGCTATAAAGAAGCCAATCTCGGCAGGGGAAGGGTTAAAAGCAAGCAAGCGGCGATGATGAAGAACGTCAAAGCGATGGAAAAACGGGTAGAACAGCTGGAGAAAAAGGAAAAGCCGAGAGAAACGGAAGCCGTTCAGTTTGATATCCAGCAATTTACGCCAGTGCATGCTAAACAGGCGATCCAGGTAAAAGACGCTTCAAGGTCTTTTGGAGACCATTTATTGTTTGCTGGCATTTCATTTATTGTAAAGACCGGGAGCAGAACAGCCCTTATTGGTCCGAACGGCTGCGGAAAGTCCACCCTGATCAGCATGATCCAATCTGCACACCCGGCAGTATCTTTGTCAAAGGCCTTGAAGATTGGATATTTTAATCAGCAGCTCAACATCCTGAATGAAGATCTTTCTATTCTGGAGAACGTTTCTAAAAATAGCCCGTATTCCGAGGAATTCATTCGGACTGTACTCGCACGGCTGTTATTTAAAAGAGAAGATGTTCACAAAAAGGTAAGTGTGCTGAGCGGGGGGGAACGGGTAAAAACAGCATTGACGAAGGTTTTTCTTGGAGATTATAATCTTCTGCTGCTCGATGAGCCGACGAATTATCTGGACGTTTTTACCAGAGAGGCGCTGGAAACGGTTTTAAAAGCTTATCCGGGCACCATCTTGTTCTCGACACATGACCGCCACCTTATGAATGCATTGGCAGATCATGTCCTTGTCTTTCAGGATCATCAGAGTGCGTTATTTTCGGAAGGGAATTATGATGCTTTTCAGCAGCAGGCTCTAAAGCTGGATAAAACTCCATCGATCAACCAAGGTGAACTATTGGCTCTAGAACTGGAGCTTGCTGATATTGTGGGGCGCTTGTCCATACCGCGGAAAGGCGACCAAAAAGAGGTGCTTGAAGAACGGTATAACGAGCTCATCAAAACAGTGAATGAATTGAGAAAGATAACTTAATACGGAAAAAAGGGGCTGTCCTGAAAGTCGAAAATTGACCTTCAGGCAGCTCCTTTGACGTGAAAAATCTTCAATGAAAAGTTGATTGGAGTGCAAGGTGCGAGACTCCTCGAAAATGAACTTCACATTTTCTTCGTGCGATAAAAAGCTGCCGGAGCCTTCCTTGTCCTGCGGGACTAGCGTGACAGGTGAGACTCCCGCAGGCGCTTGCGCCAAAAAGTAGGCGTTCACGCCGGTAAGGCTCACCGCACGCCCTGCGAAAGTAGGCGTTTACGCCGGTAAAAGCGAGCAGCCTGGAGCGGAGATCAACAGCTACCAGACTTCTTGGACAGCCCCTTTTTCAGATTGTTTTTTTACTTGTTTTCTTCATCCTGTCTTATTGGGGGTTCTTCTGCATCACCGATTTCAGTTGAATAACTTATCTGTTTTAAGTCGTATTCATGAGCGACAGAACCGCCAGCCATGCCTTCGTTAATCATCCGGTCGATATCAAGGTAGAGTTCTTTTCGGCCTTCATAATCTGTTTCTTTTTCTGACATAACGACATGATCCCTCCTTTTTCAATAGTCTGCCCCAATTTGCGGAAAACGAGCTTAGAAAAAAACGATAAAGGGTATAGAAGACTATTAATTGTAACTTTGAGGAGGAGCATCACATGGATTACAGCCAGGTTGTCGAGAGGTACTTTTTTCTGATTCGAAAAAGACACCTGAAAGGCGCTTTGAACATGAAAGAGTACAATAAGAAAGTGGAACTGATTAATTTATGGTTTATTCGTCATACCTTGCGTTCCGGTCTCGCAAAAAAGGGAGCGCAGTAAGACTCATTCATATAGGGATACATATGGAAGCTTCCGATTATTAATTTCGGAAGTTTTTTTATAAACAGGAAAACAGGAGGAGAATGAAGTATTCTTAAAGTGAAACTTAATAAGTCATCAGCCGTATAAGAGGCATTAACTTTTTTACATACTTTAGGAGGAAGACAAAATGAACAATCATGAGATCGATTATAAGATTCATGGAGATGACATGCAGTTTGTTGAGGTGGAACTTGATCCGAGTGAAACCGTGGTCGCTGAGGCAGGCGCCTTGATGATGATGGAAGACGGCATCAGCATGGAAACCATTTTTGGCGATGGATCAAGCCAAGGGTCTGGGTTAATGGGCAAGCTGTTTAATGCCGGTAAACGGATGCTGACAGGTGAAAGTCTGTTTATGACCACCTTTACGAATGAAGGTTCAGGCAAAAAGCATGTTTCCTTCGCTTCACCTTACCCGGGGAAAATTATTTCGATGGATTTGAGCGAACATGGCGGTAAGATCATTTGCCAGAAGGATGCTTTTTTGGCTGCCGCTAAAGGTGTCTCAGTAGGAATTGAACTTCAGCGCAAGCTTGGTACAGGTTTTTTCGGCGGTGAAGGATTTATCATGCAGAAGCTGGAAGGCGATGGAATGGCTTTCGTTCATGCCGGCGGAACCATTCATGAAAAAACACTGGAGCCTGGAGAAGTGCTGCGTGTGGATACAGGCTGTCTTGTTGCGATGACGAAGGACGTAGACTATAGCATTGAGATGGTAAAGGGAGTAAAAACCGCATTATTCGGCGGTGAAGGGTTATTCTTTGCTACCTTAAGAGGTCCCGGGAAAGTGTGGATTCAGTCCTTGCCGTTCAGCAGACTCGCGAGCAGGGTATTCGCGGCGATTCCTCAGTCCAAAGATGAAGGAAGCCTCGCCAAAGGTCTCTTTAATATTTTTGATGGTGATTGATTTACTGGAAATGAAGAAGGGATTGTGCAAAACGCGCAATCCCTTCTTTATGCTGTACCCTATGTATTAGTCCTGAACATTATAAGGATCAATTTCCCTTTTTGATTGAAGCTGAATCAAACGTTCAAGCCTTTCATTGGTAAGGCGGTCCGCTTCGTTTTTTCGTTTCATAAAGCCCATGGCTTTAAAGATAAAAACGATCGTTAATACAACCATAAATAAAGCCACTAACACATAAAGAACACCAAACAAGCCGAAAAACATACCGACCGCATCAAATGAATCATTCCTCATCACATTTCTCCCCCCCTTTCGCTATAATCGGACAATAGATTAATTGCCGTGATCTCTTTACATTAAACCATATTTTTGAAATTGTTTCCTTTCACCCGATAAAATTCCTTTAGTTGGAGCCATCTTGTTAATCTTTGATACAATAGAGGCAGATAACTAATGATATGAGGTATGAGTGAAAATGAGTATAC
Organism: Fictibacillus sp. FJAT-27399; assembly: GCF_001510655.1. Taxonomy (GTDB): domain Bacteria; phylum Bacillota; class Bacilli; order Bacillales; family Fictibacillaceae; genus Fictibacillus_C; species Fictibacillus_C marinisediminis. Next base: position 64,202 of record NZ_LMVC01000005.1, on the reverse strand, counting down.
TATCGGTTGAAAATATATCAAAAAGCTATGGGGACAAAACCCTTTTTAATGAGATATCCTTTACGGTCAGCGAAAAACAAAGAATCGGTATCATTGGAGTCAACGGAACCGGGAAATCAACTCTTCTTAAAATAATTGCGGGAATGGAAACAGGAGATACGGGGGAAATTGTTCACGCCAATGAATTTCATATCGAATACCTGCCGCAGTCTCCGGTCTTTGAAGAGGGAGTGACGGTACTTGAAGCTGTTTTTTATGGAAGTTCTCCGTTAATGCAGCTTCTCAGGGAATATGAAACGGCGATTAAAAAGCTGGAAAGCGACCCGCAAAACGAAAAATTCCAAAAGCAGCTGTTTTCTCTTCAGCAGAAGATGGACGCCATGGATGCATGGGACACGAATACAACAGCAAAAACGGTTCTCAACAGGCTTGGAATTGCCTCTTTGGAGCAACAGGTGAGCACCCTTTCAGGCGGCCAGCAAAAACGGGTAGCCATTGCACGGGCGCTCATTCAGCCTGCCGATCTGCTGATTTTGGATGAGCCGACCAACCATATTGATAATGAAACGGTAGAGTGGCTGGAGGATTTCCTCGCCAAATACCGTGGCGCTCTGCTGATGGTGACACATGACCGCTACTTTTTGAACCGGGTAACGAACCGCATGATCGAGCTCGATGAAGGAAACCTTTACAGCTATGAAGGAAACTATGAAATGTTTCTGGAGAAAAAAGCAGAGCGAGAGGAGCGGGAAGCTTCCTCGGAACAGAAAAGGCAGAACCTGCTTCGCCGTGAGCTGGCTTGGCTGAGAAGAGGAGCGAAAGCAAGGACGACGAAACAAAAAGCAAGAATTCAACGTGCGGAAACTCTTCAGGAGCAATCAGGGCCAGCACAAAAAGGCCAGATGGAGATGGCGATCGGTTCTGCAAGACTAGGTAAAAAAGTCATGGAAATCGAGGGCATCTCAAAATCTTTTGGAGAGAAAACACTATTTACCGATTTCAGCTATCTGGTCATGCCTGACGACAGGCTTGGTATTATAGGTAAGAACGGAAGCGGGAAAACGACATTGCTGAACATCCTGGCCGGCAAGATTCTTCCGGATTCGGGCCAAGTTGAAACCGGCCCCACGGTTAAACTGGGATTCTATACGCAAAACCATGAAGAAATGGATGAGAACTTAAGAGTGATTGAGTATATTCGTGAAGCAGCGGATGTCATTTATACGAAGGACGGGCAGTCCATTACCGCCTCGCAAATGCTCGAACGGTTTTTATTTTCGCCTAGCGCCCAGTGGACCTACATCTCCCGATTATCTGGAGGGGAAAGACGGCGACTCTATTTGCTGCGTGTTCTAATGGGTGAACCGAATGTGCTGTTTCTGGATGAGCCGACGAATGACCTGGATATTGAAACATTATCCGTATTAGAGGATTATCTGGAGCACTTCCCTGGAGCTGTTATTACTGTATCACATGACCGTTATTTCCTTGACCGTACGATGGAACATCTTTTTGCGCTTGAGGGCAACGGGGAAGTCAGACGATTTGATGGAGATTATTCAGCTTATCTCGAACAGAAGAGACAAGAGGACGAAATGGCCTCCACTGTAAAAACAGAGACTCCAGCAGAAGTTAAACCGAAAAAAGAAAAAGCACGCCGGCTCTCCTATAAAGAACAAAAAGAATGGGAGACCATCGAGAACGTCATTGCTGAATTAGAAGAGAAACACGAAGAAATCGAATCTCAGATTGCTTCAGCAGGAAGCGATTTCGGCAAGATTGATGGTTTGTTCCGTGAGCAGCAGGAAGTTGCGGATAAGCTGGAACAAGCGATGAACCGCTGGGAAGAGCTTTCAGAGATTGTAGAAGAAATCGAACGAAATAAATAAGTATGAGAAAAACCGCTCCTTTTTACAGGTGCGGTTTTTCTGTTTGATCTTTTTTAAAGGCTTTTCCTGTAAGAATATTTTTAACGTACCAGACCGGCCCGACAAGAAGATAGACAGGGTTGCTGAGAAAAGAGGGTTTTTTGCCCTCAAAGAGGTGTCCGATAAATTGAAGCACCCAGCCGAGGATAAATAAAGCGAGCGCTGTTTTCCACATCCAGAAAAAGAGCGGAAGCGAAACAACGATCATTGGTATACCGATGGTGTGTGTAAGTTTATTCATGGGATGCTGATGATCTTCTTTATACTTTTCAACGAAAGATTTTGCAGCCATCTTTCATCCCTCCTTTTCTAAGTTCTATTCTTGTTACTGGCTTCCCATTCCTTCTAATGAAGTCATTTATAGGAATATTCGACTATTTTTTCAAGTTACCGACATAAAACGCACATATCGACAGTATCTTTTATATAGACAAAGGAAGGGGGGTGAAACGATGAAAAGAATAAGCTATTTTATCGCAGGAGCAGCTGCCGCGGCTCTTCTCTTCCTTCCGCAGCAAGTATCAGCGGCGAAAGAAAATCAACATTCCTTACAGCAGCCTCAGCAAAAGCTGGAAAAGGTGCAAAAGGTAAATCGAGTGGCAGAGGAAAAAGATCAACAAACGAAGAACAGCAGAAAAACGGTTAAAAACATTCCTCATCAGAAAGAAAATACGACTCCTGCAAAACCAATACGGAACCATAAGGAAAAGGTTAATAAGAGGGCCGTGCCTTCTCACCGTCCTGTAAAGGCGGAAAAAGCTCCTCAGAAAACCAAAACACTTCCTCCAACTCCTGCAGCCAGCCGTCAGCCGGAACGAAATAAAGGGGATTTCAAGAAGGCTGTTCAACCGGTCAAACCCATACAGCAAAAAAAGAAAGACATGAAACCTGCTGTTACGAGACCGTCTGGCAAAGAAAAGATTGAAGTACAAAAGGAAGTCAGTCCTGTTTCTTCTATAAAAAAGGAAAGCCGTCAAGCAAAAAAGGCTGCCGAACATAAAGAACCCAGGAATCATCTGGAGAAAGTGCCGAGCAGCCCTTTGAAACCGTTATCAAAGAAGATTCCTGTAAACCCATCTTCTAAGTTGATTTTACCGGGTGCTTCGCCTTCTTCCGGCCACTCTGGCAGCAACGGGGACAGCGGAGGACAATCATCCACTCTTTTTACTTTTAAAGCATACATAATGGACAGTGATCGAATAACTGGCTCTTCAGCAAAGCTGCTGGGTGCGTCAAATAGGGATTTTCTTAAAAGCCAATGGGTGAATGCTCCTCCATCTCAGCCGCCCGAAATGCTCTTTCAAATCTTTTATAAATAAATCAATCAAAAAATAAAAAAAGAATTGAAGGAGTAAACAATCATGAAAAAAATGAATGGTATGTTAATTAAATCTTTCGTATTTGCAGGAACACTTTCTATTGCAGCATTAGCTGGAGGAGAAGCAACTTCGGCAGCACCAGGCCATCACAGTGAAAAAGCAGTAAAAACACATGTGACAACTCACGTTAAAACTCATGCAGCAACACCTCAATCACCGCAAAAAGCAAGTGAGAAAGCAAAAGAAAAAGCAAACAAACACTCCGCAGTCCATGGTGTTAAACATGAAGGAAAAGTGAAAAAACCAAACGTGCACAAGTCCGAAAAAAAAGAAGTAAAAGCAGAAAAAGTAAAAGTAAAAAAAGTGAAGCCTGTAAAAGAAGTAAAGGTAAAGAAGGAAAAGAAAGAAAATCATTCACAAGCTGCTCTTCATGCAAGTGAGAATGCAAAAAAACATGCAGCCCCTAACTCAGCAGTCCATGCTGCTGTGCCTGCAGTGAAACCGTCTGAACCAGTGGAACGAGAAGATCAAATCAAAGATCAAGAAGAAGCGGATACAGAGATTGTTGTAACCGTTCCGAAAGATCTTGAAGACGAAAAAGAAGGCAAAGATGAAGATCAAAAGGTTACAGAGCCAGTAAAAGATGAAGACGAGGATGCAGTGAAAGAGGAAGAAACAGAGAAGGAAGACGCTGTGAAAGTTGAAGACGAAGAAAAACAGTGTACATCTGAAAAGGAAAGCGAAAAAGCCGAAAAATCTGATGATACTGTAGTGCCTGCAACTAATCAGCAAGAAGACGAAGACCAAGACTATGATCAAGATTATGATCATGATCAAAACAATGAAGATGAAGATCATGATTCAGAAGATGTGAACAAGAATGTGATTCTATCCACTGTTCGCATTTCTTCTGAAGATCAAGATTCTTCAAACGAGTAATTAGCTGCCAGGGGATAATCCCCTGGTTTTTCCTTTTCAATAATACGTCAAAAGAAGCTTGTGGACTTTTGCCTATGAGGCAGGAGTCCTTTCTATATGTACAAGTGTATTTTCAAACTAGTAAAAATATTCTAATAATAGTAAATTAGTAGCATTTCAAAATACTGGGGATATGATACTTTTATATAGCAAGAAATTACAAAATATTCATAATCTACTATCTGGAGGGGTACAATTGGGAAAGTGGAGTAAGAGATTGGGAGCATCATTGGCAATTACCGGGCTGTCTTTAGGTTTAGTTTCCACATCCGTGTTTACAGGGTCTTTAGACGCAAAAGCAAAAACAGCGATGAAGGAAACGGTTGCAAATCATTACGGCAATAGTCATTCCGCACTAGACCTGGCTATTGTAAACGATGATAAATTAATAGATTTGCTCATTAGAGAAGGAGTCATCTCCAAGGATGCTTCTGAAAAAGAAAAGCAAAAAGCATTGCATGATTATCTGGAGTTAAAAGGAAAACCGGATTCTGTCAAAGAAAAGGATCCGCTTGCTCCAAAAGCAAAAGCAGCCGCTGCTGAAAAACAGCGTGAGTTCAAAGGTTTCACGAACGGCCTTCTTCACGGAAACGGCAAAAAGAAAGGGCAATATAAGAAACAGCCAGATCCCGTGGATGACCAAGGACCAGGTGAGGTTATTAAAAAAGGAAAACTATTAACACTGACCGTTGAATACGCAGATACGCCTCATAACAACATTAAACCGAACGAGACGGATAACTACTACAAAGATTATAACCTTCAGCATTACGAGGATATGATCTTCGGTGAAGACGGAGTTAAAGGGCCTAACGGTGAAAAATTCAATTCACAAAAACAATACTATGAACAGCAATCTGGCGGTTCTTATACTGTTGAAGGAAAAGCATACGGATGGCTGAAGGTTCCAGGAACCGCGGCTTTCTATGGCGCTGATAGAGCATCCGGCGGCCATGACAACGTCACACCTGGCGGCTCCAAGCAGCTTGTAGTAGATGTGTATAAGGCAGCTCTAGATGCTGGAATACCTCTTGGTGACTACGATCTTGAGGATCCGCATGATTTAGATGGAGACGGTAAGTATTGGGAGCCGGATGGCCTCGTTGACCACCTGCAAATCATCCATGCCGGAATGGGACAGGAAGCTGGTGGCGGTTCACTAGGTAACAATGCAATTTGGTCACACCGTTCTGCTAAATTTTTTGATCCGGATGGACTTGGCAATGGTCTTCCTGGATTCTACGATTACACAATGATGCCTGAAGATGGGGCCACTGGTGTTTTCGCACATGAATACGGCCATGACCTTGGTCTTCCGGATGAATATGACACGATTTACTCCGGAACAGGCGAAGCAATTGGGTACTGGTCCATCATGTCAGGCGGATCTTGGGCAGGTAAAGTACCAGGGGCAGAACCAACTGGATTCTCTCCTTGGGCGAAATCTTATTTCAAATCCACGCTCGGCGGAAACTGGACAACTCCTACTATTGTTGACTGGAAAGATGTATCGACTAAAGGAGCACAATTCCTTTTAGACCAGGCCAATACACCGAATGGCCTAAACCATCAAGCCATTCAAGTGAATCTGCCGAAGAAAAAGACCGCAATTAACACCCCTAAAACCGGCACTTACCAGTACTGGGGCGGACAAGCAGATGAAATGGACAACTCTATGGTTACTAACGTAGATCTAACAGGCAAACAGTCTGCTACTCTTACTTTTGATGCATGGTATGACATGGAAGAACAATGGGACTTTGCTTTTGTGCAAGTGTCTACTGACAATGGTGCTACATGGAAGTCTCTAGGAAACAGTCATACTCGTTCTGACGTGGTTCCTGAAGGCTACCCTACCATCCTTAATTCTATGCCTGGATTTACAGGGAACTCAAACGGATGGCAGGCTCAATCGTTTGAGCTGTCTGCTTACAAAGGGCAAAAGATCCAGCTGCGCCTTCGTTCTGCAACAGATTGGGGGACAAGCCAGGCAGGTTTCTTCGCAGATAACATTAAAATCGTGGCAGACGGCACAACTTTAGTAGATGATGGTGCTGAGAAAGATCCTTCTGCATTTACGCTAAAAGGCTTTGAGAAGTCAGATGGAAACAAATACAGCGATCATTACTACTTACTCGAATGGAGAAATCAACAAGGTGTTGATGAAGGGCTTGCCCACATTAAACGCGGAAGTTCTCTAATGAGCTATGATGGCGGTTTAGTCGTATGGTATGTGGATCCGACGTATACTGACAACTGGACAGGCGTTCACCCTGGAGACGGATTCCTAGGGGTAGTAGATTCTCATATCAACGATTTGAAATGGAACACTGGAGTAGAAGCAAGCACTCGCTTCCATATTGCAGATGCAGCCTTTGGATTGGATAAAACATCCGGTCTGAATATTGATTATCCAGGTGTTCAAACTTTGACTGAGTCAAGTCAATCAGCAGTATCACTGTTTGACGACAGCAAATCATTTGCAAATCCATTCATGCCGGACGCAGGCCGCAACACAGGAAACTACGGTCTGAAGGTTCGTGTGAACGGAGAAGCTTCTGATGATTCAGTAGGAGCAATTGTAATCTATAAGTAATTCATAATTAATCTATAAAGCTCTTCTATTTTTAAATAGAAGAGCTTTATAGTTCTTTAGTCCTATTAAACTATGAGAAAAATTTGCCATTTTAGTAATATAGTACATCCTCTTTACCTAAGTAATATGGTAGATTTAGAAAGAAAGAACACAGAAAATTCATGCTGTTCAAAACAGGAGGGGTTACATTGGGAAATTGGTCTAAGAAATTAGGCTCATCGCTCTTGATCACAGGGCTTTCATTGAGTCTAATGTCACCTGCAGCATTTGCTAGCAATGCACAGCCGGAAAAAGGAAAATCGACGCAGTTTGCACCAATCGATATGAACGTGGTGGATCAGGACAGGCTTGCCAAAGCTTTGAAAGACCGAGGGATTATCTCAAAGAATGCTTCAAAAGTTGATACTGCCAAAGCCGTTCAAAAGTACATAGCACGAAAAAATGAAAAAGTGGGCGGAGTTCAAGGAAATGCTTCCTCAGCATCAAGCAAGAAAAATTTTGACCTTAAAGCAAAAGATTTCCTTTATAAACAGAAACAGAAGCTATCAAAAAAATTAAATAAAAGCCAATCCAAAATGCAAAAAGGTCTTCCGAATGGGTTCGTAAAAGTAGACCCTGCAAAAGGAAAAAAATATGATGGCCCTGTCCGCAAAGATAAGGTGCTTGTCCTTTTGGCCGAGTATTCTGATTTTAAACATAATAACATCGACCAGGAACCTGGCTATATGTATTCCAAGGATTTCAACCAGCAGCATTACCAAGATATGCTGTTCGGGGACAAGCCTTTTGAGTTGTTTGATGGCTCAAAGGTAGAAACCTTTAAGCAATATTACGAAGAGCAATCCGGAGGAAGCTATACAGTTGAAGGAACAGTTTCACCGTGGTTGACTGTCCCTGGTAAAGCAGCTGATTATGGAGATGATTCTCCAAAAGGCGGTAACGATAACCAGGCACCACTAGGGCCTCGTGATTTTATTAAGGACTCTTTAAATGCAGCAGCGGCAAGCGGAATTAACCTTGCTGACTATGATAATTTGGATATTTATGATCTTGATGGTGATGGAAATATTAATGAGCCAGACGGATTAGTTGACCACTTGATGGTTATCCATGCAGGCAGTGGACAGGAAGCAGGCGGCGGAAAGCTTGGAGACAATGCGATCTGGTCCCACCGCTGGACGATTGGAAATGCACCTTACAAAGTTCCAGGAACAACTGCAACTGTACCTTATTGGGGCGGACAAATGGCTGCTTTCGACTACACAGTTGAACCTGAAGATGGGGCAGTTGGGGTATTTGCCCACGAATTCGGACATGATCTAGGTCTGCCGGATGAGTATGACACTCAATATACAGGTGACGGTGAACCGGTTGCTTCCTGGTCCATCATGAGTGGCGGAAGCTGGAACGGTAATATTGCGGGAACAACGCCAACAAGCTTTTCACCGCAAAACAAAGATTTCTTCCAAAACACAATTGGCGGGAATTGGGCGAACGTACAGGAAGTAGATTACAGCAAAATCAATAAAATTGGTCTTCTCACAAAAGTTGACCAGTCTGTAACCAAATCGAACAACCCGGGTATTGTTAAAGTAAATCTGCCGGATAAAAAGGTTCAAGGCATTAAGCCAGCTTTCGGTGAGAAATACTTTTACAGTACAAAAGGTGATGACCTGCATACTACGATGACCACACCGGAGATTGATTTGACTAATGCATCAAATGCAAAAATCGACTTTAAAACACTTTATGAAATTGAAGCAGATTATGACTACCTATATGTTAAAGTAGTGAAAGCTGACGGAACTACCGAAACGATTGATACATTTGGTGATGAGGTTGTAGATGAAGACAAAGGCGCAGATACAACTAAGGACCAATGGATAGACAAATCTTATGACCTTTCTGCTTATAAAGGCCAAAAAGTAAAAGTTCAATTTGAGTATGTTACAGATGGTGGTCTTGCGATGAACGGCTTTGCAATGGATAACTTATCTGTAACTGTGGATGGAAATGTTGTACTATCCGATGATGCTGAAGGAACTCCAAAATTAACATTCTCTGGTGGTGCTAAGACTTCTGATGGAATCGACTTTAAGAAAAACAACTACTACATCGAATGGAGAAACTACGCTGGTGCAGATAAGGCCCTTCAATTTGCGCGCGGAGTAAAATACAACACTGGTATGCTCGTATGGTATGCGGATGACAGCTTCTCTGATAACTGGACTGGACCGCATCCAGGTGAAGGGTTCCTTGGAGTAGTAGACTCTCATCCGAAAGCAATTGTCGGTACGTTGAATGGCAAGCCTTCAGTTGAGAATTCTACACGTTACCAAGTAGCAGATGCTGCATTCTCTTTTGATAAAGCTCCGGCTTGGTACATCAACTCTCCTTCAAGAGGAATCTTTGACTATAAAGGCTTGAACGGAGTAACTACATTTGACGATTCTAAAAAGTATATCGATGAAACAGACTATAATGGCAGTGAGCCAGACGGAAAGATTGATGACGCAGGACGCAAGGTTCCTAACCTAGGCTTGCAGTTCCATGTGATCGGTGAAGCGAAAGATAACTCTGCCGGTGCAATCTGGATTCGCCACAGATAATTAAAAAAGAACCTGAATGGCCCACTAAGAGCCATTCAGGTTTATTTTTTGAATTTTTGAATAACCTATTTACAAATCCTGCATACTTATACTATAGTTAGATTATTAAAGAGTCTTTAAGGAGGTATGTTATATGAGCATTGTTACTGAATACGCCATTACTGTTGTTAATTTCATATCACAGCCCTCCGGGAATCAGGACATTTAATTTCTTTGAAGTATTTCAATGGTTAAGTGATTATACCCGTGGGCTGTGAACAGTTCACGGGTTTTTTAATGCAAAGGAATTCTGTCATTATGCAGATCTCCAAAAGACCGGTGCGCCGGTCTTTTTTATTTTAAATAAAATTAATCATTTAATCATTGGAGGAAAACAAATTGAATTTAAAACAATTAGGATGGGATCTATTTTTTGAAGAAGGATATGCATCATTCGATAAGGAAAGCTACACCGTTGGCCGGGTGGCTCTTGAGCATAAGGGAATGTACCGATTGTTCACGGAGCACGGGGAACTTCTCGCCGAGGTGACCGGAAAGCTCCGCCATATGGCATCAGAAAGGCAGGATTACCCGGCTGTCGGGGATTGGGTCGTTATTACGGCAAGGCCGGAGGAGAAAAAGGCTTCAATACATGCCATTCTTCCACGCAAAAGCAAATTTTCAAGAAAAGCGGCAGGACATACGACAGAAGAGCAGATAGTAGCCGCAAATGTGGACACAGTTCTACTCGTGAATGCATTAAATACGGATTTTAATCTAAGAAGGATAGAAAGATACTTGCTGATGGCTTGGGAAAGCGGAGCCAACCCAGTAATCGTACTAAGTAAAGCTGATCTTTGTGAAGATATCGAGGAAAAGTTCAGGGAAGTGGAAGAAGTGGCGATGGGTGTTCCCATCCATGCAATCAGTGCGGAAAAAGAAGAAGGTTTGGAGCAGCTTGCCGCCTATCTTGAAGAGGGTAAGACGGTTGCCTTGCTCGGTTCTTCCGGGGTAGGTAAATCCACGTTGACGAATGCTCTCTATGGAGAAAAGAAGCAGGATGTCAAAATCATCAGGGAAGACGATGACAAAGGGCGGCATACGACGACGCATCGCGAACTCATCGTTTTAAAAAGCGGAGGAATTGTCATTGATACTCCTGGAATGCGTGAGCTGCAGTTGTGGGAAGCAGAAGAAGGAGTAGGGCACAGCTTTTCAGATATTGAAGGGCTTGCTGAACAATGCAGGTTCCGGGATTGCAGCCATACGAACGAGCCAGGATGTGCGGTTCAAAAGGCCATTAAGAATGAGACATTGGATGAAGGCCGCTATAGCAGTTATGTTAAGCTGCAAAAAGAGCTGGCTTTCCTTGCAAGAAAAGAAGACCAGCGTGCCGCACTGGCTGAAAAAGCAAAGTGGAAAAAGATCGCCGGAGACCGTACACGTGTAAATCGCAAATAAAAGGAAAGAGCTGCCCACACGGCAGCTCTTTTTTATGCTTTGCATTCTTCTATTTCTTAAAGGACGCCATCCCTAGTTTTATTCTCATTTCCAATGATTCCATGGCAGCCGTTTTGGCTTGCTGAAGTTTATCAGGATTCTCGCATCCGATCCAAGGGCCAAAAGGGGATCCTCACCTTCTTTTACCCGTGTAAGATAAGTCACTATAGGATTGGTATCGGCTTTCACTTCTTTCATAGCTTTCAAGTAAAGTTCGAAGTGGCTGATAAAACCGCCTTCGCCATCTTCATCTGTTTCTTCACCTAATACAATTTCATTAATGAATCGGGCGTATTCCGGGTGTGGCTGTGGCATCCAGGGAACGGAAACGCTGGTCAGCTCGATCTGCAGTTTCTTTAAGAGGCTCATGAAATCCCAAACGGCAAACACATGATGCTTCATTAGAATTTTTACCCTTTCTGCATTCGTTAGTTTTTTGTACAATGGGTGATTGATGAGTTCTTTGCGTATAGTGGTTAGTTCTTTAAAAGCGGCATGTTCCAAAACTAGCATCCTTTCTTTATTCTGGTGTTTGATGCTGAACCAGAATGGTAATGTTTATAAGATAACGGAAAAACATAGCGAGGTGATCAGTTTTGCTGCAAAAATTCACAATAAAGACACACCATCGGGACGAAATGATCGATGTAACGGATACGGTCCGTGCTTATGTCCAAGAGCAAGGGGTACAGGAAGGGCTGTTGTATGTCTATTGTTCCCATACTACTGCGGGGATAACAATCAATGAGAATGCTGATCCTGATGTGAAGTCGGACATGCTGATGAGGCTGGATGAGGTTTATCCTTGGGAGCATCCAAAGTACCGGCATGCGGAAGGCAACACAGCGTCACATTTAAAAGCGAGTACAGTAGGAACTTCACAGATGGTTTTTATTCATAATGGCGATTTAGTGCTTGGCACATGGCAGGGAATTTATTTTTGCGAGTTTGACGGACCTCGTTCCCGAAATTATTTTGTAAAAGCTGTACCCGACAGCAGATAAACAATGAAAAGGGGCTGTCCAGAAAGTCGAAAATTGACCTTCAGGCAGCCCCTTTTTGGCTTGAAAAATCTTCAATGAAAAGTTAATTGAAGCGAGCAGCCTGGAACGGAAATCAACAGCTTACAGACTTCTTGGACAGCCCCTTTTTTATGTATCCTGAATAATTTCATCCAATTGAATCAATGTGTCCTTTGCGCCGGAATGTATGACCATAGTAAAAAGATGATCGAGTGTGGTCGGTTCTCTGTTGATCAGAACTGTTTTTCCGGAGGTTAAGGAAGGGAGCTGATTAACGGGATAAACCTGCAGGCTTGTGCCGATGACGATCACAAGGTCTGCCTTTTCAATGGAAGCCAGGGCGCTTTCCCATGTTTTTTCAGGCAAAAGTTCTCCAAACAGCACAATTCCGGGCCGGAGCCTGCCGCCGCAATCACAGGGTTCTCCTTTTCTGAAATTTTCACGGGAATGAGCGGATCCACACTCATGACAATAAATCTCATCAAGAGAACCATGTAGTTCAAAAACATGATGTGCACCGGACTTTTTATGAAACCCATCCACATTTTGTGTGGCTACCGCATGAACCATAGACTGCTGCTGCCATTTTGACAGGATACTGTATCCGCTATGAGGCTTTAATCGTTCCATGTCATTGAGCCGCAGTGAGTAAAATTCATGAAATACATCATAATGGCGGTGTAGTGCTTCAACTGACGATACATAGGCGGGATCGTAATTTTTCCATAATCCGTTCTGGGATCTGAAATCCGGTATCCCGCTCTCGGTTGACATTCCAGCCCCAGTTAACAGAACGGTATACGATGAACCTTTGATCCATTCAGCAAGCTGTTCAAGTGCTTGTCGATTTGCCATCCGCTCATCTCCTTTTTACTGCAATTATAATATAGGTAAATGAGTTCTCCTTATGTTTTTACACAATTAACGGTATACTTTAATGTAACAGCAATAAATAGATGGGGGATTACTATGGTTAAAGTTTTATTTGTATGTCTTGGAAATATATGCCGTTCACCTATGGCTGAAGCGATATTCAAGGATATGGTCCAAAAAAAAGGCTTGGATGACAAGATTTCAGTGGACTCTGCCGGAACGGGAAACTGGCATGTCGGTGAACCGCCGCATGAAGGAACACGGGATTTATTAACGAAGAAAAATATTTCTTTTGATGGATTGAAAGCAAGGCAGGTTGTGGCTGGAGATCTTACGGAATATGACTTTGTTATCGGGATGGATGCTAAAAATATCGGTGATCTTCAGCAGCTGGCAGGCCATGTACCTGCGAACCATGTGGCAAGGCTGATGGATTATGTTCCTGAAAGTAAGGCAGAAGATGTGCCGGATCCTTATTTTACAGGAAACTTTGATGAGGTTTATGAACTGGTCACAGAGGGATGCCATCATTTGCTTGAAGATATAGCGGTCCGCGAAAACTTGTAGAGGAGATGGCTGAATGGGGATCATACGTCAACTTTCAACGGAAAAAGAAGTAAAAGAAGCTTTTCCTGTTATGAAACAGCTTCGTCCGCATTTAACCGAGGCGTTATATCTTGCTTTAAATGAAGAAATGCAGACTAACGGGTATACGCTGCTTGGCTGTTATGATGATGAAACACTTGTGGCTGTAGCTGGTTTTGCCATCATGACAAACCTTTATTACGGTAAACATGTGTGGGTGTATGATTTGGTGACTGACGGAAACCTTCGCTCAAGAGGGTTCGGGGAAGAACTTCTTTCGTTTATCGAATCATTTGCTCTTCATAACAGCTGCAACTGCGTGGCTCTGTCATCAGGAATTGCCAGAAAAGATGCCCATCGCTTCTATGAAGGCAAGATGGGATATGACTGTGTCAGCCATGTTTTTAAAAAGGATTTTGGAAACTAAAAAAAAGGGGCTGTCCAAGAAGTCTGATAGCTGTTGATCTCCGCTCCAGGCTGCTCGCTTTCCGCGGGGCGTGCGGTGAGCCTCTTGGCGCAAGCGCCTGCGGGAGTCTCACCTGTCACGCTAGTCCCGCAGGAGTCTCGCACCTTGCACTCCAATCAACTTTTCATTGAAGATTTTTCACGTCAAAGGAGCTGCCTGAAGGTCAATTTTCGACTTTCAGGACAGCCCCTTTTTTTGATGGTTATGCGTTTCGTCTCATACCACGAAGGATGGCACTGACGATTAATACTACGACTATTGCTCCAATAATGGCTGGTACGATAGCAAATCCAGCTACATCAGGACCCCAATCTCCAAGGACTAATCCTCCAAGCCACGCACCGACAAAACCGGCAATGATGTTTCCGATGATTCCACCCGGAACGTCACGTCCTGTAATTACTCCTGCTAACCAACCAATAATACCACCTATAATAAGTGCCCAAAGAAAACTCATCTCGTGTGTTCCTCCTTTAAAATTTTGTTTTGTTATTGTGCTGTACCGTTAAGATACCCATCACTTTAAAAAAATAAACAAAAACAAAAAAATGTTTTTTTGTTCCAACCATAGGGAATGTAAACCATACTAAATGGTACTTTAATATAAAGGAGAGATGTTTATATGGCGTACAAAACATTTGATACTTATGAAAGAAATGACAGCAAGCTTGTGAAGGGACTCCTCATTGGAGCAGCAGTGGGAGCAGCAATTGCTATGCTTGACCGCTCTACCCGGCAAACCGTAAAACGTAAAACGTTAGATGTAAAAGATCAGACAGTTACTATTGCAAAAAATGTAAAGGATAATCCTCAATCGCTCACAGGCGGAGTAAAAGAAACTTTCCAATCCGCGTCTTCAGCCGTGAGCGATGTGATGGATGATATCAAACAGCTCATGTCGACAATGGAAGATGTGAAAAATACATCAATGGAAGCCATGCAGCAAGTAAGAGGGGCAAGCAGTGAGCTTGTAAAAATAGGAAGTAAGTTGAAAGGTGCAGGACAGGACGTTAAAGAGCATGGTAAAGATGTTGTGGGCGAAGTAAGCGAAAAGGATTCGATTACAGCTCCATCTTATTCCGACCTTCAAAACAAACCGCATGTGGTTACACCAAATGAGGGCAGCTATTAAGTTGCCCTTCTTTTTTCAGTATACGGATCGTTTAAAGCAGCGAGGTGAAACAGATGAAATTGTTCCATGAACTTAAGAATATATCTCCAAAGTCATTTGCCATTGAATTTATGCACAGTTTTAAAAAGAGTGGTGTTCCTGATCTGGCTGCGCAGCTGGCATATTATTTTTTGCTGTCGCTTTTTCCGTTTCTCATCTTTTTAATAACCCTTGGCGGTATCTTTATTTCTCCGGAAGACGCTGTAAAAGTTCTTAATAATGTCGTACCTGGACAATCGATGGAGTTGATTAGAGAGAACCTGAAGGCTGTGCTTGAATCTAAAAAAGGCGGGCTGCTTTCTTTCGGGATTATCGCCTCCCTCTGGTCAGCCTCTAATGGAGTCAATGCAGTGATTAAAGCATTAAATGAAGCCTATGGTGTGGAAGAATGCCGTTCGTTTATCACGGCAAGGATTTTGGCTATCTTTCTTACCATTGGATTAATTATCTCTATCGTTGTTTCTTTGGTTCTTCCTGTCTTCGGAAAAATGCTTGGGGAATTTATCTTCTCTTATCTGGGACTCGATCAGTTCTTCCTGAGCATGTGGAGCTTGTTGAGATGGGTTATCAGTTTTGTGGTTATTGCAATTGTTTTTTCTGTATTGTACTTTATGGGGCCTTGCAAACGGCTGAAATATCGTGAAGTCTGGTACGGTGCCATTTTTTCTACCGTTGCCTGGCTGCTTGTCTCACTTTGCTTTGCTTTTTATGTTGACAGCTTCGGCAATTATTCAGCCACATATGGGAGCCTGGGAGCCATTATCGTACTCATGCTATGGTTTTATTTAACGGGGATGGTCATCATCCTTGGCGGTGTCATTAATGCTACGTTTCATAAGTTCAAGATTGACCAGGCATATGAGAAGGGTTTATTGACAAAAACCAAATAAGATTTTCGATGAAAAGCCGCCTCATTGGCGGCTTTTTTTGGACAAATTAACATCTTCATGCATGATTACATACGGATATCATATGGTATAATGGACGGGGCTTTTTGAGCTGACTCAAATGAAATGTCATGCAATTGGCCGGGATTAAGCACGTGAATGGAGAATGATGATGAAGAAGAACAAAAAGCTCAACAAGAAAAAAGCCCGGCTAAGATGGAGAAATATCGGTTGGCTTATGTTCCTAGGGTATTTGGCTATTCTGATTTATGCAACGTTGTTTACATACAACCACTATGTGTATGGAAAATCAATGAACCTTGTGCTCTTTGACAGTATTCGATTAATGTGGAAGAGCCGTGACTACTGGCTGATTTTTAAAAATATAATTGGCAATGTCATTCTTTTCTTTCCGCTGGGCTTTCTGCCACCGTTGATTAACCGTTCGTTATCTAAATGGTGGCTCATGTTTATGATTGGATTTGGGACGAGCTCTGTAATTGAAGTCATCCAATATAATTACGCTCACCGGATCTTTGATATAGACGACATCCTATTGAATGGATTCGGAACGATGGTCGGCCTTGTGGTGTTTAAACTGTGTGCACTTATCTACCGCATTGTTGAAAATAATATTCTAAGAAGAAAAAGGTAGACGCGGGCGATCCCCGGAAGCCCTTTTAGTATAAAAAACCCCTGTTGGCCAATTCCAACAGGGGTTTTGATTTCAGCTTTTCTCGATCCAGCTTCAGTGCCCAAAAGCTCGGTCGTTTCACTCTCTCATCAAAACACAAGGAGCGTGTTGAAGTTCGCGAGTTTCAACGTATGTCGCTTTTAAACAGGCACCTCAGCTTTTCGAACTTACTTCGTTTCTTTCCCTAGTACACGGTTGACGCGTTTGGTTAGCATTTTCATGCCATCGCCGCCGGCTTGGAAGTGGCGTAGTTTGCCTTCGTTATCAAATACATAGTAAGCAGGTACATATTGGTTTTCGAAAGCATCAGTAAGGTTGTGCTGGTTATCGACAAAGATCGGCTGAGTGATGTCGTGTTCTTTTGCTACTTCTTTGATTTGGTCGATGTCCAGGTCTTTTTCAGAACGAGGCATATGAACAGCAATAACGTTTAGTTCGTCTTTGTAATCATCACGGAATTTATTGATGTTTGGCATTGCTTCTTTACAGAGTCCGCAGCTTACAGACCAAAAATGAATAAGTGTTGGTTTGTTGCCGATTAGATCAGATTTTGTTACTTCACCATTTAACCATTCAGTTGCACCATTTAGTTCAGGCATTTCGTCGCGTAATTTCATGAACAATAAACTCCTTTTTAAGAAAAATTATTTATAATAATTATTATTTAATTACAATTATAGTATAAGGAATATCGAAATGCAAAAATATTGCTTTCTATAGTATGCAGTACCTCAGCTTTATTTATTGGCTTTTCATGACACGTTTTTTTCAGCAGCAGAACGTATGCCTGTTCCTTTATGTATAAAGGTAATCACCAGTAAAGTCAGCAGCATTCCGCTTATTGCATAAACAAAAGCGCCTGATTTAAAGGTATCTATGAACCATCCTCCGATGAGCGGACCGCTCATACTTCCTGCACTGAACGCGATGCCTGCCAGGATATTGCCTACAGGAAGAAGGTGCAGGGGGAGCAAGTCGCTCATATAGGTAATCCCTAATGAAAACAGGGATCCAACGAACATGCCGGCAATAAAGAAAAGGAGGAGAAATAACGGCATATTTTCCCCTGCAAACAATGTAGCAGTAAATGCCGCAAAGCCCACGAAAAGACAAACTAAAAGAACATTTCTTCTTCCAAATCGGTCGCTCCATAATCCGAGTGGAAGCTGGAACACCAGACTTCCGACAATAAAGGAAGGCAGTAAGATGGATACCCAGTCGATCGGTATGCCGTGTCGTAATGCATAAACAGGGAAGGAACCATTTAAGGAGGCTTCAAGAAAACCGTAGCCGAACGCTGGAAGCAGAGCGACCCAGGCTAGAAGTATTACCTCACGATAACGGCTGAGCGTATTCATACCAGCTTCATTAAAGCTTTTTGTTTCTGGATATTCATTTTGGATAAAGGTCATAACAAACAGAGAGATCAGGCAGAACCCTCCTGAAATTATAAAGGGAAGCGCTTCACTATACACTGCCAGCCGGGTCATCATTGGCCCAATCCCAAAACCTGCACCAAAAGCTATCCCATAAAGTGCGATATTCCGGCCTCTTTTATCGGCAGGACTGTTGGAAGTTACCCATACCTGGGTGGAAAAATGAAGCATATGGTCCCCGACACCGATAATCATGCGCAGAGCGAACCAGAACCAGAACGCTTTCCACCATGGAAATAAAAATAGTGATACGGTAACGAGAATAAGCCCGGTTATAATAATTTTTTTGTAGCCGAACATTCGCACCGGTTTTTCAATAAAAGGCGAGGCGAAAACGATACCGATATAGAGGGCGGTCGCGTTTAATCCGTTCAAGGTAGAAGAGGTTCCCGACTCTTCCAGCAAAATAGCGATCAAAGGCAGGAGCATACCCTGAGAAAACCCCGAAATGAAGACAATACTGACTAACACGGAAAATTTCGATTTTGTTAATACAGCCATAAGCAATACATCCTTTTTTCAATTCTACTCTTATTCTACAATGAATATCTATTTCTTGCCTTGCTGAGCCGCATTCTTTGTAAAAACAAATTAAAATTGTTTACACTATATAAAATAAGAGGTGATATTAATGGAATTTAAAATGAAGGAGAACGGTTTTCAAACCCAATTTGAATACGGCACGCTCGATATTTCAGGCAATGAAGAGTATGGCTTTCGTCCTTATCAGCTAATGGTTTCATCTGTGGCCGTTTGCAGCGGCGGGGTGCTTCGTAAAGTTTTGGATAAGATGAGAATTGATGTTCAGGATATTACGATTCGTACGCAGGTCGTTCGCAACAGGAACGAGGCGGATCGCATAGAAAGCATTCATATGCATTTTATTATAAAAGGCCAGGAACTTTCCTCGGAAAAAATTGAAAAGGCATTGCGGGTTACGGAGAAAAACTGTTCGATGGTTCAATCTGTAAAAGGAAGTATCGATATCACAGATTCATTCGAACTGACCGCATAAGAAAAAGCATTCCTTGAGAATATTCCTAGGGAATGCTTTTTTGAATTATTCCTTAGAGTTTCATCTCTACGGGTTCCCGCTCTTTCGAGTTCATCAGCCTGTAGACAGACGGCTTGATTTCCAGAATGATATAGTTTGGGTCCTCGGGGCCTGAAAACCAATGCTTCATCATGTCATGCCAGAATTCTTCCTTGAGGTCCTTACCATCACGCACGGTAACTGTACCTTGAAGCTCAATATAAGGATCATTCCAGTCTTCGTATCCCAGGAGGACATGGACATTTGGATTCTCCTGAATTTCTTCCACTTTATGTGTTTGTTTACTGGTTGCTGTAAAGAGGGTTATACCTTCACTATGAAACGACATATAACGTGAATGAGGTTTATTGCCTGATATGGTTGAAAGGGTGCCGATTGGGTTTGAAATCTGTTATCAAAGTTCCACCAATTTTAAAAGAGTAATCACAAAGACACTTGAAAAACATGAAGTGTCTGTTTTATGTGTTAAAAATTGTTATTCCTCTACTATGGATAAATTTCTTCAACAAGAAAAAAATAGGTGTATAAAGGAGGCAATTCATATGAAACGGAACCGCACATACCTTGTTATAATCATGCTTTTTTCCCTGCTGGCCCAAGCAGATACTGCTGCAGCAAGTCCTTCCAGGATACCTAACTCTGTTGTCAGCATATCAAAAGAAAATACGTATCCCAATTCCGCTCAGGATCTGCCTTACCTGGAGCCAAGCAAGCTTGCTAAATCCATGCTGAAAACATCCAATGTATCCATTGCAAATCCGGATTTAATCCGTATTCTGAACGAGTCGGTAATCAATCCATCAAAATTAGCCATCGGGTACAGAGCAAGAATTTTCCTTGGACAATGGCCGTTGTCCTATCAGTCCACGGAAACTACCGTCAATTGGGAGTACCAGCAGATCAACCTTAATCGTTTGGATAACCGAGGCGGAAAAGCAATGGCTCAGCTCAGATATCAACAGCAGGCACATAAACGGATTACCGGCGGCTTGACTGCTGAAATTCCGAATAGTGATGCTGTAAAAAAGATGATGCTGATTGCAGCAGGAGAGAAAACAAAGCTTCCTCTTTCTTTTCAGACCAATGTGGGGGCAGGAACAAGGAAAGGTAACGTCTATAATATTTCCCCTAAGCAAGTCGGTTACCTTTCAAGCTATGCGCCAGCTGTTAATGAAAGAGGAAGAGTGACATATGGAGAAGTCTACATCGTATTGAAGGGAAGCAAAAGAAAGCTTGAGGTACAGAATGTTACCCAGCAGGGAATCGGAGCCTGGATCCCGGTTCAAGAGCATGTTTCCTTCAGATTCCATTCTTCCAATATGTAAAATAAAACAGCTCCCTAAAGGAGCTGTTTTATTTTTGAAGTTCGCAATTCTCAACCCATTCTTCACTCCAGCTTTGAATAGCATCAATTACGGAGCGCAGGGATTTTCCTTTTTCGGTAAGATCATACTCAATCCGAACTGGTGTTTCGGGATAAACATGGCGGGCAACGATGCCCACAGCTTCAAGTTCTTTCATTCGTTCTGTGAGCATTCTGTCACTCATCTCAGGAATCTGCTTTTTTATATCCTTGAATCTTCGGGATCCACCCAATAATACACGGATGATCAGCCCCGTCCATTTTTTACCGATAATATCTATAGTAACTTCATATTTGGGACACATGGTATTGTAATCCATACAACAATTCACCTCATTGCATTGATCTTTTTCGGCTGAAAAGCCTGTTAGATATAGTCTTTCCTTTGATAATACTCTCAAAACTTACTAATGTAAAGTTTATAACTTTTTAAAAAGTTATATTTTGGAAGAACG
Source organism: Fictibacillus sp. FJAT-27399 (assembly GCF_001510655.1). Lineage (GTDB taxonomy): Bacteria > Bacillota > Bacilli > Bacillales > Fictibacillaceae > Fictibacillus_C > Fictibacillus_C marinisediminis. Next base: position 43,287 of record NZ_LMVC01000005.1, on the reverse strand, counting down.
GAGTGAAAAGTCCATTTCTTTATAATACGTATCTTTCACCAGCAGGTTGGGACCCAGGCATTTTACAGCTGGACAATGGCAGTTCAGCGATTTTGCTGTGTCGGTTTTGTTCCATTTTTCATAGGCTTCTAAAAAAGAAGTGCTTTGTATGTTGCCGAGTGAAGGAGTGTCGCCAAAGTCTGTTACGATGATCTCTCCGTCAAACAGATTGACGTTCAGCCGTGACCTTCCATCGGGATCATTACGGACAGTTATGTTCTCTTCTGCATAAAGGCGCTTTAGAAGCTTTTGATCTTCAATGGAGGTTGAACATGCATAAAAAGGCAGCGTTCCAAAAAGCATCCACACGTCCTGATTGCGGAAATCCAGCAGCCGGTGGATGGCAGCGCGGGTCTCATCCAGCGAAAGGACTTCAAGAGAGCTTGCGAAGTCGCTTGGATACATGGGGTGGATTTCGTGGCGCTGACATCCCATTTCCTGGATATGCTCATGGATTTTTTCAAGATAAGGAAGAGTGCTCTTGTTCAGCATGGTCTCCGCAGACACAAGGACGCCTTGTTTTGTGAGTTCCTGCGCATTATGTACCATCCGGTCAAATAATGCTGTTCGCTGTTCCATGGAAGGTTTGCGGTCCATCACGGCAAAACCAATCTCAGCAAAATCTTGTGGAGTTCCCCAGTTATGAGAAATGTGAAGGACATCCAAGTAGGGAAGGATGGGCTCATACCGGGTGAGATCCAGCGTCAAATTTGAATTAATCTGAGTTCTAACCCCTCGTGATGATGCGTATCGGAGTAGTGGCACAACATACTGATCCACCGATTTTTTCGACATCATCGGCTCTCCGCCTGTGATCGAGAAAGAACGCAGATCCGGAATCTCATCGAGTCTGCGGATAAGAAGATCGAGCGGCAGGGGTTCAGGGTCTTTCACATTTAAGGTATATCCGACTGCACAATGGGCGCATCTCATGTTACAGAGGGTAGTTGTTGTTACTTCAATATTGGTTAGCCTCATGGAACCGTACTGTTCCACATCCATGTAGGCTTCCCAAGGGTCATATTGAACGGAAATTGGTTCTTTTATCATCATTATAAAAAACTCCTTTTTAAATAAAACGGGTAAAAATAAAGGGCTGCGATAACCTATAAATACACCATATGATAACTCAATCAGAAGCAAAGAAAAAGAGCCTAAATTTCAAGTTTAAATTGGCAGACAAATGATCCTTTGATACAGTATGAAGGAAAGGAGAGGTTAATGTGGGTAAATCGATTGAAGATAGATCATCTCAGAAAGAGTATATTGTGCAGCGGGTGGACATGCTGCTGCAGGTGCTTGATTCCATTGATGCAGAAACAGCAGGAGTAGAAGAAATCGACCGGATCATAGGAATGCTGGATGACCTGGAGTTTAAGTGCAAGCAGTTCCGAAATCATTGGGAAGAAAAAGAGCAGATCAAAAACGAAAAGTAAGCGCTATTTTATCCTTTTTGTTATAATGGAAATGGTTTTAATGGACAAAATTATTCTTCTATAATAAAAGGGGTTAGATCATGGAAAAGTTTCAGGAGAGCATGTATAAGCTGATCGTGGAAACATCCACAAACTTGCCGAAAGACGTACGTAGAGCCATTGCGGCAGCAAAGATACGGGAGAACGCAGGAACCCGTGCTGCGATGTCTTTAGAAACGATTACAAAAAATATTAAGATGGCGGATGAAAATGTTTCGCCGATCTGTCAGGATACTGGGCTGCCGACATTTAAGATTAAAGTTCCGGTCAATGTGAACCAGATTGAAATGAAAAAGGCGATCAAAAAAGCAGTTGCTGAAGCGACCAGTGATGCCAAGCTGCGTCCGAACTCTGTTGACTCCATAACCGGGGACAACAGCGGAGACAATTTGGGTGAAGGTACACCTGTTATTAAATTTGAACAATGGGAAGAAGATTACATTGATGTTCGTTTAATTTTAAAAGGCGGCGGCTGTGAGAATAAAAATATTCAATACAGCCTTCCTGCGGAGCTGGAAGGCCTTGGACGTGCTGGACGTGACCTGGATGGCATCAGAAAATGCATCATGCATTCCGTTTATCAGGCACAAGGACAGGGATGCAGCGCTGGCTTCATCGGTGTCGGCATCGGCGGAGACCGTACAAGCGGATATGAACTGGCAAAAGAAATGCTTTTTCGTTCTGCGGAAGATGTAAATCCTAACGAAAATCTTCGCAAGCTTGAAGAATACGTGATGGAAAACGCCAACAAGCTTGGAATCGGAACGATGGGCTTCGGTGGAGAAACAACGCTTCTTGGCTGTAAAGTTGGAGTCATCAATCGTATTCCTGCCAGCTTTTTTGTATCTGTAGCTTACAATTGCTGGGCTTACCGCCGTCTAGGCGTTAAAGTTGATCCGGTTTCCGGTGAGATTCAAGAATGGCTCTACCAAGAAGGTGAAGAAGTCGACTTCGACAAGATGAAAGAAGAAGCGGCAGCTGCCCTTGAAGAAAAAACAGAAGTCCGCCAAGTGACACTCGAAGCACCGATTACGGAAAAACAAATCCGTGAGCTTCGTGTCGGTGATGTTGTCACCATCAATGGCATGATGCATACGGGCCGTGACGCAATCCATAAATATTTAACAGATCATGACGCACCAGTTGATTTGAACGGTCAGATCATCTACCATTGTGGTCCAGTAATGGCCAAAGATGAAGAAGGAAACTGGGTCGTAAAAGCTGCTGGTCCTACGACATCTATTCGTGAAGAGCCGTATCAAGGCGACATCATGAAAAAGTTTGGTATTCGTGCGGTTATCGGTAAAGGCGGAATGGGCAAAAAGACTCTTCAGGCGCTTGGCGAGCATGGCGGTGTTTATTTGAATGCCATCGGCGGAGCTGCCCAATACTATGCGGAATGCATGCAGAAGGTAGAAGGCGTAGACCTGATGGAATTCGGTATTCCAGAAGCAATGTGGCATATTAACGTGAAAGGTTTCACAGCGGTTGTTACAATGGATTCTCATGGAAACAGCCTTCATCAAGATGTGGAAGCTTCATCGCTTGAACGCCTTTCTCAGTTTAAAGAACCTGTATTCAAATAGATACAAGAAGCCTGCTCCTGGAGCGGGCTTTTTTTGTGGCATAGATGTAATGTCTATCTTCAGCGCTTGTCGGACCTGAACAGGGCGCTTGCACTTTTCTCCTATGGCAGATACTACCTTGTATGCTTTTAAATCAGACAAAGAAACTAAAAGTAATGATATAAAAAGCATGGAGAGGAGTGAACGGACATGAAAAAATGGGGGAATCGTTTAATAATTGCCGCTGTTTTTCTCATGATCGCCAGCAATACAGCACAAGCTGCACATGGGGATTCTTCTAATAAACGGTACGAATGGTATTTCCAGAAGAGAGGAAATGAAGTACCGCCGACGACAGATCAACGTTATTTGCTGCTGTTGAAAAAATATGATGGCATGTATATTGGTAATCCCAATCAAAAAGATATTTATCTCACATTTGATAACGGATACGAGAACGGCTACACAGACGATGTCCTGGACACGCTAAAGAGCAGAAAAGTTCCGGCGGCGTTCTTTGTTACCGGACATTTTATTAACACTCACCCTGATCTGATTAAACGAATGGCAAATGAAGGCCATATTGTTGGAAACCATACCAATCATCATCCGGATATGACGACAATCAGCGGGCAGCGTATGGAAGAAGAATTGACAGCGGTTAAGGATAAATACACAAAGCTAACTGGAAAAAAAGATATGCATTATCTTCGTCCGCCAAGAGGTGTATTCAGTGAGCGTTCAATCGCCCTATCCAAACAATTGGGATATTCGCATGTGTTTTGGTCGCTCGCGTTTGTTGATTGGGATGTTAAACGCCAGCAAGGATGGCAATACTCCTATAACCACATCATGAAACAAATTCACCCTGGCTGTATACTTTTGCTGCATACTGTTTCAAGAGACAATGCTGAAGCTCTCGGAAAAGCGATAGATGATCTTAAGAAGCGGGGATACACTTTTAGGAGCCTGGATGATCTGGCTTCAAAAAGCAAGATGGATAAACCTTTGAAGCAAACACCAAAAAAGCCTTGATCAAGGCTTTTTTTCATCTGTTTGGACATGTTAGTGGGAACAAGGTGTAAACAATGCTATAATGGATCGAAAAAATTATTTTGAGAGAAGTGAATGGCTATGGCAAAAGAAACAGCCAACCATAAACAAAAAACAGCATTAAATAAAGGGCAAACCATCCCACTCAAAATTAAACGCCTCGGCATTAATGGAGAGGGAGTCGGTTTTTATAAACGCACGGTTGTTTTTGTTCCAGGTGCTCTTCCTGGGGAAGAAATAACAGCGCAGATTGAACATGTTTATCCCAACCGGGCGGAAGCAAAAGTCAAAAGCATCCGCAAAAAATCAAAAGACCGGGTTGTTCCGCCTTGTCCGATTTATGAACAATGCGGCGGCTGCCAGCTTCAGCATCTCAGCTATGCAGGACAGCTGAGAGAGAAGCAGGATGTGGTCCGTCAGGCCTTCGAGCGCTATACGAAAATAAAGCCGGAAGATCTGCCGCTTAAATCAACCATTGGCATGGAACACCCTTGGGAATACCGCAACAAGAGCCAGCTTCAAGCAGCTAAAGATAAAGACAAGGTCACCGCGGGGCTCTATGGACTAAATTCTCATCGCATTATCGATCTAGATCAGTGCATGGTACAGCATCCCGAGACGGTTCGCATAACCAATGCTGTAAAAAAAATCCTGGAGGATCTGAACATCTCCATTTATCATGAGAAAAAACGCACGGGGATCATCAGAACGATCGTCGTAAGGACAGGCTTTGAAACAGGGGAAACACAGCTGGTTTTAGTAACGGCTCAAAAAATGATTCCTCGAAAAGAACTGCTTGTGTCAGAAATCAAGAAACGGATTCCGAACGTTACTTCCATCGTTCAAAACGTGAATGATAAGAAAACATCCATCATTTTCGGCGATCAAACAATTCCATTGGAAGGACCGGAAACCATAGGTGAACAATTAGGTGAATTGTCATTTGATCTGTCGGCTCGTGCATTCTTTCAGCTGAATCCTAAGCAAACGGTAAAATTGTATGATGAGGCGAAGAAAGCGGCGAAACTGACTGGTACAGAAAAAATTGTGGACGCGTATTGCGGAGCTGGAACGATCGGGCTCTGGCTTGCTCCAGATGCCCGAGAGGTCAGAGGGATGGACGTCATCGATGAGTCGATACGAAATGCAAAAGAAAACGCGAAAAGGCATGAATTTTCGAACACCCATTATGAGACGGGCAAAGCAGAGGAAATTCTTCCGAAGTGGCTGAAAGAAGGTTGGCAGCCGGACGTTATTGTGGTTGATCCTCCCAGAACGGGCTGTGATCAGGCCTTCTTAAAAACAGTAGGGAAGATTAAGCCGAAGAGAATGGTTTATGTTTCATGCAACCCATCCACCTTGGCAAAAGATGTCCACATGTTGATAAGTGAAGGGTTTAAAGTTGAAAGCCTGACACCTGTGGATATGTTTCCTCATACGGCTCATGTCGAAGTGGTTTGTTCACTTGTCTGGGAGAAATAAAAGAGAAAGGGAGTCATTCCCTTTGTCTTTTTTAATAGGCAGAATATTATGGAACTAATCTCCGCCCCAGCCATCTCCGCCCTCGCTGCAGCTGTCTCCAAAAGATCCGCCACCCTTTCCGGTGTTCCACCAGAAAGCGGAGGACGAATCCCTTCCTTCCTATATGTTAATTTTTTCTAATTATAAACATAAAGATACTGACCTACAAGACATGCAGGAAGGTAGGGTCTCTGTTATCCACAATGTTTGTTGAAAAGTATTTTATAAATCGATATTTTCTGACATATTCACACAATCCACAATGTTATCCACTGCTTGTGCATATGTAAAATAATGAAAAAATTATAAAGGCTACAATATTCGTCAAAAAAATTACAAAGTCTTTAAAAACAATAAAAGTTATCCACGATATTAACATCCTGTGGATAACCTTACCCACAAGCCATAAAGTTCCCCATAAAAGTTTTTTAGAAAAAGGGGCTGTCCAGAAAGTCGAAAATTGACCTTCAGGCAGCCCCTTTTTGGCTTGAAAAATCTTCAATGAAAAGTTAATTGAAGTGGAAGATGCGAGACTCCTCGAAAATGAATTTCACATTTTCTTCGTGCGATATAACGCTGCCGCAGCCTTCCTTGTCCTGCGGGACTAGCGTGACAGGTGAGACTCCCGCCGGTGCTTGCACCAAAAAGTAGGCGTTCACGCCGGTAAGGCTCACCGCACGCTCCGCGGAAAGCGAGGAGCCTGGAACGGAAATCAACAGCTTACAGACTTCTTGGACAGCCCCTTTAACGTCTTTATTGATTAAGCTGGCGGCGATCTGCTTCTTCGGCACGTTCTAATGCTTCACGGTCGTCCTGGTCAGCAACCTCAGAAGAGTATTGAACATCTACACCCTGAGGCTGCATCTGATCTGCTTCTGTCAGGCCATCCTGTGCATTACTTAACTGGTTCTTTTCATGATCCATGAGTGAAGCCTCCTCATTAGGTACTTTTTTTATAGCTATCTTGTTTGCTGGGAAGAAGGGAAAGCATTTTTTGCTGCTCCATCCGCTGATTTCATTTCTTCTTTATAGAGCATCTCCTGCGTTTTGGTCAGGTCGGCGTTCCGCTCTTCCGCTTGGCGTTTTTTACTTTTCAAGGCTGTTTCCCCCTTTTAGAAAATAAAAAGAAGATAACCCAGCAAGTTAAACTTACTGAGTCATCCCCTTTATAGTTTGGCTCAAACGGCGCCAATTATTTAAGCTTCTTTCAGATGATCTTCTTCATAAACATCGGTTTGATTTTGATTTCTTAACTGATGAAGCATGTAGTTGTCTTTCTCAATCTGATATAGGTTATAAAGATCCTCTTTACGGTTGAGCTGTTCATAGACGTCGGCCCGTGATTCATTGGCCATTGTGACATACGGAATTTTTTCTGCAGCTTTTTGCGAACGAAGATTGGTTTTGCGAATCCGCATAAAAACCGTCTGAATATCCTTTTCGTAAAATAATTCGGACAGAAAACTTTCTTTAGCAAGTTTATTGTAGCCCTTGCCAAAATACGGCTGCCCAATCCAGGTGCCCAGAAATCCGCAGCCATCTTGAACGTCGTACAAGCTGATGGCTCCGATTGGATTATACCACTCATCCATAATGGTTCTGGAAATCGTTTCCCCGCGTTCTTCTTCTTCAATCGTCTGCTTGGTCAGAAACATAAATTCTTCAAGCGAGTCGGTTTTTTGACGAACAAAAGGAAAGACATCCGGGTGCGCCATTAAATTGAAAAGAACATGACAGTCGTTTAAATCACGCTTTTTTAACAATTTAACCCCTCCTAGAGGGCAGAAAAATCCCACCCTCGAATTAAGAATAAAAATTAATTCGGGGTGGGAATCGAACCCACTAGGACCAGAAATTCTGGTGGCGCACCAATTGCCTTCCCTATGGTTTTTGCATATTCATTTATACTTGAATCATAAGATATTTTTCTAAAAAAGAAAATAGTTTTTTTGTTTATTTTTTGTGAAAATATTGGTTATTTTTATACACAATTTTTCCTTCAATTATGGTCATTACCGGAAGAGATGAAAAATGAAACGGATGCTCTGTCCAGATGCTGATATCTGCGTCTTTTCCGGGTTCCAGGCTGCCGATTCGATTGGCAACGCCCAGGTTTTTGGCCGGGTTGATGGTAATGCCGCGCAGGGCATTTTCTTCACTCAGCCCCTCCCGGACAGAAAGAGCCGCACAGACATTTAAATAATGAATCGGCGTATAGGGATGATCTGTTGTAATGGATACTTCCAGACCATGATCTGCGAGAATTTTATACGTTTCCCAAGTTTTGTTCTTTAACTCAATCTTGGATCTTCTCGTTAGGGTTGGACCTACTGAAACTTGGAGACCTCGGCCAGACAGCTCCTCGGCAACTAAATGGCCTTCCGTGCAATGTTCAATACGGAGATCAAGATTGAATTCATCTGCCAGCCGCAGGGCCGAAAGGATATCATCCGCACGATGAGCGTGAATTCTGACAGGAATTTCACGGTTCAAAGCTGCCAGCAGGGGGGCAATCCTTAAATCCTCTGTAAAAGAAGAGCTTTTTGCGTGATAAAAAGCTTCCCGGAGCATCCCCATGATTCCCATCCGTGTAATGGAGTTATTTTCCCTGCCGCTGTGAATCCTTTTCGGGTTTTCACCGAGTGCCAGCTTCAGGCCTGCCAGCTCCTTGATCAGCATTTTTCGAATATCCTTTCCAGCAGTCTTAATGACGGAAGTTGTCCCTCCAATCACATTTGCGCTGCCGGGCATAATGTGGACCGATGTTATGCCATGCTTGATGGCATCCTGAAAACCGCTGTCCAGCGGATGGCAGCCGTCGATCGCCCGGATATGGGGGGTGAGTACTTCATTTGTTTCATTTGCATCATTCCCGGCCCATCCTGTGCCCTCATCATAAAGCCCCAAGTGGGTATGGACATCGATCAGCCCGGGCAGAAGGTGGCTTCCTTCCGCATGGATGATTACCATATCCGAGGTTTCTTCGATGGATGGGGCAAGATGTTTGATTTTTCCGTTTTGGATGAAGATATCACCTTTTTGCAAAACGGGAGAGGTAATCGGGTAAATCTTTGCCCCTTTAATCAGTATTTTCAATCTGCATTCACCTAATTTTCTTTTTATTTCTAGATATATTGTATCTTATTTCAGTAAATTCTTTAATGCTTCCTGAAGCCTTGAAAAACGGAATTGAAATCCGCCTTGAAGTGCCTTTTCGGGATAGGCATGCTGCCCTTCAAGAATGAGAACACTCATTTCACCAAGCAAAGTTTTTATGGCAAAAGCGGGAGCGGGCAGCCAGTGAGGACGTTTGATGGTTTCTCCCAATTCTTTTCCGAAATCATTGTTCTGTACAGGAAAAGGGGCAGTAACATTTAATGGACCCTCAATGTCTGATTCGATAGCATATGCAATAAGCCTTGCCGCGTCTTCAAGATGAATCCATGATATCCACTGCCTTCCAGATCCGATTCTGCCCCCGGCAAAGAACTTATAGGGCATTTCAATCTGGGAGAGAGCTCCTCCTTTTTCACTGAGGATTACTCCAAAACGAGTTAATACAGTCCTGATTCCCAGCTCAGATGCCTTCTCCGCTTTTTGTTCCCACTTTTGTGCCACTTCTGATAAAAAATTTTCATTTTTCGGTTCCGATCGTTCTGTAAAGCGCTCCTGTTCAGCAGTGCCGTAGTAACCAACAGCTGAAGCATTGACCAGTACAGAAGGTTTTTCAGGGAGTTTGTCAAGAATGCGGAGGACCTCATCCGTTGCTTTCATTCGGCTTTCCATAATTTTTTTCTTTTTTTCCTCCGTCCAGCGGCCATTGATGCTTTCACCCGCAAGGTTAATAAAGGCGTCAATACCGGAAAGCTCTTTTTCAGGAACACTGGAATCTCCAAGCCACTCCACATAATGCAATTTTGAGTCATCAGCCTCTTTTTTTGACCGTGTTAAGATGTATACATCATGATTCTTGGAAAGAAGGAGGTTTGTTACTGCCGAGCCGATCAGTCCGGTGCCTCCTGTAATTGCAATCTTCATGCTATATCCTCCTTTAGCCGAAATTTCAAGTTATTTTAAATATTAAGAATATTTGTTATAATTGTCCTTGTAATTATAACAATTTTTTAAGGGGGAGCATAATGGAAACACAGCCGAGCACCATTAAAAAGAAAAGCAATCCTTTCACAAAGACAATTATTTGGATTGCGATCGCTCTTGCAGGGGGATTAAGTCTGTCGGTTATTGCCCTGCAGAGGGACGAGCACATTAATGCCATTTGGTTTGTCGTGGCATCGCTGGCTACATACGCAGTTGCTTACCGGTTTTATTCCCGTTTTATCTCGAATAAAATCTTTGGTTTGGATAAAAAACGGGCCACACCTGCAGAGAGATACAGTGATGGAAAGGATTATGTGCCCACCAACAAATGGGTGCTCTACGGACATCATTTTGCCGCGATCGCTGGAGCTGGACCCCTTGTAGGTCCTACGCTTGCCGCACAGATGGGGTATCTTCCGGGAACAATCTGGATTATTGCGGGAGCCGTACTTGCGGGCTGTGTCCAGGATTTCGTCATTTTAATCATCTCCATGCGCCGAAAAGGCAAATCGATCGGTGAAATTGCAAGGGAAGAGATAGGGCCAGTTGGAGGCTATCTTGCCCTTGTCGGAGTATTTGCAATCATGATCATTCTCATTGCTGTTTTAGGGCTTGTTGTTGTAAACGCTTTAAAAGCGAGTCCCTGGGGCATGTACACCATTGCAATGACGATTCCGATCGCTTTATTTATGGGAATCTATATGAAATTTCTCCGGCCGGGAAGGGTAGGAGAAGCCTCCCTCATTGGATTTGCTCTTTTGATTTTTGCTTTGCTGAGCGGCCAGTGGGTGGCTGACTCTGCAACCCTGGCTCCAATGTTTACATTTGAAGGCAAAACAATTGCCATCATGATGATTGTTTACGGTTTTCTTGCCTCTGTACTTCCCGTCTGGCTTCTTTTGGCCCCAAGGGATTACTTGAGCACCTTCTTAAAGGTAGGGGTTATAGCTATGCTGGCAATCGGCATCTTTATCGTTATGCCTGAAATTAAAATGCCGGCTCTAACAAAATTTGTGGATGGAACAGGACCAGTATTTTCAGGAAACTTATTTCCGTTCCTCTTTATTACGATTGCCTGCGGTGCGGTTTCTGGATTCCATTCTTTAATATCATCTGGGACGACACCGAAGCTGATCGCTAATGAAAAGCATGCTAACATGATCGGTTACGGAGGGATGCTGACAGAATCTTTTGTAGCGGTGATGGCTCTTGTAGCAGCCACTCTTTTATCACCGGGAGTATACTTTGCCATTAACTCTCCTGCTGCAGCGATTGGGACCGAGGTGAGCGCCGCAGCAACCACTATTTCTTCCTGGGGCTTCTCTGTCAATGCAGATGAGATTAACACGATCGCCCAGCAGGTGGATGAAGAGTCGATTCTTTCAAGGACGGGAGGAGCGCCTTCGCTTGCTGTGGGGATGGCCCACATCTTTTCTAAGATCGTAGGCGGTCCTGAACTCATGGCCTTCTGGTATCATTTTGCTATTCTTTTTGAAGCCGTGTTCATATTAACGACCATTGATGCCGGAACAAGGGTAGGGAGGTTCATGCTGCAGGATCTGCTGGGCAACATCTATAAACCGCTTGGCAGAACAGACTGGATGCCTGCTGTTTATATCACCAGTGCCCTTGTTGTCGCAGGATGGGGCTACTTCCTTGTCGTGGGAGTGACCGACCCGCTTGGCGGAATCAACACGCTCTGGCCGTTATTCGGAATCACGAACCAGATGCTCGCTGCGATCGCTTTAATCGTAGCTACGACAGTCATCCTAAAAATGGGCAAGACCAAGTACTGCTGGGTAACACTGGCTCCGCTGGCTTGGCTGATGATTGTAACGTTTACAGCAGGATGGCAGAAAATTTTCTCATCGCTTCCCAAAATCGGCTTTTTAAAACAAGCTGAAGTCACTCAGCAAGCGCTGGATGCCGGGAAATTGCCGCCGACTATTCCAACAGCAGAAGCGGCCAAGCAGATTATTTTCAACAACCAGCTTAATGCAGTGCTGACTGGAATCTTCATGCTTCTTATTCTTGGAGTGTTGATTGATGCTATGAGAATATGGTGGAAAGTTTGGTTTAAAAAGGAAGAACTTCCGACAAGTGAGGAGCCGTTTAAGCAAACCAATATAAGCGAGGTGTCTTAATGAACCAGCATAATCTCCGTTCCGTCATCAAGAGGATCAGAGACGGAGCAGGCGTGATTCGAAAAATCAGCAAAGGAATCTCCAATCTTCCGGACTATGACTCCTATGTCAAACACATTCAAAAGAATCACCCGGAAGTCGCTCCTCCTACCGAGGCTGAGTTCTTTAAAGACTTTCTTAACAAAAAATACGGAGCATCCGCAAAAAGGTGCTGTTAGAAAGGAAGCCCGCATTTGTTTATGCGGGCTTTTTTTTAAACCTCTATAACAGCATTGGCAGAAGGGGCTATGTTAAAATAAAGGAAGTGAGGTGAAGAAGAAAATGGCCTTAATTACAAAGATCACAACGCAAAAAAAGAACAGCGACCGTTTTAATGTTTTTATTGATCAGGGAAATGGGGAAGAGTTCGGTTTCAGCGTTGATACGGATATCCTCATAAAGTATAAGCTCAAAAAAGGACTGGAAATCAATACGGGAGAGTTAAGCTCTTTATTGTATGAAGATGAGATCAAAAAAGGGTTTAACCGGGCTTTGCAGTTCCTGTCTTTCCGTATGAGATCAGAAAAAGAAGTACATGACTATTTAAAGAAAAATGAATATGAGGACAGTGTAATTGAAGAAGTCATTAAACGGCTTATAGAATATAAATACCTGGATAATGCTGAATTTGCAAAAATGTTTGTTAGAACAAGAAAGAATACAACATCCAAAGGGACAGGCGTTATTGCGAGAGAACTGATCCAAAAAGGGATATCTTCCGATCATATGGAAGCAGCATTAATGGAATTTCCTTATGAAGAACAATTAGAATCAGCAATTAATTTCGTCCAAAAGAAATCAAATCAAAGCAAAGGAATATCAAGCAGTGAGAGGAAAAATAAAGTTTCCCAGCAGCTCCTGCAAAAAGGATACTCCTGGGAAGTGATAGAAGAAGCTCTTCGAACGGTTGATCTTGGCAGCACTGAACAAGAGGAAAAGGAAGCTTTGCTAAAGCATGCCAATAAAGCTCACAAACGCTATAAAAAATTTTCAGGTCTGCAATATAAAAACAAAATGAAGCAGCATTTATACGGTAAAGGGTTTCCAATTGCTTTAATCGAGGAAATATTAGAGTCGGGCCTTATCGATCAATAAAAATCTCAGGCAGCCCATGGTCTTCCGCAGCGATTTGAAGTGCAACCTGCTCTGGTGTCTTGAAGCGGGATTTGTCTTTTACATGATCCGAATGGTCCCAAAAAGGAGTATCCATCCCCCCCATGTAGACGGCAGTTACTTGAATGCCTGTTCCGTCCAGCTCCTTGACGAGGCTTTCCGTAAAACCTCTGACCGCAAACTTGCTGGCGCAATACACTGATTCATTCACTTTGCCTCTCAGGCCTGCAGTAGAAATAATGTTCATGATTCTTCCTTCTTGTTTGTCTTTAAAGAAAGGCAAGCAAGTCTTTGTGGTAAAAATAGTTCCCTTTACATTAGTATCAAGCATCGTTTCAATCTCATCCACACTCAGTTCTTCCAAAGGGCCAAAGATTCCGGAACCGGCATTATTAATGAGCATATGTACATCTTCACGATGAAAAAGCTGATCGAAAACATGTTTTACTTCTTCCATGGATGTTATGTCGCAAACGCAGCTTTCTGCTTTAAAACCTTGTGCTGCAAGGCTGTCAGCAACAGAGTTAAGCTTCTTTAAAGAACGCCCGATCAAGATCACTTTATATTGCTTTGCATATTCCTCTGCAAGTGCTGCCCCTAAACCTGAGCCGCCTCCCGTTATAATCACTGATTTCATAAAAATTCACCACTCCGATACGTTTGGATTCTTAACCAATGTTTATTATACTAAAAGTACAGAAGAACGGAGGCGCACCATGGAAAAAAGATATAGCGAAATGACAAAAACAGAACTGACAGCCGAAATAGCAGATCTTCATGTAAAAGCCCAAAAAGCAGAGCAGATGGGAATGATCAGTGAGTTTTCTGTCTATGAACGAAAAATTACGATGGCAAAGTCTTATCTGCTTGATCCATCTGTCTTTGAAGCAGGTGAAACGTATCCCATTCAAGGAGATCCGGGCTCAACATTTAAAATAGTGTATATGAACGGAATTTTTGCTTGGGGGTACAGAAATGAATCTCACGAACTCGAAGCATTTCCTATTGCGATGCTGGTACAGCCTTCATAAATAATGAAAAAAGAAGCGGGGTAAGCCGCTTCTTTTTCCGGCACTAATAATGCTTGCGTGTTTGAATGTAAGCCTTATTGGCATTGCCGTTTGGTCTGGCATCCATCATAACCGCAAGAACTATTGATCGTCTCGGTGTCGATTGGATAAAAACATTCGTTCCTGTGGTCGGTCTTGAATGGATCCATCTGGCCGTTTTGAAGAAAATTCTTCTTTGGCTCTCGGCTCACCTGAGAAGGAGATCCGATTAGGGAAGTTTTTAGCTTTGTTTCGCATCGATTAGCCCTCCTTAAAATCGGTTCTCACCTAGTATGGTTTGAATAAAACCCTTTAATGTGAGCCAGTAACGGCAAAATAATGGATAAGGAGGAAGTAAAAATGGAGGATAGGTTTGCCCGGCTTGCCCGCAATTTATTAGATAAGAATCAAAATTTGACCTATGAGGAAGCAAGAAGCTGGATCGAAGGGCTTTGGGAGGATTTTGAGTCAACAAGAGCCAAGGGCGGCTATGAATATGGCGGCAAAAATAAAACAGAAGAGATGGTCGTGCAATGGATTACGAGCTACGGCCCCAAACTGCATGAATACCAGACCATGAATCCGAAGTTCAAACACTTAAAAAAAGAGCAGTGACAGCATAAAAAAAGTGATGAAGGTACATTTCCTTCATCACTCATTTTTTAGAAGCTTGGATGGAGTAAAGTCCATCTTTTTGCGCAAGCGGTCCTCGCTGTATACCCAGCCGGTATAGGATGTAATGATTTCAAGATCCTCATCAAGCTGGACTAGTGCAACAAAGGGATAATGCCCTTTGCTTCTATAGCGGAGATCGATAAAACGCACTTCATGTCCATGGTTGTTTTTTTCAACTTCCCACCGATAAACCGGGGAGAAAGAAAGGAACGCTGAAATATTCTTATCTTCTTTCGCTGCCTGAATGATTTTAGTGTCAGGAACTTCCACACGGTCAAACGTGTCAAGAACCTTGAGACGGCCATGTTTAATATTGGCAACGAAAAACTGGTGCTTAGTTTTAATAGCAAGATGATACTGGCTCCATTTTAGCGTTGGAGAAACAATGACTTCGATTGTCTCAGGAATATTCCTCCGAACGATTTGTGCTATTTTGTACCTGTTCCAGATTCTGAGGATATAGTAGCCTGCCATGATCAAATAAACGGCAGAAAATATAATTCCAGGATCGAAGCCGATATACCAAAGCAACAGACCGGCAATATGGATAATGAAAATAAACGGATCAAAAATGCTGATTACACCGAGTGCTACCCATTTTTTTGAGAAGGGATAGAGTGCTTGCGTACCATAAGCATTAAATATATCTACAAATACATGTAAAAATACGGCCAATGACGTCCACAGCCATAAATGAAGGCCGTTTGAGTACGGAACAAACAGGTATATAATCAATGACAACAGGGCCGGCCAGATAAAAAGAGCAGGCACAGAATGGGTAATTCCCCTGTGGTTGCGGATATAGACGGCATTGTTTCTTAATTTTAGAATGGTATCAAAATCTGGTGCTTGTGAACCAACCAATGTACCGAGGAGTACAGCATGGGCGGTTATTGGATCTGCAGAGACAGCCGGATCAAGCATGGCTAATCCGCCGAGCCCTAATCCCATTACAACATGGGTTCCAGTATCCAATATACACACCTCCTAACTCATATAAGATGATTGCGATAATTGTTTAAAATTGGAGGACCAATCATGAATCAAAAATTAACGGTTTTTATCGAGTATAAAGTAAAACCTGACATAATTGAACAATATGAAGCTCATATGCAAAATGTGCTGATTGAATTAATGAAAGACGGCGCCCGCAATACCTCCTGGCTCAAAGCGCTGGATCAAGACTCTCTCTATGTGGAAAGTTTTGATGTTGAAGGTTCTGAGGTATATCACTCTTTAAAGCAGCTCAGGCTCTTTAAAGGCCATCCGGTATATGGGCCGCTTGATCAGATGATTTCGGGCGGACTGTCCAAACTCCATTGCTGGGCATTTGAAAAGAAAGGTGAGTAATACGTTGAATCGTTCTGAAACATATATTGAAGACTTTCCAGTTCAAGGTTTCCAGCAGGATCTAATTAACTGGTATCAAGAGAATCAGCGCGATCTTCCCTGGAGATGGAATCAGGATCCATATAGAGTATGGGTTTCCGAAATCATGCTGCAGCAAACCCGCGTGGATACTGTCATTCCTTACTTTAACCGTTTCCTGTCTTTATTTCCTACCCTTACCGACCTGGCTGAGGCGGATGAAGAAAAGGTTTTAAAGGCATGGGAGGGTTTAGGTTATTATTCCCGTGTTCGTAATTTGCAAACCGCAGTAAGAGAAGTCGCCGAGCAATATGGAGGGACAATACCCGATACAGCCGATGAAATATCAAAGCTTAAAGGTGTCGGGCCGTATACGGCAGGAGCGATCTTAAGTATTGCTTACGGAGTACCTGAACCTGCGGTAGATGGCAATGTGATGAGGGTGCTCTCCAGGATCCTGCTCATCTATGAGGATATTGGAAAAGCTAAAACAAAAATGCTGTTTGAAGATGCTGTTCGAAAATTGATTTTAAAAGAAGATCCTTCTTCGTTTAATCAGGCGCTTATGGAGCTTGGAGCTCTCATTTGCACGCCAAAATCACCGGCTTGCCTGATCTGTCCTGTTCAGGAGCACTGCAGGGCTTTTGATCAGGGACGACAGAAAGAACTCCCTGTAAAAGAAAAGAAAATAAAGATCAAACATGTGGATATGGCTGCACTCATCTTACGCAATCAAGAAGGGAATTACCTGATTCATAAAAGACCGAAAGAAGGGCTGCTTGCTAATCTTTGGGAATTTCCGAATGTACCTGTTCATAAGAGGGGAGTAAGCGAGAAAGAGGATCTGAAGGTTTTCATTGAAGCTGAATGGGGTATTTCTGCTGCTGTCGGCGATCAAGTGAGTAACATAGAACACGTATTTTCCCATTTGAAATGGAACATACAGCTTTTTGAAGGACAATGCAGCCATGAAACAATGGATGCTGCGGATTTAAAGTGGGTAACGCTGGAAGAGATGGAGTCCTATCCTTTTCCGGTATCACATCAAAAAATCATCAAATTGGCAAAAGAGGTGACGGCATGAATCTATATCTGGAAAACAAACGGGTACTTATAACTGGCGGTTCAAAAGGTTTAGGCAAGGGCATCGCCAAGCTGTTTTTGGAAGAAGGTGCATCTGTCGGCATTTGCGGGCGCAGCCTAGAAACCCTTGAACAGGCAAAATCTGAATTGGACGGCGAACTCATCATTCTAAAGGGAGATGTGACATCCCGAGAGGACAGGGAGCGAATCATACGTGAATTTATTGGGGAGTTTGGCGGCATTGATATTTTAATCAATAATGCTGGAGGCAGTAATGGATCTTCAGTAATGGAAACAAGTATGGAGGAGTTTGAAGAAGCGGTTCACCTTAATTTTTTATCCGCTGTTGGAATGAGCAAGCTTGCGGCTGAATACATGGTTAAAAATGAAAAAGGAACCATTATTAACATTTCCTCAATTTTCGGAAGGGAATCCGGCGGCAAACCGACTTACAACGGAAGCAAAGCGGCTCTCATTTCATTTACTAAGTCGTTTGCTGATGAAATGATCCAGCATGGAGTACGGATCAGCGGTATCGCTCCCGGATCAGTGCTGCACCCTACAGGAAATTGGCAGAAACGGTTAAAGGAAAACCCGGAACAGATCAACCAGTATGTACAGCAGCATATACCCGCACAGCGGTTTGGTACGGTCGAAGAGATTGCCAACACGGTTGTGTTCCTTTCTTCAGACCGGGCATCCTGGATCATAGGAGCGACGTTAAACGTTGACGGAGGTCAATCCTACAGCAATTTTTAATTGGTAAATAAAAAATTGAGCCTGAATATTCAGGCTCAGCTTTTTTCATTAATCCACTTTCGGGGTTGTTCCTCTCTCCCAGCTGGCCTCATCATTCGAAAGGCCTCCTCTGGATTCAATTTCTTTAATAATTTCACGATGTATCGTTGTTCCTTCCTCATTCAGATAGGGGGCAATTTGCTGGAAAGACTGATGAAAATATGCCAATTCACTGTCTTTCCATTCTTTTTTAGCGACCATATCTAATTCTGTCATATCTCTGCCCACGTACATAAGATCGACCTCCCAAGGCGTTATAGGTGCCAGGCACCATAAAAAATAATCGCCTTTAGTTTTTGAAACCATTTGCAATCCTATACCCTGTCTCATGGGCCCGCAATCGTTGGAAATATACAATAAAAAATTATTTTTTGTTCACATAAAAACATCCGCAGAGGGTTAAATTAATTTTCGTGGAGGTGATACTAATGGACAAACAGCAAAACAAAACAAACGCACAGCAAGTTAAAAAGCAAAACCAACAGTCTCAAGCTGGTCAAGGTCAATATGGTGCTGAGTTTGCAAGCGAAACTGACGCTCAACAAGTTCGTCAGCAAAACGCTCAATCTCAACAACAAAAAGGCCAAGGTAACCAAAACCAACAGTAACCTCTATCCAGAATGCTCCCTGCTATACGCAGGGGGCATTTTTGGTTTTCTGGCCAATTTAGACAAGGTTTTTAAGATACATACTAAGGGAAAAAGATCAATGACTATGGAAAATGAAAAAATGGGCGAGCTTTTTTTCAATAAACAGGGTAACTATCATTTCCAAACTATTCTTAAAACGATATACTATAGGAGAGAAAATAACGTAAAGTAACTGTTTCTTGGGGATGATGAAGGCCGGGCAGGGCTAGAATAGTGATGAGACGATACAATGAACGAATTTGTACAACGAAGCTGGTGAATTACCTAAATGTTCTAATTTAAATTGGAAAGGAGTTCGCACATACCTGGTAACCCATTGGCTTCCGGAAATGCGAAGGAAAGGAGAGGCATATGAGTTTTCCCACACCCGGAAGTATTATTGATATACAAAGCTATAAACATAACGGATCACTCCATCGCACCTGGGAAGATACGGTTATCCTCAAGGGGAGTTCGTCTGTAGTTATAGCAGGAAATGATCGTATTCTTGTAACGGAATCAGATGGCAGGCAGTGGCGGACGAGAGAGCCGGCGATCTGCTATTTCAATTCCAAGCAATGGTTTAATGTAATCGGCATGATCCGGCAGGACGGTTTTTATTATTATTGTAACCTGGGGACACCCTATATATGGGATAATGAGGCACTTAAATATATCGATTATGACCTGGATATTAAGGTTTTTCCCGACATGTCCTATATTCTATTAGATGAAGATGAATACAGCTTGCACAGGCAAATGATGAAATATCCCCATGAACTCGATTACATTATTAAAAAGAATTTAAATGAATTAATTTCCATGATCAATCAGAGAAAAGGCCCATTCGAACCAGGCTTTATAGAGCAATGGTACGAAAGGTATTTGGAGTTTAGATAAGAAAAAACCTGTTGAATCCAGCGTTCAACAGGTTTTTCTGACAATAATAATAGTAATCGTAAAAAACGCCTGCGCGGGGAAGCCGTATATCGATCCCTTAAAGAGGCGTTTTAAGCTTTTAAAAGGTCACTTCAGCATTTCTTGATCCAGCTTCAGCAGGCAGATTGGACGAAAAAAGGGGCAATTTTCGTCCCTCTCGGCCGCTTCGTTCTCACGCGAGCACGTCTATCGGCTCTAAACGCCTGCTTCAGCATTTCATATAAGAAGGTGTAATTTTGGATAGTATCAGAAGGTATTTGGGCTTTGTAAAGCCCTACAAAAAACAAATTGGATGGACCATTGTAATTGGGATATTAAAGTTTGGTATTCCATTGCTCATCCCGCTTATTTTAAAATATGTGGTCGATACGATTATAAATGGACATGGTTTGACGAGCAGTGATAGACTCAGCAAGCTGCTTTGGCTGATGGGAGGTTCCTTCTTTATTTTCGGTGTGCTTCGTCCGCCAATCGAATATTATCGGCAGTATTACGCACAATGGGTCGGAAGCAAAATCCTATATGATATCAGGGATAAGCTTTATGGACATATTCAGCGGCTCTCCTTACGTTTTTATTCCAATAACAAGTCGGGTGAAATCATATCGAGGGTAATCAATGACGTTGAGCAAACGAAGGATTTTGTCATCACGGGCTTAATGAATGTCTGGCTTGATATGTTTACGATTGTGATTGCGATTGTGATCATGGCAACGATGGATGGATGGCTGACGGTTGTCGCATTGGCGATGCTGCCGTTTTACGGCCTCTCCGTTAAATATTTTTATACAAGGCTAAGAGGTCTGACGAAACAGCGTTCGCAGGCGCTCGCGGAAGTGCAGGGGCATCTGCATGAACGAGTCCAGGGGATGTCAGTCATCAGAAGCTTTGCTCTTGAGGATTATGAGCAAGTTCAGTTTGATAAAAGAAACTCCCATTTTCTGAACAAAGCGATGGATCAGACAACCTGGAACGCCAAAACGTTTGCGGTTGTAAATACGATTACAGATATAGCACCGCTTCTAGTTATCGGTTTTGCGGCATATAGGGCGATAGGAGGCCATATATCTGTCGGAGAAGTGGTCGCATTTGCCGGCTATATGGACAGGCTGTATAATCCGCTCAGAAGGCTGGTTAATTCATCGACAACCCTTACACAGTCACTCGCGTCCATGGACAGGGTCTTCGAATTTATGGATGAGGAATATGATATTAAAGATCAGCCGAAAGCCAAGGAACTTACGGATGTAAAAGGAGAGCTGTCGTTTAACGAAGTGTATTTCCGGTACAATGAGGGTGAACCGCACGTTCTAAAAGGAATCGATCTTAGAGTAGAACAAGGGCAGACGATCGCCCTCGTAGGGATGAGCGGTGGCGGGAAATCCTCGCTTGTCAGCCTTATCCCCAGGTTTTATGACGTGTCGAAGGGCAGCATCCTGCTCGATGGGGAAGATATCCGGAGTTTCAAAGTGCGTTCGCTCAGGGATAAGATTGGCATGGTCCTTCAAGATAACATTTTGTTCAGTGAATCGGTTAAGGCCAATATCCTCATGGGAAATCCAGAAGCATCTGATGAGGAAGTTGCTGCAGCTGCAAAAGCAGCAAATGCGCATGAGTTCATTATAAATCTGCCACAAGGATATGATACGAAAATTGGTGAACGGGGAGTCAAACTTTCAGGAGGGCAAAAACAGCGGGTTGCCATCGCCAGGGTCTTCCTGAAGAATCCGCCGATTTTAATCCTTGATGAAGCGACTTCCGCCCTTGATTTGGAAAGCGAGCACCTCATTCAAGAATCGCTTGAAAAGCTTGCAAAAGACCGTACGACCTTTATCGTTGCACACCGCCTAGCAACCATCACTCACGCAGACCGTATAGTAGTTGTCGATAACGGTGAGATTGCTGAAAGCGGGACCCATTATGAGTTAATGAAAAAAAGAGGAGTGTACTATAACCTGTTTACGGTTCAGCAGCTTGGCGATTGAATTGGTAATTGATGGGCAGAAAGTTGTAATTTCATAACATGCCATAAGAAAAAAGAACGGGGCAGCCATAGGCTTCTGTTCTTTTTTTGTGTTAGAAAAGACCCGGGTTTCCTAACAAACGACAAGATTATTAAAAATTTTTAGAAATTTTAATATTGTCAAATTATTAGACTAGTGTCATAATTTCAATAGAGTGTCCTACAAATTGTTCACGCTGTAAGTAAATGTCATCATGAAGAAAGGGGTGGGATAGTGAGCAGTCCAGTCTTGGAAGTAAAAGGATTAAGGACTTCTTTTCAGACAGATGATGGGGAAGTTTCGGTTGTCAATCACATCGATTTCCAAATCAATTCCGGTGAAGTACTTGGAATTGTAGGAGAATCGGGATGCGGCAAAAGTGTTACTTCATTATCAGTCATGGGACTCGTTCCAACACCTGCGGGGAAAGTTGAAGGAGATATTTTGTTTAAAGGGGAAAATCTTACTTCAGCATCTGAGAAAAGGATGCGCCAGATTCGCGGGAATGAGATAGCAATGATTTTTCAGGAGCCGATGACCAGTCTAAATCCGGTGTTTACTATCGGCAGCCAGCTGATCGAGGCTTTGCAAATACATAAGAAATGGCCAAAAAAGAAGGCAAAGGCACATGCCGTTGAAATGCTTAAAATGGTTGGGCTTCCACGGGCGGAAGAACTGATGAAGGACTTTCCCCACCAGCTGTCAGGGGGAATGCGCCAGCGTGTCATGATCGCAATGGCCATGATCTGTTCTCCGAAACTGTTGATCGCAGACGAACCGACCACCGCGCTAGACGTGACAATTCAGGCTCAGATTCTTGAGCTTATGAAAAAATTGAACGATGAGACCGACACAGCCATCATGATGATCACCCATGATTTGGGCGTAGTAGCTGAAATGTGCCAGCGCGTTGTCGTTATGTATGCAGGTAGAGTCGTTGAAGAGGCAGATGTAAAAACGATTTTCACTAGTCCGAAACATCCATATACGGTTGGCCTGATTCAATCTGTTCCTGATATGAGGGATAAAAAAGAACGTCTTTATTCCATACCAGGAAATGTTCCAAAACCCGGATCTGTGAAAGCGGGGTGCCAGTTTGCTCCGAGATGCGCCCATGCCTATGAGCGCTGCCAGAGCGAAACACCAGCGCTTGAAACCCTTGAAGGCGGCCAAAAAGTAAGATGCTGGCTGTATGAGGATCAGAAAGGGGTAGACATCGTTGACCGAACCATTAGTTAAAGTTGAGAACTTAAAAAAGCACTTTCCGATTAAAGGCGGAGTGCTTGGGAAAACAGTCGGAGAAGTAAAAGCGGTGGACGGTGTATCCTTTACCATTCAAAAAGGTGAAACTCTGGGACTTGTCGGTGAGAGCGGATGCGGGAAATCTACGACCGGACGCATGCTGCTCAGGCTTCTCGAACCGAGTGACGGCAAGATCTATTTTGAAGGGCAAGATGTGACTGCGCTTTCTTCGAACGCGATGCGCAAGATGCGAAGAGAGATGCAAATGGTTTTTCAGGATCCCTTTGCTTCACTTAATCCGAGGCATACCGTTGAAAAAATACTGGAAGAACCGCTGATCGTTCACGGAGTAAAGGACGCAAAAGAACGCAAGAGAAGGGTGAAGGAGCTGCTTGAAGTCGTAGGATTAAGCAGTTATCATGCGAAACGCTATCCCCATCAGTTCAGCGGTGGGCAGAGGCAAAGAATCGGCATCGCCCGTGCACTGGCTGTTAACCCTAAACTGATCATCGCGGATGAACCTGTCTCGGCGCTGGATGTATCCATCCAATCGCAAGTACTGAACCTTTTGCAAGACTTGCAGGAAGAATTCGGGCTTACTTACCTTTTTATTGCCCATGATCTTGGAGTCGTACGACACATTAGCGACAGAGTCGGTGTCATGTATCTCGGCAGGATCGTAGAACTGTCAGACAGCGAACAGCTTTATGACAATCCTATGCATCCTTATACACAGGCCTTGCTTTCTGCAGTACCTATTCCCGATTTTGAAGTAAAAAAGGAGCGCATCATTTTAAAAGGTGATGTCCCAAGCCCGTCCAACCCTCCAAAAGGATGTGCGTTCCATACGCGATGTCCTCAAGCGATGGATGTATGCGCTGCAGAGCGTCCGGTATTTAAGGAAGCTGAGAAGGGCCACTACGTTGCCTGTCATCTTTATTGATGGCAGCTCGTACACATAAATAGAGGCAAAAATCTATATAAAAATGGGGGAAAGAAGATGAAGAGAAGTATATTGACAGCTCTTGCATTAATCCTGGTCCTGTCTTTAGGACTGGCTGGCTGTAAATCCTCAAGCGAAAGCACCGGCGGAAAAGGAAGTTCCAGCGGTGGCGGCGTCATGATCTACGGACGCGGCGGTGATGCAGTAGGACTGGATCCTGCTCATGAAACAGACGGTGAATCTTTCATCGTTACTGAGCAAGTGATGGAAACACTAACTGGATACAAAAAAGAAAATACAGATGTTGTTCCTGAACTTGCGAAGAGCTGGAAGATTGAAGATGGCGGAAAGAAGTACACATTTACGTTGGAAAAAGGCGTTAAGTTCCAGGATGGAACTGACTTCAACGCTGATGCGGTTGTTAAGAACTTTGACCGCTGGATGAACGGTGATGCTGCTAAATTCCCTTATTACGCATCCATGTTCGGTGGATATAAAAAGGATCCTGGCCACGTCATTAAAGAAGTTAAAGCTATTGATGACACTACAGTTGAATTTACATTGAAACGCCCACAAGCTCCATTCCTTAAAAACCTTGCGATGAGCCCGTTTGCCATTTCCAGCCCGGCTGCGATTGACAAATATGGCGACAAATATGGCGAGCATCCTGTAGGAACAGGACCGTTCAAGTTTAAAGAGTGGAAACGCGGGGATACCATTTCAGTTGTGAAAAACGATAAATATTGGAAAAAAGGGCTTCCAAAACTTGATGGGGTAACCTTCAAAGTCATCAAAGATAACTCTTCACGCTTAAATGCTCTTACAAAAGGCGAAGTTGACTTGATTGACGGAGTAAACCCGAGTGATATTGATAAGATCAAAGCAGATAACAAGCTTCAAATTTTTGAGCGTCCTTCTATGAACGTTGCTTACTTTGGCTTCAATGTTGAAAAAGCTCCGTTTAACAAAAAAGAAGTCCGCCAGGCGATCAGCCACTTAGTAAACAAAGACGAACTGATCAAAAACTTCTACAACGGAACAGCTGAACCGGCTGCTACGCCGCTTCCTTCTTCCATTGCAGGACAAAACAAGGATATCCAGGATTATGGATATGACGAAGCAAAAGCAAAAGAACTTTTGAAAAAAGCTGGATACGAAAAAGGCTTCAAAATGGACCTTTGGGCGATGCCGGTATCACGTCCTTATATGCCAAACGGACAAAAGATTGCTGAAGCGATCCAGGCAAACCTTGCCAAGGTTGGAATTAAAGCAAACATCGTTACATTTGAGTGGGGTACCTACCTTGAAAAACTCCGTAAAGGTGAGGCACCTGCCTTCTTGATTGGATGGACAGGGGATAACGGAGACGCAGATAACTTCCTATACGCTCTTCTTGATAAAGACACGATCGATTCTAACAACTATTCACGCTATAAGAGTGAGCCAGTTCATAAGCTATTGATTGAAGCGCAATCCACGGCAGATGAAGGAAAACGTGAAGAGCTTTACAAAAAAGCACAGGAGATCATCCATGAAGATGCTCCATGGGTACCTCTAGTGCATGCTAAGCCACAGCTTGCAGGTACGAGTTCAATTAAAGGATTCTACCCGCATCCAAAAGGGTCTCAGTCATTTGTTGATGTTTCCATGAAGTAATGAAGAAATTGGGGAGTATCTTGCATGCTCCCCTTTTGTTTTGGAGAAAAACATCAGGGTGCTATAACGACAACTACGCGTAAATGAGGTGTGGACATGTTTTCTTATACCATTAGAAGGATTGGTTTGCTTATCCCGGTGCTTCTCGGGATGACGTTTATTGTATTTATGATGATAAGGGCAATTCCGGGGAATCCTGCTCAATTGATCCTTGGCCAGCAGGCTTCAAAGCAGGCTATCGCAACATTAACAAAGCAATTGGGACTGGATCAGCCATGGTACTCCCAGTTTGTTCATTATTTAACCGGTCTTTTTCAAGGTGATCTTGGAATGTCGCTGAAATCAAGAACACCGATCAGCGAGGAGCTCTGGCCGTATCTTGCCGCTACAATCGAACTTTCACTGGTCGCAATTCTGATTGCAGTGGTCGTCGGAGTCAATGCAGGCATTATCTCTGCCTGGTTCCAAAATTCCTGGTTCGATTATGGGGTTATGCTTATTGCATTGATCGGAGTATCCATGCCTATTTTCTGGCTAGGATTGATGGAACAATATTTTGTTTCCATCAAATGGGACTTGCTGCCGACAACAGGCAGGGACAATATCAGGATGCCGGTAGAGGCCATCACACATCTGTATTTGCTTGACACATTACTGGAGGGCAGATTTGATCAGTTTATTGAAGTCGTTAAGCATTTAATCCTTCCGGGAATTGCACTTGGCACGATTCCAATGGCAATCATCGCAAGGATGACAAGATCAAGCATGCTTGAAGTTATGCGATCGGATTATATCCGCACAGCAAAGGCAAAAGGGTTAAAGATGTTCTGGGTAGTGTACAAGCATTCATTGAAAAATGCCATGATTCCTGTAGTCACGGTAATCGGTCTGCAGACAGGATTGCTTCTCGGCGGTGCCATTCTGACAGAGACCATCTTTGGATGGCCAGGGGTTGGCACATATATTTATGAAGCCATTCAGTCGCGTGATTATCCCGTCATCCAATCTGGAATTCTGGTAGTGGCCACACTGTTTGTACTCATCAATCTGTTTGTTGATATTTTGTATGCGGCCATTGATCCGCGCATCAAATACTGATAGGGGGAGTTTATTATGGCTGAATTAGCAAGAACAACACCACCGTTAACAAACCCGCCGAAAGTGGAACAAGGTGACGACAAAGTCATCTCTCCCTGGAAGGATGCGTGGCGTTCATTCAAGAAGAATAAATTAGCGATGGTCGGACTGGGAATTGTTATTTTCTTTATTTTAATCGCTATTCTGGCTCCTGTTTTGGCGCCTTATAGCTTTTCGGATCAGCATCTAGCGGACAAGCATCTGGCGCCTTCGGGAGAGCATTGGTTTGGAACAGATGAATTCGGACGGGATATCTTCAGCAGAGTTTTATACGGGGCAAGGATTTCATTATGGGTGGGCTTCGTCTCTGTAGCCGGATCAGTCATTGTAGGATCGGCCCTTGGAATCATCGCAGGCTATTATGGAAAATTCATTGATGGAATCATTTCAAGGATCTTTGATATCCTGCTGGCGTTTCCGAGTATTCTTCTCGCTATTGCGGTCGTTTCTGTATTGGGGCCATCTTTAAGAAATGCGCTTATCGCTATTGCCATCATTAATGTGCCGATATTTGGACGTCTTGTACGGTCGAGGGTTCTGAGTGTAAAAGAAGAAGAGTATATCACAGCGGCTAAGGCGATTGGTATGAGGGATTCCAGAATTTTGATACACCATGTGCTTCCAAACAGCATGGCGCCTATCATTGTGCAAGGGACCTTGGCCATCGCAACAGCTATCATTGAGGCAGCTGCCTTAGGGTTTTTAGGACTTGGGGCACAGCCTCCAACTCCTGAGTGGGGAAAAATGCTCGCGGATTCCAGGGACTTTATCATCCAGGCGCCGTGGACCGTTATCTTCCCGGGTATAGCGATCATGCTTACGGTTTTGGGCTTTAACCTGATGGGTGACGGCCTTCGTGACGCGCTTGATCCAAGAATGAAAAACTAATAGAGGAAGCCTGACATGAAAATGTCAGGCTTCTTTTACGGACTAATATTCTAATCTATTTTCTGTTCTTTAATCGTTAGCTCATTGTCATCGGTGTGATGGTTTTTGAAGCTCTCAACGAGCCGGTTCAAATGCTCCAATTGATCACTGTAATCGATTATTAAGGCGAAAACAGGAAACAGCTGCATCCATTGATCATTATGGGGAGTCGTATAATAACTCATGAACGACTGCATTAAAGAACTTTTATTCTCACATAGCTCATCAAGCATGCCAACAGAATGCTGTGAACGGATTTTATCAGTGTATTTCAAAAGGATCTGTTCATGGTAATTGGTCAGACAGTCAAGCTGTTCCGTGATCAGATGTTGAAGATCTTCAGGCATGCAGAGCATTTCATTCTCATGGCGGTGAAGACTTCTTAGCAGTTCGAGAGATTTTTTAGTCGTAAAAATCATCTGCCGGTAGAGTACAAGCTTACGGCCTTTGGTAAATTGATTGTTTTTAAAATAAGTGCGGTCTTCTTTGTATAAAAGATAGAGCTGATCCATTTTAAAGCTGTTTTCTTTCATTGTCCCTATGTCATCCTTGATGGCAGAATAATCAGAGGCATGCCGGATAATCATACGGATCCATTTGATGATGTCGTCTGTCAGATTAGAGATACTGAAGTAAAGTTTTGTTTCATATTTTGGCGGCATAAAAATCAGATTGACAAGAAAAGCTGATACGACACCCAGCATGATCAATAGAAAACGGCCCATCGCAAACGATATAAAATTAGGTGTCTGACTTTCCATAATGACAATAACCGTCACGATGGCAAGGGGAATGGTCTTTTCATTCTTCATCTTTAAGTTTACAGCGATGACAATAACGACTACAAATCCGATGACAAACGGGCTGTTGCCCAGCAAAAGGACCGAGACGATGGCAAAGAATGCTCCGATTATATTACCCTGAGCCTGCTCAATAATGGTTTGATAGGACCTGTAGATCGATGGCTGAATGGCAAATGTTGCTGCGATTGCAGCAAAGACAGGTGTACTCAGGTTGAAAAACATGGCTAAATAAATGGCCATGGTGATGGCTAATCCCGTTTTTATCATTCGGGCTCCAAGTTTCATCTTGAATTGGTGTTCCCTTCTATAAGTAAGATAATAATCTTGACAACTATACAATGATTCCCACTAATAATCAAGTATTCATTTATAACAAAAATATGAATTAAAAGGGGCTGTCCAGAAAGTCGAAAATTGACCTTCAGGCAGCCCCTTTTTGGCTTGAAAAATCTTCAATGAAAAGTTAATTGAAGTGGAAGATGCGAGACTCCTCGAAAATGAACTTCACATTTTCTTCGTGCGATAAAAAGCTGCCGGAGCCTTCCTTGTCCTGCGGGACTAGCGTGACAGGTGAGACTNNCTAGCACCAAAAAGTAGGCGTTCACGCCGGTAAGGCTCACCGCACGCCCCGCGGAAAGCGAGGAGCCTGGAACGGAAATCAACAGCTTACAGACTTCTTGGACAGCCCCTTCTACTATTATGGCTATTTATTCCGTGGAAACATCGGGATCAGCCTGTTCTTTTACAGGAATGACCTGCACAAAATGTTCAAGCGGATGTTCCTTGAGATACTTGATTTCAGCAGCTTCTTCAAACTGCTCTGATTTTACAAGCGCAGCTGAATACTTTGTCAGCAGCTCATTAATGTCCTCCGCACCCTTAAACCCGATGGGCTCCAATGAAACTTTGGCACCTTTCGCAATCCTTGTACTCAATACTTCATATGTCAGACCCATTTCGGGCTGGAGGCGAAGATAGACGACCCCTCCGGTCATTCCGGCGCAGATCCATGGGCCTGGATCCCCGAGTACGAGCCCTCTGCCATTAGTCATATATTCAAAGGCAAATCCTTTGATGTTGGCGTTTACTCCGGTATTTCCACGATCTGCAATGACCGGAGCAGCAAGTTTGCCGCCGATGACAAGATCTGCTCCGGATAGGCGGATTCCGGCTCTTGCATCTGCATTTCCCTGAATCATAAAGAGCCCTTTCTGAGCGCCGTATGCAAATCCTTTACCTACAGAACCATTGTAATACTGTCCGTTTTTCGCCTTTGATTTCAAGATGGTGATGGACCCGCCAAATGCGGTTTTTGCCAGCCCGTCCTGTGCTCCGCCTTCTACTTTGATTTTAATGCCTTTTGAAGTATAGGCCCCAAGCCCGTTTCCAGGAATAGATCCGTTTTTAAAATGAAGGTGGATATCCGGCTGTTTTCCGGTTCGCTGTGAACGGGTCTTGTGTCCTGAAACCCGGCTGCCGAGTACACGCTGTTCGGCCGTTACAAATTGAAAGTCTCTTGAATGAGAGAGCTGGGTAACATCGTCATCCAAATATTCTGCACCGGCCGCCATTGTTACGGTAGCAAGGAGTGATTCCTGTACATGCGGCAATGGGATCATCTCTTCTACAGTCGATTTTTCCAGCAGGGAAGAGAGATCCAGCTGATTGAGTCCCCGATTCTGCATTAACAGATCTGATCGTCCTACAAGTTCCTGTGCCGATGTAAAACCAAGAGAAGCCGTAAGCTGCCGCAGTTCATTGCCAAACTCAGTGAACAGTCTGACAAGACCTTGGACGGCGGGGTCGAATTGCCTTGGAACAAAGCGTCGTAGCCCATGGTCTCTCGCTTTTTGCTCGGAATCAATCTGAGTGGCAATTCCTACATGGCACGTATCAAGATGGCAGCCGCGGCAGGTCGTACAGCCGATGGCTACCATGGAAAGGGTGCCAAACCCGATCCTGTTTGCGCCTAGCAGCATCATTTTCACTGCATCAAGAGCACTGCGGATGCCTCCGTCAGCCCAAAGCTCGACTTTATGCCTCAATCCGGCTTCAAGAAGTGCGGTATGGGCAGCTTTTACTCCGATCTCGGCAGGCAATCCGACATGCTGTAGAGCATGCACCCGCGCAGCTCCGGTTCCGCCATCGAAACCGCTGAGCGTAATGATGTCTGCCCCCGCTTTAGCAATGCCAACGGATATGGTGCCGATGTTAGGGACGACAGGTACTTTAACAGATACCTTTGCCTGGTCGTTGGCCGTTTTTAGTTCGGTGATCATCTGTGCCAGATCTTCGATGGAGTAGATATCATGGTTGTTGGAAGGCGAAATTAAATCTGATCCGACAGTGGCATTTCGGGCCTCTGCGATTTTCTCGGTAACCTTCGAACCTGGCAGATGGCCTCCTTCACCAGGTTTAGCTCCCTGACCGATTTTGATTTCCAATAGATTGGATGAGTTTAGCAGTTCGATATTAACCCCAAAGCGTCCAGAAGCGATCTGCTGTCCGCGTGTCTTCGGATATTTTCCAATCATGTCTTTGATTTCGCCGCCCTCGCCGTTTACGCTGATCATATTCAGCACATCAGCCGCTTCAGCATAGGCTCGAAATGCGGTCTCGTTTTGTGAACCGAAAGACATAGAGCTGATCACAAAAGGAAGGCTGTGATCTTTTACACCAATATCGACATGAGCCGGATCAACTGGTGTTTCAGAACTGGACAGGTCGGTCAGATGGCGAATGGCAATAGGATTGCTTTTTTCCTGATCCTCCAATTTATCTGCATAGGTTCTGTAATCTGATTTACCGCTGGCGATGTCTCCGATCGATTTCCAAATTCTTGGGAACAAGCGGAAGCTCTTGCTTGCTCTTGCGTCAGTTTGCCTGAATACTTCTTTTCTTGCAAGACTGTCTTCTTTCAGTTTAGCAAAATTATATCCAAGCGATTCTGAGCCAAAGAAGTTTACGATATTCAATGTTTCGGCAATTTCGCTGCTCAGCCCGATGCTGGAAAAGAGGCGGTCGTATCCCCTTAACTCATGGATACCGATTGTGGAAATCACTTTCTCCAGCCCTTTGTTTAATGCTTCAAATAATTTGGCCGCAGGGAGCTGGTTCTCAGGCTCGGTTACGGTCTCAAACAGAAGGTATGGGCTGACTGCATCAGCGCCAAGCCCGATTATAAGGATGATATCATGCAGAGAACGGATGGCAGCAGATCTGAGAATCAATGAAACACTGCGTCTCAGGAACTTCTTTCTGAGGCTTTGATCCACTGCTGACAGAACCAGATGAGGATCAAGCCAAAGATGCTTTCTGTGTGCCTGGTTGTCATCCAGAATGATCACCGCAGCTTCATTTTCTGCGGCTGTTGCGGCTTCAGCAGAGAGGCGGGAAAGTGCTTCTTCCACGGTCTCACTTTCCAGCATGACAGAATGAAGAACATACTTTTCATTTCTTCCTTCAAAATAGGCGGCTACTTGCTCATAAGATGGATGGTTGAATTGCTCCGAAAGGTTTTTCCCATCTATCCCTTCAACCAGCAGCGGTGTAAGGAGTTCAATCGTATTCAGTTCTTTTTCTTTTTTAAAGAGGGAAGGCCGTTTTCCGAGAACGGTACGGGTAGAAAAATGCTCGGTTTCCCTGTCTCTGTCAATCGCCGGGTTGGTAACAACAGCTACACTTTCTTTAATAAAATCAGCAATGTTTTGGCGTTCAGGATGAAGAGCGGCCAGCGGAGAATCATGGCCGAGCGATTGAATAGGTTCGACTCCTTTTTCTGCCATCTGTTCAAGCTGATGGATCTGTTCTCTGTCCCAGCCATAGGCGGCATACCATCCGTTATGTTTTTTCAGAGCTGCACGGAAAGGCCCGATCTCCAGGGAAGGTGTTTCTAACCGGTGCCTGGCACCGTCAACACAGATCCTGGTCTCCATCTTTTGGAAGACCTGCTCCTGGTAATCATTGTGATTGTAATAAGTAAGGCGGCCGTCATCTTCCCGTTTCAATCCAACCTTTTCACCGGGAGCAAAGCTTTTTGGCTCCGCTGTAAAGTCATTGTTGGAAAGAATTCCTTGTTCAGATGAGAAGTAGAAGGAAGTATCTGTTTCGAGCTGCCAGATCGGACGGAGTCCAAGGGCATCTACACTAAAAACCGCTTCGTTTCCGAATCTTGAGATGATTCCTGCAGGCCCTTGAGCAAAATGTCCCCAGGCTTCCCTTAAATAGGTATACAAATCCTTTAAGTGAGAAGGGTAGGCCTTGATTTCATGAATGATGGGAGGAAACAGAACGTCCATCGCTTCGAACAAGGAGAATCCTTCTCGAAGGATCAATGTTTCAATGACTCTGTTTAAATCTTGTGAGTCGCTTCCGCCATCAGTAACCGGAATACCAATAATTTCAGCTTCTTCACGGAGTTTGGCGATCGTATTCAGTTCGCCGTTATGTCCAAGAACGCTGAAAGGCTGGACTCTGAAAAAGGTGGACAATGTATTGGTAGAATAGCGGTTGTGGCCTAAAGTAATGGTTGACGCGATGAGCGGGTTTGTTAAATCTTCATAATAGGCAGGCAGTGTTTCGCCTGAACCCATGACTTTATAGACAGCATGGTGATTGCTGAGAGAAGCGACATGGACTGCCGGGGACGTTTCGATATCAATCAGCAGGTTATAAAGCGTACGATCCAGCTCTTCATGATTTTTAACAGGAAGCAGTGCTGCCTGCCAGAAGACTGGTTCTTCACCGCGAGCGATGGGCCCTAAGGCCGCAGAATTTGTAACCTCTGTTGTTTCATGTATAAGCTCAAGGTGATACTTCTCAAACCATTGTTTAACCGCTTCCATCTCTGAGCGGCTGTCCGCCTTTTTGTCGATGAAAAAATGGCCGACAATAAAATGATCAGAATCCACAGCAGAAGAAGGTAAGCCTTTGCTTGTAAGCTTTTCCTTCCAAAGAAGTCGGGGGATATCGATATTGATACCGATACCATCACCTTCATTTTCAATAAAGCCTGCTCTATGGTTCATCGTGATCAAAGCATGAATAGCATCATCCACATTTTTCTTGGTCGGAATGTTCTCTTTCTCAATCACCGATACGATTCCACAGCTGTCAAATTCCTGCTTGCGATAATCCTTAAACAAAGCAGGACTCCATGATTTACTCATTACGAAAGCCTCCCTTACCCCTATGTTTCATACCTTATAAGACATAAAAAAACCACATCGCGAGAAATGGTTTTATCTCTTTACCCGTGTATTGTTTTAAAGCAATTGACCAATATAGTTAAATATTATCATCGTTTGAATAGTCAGTCAATTATTTTTATTCAAACTAATGTATGTAAAAGGAGGGCTGAGGTGGTACTTTGAGCACAATCATTTAAGAAAGCGCTTACATTTTGGAGTGAAAAAACAGAGTGGTTTATGCACTCTGTTTCATAAATTTACATCGAAGTAATTTTCTTAAACGAACGTTCAACCGCTTCGAGCGTTTCAGCGATGTCTTGATCTGTATGAGCGGTGGTTAAAAACATGGCTTCATACTTAGAGGGAGCAAGGTTGATTCCTTCTGCAAGCATGGCTTTAAA
Source organism: Fictibacillus sp. FJAT-27399 (assembly GCF_001510655.1). Taxonomy (GTDB): domain Bacteria; phylum Bacillota; class Bacilli; order Bacillales; family Fictibacillaceae; genus Fictibacillus_C; species Fictibacillus_C marinisediminis. Next base: position 9,398 of record NZ_LMVC01000005.1, on the reverse strand, counting down.
GTATTTTCCAAATAGCTCTCCATCGGTGTTTTCAGCCTGTTCATAGTTCACGATTTTCTCATTCGTAAAGTAGACGGTAAGCGCCCCTTTTAAACGGTTGATCGTAATGGGAACACCATAGGCCTTTGCATGCCCCAGGATACCTTCTTCAAGCTGTTTGCCTAGTTCATCCATTCTTTCATATACGCCTTCTTCTTGAAGAACTTCAAGACATGCGATTCCCGCAGAGATGGAAGCCGGATTTCCGGCCATTGTTCCTGCCTGATAAGCGGGTCCTAAAGGCGCTACTTTTTCCATAATTTCTTTCTTGCCGCCGTATGCTCCGATCGGCAGACCTCCGCCGATGATTTTTCCAAGGGCAGTCATATCCGGTTTTACGTTAAGAAGATCTTGTGCACCGCCATACATAAAGCGGAAAGCCGTGATGACTTCATCATAGATGACGAGAGCTCCGGCCTTGTGAGTCAGCTCATTTACAGCTTTCAAAAAACCTTCTTTAGGTTCAACGATACCGAAGTTTCCGACGATGGGTTCAACAAGAACCGCAGCAATCTGGTCACCCCAGCGGTCTAACGCCTCACGGTAGGAATCAATATCATTGAAGGGAACTGTGATGACTTCCTGAGCGATGCTTTTCGGAACGCCGGCGGAATCAGGTGTTCCGAGTGTTGATGGGCCAGAACCGGCGGCTACAAGTACGAGATCTGAATGGCCATGATAGCAGCCTGCAAACTTTATGATCTTGTCGCGTCCAGTGTAAGCGCGGGCTACCCGGATCGTTGTCATGACTGCTTCTGTGCCTGAGTTGACAAACCTCACCTTTTCCATGGCAGGCATAGCCTCTTTCAGCATTTTTGCAAACCTCACTTCCAGGCTTGTCGGTGTGCCGTACAACACGCCGTTTTCCGCAGCCTTCGTTATGGCTTTTGTGATATGCGGATGGGCGTGGCCTGTAATGATGGGTCCGTATGCTGCCAAGTAATCGATGTACCGATTTCCGTCCACATCCCAGAAGTAGGCTCCTTGTGCTCTTTCCATGAATACTGGTGCTCCTCCACCTACTGCTTTAAAGGAACGTGAAGGGCTGTTCACTCCACCGACAATATGTTCTTGTGCTTCCTTATATAATAATTCTGACTGCTGATGATTCATTGATTTTCCTCCTTGCTGTCCATACATTCCCCAAGGGGTAAATGAAACAATACAATTAAAATCCATCATATATTGTAGCATGTTTTAGGCGATGCTGTAGAGGATCCGCTTAAGCAGGCTAAATAGATTGAGGTAAACGGAGACTTAGGATAAACTAGTGCATGCTGGTTAAAAACGGGTGCCTGGCACCATGAAGAAAGTTTTCGGAGGAAAAACACAATGGATTATATTATAGATGTAAAAGATTTGCGTAAAGAATTCACATCCCATTCCAGCCGTTCGGGGCTTAAGGGAGCATTTCGTGATCTGTTCACGAGAAACTACACCATCAAGACAGCAGTGGATGACATCTCTCTGCAGATACGTAAAGGGGAAATGGTTGGTTATATCGGGGAAAACGGTGCCGGTAAGTCCACGACCATCAAAATGCTGACAGGCATTCTGACGCCCACTTCAGGGCAAGTAATGGTTAATGGAATGAACCCCCATAAAGACAGGGAGAAATTTGTACGCAGCATCGGGGTGGTGTTCGGGCAGAGATCTCAGTTATGGTGGGATATTGCAGTTCAGGAATCCTTCCGGCTGCTGAAGAAAGTCTACAATGTTCCGGATGAATTCTATAACTCTCACATGACGGATGTAATACAAACACTGGCAATTGAACCTCTGCTCGATAAACCGGTGCGAAAGCTGTCTTTAGGACAGCGTATGAGATGTGAACTTGCGGCAGCGCTTATTCACAACCCGCCGCTTCTGTTCCTGGATGAACCTACCATCGGGCTGGACGTGCTGGTGAAGCTTAAGATCCGTGAATTTTTAAAAGAGATTAATGAAAAATACGGAACGACCATTCTTTTGACTACACATGATCTGTCAGACATAGAGGCGCTATGTGAACGGGTCATCATGCTCGATGAAGGTAAGATCATCTACGATGGAGCCCTTCGCCAGCTCCGTGAAAACTGGGGAGAAGGCAAGCAGATTCAATTCCTTTTCACTGAGGATGTGTTTATGAATGAACTGCAGGAATTGACGAAGGAACACCTTGTTGTGTGGGAGCAAGGCAGCAATGCGAACAGCTGGACAGCAAGCGTGGAGAACGATGAGGAAGTGATCTCTGCGGTCATCGGTAGGGTCGTTGCTGCAAAGAGAATTGCTGACTTAAAGATTGTTGAGATTACAACAGAAGAAATTATTCGCAATATTTACGAAGAAGGAGCAGTCCGGAATGGCTAAATATTTAGAAATGATCCGCATCCGCTTCTTGATGATGCTGGCCTACCGGACAAACTATTACAGCGGTATTTTGATCTATAGCATCAATATCGGAGCGTATTACTTTTTGTGGAGTGCAATCTATGGGGATAAACCATCAATCCAGCATCTCTCTATTGTCCAGATGACTACATACATTGCGGTCTCCTGGATGGCAAGGGCCTTCTACTTTAATAACATCGACAGGGAAATAGCGCTTGAGATCAAGGAAGGAAAAGTGGCCATCGAGATGATCCGGCCGTATAACTACATTAGCATGAAGATGATGCAGGGATTGGGAGAAGGTATTTTCAGGATTCTTTTTTTCTCGGTACCAGGCATGGTCATCGTCTATTTTATCTTTCCGATCCAGTTTACTAGTCATCCGGCAACATGGCTGTATTTCCTGGTATCTATTATTTTAAGCTTCATAATTAATACTCAGATCAATTTACTGACAGGAATTGCAACCTTCTTCCTATTTAATAATGATGGTTTAATCCGGGCAAAGCGTGTCGTAATCGATCTGTTCTCGGGGCTAATCCTGCCAATCAGCTTCTTTCCCGGCTGGGCCCAAAGTATTATGGGCTATCTGCCGTTTCAGGGAATCAGTTATATTCCGAGCATGATCTTTACGGAAGGGTTTCAGGGAAGTGAAGTTATCCACGGGCTGATGAATCAAGCACTGTGGTGCCTCGTTCTCTTTATACCGATCCAGGTGCTGTGGACAACAGCAAAACGTCAGCTCATCGTGCAAGGAGGGTAATGAGGAATGTCCTATCTTTCTATCTTTTTTCAATATGCAGGCCAATATTTAAAAACAAGGCTGACCTACCGTGCAGATATGCTCGTTGATATATTTTCGGACCTGCTCTTTCAAGCTGTTAACCTTATTTTCATACTCGTGGTATTCGGCCACACCAGTCTGCTGAAAGGCTGGAGCAAAGATGAGATGGTCTTTATCTATGGCTTTTTTCTTGTGCCATTTGCGGTTTTCGGTGCTTTCTTTAACATTTGGGATTTCACGGACCGCTATATCGTGAAAGGGGAAATGGACAGAATTCTGACCCGGCCGATCCATAGTCTGTTTCAGATTATTTTAGAACGGATGGAACTTGAGTCATTGTTCGGAGGCGTTACAGGCCTGGCGATTATGTATTATGCTGGAAACAATCTGGGATTAAGCTTGCATTGGTATGATCCATTTATTTTTCTCGTTCTGGTGGCAGGCGGTGCCCTTGTGTATGCAGGAATCTTTGTTACGCTGGCGAGCATCGGTTTCTGGTCGGACAGCAGAACGGATATTATGCCGATGATGTACAACATCGGAAACTACGGCCGTTATCCGGTAGATATTTATAATCGGATCATTCGCTATGTACTTACGTGGATTCTTCCTTTTGCTTTTGTCGGAGTCTATCCGGCAGCTTATTTTCTTGGCAGGGAAGAGTGGTACCATTATGCCTTCATCACACCGCTGATCGGCGTCATTTTCTTCGCTATCTCTGTTTTTTTATGGAATATAGGTGTAACCAAATATCGTGGGGCAGGGAATTAGCTGGTAAGGGGCTGTCCTGAAAGTGAAAATTGACCTTCAGCAGCTCCTTTTTGGCTTGAAAATCTTCAATGAAAAGTTGATTGAAGTGGAAGGTGCGAGACTCCTGCGGGACTAGCGTGACAGGTGAGACTCCCGCAGGCGCTAGCGCCAAAAAGTAGGCGTTCACGCCGGTAAGGCTCACCGCACGCCCCGCGGAAAGCGAGCAGCCTGGAACGGAAATCAACAGCTTACAGACTTCTTGGACAGCCCCTTTTTATTTTGGTTGTCTGGAACATCCATGGCGACTCCTCTTGTTGCGGGTGTAGCCGGATTGCTTGCTTCACAAGGGAAAAGTGCATCTCAAATCCGTGCGGCGATCGAAAATACAGCGGACAAGATTTCAGGTACAGGAACGTATTTCTCTAAAGAGCGTGTCAATGCAGCAAATGCTGTAAGATACTTATCCATATAAAAAGAAAACAATCGTTTTCTAGCCCTTTTTTGTGTTCTTTTTAATGTACAGCCCTATTATATACCTGTCCTATTTGTCCAAAGGGCGGCATACACTGCTAACAGAGGCGGTGGGGGAAGATGATTTATTTTGCGATGCTTTTATTATCAGGGTTTATAGTATATAAAAGTCTTCAATCCCTTTTTTCACACCCGGTAATGAAGCATCAGCTCATGTCATTAAACCACCTTTTCGTGCTTGTTATCGTTTATGTCACCATCATCCTCGGTTTCGGGCTCATGTATACCTCGCTGCTTCTCATGGATATTCATGTTCTCGTGAAGCACGGGGAGGTGATCGGGCATCGCCATTTTTTTCATGTAATTGATGATGCCATGTATTTCAGCTCGATGACGATGCTCTCTGTAGGATATGGGGACTTGACTCCTCTGGGGGCTGGCAGATGGCTGTCCATAGTAGAAGCACTGATCGGCTACTTGCTCCCAGCTGCATTTGTACTGTCTTCAGTCATCGACAGGGAACCAGCATCAAAAAAGTTGTAGGAACGCGTGGAATTGGTTACCCTCTTTATATAGATGAAGTTAAACAGGAGGGATATCCTTGACAGTTACCACAGGAGAAAAAGCACCGGATTTTACATTGCCGGCAAGTAATGGAGAAGATGTAAAGCTATCAGATTTCCAGGGGAAAAATGTGGTGTTGTACTTTTACCCGAAAGATATGACCCCTGGATGCACGACTCAAGCTTGTGATTTCAGGGACAAGCATGATGAATTTAAGGATTTGGATGCCGTGATTCTCGGAGTCAGTACAGATCCGATGGCCCGACACGAAAAATTTATTGATAAATACGGCCTGCCGTTCTTGCTTTTGGCAGACGAGGAACATGAAGCAGCAGAGCTTTTTGGAGTTTGGAAACTAAAGAAGAACTTCGGAAAAGAGTACATGGGAATTGAGCGCTCAACTTTCATTCTCGATAAAGAAGGAAACGTTGTGAAAGAGTATAGAAAAGTGAAAGTGAAAGAGCATATTGATGAAGTTCTGGCTTATATAAAAGAAAACACGAAATAAAGAAAAGGGCACTGCTTTTTGAAAGCAGGCCCTTTTGCAATTAATGCTCAAGCAGATCGCTTACTGGCACTTCCATGTCATGATCAGGTTCTTCATTGGGATGCACCCAGGCTGTTCCGCTTGATGAATTAATGGACTCAATCCATACTGGCTTACCAAAATACATCACTTCAATTTCGCTAGGCGAAGAAATAATCTGTTTTGCTCGATCCACGTTCATTGTAACAAGCCCCTTTATTTTTTCTTATAGTATGAGCATATGAACCAGGTATATACTCCCGGATTAATTATGGGCAACATGAAGGTTTTAATGATAAGATTGAATTGTTGGAATTTTTTAAAGATACATAGAATAGGGGAGGTTTACAATGTTAGATGAAAGAGTCGTAACTCTTGCCAGGACGCTGCTGCACCACTCTGTAGAATTAAAAAAAGGAGAGCGTGTCCTGATCACTTCACCTCTAACTGCCAGGCCATTAATTAAAGCCCTCATTAAAGAAGCTTACGCGATGAGTGCTTATCCGTACGTGAATATATATGATGACGAAATCAGCCGTTACTTAATTACAGGCTATGAAGCAGAGCAGCTGGAAACCTCAATGGGCTGGGATTTAAAAAGAGTCAAAGAGGTGGATGCGTATATCTCCATCGCAAGTTCAGAGAATGATTCCGAGCTGTCTGAAGTTCCTGGCGACAAGTTCCAGCTTCGCGGTGAGTACTTTAAACCCGTTCAAAAAGTCATCATTAATGAACGTAAATGGGTGCTTTTGAATTACCCTACCAAGGGACTTGCTCAGAAAGCTAAAATGAGCTTCGAGTCGTTTGAGAACTTCCTATTGGATGTCTGCAATGTGGATTATAAGAAGATGGAGCAGGCACAGCAGCCTTTAAAAGAATTGATGGAGCGTACGGACAAGGTAAGAATTGTATCGCCTGGTACCGACCTGTCGTTTTCCATTAAAGGAATCCCGGCTGTTAAATGTGCAGGTGAGAACAATATCCCGGATGGGGAAGTCTTTACGGCCCCGGTCAAGGACAGTGTAAATGGGACAATCACCTATAATACACCGTGTCCTTACCGCGGAACGATATTCAATAATGTCAGTCTTACGTTTGAAAACGGCAAAATTGTAGAAGCAACAGCTGACAACTCAGAGAAACTCAATGAAATCTTTGATACTGATGATGGGGCACGCTTTGTAGGAGAGTTTGCGATCGGTGTTAACCCGTTGATCCAGCATCCAATGGGCGACATCCTTTTTGATGAAAAAATTTGCGGAAGTATTCACTTTACACCTGGAGAGGCATATGAAGATGCGGACAATGGAAACCGTTCTTCCGTGCACTGGGATATGGTTCTCATCCAGCGTCCTGAATACGGCGGCGGTGAACTGTATTTTGATGATGTATTAGTCAGAAAAGACGGCCTATTTGTTATTCCGGAACTTGAAGGCTTAAATCCTGAGAATCTAAAATAGAAAATAAACATCAAGGCGTCTGACTATACTTCGTTTCATGATTTGCATAGGATTTAGTAATAACTCTTCCAATCGATGTGCGGGAATCTCTCCCGCACTTTTTATATGCATTTGGGGAATCATAAGAATGTAACTCTAATGGAACGGATAATAAAAAAGACCTGGATCTTTTGTGGTTCAGTGTACATATACAGGCCAATGGATTGACAAAAGCAGGCAGTTCAAGATACACTAATTATAAACATTATAATGTAATAATTTCTTTTGAGAGTGAGGTGCATGACGATGTCTGAAGTACGCATAAATGAAGCAATAGATACACTAAAACAATCTGGAGTTCGCATTACTCCTCAGCGTCATGCGATTCTGGAACACTTGATAAAATCTATGACACATCCAACAGCAGATGAAATATACAAATCCTTAGAGGGTAAATTTCCTAACATGAGCGTTGCGACGGTCTATAATAACCTTAGGGTATTTAAAGAAGTAGGTCTCGTTAAAGAATTGACCTACGGAGATGCTTCCAGCCGTTTTGATTGTGTAACGACAGAGCATTACCACATTATATGCGAGGGATGCGGCAAAATAGTGGATTTCCACTATCCTGGACTTGATGAGGTTGAAACCCTGGCTGAATCCGTAACGGGGTTTGACGTTGGACACCACCGCATGGAGATCTACGGAACTTGCCCGGATTGCAAAACTAAAAAGCATTAAAATAAGCTGAACCAGCTTGACTGGATCAGCTTATTTTTTTGCGGTCTTTTTCATAGCGCGTCTTGAATTATATTTTTCGTCAAATTCAAGACCTTCAAGATCCTTATCAAGCGTAAGCGGCTGATTGCATGCCATGCACGCATCCGCGCGGCCCAATACTTTGGTGACTTTCCCGCAATTTGGGCATACAACCTGAACAGCATTCGTTGAGATCATACCAATCCAAAAATAAACTCCGGCACTTGCGAGGGTTGCAAGAAATCCAATTAACATAAATAATGACATTAGTATGAAGTGACTTCTAAAAAATATGCCGGCATACATAATAATGATTCCAATAAAAACAAGACTTAAAGCAAACGTACGTATTTTATTGATCTTGCTCGTATATTTTATCATGGTTGTCCCTCCTAAATTACAGTATACAAGGACTTGAAAAAAAAGAAAGGATTTTCAGCGGCTGCGTTGAAATGTATGGAGACCGAAATTAGAACGGGAGTTGAAGGCATGGAAGACTTGTTACGCCCGCTTTATCAAGAAAGGGCAAGTAACGAAAACACACTTGGAGTTCTATTGATTGAAAAGAACAAACCATTTTGTCCATTAACGGATAATTTTGACTGCATCTTATTTATAATTGTCACTCACGGGGAGAAACCATGGAGTGTCAAACACTATGAATTTGATGACAAGATTGCTGCTTTACATATTGTGACAGAAGAGCGGCTGAATGAATGGCTTCTTCTCGGCTCAAACCGCCGAGTCGTCGATTGGGTCATTAATGGGAAGGTCCTGTTTAACCGAAACGAATATATCACTGAACTGAGAGACAGACTTGATAAATTCCCAGTTCCTGAACGCTCCAAAAAGATTACGCTAGAATTTGCCAAACTGCTTCGCCGCTTTTCTGATGGAAAAGAGCTTTTTCACAGCGGACAGCACCTTGATTCGTTCAACCATATACTCCATGCTCTCCATCATCTGGCACGTCTGGCTGTTATCGAACGGGGGTTCCACCCGGAAATTACAGTTTGGAATCAAGTAAAGGTAATCGAGCCTCAAATCTACAAACTATATGAAGAACTGATTACCGGAAATGAATCCATTGATAAACGGATCGAACTTCTATTAATAGCAAGCGAATTTTCCATAAGCTCCAAAACGAAGCTAGGCGCGGGCCACTTATTAACGATATTCGAAGAACAATACGAGTGGACAGTCGCTGAACTGATGGAACACCGTGAAATTGCAGATTACTCTATTGATCTTGGAATCCTGCTTGAGCACCTTATTGAAAAGGGAATTGTGGATGTAATCCGCCAGCAGACCAAAGGCAAGCATTTGTTTCACCGCCACTATACAACGAATAAATAAAGGAATTAAACTTTTTTCTGAAAAGGTGTTGACCTCTTTCTTGCTATCATGGTATAGTACTACTTGTCGCTGAAACGACGCGGCAAACACGAACAAACACAAACAAAAAAGAGGTTGACACCTTACACCAAAGATGTTAACCTAAGAAAGTCGCCAAAACGAGCGGCATTCGACAAAGTGTTCTTTGAAAACCAAACAAAAGCCAGGTAAGTCAGGGATTTTACAATCCCATCAATTTCTTATTTTTAAACTTTAAGAGCTATATCAAACACTTTATTGGAGAGTTTGATCCTGGCTCAGGATGAACGCTGGCGGCGTGCCTAATACATGCAAGTCGAGC
>NZ_LMVC01000004.1 GCF_001510655.1 Fictibacillus sp. FJAT-27399 | reverse complement strand
CCTAAATCTAATTGGTTTATAGTAGAATTATTCAAAAGACAAAGTCTCCTCTCATGGTTCTGGACAAACCCGAGAGTACTTTGTCTTTTTTTATTTGTCTACTATAAAATGCTTACACATACTTTTATACATCATCGGTAAATCGGTTGTGTCCGCGGGTAAACACTGCAAAACAGCGGGTAAACCCATATTTCCCGCCCGATCAAAAAGGATGACGCCCCCCAAGGCGCCATCCTTTTCTCTTTTATCTAACTTTCGCTACAATCTTGCCCTTCACGTGCCATTCGGACAGACGCACAAGCGCTTCTGGAACTTCCTCTAGTGAAACGGTCTCTTTCCATCCTGATGGAAATATTGACATGGAGCGTGAACAAGAGCTTTTGCTGGCGCATGACCGCATCGTCTTCCAATTCCCGCTCTACTGGTACAGCAGCCCTGCTTTATTAAAAGAATGGCAGGATGTTGTGTTGACTTACGGATGGGCTTACGGCGCTGAAGGCACTAAATTGCACGGTAGGGAATTCATGCTTGCGATTTCAACCGGCGGACCGGAAGAAGCGTATCAAGCAGGAGGCTACAATAACTACAGCCTTAGTGAACTGCTAAAGCCGTTCCAGGCGACTGCCAACCTGACTGGCATGCGTTACCTACCTGTCCTCAAAGTACAGGGCGTCCGCATTTAAATGAAGCGAAAGTGAAAGAAAGCGCTGAAGCATTGGCTGCTCAAATTAAAGCTCAGTTTTAATTGATATGGTGCCAGGCACCGCTTTTTGACATATGTCAAAGAGCGGTGCCTGGCACCATTTTTTCGTTTTTTAGTTTGCCTTTTGATTTTTACTTTTATTCTTATTTTTAAAATACGCCACTATGAAGACAATGATAGGGAAAATGTATTGAAAAGGAAGATGCAATAAGAGCGGGACGATTCCAATTCCTTCTTTTATATGCTCAGAATAGTTGCTTGCCATTGTCATGGAAATGAACAGGACAACAAGTCCGAGCGGATAACTCAGCCTGGAAGCCGGTTTTACGTTGAAGAGGTTCGCCGTCCCTATTACAGCCACGTACAAAAAGAGACTTATCTTAAAAAAACCTCCCACGACTAAAGCAATCATGAAATAGACGTCCAGGCGCTCCAAAAAATCAGCGACCTGGATGGTTTGGATGGTGCTCAGCAAAGGGAATTGAGACAGTGCTGTAAGATTCACACCAAGGATGCTGATATTGAACATCATGACCAGAGCCAGCGACAGCCCACTGACCACAGTGGCAAGCACACTGGCGTTCCTCAGCTTTTTGGCATCCTCCACATAAGGAAAAATCATCGTAAACACAAGGAGTTCTCCAAAGGGAAAATACAGGGACTCTTTTAGGGTGGTTTTAATAATCGGCTTCCAGCCGTTTTCCAGCACAGGCTGCAGGTTGTGGATATCAATTACTCCAGAGAATAATACGAGGATCACACCAGATCCTGCCAACAAATAAATGAAGACCAAAAAGAGTTCTCCTGTTCTCGCCAATACTTCAATTCCTTTTGAGACGGTATAGATAATGACCAGGCTCATTAAGGTGTTGGCGATAAAAAGGGGTGTTTCAATGTAAGCAAATGTCAGCAGCATGGTGCCAAAATCCCGCAAGACCCTTCCCGCGATATAAAGGTTATACAGCATGTACAAATAGGCAATCGGACGCCCGATTCCTTTGCCTACAACCTTTTGAAGGTATTCTGTCGGCAGCATGTCCGGGTAAAAACAATACAGCCGGTAACAGATGAAAAAAAGCCCTAATCCCCCAAGCATCCCAAGCAGGATAACGATCCACGCATCCTGCTTGGCTTCGATCCCCACCGCTACAAGCAGGGCACTGCCCAGCTCAAATAATAGAATGAGGGCAAACAGCTGATATGGTGTTATTCTTGCTTTTTCCATTGCTTTGCCCCCTTCTTTTTATTTCTCATCTTTGAGATAAGAATTGTTCCTCAGAGCGGTTTGGCGAACGAAGGCATGGACCTTCACCTTAATGTTTGCTTTCGAAAAATAATCCTCCTCCCATTTTCCCGAAATCCTTTTCCATGTGTCAGGCTGCGAACGATGGACCGTATCCCCGAAGCCGAATATATCGGTTTTTTTATGTTGTGCCTCTTTTATGGCGCTTCTAATCTCTGCAGCGATCTCCTTTTCAAAACCTTTCTCCAATTGTGCGATCACATGCGGGTCTTTAAGATTAACAGGCACATCCGTTTCCCCTATATTTCCTTCGGTTTGTACACTGACAGTAAGCTGGGTACTTCCTTTCTTAACGGAAGAAGAAATCTTCGTGTTCTGCCGGAGTACTTCAAAAGCAATCGCTTCCTTCCTCCCCTTTTTGTTTATATTAACTTCTGTTTTTTGAGTCTTGTTCATCACCCAGACGGCTCCTTTGGCTTTCCTCCCATAGAGCCAGCCCTTAAGCTTTCCGCCTTTAAATAAAGCCAGGCCATCAATTTGGGGAGCTGCCTGGGGTGTTGACTGCGTGATGTTCTCAACGCGTTCTCCGATCGCACTAGAACCCTTTAAATAAAACCCGCTGATGACGGGCTGTTTTCCGTCGTCCAATAAATCTTTTACCACATCCAATAAGGTTACATTGATCGCCTGCCCCCATACTCTTTCGGAGAACCTCAACAGTTTGATCACTTTGTTCGCTGGAACTTTATCGATGGCTGTCAGTGTTTTTACAATATCACTTGCCTTTGTCTTATGAGCGATCACGATGGTCGCTGTTTTCCGGAACGTCGCATCCCTGTCAAAGGCATCCAGGATGGGATTCAATCCTTTTTTCTTCGCCAATTCGTCACTGACGACCAGCAGATTCGCATGGGCATAATAGAGGTTTCTCGAAACTTTGGTAGACATGCGGCGGCTGATCTCATCCATATTATTCCCTGTTGTCGAATACACGGAGACGGCATTGCCGCTGCCTCCACCTCCCCCTTGGAACCCTCCTGTCACATTGCCTGGATTAACAAATTGAAAGGTGCCTAAATATCTTCCTTTTTTATCAAGATCAATGCCAACCGCAGAGACGAGGGCCAGATCGTTCAGCTCCTTTTTGCTCCAGCAGCCTGAAAGCAATGAAAGCAGCAGTCCCACTGTGATAAAAACGATCACGCTACGTCTCATTTTGATCACCTTCATTTTCTGTAACCAGAATCCGTCTCTGTTCCGGCTCCGGTTTGCTCATATTGTCTCCATCACGCTGCTGGTTGGGTCCGCTGATGTAGGCCGGCCGTTTCGTTCCCGTCCACATGGGAGCCCGGATAAACGTGTCTCCGACTTCAGCAGGGATAAGCGGGGCAAGAGGTGACATGTAAGGAACGCCGAAAGATCTCAGGCTGCATAAGTGAACGACCAGCATGATAAAAACTAAAAGCATGCCATAAAAACCAAAGGTAGCGGCACTGATCATAAAAATAAAACGAAGCAGACGGGCCGATATCGCAATCGCAAAGGACGGAGTGGCAAAACTGGCGATCGCGGTAATTGCTACGATAATGACCATGGCAGGCGATACGACTCCCGCCTGAACCGCTGCCTGTCCGATAACAAGGGCACCGACGATGGAGATGGCAGACCCGATCGCTTTAGGCATTCGGATTCCCGCTTCCCTCAGGATCTCAAACGTAACTTCCATGATGAGTGCTTCCACAAAACTCGGGAAAGGAACGGCTTCCCGCTGTGCGGCGATGGCGATCAAAAGCTGAGTCGGAATCATCTCCTGATGGAAGGTCGTTGCGGCAATATAGGTGGCTGGTCCGATGAGCGAGATAAAAAAGACTAGAACCCGCAATAATCTTATAGCGGTGGAGATGTAAAAACGTTCGGTGTAATCTTCAATCGACTGAAAAAACTGCACAAATACGGCAGGTCCGAGAAGAACGAACGGTGTTCCGTTAACGAAGACTGCAAAGCGCCCTTCCAATAGATTGCCCGCAACCGTATCCGGACGTTCGGAATAGTACAGGGTAGGAAATGCTGTAATGGATTGGTCTTCAATGAGCTGTTCGATATACCCGGACTCCAGAACTCCATCGATATCGATTTTATTAAGCCGTTTACGAAGCTCAACAATCACCTCATCCTTCGCTATTCCTTTGATATACATGATGGTGACGTTGGTTTTGGTTACTTTTCCAATTTTCATGGATTCGGTCCAGAGCAGAGGATTCTGAATCAGTCTTCGGACCATGGATATGTTCGTTTCTATATATTCTGTAAATCCTTCTCTTGAACCTCGGATCGCCCGCTGTGTACTCGGTTCTTCAATGGAACGTTTTTCTCCGCCTTCTGTACATGCCCGTACGGCCGAAGAAAAGCCATCGACAAAAATAATCGTGTCCCCCGCCATGAGAGATTCGAACAAAACAGACCAATCATCAACCTGCTCTATGTTACCAAGAGGCACGATTTCCTCCACCATGGCGGCCAGATTTTTTTGATCGGAATCATAAGCACCGGGTTTCAGTATCGATTCGATCAAAAGGTCCTGAATGGTCTGCTGGTCCGTTATCCCTTTCACATAAACAATGGCCGTCCGGGCGCGGAACAGGGGAGAATGGTTAAACGTTCGAGTGATAATTTCACTGCTGTTTCCTGTCTGTGTTCTAACGATCTCAATATTCTCATCAAGAACAGGAGAAATGGGAAAAGAATTAGGCTTTTTTGGCTTCTCATGCTCTTGAGAGGGTTGATTCTTTTGAAGTTTTTTCTTTTTGAAAAAAGAAGGCATAAGAGGCACAATACCTTTCTACGTGATTTTCTTTTAGGGTTTCCCTGGCTCCTCTTCCTTATTCTGTCCTCTCTTAATGGATAGCGTTCATTTTGGAGATACTAGGGGCGGAGTGTGATGGAACGATGAAAATCCTGGGTATTACCCTATCGATGTTTATACTGTTGACGAGTTTCTCTCTGACTTTGGATATCTATGAAGGATTTGATATGAGAACAGCGATCCTCAATGCCTTGTCTCCTTTCAAAGTAATGGAACTCATAGAAATCTGTGTTGTGGTGTTATTGATTGCTTTATTTTTTGTCCAATCGGTCTTCCAGCTGTTCACAAAGTTCAAAAGCCAAAGGAAATCATAGAGCAATAAAAAAAAACGGTGCCAGGTTAACTGTATATTCTTCAGAGCTTCTTTTCTGCTTAGTGGCTGGAGTTCCGTAGAGTTCACGAAATCGATGACGAAATCGGGGTTGGTCTTGGCATATTCCCTCAATGCCCAGCCGATCGCTTTGCGGATAAAGAACTCTTTGTTCTCCTTCTGCTGCTCAATGACGTATTTTAAGATGTCTTCATTCGTATCTTTTTTATAGCCGAGCTGATAAAGAATCGCAGTCCGGTTCAGCCACATGTTCGGTGAATGAATCCATTTCTCCACCAATTCCTGTTCCCGATGCTTGAACGTTTGTATGTAATGTCCCATATGGTGCTTGGCGATATGATCCACTGTATCCCACCACGACTTTTCAGTGATCGTGTTCTCTAATGCCTTAACATCGTCTTCCTGCATGCCCTTCTTCAGCTTGTCCACAAAAAACATGCCCATGTACTGCATTTCTCGTTCTTTGTAGTTCCAGCATCTTTTCGTCACTTCGGGGATGCTCATCTCAGGCAGCCCGTACATTTTCACATGATTCTTCATAACCTCTTTCATGATCGGTGACTTCAAGCCGTAAAAGGTAAATTTATTCTTCATGTAAGACTGCATCTTTACAGCATCAGCCGGGTTCTGCCGGCTGCGTATTTCTTCATGCAAAGTTTCAAGGTACGTCATCGTCATCTCCGTTAACCCCCTCAACAGTAGTTCCCTAAATTATAACAGAACGGTGCCAGAAAAGGTGCCAGGCACCAGCTTTTGACATATGTCAAAACGCGGTGCCTGGCACCCTCCATTAACTCAACCTCTTCTTTCTTCTACCCAAAAACTTGCCAATATAGTAAGCCAGCACGGGGAAGACCGCCATGATCCCGGTATACGTAGAAATAACAAACAGGGCGCTCACATCGCCCCCGAAGCTATGCTCCCGGCCTCCAAAGTCTTCCCGTTCGCGTCCGCCGCCTCCCATATCACCGTCACCATCGAATCCAGAAGGCTGTTCTCCCTTGCTGAACGATCCCGGTGCCGGACTTCCCGATTGACCGCCATCACTCGTTCCGCTTGCCTGCTCTTCAGGACGCGGTCCGCCGAATCCCTGTCCGCTGCCGTCTCCATCCATATCAGGCCTCTGGCCGAATGCCCCCTTGCCACCTTCAGCCATCGCCGGCTGTCCGCCGCTTGAAAGGATGCCAAACACACTCGCCGAACGTGAAATAAACCCGGTTTCATAGATCTGAAAGACACCAAACAGCAGAACAACTGCCATCGCCCCTTTAGCCGCCCAGCCCATCCATTGTTTCGGTTCCTTAATGGAAGAGATGCGGTTCCAGATGTTGATGACCCATTTCCAATGCATGCCGACATGAATTCCCACAATGATCAAGGTCAAGAACGATAACGATATGTGCAGCAGCTTAAACCAGCCTTCATTTCCTATATTGATATTGGGAAAGAATACTCATCGCCAAGTCCAAACAAAACTTTACATAATTGAGCTTTTTCATCTTTCATCACTCCTGTCCATTTCTTTATAGGAGCAACTTTAAACGGGTTTAACTTAAGATAACCTTAATTTTGAAAAATCTGGTTGCTTTCTTTCTCCTTCTTCTTTATAATCACTAAAAAACAACACATTTTCGATGAGGAAGAGAGTAATCCTGCATGCAGAGAAAAGCGAGTCAGGGACGGTGTAAGCCTGACGGATGCTGTACGATGAACCGCACTTCTGAGGAGCCAGCCTGAACCAGTAATCCGTAGGGCGGCCGGGGAGAACCCCGTTATTAACATTAAGCCGGTTCTTTATCGAACAATAAGAGTGGTACCGCGGGCCATACATCCCGTCTCTAATTTTAGAGGCGGGATTTTTTATTTTTCCATAAAAATGATTACAAGAGGTGGTCGAACAATATGTCGGAGCTCAAAAAGGAATTTGCCCAACTTATCTCACATCAGCTTAAGGATGTGCCAGGTACAGAAGATATTGAAAAGCTGATCGAAATACCGAAGCACTCGGTGCAAGGAGATATCGCCTTCCCTTGTTTCACTCTTGCAAAAACGCTAAAAAAAGCGCCCCAGCTCATCGCGTCCGAACTCGCATCCAAAATCAGCTCCCCGCTTTTTGAAAAAGTGGAAGCACAAGGTCCCTACATGAACGGCTTTTATAAAAGAGAAATGGTCAGCAAGGAGATCGTCACAGACATTCTTGAACAAGGCAGCCATTACGGATCAGCCAAACAGGGCAGCGGAGAACACATTACGATCGACCTCTCCTCTCCGAACATCGCCAAGCCTTTTTCCATGGGGCACCTCCGCTCGGCCGTCATCGGAAACGCAATCGCCAACATTACCGAAAAATGCGGCTACAAGCCTGTCCGCATCAACCATATCGGTGACTGGGGAACACAATTCGGGAAGCTGATCGTGGCTTACAAGCGATGGGGCAGCGAGGATACGGTGAAGGAGAATACGATCAAAGAGCTTCTCAGCCTTTATGTGAAATTTCATAAGGAAGCTGAAACACAGCCTGCCCTTGAGGATGAAGCGCGATACTGGTTTAAAAAGCTCGAGGAAAAAGACGAGGAAGCGACAGCCCTTTGGAAATGGTTCCGTGAAGAATCCCTCAAGGAATTTTCAAAAATCTACTCGCTGCTGGATATTGAGTTTGATTCATACAATGGCGAAGCATTTTATAACGATAAGATGGAAAATACGGTGACTCTATTAAAAGAAAAAGGGCTGCTTACGGAATCTGACGGTGCGGAGGTTGTCCGCCTTGATGAGTTCAACCTCCCGCCCTGCCTCATTAAGAAGTCGGACGGCGCTACCATCTATGCGACCCGGGACCTGACGGCAGCCCTCTATCGCCAGGAAACCTATCATTTTGCAAAAAACTTGTATGTCGTCGGACACGAGCAAAGCCTGTATTTCCAGCAACTCATCCTTGTTCTTAAAAAGATGGGCTATCAGTGGGCCGAGGAGATGATCCATATCCCGTTCGGCTTCATTTTAAAAGGCGGTAAAAAAATGTCGACCCGAAAAGGCAAAATCGTACTTTTAGAAGAAGTCATCCAAGAAGCGATTACGCTAGCCAGACAAAATATCGAGCTGAAGAACCCTGGCCTTTCCAACAAAGAGAAAGTGGCTGAACAGATCGGTGTTGGTTCTATTATCTTTCACGATCTGAAGAACGAAAGACTGAACAATATAGAGTTTTCACTTAAAGATATGCTGAAGTTCGAAGGGGAAACAGGTCTGTATGTTCAATATGCACACGCACGTGCCTGCTCCATCCTGAGAAAAGCAGGAAATGTGAGCGAAATGAACACCGGACTGCAAGACGACTATAGCTGGGAGCTGGTAAAAACACTCATGGGGTTTCCCAACGTCATTCAAAAAAGTCTCAGACTCTATGAACCTTCCCAGATTGCCAAGTACTTGATCGACGTGGCTCAGGAGTTTAATGCGTTTTACAGCCACATTAGAGTGCTTGAGGAGGATGAAACCCTCGCAAGCCGTGTCTCACTCGTCAATGCCGTAACCATCGTACTAAAAGAAGGTTTGCGCCTCCTCGGCATTAAAGCGCCCGAAGAAATGTAACTTTTAAACTCTCTTATCTCCTCTGATAAGAGAGTTTTTTATTTTGGCTCTTTTCTAAAAGATTGTTGCTTTGGGAACATTTTTGTAAAGAATCTTCATTGACAGGTTGATTGGAGCGGAAGGTGCGAGACTCCAGCGGGACGGGCGGGACAGGTGAAACCCGCAGGCGCCAGCGCTGAGGGGTTCAGCGGACGCCCCGCGGAAAGCGAGCGTCCTGGAACGGAAATCAACCACTTCCAAGGACAACATAGGCTACGAAAACAGCCTTTTTATAAATATTCTGAAAAAACCCTTGCATAAATGAACATAAAGTAACATAATTGAACAAAGGATGATGATAAGGATGAACAACATGCTGCCGTTAGAACGAAAACTAGAAATCTTAAAACGAACCGATAAAGAAGGAAAAGTTCAAATTGAACAGCTGGTTGAAGAACTGAACGTTTCTGGTATGACGATCCGAAGGGATCTGGCCCAGTTAGAAAAGGAAGGGAAAGTCATCCGGACCCACGGAGGGGCTGTTGCGGTGAACCCGCTCATCCCGGAGACCCCCTATCAAAACAAATCGATGACCAGGGTGAACCAAAAACACCTGATCGCCAAGTATGCGGCAAGCCTGATTCCGGAGGGGGCACAGATTCTATTAGACTCCGGGACAACCACTCTGGAGATTGCCAAAGTGATCAAAAACAGAGACGACTTAACGATTGTGACCAACGATCTGAAGATTGCCGCTGAACTGATCGAAAGTCCATCGGAGATCATCTGTACGGGCGGCACCCTGCAAAGAGGAATTGGTTCGTTCGTGGGCCCTCATGCACAGGACCTGCTTAATCAGATCCGAGTCGACCTTTTATTCATGGGCACACACGCTATCAATCTTGAAAAAGGGCTGACCGCTCCAACAATGGAAAAAGCCTTGATTAAGAGATTGATGGCTGACGCAGCCACTACAACTTGGGTCGTAGCAGACTCTCAAAAGTTCAACAAAAGCTCTTTTTCACAAGTATGTTCTCTGGAAAAGATAGAAGGCATCATTACCGATGCAGAGTTAACCCCTGAAGATACGGTGCGATATGGGGAAATAACCTCCATATATACCGTAAAAGAAAACGAGGTGAGTCATGGATGAGAATTGCAGTGATCGCCGATGATCTGACAGGCGCCAACGCGACGGGAGTACTTCTGACCAAACAAGGTATATCAACAGCAACCATCCTGCATGGCTTCTCCCCGCAAACGGCCTATAACTATGACGCGATCTGCATTGACACTGACAGCCGCTACACCCCGAAGCACGTAGCGTACAAACGAGTTTCAGATATTATCGGCAGCCTGTCGGGACAGGGCGTAGAGCTTTTTTGTAAACGCATCGACAGTACAGGCCGAGGAAATATTGGCGGTGAAATCGATGCCTGCCTGGATGCCTTGGGAGAAGATTCCGTTGCCGTCGTTATGCCGTCCTACCCTGTGTCTGGACGAACGACCGTTGGAGGCTATCTGCTTGTGAACGGCACGCCAGTCCAGGAAACTGACGTGGCTAAGGATCCGCAAGCACCGCTGAACGAGTCGCACGTTCCTTCCATTATTAGCAGACAATGCGCCAAGCCTGTAGCCACCCTGGAGATGAATGAAGTCCTGCAAGGATCGTTCCAGCTCACTTCCTGCCTTCAGGAAAAAATCAATGATGGCAGCCGGGTCATCGTAGCAGACGCCGTGAATGAAGAACAGATAGAAGCTGTCGCCAAAGCGATGGCGGCTCTGGATGTGATGTTCGTTCCTGTCGATCCGGGACCGCTGACTGCCGCTTATGTAAAGGAAAAATACAGCGGTTCCCCCTTCACACCGAAGATTTTGCTCACGATCGGCAGCTGTACGTCGGTAACTGGAAAGCAGATTCACCATCTGGCTGAAAACCTGCCGCTGCATACCGTTTATATCGATCCTTTAAAACTGGCAAGGGATGAGAATGGAGAAAGAGACGCAGAAATTTTAAGAGGAATGAACGAAGGTCTGCGGCTGTTGGAGGAACAAGCAGTTGTGCTGGTTACGACGTTCCAGGAGGATGCCCCGCTGCTTGATCTTCAGGCAATTGCCAAAGAGCAGCTCACAACCGAAGCATCACTTGCCAGAAGGATTACAGACGGCCTTGCCATCATCAGCCAGAGAATCATCCAAAAAAGCAGAACGAGCATCAGCGGATGTTTTTCAAGCGGAGGAGATGTGACCGCTTCAATATGCGCCGCCGGCAAAACCCATGGCATTCAGCTGCTTGACGAGGTGTTTCCTCTAGCTGCCTACGGACGGTTTATCGGCGGCTACCTCGACGGCCTGCCTGTCGTAACAAAAGGCGGCCTGGTAGGCAGTGAATCTGCGATTACAGAATCCGTTTTATTTTTACAGCGGAAGCTCACAAAAAAGACAAATGAAAAGGAGATATTATCATGACACAACCTACTTCTAAACCAATCATTGCCATTCCTATGGGGGATCCTGCTGGAATCGGACCTGAGATCAGTGTTAAGGCACTCGCTAAAAAGGAAATCTATGACCTTTGCCGCCCTGTTCTGATCGGGACAGCCTCCGTTGTTGAACAGGCGATGACCTTTGCTGGTGTTTCTCTTGGGCTGAATCCCATCAATGACCCCGCAGAAGGAAAATATGAATTCGGAACAATCGATATCGTTAATCTTGAGAATGTGGATATCAGCCAGCTGAAGATCGGAAAGGTTCAGGCGATGTGCGGCCAAGCCGCTTTTGACTATATTGAAAAAAGCATTGCCTTTGCCAACAATGGGCAGGTTGACGCCATTGCCACCACACCGATCAATAAAGAATCCCTGAAAGCCGCAGAAGTGCCGTATATCGGACATACCGAAATGCTTGCCGGCCTAACGGGTGTAGACGATCCGCTAACCATGTTTGAAGTGCGTTCCTTGCGAATTTTCTTCCTGACACGACACTTATCACTGAAGGATGCGATCGGCCAGATTACTGCTGACCGTGTGCATGATTATTTAGTCCGCTGTGACGAAGCACTAAAGCGTCTTGGAATTGAAAGCAGAAAAATGGCGGTAGCCGGCCTGAATCCTCACAGCGGTGAGCATGGACTGTTCGGCTCGGAAGAACTGGATGAGATCGGCCCGGGGATTGAGCGTGCGAAGCAGCAAGGCATCAATGCATTTGGCCCTGTCCCTGCAGATTCTGTTTTCCATCAGGCACTTCACGGAAAATATGATGCAGTGCTCTCCCTTTATCATGATCAGGGGCATATCGCCGCTAAGATGACCGATTTTGAACGTACGATCTCCATCACCAATGGCTTGCCGTTCCTTCGTACATCAGTCGACCACGGCACAGCGTTTGACATTGCAGGCCAAGGGATCGCGGGCTCTGTCAGCATGGAGGAAGCAATCAAGCTGGCTGCTCAATATTCTGTTCATTTCCGTACACTGAAGGTCTGATTTTAGAAAAACGAGAGAGGAATCACCGCCTCTCTCTTCTTCCAAAAACAAATGTAAACGGTTTCTTTTTCAACAATTTTAAAAACAGGAGGGGTTACGATGGCTTCAGCAAAATGGGGTAAGATCATCCCGGTCGCATTTATCATGTACATGCTCGCATATATGGACAGAATCAATATTGGTGTCCTGATGCCTAATATTCAAAAAGATTTGGACATTTCCTCGTCAGCCGCCGGGGATATTGCCGGAATTTTCTTTGTCGGTTATTTGATCCTGCAGATTCCCGGAGGCATTTTGGCCACGAAATGGTCAGCGAAAAAGTTTATCTTCATTCTCATGATCCTGTGGGGCCTTGCCGCGATGGCAACAGGCTTTGTTCAGACAGAAGGCCAGCTGAAATTCGTCCGTTTTCTTTTAGGAGTTGCGGAAGGCGGGGTCTGGCCGGCTGTGCTTGTCCTGCTCGCCAACTGGTTTACCCTTAAAGAACGAGCAAGAGCCAATGCGTTCTGGATGGCTTGCCTGCCTGTATCCGCCATGCTGATGGCTCCCCTGTCAGGCCTTTTGCTTAAACATTTCGACTGGAAGACGGTTCTGATCTTGGAAGGTGTACCACCGCTGATCTGGGCGTTCGTCTGGTATGCCATGGTCAAAGATAAGCCTTCTGAGGCCAAATGGATGAGTGACCAGGAACGGAACGAGCTGACGGCTGAGCTTCAAAATGAACAAAAAGGCGCCGTAAAATCATCCGGATACGGTGCAGCGTTTAAGAACATGACCGTATGGGGACTCGTCGTTATGTATTTCTTCTGGATGACCGGCTTCTACGGATACACCTTGTGGGTACCGAGCGTGGTCAGCACATTTACGAAAGACTCTGCAGTCATGGGCTGGCTGACGGCGATTCCGTTTACCTTCGCACTGGTAGGAATGGTCCTTAACTCTTATTGGTCCGACAGGCGCATGAACCGGGTGCAGCACGTGGTCATTCCTTTGCTGATTGGTGCTGCTGCGATGGTAGCAGGGCAATTTGTGGAATCACCCGCCCTTCAGATGATCTTGTTATCCATTACGGCGATTGGTGTCTATGCGCCGTATGGACCGCTTTGGGCGATTCCTACAGCGATCATTCCTGCAGGCATTGTCGGTGCGGCTCTCGGCCTGCAAAACGCCATTGGCAACCTCGGGGGCTATAACGGCCCAAAATTTGTCGGGCTGTTTAAAGACTTAACAGGCAGCTTCCATGCCGGATTCTATTTCCTGGCTGCTTCACTCGTACTTGCTGCCATTATTACACTTATTCTGGGACGGTCCATCCAGGCCAGCCAGAAGGCTTCATCAGACAAGCCAAAAATCAATAAAATCTCGTAGCATTTCAAGGCTGGTTTCTTACGGGCGGTCCACCGCTCCCGAGGAACCGGCCTTTTTTTCGTTCATTTATGTAAAAAGGCTTTCAAAAAAAGAAAAGTTGAAATTTACTAAAATCTTTTGCGTTTACCCTTGTAAAAAATTATTTAAGCATGTTATTATCGAATAATGAATTCGACACTAGATTCGACATCAATCGACATGAAGTAAATATTCACAATATTCTTATTCGGAGGGTTTTTTCGTGTCTACTAAAGCTCAGTCTTCACATACATTGGTTATCGGCCTCATGTTATTTGCTCTTTTCTTTGGAGCAGGCAACTTAATCTTTCCAGCAATGCTCGGACAAACTGCAGGAACCAACGTCTGGATTGCGACAGCCGGTTTCTTGATTACTGGAGTCGGTGTACCGCTACTCGGTGTTTTTGCTTTCGGAATTTCCGGCAGCGACGACCTCCGGGCGATGGGAAATCGTGTACACCCTTGGTTCAGTGCTCTTTATAGTTTTGTTCTTTATTTAGCAATCGGTCCTCTTTTTGCTTTGCCAAGAGCAGGAAGTGTTTCTTTTGAAATTGGTGTTAAGCCCTTTTTGCCAGCGAACAGCGGTCATTTGCCGCTTCTCATCTTCACGGTCGTCTTTTTCAGTATCACATGTGCCCTTTCACTTAATCCTTCAAAGATCGTTGATATCGTAGGTAAGATTTTAACGCCGCTTAAGCTTTCGTTCATCGGAGTGTTAGTAGCCGCTGCCTTCATTCATCCGATCGGCCCGATTCAGGCGCCTGCGAAAGAGTTTGTTCAAAACTCCTTCTTTAAAGGATTTCAGGAAGGTTACCTGACGATGGACACATTGGCTGCCTTCGTTTTTGGTATTATCATCATCAATGCCATCAAAGAAAAAAGAGGCAGCGATAAAAAAGTCATCGCAAGAACTTGTGCAAAGGCAGCTACCATTGCAGCTGCTGTATTGGCGATCGTGTACACTTCCCTATCGTACATGGGAGCTTCCAGTGTTTCTGAACTTGGCCATTTAAGCAATGGCGGAGAAGTTTTATCAGCTGTAGCCAATTACTATTTCGGCTCTCTCGGGAATGTATTTCTAGGACTCATGATCACAGTAGCATGTCTGACAACCAGTGTTGGATTAGTTACAGCATGTTCCGCTTATTTTCACAGTGTTTTTCCGAAAATCTCATACAAAGCATTGGCTGTTATTCTTTCCTCTTTCAGTGCATTAACAGCAAATCTCGGATTGAACGAGCTGATCGCCATCTCAGTTCCTGTGCTGACAGCGATCTATCCGATGGCCATCATGCTTATTTTCTTAAGCTTCGCCCACAACCTCTTTAAAGGGCGCTCAGAAGTGTATCAAGGAAGCTTGCTGTTTACCTTTATCGTTAGTCTATTTGATGGATTAAATGCAGCTAACCTATCGATAGATGGTGTGAATTCCTTTTTCTCAAACTTCCTCCCTCTTTATGACACAGGGCTTGGATGGATTCTGCCGGCAATTGTTGGAGCTCTCCTGGGCTATGCTGTTAGTCTTGTGAGATCGAATGGTACGGTTCTTCATTCTCATAAAGAAGAAAAGTTTCATAATCAAATTAGATATAAAAAAGCTGAATGAGATTGCTCATTCAGCTTTTTTGTGTTCCTTTCACCGGTCGGGTGCATCTTCAACATAATCAGAGGTCGTAAAAGCCCCGGCTGGAGGTGTCTGATTCTGCTGGGATGATTGCCCGCTCCCGCCGTTTAAATAGGCATTCGTTGAAGCTACCCATGTTCCATATTCACCCGCCAGCATAGATGTCGGCTTCATGTAAAGACGCCCGTTGATCAGATAATGGCGTGTGGTAATCGAGGGGTCGTCATAAATGAACAGATTGCCTGAAAAGGTGGCATAAGGTGAATCAAAAGAGATCTGTCTTGTATTTTCGGTCCAATATCCCTGAATTGGAACCGGAACTCCCCGAAAATTGAGGGTGCCCATTATTTTATTGTTTTCTATGGAATTGAGGACGACCGTTCCCCAGATGAGCGGCCTGCCGCCGACATCCGCACTGATTCCCCATCTCGATGGAACTGGTAAGGTTATCATTGCTGCTTGCTCCCCCTTTATGTTTAAGAAATTCAGCTTTCTTGCCAGTATATGTGCGGCCTGGGGGAATGGCTCACCAACTGAATCGTGTATTACTTCTGACTGGTCAGCAGCTCTCCTGAACCCATGATGACGCTGCAGCCGCCAATTTTAACTTCCTCATACTCCTTTTCTTTGCGAATCGTAATATCAATGATGCTTGGTCTTCCCATTTCAAATCCCTGTTCACTTCGAATACGATAAACTCCTTGTTGATTCTGGGCAATGTCCGTATGCTCAACAATATAGGCACCTAATGGGCCGCTCGCTGCCCCTGTCGCAGGATCTTCAGATATCCCCATCGCCGGTGCAAACATCCGGCTGTGTACAGTGGAATCCTTCATTTCTGTTTCCGCTGTAAACGCGAAAATGTGTTTCGTCGAAGGGTTTTGGCTAAAATACTTTTCCCAAATGTCTGTCCGGAAGTTGATTCTTTTCATCGCATCAAGGGAACGAACAGGGATAAATAAGAATGGTACTGCGGTTGATACCGTGCGGATTGGCAGCTCACCCGTTACATCTTCCGGGGAAAGAGAAAGCAATTTTGCCGCCAATGCTCTGTCTTCAAAATATTCCCCGAATAGTGGCATCGGCTGATTCATTTCAACGTTTAATACACGTCCATTCTCCATATAAACCGTAACAGGAATATCTCCAACACCTTCTTCAAAAATCCACTCATTCTTACCTTCAGAAGCCTCAAGCAAGCCCTTATGAGCCATCACATAGCCTGCGCCAAGGGTCGGGTGTCCAGCCATCGGGAGCTCCACATCCGGTGTGAAAATGCGCAGCTTTTTATCGTTTGCAGGATTGCTTGGAGACTGAACAAATACCGTTTCCGATAGATTCAGTTCTCTCGCTATTTTTTGCATCATTTCTGTCGTTAAGCCGGTGTCATCCAGAAAAACAGCCAGTTGATTCCCGCTGAAAGGCTTGTCGGTAAATACGTCTACAAGCGTATACGTTAAAGGTTTCATCTTTATCCTCCTCAAGTGTTCTTGCTCTCATCATATGATGGCAGTTAACATTAATCAAATGAATGTTTATAATATAAATCATGAAAAATATTAGGAAAAAAGCTGGGGCTTACCCAATCGGCGATCAGCCATGCTATCCGGGGATTAGAAACAGAACTGGAATTAACGCTGATGAACAGAGGGCGCAGCGGCATAACGTTAACGAACGAAGGAAAAAGGATGATGGAATACATCCAGGAGATTCTGGATTTGTCAGAACGAATGAAACAAGAAGCAGGTCTGCTGAACGGTTTAAAAATCGGAACAATCCGCATCGGTACATTTCCAAGTGTATCGGCTAGTCTTTTGCCTTCTATCTTAAAGCAGTTTCATCAAGCCTTTCCGGGGATTCAAACAGAAATATACGAAGGGGGATACGAGGAAATCAAACAAATGATCACTTCAGGAAAGATTGATATCGGTTTTCTGACGTCTTCAACCTCAGAGAGCCTTGATTTTATCCCGCTTATGGAGGATCACCTTTATATCCTCCTCCCAGACAGCCACAAACTGAAAAGGAGGAAAAGGATCAGTATCCATGAAATCAGCGATGAACCTTTTATCATGCCCAAAGCAGGCTGTGATGAGTTGATCAAGGGGCTTTTTAAAGAGAACAAAATCCTGCCCCAGATATTTTGCGAAATTGCAGATAACCAAACGATTATGGCTATGGTGGCAAAGGAGTTGGGAGTAAGCATCGTCCCTGAACTGGTTTTGCAGGGCGATACAAGAAAAAATGTTGCTGCAGTCACTATGAAAGAAAACTGTTACCGGACGATCGGCTTAGCCGTCAACTCTCTCGAACGGTGTTCTCCGGCTGCAGAAGCTTTTATTGAACTGGCAAAAAAATCATTCATAAAAAACTGAGTTTTTACTGTGATTCATGAAGCAATTTTTTAATGACCGGGACAGGATCATGCATCATTTATTGCAGCCGTAAGCTCTCCGGCGAAGGAGAGCTTATTTTGCTGCGATCAAGTTTTGCACGGCACTATCCAGAGATTGATCCGCCTGGAGCAAGCATTCTTTTTTGTTTTGAAGGGTCTTTTCCATATTGAAAAGGTCTTCCTCACGCTCCGCAATCATCCGCTTTACTTCGTCCGGATTAGGTCCGCCCTGAATCTTGCGGCGTTTGACGAATTCACGTGGACAGACGATTCCCTTCCATTCTTCTTCTGTCAAGGCTGCAGGATAGATGCTGCTGATCCATGCGTTCGCTGCTTCCACCTCAATATCGTTCAATTCTTTTCCTGCTGATGTACACTCTTTCGCAACGGCGCTCGCGATCTGGTGCGCTTTTCGGAACGGGACACCTTTATCTCGAGCCAGCACATCTGAAAGTTCTGTAATCGTGATGCATGATTGGTTCGCACGCTTGCCGATCTTTTCTGCATCAACCTCCATCGTCCGGATGACGGCATGCATGAGCTGCAATACCCGTGATGCCTTCTCATAGCTTCGATACAGATGAGGCTGCAGGTCGTCTTCCGTGTCCACGATGTCTCCAAACGGTGTATTATGAATCATCTGGATGGCTGACATCGCTTCACCGGCTGCTGAACTGGCAAGGGATCTGGAATGCTCGATCGACACTGGATTCCGCTTTTGCGGCATGATGCTGCTGATCTGTACGTATGGATCGGCAACACGGATGACCCCGAATTCCCGGGTCGCCTGAAGAAGCAGGTCCTGGATCCAGCGGCCTGCGTTGATCATGAGTGTCATGACTGCAGTTGCCGTCTCCAGCAGATAGTCTCCGCCAGCAATGGCATCATAGGAGTTCTCTACAATACTACTGAATCCTAAAAGTTCTCGGACCCGGTCGCGGCTGATCGGAAAGCTTGTCGTGGAAAGGGCAGCGGCGCCCAGAGGTGAACGGTTGACTCCTTCATACGCGGACCATAGGCGATGAATGTCCCTTATGACGACATCATAGATGGCCAGCAGATAGTGGCCGAGCGTAGTCGGCTGAGCCGGCTGTGTATGGGTATAGGCGGTCATGACCGTTCCGGCGTGTTCCTTCGCCTGCTCCAGGAGGGCCTCGCCGAGCAAGAGTGTGTTTTGAATGAGTGTAAGTATATGATTTCTCAAGACAAGACGGTACATCGCCACTCCCATATCATTACGGCTCCTCGCGATATGGACCTTTCCGGCAAGGTCTCCACCGATTTCCTCTGCAATCCGGCTTTCCATCATAAAAAATAAATCTTCATAAAGAGGATCATAATCCAGCTTACGGAAATCGATCTGCCGCACCTTTTCCACACCGGCAAGAATGGTCCCCGCTTCATCCCTCGCCAAAATATTTTGCTCAGCCAGCATGACCACATGCGCCCTGTGAATCGCGAACATTTCCGCAAACAAATAATCCCGCTGATCATTAAAAACGTGCCTCAGGAGATGTTCCTCATAGGTCTTGCCGGGGAACGAGCTGCCATCTTCGTGGATGAATTCATCCCTAGTTTTCACTTTTTTTCCTCCTTGTTTTTAGAGAGAGCGTTCGATCAAGTAGATACACCATCTTATGAAGCAGCGGATTGATGGGTTATGAAGACAAAAATGCACCTCCTGCTTGTGAACAAGCAGAAGATGCTGAATTACTATCTATACTATGGCCTCTTCGGAGCCAATTCCACTGCTTGGCGGAGGGCTTCGGTCATGCTTTTTTCATCGGCAATACCTTTACCTGCAATGTCGAAAGCGGTTCCGTGGTCCACGCTCGTCCGAATAATAGGCAATCCGATTGTGATATTTACGCCTGCATCCAGTCCCAATACTTTGACCGGTCCATGGCCCTGATCGTGATACATGGCGACGACAATATCAAAATCACCGCGGACCGTGCGGAAAAATAGTGTATCAGCAGGAAGGGGGCCAACAACATTAACGCCTTCTTTTTGTGCTCTTTGCACCCCCGGTATTACTTTCTCTTCTTCCTCACCGTATCCGAACAGTCCGTTTTCCCCAGCATGCGGATTAATTCCGCAGACTGCGATCTTTGGCGACTCAATTCCTGATTTCTTCAACGTCTCGTCCGCAAGCTTAATAACACGATAGACCCGCTCAGGATTAATCATTTTTACGGCATCAATGATACCGACATGAGTGGTAACATGAATGACTTTTAAGTTAGGAGCCGAAAGCATCATGGAAAACTCATCTGTTCCCGTCAGCTCAGCCAATATTTCAGTATGGCCCGGATACTTATGGCCACCTTTATGCAATGCTTCTTTGTTTAAAGGCCCAGTACAAATCGCATCAATCTTTCCTTTATTCGCAAGGTCAATCGCCTTGCTTAAATATTCAAAAGCCGCATGACCAGCAATTGGCGAAACCTGCCCAACCGGAAGATCTTCAGGCACTAGGTTCAAATCCAGACAATACACCGTACCATGTGTAAAATTCAAGTTTTCAAGTTCGTCTTCCGTAATCGTTTGAACTGTAAGGTGGCTATTCACATAGCTCTTTGCCCGCTCAAGAATTCGGGTGTCGCCAATGACAAACGGACGAGATAATTCATAGATTTCTGTGCTTGCAAGGCTTTTCAGAATGATCTCCGGACCCACACCGGCAGCATCTCCCATTGTAATTCCGACCATGCTTTTATTTTGATTCATGCTCTAACACCTCTCCTGTCATATGTTTCAACGCATGGACTAAAGAATTTTCATTGCCGAATCCGCCAGCCTTTGTAACCGTCCAGTACCGGCGTTTTTCATCACTTGCTATTCCTAACGGAAGCCCTGGCTCCACCTCAGACCGCAGTTCCATTTGGGACAACCCAACTTCCGAACAGACCGCCTTGGCCGTATCTCCGCCTGTAAGCACCAATCCTTCAATTGAAGGCACCCCATTAAGCAAAGAACGCGCGATGATGCCAAGCTCCCTTGAAATCATTTCCCCGACCTGATTTTTATGCAAACCCAAGTCCCTGCCAAGCTCCTGAGCTGCTGAACGGTTTACATCTGAGCCATCTACATAAAGGACAATATGGCGTTTTTCTGGAACCTGTTTTATTTTTTCGATCAGGCTCTGCAGATCATACGTCTTCCTGATAAGTTCTGACGGATCCATTTCCAACATCAGGGAGTCAGGCATTATACCAACCTTTCCTAGCTGTCCTTTTGTCGTTTGTGATAAGCTCGCCGACACAGTAAGGGTCTGGCTCACATTGAGCTTTTCTCCTAAACCCTGTGGTCGGGCCGCTAGACCAAGAACAGCTGGGAGGTACTCGATCAGGCCAGCTGATCCTGCCCACACGGTTTTTTTATTTAATGCAGAAAAAACATAAGCCGCTTTCTCCAAATGCTTGTCCGTTTCAGCATCACAGACAAACCAGGATACCCCCTCATCCAAGGACTCTAAAATTTTGGCCAAAACCTCTTCTTTCGAACGTGATAACAGAACACTGTTCACGACGAAGATTTTTTGATGAGCATACTTCTCGAGCAAAGCTGGGATATGGCTCTCCGTGACCGGGGTTTTCGGATCTTTGCCAAACTCGGTTGTTTCCACAGGCCGGCCATCAACATATTGGGTGCCATTGATTGTCTGTCTGTTTAACTTTGGATATGCGGGAGAAATAACAAGCATTTCCGGCTTGAACACCTCATATACCGCTGCCAGTTCTGAACCGATATTGCCGCGAAGAGTAGAATCTATTTTTTTATAAACATGTACTTCATCCCGTTCCTTTACGTGGGAAGCCGCTTGTAAGATACGTTTGCAGGCTTCTTTTTCACCAAGAGCTCTGCTGTCAGTATCATATATTGCCACATCTGCTGCAGCATCCGGTGATTGGGAAAGATCCAGCCAAACGATTGAACGGAAGCCCTGTTTGGATAATTGGACACCCGAATCGTTAGCGCCTGTCAGGTCATCGGCAAGAATAAATAATTGCATTGATGGAAACTCCTTTATGAATGAATCGTCCAGTACATTTTTTAAAATTCTAAAAATTACTACCCCTAGTATAGCGTATTTTTCAAGCTAACTTAGCCGCGGCAAAATGAAAAGATCAGACAAAGGAAAAACTGGATTTTCCCATTCATCTCATTCTTAAAGAAATAGACGAAAGAGGAGTAGGGGGTTTGAAGGGGCAGGTAGTTTACATAATTAGAGTTTGGACAGTATTTGTGCGACTTTGGACAGTAAATCAGTTGGTTTGGACAGTATTTACCCTTTTTTAGACAGTAAAAGTGGATATCTGGACAGTAAATGAATTTGACAGGCATGTTCCCCCGTCAAATTCCCGCTCCGCAGGCCAAAACCACAACAAAAAAGCGTTCAGAACATGGAAAGTAACGTTCTGAACGCAAAAACAAAGCATTTTTACTCCAATTCATCATCAAAAGGACCAGAAAAGAATGGTGCCAGGCACCGGGATTACACAAGTGTGTAATTCGGGTGCCTGGCACCATTATAGTTAACTAGCCTTCAACTAACACAAGGGATTTGTCGTCGTAGTTGCGTTCGATGTGCTTCTCGCCCCATGCACACAGAGAATCGAGGATCTCCTGAAGGGACCAGCCGTAATCGGTAAGAAAGTACTCCACTTTCGGCGGGATCTGCTGGTAGATCTTGCGTTCGATCACACCGTCTGCTTCCAGCTCGCGAAGCTGCTGAGTCAGCATCTTTTGTGTGATTCCAGGCATGGAACGCTTCAGTTCACTCGTTCTTTTTGTTCCTTTTGTAAGGTGGCAAAGAATAACGACCTTCCACTTGCCCCCGATCACTTCCAATGCTGCTTCAACCGGAATGTTATATTTCTTCATTTGCCTTCCTCCTCTTACAGTTACTTTTTTATACTATAGTTCAAAACGAACCCTATAATCGATAATAAACTGTATAAGACTTCTCGTATCATACCATAGGATTGCTTCTGTTTCAATGCCTCCTGTATAGGCACCTTTAAGTACCTATAGCACCACCGGGTTCCTAGCGTACCCAGAAGTGGCTGTGGTACTTGAAAGTGCGTACTTCTCAATACTTCCGCTATGCTCCATAATAACCCTAGTCAGCCGCACAGATTCATTGGGCCCTGTGCGATGGATATGCTGGCCACACTCATTTCTATCATGTTGAAGGGGGATTTATTATGGTTTCAAATACTGTTTCACATAAAACCCAGCCATCAGAGAAAAAAGGAACGTTTGCGCTGCTCGCTCTTGCGATTAGTGCATTCGGAATTGGTACAACAGAATTTGTGCCAGTTGGCCTGCTTTCTTCTTTGGCTGATGACTTAAATGTTTCAATTACACTTGCTGGATTACTCATTTCCGGTTATGCACTCGGTGTTGCATTCGGTGCTCCCATTCTGACTGCAGTTACCAGCCGTTTAAACCGGAAAACACTTTTGCTTCTTCTTATGCTCGTATTTATTGTCGGAAACACGGCGGCGGCGTTAAGCCACAGCTTTGCTTTATTGCTAGCAGCCCGTGTCATTACTGCTTTTTCACATGGCGTATTCTTTTCAATCGGATCGACCATTGCAGCTGATCTTGTCCCGGAAAATAAACGGGCAAGTGCCATTGCTATCATGTTTACAGGTCTTACCGTAGCGACCGTAACCGGCGTGCCGCTCGGAACCTTTATCGGCCAGACGTTCGGCTGGAGAGCAACTTTTGCTGCCGTTGCCTTGCTTGGTGTCATCGCCTTTATCGCTAGTCTATTTTTGATTCCTAACAATTTAAAAAGTGCTTCAAAAGCTTCTTTCAGTGATCAATTCAAGCTGATCACCAACGGAAGACTGCTTCTTGCGTTTTCTATTACAGCGCTTGGCTACGGCGGAACATTTGTAGCCTTTACATTCTTGGCACCTATTTTAGAAAAAATTACAGGCTATCATCCTAAATCAGTAAGTATCATTCTGCTTGTATACGGGGTGGCAATCGCCATTGGAAATACGATTGGAGGAAAAGCAGCAAACAAGAATCCAATCCGTGCCTTGCTTTGGATGTTTGTTATCCAGGCCATCGTAATGTTTGTTCTTTTCTTTACCGCTCCTCTAAAAGTGGCCGGTACAGTAACGATCGTCATCATGGGACTGTTTGCGTTTATGAATGTGCCTGGCTTGCAGGTATATGTTGTGCAACTGGCTGAAAAATATGTTCCATCTGCTGTCGATGTGGCTTCTGCCATCAACATTGCAGCGTTTAATGTCGGGATCGCAATCGGTGCCTACGTCGGCGGACTTGTCGTCGATTCCATCGGCTTGATTCATACGCCATGGGTTGGCGGACTGATGGTCGTCGGTGCTGTCCTGCTCTCTGCATGGAGCGGAGCGTTGGAACGAAGAACAGTGAAGAAATAAGGAAAGGGGCTGTCCAGAAAGTCGAAAATTGACCTTCAGGCAGCCCCTTTTTGGCTTGAAAAATCTTCAATAAAAAGTTATTTGAAGTGGAAGATGCGGGACTCCGGTGCTTGCACCAAAAAGTAGGCGTTCACGCCGGTAAGGCTCACCGCACGCCCTGCGGAAAGCGAGCAGCCTGGAACGGAAATCAAAAGCTTGCAGACTTCTTGGACAGCCCCTTTTTTGTATATTTTGGTCAGTGCTGAGATGTCGAAAGTTTATATAACATTCTTTTCGCGGGTATTTTGCTTATTTTGGCGGGTAAACCGTTCATTTCCGCTGGTAAATATCATGCCGTTCTGCCCGGCTTCTAAGCTTCAATAGAGCTTGCTTTCTCCATGATTTTACGGCGTGTATGCTCACTCCCTCTTCCTCTGCAATTTCGGCTTCTTTCATCTGGAGAAAAATCTTTTTAACCACCCATTTCCGCTGGTTCAGGGTCAAATCTGACAGATACATCTCCAATACTTCATTTTCAAGGGGAAGAACGCCCCCTTCAAAAGGTATGGTTTCTGTAAGCTCCAGGCTGAACCCGACATGAAAGGCTTTATATTTGGCTTCCTTTTTTAGTTGCTCGAGCATTTTTCCTCTAACCGTTCGATAGGCAAATGGACCAAAGTCTCCTTTATTTTGGTCAAACCGTTTGAATGCTTCCCAAAGACCAATAAGTCCTACTTGGTAATACTCATCGTAACGCCCGGTAACACCAAGGGACTGGATTTGCGATTTAATCAAGGGATCGAACTGAAGAGAGAGATTTTCGAAACTGGTTTTCATCTTATTTCATCCTTTAAAAAAGACACGTGCCTTACGTTTTATTCCGCCGGTAATCTAAACATAAAGCTCCGTTTTCATGCTGTCATATGATCAAAAGGGCAAAACCGTACGGGTAAAAGGGGCGAAAATGATGTTTTCGAGAGGGGTAATGGAGGTTTTCAAAAGGTCATGATTAGGGGTTTGGTTATTTTCATTTGTTTTTTATAGAGATGCCTCTTTTTTCACGGAACTTGCTATTTATAGGTGAAAGGAGGTGATGGACATGGCAACCACAGCAATCCAGGATACACAGCTTCGCATGGTGTTTGATGCAGGGATGGATGGCGATAAGCAGCTGTACAAAAACAAAAATTTTTCCAACGTAAAAACCTCTGCTTCGGCTGATCAGCTTTATGCGGTAGCAAACGCTCTTTCCCCTCTTCAGCAGCTGCCTTTAATCTCTGTTGAACGCAATGACTCACACAGCATTTATGCGTAAAAGACTATGAAAAACCAGGCATGATTCTATGGAAAGGAGGATACTAATATGGCTAAAACGTTGGAATTGCAGTTCCTTAACGAACAGGACAAAATGGTGACGATTTCCCTTGATGCTCCGAAAGAACCAGTGGATCCGGCCGCTGTCAAAGCCGCCATGGATACCATCATCGCCCAGAAAGTCTTCGTTTCGAACGGCGGAGATTATGTGAAGAAGAAGGGCGCCCGCGTCACGGACCGCACTTCAAGCGATATCGTTCTTCCATAACAGCGCAGTATGAACAAACCCCAATCGGCCGTCTTGCTGGTTGGGGTATCCTGCTTATAGGAGGTTATTAAAATGGAGTCGTGGCTCTCTTTCGTAAGCGATGTTGGCTTTCCAGTGGTGGTGACGCTGTATCTTCTGCACCGGATCGAAGGCAAATTGGATACACTGAACCACTCCATCCTGTCCCTGGCCGAACGGGTGCAAAGATAGCACAAAAAAAGCCTTGTCCTCCTGATATGGAGAGCAAGGCTTTTAATTATTGCTGAAGAGTTTTGGCAAGGGCAATTGCACCGCATAATCCGGCATTGTCGCCCAGCCCCGGCGGTAAGATAAAGTCTTGAATGTTTTCCTCGATAAGCTGCGGATGCTGTACATAGCCTTTGAGCGTATCCAGCACTTTTTTGCGGATGAGAGGGAAAAGCTGTTCCTGCTTCATCACGCCTCCGCCAAGAACCATCTTCTTCGGAGAAAGAATAAGAATGTAGTTTACAAGAGCCTGGGAGAGATAGTGGGCCTGATATTCCCAGACTTTTTCTTTGCCTGCAAGCTCGATGCCCTTCTGACCCCATCTCTTTTCAAGAGCCGGCCCTGCCGCCATTCCTTCCAAACAGTCTTTGTGGTACGGACAGCTCCCTTCAAAATGATCTTCGGGATGGCGTCTGACTAAGATGTGTCCCATCTCGGGGTGAGTCAAACCGTGAAGCAGCTTGCTCTCTGTGATGGCGCCGACTCCAATGCCCGTTCCGACGGTCATGTAAATGCAGGAGTCCAAGCCTTTCGCTGCTCCCCATTCCAGTTCACCGAGCGCGGCTGCGTTCACATCCGTATCAAAAGCCACCGGAACGTGAATGTGCTTCTGAATTTCTCCAACCAGGTCGTACTGTGCCCAATGCGGTTTTGGAGTACTTGTGATGTAGCCATATGTTTCGCTGTTCTTGTCCAGGTCAACAGGTCCGAACGATCCGATGCCCATCGCACTGATCTCTTTATCGCGGAAAAAATCAACCACCTGGCCGATCGTTTCTTCCGGAGTGGTTGTCGGTATGCTGATCCGCTCAAAAACCTCTCCGTTTTCATCACCGATACCGCAAATAAACTTCGTGCCTCCCGCCTCTATCGCTCCGAGTCTCATGCCATTTCCTCCTATTATTGGTGCCATCTTATTGGTGCCAGGCACCGCTTTTTGACATTTATGTAAGAGAGGGTGCCAGGCACCGGCCGTTACACACTTGTGTAATGGCGGTGCCTGACACCCTGTTAATTCTTAGCTGCTGTGTGATGTTATGAAAGATGCGTTTCCTTTAAGAGAGAATTTCTTTACGGTAGATGGAACGATGAAATGGTCTCCCTTCTTGAACGAAGATGTCCCATTTTGCGTCTCGATCTCCCCTTCTCCGTCAAGAACGCTGACTAGAAGATACATAGGGTTCTCCAGGTCCAGCGCTGTGCCGTTCAATGCCCAGTGGTAAACGGTAAAGTAGGATTCTTTGATCAGTTTTTTCACTGTCAGATCTCCCTGTTTGTTTTCAACGGGCTGGAAGTGGGCGTCCTCATGGGGAATCATCGCCACTTCAATTGATTGCTTAATATGAAGATCTCTTGTGTTGCCTTGAGCGTCTTTACGGTCATAATCGTAAACTCTGTATGTTACGTCAGAGCTCTGCTGGGTTTCAAGGATCATCGTCCCTGCGCCGATGGCATGAATGGTGCCGTTCGGAACATACACGAAGTCACCCGGCTGTATTTTTATTTTACGGAGAAGCTTGTCCCACTGCCCGTTGTCTACCATCGCCTGAAACTCATCCTTGGATTTTGCATAATGGCCGTAAACGAGCTCGGATCCTTCCTCGCAATCTATGATATACCAGCATTCGGTTTTTCCAAACGCCTCATGCTCTACTCGCTGTGCATATTCATCATCTGGATGCACCTGAACAGAAAGATCGGTTTTTGCATCCAAAATTTTAACGAGCAGCGGAAAGTCGTCACCTTCCTGACCGGCAAAAAGCCCCCTGTGCTTTTGCCACGCCTCGTCCAGTGTCAAACCTTTAAGCGGACCATTCAATATAGTGCTTGGACCGTTCGTATGAGCAGAAATCCCCCAGCATTCACCCGTCGTCTCTGACGGAATCTGATAGCCGAAAGTGTCTCTTAGCTTTGTTCCTCCCCATATTCGGTCTTTAAATACCGGCTGCAAAAA
This sequence comes from Fictibacillus sp. FJAT-27399, assembly GCF_001510655.1. Classification (GTDB taxonomy): domain Bacteria; phylum Bacillota; class Bacilli; order Bacillales; family Fictibacillaceae; genus Fictibacillus_C; species Fictibacillus_C marinisediminis. The sequence goes on along the minus strand of NZ_LMVC01000004.1, from coordinate 269,297 downwards.
AATCGGTTCCGCGTACATACCAACATCCCCTCATAGTTTCATCCAATACAATAGATACAGCTTCTATTTTACATTATTCCTGGGGGATAGTGAAACGTAGAGAGGAGGATTATCTATGGAAAATAAACACATTGCTGCTTAGTTTTGATAGAGGGCCACCCGCGGCCATACAGCAGTCCAATCTTTCTTTCGCAAGCGTTGTTCGTAAATGGCGTAAAACTCCCTTGTTTCTTTAAAAAGTTGGGTAGGCCTCACTTCCATGGCAAGCACATCTTCCATTCCGCAGGGAGCTGTTATAAGGAGCCGATCCTGTTCATCCAGTTTCGCTCCCAGAGCCGTTGGCGTTTCAGGGAATTTAGAAATAGCGTCCTCTGAAGAAACGTACGGCTGCAGATTATTGATCACATGCATCCTCGCCTGGTTTTTCACGGACCAGGGAACTTCCGGCATAAGCATTCCTAGCCTATCCTCGAGTATTTTTTCTTCACTTTCTTTCGGATGTTTCGGGTCAAAATAAATGACATCCACATCTTGAAGGGGTGTCTTTTTTTCAAATCCATGAAGTGCATCCCAAATCGCTGAACGGATCGCTCCCGCACATACCCACCAATCGGGCAGCTGCAGCGTCTTGACCGCTTTTAATATCTCCATCAACCATGGATCATTTTCAAGGAAACGCTCGACATCTTTCTGATTTCTAAGGCTCATCATTTCTCTCCTTTTTAGACATAAAAAAGCAGCGGCAGTTTTGGCTCCGTTGCTTTATTTCACTTGAGTTATCGACAGTTTATAGCTTTGCGTACTCCAATGATTGTTTTCTTCGTAAATTTGCAGATAGGATGTTCCAGGCAACACGGTAACGTAAAGGACTCAGTGCCGTTCAATCCTCTGTCGTTTGTCCTTCTGGCATCGGCAGGCTCTCCCTTAATGATATGATCCATCCAGACTGAGCCGTCCATTCCGGAAACTCCGCTCAGTTCCACCTTTACCGTCATTTTTTTGCTTGAGGAAAATTTAAACCAGTCACTGTCCATCGGCATATGATAGCGGTCGCTGTATGTCTTGCCCAGCTTGATAGATTTTGCCTTCCCCCTGCTGTTGCCTGCGTCTGCTATGATTTTTGGAAGCTTATCAGAGAGCGCTCTGTCAGCTCTTGCCCTTCCATAGCCAGCAACGATGTTCCAATAATCTTTATAAGCAGGCAGCCTGGTTGCATTTTTTTCTAGCAAATATTCAATTTGACAGGGCGAATAATCGGGATGCTTGCTTTATAGAAGTGAAGCCACTCCACTTACTGCAGGGGCAGAGAATGACCTCCCGTTAACCGATTCAAACGAGCCGGTTCGATTGGTGGCCCAGATATTCTCTCCCGGCGCGGAAAGATCAAGCCGCGGTCCATAGTTCGAAAAATCGGAGACACGATCTTTTTCATCGGTAGATCCAACCGCTAGTACTTCTGGGTAGGCAGCGGGATAACTGACCTTCATATGCTCGTTTCCTGACGCCGCAACCACTAGGATTCCTTTGGAGTATGCGGTTAAAATCATTTCATATACAAACTGGCTGTAATTTGTGCTCCCCATGCTGATGTTGATGATATCCGGCTTTTGGCTGATGGCGTACTTCAGCCCATATAAAAAGTCAAACAGTGTTGCTCCTGCTGTGTTGAACGCCTGAATCCAAAACAGCGACGGTCACTTTTGAATGTTTTTTTGCTGCCTTAAGGTTGTCCCAGGCACGCGGCACCCCCATTCTTGGCAGTGACCATTGTCTGGCATAGAGCTTGTCATTCGGCTTAGAAAATGCTGTGAAAGTAAAATTCGGTTCAGCGGCTTCTACCAATGGAGAATTGCGAATCCTGTCCAGTGCAGCCTGATAGTTAGCTGTATGCGGCAGCTCGATCGTATATATATTTTCCTTCTGCAAGTTGGCAGATGTGTTCTTGATTCTGTAGCTTTTCGCAAGCGCAGCAGCAAACTGTCTATTTTTTAATTTAACGATAATCTGGCGGTCGTGAATGCCGGTTGTTTCATTGTCTGCAGCTGACAGAAAGGCGGAAGTCACTGTTTTCCTTTGAAAACGAACTGAGTTTGCGGTCCAGCATTTCCTGGTCATACGCTTCAGCAGAGATTGAAAAAAGCAGCAATAACAATACTGCCAGCAGGACCGTTGCCAGCGTCTTCTTTAACTTATTTTTCATTGTCCCTCCGTGCAAAAATATGTAAATCCATCTATAATTTTACCTTATTTTAGCAATGTAGCAAGAGGTAATGTCGGTGCCGGTAATGTCGGTGCCTTAAGGTCGGTGCCTGGCACCTCTCCCTCTTAGCTCTTATATGTTTTGCTTCCCCAATAAAAGATGCTGTGCCCGTTCCATCTGATTCTCTCAGCCTTCCCGTTGTATCGTTGTTCGTAATGAAGATGCGCTCCTGTAGAACCTCCCGTGCTTCCAACCGCTCCAATCTTTTGGCCCTGCGTAACCTTCTTTCCGACAAAAACATTTATGGCACTCAAATGTCCGTATAAAGTCTGCCAGCCTCCGCCATGATCAATAACAATGTATCTTCCATAACTGCGGTTTCCTAGATTTTTAACTTTAACTACTTTTCCAGCAGCTGAAGCGATCACCGTATCTCCCTCATCATACAACCGGTTTAGATCGACGGCATTTTGAGGGTTATGGTTCATTCTCGTTTGACCGATCCAAACTTGTCCTTCTGGAAACGGTATCCGGAAAACCGGTGAAGCCTCTACCTCCTTAAATGGCGTTTCGAGCAAAACAGCAGCCGTACACAGCGGAATGATAAAGAAAAACATTAGTTTTACTTTTGGCATCTGTTTGGATTCTCCTTTTCAAGTTAATGGGGTGTGAATTCACTATGTAATTGGAATATCTTCTTTTAGGGTGCAGTAAAATCCAAAAATTACTGATGGGAAAAATGTGTAAAAAAAATGGTGTCAGGCACCGCGCATTACACACTTGTGTAATGGAGGTGCCTGACACCAAAATATTAGATGATTCCTTGTTTTACCAAGGATGATTGAGGGCTGTTTTTTGAAACTAAACTCAAAAGAATGTACGCCGCAAGCGAAAGAACGACCGGCAGGACTACAGTATGCATTCCCCACAAATTAGGGGCAAAGGTATCCAGAAGGATGTAGGAAAGCACACCTGTAACGATGGACCCCACTGCACCTGCTGCATTTCCTCTCCTCCAATAAAGACCGAGGACGACAGGCCATATGAAAGCTGCTTCCAATCCTCCGAAAGAAAACAGGTTCAGCCAAATCAGCAAATCTGGAGGATTCAGAGCCATGATGAATACCAGAATTCCGATGATGGCAGTCACTGAAAAACTAAGCCGTTTAACCGATTGCTGGCTGGCTTCCGGTTTGATGTAATTAATATAGATATCCTTAACAATCGATGAGCTTACGATCAGCAGGATGGCGTTCACCGTCGACATGACAGCAGCAAGCGGTGCTGCGAGCACGATACCCGCAAGCCACCCTGGCAATACTTTCAGTGCGAGCATCGGCATCACCTTATCACCGATTTCCACCCCTGGTATGACAACTCTTGCAAACACTCCGGTCAAATGCATCCCAAGCATGATAAATCCGACGACAAACGTCCCGATGATCATGGCCTGATGCATCGCTTTTGAATTCCTATAGGACATGGCCCGGACAGAGATCTGCGGCAGGCCGACCACTCCAACCCCTACAAGCAGCCAGAATGAGGAAACATACAGCGGCGTCAAAGACTTGTCTGCTCCATAAGGTGAGATCAAGTTCGGATTTTCAGCAGCGAGCGTTGAGATGATATGAGGAACACCTCCGCCAGCTATAATGGTTCCCGCGAGTATAACGAGCGTTCCGATAAACATGACGATTCCCATTAGGGTATCCGTGATTACGACTGCACGAAAGCCGCCCGCTATGACATAAACAAGAACGGAAAACGAAAAAATCAGCAGTGCCACAGGGTAGGAAACACCAGTGAATGACTCGATGAGCCGGCCGCCGCCTACCCACTGCGCAGCCGTTGCAGAGAACAAGAAGATGCTGATGCTTGCCGCGGAAAAAATAACGACCCATTTGTTTTCATAGCGTGCTTTTAGAAAATCAATAAGCGTGACTGCGTCGATCTTCCTGGCGACAATCGCAAACTTTTTCCCCAGAACAGCAAGGGTAAAATATCCGGTCACAAGCTGCGCCATCGCCAGCAGCACCCAGCCAAGGCCGAGCTTATACGCGATGCCGGGCCCGCCAATAAAGCTGCTCGCACTTCCGTAAGTCGCTACCATCGTAAGGGCTAGAACGAAGCCCCCGAGGTGCCTGCCTCCCAGGAAATAGTCCTGTAAAAACCCCGAACCACTCTGTACCTGGCGGGAGGTATAGATTCCGACGACAAACATTCCGATCAAAAAGGCAAGTAAAGGAATGACCACTTCCCAGTTCATCGCTGCTCCTCCTTTAGGTTCTGCCGTTCAGGTTCACCTTCAAAAGGGACGTCTTTGAAGAAAAATTTGACCATGATGTATACCAAAATAGAAAACACAATAAAACCGGCGACACAGCTGTAGAAGAACCATGCCGGCAAACCCCATATGTAGTGATACTCCTTAACCGGTTTACCGCCAAGCCCGTAGGCAAATGCGTACCACCAGATAAAGTTCAGAACGGCTAGCCCGATGCCCATCAGCGCTTCCCGATTGGATATTTTAAATCGCGGATCCATCTCAACAGCTCCTTTCAGAATCCGTCAGTTTTTGTAGATCAATGTGTCTATTATGCCATAAAATACTGTCATTTTCTCGGTGGTGTCTTGTACGTGGTTTCTATGTGCACTTTGTGGTGCCCTCTTTGTGGTGCCAGGCACCACGTTTTGACACTTGTGTAAGAGCGGTGCCTGGCACCAAAAAGGCACCAAAAATAAAACAGCCTAGCTATTCGAAGCTACGCCGTTCGTATTCCTTATTTGATCGGCTCGATTGGGCCGCGCAGTTCCCCGCCCGGACTAAACTCCGAATAAACATTCACATAAGCATTTCCTTCGATGATCTCTTCCACAAGCCTAGACAAGGGCATTCCTTGAAGTGGTCCAATTAAATCATTACTGGTTATGCTCCCTGTTACAATCCCTGTATTTAAGCTGATGCCAGGTTTTATAGAGCCAAGAAGATAAGCGGTAACGGGACCGTTTTTCCCTGGTTGTCCTAAATGAATGCGCGCTTGAGTTAACTTCCTTAAATTATTAACCTGAAGCCGATAGTGCAGCTTGGTTCCATTGGAGCTGAGGACAAATTCTGTGGTGCCTGATGCCCGGGTGCCAACAGGGGGAACTACTTGGTCGCCTTTTAACCTGCATAAAAAATTTTTCAACAACAATCCAACCACTCCTTTCCGATAGCTATTGACAGTATATTCAGGAAAGGAAAATAAGCTTGTTTATTCATCTAGGATTTTCAAAAAATAATTTTTATCGAGGTCAAATCGGTTGGTGGATTCTTGCACATTTCCCGGGACATTTTTTTACAAAAACAAACAAAGAAATGTGATTCTTCACTTTTCTCGTAAAAACTATCAAAATTGTCAAAAAATATACTATATATTGAGAAAATTAAATAGACACTGTCCTATATCTAGTATAAAATGGGAATATATAGTGATAGTGACCTGGACGTGAAGTTATAAAACATTTTTCTGTATAGGGGGAATGGATATGACTCATCAAAATATAATAAAATTAAAACTTGAGATCGATGCCATCCGCTTAACTATGTACGTAATGAGCACCCGCGTAAACAACCTTGCAGACCCGCTTCTTGTACAGTTAAGCCAGCTGCTAGACCAAAAACTAAACGAATTGAATCAATGTGCATAAAGCTGTCACCCTATTTGGGGACAGCTTTTTTAGTTGGTTGCCTTTAGTGGGTGCCAGGCACCGCGTTTTGACACTTGTGTAACTGCAGTGCCAGGCACCCACTACGAATGCTAGTCTATGAACCGTTTACGTATGTCCGGTGTGGGGATCATGCAGTGGTCCTTTTTGCCGAACCATCTGTAACGGTTCTTGGCAATCCAGGAATATAGCCCATCGCGTAGCGGCTTAGGGATAACAACAAGAATATAGGCCACACTCCACAAGCCCCCTAGATCTCTCGCAATCTCAAGAGCTGCCGTTGATCTTTGATAGATAAGGCCCTTTTTTATATAAACGAGACTTTCAAAATCTTGTACAGGAAGAAGGAATTCACGGAGCAGCCCCTGGCCGGCATCCGATTGCAGGGAGCCAAATGAAATTCGCCCCTTCTTATCCTGTCTGATCAAAAAATTAACGATTCCGTTGCAAAAATTGCAGACGCCATCAAACAGCAAAATTGAGCCGTCCCTTTGCTTATCCCTCATGCTTGCCCCTCCCCTTCCTTACTTAAGATTCAAACCGTTACTTAAAACCAGCTCGTATGGACGTTCGCCTTTTGTATTTAGTAATTCACGCGCATGCCCTTCACCACAAGGGGAACAAAAATGAAGCTCGCAGCCCTCCAGTTCTAGTACAGCACATTCCGCCTGAAGGCCTTCATTGGTATATCCGGTACCTGCGGACAATCCTAGCCAGTCCTGCCAGAGCGAGGATGTTTTCTTCGCATCCTCTACAATGATGGACAAATGATTCATTCTCAAATCCCCTGCCGGATGGCTGCCGATGATACCTTTCTGCCGAAGGTCCGTTTCCCGATCTTTGTCCGGCTGCAGCCAGTCTATGAAAAATGGAGGCAGCAGTTTATCTTCGCTATCATGATTGGTTATGAAAAGCAGCTTCCAGCCTAGAATGCTTCCATCCTGTCGTTTGCGGCTTCCTGGAAGCAGCCTTGTCTCTAACCCTTTCTTCTCCAGCTGCACCTTTACCTCTTCTATTCGATTGGTGCGGATCGCAAACTGGCCTGGTCCCTGTTTGTCAGGCAAATCGCGCAGAAGCTGGCCGATCAAAGGGTTTTCCTTCGCCTGCTGGGCAATCTGCCCATTTTCAACAGCTAAAAACTCTACATAACTCAAGCCAAAATAGCAGAGTGCATTGAAGGTTCCCCAATTTTTATGGCTCCCGCCCAGAGAAGCGTAGAGACCTTGTTTTTTTAAAGCATCAATATGATTGTTCAGTTCTTTATCGGTAAAGTACACAAGATGGTCAAACGCGAATGCCATGTTAACTCCTCCCGAAACTTTTATCTACTCTAAAATTACCAAAGTTGAAGGCAAAAGGAAAAAAATTGGTGCCAGGCACCGCGATTACACACATGTGTAAAGACGGTGCCTGGCACCAATTAAGGCACCAATCGAACCAATTAAAGGAATTTACGCGGTCTGCTCATTACCTGCTTTTTTGCTGACAGCAAGCGGACGTGTAAGGGCACTGACGATGAGAAGGACGATGATGTTGACCAGCAAGGCGACGATGCCGATGTTCAAATCTTTGACTGCTTGGGGGAGCATAGGCAGCAAGATTGCGAGCGTTGTTCCTTTGATAGAAACATAGGCCACCACGGCTACACCGCAGGCAATGCCGGCAAACGCTCCCTGCTTGGTCACGAAGGGCTTTTTCGCCAGACTGAACAGCAGCGCCGGGAACAGCTGGGTAACGAGGCTGTATCCCATCAGCAGCAGCGTAACGATGGTATCTCCGCCTTTAAAGGTGAAGAAAACGGCGATGAGCGCCATGACCGGCACAAGGTATTTTGCCAGCTTGGCCACTTGCTTGTCCGTTGCAGAAGGTGACACCACTTTATAAACATTTTTCGCAAAAAGGGTAGAAGCCGCCATGAGTAGCAGCGAACCTGGAACCAAAGCGGTAAGCAGTCCGGCCGCTCCGATCAATCCAATAACCCACGGATCAAACGTCTGGACAGCAAGCTTGAACAGTGAAAGGTCGCCATCTGGCCCTTTCAATCCAGGAACTTTTAAGATGGCGGCAAACCCGACAAACATGACGAAAAGCAAGACGAGCGAATACAGCGGCATGAAGACTGCATTTTTGCGGAACACTTTTGCATTTTTCGCGGTAAAAGAGGATGCAAATGTATGCGGCCACATATAAAACCCGAGGGCCGTCAATAGAACGGTAGAGATAAACCAGCTGACGCTCATACCTTCGCTCGGCAAAGCAAGAAAGCCCGGCCTTGCGGCTTCGATGGATTCAAACATGGGCTGAAAACCGCCGTAATGGTGGATGGGAAGATATATTCCAAGAAACAGTACAATCGCTAGAATCATGAAATCTTTTAAAACTGCTGTCCAGGCTGAACCGTGGATACCAGAGATCATGACGTACACCGTTACGGTAATTACGCCGATCCACACCGCGGCAACCGGCGAGATTTTTCCATATGAGGCTTCTGATACGATGATTCCCAACCCTTTCAGCTGCAGCACCAGATACGGAATCATAGCGACGATGCCGACAAGGGACACAAATACACCGAGGTAGGGACTTTTGTATTTGCTGACGAAAAAATCAGACTGTGACACGAGTTTGTTTTCATTGGCGTATTTCCAGATTGCGGGAAGCAAAAAGTAGGAAATGACATAGGCAAGTGCGCCGTATGCCAGTATGTATAATGACGGGCCGCCTTTTCCATACGCCCAGCCGCTTCCGCCAAGAAACGTAAACGTCGTGTAGATTTCTCCTGCCATTAAAAGGAACACGAACATCGTACCAAAACCCCGTCCCCCGACGCTCCATTGCTCGAGGTCCATATCTTTTCCCCGTTTGGCACGGACTCCAAGGTACAAGGACAGAATTAAGAACAATGCGAGTATGATCAGTGATGTGTTCATTTAGTGCTCCTCCTTGTTCACCGGATCTATTTTGTAAATAATAGCCATCAAGGCGGCTGTAATCAAGACCCAAAGCAGGATCCAAAACATGAGGAAAGGCATACCCAGTACATAAGGTTCAACCTTGTTGGCAAAAACCAGCCCTCCAAACATCCCGATAAACGGCAATACTGCAATCCAATGAATCAGTTTCATGCGCCAGCCTCCTCTTCGTTTCTGTACAGCATTTTTTCGGCAGCCCGAACAAACATGGCGACTCCTTGCTCTAACGCATCTTCATCAATGGTAAAACGGGCGTGGTGATGCGGGTAGGTAATTCCTTTCGCCTTGTTGCCCGCGCCGGTAAAAAAGAAGCAGCCGTCCGCTTTTTGAAGGAAAGCAGAAAAATCTTCGGCGACCATATTCGGTTTCATCAATTCAACTTGCTCAGCTCCGTATAGTTCTTCAGCTGTCTCGTGAAGGAAGCGCGTTACCTCATCCTGGTTGATCACTGCCCGGTACCCATTCTCGTAGCGGAACTCATAAGCTGCTCCATGAGCGTCGGTTATTCCTTTGATGACCTGCTCCATCAGCTTGGGTGCCTGTTCCCTGACCGCAGGGTTAAAGCTTCTGACCGTCCCGCAAATCTCCACAGAGCCAGGGATGACATTATGTGTCGTCCCGCCGGTAAACTTTGTAACAGAAAGAACAAGCTGCTCCAGCGGATCGGTGTTTCGTGAAACAATGTGCTGAAGGTTGGTCACGACCTGTGAGGCGATTGCAATGCTGTCGATCGTTTGATGCGGAAGCGCTGCATGGCCCCCTTTTCCGTGAACGGTCAGAAAAAACGTATCTGGTGCTGCCATCATAGGCCCATAAACAATCCCGATTTTCCCTACTTCAAGCGGTGACCAAAGATGGGTCCCAATTACAGCGTCTACACCGTCCATCACGCCTGCCTGTACCATCTCCTCGGCGCCGCCAGGGTAAAGTTCCTCTGCATGCTGAAAAATAAAACGGATTTCGCCTTGAAGCTCGTCCTTTTTCTGAGATAAAATTTTAGCCGCTCCAAGCAGCATGGCTGTATGCCCGTCGTGGCCACACGCATGCATGACACCAGGCCTTCGGGATACAAAATCAAAATCGTTTTCTTCCATAATCGGAAGTGCGTCAATATCCGCACGAATGGCAAGCACACGGCCGGGTTCATTGCCTGTCAGTGTTGCCATTACACTGTTCTTCGTTGGACGGGAAAGCTCAAGATTTCCAAACGATTGAAGCATCTGGTAAATAAATTGGGACGTCTGTTCTTCGCTGAATGACAGTTCCGGATACATGTGAAGATGCCTGCGCCACTTCACAACCTGATCTTTTACCCGCTGACTCTCCTTTACTGCTGTTAACGTTCTCATGATTCTCCCCCACCTTCCAATCGATATGAAGGCCATTATATAAGAAGATTAATAGTTTGAAAAGAATAAATATACGGATTTTTCTGATATTTAAACCCGTTCTCATGGTAGGGATGTACTAAGGCGGTGCCAGGCACCTCGATTACACAAGCATGTAACGGCCGGTGCCTGGCACCCACCGCCCCGTTTAATAATTATGATGTTTAGGGAAGATGATAAGAAAAAGGAGGCTGAGGATAATGGATGCGAAACGAGAAAACAACGGCGAACAAAATGACCTGCAGGATCTCAGCAGTAATGGGGATTTTTCCCAAGACGAAGTATATGGGGAATTAGAATTTTCCGATCAGGCAGTCATCAGCGGTATCGTACATCATCTAGTACATCCTGGAGAAGCAGAAGAAGACTGCGAAGAAGAAACCACATAAAAAATGGTGCCAGGCACGCAAATTACACATATGTGTAACCGCGGTGCCTGGCACCATGCATTTGGTACGATGCATTTATTTTCTATGACCTCACATCACGCTTCTGGAAGACGGCAAACGTGATCACAAGGAAGACCGCCGTATAGGCTGCGAGCATGCCCAGGGAGAAGGAAAGTGACATACCTTTAACGAGCTGCATCCCTTCATCAAGATATTGGGTCAAATCCATGTTGGGAAACAGCGTGTATTTTGCCCATGATTTTCCGCTGAATATGGTTGTAAGAATGTTACCGGCAAACATAATGAACATGGAAACACCAATCGCCACAGAGCTGCTGTAAAACAGTGTGGAAATCATGAAGGCTAATGCAACAAGCACGGCGAATTCGATGAATTCCAGCCCCATGTTCGCCAATACATAATGGGAGATCGATTTTTCTTGGACTACCCCATCGACATTCGTCAAATACGGCTGGTCCATTCCCCCAAACCCATAGAATACACTGCCGATCAGCCATGTGGATACGATAAGAACGATCCACAATAAGAAGGCGAATCCAAGGGTAGCCAGAAGTTTGGAAAGCAGGATCTTCCAACGGCTGTATGGCCGGATCAGCAGCATTTTTACGGTACCCTTCGCAAATTCGGTTGCCACAATGTCACTCGCTACTACAATAACAAACAATCCCAATAACGAGGACAGCGGCGAAAAATCTTTCATAAACTTCCAGCTTGTTGTTTCATAAGGAGAGATATCATGCTTGATGGCGTATTGATTCTGTTTATACTCCGTTTCCAATGACTCCCTGAACATTTTGGGCGTTTTATCCTTTTTAGCCTGAGCAATTTCCTTTTTCAGTTCTTTATTCTGGTCCGTCAGCTCTTGCTTCCAGTTTGCTTTTACCGACTCGTCTTCTGTAACCTTGCCGTAGATCGCCACGCCCAAAACGATAAGTATGGGAAGTGCAATAAACACCCAAGTTCTTACCCTGCTGAAAATTTTGACCCATTCATTAGTGACCAGTGACAGAAACTTCATTTAGATCTCCTCCTTTCCTCGTCATTTCAAGGAACCGTTCTTCCAGCGTTTTCTTCTTCAGCTGAATGCCGTATACCATAAATCCTGCCATGACGAGCCTTTTATTAATATCACCGATCTCATCCGGCTGCTGGATCTGTAAAACGAGTTCATTCCCTTCCACCAGAACCGGGATATTCGGAAGCTGTTCACCGAGAACCCCTTTCGCTATTAAAAGTTCGCCATCCACTTTGAAATGTACGGTGGCGTCTGCCTGATCGGTAACGTTGGTTACGTCATCGATCCGAATGAGTTTTCCGTGCTGAATCACAGCGACACGGTCACACATCAGTTCCATCTCCGTTAAAATATGGCTGGAAACGATGACTGAAGTCCCTTGATCAGCAAGCGCTCGCAAATAATTTCGCAAATCATGCCTCCCTTGAGGATCAAGCCCGTTCGTCGGTTCGTCCAGAATTAGAAGTGAGGGATTGTGCAAAAGAGCCTGGGCTCCACCGAGCCGCTGCCTCATGCCGAGCGAGTAGGTTTTTACCTTTTTATGAATGGCATACTCCATTTCCACCAGCTTCACGACCTCATCGATTCGCTCTTTCGTCACTCCTGGCATGATGCGTGCATATTGCATCAGGTTTTTGTAGCCTGTCAAATAGTCATACATTTGCGGATTTTCTACGATGGCCCCGATCTGTTCCATCGCTTTTTCATAGTTCTTGCGGATATCCAGGCCGTTCACCAGGATTTCTCCTTCTGTCATTGAAATCAAACCGACGATCATACGGATCGTTGTCGTTTTCCCCGCTCCGTTCGGTCCGAGCAGTCCAAAGATTTCCCCCTTTTGAACACTGAACGAAAGATTGTCTACTATATTTTTGCCTTTGATCCGTTTCGTTACCTGTTTTAATTCCAGCGTATGTACCGTTTCCATAATTCCTCCCTGTCCCCTGTTTCATCATTTCAGAATTTTTATTTCCGTTTCCAAATAATAACATATCGCACTCTGTTTTACGGGTCAATCTCGTTAATAAAGGTGCCAGGCACGCAAATTACACAAGTGTGTAATTGCGGTGCCTGGCACCTTTTTACTGGATCAAAAGAAAAGAACCTAAAGATTGCAGCCTGACGTCTCCTTTGAACGTTTCACCTGTTATGGCGTCCTTCCAGGTGCCCTTTGGCAAGGAGACCCGGTGACTTGCTGTCGTTGAATGATTCATCAAACATAAGAACTTGCTGCCGGCCTCTCCATCCCGTATTACCATTTCAACATCGTCCGGCAGTTCGATCGTCTGTACGCCAGCCTGAGCAAAAATGTCTCTGTACAGCCGCACAAGAAAATAATCTTCTACCGCTGTACCGATATAATACACGTTGCCTTTTCCGTACTTGTTCTTCGTGATCGCAGGTGTACCTTCATAGAAAGCGTCCCTGTAGACGGCGAGGACCTCAGCCGATTTCGGCTCGATCAAGTCACACCACACTGTGGCCGGCGACATGATGTCCATGATGTTCCCCGCTATTCCCGTTACACGTGTCTGCTGGCCGGTCTGAAGCGACTCGTACTCGTGGACTTCGATGCCTGCAAGCTCTCCAAGTTCTCCGGGAAGCGTCATTTCTGTAACCGCATTGTTCGGCTCTTTCACGCCTGCCCGATAGGAAAGGACCACCGTTCCGCCATCTGCCGCATACTTCTTCAGTTTTTCCGTAAATACCGGATTGGTTAAAAAGTAAACGGGAACGATGACCGTTTTCAGCCCGTCAAGGCTGCTCTCCGGAGAGACCATATCAGTAGCCGCGTTCAAACGGTAAGCACCGGAATAAAAACGAAGCATCTCCTGCTTATGGGTAAACGCATCACTCTGCGGCTGGATTCGCCAAGCCCAGGCATTTTCCACATCGTAATACACACCGACTTCTGCTTTATATTTAGTGGCGATCCACTCATCTCCGAATACTTTCAGAGCATTGAATACCTCTTTCACTTCTTCAAACTTTCGCCTCGGCTTACCGTCGTGATCCAAGATTCCATGGCAGAATTCTTCGGTTCCGAAACGGGCTGCGCGCCACCTGAAATAGACGATCGCCTCCGCTCCCCGTGCAATAGCCTGGTACGTCCAAAGCTTGATGTGCCCTGAACGAGGCAGGTAGCCGATATGGCTCCATCCTTGTGCCCCGGATAGCTCCTCAAGCACCCAATAGCCTTTTCCGTCTTTTGTTGAACGGCAAAGATCATGCTGCTGGGCAATCGCGGCAGGCGGAATCGGTTCAGGTAGACCGCCCCAGACCGGGTAGTTGTCAAAGGATATGAAGTCGAGGTCCTTCGCGATATCCCGCTGTTTTAGGGCAAGTTCGGTAAAGACAAAATTATGGGTGATAAACTGCTGAACTGAAATATGCTCTCTTAAAATATCAGCCTGCAGCTTGTTGTACGCTGTATAGCTGTCTGCGCAAAACCGGTCAAAATCAAGCAGCAGACCCGGATTATGTTCCTGAAATACTTTCCGGGGAACAGGGATCTGCTCCCACGCCGTATAGGTTTGGCTCCAGAAGACCGTACCCCATGCTTCATTTAATGCATCCAGGCTGCCGTATTTGTTGCTGAGCCATTCCTGAAACGCCATGCGGTCTTCATCACCATAGCTGCGGTCCGATTTTTCATGGCCGTACTCGTTATCCGTCTGCCAGCCGATGACATCAGGATGCTGGCCATATTTCTCGGCCAGTTTGCGGACAATTTTTCGGGTGAATTTCTGATAGGTCTTGCTGTTCACCGTATAATGCCGGCGAGCACCGAAAGAAATCTTTACACCGTTCTCATCAACCGGCAAAATTTCAGGATACTGATGCGCCATCCATGCAGGAGGAGTCGCTGTCGGCGTACCGAGGATGATTTTTATCTCGTTTTCTGTAAGCAGATCAATCGCTTCATCAAAAAGGGAAAAATCGTACACTCCTTCTTCCGGCTCCATCAGCTGCCAGCCGAATTCGGCGATGCGCACCACATTAACTCCAAGCTCCTTCATCAGTCTTACATCTTCAGGCCATCTGGATTTTGGCCACTGTTCCGGATAATAATCTACTCCTATAAACATGCCGCTCACTCCTTTGTCTCTCTATTCTTTCACCGAACCGTGCAAAATACCAGAGATAAGCGGTTTTTAAAGCAGAAGTAAGAAAATCAAGATCGGTGAAGTAGGTACGGGACATTCGAACGCTTCTTCAGTTTCTTTCTTATCTAATGAGGATATCCGGCCGTCGCAGTGTTTGTCCTCCGAATGTTACTTCAAGGTAGGGCCATCCCCCGGTTTCGGTCAAAATTTCAGCTTTATTTTGTTGAATGAGAACGGTGTCTTCTGATTTCACACCGGGCAGCGAAGGATTCCATGTGAATACCATGTTTTCCTTCACCTCAGTTTCTGATTCCATTGTTGCGATAAACTCTCTGGAGTCATATCCAGTTGGCCCTCCTTGATGGAGGAGTTTCCAGTCTTCCGGATGGCCCTCTTCCACGTACTGCTGTATCCCTTTTTTGAACACTTCACCAACCGTTGTACCAGGTTTAGTAGCGGTTATAAAAGCCGCATCAATACGAGCGAGTTTTTCTTTATGATCAGACAGTTCCTGAGACAGCGGCCCGAAATGTACAACCCTTGTCAGGTTGGCGACAAGCCCCTCACGCTCACCGCAAATCACCAGCAGCCCATGCTTCTTCAGTTTCTTAGAAGTAGGAACCGGGTGGCGGTAGGAATAGATGCGTTCATCTGTAGCAACAAGCAAAACTTGAAGCCTGATCCCCTTGGATATCGCCTGTTCTGCCACCATCCCGGCAATTTCATGTTCCGTCTGCCCAGGCTCCATCTTCCGGCAAACCGATTCAAGTGACCACGCCGTATCCTGGCACAGCTTGCGGTAACGCTCCACTTCTTGTTCATCCAATATGGATCGAACACGTTTCAGTTCCTCCGTCATGTCGGCATAGTCTTTAAACGGCGTATCCGTCCCCATCCTTTTCCCTTTTCCAAGTTCAGAGATCAGATGATCAGAGCCTTTAAACCACTCATCCGTCACCACTTTAACTTCATGAGAAAAATGGGAGAGTTCTTCTTCCTTTATGCGCCGTTCTTCCATCTTGGTCGTCACCACATAGACCTCATCTTCAAAAATCACAAGATCTGCAACACCTTCCGTGATTCCAAGCACGATCTGGTTCTGGCGGCCGTTTGTTACCCATGAAAAATGGTTCCGTTTTCTCAGCAGTATTCCGTCCAGATGGTTTTCTTTCATGATGTTTCTGATCTTACCTAGAGCCATTGTCCGGACCTCCATCGGCATAACCGTTTGGATGATGGAGATGCCAGTTCCAGGCGTGTTCTACCATTTCATGGACATCAGGATATTTTGGAACCCAGCCCAGTTCATCCTTTGCTTTTTGAGAAGAAGCGATAAGAATCGCAGGATCGCCTGCTCTTCGCGGAGAAGAAACAGCTTCGATCGTTCGGCCTGTAACCGTTCTGCATGTATCGATCACCTGCTTCACCGAGAACCCCTTACCGTTCCCGAGGTTGTATACGCCGCTCTCTCCAGTTCTCTTTAATTTTTCGAGAGCCAGGCAGTGAGCGTCAGCCAGATCCATCACATGGATGTAATCCCGGACACAAGTACCGTCTTCTGTCGCATAGTCCTCCCCGAATACAGAGATATGCGGCCGTTTTCCAAGGGCGGCTTCAAGAATGATCGGAATCAGGTGAGATTCTGGTGTATGATCTTCTCCAATTCCTCCTTTTGGATCGGCGCCTGCCGCATTAAAATACCGGAGAGCGACTGCTTTCAGCCCATAAGCCTGATCTGCCCAATGAAGAAGTCTTTCAATGGCCAGCTTCGTTTCTCCATAAGGATTAGTCGGAAGCGTCCGGTCGCTTTCCTGAATAGGGACGGTCTCAGGTTCCCCATAGACAGCGGCAGTAGAGGAGAAGACAATGTTTTTCACGCCATTTTTCACCATGCGGTCGACCAGATTCAATGAACCCGCCACGTTGTTCTGGTAATAAGAAATTGGATCTGCAACACTCTCACCTACAAGAGAGTTGGCCGCAAAATGTATAACTGCTTCAATGTCATTTTCTGAAAAAACGGTATCCAGCAAGGCGCTGTCATGCAGATCTCCTTCATAGAACGGAACATCCTTCAGCACAGCCTCCCGATGCCCTTTTTGCAGGTTATCCAACACGATGACTTCTTCGCCTTTTTCACGCAGACACAATACGGTATGGCTGCCGATATAGCCTGCTCCTCCGGTTACCAATATGGCCATTATCTCTTCACCTCTTTGATTTCTTTTACACCGTCTCCAATTTCACAAACATAAAAGTCAGGCGATAAACCCGTTTGTTGTTTGTAGTTTGCTGCCACGTTCTGTTTGAATGCTTCTACCTGTCCGTCTTCCACGATGGAAATGGTGCAGCCGCCAAAACCAGCGCCGGTCATTCTCGTACCTATGCAGCCGGGCTGCTGCCCCTGAATGTCAAACAGTGCGTCAAGCTCCAGTCCGGTCACCTCATAATCGTCACGCAATGAAAGATGGGACTCCTTCATATACAGGCCAAACGCAAGTAAATCTCTATTTTCGAGTGCTGCTACGGCTTTTTGAACACGATCATCTTCAGTAACTACATGTCGGACACGCTTTTTAATCGTTTCATCAGCCAGATGGGCTTCCATTTTCTTAAACTGAAGAGGGCGAAGGTCACCGAGTGCATTAACATCCTCTATATGCCTTTGGATGATTTCCAGCCCTTGTTCACACTGTGCTCTTCGTTCATTGTACTTGGAGTCTGCAAGCCCTCTTCTTTTATTTGTGTTTGTGATGACAAGCTTGTATCCTTCGATTTCAAGAGGAATCAATTCAAACTCATAACTCTGGCAATCTAGAAAAACAGCATGGTCTTTCTTTCCGAATCCGACCGCAAACTGATCCATAATTCCGCTGTTTACACCGATAAACTGATTTTCCATCCGCTGGCACAGCTTGGCGAGCTCCAGCATGGGCAGTTCCTCTTTTTCCAATACTGAAAAACCAAGCGCACTGGCCATGCCAATCGATGCAGAAGAAGAAAGGCCCGCACCATTCGGAAGATTGCCCGCGTATAAAACATCAGCCCCTGAGAGCTGGATACCCAGCTTCTGCAATTGCTGCAGGATACCTTTCGTATAATTTGCCCAATCGTCAGCCTTATCATAGACAATGGGCTGTTTTGTATCGATTGAAACCTCCAATGGGAAGTTCTTACTCTTCAAACGGTAGACACCATCGTTTCGCTGGCGAATGGCCATATAGGTTCCAATCGTTAATGCAGCTGGAAATACAAAACCGCCGTTGTAGTCGGTATGTTCCCCAATTAAATTTACGCGTCCGGGTGCAAAGAAAAGTCGTACTCTGTCGTTATTTCCCGGAAAATATTCTTGAAATCGTTTCACCCATTGGTTCTCCACGGCTTATTCCCCCTTACTTTCACTGTAACGCTTGATACATTGGCGCAGGATTTCTGCATTTTCTTCCACTTTGGTTGGATTAGCTGCTGCCCATCCTCCTGTTTCAGAGGAGGAATTAAATTTTAATTTGTCGTGAGCACGAAGCGGAGGATAGAACTCGATGTGAAACCGATAAAAATCCTTATACGGATCATTAGAGTTCGATGGACGCTGATGCATGACCATCATGTAAGGAAACAGCTTGTCATAGATTTTATCCATACCTCCGACAAGTTCTTGAAGCATATCCCCCAGTTCCGTTCTTTCTTCCTCCGTGAATTCGGTCAGTGCAGTCTTCGCTTCTTTGCTGACAATGTAAGCCCCGTACGGATAGTCCGTAAAGAACGGAATGAACGCAATAAAATGCTCACTTTCCAACAGGACACGCTCCCCGAACCGCTTTTCCTCGGCTACCATATCATCAAACATGTTCCGTTGGTTTTCTTCAAAATACTCTTTGCATGCTTCCAGCTCCGTTTTTACTTTTAGCGGAATAAAAGGGTAAGCATACACCTGTCCATGCGGGTGAGGCATTGTAACCCCAACTTCCTCTCCGCGGTTTTCAAAGATCATGACATACTCATGATACGGATCCTGATCCAGTTTGACGAATGTATCCGTCCAAAGGTTCATCAGCTTTTTCATATGATCTTTGGACAAATCAGGAATCGTGTCATAGTGGCCCGGTGAATACAGCACCACTTCGCACTTTCCATACGCTTCTTTCGTCTGATACAACCCGCCTCCTACTCCATCTGGTTTTGGAGGGTTTGGTGAAAGCACAGGAAAATCATTGTGATACAGATGCACCTCATAGTTATCGGGAACTTTCCCGGATCCCGGGCAGAACGGACAAAAGTCTTTCGGCATATGCGGTCTGTTCTGCCGGCTGGCAGCCACCATCGTCCAGTCTTTTAATAAAGGATTATATCTTAGCTCAGCCATACAAGCGCCTCCTGTCTTCTCTTTTTATTAATTTAATTAAATAAGTAGAGGGGTAAAAAAGGGAGATGTGCCCCCCTTTTACTTGTTGATCTTACGGTTTTCATTCTTAATGTTCTGAGAAGCTTCTTTTAAAGACATTTTTCCTTCATCCGTACACCGGCTTGTTGTTAAAGTATTCGTTGTTCTCCTTAAAATAAGGGACCTCTACGATCTGGCCCAGCTTTCTGCACGGGTGTTCATCGCTTATACAGATTTCCCTGATTGAAGATTGCTGAATCAGAGCCCGCGATCCTGAACAGCCGGCAAGCATTCGGGTCAGCAATGCTGCTGCGAGTTTTCTTTTCAACAGGTTTTGTAAACGCCTTCCATGATCGTTAAAAGATACTTTGTTAAATTAAATTATTAAGTTTTAATTAGATTAACACACACTCTATTATTTGCATACTCCCATCTTAATGCTAGTCTTCTCTAGCCGTATAATTGGAGATTTCAATTAGGTTTTCGTCCGGATCTCGAATATAGACAGAGTTAATCCTGCCCGCCGCCCCTGTTCGCAGTACAGGTCCCTCAATAACCGGCACTCCTTTTTGATCAAAGTGAGCGAGTACAGAAGTTAAAGGAAATTCAGTGATAAAGCAGAGGTCTGCTGAACCTGGAGTTGGGGCGTGTGCTTTTGGTTCGAATTCTTTGCCTGCTTGGTGAAGGTTAATTTTCTGGCTGCTGAATTTGAGTGCTTTTCGGTTTTTTTGAAAAGTAATGATCTCCATTCCTAATACATCATTGTAAAAATCACACGTTCTATCAATATCTTTTACGGTTAGAACAAAGTGATCCAAGCTGTTAATCTTCAATTCACTTCCTCCTTTTTGTCCCGGAATCAGGCAGTTTAAAGATATATAAATTTTATCCTATTCTATCGGTTATCGACAGCTTGATGGCTTCTGTTCAGAGCACAAAAATAACGGTATACTATATATTAATTAATTAATTAAATTAACTTGAGGTGTTTTCATGCAACGCGGCACGTTTCAATTGATGAAGTCGTTAAACCGGAACATAATACTGAATAAAATCCGTCTGGATGGACCCATTTCACGTGCACAGATCGCCAAAGAGACGAAGTTGACGCCCCCTACAGTCAGTTCTATCGTAAAAGAGCTGATCGACTCGGGAATGATTAAAGAAAGTGAGCAAGGCGAGTCCAAGGGAGGGCGGAAGCCAACCATGCTGATCATTAATGCCGATAGCTTCTATGTTATCGGACTGGATGTAGGCCCTAAGGACATTAAGACCATCCTGACTGATTTGAACGGCAAGGTGCTTGAGTTTCATGAAAAGGTTCTTTTCAGTCCGCTTTCGAATCATGAGCTGCTCGATATCATGAAAGCAGAGATTCAGCAGATTATGGAGCAGTATGGTGAGGAAGAAGAGAAAGTGATCGGCATCGGCGTAGGGATGCATGGTGTAGTGGATGTGGAGCAGGGCATTTCCCTTTATGCACCAAACCTGAATCTGAGAAATATCCCGATAAAAGAGGAACTAGAGGCCAGATTCAGCCGTACGGTTAAGGTGGAAAATGATGCAAAGGCACTTGCTCTTGGCGAAGTTTGGTTTGGAAATGGAAACGGTGCGGACAGTGTGGTTGCGGTCAACATCGGGACCGGCATAGGAGCCGGGATTGTGATAGATGGAAAACTGTTTCATGGCGAAAACTTTATTGCCGGAGAAATTGGACACATGACGATTGACATCGGCGGAAAGCAATGCAGCTGCGGCAACTACGGATGTCTTCAAACACTTGCAGCCGGCCCTGCCATAGCTGAAAAAGCGCAAAAAGAGGTAGCGATCGGAAGAGAAAGCATCTTACGGGAGATGGCCGATCACGATTTAGAGAAAATCGATGGGAAAATGGTTTACGAAGCAGCACTCCAGGGAGATGAGCTGAGTGTTCAAGTCTTGAAATCAACCGGGATCTATCTTGGGATCGGGCTGACAAACTTGATCCACCTCATGAATCCTAAACGGATTATTATTGGCGGAGGAGTATCCAATGCAGGAGATTTACTGATGGACAGCTTGAAGGAAACGGTTCAAAAGAAGGCGCTGACCGAAGCCGCAAAACATACCGACATCAGACTGTCTAAGCTTGGAAACAAAGCGACGGCGATCGGTGCCGTTTCTCTATTGCTTGTTGAATTGTTTTCGGTGAAATAAGAAAAGCTCCAGGGCGCTGGAGCTAAACATTAAAAAAAGGTGCCAGGCACCCTGAAGGAATCAGGGACCTGGCGCCTTTTTATGTTATTTCTTTGTGATGATTACATTCTTCTCAACCGTGTTTCCGCCAAGGTCTGTCAGTTCAAGATGAACGGTATTTTTACCTTTTTTCAGGGAAACCTTTTGGCTGATTTTCTTCGTTAATGCTCTCTTTGCAAACGGCTCTTTAAAGTAATGGCGGTATGCCGCATTGTCGTTTACGAAGAAGCGCATCTCATCATAGTTGTCCGCAAGCGTAATTTTAAGTGTTGCTGTTTTCGTTTTGCTTGACACTGTTTTCGGTGCATCTACTTTAATCGTTGGAAGAGTTGAATCCACAATCACCTGGCGGCTGAAGGCCACTCGGTTTCCGCTTTTATCAATCGCTTCAACCTTGAACGATTGGATGTTATCAGAAGTATAGGTAATCTTCTTGCTGAAATCATACTGCTGTTTTGGTGCATTCCATACAAGCTTTGCAGGTTTGCCGTCGATCATGAATGATTTCAGTCCAGAATCATCCGTCACATGTCCGGTTACAGTCACTGTTTTGGAAGAAGTGATGGTTAACGCTTCAGGTGAATCCACTGTGACACTTGGTACGCTTGTATCTTTCCCGCTCATATTAACATTTTTCATTACTGAGTTACCTGCATAGTCGTAAGCAGCAAGAACTACTTTCGTGTGGCTAGGAAGGTCATTCAGCTTATATTCGCTTGCAGAAGAATCAAGCGGCTTGGAAAGAACGCTTTTTCCGTTAACTAAAACATCGTAGTAAGCTACGCCTGTTCCTTGATCGCCCGCTGTCCAGGAAAGCGTATGGCTATCTGCATTCCATTTTGCAGTAACAGCAGGATCTTTCGTATCGACATACACAGGGAACAATGCTTTTTGCCACTTAGCTTTCGGATAATCAACCACTGAACTTACTTGGTAGTAATACAATCCGTCTTTTACTTTAGAACCATTCACCGTTCCATCCCAGGCAGCTTCTGTGACAGGAGTATACCCAGGTTCAGAACCGCCGTCATAATAGTTCTTCACCACATCTTCTTGTGTATCCAACTTGCGAAGTGATGTTTTATTTCTGTCAAGGATGGAGTATTCCACTTTTTTCGCGTTTCTTAGGAAAGAAAGCACCGGGAACGCTTCATCATAAAGCCCGTCTCCATCAGGTGAGAAAGAAACTTTATCTTTTAACACATTTTTCAATGCATCGCTTCCAAGGAACTCAAAGTCATCGTTCACTTCAGCAGCCAGGCCTGTCACTCCGTAGAACGTGTTGTCGTCATATACAGGAGCGTCAATGATAGGTGCTTTGTCCCATTTTCCGTGGAAACCAACGTATGGAACGCTTAGCTCAGGATATTTGTTGCCTGCATCTATTAATCTTACAAAACCTTCTACAAAGTAGCCGTTTTTGAAGATTTTGTCGAGCGGCATGTCATTAGCCCAGTCTACGGTATCTTTTAGATCGACCGTAACATTTACAGTTGCTGTGCTTTTCGCTTTGATCGCAATACTGCTCGCTTTCTTAGAACCAGAAGTGAAAGATATCGGGAACGTTCCTCTATTCGGATCCTCTGAATCTCTTGTTCCATTTTTAAAGATTCCATCTGCTTCAAGCAGGTTCATGCCTTGAAGTGCAAGGTCTGTTTGAACATTGCCCGCAAGCTTGTACGTTACGTCTTTGGAGCTGTAGTTTTTAAGATTTAAAGTAAAGGTGAATTTATCGCCTACTTCTTTTACGGCTGCTTTTCCTTCACCTGATTTTGCTTCTGTTACAACCACTGGAGTTTTCATTGCCGCATGAAGGTCCATTAATCCTGCACCTTCAAGGCGTGGAGAATAGTAGTTTCCAGTTTGGCTCTCTGTATTGAACAAGCCATGATCGGCTTGCGGTCTTGATGTGTTCATTAAGATGTTTTTGGCGAGTTTAACGCGGGTTGCCCCTTTAACTTTGAAATCTTTGTCCACTCTTTCCATCACGAGAGCAGCACCGCCGGCAACATGCGGAGCAGCCATGGACGTTCCACTCATCACCCCATATTGGTTGTCGTTAAGCGTTGAATAAATCTTTCCGCCTGGTGCAGTGATTTCCGGTTTAAAGTCAAGGTTCGGCGTTACGCCCCATGAACTGAAATCAGACATCTTTCCTGCATTAGGATTGGTGGCAGAAATGGCTTTGCCGTCAAAAATGACTTCCAGCTTCTTGCCTTCTTTCGCTTTTGCTTCGAGCTGGTTGCCGTCAGCAATGCTTAACGTAACAAGAGGAATCGTAGGCTTGTCGAGAGCCATATTGACGTAGTCGCCGTGATCCACTCTGCCTCGGATAATGACACCTGCCGCCCCTTGTTTTTCAGCTTCATGCTGAATCTTGGCGTAGTTAAAGTCACCGTTTCGGACAACGAAGACCACTTTTCCCTTCACATCTTTGCCTGTATAGTTAGGCGGGCTGCCGTCACCGACATAAACAACTTCCATCTTATCTTTATCAAACGTGTCGATTGGATTTGGAGATTCCTGCTTTTGGTAAGCAATGTATCCCATATCCGCTCCGTCTACTTTTAAGTTCATGCCTTCAAGTGTAAGCTTTGTGTTTTCAAGTGAAGCAACTTGAAGAGCTTGTCCGATCAATCCAGGAGATCCAACAACGCCTGTATCCGGATT
Source organism: Fictibacillus sp. FJAT-27399 (assembly GCF_001510655.1). Lineage (GTDB taxonomy): Bacteria > Bacillota > Bacilli > Bacillales > Fictibacillaceae > Fictibacillus_C > Fictibacillus_C marinisediminis. Next base: position 245,211 of record NZ_LMVC01000004.1, on the reverse strand, counting down.
AGACGGATAAGGGCTGCCCGCCCCATGTCCTGCGTAGGCAGAGTTACCTGCAGAAATGGCACAAAGGATGCCGTTGTTTGTTGCGTTCGTGATGGCTTTTTCCTCAGGATCATCATGCTGAACGAAACCAGCTGTCGATCCAAGGCTCATGTTGATGACATCCGCACCGAGGGCAATCGCATCGTCAATCGCTTTAATGTAAATATCACTGAACGTGGATGGCATTCCAGGATCGTTTCCGAATACTTTAAGCGCTAAAAGCTGTGCTTCAGGAGCTACACCTTTAATTCCGCCATTGTCTTCGTCTCCGTTAGCTCCTACGATCCCTGAAACGTGCATGCCGTGCATGGAAGCACCAGGGCCAAGATCGCGGATTTCTTTGTCGTGGTCCGCATAGTTGTATCCGTAAGGTACTTTTTCAGTGAAGTAGTTTCCTTTCAGTCCTTTGGAGTCTTTAAGGCCGTTCACTTTCCCGGGTGTCAGCTTCACTTTTGTATCAGGGCTGAGCACCATATCTTTATGTGAAGGATCGATGCCGGTATCGATAACAGCCACGACCGTTCCTTCTCCTTTATATCCATAGTCCTGCCATGTTTCTTTTGCATGGACGATATCCTTGCTGTACAGCATGTTCGGCTTGTCCCCGTTAATTGACTCTGGACGTTTATATTCATGCGAAATATGTACATCTTTCACACCGTCAAGCTTTTCGATATCTTTAATATCACCATATTTGACTTCACCGCTGAAGCCGTTAAGTACGGTTGTAAAGCTTTCCTTATACGATACCGGGATGTCTTCCTTCTCGATGTCCTCTTTCACTTCTTTTTGTTCATTGGCCAATTTTTTGGTAAGCGCCGTTTTTTCGCTTGTGCTCAAAGCACTGTAGCGCTTGTTTTGAGCCTGTGCGTACTGAATCGCTGGTTTTTGATCAAGTTCGACGACCACTCGAACCTTATCGTTTTTGCCGTATTTCTCTTCCTGAGGCAGTTTTTTCAGATCAAGGCCTAGAGGCTTTGTTCCCGCTGCCTTGCTGTGAGACGGCAGATTCCCCTGAGCATATGCCAGGTTGGAAAACGTCATGATAAATGCTGTCATCAACGCAATCCGTTTCTTCATCCAGTTTCCCCTTTTCCGTGGTTGTATTTTTTCTGGGTGAATGATCATGCTGCTTTAAAAAACCAAAATTTCCATAATTTTAGTTTAATTCCATTATTCAGAAATCGCAATTTATATTTATTTTTTTTGATTTCTTTTTTTGGGTGCCATTTTTGGGTGCCAGGCACCGTGCGTTACATACTTGTGTAATAGCGGTGCCTGGCACCTCATATGCTTGTATGAATGGAAACGGGGAGGGATGGACAGCATGGATTCGTTGACGATGGCCGTTGTGGGAGTGATTTGCTTTCTTGTTTTTACTGGTTTGGTGGGATACGCCCAGACAGGATACCGCCTGAAGATGTGGATCAGAGAACTTCAGGAGCTTGAATCACAGGGAACTGCACAGCCGCGGTCCCGCTGGATTCAGCGTGTTTGTTCGGATTACAGGCAGTATCATCTATCAGGAGTCTCCTCATTGAATTCACAGGCGCTGATTGAAAAGCACCTTTTCCAGGAACGCATTCCTCTTCTTGGACTGATGCGCGTTCCTGTTGGAAATATCCAAAAGGTTCTGCAGCAGCTGCCGGCTTTTACGATTATTCTCGGTGTGCTCGGCACCTTTATCGGCCTCACTCTATCTCTCCTGTCCATGCAGGATACACTGTTCAAGCTCGGAAGTTCTGCCTCTGGCCCGAATATGACCATGAACTCCATCATCTCATCCTTAACTGCTCCTTTTGAGGGAATGAGCGTTGCTTTTATAACAAGTATCGCGGGTATAGGAGGAGCCCTTATCCTCAATATTCTCCAGACAGGCTTTCTGTCCAGGGGATCTTCCCTTACGTACCTGCAGGGCAAGGTGATGTCGGACTGTGAAGTTTACCTGGACCATGCCTTCAACTGTCTTCTTTTACAGGAAAAGCCGCAGGATTCCGCCGAACGGCTGCTTGATCGCCTTGCAGCCAAAGTTGAGGAGAGCTTCCAAAAAAGCGTGGGCCATTTTGGAGCCTCTATGACAGAATTTACAGCTGGATTAAAAACCGCCATGGAGGACGTAAAAGGAATCTATGAAGCACAGCGTCTTCACAGTGAATCGTTTGCGGCTTCTGCAACAACTCTTGAACAGTTCGGCCTGCAGTTCCATAAAACCATTGAAAAACAAGATTCCATGCATAAAGCGGTCGACCAAAGCATTTCGGTGCTGGCCGCCCAGATCAAATCATTTGAACAGCAGCTGCAAAAAAGCACGGAACGCCAGAATGCAGGGCAGCAAACATTTGAGCTCCTGATCCAGCGTTCCGATAAAGTGCTGGCTGAATCACAGCGCCGCTCAGAAGAATTCGCCGGAAACATGGCACGCGCCCTTCAGGAACAGCTTCAGCACTACGCTAATCAGCATGATGCACTGGAGAGCAGGCTGGGACAGAAACAGGAGGAATGGTACTACCGCTATTCCGAAAAACAAGGAGAATACGGCAGAGCTGCCGCTGACTTCGCATCCTCTGTCCAGCAGCTTGAAAAGGGCTTCTATAATGCCGTTGAACATATGAAGCGTGACTTTGTCGAGCAGATTCGGAATGTGCTGGAGCGAGAACGGCAGCTCAGCCAGCAATCCGGTCCGCAGCGAGGCGATGATATGAGAGAACTTGCCCGTACCCTTGAGAACCTTTTCCACGGGCTTTCCCGGGATTTTACGAGCAGCAACCGCACCCTTGGCGACATGTATCATCTTCTTCAGCGCATGTATCAGACGGCTATGGATAATCAGACCGTCTATGACTCCCGTGACCGGGACAATGAGTCAAGGCTTATCAGTTCGCATGAAATTAAAAGGCGGTGATGAACCGTGCGCGCCCGGAAAAACGTTTTTGCAGAACAGCACCAGGAAGAAATCTACTGGCCCAGCTTTACGGACATGATGGCCATGATGGTGCTCATCATGATTTTCATTGCCATACTCGCATACGTCCAAAGTATTTATAACGCCTATGATCAGTCACAGATCAAACAAGAACTGCATCAGGTAGCGGATGTTAAAAAACACATCTCGGACCTGATTGAAAAACAGCTTGAACAGAATGTAGGAAAAGATAAAGTTGTACGCGGCCCGAACAATACGATCTCTGTAGAAGGAAACATATTATTTGATACGGGGAGCGCCGAGGTCAGCGCACAGGGCAAGAAGGTACTGAACCCATTGGCTGATGCACTCGCCGCCATTATCGACGAGAAGGATATGAGTAAATATCTTTATATTATCCTGGTGGAGGGACATACCGATTCGGTACCGTATGACAACTGGTCCCTTTCCACAGAGCGGGCAGTTGCGGTTGTAAAATATCTCGCCAAAGCCAATCCGAAACTTGCACGCCTGCCATATGCCCAGTACCTGGCCGCCACAGGATACAGCGAATACAAGCCGATCGCCAAAGGAAGCTCAGCAGCAGCCCTGCAAAAAAATCGCCGGATCTCCTTTCAAATCATTTTAGATGATGATAAATGGCAGAATAAGCTGAAGGATATTGTTAATCAGCAGTAACAGAGTCATTCCGAAGTCTTTAAGGGAATTGCTATCGACTCGTGCTTGCCTGAACCCGTTTACTTGCGGTTCGACACGTATTACTTGCGGAAACTGCTCTATTACTTGCGATTCGACAAGCTTTACTTGCAGAAATCGTCGTGTTACTTGCGGTTCGACAAGACTTACTTGCAAAACACATCATTTTCATAAAAACGCACTCGCCCATCAAAAAAACGAAGGGAACGCTTATCCCTTCGTTTTTTCTGTGTTCAGCATGAGCTGGTAAAAGTGAACATCCTGCCACTCATCAAATTTGTAGCCTACTTCTTTAAAGTTGCCGGCAAATTCGAAGCCAAACTTTTTATGCAGTTTTACACTCGCTTCGTTTCCGCCCGTAATGCTGCTGATTACGGTATGGTAGCCAAGATCAGCCGCCCTTTTCAGAATATCCTCCATTAAGGCATTGCCGATCCCTTGGCCGCGGAATTCAGAAGATATGTATAATGATAATTCAGTTGTGCGGGAATAGGCCGCTTTATCTCTGAACGGGCTAAGACAGCAGTATCCCGCCACTTTGCCGTCCAGTTTCGCAACAATCAGCGGAAAGTCGCCGCCGTATTTTTCAAACCAAACCTTTCGTTCTTCAAGTGTCTGCTCTTCCAGATCAAATGTAGCCGTCAGCGTTTTTATCGCATCATTATATATGTCCAAGATAGCTGGCAAATCGCGAAGAAGTGCCTCTCTTATATTCACCATGATATTCCTCCTCATGACTGTTATCTTGATGGTCTATGTTTACTGTACCAGAGTTTTTCCGAGAACGACAAAACAAAAACGAAGGGAAATTATTCCTCCCTTCGCCATATCTCTCTATTTCTTTGAACGTTCTGATGAGATCAGAAAAGCTTCCAATATATATCGCTTTGGAGCGGCACCAATATAATTGAACGGATAGCACGTACTGACCGTTAACACCGCGCGCGGTTTTGGAACGATCACCGTGCGGTCATCTTTGTCCACGATTCGAACCTTCCTTACTTTATACGTAAAGGTTCCGGCTGATGTCGTCACTTCAAGTTTGTCGCCTTTTCCTACTTTTCCGAGGCTGCGAAACACAGTGTCACGGTGGCCGGAAAGAACAGAGTTGTCCTTTTCACCAGGAAGAACGCTGTCTTTAAAATGGCCGACTCCTTTTTCCAGTTCATCTTCATTCGTTCCATGATAGATTGGCAGTTTCGCTTCCAATTTTGGAATGTAAAGGGTGCCCATCTTTTCCCCAATCGCTGGACGTTTGGCGTAAAGCGGTGCTTCCTGATTTTCTTTCTTTGTGTCAGCCAGCTTTTTCACAGGTTCGTGCAGTGCTTTTGATTCCACTTTTTCGCCGGCAAAATAACCGCGTGCGTAACTGATGATATTCTTCGAAAACATACCCATGCCGATGAGAATGATCACAATTGAAAAAGAAAGAAGAACAGCCTTTCTGGGCCGTCTTCCTCCTTCTCTCTGTCTGCGTTTCATTAGGACATCCTTGCTCTTCTGTATAGGAATAGCCCTGCTCCAGCAATCGCCAATCCCGCAAGTGCATCGTCAAGATGGTTGGAAGCTGTCTTTGGCAATTTGCCGCCATTTACGGTTCTTGGCTTTTTAGCTATAGGCGCTGGTGCTGCCAATTTTACTTCTTTTTTAACGGTTTGCTCTACCTTGCCTACTGTCGTTGGGACGGATTTAACATCGTCTGACGTGATTTTCAGATCTGCCAGCATTTTTCCGTTCAAATCGAACAGCTGAATCAAAAGATAGTCTCCGTCCAATACTTTCATCTGCATCAGCTCTCCGGCAGATACCGACATTTTCTTGCTGCCGTCTACGATAAAGAAGTTGGCTTTCATTTTAAAGATAGACATGAGCTCTTCGAATGCTGTACCCACTTCCTGGATCTGTGCTTTTGTCGGATGTTCCGGGTCGATGCTCATCATGCGCTCAGCAATGGACTCCAGTCTTTTTTCTGTGTCTGGAGAGTTTAGGTCGTTTTCAATGGACATGAGGTGATCCTGCAGGTTTTGAATCTCAGCCTGAGTCAAATCTATTTCTGCCAGAGCCCCTTCAATTTCTTTTTGAATTTCTTCAAAATCAGGCATTTCTTCATCAGGTGCCTGAAGGTCGGAAACCGCAAAGTACAGGTCATCTACATAAATATAATCCTCGATGGCTTCTCCGTTCTTCGCTAAAAGATCCTTAAGCTGCTGTTCGTTCAAATCTAAATCAGTATAGATCTCATCAAGATTGCTGTTATCGCTCTTGATGACAGCCCCGAGCGTTTCTTTCAGTTCATTGATGTCCTCAAAATCTGACAGCTCCATCCCCGCATAATCGGACAGATAGTTTTGGTAATCCTCTTTGCTAATTTCATAGCCGCGTTCATTGCTGATTTGTGCGAGATAGGCTGTAAGATCAGCATCCTTTATCCCTGCTGCAAACGCGTTCGCAGGCATAAAATAAAAGGCTAAGAGAACAGCCAGCAAGCTTAATAGAATCTTTTTCATTCGTTCCTCCTAAAGTATGTTAGTTTTCCTTATATTAGTATAAATTATTACAATATAATTACATGTTACTTTTGTACTATTTATTTAAGAAGTGATTTGGCAAAATTGCTCATATATCAAAAAAAAGGCAAAAAAAAGGCCGCCTCTTTAGGAAGCGGGGGACAAAAAGATATATAAAAAAGGGGGTACTTCTATCATTCCCGAAATCTCTTTTTTTATCCCTCATTTTTATAAAAGTTTTATAGTTTTTTTTATGTCTCTAAAAACAAAAAATCGGGTATTACTAGAAAGAATGCATAAATGAAAGGAGAATGCACATTGCGTTACTTTATTAACATGAAGAGAGAGTTTAAGGATGAATTCGGCAAGGTGTATACCTTCGATCCCGCCCAGTGCAGGGAGAATGAAGATGAGATCGAGCTCATGAATCAGCTTGATACGATGGATATTGGAAAGCCTTATATTTTTCCGTAAAACGCTGTAGCTGAAATTACGAAACAAGAGTATGACCGGCTGACATCAGCAATCCATGAAGGAGTAGAAGGAGCTGACGCCCGGGAAGAGATTCTCTCAAAATACTCCAGAGACTGACCGCTTACGTGAAGCGGTTTTTTTATTGTTCTTTTTTAAAGGCCGTTCTAAAAGGCTTTGGGAAAAGAGCCTTCATTACATGTTGATTGGAGTGCCAGGTGCGAGACTCCTGCGGGAGATGCGGGACAGGTGGAGACCCACAGGCGCCATGCGCCGAGGAGGTAGGCGCTTGCGCCGGTAAGGCTCACCGCCCGTCCCGAGGAAAGCGAGCATCCTGAAACGGAAATCAACCACTCCTAAGAGCAACAATGGTTACAAACAGCCTTTTTTTAAGAATCCTCATAACGGACTATTGTGCAGCATAGCCAGAGTATGGCAAACCCGAATGTTTAGGTTTATAAATGGTCCTTAGTTTACGTTTACGTTAACGTTATACTATGTTACGATAGTTCACGCATCATTAATTAGCGTAAGGAGATGTTAGTATGTGTGGTATTGCAGGCTGGGTTAACTGGTCAGAAGACCTCTCTCAACAACAATCAATTCTGCGGGACATGACAGGAGCGATCGAGCATCGGGGACCGGATGCAGACGGCATTTGGTTTTCGCCTCGAGCAGCCTTCGGTCACCGGCGCCTGATTGTTATCGATCCTGAAGGCGGGCTTCAGCCCATGCTTCATGAACAGGGAGAGCAGACACTTGCTCTGACCTATAATGGTGAGATTTATAATTTTATTGAATTAAAAAAGGAACTGGAGGAACGGGGCCATACTTTCCGTACCCATTCAGATACAGAAGTTCTTCTTCATTCTTACATGGAATGGGAAGAAGAATGTGTCGATCATTTAAATGGTATCTTTGCTTTTGCCATCTGGGATGAAAAGAGGCAGAAACTGTTCATGGGACGTGACCATCTTGGGGTCAAGCCTCTTTTTTATGCACAGCGCGGCAGCTCCATTATTTTCGGCTCTGAGCTGAAGGTGCTGCTCGCCCACCCGGCTATTGAGCCTGAGGTGGACAAAGAGGGCCTTGCAGAAGTATTTTCTCTCGGCCCGATGCGCACTCCGGGTGTTGGTGTTTTTAAGGATGTAAAAGAAGTACGCGCCGGACACAGCATTACGTTTACGAGCAGCCAGACGCGCGTCAGACAATATTGGAAGGTGCAAAGCAAAGAGCATACCGATGACGTTCAAACGACTGCAGAAAAGATTCGATCTCTGCTCGAAGATACGGTAAAACGCCAGCTCATTTCCGACTTGCCGCTCGTATCCATGCTATCCGGCGGACTCGATTCCAGCGGATTGACGGCACTTGCAGGAAAGGATTTTAAAGAAGCAGGAAAGATTCTTCATACGTATTCCATTGATTTTGCCAACAGTGCAGAACATTTCCAGACGGACTTGCTCCACTTGGGGCTTGATGAACCTTGGGTAAAACGCGTGTCTGAACACGTTGGAACTCAGCATCACTCTACTGTCCTTGGGGCTAATGATCTGTTGGACAACTTCCTGAAGCCGCTGTATGCAAGAGATCTTCCAGGGCTTGGAGAGATGGAGACCTCCCTCTATCTTCTGTTCAGAGAGATGAAAAAGGACGCCACCGTCGCTCTTTCAGGAGAATCTGCGGATGAGGTATTCAGCGGATATCCTTGGTTCCATCAGGATGAGTTCCTGAATGGCAGCACGTTCCCATGGCGCCAGAGCCGCGGTAACTTTGGCAATATCCTGTCAGGGGAAGCCAGCGCCTCTATACGGCCTGATGAGTACGCGGATCGCCGCTATCAGGAAGCATTGGCAGAAGTTCCTGAATTGGCCGGCGAGAGCGAGCTTGGAGCCAAACAGCGTCAAATGTCGTATCAGTTCATCACGCGCTTCCTGCCGTTCATGCTCGACCGTAAAGACCGCATGAGTATGGCCGTCGGCTTCGAAGTCCGTGTTCCATTCTGTGACTATCGCTTGGTCGAATATCTCTGGAATGTTCCGTGGGAAATGAAAAGCGTCGACAACATCGAAAAAGGAATTCTTCGCCGCGCATTAAAAGGCTACCTTCCTGACGATGTCAGAAACCGCCGCAAAAGTGCCTACCCGACCGCACAGGATCCGGTCTATTTTGGAGCCATCAAAAAATGGCTCATGGACATTGTGGAAGACAGCAATGCACCGCTTCGTCCATTGATCGATACGAATAAAATCAGAACGGTCGCTGAAGGTAGAACAGGAATGAGTGAGGGACAAGCCACAAAGCTGATGGAATATCTCATTCACGTCAACACTTGGCTGAAAGATTACCACATCAAACTTGTATAAAATGGTGCCTCGCACCTTTCATGAAAGAAGCACACCTGCGCTCGCGCGCGGATGTGCTTCTTTTATCATTTATTGATCAGACGATTCAGTATCAGTGCTCGTTTCTTGATCCTGCTTGCTTTCATCTGTACTGGTTTGATCTGCTTGTTTTTCATCATCTACTTTTTGTTCTGTGCCTGTGCCGCTTTCCTTTTTCTCGGTGTCGCTGTTGTTGCAAGCTGTCATTAACATAATCGCCATAAGAGAAGCCCCAATTTTCATTAAGAAACTTTTATTCATCCCATCGTTCTCCCTTCGATTAGTTCAGATTAGAACCGCTCCGCTTCACCATGTACCAGCGGCTCTATCCACACTATAGCAGGAAAACATCCCATTTAGTCGCGATTTACCAATACCTTACATAGCCTTTACAGTGCCTTAAAAAAAGAAAATGGTGCCAGGCACCGGCTTTTGACATATGTCAAAAAGCGGTGCCTGGCACCATCAATTACAGAAACTATCTTCCAACAGCAAATGTGATTTCAGCGTCCATTGCGAGCTCGCTGTCCACTGTTGCCGTTACTTTCCCTTTTCCGATTCCTCGGCGAATTTGAAGCAGCTCCACTTCCATCAACAATGTGTCTCCCGGTCTTACCTGGCGCTTCCATCTTACTTTGTCTGCACCGGCAAACATGGCGATCTTTCCTTTGTATTCATCCAAAGACAAGAGCGCCACCGCTCCGGTTTGGGCACAAGCTTCTAAGGTTAATACGCCTGGGAAAATATTATAATCAGGAAAATGCCCATTAAATACTTCCTCGTTGGCCGTAATATTTTTCTTTCCGACCGCACGTTTTCCCGGCTCGAGCTCTTCAATTGTATCAAGAAGCAAAAATGGATAACGGTGGGGGATGATTTCTTTGATCTGTTCAATGTTTAGTTTCATACCGAGATACTCCTTTTCTTTCTGGTTTACGGTTCTATTGTTTCTATGTATCTCTGCACATTATACATGATAGAAAAAGGTTAATCCAATAGGCCGAGAGGAAGAGAACGGTTACCGCTCCCCCAGTCAAAATAAAAAGAGAGCCGCAGCTCCCTTGTCTCTTCACATCATTCTATTCGCTATACTACTTATCTTTGTTCACCAAATCAGAGATATGCGTCCATGTCTCTTTCTTGAACACATCCCCTGCTTTGCCATCGCCTACAACTGAATAGCCAATCACAGATCCAACTACAAGGCAGATCACCATTAAAACAAAAATTACAATCAGACGGAGCCAGATCGGAAAACGGCGTCTTTTTGACTTCCCGGTCTTTTGCTCTTTCTTTTTGTTTTCCCGCGATTTTGGATTCTTTTCTTTAACCGCTTCCTCTTGCTTCATCACTGCCATTTTATTTTTACGGTATTCTTCCCTGCTGAGCTCGTTCGCCATTTTTCATCACCTGTTAACGAATTCCGTTGACAAGCCCCATCATTTGGTCAGCCATCGTAATGGTGCGTGCGTTGAACTGGTAGGATCGCTGCATATTGATGATATCCGTCATTTCATTTCCTGTATTTACGTTGGACATCTCAATGGCACCCTGCTGCATATTAACGCTAGCCGGATTTGCCGCCCGAACCACTTGATTTTCATTTACACCAGCCGGAATTCTAAAATTGTGCCCCACCGCTTTAAGCAGCTGGGGATGGACGACATCAACGAGCGCCATTCTGCCGCTGTTGACGACCCTTCCATTACTTAACGTTACCGAAATATTCCCGTTTTGTCCAATAGAAATTTCTTTGTATCCGGCAGGAATACGAATCGGCCCTTTATCACCCATCACCGCACTGCCGTCAGAGGTAACGAGTTCAAGGTCACCCTTCCCTCCTCCTGGCTTTAAATAAAACGCACCATCACGTGTGTATTCCGTTACAGTTTTTCCATAGGTGTCCTTTTTCTGGACCTGGAAAAAGAGCTCAGGGCTCAATAGGGCGATGTCCAGCGGGCGTTCTGTCGTCTTGATCGCCCCCATCTCCAGGCTGACTGCCGTAGAGCTGACTCTCGCACCGCTTCCTGCACGAATTCCCACAGGGGTAAGGCGGCCGACTTCATTCTTGCTATCAAATTTATTATTGATCTGCTGAAAAAGAAGGTCAGAAAATTGAACATTTCTTCGCTTAAAGCCATTAGTATTGCTGTTTGCCATATTGTTGGCCGTTGTATCGAGTTTCTGCTGCAGCTGTCCCATGGTCACTGAAGCGTTAATCATAGATGTATTCAATGTCTGTCCCTCCTTATCCGATCTTTCCTACTTCATTCGCTGCTTTTTCCATGCTTCGGTCATAAGCCTGAAGCACTTTTTGATTGGCTTCAAATGAACGGTAAGCTTCCATCATATCTGTCATGGATTGTTCAGCATCTACATTGGAACGTTCAACAAAACCTTGTTTTACTTGATAGGCGACCTGCGGATTTGCTGTGGCAGAGCCCGGTTTCTGAGTGCCTTGAAGCTTCAATAGGCCGTTGCCCTCTTTCACCAGATCCATCGGGTTCGTAATCAGTGCCACTCCCAATCTGCCTGCATTACGGCCGTGATCAAGAATGACGCCCTCTCCGTTTACTGTGAAATTTTCATCAGAGACAGTGATATTTTTTCCGTTTGTATCCAAAACATAGTTCCCGTCCGCTGTAACCAGATTGTTTTTGGCATCTACGGCGAAATTGCCGTTCCGTGTATAGCGTGTTTCACCTGCGGCGGTTTCCACCATATAGAATAAAGACCCTGGCTTGCCCGTTTTTTTATCGATTGGAACGGAACCCTGCACGAGAGCAAGATCGGTGTTCACACCGCTTTCCTGCATATCTCCCTGAACAAAGTTCGGAATGGCTTCCTGCATGTAGACACCTGTCGCCAGCTGGCCGCTCTGTTTTTGGCCTGGAATGGTTAAAGGCGTTTTCCCGTTTGAGTCCATTCTTTCTAACAGCATGGAAGGAAACGTCCTAAGCGATGATTGATCTGCCTTATAGCCCGGTGTGTTGATATTGGCAATGTTGTTGCTCAGCATTTCCTGGCGCCGCTGCTGAGCAATCATTCCGGCAGCTGCAGTATAAAATCCTCTTAGCACAGTGGTTCCCCCTCTTTTTCGCACACTTCTTCTTGTCTTTATTATCGGCAAATACTTTTGGATGTTTATGCTCGAACAAAAAAAAGACCCGCTTTTTTATGAAAAGCAGGTCTTGGAATTACGCTTTATCTTATTTTCCGTTTTGGAAGCTTATCAATGTGTTCAAGCATTAGGCCGGTACCGTTTGCTACAGCCTTCATCGGTTCCTCCGCTATAAAAATAGGAACCTTAAGCTCCTCGGCGAACAGCTGGTCAATACCATGGAGCAATGCCCCTCCGCCCGTTAAGATAATTCCGCGGTCAATGATATCCGCAGACAGCTCAGGAGGCGTTTTTTCCAGAACGCTTCTTGCTGCATGGACCATCATCATGACCGGCTCAAGCAAAGCTTGTGTGATTTCTTCTGAATGGATGGTAACCGATCGCGGAAGGCCTGTTACCATGTCACGCCCGCGAATATCCATCTCCTCATTTCGGGCACCAGGGAAGACGGTGGCCACGTTCAATTTAATGTTTTCTGATGTTCGTTCTCCGATCAACAGCTTATATTCTTTCTTGATGTAGTTTAGGATTTCACTGTCAAGCTTGTCCCCACCCATCTTAATGGAAGAAGCCGTAACAATATCGCCCATGGATAATACCGCAACGTCTGTTGTTCCGCCGCCGATATCTACTACCATGTTGCCGCTCGGCTGGAAGATATCCATACCTGCTCCAACAGCTGCCACTTTCGGTTCTTCTTCCAGATAAATCGCTTTTCCTCCGCATTTTTCAGCGGCTTCCCGAATCGCTTTTTGTTCAACAGAGGTAATGTTTGCAGGGGTGCAGATCAGAATTCTCGGTTTGGTAAACATACCCTTTACATTTATTTTATTAATAAAATGTCTTAACATCTGCTCTGTTACTTCAAAATCAGCGATTACTCCATCTTTTAACGGACGGATCGCCACGATATTGCCTGGAGTACGTCCCACCATCCTGCGGGCTTCTTCACCTACAGCAAGCGCTTTCCCCGTGTTTGTGTCAATCGCCACAACAGATGGCTCATCCAATACAATTCCTTTTCCTTTAACGTAAATCAGTACATTGGCCGTACCGAGGTCAATACCAACATCCCTTGAAAACATTCATATATCCTCCCTGTATGTTCCGCAACGCTTTACAAAAATCGTCAATTTTCGAATTTCTATCCAATAAAACATTCTATCATAAGTTTTGTTGAACCGGGAAAAAATATGTTAACTTTTTTGTATATTTTCCTGAACGCACAACAGCGGCATGCATTTTATGCACGCCGTGTGAAGTGGTGTATCTTATTGTACGACTTCCTCTGCACCCTTTTTGTACTTTACCCGTGTCGCTTCACCACCCCGTAGATGTCTGATAGACTTATGGTACTCTAAAATTTCTTTCACGTTGTTCGCCAAATCCGGGTTGATTTCAGGTAATCGTTCCGTTAGATCTTTATGAACGGTGCTTTTCGAGACACCAAATTCTTTTGCGATCATACGCACTGTTTTTCTTGTCTCCACGATATACCTTCCTATCTTGATGGTTCGTTCTTTGATGTAATCGTGCACACCACTCGCCTCCCCAAATTGGATGTGAGAGATGCGATAGAGACTTCTATGTTCAAGCTACGCGACCTGTCCTTGTGTGTCGTCTCCATGAAGTCAGAGTGTCCCGTCCCCTTTTCACCGCAGCCATACTACGTCTTCTCACCGCTCACCCTCAAAAGAATTGTAGGTTTTGTAACATCTTATTAAGACGAACGTACTTATATGCCAAAATCTCAAGAAGGACAAGGGAAAAAAGAAAAGCTGAAGGACCTGGTTAGGCCCGACAAGCGCTGGAACTCTCACACAGCAACACGCTCTTTGTGTTGAGGTGGGAGAGTGAAGGGACTCGAGGGCCTGGGTCCTGAAGCTGGATCGAGAAAAGCTGAAGGACCTGGTTAGGCCCGACAAGCGCTAAAACTCTCCTAAAGGAGCACGTGTTTTGTGATCATGCTGTGCATTACTTGCAGTTTGGCAAGGTTTACTTGCGAAAATGCTCTGTTTACTTGCGATTATGCCTCGTTTACTTGCGAAAATGTCCTGTTTACTTGCGAAATTGAGGACTTTACTTGCAAAGCACATCATTTTCATAAGTAGCCCACAGGAAACACTACTTTCCCCCAAAAAAAGCAGCCCGCACATCGCGGGCTGCTTTCTCAATTTGTTCAGTTATCGTTTGCAGATGACTGTTTAGAGTTTTCGCTAGTTGAAGAAGATTCTTTTTCTTTGTTTTTTTTAGGAGCAGTACTGCTGTCCTGAACACTGTCAGATTTGCTTTTTTCAACTGAAGCTTTCTCTTCCTTATTGCTCGCTTGTTCTTCCTTATCCACTAGCTTCTCAATTTGGGAAGCCGATTGGTTCCATGCAGATACAGGATCTACAGCGATTCCATCTTTGCGGATTTCAAAGTGAGCATGAATTTTTGCGTCCTTGTCATACAGGTTTTGGCCGGCTGTACCGACAACTTCACCTTGGTTTACTCTGTCGCCTTCTTTCACTTTTACAGAGGCTAAAGAAGAGTAGTGTGTAACAAGGCCGTTCGTATGCTCAACTTCAACAACGTAGCCAAGCTCTGGATCTTTTACTGATTTTGTAACATTACCACTCATGGCAGCAGTGACATCAAATGTTTTTCCGCTCTCAGCAGCAAGGTCAATTCCTTTATTTTGGTAGTAGATATTATTATAAAATACGAGAGCAGCTTCTTGTTCTTTAGCAGATGCATCAGGATCAAAGAATTCTTTTTTAATCGCTACGCTGTTTGGATCCTTTGCCGGCATCTTGAATACTTCTTTAGAAACACTTACCGGAACGGCTTTATTATGGTTGTCAAAAGCACTGTTCGGTGTATCCTTAGAGTTAGAAGCATCGTTTTGATACCACAAGACGGAAGCTAGTACTACTGCGGCAAAAGCGAGATAGACTGCCGGATATACCCAGCGTTTTTTCATAAACCTGCCCACTTTCCTGCTTTTTAGCGGAACTGTTTTTTGGGATTGTTTTTCTTCATCTTTCATTTTTATCATCACCTCAGCAATCATTCTGAACAGGATTCAGAAAATATATACTTTGGTATGAAAAAAATTAGGATATTATTTTTCGACAAAGACTTGAATACTATGCATGATTCCCAAAACTTTATTTTTCTCCGCAGGATTAGGAAGGGTGTTAAACACAAAAGACCCGGCTTTTTCGCCGGGTCTGGAAGGGTTACCGCTTTGCGGTGGAACGGCCAGGATCAGGCTTGTATTCTGAAATGGCCACTCCTTTGTAATAGTATTTTACAATTTGCTTGTAGTTCTTGCCGGCCTTCGCCATGCCGTTTGCTCCATACTGGCTCATCCCCACTCCATGGCCGAAGCCTTTCGTCACTGCAATCACTTCTTGTTTCTTTTTCGTCAGCGTAAAATCGGCTGAGCGAAGACCCAGTTTCTCACGGATCTCTTTGCCCTTAAAGCTTTTTCCGTCAATGGTCATACGAGCGATCCGGTTTCCTGCGGTTTTCTTTGTTACCGTGCCCACTTCTCCGTCCTTTTGAATTACGACCCCCAGCCTTCTCTCAACATCCAGCAAAGAGATCTCCTGTTTCTGGACGAATTTAGGAGTGTTTTGATCCCACGGGCTTTTTACGCTTTTTAGATAAGGATATTTCGTTCCCCAATAGTCCTCGCTGTTTTCGGTATAACCATTGCTTGTTGAAAAGAAACTCGCAAAGATCGGTTTCCCGTCGTACGTTAAAATCTTTCCTTTCGTCTCTGCTACCGCTTTGGTGATCTTCTTCATCTTTTCTGGATATTCGTCTCCCCACAGCTTCTTCAATTCATCATCACTTTTGTAGACCTGATGAAGAATGGAATCCGTCACAGCCGCCCCGCCTGGAAGGTTTCCCCCTTGAGCGCTGTCCAAAAGCCTGGCGATGTACGTTCTGGCTGTTAACGCTTGAGCCTTTAACGCCTCAAGTTTAAAGTCAGCGGGCATTTCAGAAGCGACCACTCCTTTGACGTACTCCTCGAGCGCGACCTTTTCCACCTTTTTCTCAGCTGTCCGGTAGACGGGTACAGCAAGTGTCGATGCTAGACTCGGTATGGCAGCTCGTTTGATTTCCTTCGGCTTTGTCTCTAGCAAAAAGGATGATTTGGAAGAGTAGGGAAGCACGAGCAAAGCCGGAAGAAGGACGGTGACCACAACAAAGACAGAGACGAAGAAGGTAATCGGCTTCATTTTCATGAACATTCGGCCTGGCCTCCACTGAATTGATTAGTCTTTACAATTTATGGAGGGAGACAAACTATTAGAACTTGTTTTTCCTTTCAATCTCAGTTCTACTTTTCAATCTCATAGAAAAAACCCTGCTATCACTAGCAGGGTTTTGCTTTTTTAATAGATGCCAACTGCATCAAACGACTTGTTGACCGAGTTGACTTCCGCAGAGCCTGATCCATACAGATCAGCTGCCGCTTGAACGAGCGCAGCTCTCGCTTGGCTGAACGTGGCGTTCGACGTGAGATAAACCGTGTTGGCGCGGTAATAAATCGCTCCAAGCTTGCTGTTGCCGATGCCAGTAACCGTTACGCCGTAATGGGTTCCTCCAACTGCAAGCAGATAAGCCTGCTTATTGATGATGCCGCTGTTCGTATGGACACCCCCATTGTCACTCGTTCCAGTATAACGTTTGGAATAGTGGTCTGGATCGCCATATTTCGCAGGATCGCTCATCGAACGAAGAGCATCATTCGGTGTATTCGGTGTGTAGATGTCTTCTCCGATTTCATAATCCGGATTACGGTTGTCATAATACTCGACAAGCGTTCCAAAGATATCAGAAATAGCTTCGTTTAATGCACCTGATTCATTTTGGTACACCAGATTGGAGCTGCGTTCCGTAACCGCGTGGGTTAATTCATGCCCTATTACATCCAGCCCGCCGGATAACGGAATAAAAGTAGTTCCGTCACCATCTCCGTAAACCATTTGCGTCCCGTTCCAGAAGGCGTTGTTATAGCTGCGGCTGTAATGGACAGTCGATTTTAGTGCTCCGCCTTTATTATCAAAGGAGTTGCGTCCAAATACGTTTTTGTAGTAATCATACGTCACTCCGGCATAGTAATGAGCGTCTACCGCTGCACCGTCGTATGCGGCATTATATGTGTTATCAGCATCAGCCCATAATGAACCTGGAAGGAATTGGCGGTTCTTTCCGTCATATGTAAAGATCCCGCTTCCTCTCGTATTATCCTGTAAGTAGTAGGTTGAACCGGATAACAAGGTTCTCAACGTTTTTGAGTCACCAAGCACACCTTTTCCTGTCCCGGTTGCATTGGTTCCGGTTAAGGTTCCTCCTGGTTTGGAAGCAGCCTGCCCACCATTTGCTTCGTCAAGGTTATTATACTTGTTCACAATCTTTCCTGTAGCTGCTTCAACAAAATAGTTATAATTCCCCGGCTTTGGAGACAGGAAATTTAAATTTACAAGATAGGCATAAACAGCTTTTTCACCTGATGTGTAGACAACAAGATCGGCTGTCGGTGCCTTTTCATAATCGGGGGTATATCCAAGATCTTTAACTGCCTTGGCGATTGCCTTCTTAGCAGAGATTTTCTTAGTATTTTTCAAGCTGCTCTTTTGATCAAGGTTCGGTACAGTTGAACCTGAAACCACTGTCAAAACTCCGTCTTTGTCAACATGAGCTACCTGAGTAGAACCCCAGACAGGAACCCCCTTATATACTTGCTGCAAGCGCAAAACAGTGGAACCTAGCTTGTCCTTTTGCTGAGATTGAACAGCAAAAGAATCTTCCGCTTTTTGTGACCCAAAATTATATGCACTCTTATGCTGGTTTAAGTAACCAAGAACAACAGCTTCGGCATTATGTCCAGAGGCTTTCGTCAACTTTCCAGAAACAAATTCAGGCGTACCTTTTTGTTCGCTTATCTTGTAATTGGACAGCACATTTTTTGGTGCTGCTAAAGAACTTGCCGGTGTAAGAGCCGATGCCGCCAAACCAAATGATAATCCCAATGCCAGAGCCTTTTTCTTCATCGATCATATCCCCTTTGTCATGTATAGAATGGCCTTGCTTGATTTAATAGTACACGAATTATATTTAATTTCAAACTATTCTCAAAATTTTGAATATATACTCCCAGTCTTTCTTCACTTTCTATATCAACTAGGTCATTTCCATTACTTTTTAATAGCGGAATTCTTATGCTCTTCTTACTATCCTTTCAACCCGCAATAAAAAAAGCTCCCTGCAATCTGCAGGAAGCTTTCTAAACTATAAATTAAGCAAGATTAGATTTTAATGATACCGATGATTTCTCTTCTGCTGGAGCGGCTGTTGATTCTTCGTTAACACGCTCGATGTCAGCTCCAAGATCATGAAGTTTTTCAGTAAATTTCACATAGCCGCGGTCGATATGTTTAAGCTCAGTTACACGCGTATAACCGTCAGCTACAAGGCCGGCAAGGACCAGTGCTGCTCCCGCTCGCAAATCAGTTGCTGCAACCTCGGCTCCCTGTAATGATACAGGTCCGTTGATTACGGCAGAGCGGCCTTCGATTTTAATATCTCCGTTCATGCGGCGGAATTCCTCAACATGCATAAAACGGTTTTCAAACACAGTTTCTGTAATGACACTTGTACCGTTTGCCCGAAGAAGCAATGCCATCATCTGAGACTGCAAATCTGTTGGGAAGCCCGGATGCGGCATAGTTTTAATATCAACTGGTTTTAATTCTTTCGGACCAATGACACGAAGACCAGTTTCCTCATCTTTAACGGTAACACCCATTTCTTCCATTTTTGCGATTAATGGGCGAAGGTGCTCGGCAATCGCGCCTTCAACAAAAACGTCTCCGCCAGTAATAGCTGCAGCAACCATGTACGTACCTGCTTCAATGCGGTCAGGAACCACAGCGTGCTCCGAACCTGAAAGCTCTTCAACACCTTCGATACGGATTGTACCTGTACCTGCGCCTACTACTTTTCCTCCCATGGAGTTGATGTAGTTTGCAAGGCAAACAATCTCAGGCTCTTTAGCTGCATTTTCAATAATGGTTGTTCCTTCAGCAAGGGCAGCAGCCGTAATAATGTTTTCTGTTGCTCCTACACTTGGGAAGTCCAAATAAATTTTTGCACCTTTTAGGCGGCCATCTATGCTGGCTTCAATAAATCCATTCCCGATTTTAACAGTGGCACCCATGGCTTCAAAGCCTTTTAAGTGCTGATCGATCGGACGTGATCCAATTGCACAACCGCCAGGAAGTGCGATTCTCGCTAATCCTACGCGTGCAAGCAAAGGTCCCATTACCAAGAAGGATGCACGCATTTTACGAACATATTCAAATGGCGCTTCTGTTTTTAAAGCTCCTGAAGCATCCACTTGGATCTCGCCATTCTCAAATTTAACTTCAATATTTAAATAACGCAGTACCTCGTTAATCGTATATACATCAGCAAGGGTCGGCACATCTTTAATCGTGCTTGTGCCTTTACTGGCTAAAATGGATGCTGCGATGACAGGCAGTACAGCATTCTTTGCTCCTTCAACTTTAACAGAGCCTTCTAACCGCCTACCACCACGGACAATGATTTTTTCCAACGAAATTCCCCTCCGCGTCCAATTTCTATATTAATATTCAGACGTAATTATTGGTGTTCCAATTGTGACGGCTGTTTGGCCGCCCATTCCTTGATTTCTAATTGCAATCTGCAGATTCATAGCTTTGTGAGCTGTATTAATTTTCTCATCCCAATGCTTAGTATATGCCGAGATTGATACAAACGTCTCTTCCTTCAGTTCTTCGACAGGAACAGCGGAGAACGTTGTCATGAGCTCAAGTGCTTGTTTATACAAACCGACGTCCATTGTACCACTATGTACCCCTGTGATACAAGGGAAAGTTGAAGTTTTTCCTTCAAAATAGGTAGCGACCCTACTCTGGAACGATCGTGCAAAATGCTGAAATTGATTTTTATTCCAGCCCTTTCCTTCGACCGCATAAACAAGATACGTTGCAAGCTTTTCTTTTTGGGGGTATCCCACCAGCGTAAGGCGCTCTTTTATGCTCCCTGCTTGAGAATATCGCACCCCAGTAATCTTTAAATGTTCTTGCATATTCATATTGTTCCATTTATAACCTTTAGCTGCATTCTTTAATAATGCCGCTTTTTGTCGATACCCATTTAGATCGGAAGTAAAACCTACACTTCCTTTAGTATAAAGCGACCATTTTTTCACAATAATACCGTGCTCGTCCATCGCTTGCTTCATATCCGAAATTTTGCTTATATTTGCTGCTTCTCTTGCCAGCACACTCTCATAAGAATGAACCAATAATATAATAGCAAAAAATAAAACAATACTCTTTTTCATTTTATTCCACCCGTCCTCTCCTCTATTCTCATTCTTGCCAGAGGACGGTCCATTATTCATGGAAGTTGCAGTCATATTCCGACAGAAACTTCACCCTATTTACTTTGTTCAACAGTGAACAATCTTTTGCTGCATTTTGAGCTGAGACGGTTAGTAGGTTTGTGTTAATTAAAATAAATATTTAAGCTGTGTGGAATAATTCAAATACGTGAGAAAGAAGCTGCTTACGAGGCTGGCAACAGCGATCGTTACTAAGACGAATAAAACGCGTGCTTGGATCACTTTGCCCTTTTTGATGTACGAGTCAAATTTTATTGCCTGCATGGCCCACCATGTGATGACGAGAAAAAGCAGGTGAACGAGGATATGAAGCAGCGCTTGCTGCCCGGCTTGTTCAAACAACTGGGTTCCTCCTTGCCGCAAGGCCTTATCGGCCAAGTGCTTACTTAACACCATCATGATAACATACACCAATAGAAAGTAGCATAAACTGAATTTTACCATAAAGGAACAGACAAAAGGCCTATTTTCAATCATGTTCCCAATTTTGACATATCTTTAAAATCCAAGGGATTTCCCAAATAAAAAAAGGGGCTGTCCTGAAAGTCGAAAATTGACCTTCAGGCAGCTCCTTTGACGTGAAAAATCTTCAATGAAAAGTTGATTGGAGTGCAAGGTGCGAGACTCCTGCGGGACTAGCGTGACAGGTGAGACTCCCGCAGGCGCTTGCGCCAAAAAGTAGGCGTTCACGCCGGTAAGGCTCACCGCACGCCCCGCGGAAAGCGAGCAGCCTGGAGCGGAGATCAACAGCTACCAGACTTCTTGGACAGCCCCCTTATTTTTGTCCTAATGTCTGGAAAAAATCTGTGAGATGAAATTCATTATAAAAGAAATGGAGGGCGGTTCCCGGGAAGATACCGAAGAACACGGTTGCCGCTGCACATAAAGCGGTTACAAACAGGAGGCCCTTCTTATGCTGGATCGCCCGCTCTTCCTGCCCTGAGCGAAAAAACATCTGGCCAATAATGTTGAAATAATAGAAGTAAGAGACAACCGTGGCGGCCATTAGAATCCCTGCCAATATGTAATGTCCAGGGTTGGTTCCAAGGGCATTCATAAAGATTCCGAATTTCCCCGCAAAGCCTGCTGTAGCCGGAATGCCCGCCAATGACAGAATAAAGATGGTCATGGCGAAAGCTAGCCAGGGAGAACGCTTATATAAGCCGGCAAAGCCCGATATATCATTCGTCCCGCTCGCTGCTGTTACTTCCTGAATGACAGCAAAAGCACCAATATTCATAAACAGATAGGCAAGAAGATAAAACCATGTTGTTTCAAACAGCAAAGCCGAGACGGAAACGAACGGAACGAGAATATAACCAGCCTGCGCAACCGACGAATAGGCGAAAAGCCGTTTAATGTTCCGCTGCCGGAGGGCGATCACATTGCCGGCAATCATGGTCGCTCCAGCGAGAACAGCGAGATACGGCTGAACTTGAAGAAGCAGCGGATCTCCTTTAATGCCGGGCGCTGAACTAAAGCACATGAGAAAAAACCGCAGGATGATGGCAAATCCGGCTGTTTTCGAGACCACGCTTAAAAAGGCGGTAACAGGAAGCGGTGAGCCTTGATACACATCGGGTGCCCACATATGAAACGGAGCAGAGGCGATTTTGAAAGTTAACCCTGCAAATGTGATAAAAAAAGCAAATACGAGTAAAAACTGATTCTGAAGGATGCTCGTATCTCTCAATGCTGCACCTACTGCATACAGGTTTGTTTCCCCAGTCAACCCAAATACATAGCTCATCCCAAACATTGTGATGGCTGTTGAAATCCCGCCTGTTACTACATATTTAAAAGCAGCCTCATTCGACTCCAACTTTCTTTTTCTCATACCTGCCATAACATAGGAGGAAAGAGAAAGGAGCTCCAGGCCTATAAACAGGGTGATCATGTCCCCGCTCGAAGCCATAAACATGGCCCCAAGGAGAGCAGTGAGCAGCAGATAGTAGAATTCCCCACGGTACTCTTCTTCTTCACCCATCCGGTAGTCATAAGCTAAAACTAAAATCAGCCCTGTTCCCAAAAGAAGGATCAGCTTAAACGCCTTCGAGAAGGAGTCAAGCCGGTACATATCATGAAAAAGTGATGCTCCTTCATGTCCAAATTGCAGATATAAAAAAATGAAAGCCGCTGCTATTCCTGCAATGGCCAATATCCCCAGAGGACGGCGGCTTTGCGTTCGTGGCATAAACAAGTCCAGCAAAGACAGGATAATAGCTGTTCCCAAGATGGCAAATTCAGGCGCCATGATTCCCCAGTTCATTGAAGTTAACGTGTGAAGATCCATCTGGCTACCCCCTTAAGCCTAACAAGATTGTGTCTAAAACCGTGCGTAATGATTCACTCAGCATTCCTGGATAGATTCCAATAAAGAGCACCAAAGCCAAAAGAACAAAAGCCGGCACCCTCTCTCGGAGCGTCAAATCATAAAAGCCGCTATGGGCGTCCTTTGGGGGCCCGAAGGTTACAGAAAGAACAGCCCGCAAAATATAAACCGCAGTTAATACGATACCGAGAGCCCCCACTGCAGCGATAACCGGCATGACCTTGAAGAGTCCGAGAAAGGCCAGAAACTCACTGATAAATCCGGACATGCCAGGAAGTCCCAGCGACGCAAGCCCTCCGGCAAGCAGGATGCCTGCAGTGACCGGCATGGCGCCTGCAAGACCACTGTAGTCCTTAAGGTGTGAAGAACCGGTCCGTTCATACAGCACCCCGATCAAGAAGAACAGCAGGGCAGAGATCAATCCGTGGGAAATTAGCTGAAAGACCGCTCCCTTTACTCCTGCTTCATTCAGTGCCGAAAAACCGATCAATACGATCCCCATGTGGGAGACGGAAGAATAGGCCAGTACTTTTTTCAAATCCGTCTGTACGATGGCAAGAAAGGCACCATACAGAAGGTTGATGACACCCAATACTGCTATCCATACTGCCATCCGTTTGAATTCAGACGGGAAAAATCCGATACCGAACGTGAAGAGTCCGTATGCTCCGATCTTTAAAAGAATTCCCGAGTGGATCATAACAACGGAAGGCGGTGCCTGTACGTGCACACGCAGCATCCACGTGTGAAGAGGAACAATCGGCAGTTTGATTCCAAAAGCCACAAACAGAGCAATCAGGATGGACATACGGAACGTGCCGCCGAGAGCAGGATCGGTATGTCCGCCGAGTATTTTCGCCAGTTCTCCATAGTTTAGCGTTCCTGTTCTCATAAAGAGTGCAACGAATACAATGAGCAGAATGGCAGAACCGATTCCGTTATAGATCAAGAAACTGTAAGCAGCCTTTTCCCTGTCTGCATAACCCCAGCGGCCGATCAGGAAAAACATCGGGATAAGCGTCAACTCAAAGAAAATAAAGAAGAGAAAGAGATTTTGAGAAGCGAATACCCCAAGCATACCGAGCTCTAATATCAAAAAGAAGATGAAATAGCTTTTCCAGTCCTTCTTGATCGTCCAGGAACCAATAGCAGCCAGTACAGAAATAACAGCGGTTAACAGCAGGAGAACAAGAGACAGGCCGTTGACGCCTACTTCATAGTCGATAGCAAAAGATAAGCCTGCTCCAACCTGATCCATTTTATAAGAGATCCAGTTACCTTGTTCAGCAAGCTGGATCCCTGAAGCTGAGCGATCAAAGGTAACTGCAGCAATGATGGCAAGAAGCAGGGGCAGCAGCGTGCCCAACAGGCCTGCAAGTTTTAAGGCCTTTTCATTTTTGGATGGCATTACACTCAAAACAGCAATACCGGCCAGCGGTGAAAACAATAGGATGGATATCAGATGGCTCATGAGAAATACCCCCCTGCAACAGCAAAGAATAATAGGATGATAACGAGTCCCGCAACAGCGACGGCACCAAATCTCTGAACCTGGCCATCGTGCATGGAGGAACCTCTTTTACCGAGCCATTGAACGAGGCCTGCCGTTCCGTTCACAGCTGTTTCAACGAGATACCGGTCAACATAGCTCCAAAAATAACTGAACAGCGTTGTGCCTTTAACGACTGTAGCATCATAAGCTTCATCCACGTAATACTTGCGGTAAATAAGCGTGCTGAGAGACGGAAGAGAACGAGACAGCCAGTTTCTTGACAGTGTTTTTTTACCGTACATAAGGTATGCCAGAAAGATTCCCGCCAAGGATACGATCGTGGCAAGGATCGGAATCCATACCGGTCCATGTTCTCCTTCTGCAGCAATGCGGACAGGGCCGTTGCTTAAATAATGAGCTAAAAACGCACCAAACCAGGGGGTATTTAAATAGCCTGCCACGACAGCCAGAAAACCTAGAACCAGCATGGGAAAAAGCATGGATACATCGGATTCTTTCACCTTTTCATGCGCTTGGCCTGAATTCCCTGCGAACACCATAAAAAACAGGCGGAACATATAAAAAGCGGTAAAAAAAGCAGCGAGGAGAGCGAGGATAAACAATCCGTAGCGGCCGTCCCCGTAAGTGGCCATTAAAATCTCATCTTTACTGAAGAAACCGGATAAGAGCGGAAATCCGGAAATGGACAGTGCTCCTATTAAAAATAAAGGAGCCGTAAATTTCAGCTTCCTCCAAAGGCCGCCCATCTCTTCAATATTTTGAGTATGTACGGCATGAATAACACTGCCTGCGGCCAGGAACAGCAGTGCTTTAAAGAAAGCATGTGTCATCAGATGGAAAATCCCTGCTGTATAGCCGCCTGAGCCAAGGGCTAGCATCATGTAGCCAAGCTGGCTCACGGTGGAATACGCCAATACCCGTTTGATATCTTTCTGCATCAGGCCGACGGATGCGGCGAATATTGCAGTAATTCCGCCGACAACGGCTACAGTTGTCATGGCTGCGGACGATGCTTCAAAGAGCGGGTACATGGAAGCCACAAGATAAACACCTGCTGCGACCATCGTTGCCGCATGGATAAGGGCGGAGACTGGCGTCGGGCCCTCCATAGCATCTGGGAGCCACGTATGAAGCGGGAGCTGCCCGGATTTCCCGACGGCACCCGCAAAGATCAGAATGGCCGTCAGTGTTATCATTTCTGAGGAAATATGGTGACTGGCAGCTGCTTTGAAGATTTCATCGTATTCAAAGCTCCCCGTCTGCCAGTATAAAAGAATAATCCCGATGAAGAGCCCAACGTCCCCGATACGCGTCATGATGAAGGCCTTCTTCGCAGCCGCCTTGGCTTCGGGTTTAAAATAATAGTATCCGATGAGGAGAAACGATCCTAAGCCGACCAGTTCCCAGAAGATATACACCTGAAGCAGGTTAGGAGACAAGACGAGCCCCAGCATCGCAAACGTAAACAAACCAAGATAGGCATAAAAGACAGGAAAACGGCCATCCCCATGCATATAGCTCTTCGAATACACATGCACGAGAAAGCTTACAAGCGTTACGATGACGAGCATCAACGCATTCAGCGGATTGATTTCATATCCCATCGTTACAGCATGTTTGCCGATATACAGCCATACTCCTTCTGCCTTGTATGACTCCCCTCCCCATTGGCTGGCCATGACAATCACTGCCATGATCAATGAAATGAAGGTGCATCCAATACCGGCGTAGGCAGAAGCTTCTTTTAGTTTTTTTCCAAAAAGTAAAAGAAGGATGAAGGATAGCAGCGGTAACAGTGGTATCAGCCAGGCATTCTGCATCATCTTTTCCAACCCCTTTTTAGCGCTTCATAATATCCATTTCATCCACATTGACGGTCTTGCGGTTTCGGTATAGTGCCATAAGAATGGCGAGCCCAACCGCCGCTTCAGCAGCCGCAACGGTGATGGTAAAGAGAGAGAAGATCTGTCCGGTCAGGCCGGGCTTCGCTCCGTATTTCGCAAATGCAACAAGGTTAATATTCACTGCGTTCAGCATCAGTTCGATGGAAATAAGAACAATAACAGCGTTTCTTTTTGTCAGCGCTCCAAACAGCCCGATGCAAAACAGGATGAGGGCCAGTACGAGATAAACAGACAAAGGAATGCTGCTCATTTTTTAGCCTCCTCTTCTCCGTCCCTTTTTGCCAGCACGATCGCCCCGATTAATGCCACCAATAGAAGGACAGAAGTCAGCTCAAACGGAATGATGTATTTCGAGTAAAGTTCTACACCAATTTTTTTCGTATTTTCAATGTGAAGGCCAGCAGCCGGTGCCCCCAGGCTCAGGCGGTTGATTCCAAAAAACATGATCAGGAAAAAGACAGCAACCCCTGCTCCTGACAATAGAACGGTCAATTTCGGCATTTTTGTTTCCGTGTCCTTTTCGTGGCGTGTCAGCATGATTCCGAACAGCATGATGATTGTGATGGCGCCCGAGTAGATAAGTACCTGAACAGCAGCCACAAACTCAGCAGACAGCGTGATGTAGATTCCTGCTATAGCAAGGAATGTAAAGACAAGCGCAACGACCATATGAACGACATTCGGCAGGTTGATCATCAGCACCCCGCCCCCAATGGCCGTTAAGGCAAGGACAAAAAAAGCAATCATCTCTCCCGTCATGCTTTATTCTCCTTCCTCACATTGTTGTCGTTCTCATCGAGCCAAGCCAGATCCTTAAACAGTTCATCACGGCTGTACTCCGCCAGTTCGAAATTGCTGGTCATGACGATCGCTTCTGTCGGGCAGACCTCTGTACACAGGTCACATAGAATACAGATTTCAAAATTAATGTCGTACGTGTCAATGATCTTTCCCTTTTTCCCCGGATCGGGATGGGGCTTTCCTGTCAGCTGAATGCAGTCTGTCGGGCAGATGTTCGCACACTGGTTGCAGACAATGCACTTTTCAGGGTAGAATTTCTGGATTCCGCGAAAACGGTCAGGCATCTGAAGGGGAACGTCCGGATATTGGGTCGTAACATTCTGCTTCGTCAAATTGCTGAGCGTATATTTCAAGCCTTTCGCAAGACCTTTCACCTCACACCACTCCTTTTTTGCAGTCTAGTAAACTCGCATTGCGGGCAAGAGCGAAAACAAGTCCGCTGCACTTATCTTAAAAATATTTCTTTTACGACGGCACTGACAAAAATGTTGAGTAAAGCAACCGGCAAAAGAACCTTCCAGGCAAACTCCATGAGCTGATCAGCCCTTAAGCGCGGCATTGTTCCCCGGATCCAGATCATAAAGAAGACGATCAGGCTGAACTTCAAAGCAAACCAGATGATGCCCGGAATGAAGCCTAAAAACGGAATGGGTTTCCATCCGCCAAGGAACAGCACAGTCGTTAGTGACGCCATTGCAAATAGATACACATATTCCGTAAGCATGAAGAAGGCCCAGCGAAATCCTGAATACTCTACGTGATAGCCGGCAACCAATTCGGATTCTGCTTCCGGCAAGTCAAACGGTGTACGGTTCAGTTCCGCTATAGAGGAAATCAAAAATACAATAAAGCCAAGCGGCGATAAAAAAATATAAGCTACTTTTTCCTGGCCTTCTACAATGTCTGTCAGGTTAAGGCTTCCGCTGAATAAGATGACACCGATCACGGAGATGACTAGCGGAATCTCATACGATATCATCTGTGCCGCAGATCTCATCCCCCCAAGGAGCGAGTATTTATTGTTGGAAGCCCAGCCGGCCATCAAGATCCCAACCGTAGTAATACCTGATATTGCTATGTAATACAATAGGCCGATGCTAAGGTCGGAAAACTTCAGATGATCAGAAAAAGGGATGGCCGCTAACACCATGAAAGCTGGAGCAAAAGCGAGAACCGGCGCCAAAATAAAAAGCGGTTTATCGGCCAGCTTTGGAATGGTGTCTTCCTTGAGCAATAGCTTCAGTACGTCGGCAACGGTCTGCAGAAGGCCAAAGCGTCCACCGACCCGGTTCGGCCCTGGACGGAGCTGCATGAATCCGAGCACTTTTCGTTCCGCCAATATGGCATACGTTACAAATCCGAGAACAATAACCAGCAGGCAGGCTCCTAAACCAAAAAAGACAGCCGCGTGGATCCAGCCTGGAGGCGAGGATAACAAATGATTGATCATCAGCCGTCCACCTCCCCTAAGACAATGTCGATTCCGCCGAGTATGGTAATCAGGTTTGAGATGTTTTCACCGACAAGAAGTTTGGGCAAGATCTGCAGATTGTAAAAGGAAGGTCTTCTGAATTTTAAACGGTAAGGCTCCTTTTTCCCCTCCGAAGCGATGTAGCAGCCGATCTCCCCGCGCGGCGACTCAATCCGAACGAAGGCTTCTCCTTTTGGCGGCTTGATGATCTTCGGCACCTTCGCCATGATCTCTCCGTTTTCAGGAAACTGTTCCACCGCCTGCTCGACGATCTTTAAGGATTCTTCGATTTCCGCCATCCGGCACTGATAGCGGGCCCAGGCATCTCCGCTGTCGTATGCGGGGACATCAAACGTGAACCGGTCATAGATGGAGTAAGGTTCATCTTTTCTCAAATCCCAGCTGATCCCCGTACAGCGCAGGTTGGCGCCGCTTAACGAGTAATCAAGAGCCTCCTCCTTCGTATAAAAACCAACGCCTTTTACACGATTCAAAAAGATTTCATTTCCGGTTACAAGATCGTGATATCCTGAAAGCTGCTCCCGCATGTAAGGAACAAACTCTCTAATCTTCTGGATCCAGCCTTCTGGAGCATCCCACTTCACTCCTCCGATCCTCATATAATTGAAAGTCAGGCGTGCCCCTGATATTTCGTTTAACATTCCGATAATAGCTTCTCTCTCCCTGAAGGCATAGAGAAACGGGCTCATTGCTCCTATATCCAGGAGGTACGTTCCAAACCAGACTAAATGGCTCGCGATCCGTCCAAGCTCCATCACGAGAATACGGAGATATTCCGCCCGTTCAGGAATTTCAATGTTCATCATCGTTTCAACTGCATGGCAGATGACATAATTGTTCGTCATTGCAGCAAGATAATCCATACGGTCTGTGTACGGAATGATCTGTGTGTATTGAAGGTTTTCAGCGAGCTTTTCAGTCCCGCGATGCAGATATCCAATGACCGGCTGGGCTTCGATAATGGTTTCTCCGTCAATTTTCAGCACGATCCGGAACACCCCATGTGTACTCGGATGCTGAGGACCGACATTCAGCAGCATTTCTTCGGTGCGGATCACCGGCTACACCTCCACATCATACGGTTCATAATCTTTGCGGAGCGGATGGCCCACCCAATCATCAGGCATCATAATCCTCGTTAAGTTCGGATGCCCGGTAAAGGTGATTCCCAGCAGGTCGAAGGCTTCTCTTTCCGGCCAGTCAGCCCCCGCCCAAAGGGGAGCTAATGAGTCAATGACTGCTTCTTCTCTATTGATTCTTACTTTTAATGCAACTGGACTGCGATGTGTGTAGGAATAAAAATGATTGTAGACCTCTAGGTGAGTTTCAAAATCTGTGGCGTGAAGTTCTGACAAATAATCAAAACGAAGTTCATCGTGGTGTTTAAGAAGTTCGGCAATTTTAAAATATGTATCCGGTTTGGCAACAAGGGTCGGAGCATCCTTGGAAAGCGGATTGATGTAGCTGTCTTCAAGCACATCTTCCCCCAATGTCTTCTTGATCACGCTGACATAACGGTCAAGAAGCGGTTGTAACGGAGATGGCTTTTGTTCTTCAGCTGGCACCTCTGTCTTGGCTGTGGCAGCTTTGGCTCTTGCAGCGGCGGCAGCGGCGGCTTTCGCTTTAGCAGCAGCAATAGCCTTTGCTTTTTCGTCGGAAGGATGGGATGTGTCTGCTGCTCCCTCTCTGGCTGCTCTTGCTTTGGCAGCAGCGGCTGCTTTGGCCTTTGCGGCTGCAGCGGCTTTTGCTTTAGCAGCTGCCTTTGCTTTTTCGTCGTCCGCTCGGTTAGATGAGTCTGCTGTTCCATCTCTGGCTGCTCTTGCTTTGGCGGCTGCGGCAGCTTTTGCCTTTGCGGCTGCAGCGGCTTTTGCTTTAGCAGCTGCCTTTGCTTTTTCATCAGCCAAAGGATCCTCCGGAGTGCTTGATGTTTCTTCTTTTTGTCTTAAAGCTTTTTGCTTTGCTAGTTCAGCAGCTTTCGCTTTAGCTTCTGCGACAGCTTTTTTCTTTTGTTCCTCAATGCTTAGTTCCTGGGCGGGACCACCGCTCTCCTCTTTTTTCTCGAGAGCTCTTTGTCTGGCAAGCTCCAGGGCTTTCGCTTTTGCTTCAGCAGCTGCCTGTTTTTTTAGTTCTTCCTTTGATAACGGCTCGCTGGATTCAGGGGATTTTCCATCATTTTCGTTTGGCATGTCTTACATCACCTTCTTCCCAGTCTTCGCTTCGTAACGGATCTTCTCCTGCAATTTATTGATTCCATAAATGAGTGCTGCAGGATTTGGCGGACATCCGGGAATATAAACATCAACGGGAACGATCTGATCCACTCCCTTAACGACGGCATAAGACTTGATATAGGGTCCACCGGCTGTTGCGCAGGAACCCATGGCAATGACCCATTTGGGCTCAGGCATTTGTTCGTACAGCCGTTTAAGGACTGGAGCCATCTTTTTCGTCACCGTCCCGGATACGATCATGACATCGGATTGCCGTGGCGAGGTCCGAAATATACTGCCAAAACGGTCAAGGTCATAGTGGGATGACCCTGTTCCCATCATTTCGATGGCACAGCAGGCAAGGCCGAATGTAAGCGGCCAGAGCGAATTGCTCCTTGCCCACGCTTTAATCTGTTCTAAAGTGGTTAAAAAGATATTGCGTTCAAGCTCTGCTTTTTCTTCAGGTGAAATATCCGACAGCTTCAGATCCATTTCAGCACCTTCTTCTTCCAAGCGTATAAGAGGCCAAGAGCGAGCATTACAATAAATATCCCCATCTCAATGAGGGCAAAGGCCCCAAGATGGTCATAGGCGACAGCCCATGGATATAAAAACACAGTTTCAACATCAAAGATGACAAACATGAGGGCGAACAAATAGTATCTTACGTTAAATTGGATCCAGCTTTGATGAAAGGGTTCAATTCCGCTCTCATATGTGGTCGATTTCTCTTTAGTCGGTTTATATGGGCGGAGCAGGCGTCCTGCCGTTAATGCCCCAACCGGCAAAAGAATTCCCAATGCGAGAAAGACGGTTACAACAAGGTAATTGTTTTGGTAAACATGTGTTAAATCCATCCATTACCTCCCTAATCATCAGAATTTTTTAAACATTATGTAATCGTATTCATTATAGCAAATTCCAAAATTTGTGTCGACATTCGGGGGGAGGAGCTGCGGGCTCATTGCTATACTCCTATTATATGAGCTTGTTCGGGGGATAGAAGGAGGATGTTTGTTAGAAAAGAGACTTGGAATGGGCTTTGCCCATTCCAAGTCTCTGCGCTGATGGGATTGACTTTAGAGGGACTCTTTTAGCAGCAGTATGCATTTGAATCAGCAGGCTTTGCCTGGCTGACTTATTTCTTTACAATTAGTAAAAAAGAGGAGGGTGTTTATGAGTGCCCGAAAGGAAGCTGAGCTGGAGTGGGCGAAACAAAAATATGATGTGATGGCGAAGGGCTACCAGCATTACAGCAGGATTAGAGATTCGTTTCGCGAGGCAAAAGGGGAAGAAGATTATACTGCCATTCTCGATGAATTGGGAGAGATGGAGAAGCTTGCTTATTCCAGGAAGGCTTTTCTGAATACGGCCGAGCACGTTTGGGGGCTATTTTAAAAAAGCAGCGATACAGGATGAAAAGCAGCAATTCTTTGAACTGCTTGAGAATTGCAGTTCACTGCCGGATGAATTCTTGCTTTCTCGGTCTGAATCGGCAAAGCTATTGAGCTATATTAAACAAACCTTGCTTGTTTCTTGTCCTAACCCTTATTCAGAGCAATCCTCGTTATTGAAAAAGGTGCCAGGCACCGCTCTTTGACATATGTCAAAAGAGGGTGCCTGGCACCTAAGATATAAAGTAGTTAGATCGCTTCTGTGCTGTAGCTCATTTGGCGTTCGAGTTCTTCAGTGTGCTGCTGAGTTTGTTCTGGTGTCCAGTTTAAGTGTTTCGCCATCAAGGCAATTCCTTTTTCTTTCCATTGGCGTACGTAAGCAATGTCAAAGTACATCGCGCTTGTACGGCGGATAAAGTAGTCAGCTGGTGTTGTTGCCATCTCTTCGTCCATAGCGTAGATCAATGTTGCATAGACTTGGATCGGCAGTTTATTAAGGTCGGCTTCTTTCTGGCCGTCCCGGATGATTTCAAACAGACGGTCCACGTTGGAACCGTATTTTTTCACAAGCTGTTCTGCATCGTCCTTGCTTAATCCAAGGTTGAGGCCCTCAGAAACTTTTTGACGGATATATTCAGGGTAGTGGCTGCTTCCGCCTACGTTACCGCCAGATAATACAAGGTGTTTCGTATTGCTGGTGTCGTACTTGATTCCCACTTCTTTCTCAAGCTGGCCAGCAACGATGTCCGCCACTTTTTCCGCCATTTTACGATATCCGGTTAATTTACCGCCGGCAATCGTAATCAATCCTGAAGGCGAGAAGAACACTTCGTCTTTTCTGGAAATCTCAGAAGGATCTTTTCCATCTTCATGAATCAATGGACGCAATCCGGCCCAGGAAGATTCAATGTCTTTTTCTGTGATCTTCACATCAGGGAACATGAAATTGATCGCTTTTACTACATAATCAACATCATCATGTGTAATTCTTGGGTTCTTCAAATCACCTTTGTAATCGGTGTCTGTTGTACCGACATACGCTTTTCCTTCACGCGGAATCGCAAACACCATTCTTCCGTCCGGTGTGTCAAAATAAACCGCTTGGCGGAGCGGGAAACGTTCCCCATCGATTACAAGGTGGATCCCTTTTGTATGGTGAATTCTTTTTCCTTTTTTGGACTTATCAATATCGCGCAGTTCATCAACCCAAGGTCCGGCTGCGTTAACAATTTTCTTGGCAAAGATTTCATGCACTTTTCCAGAAAGTGTGTCTTCCGCTTTTACACCAAGAAGTTTGCCGTCCTTATCGTAGATGAAGTCTATCACTTTAATATAATTGACAGCCTTGCCTCCGCGATAGACCGCTTCTTTCATAATTTCAAGAGTTAGACGAGCATCATCTGTTTTATATTCCACATAATAACCGCCGCCTAGAATGTCTTTCTTTTTCAATAATGGCTCACGGTTCAATGTTTCTTCTTTGCTTAGCATGGATCGGCGTTCTTTTCGTTTTACACCTGCCAAAAAGTCATAAACCTTAAGACCGATGGAAGTAGAAAATTTGCCGAATGTCCCTTTTTTGTACATTGGAAGAAGCATCCACTCCGGTGTCGTTACATGGGGTGCATTCTCATAAACGATTGCACGCTCTTTACCTACTTCTGCAACCAGGCCGACTTCGAACTGTTTTAAGTAGCGAAGTCCGCCATGGACAAGCTTAGTAGAACGGCTGGATGTACCTCCTGCGAAGTCCTGCATTTCCAAAACGCCTGCTTTCATCCCGCGAGTCGTGGCATCAAGTAGAATTCCTGCTCCTGTCACTCCGCCCCCGATCACTAATAAATCCAGGGAAGCAGTTTTCATATCCTCTATATATTGTTCTCTTTTATTGCTTGAAAATTGATTATTATCCATATCACGCCGCTCCTTCTTTTATCCCTCAATGTTATTCTTTTCCTAAAGCACTCAAATTAAAGCGTATATTTTTGTCGAGAGAACAAAAAAGAGACCACAATACCCCTGAACCTATCTCAGGGTATTGTGGTCTCTCCGTAGCTCCGACCGTTATTAACTTAATGCTATCATAACAAGTTATGATGAAGTTTGCAAATGGTGCGCTCGAATTTTTTTTAGGCTGTATTCGTAACTTTTGTTGCTCTTGATAGTAGTTGATTTCCGTTCCAGGATGCTCGCTTTTACCGGCGTAAACGCCTACTTTCGCGGGGCGTGCGCTGAACCCCTCGGCGCAAGCGCCTGCGGGTTTCACCTGTCACGCTTGTCCCGCAGGAGTCTCGCACCTTGCACTACAATCAACTTGTCAAAGAAGGCACTTTACAAAAATGTTCCCAAAGCAACAATCTTTTAGAAACCACCCCTTATTTAAAAACTCTTGCAGCTTCAACGGCTTTTTTCCAGCCTTTGTATAGATCTTCGCGTTCTTTTTCTTCCATGGCGTTGTCAAAATCTTTTTCTACTTTCCATTTATCTGCAATGGCTTCACGGCCGCTCCAGAATCCTGTAGCAAGGCCCGCGAGATAAGCCGCACCTAAAGCCGTAGTTTCATTGATTTCCGGACGCTCCACCGGAACTCCAAGAATATCGGACTGGAATTGCATGAGGAAGTTGTTTTTCACCGCGCCGCCGTCCACGCGAAGCTTTTTCAGTTCAATGCCAGAATCAGCTTCCATGGCTGTCAAAACATCACGAGTCTGGTAAGCAAGGGACTCCAGCGTAGCACGCACAAAGTGTTCTTTTTTCGTTCCTCGCGTCAAGCCGAACACAGCTCCTCGTGCTTCACTGTCCCAATATGGCGTTCCGAGCCCAACGAAAGCCGGTACAACATACACTCCATCAGATGACGTAACACGCTCTGCAAGTTCTTCACTTTCAGGAGAAGTACGGATTAGCTGCAGGCCGTCTCGAAGCCATTGAACTGCTGAACCCGCTACAAAAATACTGCCTTCAAGCGCGTACTGTACTTTTCCGTCAATTCCCCAAGCAAGTGTAGTTAATAGCCCATGCTCAGATCTGACGGCCTTTTCTCCAGTATTCATGAGCATAAAGCAGCCGGTGCCGTACGTATTCTTCGCCATGCCTGTTTCAAAGCATGCTTGGCCGAAAAGTGCAGCCTGCTGGTCGCCGGCAATCCCTGCGATTGGAATGCTTTCACCGAAGAAGTGATAATCGATCGTTTGGCCGTAGACTTCTGAAGATGATTTTACTTCAGGAAGCATGGATCCCGGAACGTCAAGGATATCAAGCAGTTCTTCATCCCATTTCAAATCGTAGATGTTATACATCAAGGTTCTTGAAGCGTTCGAGTAATCGGTAACGTGTGCTTGTCCGCCAGTCATTTTCCACAATAACCACGTATCAATCGTTCCGAAAAGAAGGTCGCCCTTTTCTGCCTTTTCACGTGCACCTTCCACGTTATCCAAGATCCATTTTACTTTTGTACCTGAAAAATACGCATCGATCAGCAGGCCTGTCCTGTCTCTGAATAGATCGTTGTGTCCCTGCGCCTTTAGTTCTTCACAGATATCTGCCGTCTGTCTTGATTGCCAAACAATCGCATTGTAAACAGGCTTCCCGGTATTTTTGTCCCATACTACAGCTGTTTCACGCTGATTTGTAATCCCGATCGCCGCTATTTCTTTTGGAGAAGTGTTCGTTCCTTCCAGTACTTGGGCAACAACAGCAAGTATGCTTCCCCAGATTTCCTGGGCGTTATGTTCAACCCAGCCCGGCTTGGGGAAATGCTGTGTGAATTCCTTTTGTGCAACAGATACAACTTCGCCTTCTTTGTTAAAAAGAATAGCGCGTGAACTTGTTGTTCCTTGATCAAGTGCTAAAACATATTTCTTATCCATAGAAATAGCTCTCCTTTACAAATGAACTGGTTTTTATGCATTCTAATTTGTTTTTTGTGTGTTAATTCTTTATTCTCTCACCGTGTCTGAGTCCTTGTGTACCGCTCTTGCCGGCAAGATGAGCCGCTGCAAATATCATTGCCGATAATACGGTCCAGCTCCAAAAGAAAGCGGTTACCTTGCCTTCAAACAATGCTTGATAAAGAAGTGCGCCAAATACTCCGCCTAAAATCGGGCCGACAACAGGAATCCAGGCATACTTCCAGTTAGATCCTCCCTTGCCGCTGATCGGCAAAAAGAAATGTGCCAGTCTCGGCCCAAGGTCACGTGCCGGGTTAATCGCATATCCGGTAGGTCCTCCGAGAGATAATCCAATCGCTACAATCAGGAAACCGACGATCAAAGGATTTAATCCTTCTGTAAATTTATTCGCTCCAATAGACAAAAGTCCTACCAGTAAAACAGCTGTTCCAATAAACTCACTTAAAAGATTCGATAATGTATGTGGAATTGCAGGGTCCGTAGAAAAAACGCCAAGTTTCACAGCTGGATCCTCTGTCTGTTCCCAGTGAGGCAGAAATTGAAAATAAACAATAATTCCGCCCAGGAAACCACCAAGCATCTGTGCAGCAATATACCCTGGAACCTGTGACCAGCTAAAGTCTCCAATTGCAGCCAATCCTAACGTAACCGCTGGATTTAAATGTGCACCGCTGAACTTACCGACAGCGTATACAGCCATCGATACAGCAAGACCCCAGCCAAGGGCCACAACAATCCACCCTCCGCCTTCTGCCTTGGATTTCTTTAAGCTAACATTGGCAACAACGCCGCCACCAAAAATAATTAAGATCATCGTTCCGATAATTTCTCCGAGTATCGGTGACATCCTTCTACACTCCTTTCCAAATTAGACAAGAGAATGGAAAATTTCTCTTAGCCTGCCCCATTAATGACATTTGGTGAAAAAAAAGACCAGCAAAAATATCCCTTAAGTTATTGTAAGGGCTTTCGCTGATCTCCGATTCTCCATCAAATTATTAACTTGTCTAATATTTAATCACATCCTGAAAACGCTGTCAATGGGTAAGGATATGGAAAATTCATGCATCAGCTTTACCAGAGTTCCTTATCGGAAGTGGTCACCGCCACTGCCCCTCCTTGGATCGCCAGATCGATCTCTTCTTTTGTCCGGATCAATCCGCCTGCAAACACAGGAATACACGTTTTTTCATGAACTTCTTTGATGATGTTCGGCATCAATCCAGGCAAGACTTCGATAAAATCAGGCTGTGTCTTCCCGATAATTTTATAGCTTGTTTCCAGTGCGATGGAATCAAGCAAAAATAACCGCTGTATGGCGGTTACACCTTTCTTTTTTGCCGTCGCAATGACATTTGAACGTGTTGAAATGATGCCAGCCGGCTTGATTTCCTGGCAGATAAATTCCGCAGCATATTCATCTGCTTTTAAACCATTGATCAAATCCGCATGGACAAATAGCTTTTTATTGGCCTGGCCGGCAATTTTCACCATACTTTTCAACTGAGCAATGTGGCTGTCGAGAATGACGATGTATGTATACTCGCTGTTCAGTAACTGCTCAAGTTCCTTCCATTTGCGAACAGCCGGTAATATGGTTTGGTTTCTAAAGCTCATTTGTTTTTCCTCCAACATGCGGGTTTCCCTTATTATATACTTTTTCGTAAAAAAAAAGAAAAAGACTTGGTAAGTCGCCCGGAAACTTCACGATGCTGCCAGGATTCTTCCTATAGTCACCCGAAATATCCCTTCTTGTGCAAAAAAAAGCCTCCCTGGCCAAAGCCAGGGAGGCTTCTTACTTTATTTATCTGCGGCTGGCGAGCTCAATACGGTTGACCGCACGCCGAAGAGCAAGCTCTGCTCTTTTATGGTCGATATCATCTTGATTTGTTGCTGCCAGACGGCGCTCAGCACGCTCTTTAGCCGCTTGAGCACGTTCCATTTCAATCTCGCTTGCTAGTTCTGCAGATTGAGCAAGAACCGTTACTTTTTCAGGCCGGACTTCGATAAATCCACCGCTAACGGCCACATAAAGTGTTTTTCCATCCTGGTGCACACGAACTGCACTGATGGTTAAAGGAGCAACCAACGGAATATGTCCAGGCAAGACACCAAGCTCTCCGCTTTTTGCTTTTGCACTGACCATTTCTGCCGTTCCTTCAAACACGGGACCATCAGGGGTGACTACACTTACTTCTAACGTTTTCATTTCGTCTTACCCCCTTATAGGTTTAGACCATTGTCTTTGCTTTTTCAATAACATCTTCAATAGAACCTACAAGACGGAATGCATCTTCCGGAAGGTCGTCGTGCTTGCCTTCAAGGATCTCTTTGAATCCTTTGATGGTTTCTTTAACAGGAACATAAGATCCTTTTTGTCCGGTAAACTGCTCAGCAACGTGGAAGTTTTGAGATAAGAAGAATTGGATACGGCGTGCACGCTGTACAATCAATTTATCTTCTTCAGATAACTCGTCCATACCAAGGATCGCGATAATATCTTGTAATTCTTTATAGCGCTGCAATGTTTGCTGAACTTGGCGTGCTACATTGTAGTGTTCTTCTCCAACAACTTCAGGAGTAAGCCCGCGTGAAGTAGAGGCCAATGGATCTACCGCAGGGTAGATACCCATGGCAGTCAATTTACGCTCAAGGTTAGTTGTTGCATCCAAGTGGGCAAACGCGGTTGCCGGAGCCGGGTCAGTATAGTCATCCGCAGGTACGTAGATCGCCTGGATGGATGTTACGGAACCTTTTTTCGTGGATGTAATACGCTCTTGCAATTGGCCCATTTCTGTTGCAAGTGTAGGCTGGTAACCTACCGCTGATGGCATACGGCCAAGAAGGGCAGATACTTCAGAACCTGCTTGCGTGAAACGGAAAATGTTGTCAACGAAGAACAGTACATCCTGGCCTTCTTCGTCACGGAAATATTCAGCCATAGTCAACCCGGAAAGTGCTACACGCGCACGTGCTCCAGGAGGCTCATTCATCTGGCCGAATACCATTGCTGTTTTCTTGATAACACCAGAATCGGTCATTTCGTGGAAAAGGTCATTTCCTTCACGAGTACGTTCACCAACACCAGCAAATACGGAAAGACCGCCATGCTCTTGAGCGATGTTGTTGATCAATTCCTGGATAAGTACGGTTTTACCTACACCCGCACCTCCGAAAAGACCGATCTTACCACCCTTAACA
Organism: Fictibacillus sp. FJAT-27399; assembly: GCF_001510655.1. Taxonomy (GTDB): domain Bacteria; phylum Bacillota; class Bacilli; order Bacillales; family Fictibacillaceae; genus Fictibacillus_C; species Fictibacillus_C marinisediminis. The sequence continues at coordinate 205,860 of NZ_LMVC01000004.1, read as the reverse complement.
TAAGGGGCGATAAGGTCAACGACTTTAATACCAGTTTCAAGGATTTCAGTGCGTGTTGTAAGGTTTTCGAAAGTAGGTGCTCCGCGGTGAATCGGATCACGGCGAACATCAGCAGGAACCGGCTCTCCAAGGTCAATGTGGTCGCCAAGCACGTTAAATACGCGGCCAAGTGTCACGTTTCCTACAGGAACGGAGATCGGTTTGCCTGTATCATTGATTGCCATTCCACGTACAAGACCGTCAGTAGAATCCATCGCGATTGTACGGACGGTGTTGTCGCCAAGATGAAGGGCTACTTCTAGAGTTAATTGAACGCCTTCAGCGTCAACAGTTAATGCATTCAAAAGTTCCGGAAGACTGCTGTCGAACTTTACATCAACAACAGGTCCGAGAATCTGAGTTATATAACCTTTATTCATCGTTTCCCCTCCTAACTTCTAGCACAAGTTTGTGCCGTGCATGCCTGAATGAGGCATAAAAAATCTATTCGAGTGCCGCAACCCCGCCGACAATCTCGGTAATTTCCTGAGTGATGGCCGCCTGGCGCTCACGGTTGTACGTAAGCGTAAACTGGCCGATCAATTCGTTCGCATTGTCAGTTGCATTTCTCATTGCTGTCATACGAGAAGCATGCTCTGCTGCTTTAGCGTCCAATAACGCTCCGTAGATCAAGCTTTCAGCATACTGTGGAAGCAAGACTTCAAGAATTTCTTCTTCAGAAGGCTCGTACTCGTAGGAAGCAGTTGATGTGCTCGCTCCATCAAAGTCAGTCAGCGGAAGGACTTTCTTTTCCGTTAGTTCTGACTGGATGGCACTGACGAAATGATTATAGTACATGTAAAGCTCGTCGAATGTTTCGTTAGCATACAGATTGACTGCTTTGCTCGCGATCGCTTTAATGTCTGCAAAAGATGGCTGGTCAGCCAGACCGGTAATGCTGTCCAAGACCGGCATGCTGCGGCTCTTAAAGAAGTTAAGGCCTACTTTACCCACAACAATGATCGCATATTCATCAGGAGACTGATGGCGCTCTTTAATCGTACGGAAAACGTGACGAAGAACGTTGGAGTTATAGGCACCTGCCAAACCGCGGTCTGCTGTGATGACAAAATATCCCGTCTTTTTCACAGGGCGGCTCAAAAGCATAGGATGGCGTGCACTCTTGCTTCCTGAAGCAATGCTGGAAACGACCTCCTGGATTTTATCCATATAAGGAACAAATCGTTTGGCGTTTTGCTCAGCACGGTTCAAGGCAGCAGCGGATACCATCTCCATTGCTTTTGTAATCTGCATTGTCTTTTTTGTTGCATCGATTCTAGCTTTAATATCTCGTAATGCCACTCGTATTCACCACCTTTTATTTAAGCTGGTTGCAGGATGCATGGGTGCATCCTGCGCAGTTATCTATTGAAAAACATATCGTTACTGTTAGCACTGGATCTAGCTTCAGTGCTCAGGCCCTCGAGGTCGCTTCACTCTCACACAGCAACACTGTGTGAGAGTTCCAGCGCTTGTCGGGCCTAAGCGAGCACTTCAGCTTTTCTTATGCAAATACTTTTTTAAACGCTTTGATCGCGTTGTCCAGATCGTCGCCTTCTGGAAGTTTTCCAGTCGTTTTGATTTGGTCAAGAACGTCTTTAGTGTTTGTTTCCATGTATGCATGAAGCTCTTCTTCAAAGCGAGTTACATCCTCAACAGCTACATCGTCAAGATATCCTCTTGTTAATGCAAAAAGGCTGGCAACTTGAAGTTCTACGCGAAGCGGTTTGTGAAGTCCTTGTTTAAGTACTTCTACTGTACGCGCACCACGGTTAAGTTTCGCTTGAGTCGCTTTGTCCAGATCCGAACCGAACTGAGCAAATGCTTCAAGCTCACGGAAAGATGCAAGGTCAAGACGAAGGGTACCGGATACTTTGCTCATCGCTTTAATTTGAGCTGATCCCCCTACACGGGATACAGAGATACCTGCGTTAATCGCCGGGCGTACACCAGAGAAGAACAGGTCAGACTGCAAGAAGATCTGTCCGTCTGTAATGGAGATAACGTTTGTCGGGATATAAGCAGATACGTCACTCGCTTGTGTTTCGATGAAAGGAAGTGCGGTAATAGAACCTCCGCCTAATTCATCGTTTAATTTCGCAGCACGCTCTAAAAGGCGTGAGTGAAGGTAGAAAACATCCCCTGGATAAGCTTCGCGGCCTGGAGGACGGCGAAGAAGCAAGGAAAGCTCACGGTATGCTGCTGCCTGTTTTGAAAGGTCATCATAAACGATCAATACGTGTTTTCCTTCCCACATGAACTCTTCAGCCATGGATACACCGGCATACGGCGCCAAGAAAAGAAGAGGTGCAGGCTGGGAAGCACCAGCAGAAACAACGATCGTGTAATCGAGAGCACCATGTTCGCGAAGAGTTTCAACAACACCAGCAACGGTGGACTCCTTTTGTCCGATCGCAACATAGATACAAATCATGTCCTGATCTTTTTGGTTGATGATCGTATCGATGGCTACAGCTGTTTTACCCGTTTGGCGGTCACCGATGATCAGCTCACGCTGTCCGCGTCCGATTGGAACGAGGGCATCGATCGCTTTGATTCCTGTTTGAAGCGGCTCATGTACAGACTTACGAGCCATTACTCCAGGAGCTTTTTGCTCGATCGGGCGTGTTTTCACTGTTTCTACCGGCCCTTTACCATCAATAGGAAGGCCAAGCGGGTTAACAACACGTCCTAAAAGCTCCGGTCCTACAGGAACTTCCATGATGCGTCCTGTACGTTTAACCTCGTCTCCTTCACGGATCTCCTGGTAAGGCCCAAGGATGATGATACCGACGTTGTTTTCTTCAAGGTTCTGGGCCATACCCATAACACCGTTAGAAAATTCAACAAGCTCACCAGCCATAACATTATCCAATCCATGCGCACGGGCAATACCGTCACCGACTTGAATAACTGTACCGACATCGTTAACTTCGATTTCAGACTGATAGTTTTCAATCTGTTTTTTTATTAAAGCACTGATTTCTTCAGCTTTAATGCTCATGAATTTCACCCCTATCTTTTTAGCCTTGCGTAGCGGCTAATTGACGTTCAATACGCTCTAGTTTCCCGCGGACACTTCCGTCAAAAATACGGTTGCCGATGCGGATTCTTACGCCCCCCACGAGGCTTTGGTCAATAATATTTTCAATGCGCAGCCGCTGCTTGCCTACTCGTTTCGCGAACGTTTCCTCAAGCTGGCGTTTTTCATCTTCAGATAACAAGCGGACAGAGTAAACAGTTGCATCAGCAATGCCGCGCGATTCATTTGCTAATCCAATGAATTGGCTGGCCATCTCAGTGATCAAACCTTGGCGGTTACGGTCGATGAGCAAGAATACTGTGTTCAGGACCGGTGCTGAAATGTCCGTGCCAATGCTGTCTTTTACGATTTGTTTTTTCTGATGTACAGAAATTTTCGGGTGGTTTAAAATCTTTTCGATATCATGGTTTTGTTCCATGATGCTTTTTACGAGCCGAAGCTCAGCTTCTGCCTTATCAAGATTTTCTTGCCCTACTACTTCAAAAAGCGCTGATGCGTAACGTTTTGCAATTACAGTAAGATCTTTGCTCATCTAGCTTCGCCTGCCTCTTGAAGATAATCCTGGATTAACTTCTCCTGGCTGCGCTCATCTAGTTCTTTCGCAATGACTTTAGAAGCAATCATAACGGATAGAGAAGCGACTTCATTACGGAGAGTAGCCACAGCTTTTTCTCTTTCACTGGCAATGTCAGCAAGTGCTTCTTCTTTCACACGGTTGGCTTCGCCGCGGGCAGCCTGAATGATGGCTTCTCCTTGGACTTCACCTTGTTTTTTCGAATTTTCAATGATAGCTCTTGCTTCCTCACGCGCTTGTTTTAATTCTTGAATTTGTGCAGCGAGATGCTGTTCCGCTTCTTTGCGGTTTGTTTCTGCTGCTTCGATTTCATTTGTTATATAAGATTGACGCTCTTTCATGATGCCCATTAACGGACCCCATGCATACTTGCGTAACAAGAGCATTAAGATTATGAATGCTAGTAACTGGAAGAGAATATCTCCGCCGTTAACACCACCGGTTGCAGCACCTAAAATTAAGGATTGCACGGTATTTCCTCCCTTCAATAGGTCATACATAAGGAATGGCGAAGAAAAGTTCCAGTTTTGAAACATGCTTCGCCATTATTGAGATCTTTTTAAATCTTGCTGTTATTACTTCCCAAGAACGATAAATGCAATAACAACACCGATGATAGGAAGTGCTTCAACTAACGCAACCCCGATAAACATTGTTGTTTGAAGCGTACCGCGTAGTTCTGGTTGACGAGCAACCCCCTCAACTGTACGTCCTACGATAAGACCGTTACCAATACCTGCACCTAGTGCTGCTAGACCGATTGCAATTGCTGCTGCAATAAGATTCATTTTTGTATTACTCCCTTCTATTCCCCTGTAAATTTTATTTTTTTGTTCCCGGCTATTTGGCCGGAAACGGAAATTATATTAATTAATGGTCATCAGCCACTTTATGGGCTAAATAAACCATTGTTAACATGGTAAAGATAAATGCCTGGATAGCACCTACGAATACCGAGAACCCTTGCCATACAATCAATGGGAAGATTCCCAGAATACCAGCAAAGATACCTTGGTGTGAGAGACCCACGAGAAGGCCGAGAAGAATTTCACCGGCATAGATGTTACCGTAAAGCCGAAGACCCAGCGTAAGTGTGTTTGCGAATTCTTCAATCAGCTTTAATGGGAAGAAAAGCTTGAATGGTTTGAAGAACTCTGAACCATATGCTTTAGCACCCTTTAACTTCACTCCATAATAATGGCTTAAAACCACTACCATAACAGCGAGTGTCAATGTGATCGTCGGGTCTGCTGTCGGGGACTTCCACCATAATTCATGGCCAAAGGCTACCGCAAACGGCAGTCCCAGCATATTGGAGACAAAAATATACATAAGCAGCGTGAGCCCTAAAGTAAGAAAGCGTCCGCCGGTATGCCAATCCATAGTGCTATTAATGATTCCTTTTACAAAGTCCACTACCCATTCGAGGAAGTTTTGCATTCCGCCCGGTCTCATGGACAAGGCACGGGTAGCCAGTACAGCAATCAGGAAAACAATAAGTGATGAAACTGTAATCATCAATACGTTAGAGAGGTTAAATTGCAAACCCATAAACGTATGTATCGGAGCTTCGTGTTCCACCTGTGTTCACCTCTTTTCCTTTGGAGTACGTATGGTTTTAGTTAGTGAATCTATTAACATGATAATATAGACCGTCATCAATCCAATTACCACACTTAACAAATTGAAGAATTGCGGGAATCTAATGGCAATTAGCGCCGCGAGACCTCCCATGAGAAGTCTTGATAATGAGCCCATTGTCCTGACTTTCTGCTGGTTAATGACTGCTTGTCCGAGCCGCTCGATACTGGAGTACATACTCCAGAGATTAAATAGACTGAACAGGGTGCCGAATGATAAACCGAGGAAGATGGATTTGCAGGACGTTACTCCGTATCCGAGGACAAAAAAAGAGAGCATAAAGAGTGTATACTTTATGTATCTTCTGTAGGTCATGGTGTACTCGGTCATTTGCGTTCTTCTCCTGATTGGTTGGATAATAAACGGATCATGCCATAAACGCCGGCTCCAAGCCCTAGAAACAAGCCAATGATGAGGAACAAAGGACCTGTTCCCGTGAAGCGATCCAGCCACATACCGCCGAAAAGTCCAAGCAATATACCTCCAACTAGTGTTGACAATATACCTGACATTAATGCCATTGCTTTATAAGGCCGTTTCCCGGTGCTCATCGCATGGACTCCTTCCGAAATATAAGCAAGAGTTCAAAATATTAGGAAACGCGCTAGTCTCCTAGTATGAAAACCTTACCATATTCCCTTTGTAAGGATACAATAGCGGTCCCCCGGTGTCAACGCAATTAGGGGTTAAATATCATATAAATTGTGGAAAATCTGTCACAATTCCTATATGTTTATTCAAATGCTCTATAATATTGCTTTTCCCTAGGAAAACCCCCGTATATTACACAATATTAAATGTTCATTTATGTATAAAATTCAGGTTTTTGCAGACACTTTTGAGTGATATCGAATCACGAGGAGGCTATCACTTGAAACTTACTAAAACAGGATTTTTATTTGCTTTCTTTTTGATGATTTTAGGGGCATGCATGAACAATGCAAACGACCGGAAAAATAATGTGGAACCCCATCAGACCGGTTACTACGAAGACCAGAACCGGAACAACAGGGTCAACATATCAACCGAGCCCATGCGGCAGGATTACGCAAAGTGGGGGAAAATCGCTCTTGAACGGACAAAAGAGAAGTATCCGAACAGCGCGATCAGCGACTATCAGTACGATACTCGCCGCGTCAATGCTGACGGAACCGTCATTGATTTCTTTGACTTCATCGTAACCGAGAACAATGTTGAAAAAGACATTAAAGTAAAAGTTCTCCATAACCCGGACAACGGAAAGCTTATTTCCGTAGCGTTTGAGGAGATTAGTTGATTGGATTTTAGTAAGGAACGCTCCGTTTCTGTTCATTCCGGGATGCCCGGGGTGAGCGGAGGGGCGTTTTTAATTTTTGCGGGCAAGTTGATGGACTTATTAGGGGATTTTCTTTAAAAAGCAGGCAAAAGGAGTTTAGTTGCTGTATTTTTAGCTCGAATTGCATGAAGGAACTCTATAAGGGGGGAGAAATCCAGCTTCAAATAAAAAAATCAGTCAAAATAGAGGAAAGCTAGGGTGACCTGGATTTTTATTATCGAATTCCTGATTTTATTATCGAAAATCTCTTTTTATTATTGAAAACGTTGATATATTATCGAAACGTCCACATTTTTTATCGAACCGTTTATCCACGACACATTCGACGCGATTCGCTACATTTATACCCCCTTCCATCATTTCGCCCACAAAAAAAGAAGCATCGGAGACTTCCGCCGGTGCTTCTTCAACTTCGCTTATTTTGTTCCGAAAAGACGATCCCCTGCATCACCAAGACCAGGAACGATATAGCCGTGGTCATTGAGTTTCTCATCAAGGGCTGCCAAATAGATGTCCACTTCAGGATGGTCCTTGTGGATCAATTCGATTCCTTCAGGAGCAGCAACGAGACACATCAACTTAATGTTTTTCGCACCGCGGTTCTTCAGGGAAGTAATAGCTGCAGCAGCTGAACCGCCAGTTGCCAGCATCGGATCGATCACAATAAAGTCGCGCTCTTCCACATCGGATGGAAGCTTAACGTAGTATTCAACTGGCAAAAGTGTTTCCGGGTCGCGATATAGACCTACATGTCCAACTTTCGCTGCTGGAATCAATTTTAAGATGCCATCTACCATTCCAAGACCAGCACGGAGAATCGGTACAAGTCCCAGCTTTTTCCCTGCAATTACTTTCATTTGCGCTTCAGCTACAGGAGTTTGAATGGTTACCTCCTCAAGCGGAAGATCCCGCGTGATTTCAAAAGCCATCAATCCCGCTACTTCATCCACAAGCTCACGAAATTCCTTTGTTCCTGTTTCAACGTCACGAATATGTGTTAATTTATGCTGTATCAATGGATGATCCAGAACAAAAACATTACCCATCCTGCTACCTCTCCTTTTTCACAACGGGCTTGTCCACCCGAGCTTTTTCTTTGCACATAACCTCTTCCGCATTTTACAGAAAAAAAGGAGCCACTTCAAGGTCTAAAAAGCTTCCAATTCGAAAAACATGAGGCTGTCCAATATGGCTATAACACTAAAAGGTGCTGTCTATCTGGAAGTAGTGGATCTCCGTTCCAGGCTGCTCGTTTTCCGCGGGGCGTGCGCTGAACCCCTCGTCGCAAGCGCCTGCGGGTTTCACCTGTCACGCGCATCCCGCTGGAGTCTCACACCTTACACTCCAATCAACTTGTCAATGGAGATTGTTTTGCAAGTAATGACTCCACAATCAAAATTTTTTAAAAGGAGCTGCCAGAAGGTCAGTTTATGACTTTCTGGCAGCTCCTGCGGCAAGACGGTTATCCTTTTCTGCTCAATATGATCATGCTCACTGTAATGATCACAAAGGCTGTGAAGGCGAGCATCGGGATCGTAATAAAGCCCAGCCAGTTGATATAATCCTGCGAACAAGGCACACCTGATGTGCATACTTCAAATTCCTGCAATGCCGGAATCTTTTGCAGTGCGATGTGATAGCCTGACACAAATATACCTAAAACAGAGAGAGGCAGCACATAACGGGCAATTCTGCTGTCCTGATGGTAGAAAGCCACACCGAGAAATACGGCGAGCGGGTACATCAGGATCCTCTGGTACCAGCAAAACGTACACGGAACGTAATGCATGACCTCACTGAAGTAAAGTGAGCCGATGACCGCGATGATGGCCGTCAGCCAGCTCAGCAACAAAGGCTTGTTCATCTTACTTCTTCCCTTTCGCTGCTTCTTCTACTTGTTTCTTAAAGTCTCCGTACGTGCTTCCTGTAAACCTTTTGCCGTTTACAAAGAGTGTCGGAGTAGAGTCCACGTTTAGCTTGCTTACGAGTGCCTCATCCTTCTTTACGTCCTCATCATGATTCGAGCTGCTGAAAGCCTTTTTCACTTTGGCCGCATCTTTTTCAGACGTCGCTTCTGCCAGCGTCTTCACCAGGAAGTCCTCTTTAAAGATATCCCGGTGTTCGTCTTTTGGGTCTGCGGGCTGCTTTTTATATAAGAGCTCGTGGAACTTCCAAAAGCTGTCGTTGCCTAGTTCCGCATACACGGTTTCCGCAAACTGTGCCGATCGCCTTGAATCTACGTTGATGAACGGGTAGTTGATAAAATAAAACTTTATTTTTCCTGTTTTAATCAGGTCTTTATCAACTTCAGGGAAAAATGACATGTTGAAATTTTTGCAGATCGGGCATTTATAATCCCCAAATTCAATAACCTTCACATCAGCAGATTGATCACCTAAGTAAGGCTGCCCTTTATAATCAATCGAGACATTTTGATTCGAGTCTTTCCCCTTGTCCCCAGGATTGCCCACAAACAAGACGACAATGATACCTAACGCAATAATACCGATCATCCAGAAAATCCAGCTTGATGATTTCTGGTTCTTGTTTCGAACATAGTTCTTCGTCTGAGACTTTGCCTTGCTCTTTCCTTTTGGTTTTTGTTTAGCCATCTTTTCACCTCTACTACCTTAAATTTATATACTAACTATTCAATCACAGATCAATTCTCCTTAAGAGTATACAAGTTTTCTGCAATTTACAAATGAACATTCTCTTAACTTTACGGAATTTAAGCGAGGTGTGATTGAACCGCCAGCTATCACCTCCCGCCTTTGAGGTAAAAGACTTGGGGGCTATTCTAAAAGATTGTTGCTTTGGGAACATTTAGTTGATTCGAGTGCAAGGTGCGAGACTCCTCGAAAATGAATTTCACATTTTCTTCGTGCGATATAACGCTGCCGAAGCCTTCCTTGTCCTGCGGGGGTAGCGTGACAGGTAAGACCCAAAGGCGCTTGCGCCGTGGGGCTTAACGCACGCCCCGCGAAAGTAGGCGTTTACGCCGGTAAAAGCGAGCATCCTGAAACGGAAATCAACCACTCCTAAGGAGCAACAAAGGTTACGAAACAGCCAGCTACAAAAAAAGACGCCTTTAAGGGCGCCTTTTTCTTTCATCTCTTTTCTTACTCGTACAGCTTATACTTCCCGGCAAGAGCAGCTACACGCTCGCTTGCTTCCTTCAATGCTTCTTCACCTTCAGGATTTTTAACAACAAGCGCGATCAGGGATGCAATTTCATCCATGTCTTCAAGTCCGAAGCCACGGGATGTAACAGCAGCAGTACCGATACGGATTCCGCTTGTTACAAACGGGCTTTCAGTATCGAATGGAATCGTGTTTTTGTTTACGGTAATACCGACATCATCCAATGCTTTTTCAGCAATCTTGCCCGTAATGCCGAGCTTGCTTACGTCAATCAGGATCAAATGATTGTCTGTGCCATCGGACACAAGCGTGATTCCTTCTTTTTTAAGAGAATCAGCCAGCCTTTTTGCGTTATCAATGATTTGTCCGGCATACGTTTTAAAGTCTTCGCTTAATGCTTCGCCAAATGCGACAGCTTTAGCTGCAATGACATGCATAAGGGGTCCACCCTGGATTCCAGGGAAAATGGATTTATCAATTTTCTTGGCAAACTCTTCTTTACAGAAAATCATTCCGCCGCGAGGGCCGCGCAATGTTTTATGCGTAGTTGTTGTTACAAAATCAGCGTAAGGAACCGGATTCTCATGAAGCCCCGCTGCCACAAGCCCAGCGATATGCGCCATGTCTACCATGAGATACGCTCCTGCTTCATCGGCAATCTCACGGAACTTTTTGAAATCAATAGCTCTTGGATAGGCACTCGCACCAGCCACAATCACTTTCGGCTTATGCTCAAGTGCCTTTTGGCGGACATCCTCATAGTTGATGAGATGAGTTTCTTTGTCCACCCCGTACTCAACAAAATTGTACAAAACGCCGGAAAAGTTAACTGGGCTTCCGTGAGTCAAATGCCCTCCGTGTGATAGATTCATTCCGAGGACAGTGTCACCTGGCTCCAATACGGTAAAATACACAGCCATATTCGCCTGTGCACCGGAATGAGGCTGAACGTTGACATGTTCCGCTCCAAAGATTTTCTTGGCACGGTCTCTTGCTAAATCCTCAGCTACGTCAACATATTCGCATCCTCCGTAATAACGGCGTCCAGGATATCCTTCCGCGTACTTGTTGGTCAGTACGGATCCTTGAGCCTCCATTACCGCCTGACTTACAAAGTTTTCTGATGCAATAAGCTCAATCTTATTCCGCTGACGGCCTAGTTCGTCCTGTATAGCAGCAAAAACTTCTTGATCTTGAACAGCTAGCTTTTCCAAGTGTGCGCATCCCCTTCGTGTAAAAGTCCTTAATTCAAACCCATTGTAACATAGCCTTCCGGGGATTTGTTACGTCTCTTTTAATTTAAAAAAGAGTAGCCGCTTCCATTTTTTCAGGTAAGTAGGAGCTGTCCAATAAGCCGTTAGCAAGCATAGAAACAGGATGTCTATCTGGCAGCAGTTAATTTCCGTTCCAGGCAGCTCGCTTTCCGCGGGGCGTGCGCTGAACCCCTCGGCGCTTGCGCCTGCGGGTTTCACCTGTCACGCTCATCCCGCGGGAGTCTCGCACCTTCCACTCCAATCAACTAATCAAAGAAGATGCCTTTCTAAACAAAGGAGCTGCCAGAAGGTCAGTTTACTATGACTTTCTGAACAGCTCCTCCTTACGGTTATTGTTCCAGCCTTTTTCTTTGGAAATCGGCAATCTGTTTATACTCATCCTCCAGGCTCCGTGAGACGGATAGGAAGATGGACATCAGCTCCTGATACGTATCGACGTTTTCAGGGTTTGGCTTGTGCTGATACGTGCTGCCGACCATCTCGGATACGATGGAGAAATCATCAATTTCTTCTAATGCATACAATCCAAGGATGACCGCCCCGAGACAAGAGCTTTCGAAACTCTCAGGAATCGTCACATCTTGATTGAAGATGTCAGCCATCATCTGCCGCCAAAGAGCAGAACGGGCAAACCCGCCAGTCGCCTGCACCCCTTTTGGAATCCCGATTAATTCCTGAAGAGCGAGCAAGACACTGTAAAGGTTGAAAATAACTCCTTCGAGCACCGCCCGGATCATATGCTCTTTTTTATGGTAGAGAGCAAGCCCAAAGAATGAGCCGCGCGCATTGGCGTTCCAGAGCGGCGCTCGTTCTCCTGCCATGTACGGGTGAAATAAAAGCCCGTCGGCTCCGGGAGAGACCTTTTTTGCGATCTCAGTCAGCATCTCGTAAGGATCGACTCCAAGGCGCTTTGCTGTTTCTGCTTCAGCGGCACCGAACTGGTCTCTGACCCACCGGAACGTCATGCCGCCGTTGTTTACAGGTCCCCCGATCACCCAATGTTTATCTGTCAGCGCATAACAGAACGTCCGGCCTTTCTGGTCGGTGATCGGCCTGTCACTGACCGTACGGATGGCACCGCTTGTCCCGATCGTAACCGCAACAACACCCGGTTCAATCGCGTTAACACCAAGGTTGGAAAGCACGCCGTCACTGGCTCCAATAATAAACGGAGTTTCCGTGCGTAAGCCCAGTTTCTCGGCAAGTTCAGGCGCAAGCCCTTTTACAACTTGGGTAGTCGGAACAAGCGTGGAAAGTTTTTCACTCGTAATGCCGGCAATGCTCAATGCTTCCTCATCCCATTCCAGCTTTTCAAGGTTCATCATTCCTGTTGATGATGCGATGGAGTAGTCGATAAGAAACTCTCCGAAAAGCTTGTAAAACACATACTCTTTGATCCCGATGAACTTATGTGCAAGCGTATAGGCTTCATTCAGTTCATGCTTCATCCAGAGAAGCTTTGACAGCGGCGACATCGGGTGGATCGGTGTACCTGTTCTTAAGTAAACTTCATGGCCGTTCAGTTCTTCCTTAATTTTTTCGGCATAGGAAGCACTTCTGTTATCCGCCCACGTGATACTCTTCGTCAGTGCATTCCCCTTGGCATCCACTGCAATGACACTATGCATCGCTGAACTGAATGAGATCAGCTCCAGATCATCCGGAGAAACGAGACTCTCTGCCATATTTTGTTTAATACAGGTAAATACGGCTCTCAAAATTTCTTCCGGCTCCTGCTCTGCTGTAGACGGCGTTGGACTTAACAGCGGATAGCCCACTGTATGCTGAGAAATGACAGCTCCTTTTCGGTCAAATATCACTGCTTTCGTACTCGTTGTCCCGATGTCCACACCCATCAAGTACTTTTTTGAATCCATACCTACCATCCTTTCCGATCTTACACTTGCCTGTCTATAGCTTAGTATGTAACGAAGTCCGTTTGAAATTACATGATAAAAAGAAAAGCGCAAGCGCCCTGCTAAGGTTCGACAAGCGCTGGAACTCTTATACAGCAACACGCTTTTTGTGTTGAGGGGTAAGAGTGAAGCGACCAATGATGAAAAGAAGATCATACTTTTCATCTATCGAGAACCTATGCTGAAAACAAGAACATGTTTTCATCCTGGGCGCTGAGCTAGACATCAAAAAGAGAGGGTGACACTATTACAATAAGTCACCCCCTTTGCTTGAAATTATTTTTTTACCACTGCGTGCCCGCCGAATTCATTGCGAAGAGCAGCTACTACCTTGCCTGTGAACGTATCGTCCTCAAGTGAACGGTAGCGCATCATGAGGGAAAGAGCGATAACCGGTGCTGGAACTTGAAGGTCCAGGGCAGCTTCCACTGTCCATTTTCCTTCTCCAGAAGAGTTCATCACACCTTTAATGCCTTCAAGCTTAGGATCTTTGGAGAATGCGCTCTGAGTCAGCTCCATGAGCCAAGAGCGGACAACTGAACCGTGGTTCCACATTTTCGCAACCGCTTCATAGTCATAATCAAACTGGCTTTTCTCAAGAACTTCGAATCCTTCAGCGATCGCCTGCATCATACCGTACTCGATGCCGTTATGAACCATTTTCAAGAAATGTCCGCTTCCGACTTTTCCTGTATAGAGGTAGCCGTTTTCCACGGAAAGATCTTTGAAAATCGGTTCGATGATTTCAAATACTTCAGGCTCTGCACCGATCATTGTACAAGCACCGTTTCGTGCTCCGTCAGTGCCTCCGCTTGTCCCTACATCGACAAAGTGAAGCTCTTTTTCTTTTAACTCTTCTGCACGCCGCAGTGTATCTTTATAGTTGGAGTTTCCGCCGTCGATCACAATATCTCCAGGCTCCAATACGTTTTTCAGTTCAGCAAGAACATCTTCCGTTATGTTTCCCGCAGGTACCATCATCCAAACCACACGCGGTGTGCTTAGTCCGCTGACTAGTTCTTTGATCGATTCAACGCCTGTTGCTCCATCGTTCGTAATATTTTTCACCTGTTCTTTGTTCACGTCTGTCGCTACTACCTCATGGTTGTGGTCGAGCAGATTAAGAACAAGATTGTAACCCATTTTACCTAGGCCGATCATTCCGATTTGCATTTATAAATGCCCCTTTCAAACAAACCATGATTACGGTTTGTGAAAATTTTTTTCTTCCATCGCTATTATATACTAAAATTTTTTCCGTTTACAAGAAAATAAATTTCATATTATGATAGAGCCAAACGTCACGGTACAAGAAAGGAAGAACGAACATGGCAGCTTCAAACTGTTTATCCAAAATTCGCTCTTCTTATGGCATATTAAGCGAAAAAGAAAAAAAGATTGCTGACTTTATATTGGAGGATCCTCAAAATATCATCCACTCGAGCATTAATGAAGTGGCTGATCACTTGGAGGTAGCGGATGCGACGGTCTTCCGGTTTTGTAAAAGGCTGGGCTTCAAGGGATTTCAAGCATTAAAAATTGCACTTGCCTCTGATATTGTCGGCCCGCTTCAGGATATCCATGAGACCATATTAGAAAGCGACACACCTGCCCAGATCGCCGAAAAAGTATTTCAATCTAACATCGGCACACTCGAAGATACCCGGCAGATGCTGGATGAAAAAAGTTTTCAGGCGGCTGTCGATTGCCTGCTCGCCGCTCAAAAGATCGAATTCTACGGAAACGGCGGATCAGGCATCATCGCTATGGACGCTCATCATAAATTTATCCGTACCGGCAAACCAAGCATCGCTTATACCGATACGCACTTTCAGCTGATGTCTGCCTCCCAGCTGACGAAGCGGGATGTGGCTCTCTTTATCTCCCATTCCGGAACAAATAAGGATTTGCTGCACGTCATGAGGGTGGCGAAAGAGAACGGCTGCCGCACCATCTCGCTTACCGATTATGCAAAGTCTCCGCTCAGTGAGAAGGCTGATATCTCCCTGCATACGATCTCGAGGGAGACTGAATTCCGGTCTGAAGCACTCTCTTCCCGGATTGCACAGCTCAGTATTATCGATGCACTCTATGTGAATGTGATGATGGCTGGCAAGGAAGAAGCAAAAAAATCGCTGCAGCGCATGCGGTCGGCGATTTCGGAGAAGAAGTTCTAACAAGAAACTGCAGATGGGAAGAATTACTTGCGGAATTGATACTTTTACTTGCGGTTCGACATGGTTTACTTGCGGAAACTCTGCGTTTACTTGCGAAAACCGCCCACTTACTTGCAAAAATGCTTCAAATACTTGCAAAACCCATCATTTTCATAAAAAACCACCCGCTCCAGTACAAAAAAAACCGCCCTTCTACAGGCGGTTTTTTTCTTTATCTATTAAAAGCAGCGGATGTCTTCCTTGGATGGATATACAGCACGCTCTCCGCCAATCAGCTTTGGCCTTGTTTTGGCGAGGGTAACGTGGGCTTCCCCGATGCTTTTTACTTCCGTTCTTACGGGTACAGCAACATGCTTCAGATGCATGCCGATAAAGGTATCCCCGATATCAATTCCGGCATCTGCTTTAATGTATTCGACGACGACTGGATCATTTAGATGATGGAAGGCATAGGTGGCGAGTGCGCCGCCTGCCGAACGCGCAGGCACAACCCGGACTTCTTCATATCGAAGCCTGTCAGCGATCTCACGCTCCATCACAAGTGCTCTGTTCAAATGCTCACAGCATTGAAAGGCAAGAGCGACCTGACTTTCTTCCTGAAAGGTTTTTACCCCGTTATAAAGAGCTTGAGCCGCTTCCATCGTTCCGGAAGTGCCAATTTTCCCTCCGGTTACTTCACTCGTACTGGCCCCTACGACCAGCAGCTGTCCCGGCTTTAACTGGGCTTGTTTTTGCAAATCAGATAGTGCATGAAAGACCTGCTTCTCAACAGTTTGCAGCTGGTCACTCATTGGTTGAATCGTCCCTTCTTTTGAGGTGAGAATCAGCGTCCAGCCTCTTCTGTCACCCTTTCGTTGCGGTACTTCCGCCTATTTTGCACCCTGCGCTTCATAATCAGAAATTTTTCCGACTCGTTTGCTGTGGCGGCCGCCTTCATATTCTGTCGTCAGCCATACCTTTGCAATTTCCAAAGCCAGTCCAGGTCCGATGACCCGTTCACCCATCGCCAGCACGTTGCTGTCATTGTGCAGGCGTGTCGCTTTGGCGCTGAACAAATCGTGCACAAGGGCACAGCGGATTCCTTTTACTTTGTTTGCCGCTATACTCATACCTATTCCCGTACCGCAGATTAATATGCCCCGATCAGCCTCTCCGCTTGCCACCATTTCCGCTACGGGAATGGCGTAATCCGGATAATCTACCGAGGTGCTGCATTCACAGCCCATATCTTTTACATCCATGCCCATCTCCTGCATCATGCTCACAATTTCCTGACGAAGCTCTACTCCTGCATGGTCTGAACCAATCGCTACTCTCATCTGATCCTCCTGTATATTTCCGTATTCTACTTCAATTTTAAATTGAATTTTACATTGTTTCAACCGATTAAACCGGTGATAACGGAAATATGAAGAGGCCATCTCTGTTTAAATCTTTTTTATGAGTTTTTCAATGAGGCTTTCAAGCTCGGCTCTCGTCTCGCGATAAAGATCGATACTTCCGCCAAACGGGTCAATGATGTCCAGGGAAGGCAAGCTGTTTTCCAGCGAGATAATTTTTTTTTTGAAAGGCTGAATATCAGCTTCAAATTTCTCCTGAACCGCTTGCTTGTCATTAGTATCGGCCTGATCCCATTTATTTTTATAGAAAGCTCTTATTGTTTCAATTTCAGCATACGCCTGATGAAGCTCTGAAAGCTGCTTTTCATAGTCATCGTTTTGATAGATGTATTCTTTAAGTGTGTATGCTTTCTCCACAGCCTCCGGATATTGATGGCAAACCGTATGTTTATGGCTTTCTGTCATCGTCAGGACAAGGTCGGCCCAACGGACAAGTGTTTCAGTTAAGGGTTTGGATTCATGTTTGAATGGGATGCCTTTTTCCGACATCGCCGTCACCGCATGGGTGCTCGCCCCTGCCCCCTCTGCGGCAAAGACGCCAGCTGACCTTACTTCAACTTTTCCTTTTCCCAGGTATTTAAGCAATGCAGCCGCCATCGGACTTCGGCACGTATTTCCTGTACAGACAAATAAGATCTTTTTCATGATTTCCCACCCTCAGCTTCAATGTCTTTATTTACAAGTATAAAAAAAGATTGGCTCAATGCCAATCGTTCATTTATTGTTTCAGCATTATAAGGGAAGCAGGAGCTTGATCCCAAAAGCAAGCAGAATCAATCCGCCGAGCGCTTCACTGTAGGATCCGAGCCACTTTTGAACTTTTCTACCCATCATCAGACCTCCCCATGTCAGCAGCATGCTCATGATTCCGAACATGAATATGGTGAGAAACGTACGGGCTCCGTAAATTCCCAGACTTAGTCCAACAGAGAAACTATCCAGGCTGGCGCTCACAGCAAAAAGCAGCAGACCAAACCCGACAGGATTCACAAACGGCTCATTCTCAGGCTTGAATGAAGAATGGATCATCTGCAAACCAAGAAGGAGCAGCAAACAACCGCCGATGATGACTGCAATGCCCCCAAAGTGAGAAGAAATCTGCTTGCCAAGCAATAGTCCTGCAAGAGGCATCCCAATATGAAACAGTCCGATGACTACTCCTATTTTCACAATCTGCCTCAGCCTTAATTGCAGCATTCCCATGCCGATCCCAATAGAAAAAGCATCCATACCAAGAGCAAAAGACATGAGCCACAGCGTCAGCCATTCACCGATTGTTACGACGTCCATTTACTTTCCCCCTAACTCCGCTAGTACAACCTTATGCACGTCCGCCATTGATTAGAATCGACGTTTCCGTTCTTCGAAAAAACCAAATATAAAGCAATTTTCGACATTAGCAGGGATATAGTTTTTTTTACCGTAAATAAAGGTTATAGAAAAACGGGAAGAATCGGAGGGGAAATTTTCATGGCTGAAAACGGGAAATCGATTCATCCGGCAGTTGCTGAATCAAAAAAGAAAGCACACCGAATGGAGATTACAAAACAGCAGAGCATGACGTTCAAGTTTATTAAATCAGGCGAAACTTTCGTGATGACCGAGTGCAGCGGTGAACTCTCTGACTCATTGGGCTATACAGAAGAATGGGTGATCGGAAAGACGCCTGAAGAAATTTTTCCGAAAGAGCTCGCCGCCTTTAAAATGGATTGTTACGAACAGGCCTGGAAGGGAGAGCATATTACATATGAAGCCCAACTGAACAATGTCCCATTCCTCGTATCGTTAAATCCAGTCTTTGAAAATGGAAAAGTCGTCGAGGTACGGGGCTTAAGCATCGATCTGATCCATAGGGTTATGATGGAGAGGCAGCTGGAAGAAAGTGAGCAAAGGTTCCGCTCGCTGATCGAGCATAACATCGATGCACTATTTTCCCTTGATTCCCAAGGGAAGTTTACGACCGTCAATCCGGCTGCAGAACTTCTTACCGGCTACACGGGGAAAGAACTGCTCAGCATGACCTTTCATCCCCTGCTGATGGAAGAACATCTGGAAAAATCAGTCCAAGATTTTGAGGAGGCCCTTAAAGGCACTCCCAAAACATACGATATGAAGATGAAAAGAAAAGACGGAGAAATTCGGTTTGTAAATCTGACCATCACACCGATTATCGTAAGCGATGACGTACTGGGACTGTATTGTATCGGAAAGGATATTACGGAAAAGAAGAAGCAGGAAGCCGAACTGAGGGAAACAAAAGAAAAACTGGAGTCGCTGTTTACTCATTCCGCAGACATGATCGCCATCTATGATTTCGATAAACAAACGATCAAGCTGAACCCCGCTTTTGAAAAAACGTTCGGGTGGACAGAGGAAGAATTAAGGGACTGCAGAAGCCCGATTTTCCCTATTGTCCTTGATCAATATTTACAGGAATCACTGCAGATGATCCAGACGGTGAAAAAGGGAATTCCCATTATAGGCCACGAGATGGTTTGTCAGCGCAAAGATGGATCCCTGCTAAACTCGAGTGTCACGCTGTTTCCCATATTTGATCAAAACGGCCGAGTACACGCATACTCGGGTATTTCGCGTGATATCACTGAAAAAAAACGACAGGAAAAAGCCTTGCGTGAGAGCGAAGAAAAATACCGCATCATTGCCGAAAATACGATGGATTTAATCGCAACATCCGACAGGCAGGGGAAGGTCACATACTCCTCACCTTCCAACAAGATGATTTTAGGTGTGGATCCTGCAGATCATCTAGGAAAAAATGCCATTGATTTCCTGCATGAAGATGACAAAAAACGGGTAACTCTCCTCATGCGCCGCATGGTCCAATCGAGACAGCCTGTAAAATATGAAGCTCGCTGGAAACATAACGATGGTTCCTATGTTGTATTGGAAACAAACGCAACACCAGTCATCAATGAAAAAGGCCATGTGGAAAGCGTCGTGGTTGTATCCAGAGATCTCACCGAGCGGAAAAAAACAGAAGAAATGCTTAGAAAATCCGATAAGCTTTCTGTTCTGGGCCAGCTGGCTGCTGGTGTCGCCCATGAGATCCGCAACCCTTTAACCTCT
Source organism: Fictibacillus sp. FJAT-27399 (assembly GCF_001510655.1). Taxonomy (GTDB): domain Bacteria; phylum Bacillota; class Bacilli; order Bacillales; family Fictibacillaceae; genus Fictibacillus_C; species Fictibacillus_C marinisediminis. The sequence goes on along the minus strand of NZ_LMVC01000004.1, from coordinate 186,250 downwards.
ATAAAAGGGTTCTTGCAGCTGCTTGAATCGAAAGCAGAGAATGACTATGAGTACTATGAAATCATGCTCTCTGAAATTGACAGGATCAATTCCATTGTCAGCGAATTTATGGTCTTGGCCAAGCCGCAGGTTATGAATCTCGTGCCGACCAACATCACTGAACTGATGCGCCATGTCATCTCACTGATTGAAACACAGGCCATATTGATGAACGTGCAGATTTATTTTAAAGCAGAGGATGATCTGCCTGTAATCTCCAGTGTGGACAACCAGCTTAAACAGGTATTTATCAATCTGCTGAAAAATGCGATAGAAGCGATGCCGGATGGCGGAAACGTGTTTATTTCCATTGAACGGAAAGAGAACGATCTGGTGGTGTCGTTTGCGGATGAAGGGTGCGGAATTCCTTCTGATAAGCTCCCTTCACTCGGTGAACCCTTTTATACAACAAAAGAGAAAGGGACAGGGCTCGGCCTTATGGTCTGCTATAAGATTATTGAGGACCATGGCGGGAGGATCCACGTGAAGAGCGAGCTGGGACAAGGCAGCACCTTTAAAGTGGTGCTTCCCATGCTCTCGATCGATCAGGAGGGCGCCTCTTTATTGTCTGACCATAAATAAACAGGACAGTCAGCTGTCCTGTTCTTCTTTGCTCTATTCTTTAATGATCTGTCCGCCTGCCGATTTCTCAAGCCTGTTCATAATGGCTGCACCTACGCCCTTTTTCGGGAACACTTCTCCATAAATGATATCCACATCACTCTCGTTAAACGCCCGCAAAGCGTCGTACAGATGATGTGCGACACTTTCCAGCTTTTCACGTGACCCGCACGGAATAATCGTATCTGCCTGATAAAAGGATGCATTTTCTTCTGAAGTGAGAACTCCGATTTTTCGCCCTGCTTCTTTTTGCTTGTCCACAAGCTCCTGCAAAAACGCAGGAGAGCCATCCACAAGATAAAGTGGAGCATCCGGCGCATAATGCGTGTATTTCATGCCCGGAGATTTGGGTGCTTCCTTCTCATTGAGGAGTCCAGGATCCATGGATGTTTCACCCGCCGCCTCTTCAAGCTGCTCTTTTGTGACTCCTCCCGGGCGAAGGATGACAAGTGTTTCGGCCGTGCAGTCGACCACTGTGGATTCCACACCGACCCCTGTTGCCCCTCCGTCCAGAATACCAGGGATTCTACCTTTTAAATCCTCATAAACATGCTGGGCAGTCGTTGGAGAAGGCCTTCCAGAGACATTGGCGCTGGGAGCCGCCAGCGGAAGGCCGCATTCCTTGATCAGTTTCATGGCAACGGGATGATCAGGCATACGAACACCCACTGTGGATAACCCCGCTGTCACCCGGCCGGCCACATCCTCTCCCTTGGGCAGAACCAGTGTCAGGGGACCCGGCCAGAACGCATCCATCAGTTTTTTTGCACGTTCCGGGATGGAAGCAACAATCCCCTCAAGCTGTTCAGTACTTGCGATATGAACAATCAGCGGATTATCACTCGGTCTTCCCTTTGCCCGGAAAATTTTCTCGATGGCTTCATCACTGAGCGCGTTTCCTCCAAGTCCATATACTGTTTCTGTAGGGAACGCCACCACTTCATTTTTCTTTATCCACAAGGAAGCTTGCGTAATTTGTGGATATTCTTTTTCTTCATCCATTTTTTTATCCACAGACCATACTTCGGTTTTATACTCTATCATGTGAAAAATCCTTTCAAACCGCCCAATCTGTGTTCTGACGCTCATTTCGAACATCATCCACAAGTTATACACAAACGCTCCAGAAATGTGCATAACTTGTGGATAATCATTTGTCATTCAAGGTGCAGTACAGGAGTACAACATCTTTTTCAGCTGTTTTCTTGTAGTGGGCGGTATTCTCAATATGGGAAGGAGTTCCTTTTTCGGCTACCGGCTGAAACGATAAAGGCTCAAAAAGGTGAACAGCTTTCGTAAGCAGATACAGGGTTTCCACTCCTTTTTCCTTACAGTATAGCAAAATTCTTTGAATCAATCGCAGAAATAGTTGTTCATTCGAATATTCTTTCTTGATGACGAAGGAACGCAGCAGCCCGTCCTGGCCAACTCTTTCCAGGCCCACTGTTCCGATCGTATCTCCTTCATCATTTTCCACAACCAGATAGTTCTCGATTCCCTCTCTGATCCCGTCCGTTCCGAGACCTGCCTGCTTTACCAGGTCACCGAGACTTCCTGCTTCATGCGGCATAGCCGCCCGTAAACGAATTGTCATGGTGTTCACCCCTCTAGCATTTTTTATAAAAGTCTATGAAACAACCATGAAAGTTATGCAGGGCTTTTAAGAGAAAAGACTCCCGATCTTATCTGCGATGGTGGTAAAGAAGTCTGCCAGAAAGAATTTAACTTCTATTTTTTCTTCCTCAGGCTTTTGAACAACGGGTACGTCCTGAGCAGTTCCTGAGGCTACTTCCTTTACACCCTTCTGATCTGCTTTAACCGCGTCTCCGTTTTCAAAATCAAGGAAACATAGAGGCGGAAACAATACACACCACCAATTGGCTCCTTTACCTTTACCAAGTGTAATGAGGACCGCTTCATACTTTCCGGCAGGGTAGATATTATTTCCGTACATTTTTGTCGGGAAGGCGACATGATTGTTGAATTGAACTTTGTAGGGAATGTTGAGCCCGGCATCTTTCAAGTAGGACTTTACCACGTTTTCAACTTCAGGCAAATGTTTTCGGATCACTTTTTCAGCCTGATCATGTGAATCCAGGCCACCCACCCAGGTTGTGATCTGTTCGTTCACTTTATCCCGGATTCTCCTTTTCAGTGCCTGATCTTTTTCCGCGTCACTGTTTGCCAGAATCCGTAGCCTGATGGCATCACTTGGAATTTTAGCAGAGGCATTCATGGTGGCATCGGCCACCTTCGTTTGGGTTTCAAAAAACAGCAGCATCGCGATCAGCGATAGGAATAGTATAGTCATTAGCGATTTTTTTGATCTTTTCATGTTTAAAACTCCCCTTTCCTTTTCTATCCTCATTGTGGCCACGGAAAGGAGAAATCATACTATGAATCTAGTAAACAAATACCGGAAAAATATGACAGAAACCGGCTGTGAAACAACGGACTTTGTCACAAATTTATTAAACATATCAAAAAGGTCACATATTTCCTCTGTAGTGTAGGAGGTCTGCTATAGTAAGGACATCCCTATCACCCCCTTTTTCATGTAGATAATGAAAAAACAAAGAGCCTCCCGCTACTGGCGGGAGGCTCTTTTTGTCTTATTGCACGGTTGCTGCATTCAATGAATCAAGCTGCTGCTGCAAAAATTTCGCAAGCTCCAGCATGCCATATTTTCCGGCAGCCGCTTCAGCATCAGAGTTGTAATTGGTGTTCGTATTGATATCATACGTATAGATCGTGCCGTCTTTATCTTTTATAAATTCGATCCCGGCAACATGAATCTTGTTGTCTGCCAGAACCCTCATATAGTTTTCAATGATTGACTCATTGAAGTTCTCCTGAATTTGAAACTTCGGCTTGGCTGGCGTTTCCTCTCCTGCAGGACAAAACAGGTCACCGATCTGGCAGGCGTCTGCCGGACAGAGTTCAAAGCCTTCTGAGGTATCCACCCGAACCGCATAAACAAACTTGCCGCCGACAAATTCGCATCGTGTAATATAAGATTCCGGCGATTCAATATATTCCTGTATCAATGTGATGCCATCCACCGGCTCTTCGAAATCAGGTCCGAGCACATACTCTTTCAATCCATGATATGAATGGAAAAGCTGAACACCAAGGCCTTTTCCCGCACGGTTATGCTTTGTAATAAACGGTTTGCCGCTGAACTGCTCAGCTGCCTGCAGAATTTGGTCCTTGCCAACAGCCGCAATGGTTTTGGGCGTCTTCACCCCATGCGCCTCAAGCTCTAAATATTGAACGACCTTGCTCACCTCAAGCTGAAGGGCGCGGCTGCCATTCAGCACTTTTCGGCCATGTGCTTCCAGCCAGGCAATGACACCGGCAGCAAGTTCCGGTGCATAACGGTGTCCTCTTGTATGTGAGGAAGCACTCATGCGGCTGTAAAAAATGCCCTCGGGCGGGGCTTCTGCCAGATTAACTGTTCCCTGATCGAGATGCCATGCCTCATAAGGCACTTGCAGCTCATCCAGTCTCTTTGTGAGATGATCTGTCCATTCATCGTTCTCATGTATGATATATACTTTTTTCATGGTCATCCTCCTTATTTCGCATGTTCTTTCCGATAGCTCTTTACCAAAGGCATCACCTGTTTTGAGAAACGTTCCATCTCTTCTAACTGAGGGGAGAATTGCAGTAAAAGGAGTCCAAGGCCGGCTTCTTCATATGCTGCAATCCGCTCCGCAATCTGTTCAGGTGTGCCGATCAGATTCGGCCTCAGCCCCCGGTTGGAAACAGAGTAGTCGTACAGCTGAATCTGCTGTTCAAGCTGCGACTTGCTCGTAAAATCTTTAAACCCAGCATATGCGCTGGACTCTTTTACATCTGTAATCCTCTGCAGTTCCGCTTGGGCTTCTTCTTCAGTATCCCGGCAGATCACATAGGCCGCCATGCCGAACGAAGATAAAGGTTCTTTCCCTGTTAGCCCGCGGCGGTTCTTCATGTCATTAATCTTAACGGCGATCTCTTCGACAGTGCCGCCATGCATGACGTAAGCGTCACAGGAGGAAGAGATAACCTGTTTACCCCTTTCACTTTCTCCGCCAGCATACAAAATGGGATTTGGCCGCTGAACAGGTTTAGGGAAAAGTTTCGTATCGCTAAACTGATAAAACTTGCCGGAATAATTGAAGGTTTCTTCTGTCCACAGCCCCTTTAGAACATCAAGAAACTCTTGCGTACGCTCATATCTTTCGTCGTGGGCAGTAAAAATGCCGCCATACTGCTTCGCTTCCTCTTCCCACCAGGCGGAGACGACATTAAGTGTAAACCTCCCGCCGCTCATTTGGTCTATGTTCGCCGTCATTTTCGCCGTTACAGCAGGATTATGGAATCCCGGCCTTACCGCTGTCATAATTTCTATTTTCTCCGTTACGGCCGCGAGACCCGCTGCCGTTGTCCAAGCCTCAAGAGAGTCCTGCTCCGGCCCTTTTATATCATTCAAATACAGTTCCGCGATCAGCGTCGTGTCAAACCCCCATTTTTCCGCGGACTGAATAACCTTCTTCGCATAATCAAACGTCGGCGGCATGTTCTCATCTTCCACATTTCTCAGCCATCCACCAAAGATCGGCAACCAAAATCCAAATCTCATCTACCTTTTTCTCCCCTCTGCCTTTTAAAAACATTCTGCCACTAAAAGAGACCCTGAAAGTCCATCCCTTCAGTGCGGAGGAGCGGTCAGGACAACGGCCTGACCCTCCGACTATCTAAAAAAAACTTCCCCTTTAGATAAGGGGAAGTTTTTGACCGCTCCATCTTATCTTCCAGGATCTACTCCTGCTGGATTTAGCACCTTCTAAAAATAGGTTGCCGGGTTTCATAGGGCCAGTCCCTCCACCGCTCTGGATAAGATTTATTTAATTAATAGTAATCCTACAATAGAAGTAGGTATTTCGTCAATTTTTAGGATGTGAGAATAGATGATATTGAGTTGCGTTTGACTGGAGAATAAGTCTGAAGATTCAGTTCGGATCAATTATTGCTTGTTTCGCTCAATTATTTTAAATTGCGCTCAATTATTCTCCGTTCGGCTCAATTCAGCGCCAGTTTCGTTCAATTCCGTTCTTCCGGCCACAAAAAAGAAGCCCCCAGCACAGCTGAGAGCCCTCTCCACTCTTCTTAAAAGCCAATCTCCGCGATAACCATCCGTTCTTTTTGGCTGATATCCTTTACTACCGAAACAACCGACCCAGGGAACGTGACCCTGAGCATTTCAGCCACCGTCTGGCCCTGATCATGGCCGACTTCAAAGGCAACAATGCTTTGTGCGTTCAGAACGAGGGGCAGCTCTTCCATAAACCTTCTGTAAAATACGTAGCCGTCCTCACCGCCGCTAAGTGCACGGAAAGGCTCTTGATCCTTAACGATCGTCTCAAGCTCCATTATTTCACGATCAGGAATGTAAGGAGGATTCGACACAACGATATCTGCTTTTTCTCCGCCCTCGATCAGAGGCTGAAGGAGGTCTCCATGAATAAAACGAACAGATGCCTCAAGGTCTTCAGCATTTTTCTTTGCGACTTCCAGGGATCCCTCAGCAATATCGATCGTGGTTACCGAAAAACGAGAATTTTCCAGTGCCAGTGTAATGGCAATGGCACCGCTCCCCGTCCCGACATCGACTGTCTGGATCTTTTCTATGCCAGGGAACCTCATCATGGAGCGCTGAAGCACTTCATATACGAGCTCTTCTGTTTCCGGCCGAGGAATGAGCACCTCTTTATTCACCGAAAAGCGTCTTCCGTAAAACTCTTCAAAACCAATAATGTATTGGACAGGCACTCCATCGCCATGCTTTTGTACAGCTGCTTCAAATGCCTCTTGCTGCTTTGGAAGAAGCTCTTCATCCAAACCAAGAAGCAGCTCCGTCCGGCTCAGATCGCCAAGTACATGACGAAGCAGAAGCTCCCCAGCTTGAGGTTCCCGTCTCTTTTTCGTTAAAAAAGATGAAGCCCAGTTCAGGGCTTCATGCCGTTTCATCGCTTTCATCTTATGCTTCCGTCTGGGCCTTCATTTTGCTTGTCTGGTCTTCTGTAATTAATGCTTCAATGAATTCGTCCAGCTTGCCGAGCAAAATTTGATCCAGTTTTTGAAGAGTCAGGCCTATGCGATGGTCCGTTACACGGTTTTGCGGGAAGTTGTACGTACGGATCCGTTCTGAACGGTCACCGGTACCCACTGCAGATTTACGGTTTTCATCGTATTCTTTTTGTTTTTCCTGCTGAATTTTATCATAAACACGTGCGCGAAGAACCTTCATCGCTTTTTCCTTGTTTTTGATCTGTGATTTTTCATCCTGACAGGAAACAACTGTTCCAGTTGGAATATGCGTCAGACGAACAGCGGATTGAGTCGTGTTAACCGATTGTCCGCCCGGTCCGCTTGACGTAAACGTGTCTACACGGACGTCCTTATCATGAATTTCAACTTCCACTTCTTCTGCTTCAGGAAGGATCGCTACTGTCGCTGTAGACGTATGGATACGGCCGCCGGACTCTGTAGCAGGAACACGCTGTACGCGGTGTGCTCCGTTTTCATACTTCAGCTTGGAGTATGCCCCGTTGCCGTTGATCAAGAAGATGATCTCTTTGTAGCCGCCAAGCTCGGTGTAGCTTGCTTCGATTACTTCTGTTTTCCAGCCTTGCACCTCGGCATAGCGGCTGTACATTTTGTAAAGGTCGCCTGCAAATAGGGCGGCTTCGTCACCGCCTGCTGCTCCGCGTACCTCGACGATTACGTTCTTATCATCGTTCGGGTCTTTTGGAAGAAGCAAGATTTTCAGCTGCTGAATGTACTCTTCAATCTTATCTTCAAGCTCGGAAACTTCCTCTTTCACCATGGCGGTCATCTCGGCATCAAGCTTTTCTTCGAGCATTGCTTTTGCTTCGTCGAGCCCTTCTTTTGCTTCTTTATACTCGCGGTAAACCGCTACTGTATCTTGAAGAGAAGACTGTTCTTTGGAGTATTCCCTTAATTTATTCGTATCGCTAATGACTTCTGGGTCACTTAATAGATCATTTAATTTATTGTATCGGGCTTCTATCGTTTCTAAACGTTCTAACACGCTTTTCACCTCATTTTAATGGCATAACATTCTAATTATAATACAGGGGAGGTCACCCGTCAAAAGCCTTCAGACTGTGTTTTGACGGTTTGAAGGCAAAAAGAAATCCCCGGAGCTACAGGTACTGCCCGAGGAGAGAGTCTAATCTCTTTTTCATAGCTGAGCGCCAGCCTTCTGCCAGTTCATTCAGACCGGCAAGCATGGTAAGCCCTTCTCTGTTTTCCTTGTCTATGTATGTCATTCTGTTAACAAATTCGACAGAGATCCCGGCTCGATGTTTTTCTTCAATAACAAGCTTATCTCCCGGGCTGACAGTGCCTTCTTCCAGTACGCGCAAGTAATAGCCGGAGAAACTGGTATCCTGAATATATTTGACCATCAACGGCTGTTTGAGTTTGGCAGCCACCTTAAAACAAGGCTGGCGCGGCTGGCTCACTTGGACCAGTGCCTCCCCAAGCCGGAAGATGTCACCGATAAAGACCTCTTTTTCGGTAAGGCCTTCAACGGTAAGATTCTCACCGAAAGATGGTACGTCCAGAGAGATTCCCAGCCCTTTCTCCCAATACGCATAATGATCATGAGAATAGACACAGACTGCTTTATCCGGACCGCCATGGTGCACGGTGTCCGCCTGTATATCTCCTTCAAATTGAAGATTTGACAAGAATAATGGACCACGGGACGGCTTTTTATTGATCGCCGAGCTTATGTCTTTTCCCTGCCACGAAAGAACATCTGCCTTTCCAGTATTCAAAGCTATAATGGATCCTTCCACAACTGCACCCCCGCTCTTTCTTTTATCGTACTCTATAGGGATGCGCTGGGCAAAGGTTTTTAATACATGGATGTATGGTTTTTCAGCGCTTCGTAATCCAGTCGCTGCTGATTCATGCGGATGGCCTTTGTCAGTTCTTCAATCACGACTTTTTCATCGGTTATAATATTGAAAACAAAGGGAATGGTTGCAAAGTGGCCAAAAAATTGGGTACACCCTTTGTGCCGTATGTCGTGCTGCGTATCAGTAACCGGATTGACTTTCACAATAAAATTTCCCATGGATTCATAGATAGGATCCAGCGGCTTCTCTTTCAACTTTTTGATAAGTGTGGTGATCGGAACAGGATGGTCGTTCCAGTCCGTTCCGTTCGATAAGATATCCAGCATTTTCTACACCTCTCTATTATGATTGTTCGACAGCGCCGGCAGGTTCTTGTTGGTACAGATAGTGTTGAAAGAAAAAAAGGATACGGTGCAAGAATAGCGAACACCCATTTAACGATGACTAAAAGAAAACGAAGGGGAATACTATAGAAGAACAGAAAGGGGATAGATTATGAACTATTGTATTATCGGCGGAGATGCGGCCGGGATGAGTGCTGCGATGCAAATCGTCCGCAACGATCCGGAGGCCAGCATCACCATTTTTGAAAAAGGGGGCATCTATTCTTACGGCCAATGCGGACTCCCCTATGTAGTGAGCGGACTCATTCCATCTTCTGAAGAACTTATTGCCCGCGATGTAACTTCCTTCAGGGAGAAGTATGGAATGGACGCCAGAACCTATCATGAAGTGACCCGGGTTGATCCAGGGGAAAAGACCATTTACGGCATACATACAAAAACGAATGAGGAATTTGTTTTTTCATATGACAAGCTTCTGATTGCAACGGGGGTCAGCCCTGTCATGCCGCAATGGGAAGGAAGGCACCTGCCAGGCATCCATGTTGTGAAAACGATTCCTGACGTTGAGAAAATCAAGAAGGACCTTGATCCTTCCATCCAGGACGTCACCATTATCGGCGGAGGCTATATCGGGCTTGAGATGGCAGAAAATCTTAGGCTTTTAGGGAAAAGGGTAAGGATTATCCAAAGAGGGCCCCAGCTAGGCGCCATCTTTGATTCCGATATGGCAGAACTGATCCATGAAGAAGCCCAAAAACATGACATAGAGGTTTGTTTGAATGAAGAAGTTCAGCGGTTTAAGGGAGATGACCGGGTTCAATTCGTAAAGACGAACAAACGGGACTATCCAACGGACATGGTCATCGTGTCTGTTGGTGTAAAGCCAAATACATCATTGATCGAAGATACGGAGATCCGGCTTCACGAGAGCGGAGCCATCCTTGTCAACCGGTACATGGGGACCAATGTGAAAGATGTCTATGCTGCTGGAGATTGCGCGAGCCATTACCACCTGATCAAAGAAATGGATGATCATATTCCTCTTGGCACAACAGCGAACAAGCAAGGCCGGATTGCAGGCCTGAACATGTCAGGAAAGAGGCAGACGTTCAAAGGAATTGTCGGCTCCTCAATCATTAAGTTCATGGACCTTTCTCTTGGAAAAACAGGAATATCCGAGAAAGAAGCGGAAAGGCTCCATTTCCCGGTTGAAACAGTAATGACGCGTGCAAAAGACATTGCCGGCTATTTTCCTGGAGTTGAACCGCTGCACGTCAAAATCATATTTGACGCCAACAACCAGCGCATTCTGGGCGGGCAGTTTATCGGCAAGCATGGGGTGGACAAAAGAGTGGATGTTTTGGCCACAGCCATGTTTCACAAAATGGACCTGCACGAACTCGAGGATTTGGATCTTTGCTATGCTCCTCCATATAACGGGGTATGGGATCCGATTCAGCAGGCTGCGAGAAGAGCCAAAAAATAAAACGGCATTTGTCTGTGCGGGAAGCACGGACATTTGCCGTTTTTTCACCTTCTGCTGTCCACTTTAACTGAAAACTTATAGCGTGGAACGGCCTGCTCTGCTGCTGATTTAATATCTCGGCGCATCTTCTCTTTTTTACGGTCAGATACACTTGAAGGCACGTTTAAATGAATATGTGCATAGTTTCCATTGATGGTCACCATCTGAGGGTTGATGCCCGTCTGGCTGACGACCGCCTCACGAATTTTGTCCTGATCATCAGAGATATCAAATCGGGCTGTATTCAATTTCTGATAGTCATTGGGATTCTTATTCGTTTCAGAACTATAGTTGAACTTTGGGTTATTTTTTGTCACATGGTAATTAATAATCCCATGTCCCAACATGTTGTCTTTCATATTCTTGGCTGATTCATTCGCCGTCGGTTCAAAATGATCTTTAGACGTCGGAGAACATGCCGTCAGCAGTAAAGCAAGGATAAGGAAAACTCCTGTATTTTTCACAGAAAACACCTCCCGTAATCTTAGGGTTTGTGTTAAGCCTAAAAAAATACAGACAAAAAAAGGATGAATCTCCATGAGGTGCCTGGCACCTTAAAGAGAATCATCCTTCATTTATTCTGATTGTTCTGCTAAGCTTGCGAGCAGATTATTCGGCTTTCCCGGCACTTCATGACAATGGCGGCAGCGTGGTTCATATGATTCTGATGCACCTACCAAAATAATGGGATCATCATAAGAAGCCGGTTTTCCGTTGATCAGCCTTTGTGTACGGCTGGCCGGTGATCCGCATACCATGCAGATCGCGTGCAGCTTCGTTACACTTTCAGCAAGCGCCATAAGCTTTGGCATCGGGCCAAATGGTTCGCCTCTGAAATCCTGGTCAAGTCCTGCAACTATTACCCGAATTCCATGGTCGGCTAATTCCTGAACGACAGAAATGACATCCTCATCAAAGAACTGAATTTCATCTATGGCTACCACTTCAGTGTCAGGAGAAACACTTTTCAGGATATCAACTGATTTTTCGACCGGTCGGGCAATGACTGCGGTACCGTTATGAGAAACCACTGACTCTTCACTGTAACGGTTGTCGATCAGTGGTTTAAAGACTTGAACTTCAAGCTTTCCATATTTCGCCCGGCGCACCCTGCGTATCAATTCTTCTGATTTTCCTGAAAACATGCTTCCACAAATGACTTCTACCCAGCCATTCTGCTTCATTACGTACATGTTTCTGTTCCCCTTCCCATGCATGGTATTTACATATATTATGTACTCATCTATTTAGCTGAACGCCTTATAACGAGGCGGCAAATTTCTCTTTATTTACAAAAAAAAGGAGCAAGAAGTTCTCTTGCCCCTTACAACTTGCAGCATATTACTTAAGATTGTATTTCTTTTTGAAACGGTCAACACGTCCGCCGACATCTGTAAACTTCTGACGCCCAGTATAGAAAGGGTGTGTATCGGAACTAACATCCACTTTGATGACAGGATAAGTATTTCCATCTTCCCATTCAATGGTTTCGCTAGAAGACATTGTAGAGCCGGATAAGAACTTATAACCGCTGCTCGCATCAACAAATACAACTTTATTATAAGTCGGATGTAAATTTGGTTTCATTTCGTTCTCAACTCCTTCTGCCCTGAATCCTGAGGACCCAGAGTTAAAATAAGCACATAGCAGTAGTATAACAGGGTGCTGTTCATTTTGCAACAGCATTCCCTTTATATTCCTCAGGAATTCGACAATGATTTTACGCGCTTGTTCGTGCCTGACTTCTCAGCCTCAAACATCGCGAAGAAATCCTCATTGTTGGTTGTTTTTCGTAAACGCTTCATGAACGTATCTACGAAATCGTACGAATCATCCATTGTTTTTCGGATCGCCCATAACGATTCAAGGTGATCCTTCTGGATAAGCATTTCTTCTTTTCTCGTACCTGATCGGCGAATATCGATTGCAGGGAAGATTCGTCGTTCAGCAAGCTTACGGTCAAGGTGCAGCTCCATGTTGCCTGTCCCTTTAAACTCTTCATAGATCACATCATCCATCCGAGAGCCCGTCTCAACCAAAGCCGTTGCCAAAATCGTTAAGCTCCCGCCTTCTTCAATGTTTCGGGCAGCCCCGAAAAAGCGCTTCGGACGATGGAAAGCAGCCGGGTCAATCCCCCCGGATAATGTACGTCCGCTTGGAGGAATGACAAGGTTGTACGCACGGGCAAGACGTGTAATGCTATCCAACAGGATAACAACATCTTTTTTATGTTCCACAAGGCGCATTGCACGTTCTAATACGAGCTCTGCAACTTTAATGTGGTTTTCCGGTACCTCGTCAAACGTAGAGCTGACGACATCGCCTTTAACGGACCGCTCAATATCTGTTACTTCTTCCGGACGCTCGTCGATCAGCAGGACAATCAGTTCAGTATCAGGATGGTTAGTCGAAATGCTGTGTGCGACCTCTTTTAAAAGACTGGTCTTACCAGCTTTAGGAGGCGCGACAATCAATCCGCGCTGACCGAAGCCAACCGGTGCAATCATGTCCATGATACGGGTTGAAAGGTTCGTGCGCTCGGTTTCAAGCACCATTTTCTTTTCAGGATAAAGAGCCGTTAATGCAGGGAAGTGAACACGTTCTTTTGCTGTGTCTGGATCCTCGCCGTTTACCGCTTCAACCTGAAGCAATCCATAATAACGTTCATTTTCCTTTGGAGGACGGACTTTACCGGAAACCTTGTCCCCGTTTCTTAGATCAAACCTGCGGATCTGCGAGGCTGAAATATAAATATCCTGGGAACTTGGAGAGTAGTTGATCGGACGCAAAAATCCAAAGCCTTCATTCGGAATAACTTCGAGAATCCCTTCCATAAATGAATATCCATCCTGTTCAGCCTGTGCTTTAAGAATGGAAAACATCAATTCTCTTTTCGTTAATTTCCCATAATAAGGAACTCTATATTGTCTTGCAAGTTCATATAATTCTTTTAATTTTTTTGTTTCTAATTCAGATAATACTAAGCCCATAATGACACCACACTTTATTCTATTTTCTAAACACTGTGTTTTCTGTTTTAATCGTTTTTTATGAAAGAACAGGGCAACAGAAATGAAGGGTTGGAAGGATACTATTGAAGTAAGTAAACCAGAAGTGGACATTTCATATTATAAATAAACAGTACTTCATATTTTAACCACAAATGGTGGGTTTAATCAAGTCATAGATAAAGACAGGATGAAAAAAGTAAAAATCCGGACACTTCCTCTTCCGAACAAATGATGCAGAAGAGATAGGCGCCGGACTATATAAAAAGAACTATGGTCTAATGACAAGATCAGGTTTCTTTTTCAGACTGTGGCGCCCATCGATAAATCGAACGGTACCTGACTTTGCACGCATGACGACAGAGTGCGTCGTACCGATCGTCCCTTTAAACTGGACACCTTTTAAGAGTTCTCCGTCTGTTACACCTGTTGCAGCAAAAATCGCATCATCGCCTTTGACGAGATCTTCCATACGGAGGACTTTATTAATGTCGGTGATCCCCATTCTGCGGCAGCGTTCTAATTCTGAGTCATTTTGAGGAAGCAACTTACCTTGTATTTCTCCACCAAGGCACTTTAAAGCTACTGCGGCAATGACACCTTCAGGAGCTCCTCCTGATCCAAATAAGATATCCACGCCTGTTCCTTCAAATGCTGTATTAATGGCTGCAGCCACATCACCATCTGAAATCAGCTTAATTCTTGCACCAGCTTCTCTGATCTCCTGGATGACTTTCTCATGTCTTGGGCGGTTAAGGACGATGGCAACAAGGTCCTCAATGTCCTTATTACGTGCTTTGGCAACGGCTCTTAGGTTGTCGATGGTTGGTGCATCGATGTCGATCTGGCCTACCGCTTCTGGACCTACGGCAATTTTATCCATATACATATCCGGTGCATGCAGAAGGTTTCCGTGGTCCGCCACAGCCAAAACAGCTAAAGCATTCCAAGTTCCGGAAGCCACAATGTTCGTTCCTTCGAGAGGATCTACCGCTACATCTACACGCGGGCCATAGCCTGTTCCCAGCTTTTCACCAATATAAAGCATAGGAGCCTCATCCATTTCTCCCTCGCCAATGACGACCGTTCCCTTCATCGGGACAGTATCAAAAACATCGCGCATGGCAGTTGTTGCTGCATCATCTGCTTCATCCTTTACGCCCCGGCCCATCCAACGGGCTGAAGCAAGTGCTGCGGCTTCTGTAACACGTACTAGTTCCATTGATAAACTACGTTCCATTGAAATAACTTCCCCCTTCTAGAAAAACGCTTACAAAAATTAGAAATGCTGAAGTGGCCGTTATGGTCCGACTAGCACTGGAGGTCTTGAGCATAAAACGTTCTTTGTTTTCTGCTCAAGAACGAAGTGGCCAAGGATGAAAAGAGATGTTCCTTTTCATCCATCGAGGACCAGGACACTGAAGCTGAATCATATTGAAAAGCTGAGACGCCTGTCGAAAGCGCCTATTTCTCGATCTCTTCCATTTCCTCGACATCAAGGTTTTCACGCCAGATTTTCGCGCCAAGCCCCAACAGTTTATCAACAAGTGATTCGTAGCCGCGATCAATATGTTCAAGACCTGAAACTTCTGTGATACCTTCTGACATAAGACCGGCAACCACAAGAGCCGCTCCTGCACGGAGATCACTGGCTTTTACTTTGGCACCCTCAAGGCGGGCCTGTCCATTAATTATGGCAGATCGGCCTTCTACCTTCACGTTGGCACCCATTCTTCTCAACTCATCAATATGCTTAAATCGTGCAGAATAAATGGTATCCGTTACGATACTCGTTCCTTCCGCTTTCGTGAGCAATGAAGTGAACGGCTGCTGAAGATCCGTAGGAAAACCAGGATAAACCAGAGTCTTAATATCTACACTTTTTAACGGATTTCCGCTGTTATGAATAAGGACTTGATCATCTTTTGTTTCTATATGAACGCCCATTTCCCGGAGCTTGGCAATCAATGACTCTAAATGAAGCGGAATAACATTATCTATTAATACTTGCTGGCCAACCGCTGCTGCCAATATCATGTAGGTACCTGCTTCGATTCGGTCCGGAATGATAGAGTGCCGGCATCCGTGAAGATGGTCAACTCCATCGATTCGGATCACATCTGTACCTGCACCTTTAATTTTTGCTCCCATACTCGTAAGAAGAGTGGCAACATCAATAATTTCAGGCTCTTTTGCCGCGTTTTCAATGATGGTTTGGCCCTTGGCTCTAACCGCAGCAAGCATAATGTTAATTGTCGCGCCGACACTCACTACGTCTAAATAGATTCGTGCGCCGATGAGCTCATCTGCACGTAGGTAGATGGCTCCTTGCTCATTGGTAACTTTTGCACCTAATGCCTCAAATCCTTTAATATGCTGATCAATAGGCCTTGGGCCAAGATTACAGCCTCCCGGAAGACCGATGACAGCTTTTTTGAAACGGCCAAGCATAGCACCCATGAGGTAATAAGAGGCTCTAAGTTTCTTAACCTTTCCGTTGGGAAGCGGCATAGCAATCATTTTTTCCGGATTAACAGTCAATGAATTATTTTCATCCAATTCGGCTTCTCCGCCGATTTCTTCCAACAAATCTCTTAACAAACGTACATCTGATATATTAGGCAGCTGATCTATGATGACTTGGGATTCTGCAAGAATGGTAGCAGGGATTAATGCAACCGCACTGTTCTTGGCTCCGCTAATATGAACGGTTCCTTCAAGGGGATAACCCCCTTCAATCATAAGCTTCTGTTCCATGGTTTGCTCCCTTCTGCATCAAGCGGTTAACTCCAGTCGTTGTTGCTTGTAGTATTCTCAACAACTGGAATATCATGCTAATATTTTGGTTTTTTATGGTAATCTATTTCGTAACCTTTGTTGCTCTTGAGAGTGGTTGATTTCCGCTTCAGGATGCTCGCTTTCCGCGGGGCGTGCGCTGAGCCCCTCGGCGCAAGCGTCTGCGTGTCTCACCTGTCACGCTTCCCCCGCAGGACAAGGAAGGCTTCGGCAGCGTTATATCGCACGAAGAAAATGTGAAATTCATTTTCGAGGAGTCTCGCACCTTGCACTCCAATCAACTTGTCATTGAAGCCTCTTTGCAAGAAGGTTCCAAAGCAACAATCTTTTAGAAAAGAACCTTTGATAAGAAAACTGTGTTTGTTATGGTAAAAAACCAAAAACAAGCACCACGGGAGGTGGTGCTTGGATAGGTTATAGTATCTTCTAGCCGCGGTTTTTAACAGCTTCCCAATCGCTTAAGAAACGCTCAATCCCTTGGTCAGTTAATGGGTGGCTCACGAGGCCCTTGATGACCTTGAGCGGAATCGTTGCAATGTGTGCTCCACGAAGGGCTGCTTCTGTTACGTGCACCGGATGGCGGACAGAAGCTGCGATGATTTGGGCAGGAAGTTCGTGGATCGCAAAGATTTCAGCGATTTGTGAAATCAATCCTAAACCATCTTGTCCGATGTCATCGAGTCTTCCAAGGAATGGTGATACATAAGTAGCACCCGCTCTTGCAGCCAATAACGCCTGGTTGGCATTAAAGATCAATGTAACATTGGTTTTAATGTTCATTTCACTAAACGCCTTTACTGCTTTCAAGCCTTCTGTAGTCATCGGAACTTTAACCGTAATGTTCGGTGCGATAGCAGCAAGCACTTTTCCTTCTTCAATCATTTCTTCCGCTTTTAATGAAATAACTTCGGCACTAACAGAGCCAGGAACAAGAGCAGCGATCTCACGAATGCGGTCATGAAAATCAACGCCTTCTTTCGCCACTAAAGTTGGGTTTGTTGTAACCCCTGATAAGATGCCAAGCTCATGTGCTTCGCGGATTTCGTCAATATTTGCAGTATCAATAAAAAATTTCATTATTCATTCACTCCTATATTAAAGTGGTTGTACAGACACGATGTCTAAATTCCCTTTTAGTCTTTTCCACACAACAACTTTCATACCCGAAATTAGTAACCCTTTTTTTACATCTTCATTGTAAATGAAACCGCCTATAATGTATAGGCGGTTTCATGCAGAGAAATAAAAACGGCACGAGCCGTTTTTATTTTCATATCATTCTTACGCCTTGTTTGAAGAACCGAACTCGCGCATTTTACCTTGAACTGTTTCCTGGATTGCATCACGGGCAGCAGTAAGGTATTTACGTGGATCGTATTTATCTGGGTTGGCAGCAATAAATTCTTTTACTGCATTGAAAGACGCAATTTGGTTTTCAGTGTTTACGTTGATTTTAGCTGTACCTAGAGAGATTGCTTTTTGGATATCGTGTGTAGGGATTCCTGTTCCGCCATGAAGTACAAGAGGAACACCAGTTAATTCATTTACTTCTTTCATGCGGCCGAAGCCAA
Source organism: Fictibacillus sp. FJAT-27399 (assembly GCF_001510655.1). GTDB lineage: Bacteria > Bacillota > Bacilli > Bacillales > Fictibacillaceae > Fictibacillus_C > Fictibacillus_C marinisediminis. Next base: position 168,409 of record NZ_LMVC01000004.1, on the reverse strand, counting down.
GGTTCGGCTCACCTTTGTAAGGTCCGTGCACGCTTCCTAATGCAGGAGCAAAGCAATCTACACCTGTTTCGCGTACAAGCTGATCACATTCAGAAGGAATAGCGTATGCTGCTTCAGCATCATCAACTACAAGATCATCTTCCTGTCCGCCGATACGGCCTAGTTCAGCTTCAACTGACACACCGTGGAAGTGAGCAAGTTCTACAACTTTTTTCGTTAATGCAATGTTTTCCTCAAGCGGGAAATGAGATCCGTCAATCATAACGGAAGTGAAACCGGCATGGATTGCTTCAGCACATTTTTGGTAGCTGGAGCCATGATCCAAGTGGATCGCAACCGGTACAGTTACTTTATATTCTTCGATTAGTTCTTTAACCATGCTGACGACAAGTTTAAAACCACCCATGTAACGAGCAGCGCCTTCTGAAACGCCAAGAATTACCGGAGATTTTTCTTCCTGAGCAGCTTTGAGAATCGCTTGGGTAAATTCAAGGTTATTAATGTTGAATTGACCGACAGCATATCCTTCCGCTTTTCCTTTTTCGAGCATTTCTTTCATTGACACTAAAGGCATGTTTCATGTCCTCCCTTTACTATTGGCACAAAAAAACGAAAAAAGAATCATCTTCAATCTTTTTCCGAAAATGCCATATGTTAAACATTAGTTAGTCTTTTTTCAAACCTATTATAGCATACCAATAGCGCTTGAAAACCGCAATAAATCAGGCTTTTTGCGTGCAAGCGCTACCAATGCCGATATGTCAATGATTTGTAGAATTTTTTCTTATCCTGCGCTAATTGGTAATTCTTTCCTCACCGCTGCGCGAATTTCGTCAATGTCGAACGGTTTCGCAAAATGGGTGATGGCCCCGAGCTTTATCGCTTCATGGATCATATCCAATTCGCCATAAGCGGTCATGATGATGACTTGAATGGAGGAATTCATTTTTTTGACATGGCGTAAAATTTCCAGTCCGTCCATCCCTGGAATTTTCATATCCAAAATCACAAGATCCGGTGTTTCCTCTTCAACGATCGAAAGAGCCTGCACGCCGTTTGCAGCCTGAAACGTCTGATACCCCTCTTTTTGAAAAATCTCATTTAAAAGAATCCGAATTCCGTATTGGTCATCCACAATCAATATTTTACTCAACCTGCTCACCTCTGACATAATTTTTTCGATCAATTCCATATTCTAACTAATTCTGTGAATCCTGTCGTTTTCCTGCTGCTTCGAGTGAAATAAAAAAAACAATGCGTTATACTAAACCAAACTACCGAAATGAAGAGGAGATCTTATGTTAAAGATATTTTCCACCCAGCTTAATGGGATTTTTTCTAAAATCCAGCAGGATAATGAATTTGCCTTTGAAGACGCAGCCAGGCTCTTAGCGCAGACTGTTCTATCGCATGGCACTGTCTATTTTACAGGAAAAGATGAGATGGAGGCAGTAAATGCGGAAGGGCTGTATGGCCAAGAGGCTTTTTCAAATGCGAAGCCGCTGAACACAAAAGAGATCAGCCAGTTAACGAGGGTAGATACCGTGCTTGCCTCCGCCCGTTTTCATGACGATGAGCCTGTCCTCAGCCTGCTTCAGGAAATCAAACAAAACACAGATGCGAGCATCATTTTTCTTGCCTCACGCAAGGAAAAAGGGGAAGAAGCGGCTCCACATTGCGATGCATTTATTGATTTAATGGTGAAAAAAGGCCTTGTTCCGGCTGAAAATGGAGAACGAATCGGCATTCCTTCGGCCATGGCAGGGTTATTCGCCTATTATGCCTTGTTTTTAACGGCAAAAGAGATCCTGGAAGAGTACGAAGATTGATTTACTGGCGGGGATGCAGGATTTACTGTCCAAAAAGCGTAAAATACGAGCCAAAATTTAAATTTACTGTCCAAAATCGCATATTTACTGTCCAAACCGCCATTATGTAAACTAATTACCTTACCAAAAAAATTTAAAAACAATGAAGGAATATGTCAATATTTGCCGAATTCTCTGTAATAAGGAGGGAGGAACGTCCTAATCCTTATCCAGCCCCTTAATAACCTCAACCTTCCTTCGAGCAAGCAAAAGCCTCCTTCATAAGCCCCTTCTTACAAAGTGCTTACAGCCAAGGTCAGCAGCAAGTCAGAGCGCATTCAGCAAAGCATGGCCCTATATTCGTCCACTGTCCTGCGGTCGCCCCCCTCTCAAACCGTACGCGGAGAACTAATTAGGGCCGGTAATGCTGAGTTTCAACCGGCAAAATTAATCTTAAAATCATAAAAAACCCGGCTGAAATCAGCCGGGTTTTCTGTTTGCTATGTCCAGTTTCAGCGCAAAGTGCGCTTACGCTTTTCTTATTAGTTTTTCATTTGCAGAGCAGCTCCGATAAATTCACGGAATAGAGGCTGCGGACGGGTCGGGCGCGAGATAAACTCTGGATGGAATTGAGAAGCGACAAACCAAGGGTGATCTTTAAGTTCGATAATTTCGACTAAACGGCCATCAGGGCTGGTTCCCGAAAATAGAAAACCTTCCTTCTCCATTTGCTCACGATATTCGTTATTGAACTCATAACGGTGGCGGTGGCGCTCATAAACCACTTCATCCTGATAAGCATCATATGCTTTGGATCCTTCGTTAAGCTTACATGGATAAAGCCCTAGACGAAGTGTACCGCCAAGGTCTTCCACATCTTTTTGCTCAGGAAGCAAATCGATAATCGGATACTCGGTGGACGGAAGAAGTTCTGTGGAATGTGCACCATCCATGCCCAGCACATTTCGCGCAAATTCAACAGACGCCAGCTGCATGCCAAGGCAGATTCCGAGGTAAGGAACTTTGTTCTCGCGGGCATACTGGATCGTGAGGATTTTCCCTTCCACACCACGGTCTCCGAAACCGCCGGGAACAAGGATTCCATCTACATCCTTCAGTGTTTCAGCCACATTTTCTTTTGTTACATCTTCAGAGTTGATCCATTGGATATCAATATCCGCATCATGGTGATATCCTGCATGGCGCAAGGATTCAACCACTGAAATGTAGGCATCCTGAAGTGCTACGTATTTTCCGACCAATGCGATTTTTGCTTTTCCTGACAAGTTCAGTACGCGGTCGATCAAGCCTTTCCATTCACCCATGTCAGCTTCCTTGCAGTCCAATTTTAAGTGGTCGCAAACGATCTGATCCATATTTTGTTCTTGAAGGTCGATCGGAACACGGTACAGAGTATCTGCGTCACGTGCTTCAATGACCGCTTTTGGATCAATATCACAGAAGAGGCCGATTTTTTCTTTCATATCGTCAGAGACTGGCATTTCCGTTCGAACGACGATGATGTTTGGCTGAATTCCAAGGCTTCGAAGTTCTTTTACGCTGTGCTGTGTCGGTTTTGTTTTCAACTCACCGGCAGCTTTAATGTAAGGAATAAGAGTACAGTGGATATACATCACATTTTCCGAACCAACATCACTCTTGATCTGGCGAATGGCTTCAAGAAATGGCAAACTTTCAATATCCCCTACCGTTCCCCCGATTTCAGTGATGACTACATCAGCGTTAGTCTCACGGCCTGCGCGGAATACACGCTCTTTAATTTCATTGGTGACGTGAGGAATAACCTGTACTGTGCCACCCAAATACTCTCCTCTTCTTTCTTTGCGGAGAACAGTAGAGTAGATCTTACCCGTTGTAACAGAACTGAATTTATTTAGGTTAATATCAATGAAACGCTCATAGTGTCCAAGGTCAAGGTCTGTTTCAGCGCCGTCATCTGTTACGAAAACTTCGCCGTGCTGATAAGGACTCATCGTTCCCGGATCCACGTTAATATAAGGATCGAACTTTTGGGTAGTTACCTTAACGCCTCTGTTTTTTAACAATCGGCCCAAGGAAGCTGCAGTAATCCCTTTTCCAAGAGACGAAACCACTCCCCCTGTTACAAAAATATACTTTGCCATTCTTTATTCCCCCTCTGGATTTCACAATTAAGTATACCCCTCTGCTTCTGTTTCAAGCAGAAAGGACAATATAGTATAAGAAGCTTAAAATAAAAAAAAACAAAAGTGACTCCTCCCCAATAAAGGGGGCACTTTTGTTTTTATCCGCAAAAAATTATTTATATATACGTTTAGCCCAAAAATGATTTTATCGGCTTTCCAATCGAATGTCAAGGACTAGAAAGAAATTTGCAAAAGTAAGAAATAACAGGAAAAGCGGATGCGTCCTGCTAAAGTCCGACAAGTGCTGGAACTTTTACACAACAACACGCTCTTTGTGTTAAGGAGTAAGAGTGAAGCGACCAAAGACGAAATTATATTTTAAATTTCGTCCTGCGAGGACTTATGACGAAATGGTGTTTCATATTTCGTCCTGGACGCTGAGCTAGACATTATAAAAAAAACCCGGCGGGCGCTGTTTTCAGGCTCCACCGGGCAGAATATCTCATATGTGTTACTTGTCTTCTTTATCTTCGTTTTCAACCTCGTATAATTCCTCTTCAGCTGCCTCGTCTTCTTCGTCTTCGATATCTTCATCCAGCTCTTCTTCGCTGTCTTCAAATTCGTCGAAGTCCTCGTCCAATTCCTCTTCGTCCTCTTCGTCATCCTCGTCGTCACTGCTGCTCGCTTTCGCAAACTCATCTTCAACGTCGAGAGCATCGAAGTCTTCTTCATCAAAGTCTTCTTCGAACTCGTCAAATTCTTCATCTTCAGCGACAACCTTTTTGCGTTTCGTTGGCTTGTTCGTGTTCCCAAGCTCTTCTTCACTGCTCTCAATCGGATACCAAGCTTTAAGACCCCACTTGTTGTCACCGAGAGAAACAAAACGGCCGTCGATGTTCATGTCTGTATAAAAATGTGATAGACGGCGTTCGACTGCAGCATCAGATAATCCCTTCATATCTTTAATACGCTGAACTAGCTCATAAAAAGGAACTGTTTGTTTTTCTTCTTTTAAAATTTCAAAAGCGATCTCAACCATGGCCATTTCCACGATGTCATCTTTTGAATAAGATTTGACTAAACTCAAGTTGGCACTTCCTTTCAAATCAATAAATCTATTTATGTCATAGATGCACAAGTTTTGTTCTAGAAGAATTATACTCTTCATTATAAACAAATCTTCCAAGGATATGCTAGATGAATGACATCTTTTTTTTAAAATCACATCACTGCACGGGTGCCTGGCACCATCAATTAACTCAAAAGGTGCCTGGCACCCCCTAAATAGACTAATTGCTACGTAGCATGAAACTTTGGTTCTCTAGCCAAATTCGGCTGGAATCGCAATGTTTTTATTCATCGAAGCAATTAGTTTTGTTTATTTGGGTGTCAGGCACCTTTGGGTTAACTTCGGGTGCCTGACACCCGTTCGATGATGCCTTTAGTGATGTTTTTGCAACATTGAGTAAGCTAAAAATAGAAAAAGAGGGTTAACCCTCTTTTTCTATTTTTTGTTTTTACATATTTCTACGGTATTTGCCGCCCACTTCATATAAAGCAGATGTGATTTGGCCAAGGCTTGCTACTCTGACGGTCTTCATCAGTTCTTCAAAAATGTTCCCGCCGTTCAAGGCTGTTTCCTGAAGTTTGCGCAGTGCTTGAACCGATTGTTCAACATGCCTGTTTTTGAAATCATTGAGGCTGGCGATCTGCTGTTCCTTCTCTTCCTTCGTTGCCCGTGCCAGCTGCATGTTAAATTCTTCATCTTTTGGAGGGTTGGGATTCAGGTACGTATTGACACCGATGATCGGCAGCTCTCCATTATGCTTTTTCATCTCATAATACATGGACTCTTCCTGTATCTTTCCTCGCTGATACTGTGTTTCCATCGAGCCTAAGACACCGCCCCTTGCATTCAGCCTTTCAAATTCCTGAAGGACTGCTTCTTCTACAAGGTCAGTCAGCTCCTCAATAATAAAGGATCCTTGAAGTGAATTTTCATTGCGGGCGAGACCCATTTCCTTCGTAATAATAAGCTGGATGGCCATCGCTCGGCGAACAGATTCCTCTGTCGGTGTCGTGATTGCTTCATCATAGGAATTGGTATGCAAAGAATTACAGTTATCATAAAGTGCCATCAACGCTTGCAGGGTCGTACGGATGTCGTTAAAATCGATCTCTTGCGCATGAAGCGATCTTCCAGACGTTTGAACATGATACTTCAGCTTCTGGCTTCGCTCATTTGCACCATATTTATTTTTCATTACTGTTGCCCAGATTCTTCGTGCGACCCGGCCTATCACCGCGTATTCCGGATCTAAACCGTTACTGAAAAAGAACGATAGATTTGGTGCGAAATCGTCAATGTTCATACCTCGGCTTAAGTAATATTCCACATAGGTGAACCCATTCGCCAACGTAAACGCCAGCTGTGTGATCGGGTTAGCGCCGGCTTCTGCAATGTGATAGCCGGAGATCGAAACAGAATAGTAGTTACGTACATTATGGTCGATAAAGTATTGCTGGATATCGCCCATCATGCGAAGAGCGAATTCAGTTGAGAAGATACATGTATTCTGCCCTTGATCTTCCTTCAATATGTCTGCCTGAACCGTTCCGCGTACACTAGCCAGTGTCTTGGCGGCAATTTCCTTGTACTCGTCTTCATTCGGACGGCGGCCATTTTCCTGCTCAAATTGTTGAAGCTGCTGATCAATCGCTGTGTTCATGAACATGGCGAGAATGATTGGCGCTGGACCGTTAATCGTCATTGAAACAGAGGTGCTTGGCGCAATCAGATCGAAGCCGTCATAAAGCTTTTTCATATCTTCCAGCGTACAGATGCTGACTCCGCTTTCTCCGACTTTTCCATAAATATCCGGACGATAATCAGGATCCTCGCCGTACAGGGTAACGGAGTCAAAGGCTGTGCTTAAGCGCTTGGCATCATCGTCTTTTGAAAGATAGTGGAAGCGTCGGTTCGTTCGTTCCGGCGTTCCTTCTCCTGCAAACTGGCGCTTCGGATCTTCACCCTTTCGCTTAAACGGGAAAACTCCCGCCGTATAAGGGAAAGCGCCCGGCACATTTTCCTTCATCACCCATTTTAGGATCTCTCCCCAGTCTTCAAACTTCGGAAGTGACACTTTGGGTATGTTTAAACCTGAAAGACTTTTGGTTGTAAGCTCTGTGACAATCTCTTTGTCTCTGATTTTTGTCACAAACTCCATGCCGCTGTACTGCTCTCTCAGCTTCGGCCAGTTGTCGAGTGTTTTCTTGGAGTACGGAAGAAGCTTCTCCTCTACTAGATCCCTTGCTTCTTCTAAGGTGGAAACAACTTCACCATTGGCGTTGATCTCTTGGATGGTTTCGATCGAACCTTTGAGCTGATAGCTTTTTCTTGCGTACTTCACTTGTTCATTCATGGTCTTGTAGTAATCTCTCATTGTATAGACAAGGTCATTCAAATACTGGCTTCGCTCGCCCGGGATGATCACATTCTTTTTTGCAACTGTTTCTTCAGCCAGAGGCTTGAGCTGCCAGACTAATGAACATTTATCATTTAAGGTATGGATCAATGCGCGGAACAGGGTATTCGTTCCTTCGTCATTAAACTGGCTTGCAATGGTTCCATATACGGGCATACCATCCAATTCTTTTTCAAACCATTGGCGTGAGCGCTGATATTGCTTCCTTACGTCCCTTAGAGCATCTTCTGAACCTTTACGCTCGTATTTATTGATCGCGATAAGGTCAGCATAGTCGATCATGTCAATCTTCTCCAGCTGTGAAGGTGCGCCAAACTCGCTCGTCATGACATACATGGAGACATCAGAAATATCTACAATTCCAGCATCTCCCTGGCCAATCCCGCTCGTCTCGACGATGACCAGATCATATCCTGCTGCCTTTACAACTGAAAGAGCATCACGAATAGCCGCAGAAAGCTCTGACCGTGAACCGCGTGTTGCGAGACTGCGCATGTATACGCGAGGATTGTAAATGGAATTCATACGGATGCGGTCGCCAAGCAAGGCTCCGCCTGTTTTTTGCTTTGTAGGGTCGATGGAAAGGATGGCTACCGTCTTATCTTCAAATTCATTCACGTAACGGCGCACAAGCTCATCGGTTAAGGAGCTTTTCCCTGCTCCGCCCGTTCCCGTAATACCCAGTACAGGCACGTTTTGCTGCGAGCTTTTCACCTGTTGAAGCACCTGCTCAGCAGTGGCTGCCGTTTCCTTTGGAGCGAACTCCCCGTTCTCGGCTACAGTGATCAGGCGGGCGACCGCACGGCTTTCCTTTTCAGGAAGCTTCTCAAGTTCGTCTGTCAGTTCTGTAACGGTCTGAAAATCGCACTCCTGCAGCATAAAATTGATCATACCCTGCAGTCCGTTGATCCTGCCGTCTTCAGGAGAGAAGAGGCGGGTTACGCCGTAGCTGTGCAGTTCTTTTATTTCCGGCGGAATAATAACGCCTCCGCCTCCGCCAAATACTTTAATATGGCTTGCTCCCCGTTCCTTTAACAAGTCGATCATGTACTTGAAGTATTCAACATGGCCGCCTTGATAGGAAGATATAGCGATCCCCTGAGCATCTTCCTGAATGGCTGCACTCACAACCTCGTCTACTGAACGGTTATGCCCAAGATGGATGACCTCAGCGCCGCTTGACTGCAAAATACGCCTCATAATGTTAATAGACGCATCATGTCCGTCAAATAGACTGGAAGCGGTTACAAAACGAATATGGTTCTTCGGCTGGTACACTTTCGGATTACTCATTTTCCCTTCTCCTCTCAAACAACATAATTACCTGGCTCCGCCTGTAAGGCTGCGGTTCAAGACTCCATATAAAAGCAGATAGGTCTGCATGTTCGTATACTCTTCTAATGTATATTCTTTTCTGAGGCTCCAGCGGCGGAAGGTCCACATTTGGCCGTGAACTAAAATGTTATGGGCCAGAAGCTTAACTTCTTCCTCATTCAGATCCAGTTCACCCTGTTCCACCGTCCGTTTCAGGAGCTCCTCAAAAATGGCTGTCATCTCCAGCTCTTTTTTCAGCACATACGGCAAGGCTTCCCGTGACAGTGATTTGGCTTCCTGATACATGACAAGCACTTCATCCTGCATTTCATCGACTACATTAAAATAAACCGCAATCGCTTTTTTTACATGGTCAATGCTGCCCTCTGTCAGGGAGATCTGTTCATGGAGCTTTTCTTTTACCCCTTCATAAATACTGTCACAGACCAGGTATAAGATGTCTTCCTTTGAACGGATATACTCGTACAGCGTTCCGATGCTGAACCCGGAGGCCTTTGCGATTTCCCGGGTTGTTGTTCGGTGAAAGCCGTTTTCCTTAAACAGGTTAACCGCTGCCTTTACCATTTCTCCGCGCCTTTTCTGGATAAGCTTTTCATCTTTTACAAGCGAGGGTACTTCCTTTCTTCCCAAAGCAATCACTCTTTTCTGTCCTGGTTTTTCTCCCAATCCTCGAGGATTTTCCCTGCAGCCGAATACGGATCAAGCTGCCCTTTCTGCACATCGGGAAGCCATGAATACCCGTTGCTTTCCTCTCTCATAAGAAGGGTTCTCATCAGCTCGTAGTGCACGACTTCTATGACTTCCTGTTTCAGGCTGCGGACCCGCCGCTCTTCTCCCTCACCACTTTCATCAAGGTATTGGCGGTGGGCACTCAGCTGATCCCATACCTCCTGGAGCCCTTTGTTCTGAACAGAGATCGTCTGAACGATCGGCGGACGGTATGGTGCATCATGTTTCACAAGATCAAGCATTGCTTCAATTTCAGACAAAAGCTTTGGCACACCGGGAAGATCGGCTTTATTGACGATGAACAAGTCGGCAATCTCCATGATCCCTGCTTTGAAAACTTGAACCACATCACCGCTTCCCGGATTTAGTACAACGGCAATGCTGTCGGCAATTTTCATAATATCAAGCTCCGACTGGCCAACCCCCACCGTTTCGATGAGGATCACGTCAAAACCATAAGCATCCATCAGCCGAACGGTTTCCTTTGTTGTCCTGGCAAGACCGCCAAGGCTTCCCCTTGTTCCCATGCTGCGGATGAAAACATCTGGATCTGTAAAGTGTTCACTCATTCTCACCCGGTCACCAAGAATAGCGCCGCCGCTAAACGGGCTGGTCGGATCAACCGCCACCACACCAATCGTCATGCCCTTGCTGCGCAAAAAGGTGATCAGCCGGTTGACGAGGGAGCTCTTGCCTGCACCAGGGGAACCGGTAAGGCCCACATAATGAGCCTTTTTCTGAAGAGAATGAATGTCCTTTAACAGTTCAAGCTTTTCGGGGTGATCGTTCTCAACATAGGAAATGGCTCTCGCAAGCGCTCGTTCATCTTTGTTTTTGATGCGTTCGGCCAAAGGGTGCATTTTGTCCTCCTTAATCTTTCAGAAGCATTTTGGAAATGACCAGTCGCTGTATTTCCTGTGTTCCTTCATAGATTTGAGTGATTTTCGCATCGCGCATATACCGTTCAACAGGATACTCTTTTGTATACCCGTATCCGCCGAATACCTGCACGGCATCCGTCGTTACTTCCATGGCGATGTCACCGGCAAACAGTTTGGACATCGCGGATTCTTTTCCATATGGGAGGCCTTCGCTTTCACGCCACGCTGCTTGATAGGTTAGCAGTCTTGCAGCCTCTACTTTTGTGGCCATATCGGCTAATTTAAACCCGATTCCCTGATTTTGTCCGATGGATTTTCCAAACTGTTTTCTTTCTTTGGCATAGGTTACAGCAGCATCCAACGCACCTTGCGCGATTCCGACAGCCTGCGCCGCGATTCCGTTCCGTCCGCCGTCAAGTGTCATCATGGCGATCTTAAAGCCTTCTCCCTCTTTGCCGAGCATGTTCTCTGCAGGAACCCTGCAGTCTTCCATAATGAGCTCCAATGTCGGTGATGAACGGATCCCGAGTTTTTTCTCTTTCTTACCGAAGGAGAAGCCCGGTGTTCCTTTTTCGATGATGAATGCGGAAATGCCGCGGTGTGCTGCAGATTGGTCTGTCATCGCAAACACCACATAAATTTCAGCTTCGCCAGCATTTGTGATAAAGATTTTAGAACCATTGATAATGTAATCATCGCCGTCTTTTCTGGCTGTTGTTTTCATATTGGAGGCGTCAGATCCTGAGCCTGGTTCTGTCAGGCCATAGGCTCCCATTTTTTGCCCTTCTGCCATCGGACGAAGGAACTTCTGTTTTTGCTCTTCTGAACCAAATTTAAAGATCGGCCAGCCGGCAAGTGAAGTATGCGCTGATAGTGTTACCCCAGTTGAAGCACAGACACGGGAAAGCTCTTCAACCGCAATGACATACCCAAGATAGTCCCCGCCGATTCCGCCGTATTCTTCCGGCCAAGGAATCCCTGCCAGGCCAAGCTCTGCCATCTTGTCGAAAAGGGCACGGTCAAACCGCTCTTCTTCATCCCTCTCTGCAGCTGTCGGCTCTACTTCCTTTTTTGCAAAATCACGCACCATTTTGCGGATCATTTCGTGTTCTTCAGATAGTTGAAATTGCATGTTCTTTTGCCTCCCAGTTTAATCTTGTAATAAGTGCTTGCTCAGCACGATACGTTGAATTTCACTCGTTCCTTCATAGATCTCACAAACTTTGGCATCCCTGAACAGACGCTCTACCGGGTACTCTTTCGTATAGCCGTATCCCCCGTGTACCTGAATAGCGTCGATCGCCACCTTCATGGCCGTCTGTGAAGCGATCAGCTTTGCCATCGAAGCCTCTTTTTTGCACGGAATGCCCAGGGTACGAAGATTAGCAGCACGGTAGGTCAGAAGTTTGGCCGCCTCTACTTTTGTTGCCATGTCCGCAAGCATGAACGCAAGTCCTTGCTGGGCACCGATCGGCTTTCCGAATTGCTTGCGGCCTTTAGCGTATTCCAGGGAATGCTGAAGACCTGCTTCGGCAATCCCGAGTGATTGTGCTGCAATGCCAATTCTGCCGGCTTCAAGGTTGCTTAATGCGATTTTGAAGCCTTCTCCTTCAGTCCCGAGCAGGTTTTCTTCTGGAATTTCCGCCTGGTCGAAGATAATCTCGCACGTATTCGAACCGTTCAGCCCCATCTTCTTCTCTTTTTTTCCGATCGAAAAGCCTGGTGAGCCTTTCTCTACGATAAAAGCTGAAATTCCCTTTGTTCCCGCTTCAGGGTTTGTCGAAGCAAAAACGATATACGTATCTGCCGCACCCGCATTGGTGATAAAGATTTTAGATCCGTTCAGAATGTACTTATCGCCCTTTTTTACGGCTTTTGTTTTGAGGGCTGCTGCATCAGAACCCGCGCCCGGTTCCGTTAAAGCGAAAGCACCTAAATATTCACCGCTTGCGAGCTTTGGAATAAACCGCTGCTTTTGCTCTTCATTTCCAAAATGATAAATCGGATTGGTTCCAACGCTTGTATGAACAGAAAGAATGACACCAACCGTTGCACTCACCTTTGACAATTCATGAATGGCAATAATATACGAGGTGTAGTCCATCCCTGCACCGCCGTATTCCTCGGGTATGGGAATCCCCATAAGGCCCAGTCCAGCCATCTTTTTTACAACTTCTGTTGGAAACTGATCATTTTCATCCATCATATCCACGATGGGTTCAATTTCTTTCTGTGCAAAATCGCGCACCATTTTTTGCATCATGAGCTGTTCTTCTGTAAACGTGAGATTCACGTTTTATTCCCCCTGTCCAAGCATTCCTGCATCAGCTGTAGGTGTAGAACCCTTTACCTGATTTCTTTCCGAGCCAGCCAGCTTTCACATATTTGCGAAGAAGCGGGCAAGGCCGGTATTTGTCATCTCCAAAGCCTTCCTGGAGTGTTTCCATAATGTATAGACATGTATCAAGACCGATAAAATCTGCCAAGGTCAGCGGCCCCATCGGATGATTCATTCCCAGTTTCATAATTTCATCGATAGCTTCCGGTTCAGCCACTCCTTCATAGAGTGCAAAAATAGCCTCATTGATCATCGGCATCAGGATCCTGTTGGAAATAAAGCCAGGAAAATCATTAACCTCAACAGGCACCTTGCCTACCTGTTTCGTCACGGTCTCAATGACGTTATATACCTCGTCACTTGTTTGCAGTCCGCGGATGATTTCAACGAGTTTCATCACCGGGACAGGATTCATAAAATGCATGCCGATCACACGTTCCGGCCTTTTCGTTACAGCTGCAATCTCAGTAATAGGAAGGGAAGAGGTGTTACTCGCCAAAATGGCATGTTCCGGTGCCATCTCATCAAGCATCTTAAACATCTGGGTTTTGACATCCATATTTTCTACCACTGCTTCAATGACCAGGTCTGCATCTGCTGCGTTTTGAATGCTCCTTGAAGGGTGGAGGCGTTCTAAAACAGCCTCTCTTTCTTCGGCTGCCATTCTTCCCTTTTCCACCTGGCGAGAGAGTTGCCGTGAAATAGAATCCAGCCCTTTTTGTACAAATTCTTCTTTGAGATCGTGGAGAAAAACCTTGTAATTTGCCATTGCACATACTTGAGCGATACCTGAGCCCATTTGTCCGGCTCCAATTACCATGATGGTCTTGACGTTCATTCTGATTCCCCCTTTGTTTATTTCACTTCAATAAGAACTGCATCACCCTGGCCGCCGCCTGAGCAGATGGATGCGATTCCCAGTCCTCCGCCGCGTCTTTTCAGTTCATGAATCAATGAAACAATGATTCTCGCTCCGCTTGCTCCGATCGGATGCCCTAAGGCTACCGCTCCGCCGTTTACGTTTACTTTTTCCAGATCAAGGTTCGCAAGCTCTGCACTTGCCAGCGCCACTGCTGCAAAAGCTTCGTTAATTTCAAAAAGGTCGATTTCTTCGAGCGTTTTTCCTGTTTTTTTCAACAGTTCGTTAATGACAAGGCCCGGTGTTTTTGGGAAATCCTTTGCGTCAAGAGCGATTGCCGCAGCCCCGAGAATGGCAGCCATCACTTCTTTTCCTTCTTTTTGCGCCCGTTCTTCTGACATAAGAACAAGAGCTGCTGCACCGTCGTTAACTCCAGGAGCGTTCCCGGCTGTAATGGTTCCTTCCTGAGAAAAGACCAGCCCAAGTTTAGCCAAACGCTCAGCAGTCGTATCTTTTCTTGGTGCTTCATCTGCTGTTACAGAAACAGGCTCTCCTTTTCGCTGTGGCACCTCTACAGAGACAATCTCTTCAGCAAATGTTCCATTCTCGGTTGCAGAAACGGCTCTTTGATGGCTCCTGAATGCCCACTCATCCTGTTTCTCACGCGAAATTTCAAGCTCTTGCGCCACTTGGTTTCCGTACGTCCCCATGTGAACGCCAGTAAAAGAACACGTAAGCCCGTCATGTGTCATCAAGTCCTTCACCTGGCCGTCTCCCATACGGTAGCCCCAGCGAGCTTTTGGAAGAATGTAAGGTGTATTGCTCATTGATTCCATACCGCCAGCTACAATGACCTCTTCATCACCAGCACGGATAATCTGATCCGCCAAGGTTACGCTCCTCATTCCGGAAGCACACACTTTATTGATGGTCTCGGTCTTAACTTCCCAAGGCAATCCCGCTTTCTTGGCAGCCTGGCGAGAAGGGATCTGTCCCTGTCCGCCCTGCAGCACACAGCCCATGATCAGTTCATCTACTTGGTCTGCTCTGACATCCGCTCTTTGCAGCGCTTCCTTAATCGCTGCTGCACCTAGATCAGATGCAGATAATGTGCTTAATGATCCGCCAAACTTACCGATCGGTGTACGTACACCGCTGACAATGACTGTTTTACCCATGAGAATCCTCTCCTTTTGTAAAATTAAAACGCTTTCAAGATGTACCGAGCGAACGCTCGGTCAACGAAGATCCATGGGTTAACCTGCTGCCAGTGGACAGCAGGTTAACCTTGGCTGCTCTTAGGAGTAGTTGATTTCCGTTTCAGATGCTCGCTTTCCGCGGGGCGGGCGGTGAGTCTTACCGGCGCAAGCGCCTACCTCCTCGGCGCAGGCGCCTGTGGGTCTCACCTGTCCCGCATTTCCCGCAGGAGAAGGAAGGTTTCGGCAGCGTTATATCGCACGAAGAAAATGTGAAATTCATTTTCGAGGAGTCTCGCACCTTGCACTCCAATCAACTTGTCAATGAAGTATCTTTACAAAAAGGTTCCTATAGCAGCCATCTTTTAGGAAAGAGCCTTTTCTTTTGATGAACCAAACAACGATCTTTCAAGAATTTCGACTACGTCCAATGTCTGGACTTGGTCTTCTACTTCCTTCGCTTTTGTTCCATCGCTCAGCATCGTTAAGCAATATGGACATCCGCTTCCGATCATCGTTGGATTCACTTCAAGCGCCTGCTCCGTTCTCGCAACGTTGACGCGCTGACCGGCTTTTTCTTCCATCCACATCATCCCGCCGCCGGCACCGCAGCACATGCCGTTTTGGCGATTGCGGTTCATCTCAACAAGCTTCACCCCAGGGATCGCTTTTAAAATCTCACGAGGCGGTTCATAAACCTCGTTATAACGTCCCAGATAGCAAGAATCGTGGTAAGTGATGACTTCATCCACTTCAAATTTCGGTGTGATGCGTCCTTCCTTGATCCAATCTGCCAGCAGCTCTGTATGGTGATAGACCTCACCTTCATAGCCAAACTCCGGATACTCGTTTTTAAAGGAATTATAGGCATGCGGGTCAATCGTAATAATCTTCTTCACATTATGTTTTTCAAATAACGCGATATTGCTGTTGCAAATTTCCTGGAACAGGAACTCGTTTCCGATTCGTCGAGGCGTATCTCCGGAGTTCTTTTCCTTGTTTCCAAGGATGGCAAACTTGACGCCAGCCTCATTCATGATTTTTGCAAAAGCAAGTGCGATTTTCTGGCTTCGGTTGTCATAAGCGCCCATCGAGCTGACCCAGAACAAGTATTCAAATTCTTCTCCGGCTTTCTCCATTTCTTTTACTGTAGGAACCGAAACGTCTTCGCGAAGCTCTCGCCAGTTTTCTCTTTCTTTCTTGGAAATTCCCCAAGGGTTTCCTTGCTTCTCGATATTTTGGATGGCCCGTTTGGAATCTGCGTCCATCTTTCCTTCTGTAAGGACAAGATAGCGGCGCATGTCGATGATTTTATCCACGTGCTCATTCATGACCGGACATTGATCCTCACAGTTTCGGCAAGTGGTACATGCCCAGATCTCTTCTTCCGTCATGACTTCGCCGATCAGTTCAATATTATATTCAAACTTTAACGCGGAGCTTCCGTCTGTCGCAGCAGCCATTTCTTTGGCGCCCTGTCCTTTTCCTGCGGCTTCAAAAGCAATCTGGTTGCCTTTTGTATTCGCGAAAGCAAAGGAAGGCATCCAAGGCGTGCGTGAAGTAACCGCCGCTCCTTTTTCAGTGAGGTGATCCCTTATTTTAATTATCATATCCATCGGTGAAAGCATTTTGCCTGTACCTGTGGCCGGACAAACATTTGTACAGCGTCCGCATTCTACACAAGCATACAGATCGACAAGCTGCTTTTGGTTGAAGTCTTCCACTTTACCGACGCCGAAAACTTCTTGTGTCTCATCTTCAAAATTGATGGAAGAAAGTTTTCCTACTTTATCCTTCCTTCCCAGCCAAACATTCAGCGGGCCCGCGATCAAATGAGCATGCTTGGACTGCGGCACATAGACAAGGAACGTGAGAAGGAACAGCAGATGAAGCCACCATGCGATAAAGAATATGGTGACGACCGCAGCTTCCGGCAGCCCGCCCAGGATATAAGCGAGGCCTGAAGCAATCGGTGCCGTCCATTCAAGTTCCTGGTTATGCCAAAGGATTTCCATGGCGTTGCCAAGAAGGACGGAAAGCATTAATCCGCCAATGAACAGTAATACAAGTCCTGCTTTAAATCCCCGTTTAAGGCGTACCAACTTTTCGACATATCTGCGGTAAAACGCCCAAACGACAGCCACAAGTATGAGGAAAGTTACGATTTCCTGAAAAAATGTGAACCCGGGATAAAGCGGCCCGAGCGGGAGGTGAGACCCAGGGGCAAGCCCTTTCCATATAAAATCAATCGCACCAAATTGGACAAGAAGGAATCCATAGAAAAACAACACATGAATGATCCCGCTCTTTTTATCTTTTAAAAGCTTCTTCTGACCGAATACATTGACAAGCACAGCTTTAATCCGTTCCTGCACGGTATGGTCAAATTCGACTTTTTTACCCATTTTGATGAATTCATACCGCGTTTTTACCACATATGCAAACAAATAGATGGCGTAAGCGGTTACAAGAATAAAGGCAATCCAGTTCAAAATCAGTAAACCGTTCATCAATTATGCTCCCTTCATCTTTGTCTGTTGCTTTCCCTTTTCCTATATATACCTTAAATAACTATTCAAAAAGGGGAGAATTTTCTGAAACCATTATAACATAAAAAATATAACTGAATGAGCATTCAGTCAATATTATTCAAAAAATTTTTTTCGGGTGCCTGACACCGATGATTCTCTTGATTCTTGGAGATACTAATCAGACCTATTTCCACAAGAAAGGAGTACCGCCATGGCCATCGTATACAGTATTTTGATCCTCCTGCTTGCAGCCGTTATAATAGCAGTGTTTATTTGGCTCGATTTTCAATTAGGCAAGAAAAATGTTGCGAAAAAGGAGCTGGAAGATCCTGCTGTCTGTACGGGGGAAGCGGTTCTCATCACGACCGGTACGGATTTTTTCGATACGTTGTTTGAGGAAATAGAACAAGCCAAACATCATTTACATATTCAATTTTATATTTTCAATGAGGACTGCATCGGCAAGGAGATGACATCTCTTCTGAAAAGAAAGGCGAGAGAAGGAGTAGCTGTCCGTTTGCTCGTCGATTATATGGGCAGTTTTTTCCTAAAAAAGAAAGCCATACATGAAATGAAGCTGGCAGGGGTTCAATTTGCCTATAGCTTTAAGCCCGAATTTCCTTACTTCTTTTATAAACTGAACCGTAGAAACCATCGGAAAATAACGATTATTGACGGAAAAAAAGGATTTACCGGGGGATTCAATGTAGGAGACGAATATTTAGGAAGGGATCCGAAGCTTGGGGATTGGCGCGATTATCATTTACAGCTGGATGGCCCTGTAATCCATTCCCTGCAGCACCAATTTCTTCTCGATTGGGAGGAGGCTTCGTGTGAAAAGTTAAGCGGGAATTCTTATTTTCCGGAACTTGAAGAGGGGCCTCAGACTTTTACGGCCCTTTTCTCATCCAAACAGATCTATTCGTTCTTCTTGCAGCAAATTGAACAGGCCAAAACCCGAATCTTTATCGGCTCACCCTATTTTATACCGGATGCCAGCCTGCAGAGAGCTCTCCTTCATGCACTGAAACGCGGTGTGGAGGTAATCTTGCTTGTCCCGATGAAGTCCGATCATCCGCTGGTAAAAGAAGCTTCCTATCCGTACCTGAGGGAACTGTTAAAAGCCGGATGCCGTGTCGACCAGTATTATGAAGGTTTTTTCCATGCGAAAGTTTTTATGGTCGATGAAAAAATCTGCGATATTGGCACAACAAATTTCGATCTGCGAAGCATGTTTACCAATTCAGAAGTAAACTGCATTTTCCATGATCCGGAATTGATTAAAGTGACGCTGAAGGCCCTTGAAGTAGACTTAGCCCGTTCCGAAACCCTGCAAGTCACGGCTTTGGACAGGCTGTCGCTCTGGACAAAAACAAAAATTCAGATCTCACGGGTTCTTTTACCTTTTTTATAAGTTTTGTTTAAGTTATGCTTAAACGGTGAATGTACGAGTATGACTTGACTTCAAAGGGGCTGCTGCAATGATTGTATCTTTTGGTTTTGTTTCCACCGCTCTTACCCTTTTCGATTCATCACCGTCAAAAACGATGACTTTTGCCACTTGGTCAAAGCTTGAAAAAGAGGAACGGGAACAGCGACTAATTTCCATTACAAAATCAAATTTAAAAAATGCACTGCGAATCATTCACTACAACATCGCTTCTCAATTTCCTTTATATCGGATGTCTTCCTCGATCGTTCCGCTGGCGACTCACCCTGACGTCGAATGGGAGTATTTAAAGCATACTGCTGAGGAGTTTCGTGCGGTTGGGGACCTTGTGAAAGCCCACGGCCTCCGTGTGAGTCTGCACCCAAACCAGTTTACCCTGTTTACAAGCGCCAAGGAGCATATTACGGATAATGCTGTGAAAGACATGGAATACCATTACGCCATGCTCCAGGCGATGGGTCTTGAAAAGGAAGCACGGATCAACATCCATGTTGGCGGAACTTATGGGGATAAAGAATCTTCCGTAGCACGATTCCATGAAAATATAAAAAAACTGCCTGCTCCCGTTAAACAGGCCATGACACTTGAAAATGACGATAAAACCTATACGACTGAAGAAACGCTGGACATATGTGAAGCTGAAGGGATACCCATGATGTTTGATTACCATCATCACCTGGCCAACCCCAGTTCCGTTCCGCTGGAAGTACTTCTTCCCCGTTTTATTGCGACATGGCAAGGCACCGGGCGGCCGCCTAAAGTCCATCTATCTTCACCAAAAACAGAAAAGGCCTACCGAAGCCATCATGACTTCGTAAGCCTCGACTATGTGATGCCTTTCTTTAAAATGATCAAGCCATTTACGGATGAGCTGGATGTGATGATCGAAGCAAAACAGAAGGATATCGCCCTCATTCGATTGATTGGTGAACTCGCCAAGGTAAGGGGAATCAAACGGATGAGCGGAGGCACCTTGATCATCTGACGGACTCGGCCCAATGGGTCAGTGCGTGGTTAAAGAATCTGTACTGTTTAACCGGGATCTGATGGAATGCTCCCGGAACGATGATGGTATCGGTATGCGGTACGAGTCTTTGATAAATCTCCTGATAGGGTAAAAAATAAAAGGACCGGGAACCGTAGAACAATAACAGCGGTACTTGGATCTCAGGCAAGGATTCCGTGCAGCTATACTTCATACTTTCCTCATAAAAACGGCGCCAGATCATCTGGCTGCCTTTTTTGCATTCCTCTGCAATTTCTTGCCTGTCTTCTCCATCCACTTTATGGGACCAAGCCAAACCGTTTATTAAAAAGAGAGGATAATGTGCTGCAAGATGGATCCCGAGCCTGAATTCTTTTTCTAAAAACCAGGACGCCACTTGCGGAAAACCTCCGCTTAACACGAGAGCCCGCACCCTCTCAGGGTAGCGCAGAACAAAATCCTGAGCCACCGTACCTCCCGCAGAATAACCGCATAGGATAGCCTTCTCGATTTCCAGTTTATCCAGCAAAGCAAGCAGGTCATCACTCAGTGTTCCAATCGTGAACGAGTCCTCCCTGCACAGCGTGTTGCCATGTCCCCGCATATCGTATGTAATCACTTTGAAATTCTGGTTTAGCCCTTCATGCTGATACTTAAAAATACGGGAAGTCAGTGCTGGAGGGTGGATAAAAACAAGAGGAAGACCTGACCCCGATTCTCTGTAAGATGTATGCACATCTCTTGCTGCCATACAAACCACCCCTCTTTATTCATGGCTTCATAAAAAGCGAAAATGCCCAAAGATAGATCTTGTATCCCAGGTAAATCCCAACGATTCCGGCAATGCCCGATAAGGCTGGCGGAGCAGGAATCGGCAGCTTAAGCATGGCAAAAACAATGCCTACAGCTGCACCTGTAATCAGTGCCAAAATAACCAGCTTCATTCTGCATTCCTCCCTCCGTTTATGGTCTCCAGTGATACGCTGTTTATCCCCCAGAAAAGCGCAAGCGCCTGTCCGCTTGCGCTGGACATAAAAAAAAGGGGCTGTCCAGAAAGTCGAAAATTGACCTTCAGGCAGCCCCTTTTTGGCTTGAAAAATCTTCAATGAAAAGTTAATTGAAGTGAAAGATGCGAGACTCCTCGAAAATGAACTTCACATTTTCTTCGTGCGATAAAAAGCTGCCGGAGCCTTCCTTGTCCTGCGGGACTAGCGTGACAGGTGAGACTNNNCTTGCACCAAAAAGTAGGCGTTCACGCCGGTAAGGCTCACCGCACGCCCCGTGGAAAGCGAGCAGCCTGGAACGGAAATCAACAGCTTACAGACTTCTTGGACAGCCCCTTTTCCTCTATTTACATTCGTTCAGGTGCGGAAACACCCACAACCTTCAATGCGTTTTCAATCGTGATTTGAGTGGCCTTCATCAACGCGTAGCGAGCGGTTGATTTTTCTTTATTTTCAGCATCGAGCACTCGCTCAGCATTGTAGAAGCTGTGCAGTGCAGATGCCAGTTCAAATACATAGTTCGTGATGCGGTGAGTGAGCATCTTATCAGCAGCTTCATCAATCGCAGCCGGGAATTCGCCGAGCTTTTTCAGCAGCTCAACCTCTTTTTCAGAGGAGACGTGAGAAAGGTCAAGCTCTCCGTCGCAGGACAAGCCCATCTCCGCACCCTGGCGCAGCATGCTGCATACACGGGCATGTGCGTACTGCACATAGAATACCGGATTCTCGTTTGATTTTGAAACCGCTAAGTCCATATCAAAATCAAGATGGGTGTCAGAGCTTCTCATCGCGAAGAAGTAGCGAGTTGCATCTATGCCTACTTCTTCCATTAGATCTTTCAGGGTTACAGCTTTTCCCGTACGTTTGCTCATCTTTACTTTTTCCCCGTTTTGGAACAAGGAAACAAGCTGGATAATTAAAACATCGAGCTGTTCACGGTCATAGCCAAGCGCCTGGATGGCCGCCTTCATTCGGGGAATATAACCATGGTGATCTGCTCCCCAAATGTTGATCAGCTTCTCAAATCCTCGGTCAAGCTTATCCTGGTGATAAGAGATATCCGGTGTCAGATACGTATACGACCCGTCATTCTTAATCAGAACACGGTCTTTATCATCGCCAAAGTCCGTTGTCCGGAACCAAGTCGCGCCTTCTTCTTCATAGACAACCCCTGCATCTTTCAGTTTCGAGAGGGCCTTGTCGATCTTTCCGGATTCGTAAAGGGACGTTTCAGAATACCATACATCAAAATTAACCCGGAATTCAGCCAGATCGATTTTGATTTTCTCAAGTTCCTTCCCAAGGCCGTATTGTCGGAAGAAGTTGAAACGCTCTTTTTCATCAGCTGCAGCCCATTTGTCTCCGTACTCTTCAGCGAGGTCTTTTCCGAATTCAATAATATCTTTACCGAAGTATCCGTCCTGCGGCATTTCCTTTTCTTGCCCAAGTGCCTGAAAATATCGTGCTTCAATGGAATAAGCAAGGTTATTAATCTGGTTTCCCGCATCATTAATATAATATTCACGGGAGACTTCATATCCTGCACGATCAAGGATGTTGCAAAGAGAATCACCAACAGCTGCTCCGCGCGCATGTCCAAGGTGAAGATTTCCTGTCGGGTTCGCTGATACAAACTCAACCTGAACCTTCTTTCCACCGCCAAATTCTGTTCTTCCGTAATCTTCTCCTGCTTTAAGAATAGCTGGAATTAAGTCTGTTAAATACGCATTATCCATGTAAAAGTTTATGAATCCCGGACCTGCAATTTCAAGCTTGCTGATGGATGCCTTACTTTTATCAAAATGATTCAGAATTTCTTCTGCAATCACTTTTGGTGCTTTCTTGGCAATACGAGCGAGCTGCATCGCCATATTGGTCGCGTAGTCCCCGTGCGACTTATCCTTTGGAATTTCAAGAACCACTTCTGGAAGCTGTTCTCTTTCTGCCAATCCTGCCTTAATTACCGCTTCTTCAACCTCTTGTTTTAAATGTAGCTTTACCTGGTCTACAACGTTCATGACTTTGCCTCCTGAAAATTGATCTTTATCGAATAATTGCCTGTGTCTTCTCCCTGCAGTACAAGTCCATACTTCAAGAGCAAATCGCCTTCTTTGCTCTGCTGGTTCCAGCGGAAATTCATTTGATGTGTAGTTGTTTCCATCCATAGCTGGCCATATGGGGTATCGTACATCCCCTGTGTTGTCTGCCCGATCAAAAACTTCTGGCGCATGGCCACACTGCCGCTCCTTAAGATGACTATGCCCTCATGGTTCATTTTAATTACATTGTTGACTGAACCGGCGCCCTCTATAACTTCCGTATATTTGAGAAACGTACTATCCCCTTTGCGGTAAAGAGTTCCTTCCGCTTCGCCTTTATGTACATCTTTTTCCTTTGCATGCTGAATGACGGTTTCCATTATTAAATTGACCGAAATTACAGCGTCTTGTCCTTCCATGTCGGATCCGTCCTTTTTATCATTTCTATTAAAATACAGAAGCACTGATCTGTTCTGTATGCCAATCTCATATGATTATTGATTATAACTCAACTATTATAAAGGATTCTTCCCTATTTCTTCAACCTTACCCTCAAACAAAGAAAAACGCACTTCTCCTTCTGGAAGTGCGTCATGCGATTGGAAGGATGATTTTAACAGCTGTACCTCTGCCGGAATCGCTTTCTATATTGATTTGACCGAAATGCTCCTGGATGATTTTATAGCTCGTCATTAATCCGAGCCCCGTTCCCTTCTCTTTTGTCGAATAGAACGGTTCACCCAGTTTCATTAGGCTTTCAGGTGGGATTCCGCATCCCTGATCCTGAATTATAATTTCAATGTTTCTGCCTTTGCGCTCACTGTCGATGTGGATGATTCCTCCATCCGGCATCGCTTCAATCGCATTTTTCACTAAGTTAATAAACACCTGCTTCAGTTCATTTTCCACACAGTTAATAAGAGGAAGGTTTTCCTCCAAATCACAAACGATATGGACATTGTGAACAAGAGCCTGGCGGTCAAGCAGGTCCACGACGTAATGAATGAGCTCTTTGATGCCCTTCTTTTCGACCATCTTGGATTGAGGTTTGGCAAGAATCAGCAGTTCCGTGATGATTTGCTCAATCCGGTTCAGCTCATCCAGTATAATGCCATAATATTTCTCGCAGTCCACGATTCCTTTAGATTGAAAAAGCTGAATAAAACCCTTCAGTGCGGTAAGCGGATTCCGGATTTCGTGAGCTACCGAAGCCGCAAGCTGGCCTACAATCGAAAGTTTTTCAGACTTGCGAAGCAGTTCTTCCGCCTCCAGCCGTTCGGATATATCCCGTGTAACAGCGATAATTTCAATGACTTCACCGGTTAATTCATCCTTAATTCCCCGGCAGGTCGCTTCAACACAGTGGTATTCGCCTTTTTTGCTCTTCAGCCTGAATTGGAAGTTGCTGATTTCGCTTCCCTTTAACAGTTGTTCATGTACCTTCAGCGATCGCCTAATATCACTTGGATGAAAGAGATCAAAGGCTTTTTTGGACAGCAATTCCTGAGGTGTATATCCGAGCAGCTGTTCGCATGCAGGTGAAACGTAGAGCATTTCTCCCTCCACATTATGAGTGGAGATTATATCTGTAGAGTTTTCGGCCAATAGCCTGTATCTCGATTCGCTTTCCTGCAGTTTTTCATGGGACAAAACCTGGTCTGTGATTTCCCGCCCGAAAACGAGCAAGTTTTTCCGAACGCCTTCCTCATCAAAGACTGGAATCTTGTATACATCAAAAATCCTGGCGCCTGAGGACGTCGGAATCTTTTCTACACAACGCTGAAGTTTGCCTTCTTGCCAAACCCCTTCATCGGTTTCAATACAATAATCAAAAACCGGTTTGAAATAAGGAACTAACTGAGCAAGATCAGCATCGGTTTTTCCGATAAAACCTGTATGCGGGTAACCAAATATATCACCCGAAAATTTATTGGCGTAAACAAATTTCCCATATCCGTCCTTAATCCCGATAAAGTCAGGCACAATATTAGTTAGGGTAACCAATAGATCTTCCTGAAAATTTTCAATAGCTCCTGAGTTAACTTCCTCAACATCTGTGTTTACAGGCTTGAGAATACAGACTTGATATGCTTCATCTGTTCCCAGATCATCTATACTCACATCCACAATCATCGAATCATGCATATCTCCAGACAATACAGCCTGCTGTTTGTTTCGTTTTATATTCAAGTCTGGAAGGAGGCTTGAGATGGGTAGGCCTTTCAGCTCCGCCTGTGCCCGGCCTGTCATTTTTTCTGCGGCTGAATTGATCTCCTGTATAGAAAAATCCTTGGTTAGAAGTATGATGGCATCCGACAGCTGATGCATAAAAGGCATCGTAGACCTTGTAAGCTTATTTCCCATTCCCCTCGCTCCTTTCTGCTTTTGCATTCATTTACCTTAATAACTATATCAAAATAGACACAATTTTGTAACTTTTTTCGACACAAAAAGACTAAAACCTACAAAAGGCTTTAGTCCTTTGTTTACACTATTATTTTTTGTTGACCCAGCCGAGGAGAATTTCCCGAAGGAATTTACTCGCAGCGATCTGCGTCTGTTCAGAAGGGTCATAGATCGGAGCTACTTCAACCAGGTCAGCACCAATCACGTTGATGTCAGACTCGGAGATTAAGTGAATCGCTTCCAGCAATTCTTTGGATGTGATTCCACCTGCTTCCGCTGTTCCCGTACCCGGTGCATGAGCAGGATCAAGAACGTCAATGTCAATCGTTACGTAGACATTGCGGCCGGCAAGCGCAGGAAGTACCTTTTTCAAAGGCTCAGCCACATCGAACTTATGCATATGCATGCCGGATTCTTTGGCAAATTGGAATTCCTCTCTCATTCCGGAACGAATACCGAAAGAGTAGACGTTTTCCGCTCCGATCAAACCGCACGCCTTGCGAATAGGAGTGGAGTGGGAAAGCGGCTCTCCCTCATACTGCTCCCGAAGATCAGCATGGGCATCGATATGGATGATGGCAAAATCATCATACTTGTTCTTCAATGCCTTAAAAATCGGCCAAGATACGAGATGCTCTCCGCCCATGCCAAGTGGAAACTTGCCGGCGTCAAGCAATGTTGCAACATATTCTTCGATAAGATCAAGGCTGCGCTGCGGATTTCCGAACGGAAGCGGAATGTCACCTGCGTCAAAATAATTTACTTCTTCAAGATGCTTGTCCGCGTATGGGCTGTATTCCTCAAGCCCCAAAGACACTTCACGGATTCTTGCAGGGCCGAATCGTGAACCCGGGCGGAACGATACCGTCCAGTCCATCGGCATTCCGTAGAGGACCGCATCTGCATTATCATAATCCTGTTTGCTTAAAATAAATACATTTCCAGAATAGGCTTCGTCAAATCGCATGACTTTTGTTGCCCCTTTCTCTTTCTGTGTGGCTTCAGCTCCGGCTTTCAGACCATTTTGGCAATTTACTTGCGAGAATGATGGGTTTACTTGCGAAACTGCCGGCTTTACTTGCAAAACTGGTAAGTTTACTTGCAGAAATCGGTCTTTTACTTGCGAAAAAATGAGACTTTACTTGCGAAACGCCTCATTTTTCATAATCGCTGAAGCTCGGCTTCAGCCTTACTTGATCAGATCTCCTACAAACTTCGGCAATGCGAAGGCTGCTTTTTGAAGATCTTTTGTCCAGTATTTCGTTTCGATGTCATGGAAACGCTCTTCGTTCACTTCCAATGGATCGTATTGTTTTGAACCGATCGTGAATGTCCAGAGCCCGCTTGGGTACGTCGGGATGTTCGCCGTATAAAGTCGGGTGATCGGGAAGATTTCGCTCACGTCTTTAAATACTTTTGAGATCAATTCAGGTGTAAACCAAGGGTTGTCTGTTTGAGCAACGAAAATACCGTCCTCTTTCAGCGCTTTTGAGATACCTTCATAGAAACCTTTTTCAAATAATTTCGCAGCAGGCCCTACAGGCTCAGTAGAGTCAACCATGATCACATCATACTTGTTCTCGCTTGTTGCGATGTGCATGAAGCCGTCATCCACTTTTACTTCCACGCGCGGGTTATCAAGCTCACCTGCGATTTCAGGAAGGTATTGCTTTGAATACTCGATAACCTTGCCATCGATTTCAACCAATGTTGCTTTTTCTACGGAAGGGTGCTTCAGTACTTCACGGATGACACCGCCGTCTCCTCCGCCGACAACAAGAACTTGCGTTGGGTTCGGGTGAGTAAACAAAGGCACGTGTGCTACCATTTCATGATAAACAAACTCGTCCTTTTGCGTGGTCATGACCATACCGTCAAGCACAAGCATGTTTCCGAATTCTTCTGTTTCTACCATATCAAGCTTTTGGAATTCTGTTTGCTCCGTCACATATGTGCGTTTAATTTTCGCAGTAATCCCAAAGTTTTTCGTCTGTTTTTCCGTGAACCATAATTCCACGTTCATCACTCCTCTATTTGAAATGCCAGGCATCGTTGTTCTTTTAACAAACATAACGATTATAGCATTTACCCTTTTGTTATTCCACACGCAATTTCGGTTAAACCTTACACCAGAGAGCTGACGATCTACGGTTTTGCTGAAACTGAGACAACACCGCTTTCAAACGGCTTGATTAAAGCGTACAAAGTTGCGGTATACGGCAGCTCCAGCATGCTTTGTTCCGCCAGCCTTAGTGCGCCTCCCTGCAAATGATCGACCTCAAGAAACAGGCTCTTGCGTCTGTCCTGATGCATGGAAGAAGTAGCTTCGTAAGGAAGGCCTTCAATTCGTTCCATTGTCTCCTCAATGTCCTGTTCTTCCAGTCCGACTTGAAAAGTATTGGCAAGGTTCTTCATTTCCGTCAGCACGGAACGGAACAGCTGAAGTGTCTCCTCTTGTTCTCGTATTCTTCCGATTGGCAGGTTGGCTGCCGTTGTTACTCCTGAGAAAGCCGTAATGAACATATATTTTTGCCAGAGACTTTTAATAATGTCAGGACTCAGTGCAGCATTCATCCTGCTTTTTTCCATCATTTGATAAAGGGATTCACACATTTCCTGCTGTGAAGAAACTAGCGCACCAAAAACAATGTCATGCTGCCCGCTCGTATGTATCACATGCCCTTTCTCGTCCAGGGTGGCAATGATAAAAGCCAAGCCGCCGAGCACAGCATCCTCTCCAAGCTCGTCCTGAAGCTTATAAATATGTTCGATCCCATTCAGCAGAGGAAGGACTCGAGCTCCCTGTCCAACAAGAAGTTTCAGGAAAGGAAGCGCCTGTTCAAGATGATAGCCTTTTAAAGATAGCAAAACAAGATCACAGGAGCCCGCCTCATCCGGATGAAGAATCAGCTTTGGTTCATCCAGCTCGTAATCTCCTGCCACACTATGGATAAACAGGCCCTGCTCCTCGATCTCTCTCTTTCTTCTTTCCCGTACTAAAAAGGAGACCTCGTGGCCCGCCTCAAGCCACCTTCCCCCAAAATAGACTCCTAAGGCGCCTGCACCAAACACAACAACCTTCATCTTCTCACCTTGCCTTCTATTATATTCGGAAATTTCTCTCTTTTTATAGTACCGCAAAGTAAATGGATACCCAAATGAAAAAACGGTTTCCATAGCCGCCTTTTTTCCTATCTTTTTTAACATTGAATGTTATCTCGCGGCAGATGGTATAATGAGAAGACAATAGTATAGGTTCCTTAGGGTGGTCGGCGCACTCCTATAAGCTAAAAGCTCAACCAATCGTGTAAAGGCTTTACGCGAAAGGGGGTGATGCCTCTGACGATATTTGAAGCGCTTATGTTTGCGGTCGCTTTTGCGTCCCTTATCGTTTCTGTTTTATCGCATAAAAAATAGACCGCCCTTCAGCCCCAACTCAAGGAAACGGTCTATTTTTCTGACTTTGCTTTGAATCATAGCCGATCCCCCTGGGGAGAGCCGACTATTGACAGCCGCTGGCCAGCATGCCAGCGGTCTTATTTTATTACGTTTCTGCCTTTATCATACCATCATTATAAAAATTTGTCAGTGAAAGCCTCATTAAAGCCGCTTCAAAAGATTTTCTGCACTTTGCTTCGCTTCAAACATCACTTTTTCTTCATCCATCGTCAGCAGTTCCCGATTTTTCATAACAATCTTCCCATCGATCATAACGGAATCTACATCCTGTCCGGCAGCGGCATACACAAGCAGAGAGGCATCATGATGTGCCGGCAGCAGATGCGGCTGGTTCATGTTAAGAAACAGCAGATCCGCTTTTTTGCCAGGTTCAATACTTCCTGTTTCCTGGCCGATCCCAAGAATTTCAGCACCGTTCTGCGTTGCCATGGTCAATACTTCATGAGCGGATAGGGAAGAAGCATCCTCATGAAGCAATTTTTGCATCCAGGCTGCTGCCTTCATTTCCATAAACATGTCCAGCGTGCTCGCACTTCCCGGACCGTCTGTTCCCAGCCCAACCTTCATGCCTCTCTTGGCAAGCTCGACCACATTGCTTGTTCCGCACCCGAGCTTGGCGTTGCTCACCGGATTGTGAATAATGCCGCCCTTAACCGATTCCAGAATGGAAAGGTCTTCTTCCGTAAAGTGAACGCCGTGCGCAAGAACAACCCTTGTATCTTCAAAAAATCCAGCCGCCTGCAAGTATTGCACCGGGTTCATGCCGTGCCGTTCCTGAATCATCACCCGCTCATCCGAGGTCTCTGCAAGGTGGGTGTGCAGCGGCACATCCAGTTCTTTTGCCAGCTTTACAGCGTCACTTAAGAAATCTGGCGGGCACATGTATGGTGAATGCGGGGCAACCATTGCAGTGATCCGACCTTCAGCGCTTCCGTGCCAGCGCTCCACAAGCTGGCGTGATTCCTCGATACGGTCACTGTAGTTGGAGTCCATCGCGATCATCCCTCTTGCCAACGAGGCACGTATTCCGGTCTCCTGCACCGCTTTTGCAATCGTGTCCATATCTATGTACATATCGGCATAAGCCGTCGTACCGCTTTTGATCATTTCCGCCATGGACAGCATGGCTCCCCAGTAGCGGTCTTCACTCGTCATCTTCATCTCTGCCGGAAGCATCTTTTTATTGAGCCAATCCATTAATGGCAGATCATCACTGTAGCAGCGCAGCAAGGACATCGGTGTATGCTGGTGCCCGTTGATGAGGCCTGGCATGATAAGAAAGTTCTTCACATCCCACACTTCATGATCGTTGTACAGGTGCTCCAGGCTCCCTATCTCTTTGATCGTATTTCCTTCTATTAATATATCATCCTGCTTCGCCGTCCAGGTTCCATTCATTTCATTAAGATATCGTGCATTTTTTAAAATCAACGCCATAACCCTCCCGTTTCGTCCTTCTGTATGGGACAAGTATAACATTTCCCTCTCTTCCTACGTTTAGAAGATGCCTTATCCTCCCATACTAGTTAATGAAAAGCTTTTTTTAAAAATATTGAGCATGGTCACTATTGGCACAGAGCTTCTTTGACAAATTGATTGGAGTGCAAGGTGCGAGACTCCTGCGGGATGAGCGTGACAGTTGAGACTCCCGCAGGCGCTTGCGCCAAAAAGTAGGCGTTCACGCCGGTAAGGCTCAACGCACGCCCCGCGGAAAGCGAGCAGCCTGAAACGGAAATCAACCGCTCCAAAGTGCATCAATGGTTATGCAAACATTTAATGAAAAAATGAAGGAGGGTATAGGCATGTCCTGGATCAAGCGCTGGAAGGGGTACACTGCATTACAAAAAGTAAAAGCAATCGGCAAACTGGCCGCCTTTATGAGCGGAGGAATGGCTGTATGCCTTCTCGGCGTGCTGCTGCTGGCCAAACTGATGGGCCCTCCTCCTTTGCTCGTTCCGCAGACGACTGTCATCCATGCCCTGGATGGAGAAGAGATCGGCGAAATCAATAATTCCGGTGAGAAGCGTTTTTGGGTTCCATTGGACAAAATGAGCCCTGCCCTTATACAGGCGACTATCGCCATAGAAGATAAGAATTTCTATCATCATCACGGTTTCGATCTAAAACGAATCGCCGCCGCTCTGCTGGCAGACATCAGGGCCGGAGCAAAGGTTCAGGGAGCGAGCACCATCTCCCAGCAGTTTGCGAGGAATCTCTTTTTAACTCATGATAAAACGTGGTTTCGAAAAGCGATGGAAGCCTTTTACACGATAAGGCTGGAGATGAATTATTCAAAAAATGATATTCTCGAAGGTTATTTAAATACCATCTATTACGGCCACGGAACATATGGCATACAATCCGCTTCTGCTTATTATTTCGGCAAAGATTCAAGCCATCTCAACGTTTCCGAAGCCTCCATGCTGGCAGGCATACCAAAAGGGCCAGCCTATTATTCTCCTCTCTATCATGAAGAACGGGCAAAAGAGCGGCAGTCCATCATCTTAAGAGCAATGGAGAAAAACCAGTTCTTGTCCAAGAAGGAAGCAGCGGCTGCAGCTGCAGCTCCGCTTACGATCGTGAGCGAAAAAGAAGAACAAAAGCCAAAAATCGCGCCTTACTTTCAGGCTGAGGTTATGAAGACACTGAAGAACAAGCTAAAAATCGACCCGAAGCTGGTAGAGCTTGGCGGACTTCACATCTACACGACCCTGGATGTTTCCATGCAGAAAGCCGCCGAAAAGGAGATTGAGGAACGAATCGATCAAAATTCCTCCATTCAGACCGCTCTTGTCTCCATGGATCCGAGGAACGGAGACGTTAAAGCACTCGTCGGAGGCCGGAGTTTTGCAGAAAGTCCATTTGACAGGGCCGTCCAGGCAAAACGTGCTCCAGGTTCAACCTTTAAGCCGTTCTTGTACTATACAGCGTTAAAAAACGGCTATACGCCATCCACTGCCATTAAGAGTGAACCGACCTCGTTTGCGATGGGGGACGGGCAAAAGGATTATGAGCCAAAGAACTACAACAACCTGTATGCCTATGATTTCATCACTCTCTCTGAAGCTCTGGCGCTATCCGATAATATTTATGCGGTCAAGACCAACCTTTATCTCGGGCCGAAAAAACTTGTCAAAGCAGCGCGCCAGTTCGGGATCAAGAGCCCTTTATCCAGTGTTCCTTCCTTAGCTCTCGGAACAAAAGGGGTAAGCGTCATGGAGATGACGAACGCCTATAACCTATTCGCGAACGGAGGCAAAAGGGTCGAACCGGTTTTCATTAAGAAAATCACCGACAGCAAAGGGAACGTTATTTATGAGCATCAATATAAGAAGAAACAGGTTCTCGACAAACGGGCGGCTTTCGTTATGACCGACTTGATGAAAGGGATGTTTGATGAAAAGCTGAACGACTACACGAAGGTCACCGGCTCAAGCATTGATCAGTACTTGACCCGTCCGGCTGCTGGAAAATCCGGCTCCACACCGACCGACAGCTGGATGGTCGGCTTTACACCGCAGCTCACAACAGGCGTCTGGATCGGCTATGACCAGGGAAAAGAGATCAACCGGATCAACGATGGGAGCTATTCCAAAAAAATCTGGGTCCATTACATGGAAGACGCCTTAAAAAATGAGCCAGCAACTGCCTTTAAGAAGCCAAAAGGCGTCGTCAGTATGATGGTCAATCCAAAAAACGGAAAACTTGCTACGGAAAATTGCCCAGTGAAGCGGCGTACGTATTATATAGAAGGAACAGAGCCAACAGAATACTGCCACGAGCATGCGGGGGACCGCCCGCTGGATGACAGCGGACTCGATCAGAAGAGAAAAGGGTGGTTTCAGAAGGTCTTTCCTTGGTGGCATTAATTTAATGAGGATAAAAGGATCCGCTCTCAGGTGTTTTAGGGCGGATCATTTGGTTTACTTGCGGAATTGATGCTATTACTTGCGATTCGACAAAGATTACTTGCGACTTTCCGTGCGTTACTTGCGAAAATGCCCGAATTACTTGCGATTCGACACATTTTACTTGCAAAACGCATCATTTTCAAAGGCTCTTTTCTAATAGATTGTTGCTTTGGAACATTTTTGTAAAGAGTCTTCATTGACAAGTTGATTGGAGTGCAAGGTGCGAGACTCCTCGAAAATGAATTTCACATTTTCTTCGTGCGATATAACGCTGCCGAAGCCTTCCTTGTCCTGCGGGACTAGCGGGACAGGTGAGACCCGCAGGCGCCTGCGCCGAGAAAGTAGGCGCTTGCGCCGGTAAGGCTCATCGCACGCCCCGCGAAAGTAGGTGTTTACGCCGGTAAAAGCGAGCAGCCTGAAACGGAAATCAACCACTCCCAAGAGCAACAAAGGTTACGAAAACAGCCTTTTCAAAAAAGCGCTCGAACAAAAACCTCGACAAAATAAACAGCCCGGGTGCTCGAAAGCTCCCGGGCTGTTTATTGTCCTAGCAACATTGTGTGTGCAATGCTAGTTTCAGTTTACTGTATTCCACGGAATTGTCACAAGTTTTTTAGAAAATGTTCAAAAAAGGTTCATAACTCTTCCAATTTTATGGCAATAATTTCCTTACTCCTTCTGGAGAACGGTTAAATGTGCCTTCATCATGGTTTTTCAAAAACTCTCCCAGCAGCACTTTTGATTTTTCATCCATGTCGTCGATGATAACATGGCCTTTTAATGATTTATCCATTCGGTTCACGTGCTCAGGCAGGCTTTTATAGCCTCGCCGTGCTTCTGCATCAATCTGCATTTCACATGCAGTCACACCGTAATAGAAAGGCCCTTCTTCATTTCTGTTAATCGTTACCCAGACGAGCCAGTACAACCTTGGATTTGGAGTATTGGCTCGGTCAGGCGTAAATTTAATACGCTTTTCTATATCACTGCGGGCATGCATCGCACCCATGTCCACATAGGCATCACCATCAACAGGGTCTACGATGACAGGCGTCATATGGTCAAGGCTTAACGCTCCTACTCCGTAACCGCCATGGCCGTCTGTAGAGTCACCGCTTAAAATCGTGAATCCCATGCCTTTTTTGTTTTTATTCTGATCTGATCCGAAAATATCCTTCATGATAAACCTCCCGACATCACTTCAATTCTATCTCTATTTTACCACAACTCTCAGCGATTTAAGACTGCAATGCCTTTTACCCTCGTATCATATGAAGATAAAGAGGTAACAATACAAAGGGAAAACGTGTTTAAATAGATTGCATTACATCCTAAAAACGAATATTATAATTAAGTATTCAAAAAACGTTCGTATTTATTGGAGGTACTCCCATGTTTTCATCATTCTTTAGACTAAAAGAACGCGGAACTAACGTAAGAACCGAAGTCATTTCAGGGATTACAACCTTTTTAACGATGGTCTACATCGTTGTCGTCAACCCTATTGTTCTTCACTCTGCCGGGGTTCCTTTTAATACAGTTTTCATAGCAACCATTATCGCTACGGTTGTTGGAACGCTCTGGATGGCACTGTTCGCCAACTTGCCAATCGCCATCGCGCCGGGAATGGGGCTCAATGCCTATTTCGCTTTTTCAGTCGTCGGCAACCATACCAATATCTCGTATCAAACCGCTTTTGGCGCTGTGTTCGTAGCTGGTATTATCTTTGTCATTCTATCATTGACACCTTTTCGCGAAAAATTAATCGAGGCGATTCCCGCCAACTTAAAATACGGCATCACCGCTGGAATTGGATTGTTTATCGCCTTTATCGGAATGCGCATGACGGGGATCATCACCGCTCATAAAGAAAATTTGGTCGCTTTGGGAAACCTCCATTCTCATTCCGTTATGCTTGCGCTCGCCGGATTGGCTATTACGCTCATCTTAATGGCTTTGAATGTGAACGGTGCGCTATTCTTTGGAATGATTATTACCGGAATTATTGCGTACTTTACCGGCCAATTAAAATTCAACGGCATCGTTTCCGTTCCGGAGATGCCAAAATCTTTATTCATTTTCGGAGATCCGATGAACGCTTTCGCTGACGTCTTTCATTACGGACTATTCGCCGTTGTCTTCTCCTTCCTGCTCGTAACCATTTTCGACACAACTGGAACAATGGTCGGTGTCGCCGAGCAAGCCGGTTTAATGAAAAATAATAAAATGCCAAAGGCCCGTGAAGCTCTGCTTGCAGATTCTGTAGCCACTACAGTAGGTGCAGCTCTTGGAACAAGCCCGACAAGCGCTTATATTGAATCTTCTTCTGGTGTAGCAGCGGGAGGACGTACAGGCCTTACATCTGTTACAGTTGCAGCTCTTTTTATCATATCTGCCTTTTTCTCGCCGCTGGTGGGGGCCATATCCGGCCTTTCAGCGATAACAGCTCCGACGTTGATCATTGTCGGCAGCCTGATGCTTGGCGCTTTAGGAAAGATCAAATGGGATGAGCTGGACGAAGCGTTCCCTGCTTTTATTATCATTTTGACCATGCCGCTGACATCAAGCATCGCAACAGGGATTGCTTTCGGGTTCATCTCCTACCCGCTATTAAAAATTGCCCGCGGCAAATGGCGTGAAGTACCTTTTCTCGTGTATTTGTTTGCAGTATTGTTTTTCTATCAGCTCGCCTTCTTGCCTCATTAAAAAAAAAGTTCTTTAAAGCATATTGCAACATGGAGTTTTCTCCAAAATGATATTAAAAAAGGGAAAGAAGCCAGCTGATCACCATTCAGCTGGCTTCTTTCAGTATATATAGATTTATTTAATTGATATTCAGTTTTCCTTGTGCGGTTTGACTTGCGCTATTGCCGTATTCATCTTTTACTTTGACTTCCACGGCTGCTCCTCTGACTTTTATGTTAGAGGTTGCCGTGTAGTATCCTTCATAATGTCCAGGCGTTGTCTCTTGCATAGGAAGCTCTGTTGCGTTGGTTACTGCTGCAATGGCATTCGTGAGCGGCATATGAATAACAAACGAGGCATCCAGATCCTCAGAGCTGTCGAATTCAATCTTGACCGTCTGGCCGGACTTCAGGTTTTTATCGCTGTCCGGCTTGAGGTTCTCGATGACAAGGTCCTCATACTGGGCATACACGGTTACTTTTTTAGATACGGCATTGCCAGCCTTATCGGTTGCCGCAACTTTAATCACGTTTTTCCCTAACTCGAGCATCTTTCTGTAAGAGTAGCTGCCGTCCGCTTTGACGGTCACATCCTTTCCGTTTACCGTAACAGATTTAAGGTGGTCTTCTGTTACTTTTCCTTTAACGGTTACGGTCTCTTTGTTCGTTTTCAACCCGTCTGTCGGGCTGTCGATGACCAGCTTCGGCTTCTTCTGATCCAGTGTCACTTTCACAGGAGCTGATGCATCTGTGCTTCCTCTGTCGGTAACCACCTTGGCGGTCAGGATGTTTTCGCCGTTGGAAAGTGTGACATCTGCTGCAAACTTCCCATCTTTATCCGCTGTAGCTTCTGCCGTTTTTTCTCCATCTTTTAACACATGCACTTTAACGTTAGGAGCGGTTTGCCCTTCCACAGTCACCGTCTCTTTATTGGTAAAACTTCCGTCTGCAGGAGACGTAATAACAGGAGCCGTTACTTCATAATCCACAAGCGCGCGGATCATGTAGTTCCCTTCATCCGCTGGTGATGGTGACCAGGCACCCCCGACATACTGCCAGCTTCGGCCCGCATTCGTTCCGTCTTCATCTGTAGCAAGTCCTGGCGCATTCGGATTCGCCTTAACTTGGAAATACACCATGTAGAAATCACCTGATACTTGAATGCCATAGCTGGAGAGGTCGATTTTCGTCCATTCTCCGTTTCGAAGAGCCGTAGCATCAATAGGCCCGGCTATTTTCTTGCCAGGTGCTCCATCCGGTCCGCTCGCATCATAAACCGCAACTTTCATTTCCGTACCGCCTGGAACCGGCCATTCCGTATCCCAGAAACGGAACATTCCGCCCGTTACCAATCCTTGCTCTTTTCCTGCTGGCAGGGACATTTTAACACCCCAGCCGTTGCCTGCATCGTAGAAGGCATGGGCATTTTCAGCTGTTCCGTCATCATAGCCGATCTCTCCGCCCGGTGCGGAAATAAACGGCTTAAGCGCTGCATCCTTATCGGTTGTTTCATTTCCATTGACCACAGCCTGCATGTCTTTGCCATAGTACCCGGAAGCCATGACCTTGAGGGTATACGTGCCTTCATAGACATTAAGGCTGTAGTTCCCGTTCTCATCTGTTTTTACTGGCTGGACCGCAGCATCCTCTGCCACATAAACGACAGCATCCTTGATCGGAGCTCCGGTTTGCTCATTGGATACCGTTCCTGAGATTGTTCCCTTTGGAATCTCTTCCAGCACAAAGTTCTTTTCCGTTTCACCGTCTGCTGAGATATGGACACTCTGCTGCTGTGAACGATAGCCATAAGATTCTGCAACGAGTGTGTAGTCTCCAGCTGCATTCGTCAGAGAGTAAGTTCCGTTTGCAGGGTTGGTTTTCGTGGAACGCCCTGTTTCCAGCACACTCACCTCGGCATTGATCGGAAGGCCGTTTGGAGCTGCCGCTTTTTTGCTTTCATCGGTACTCTTGAACTCAAGTTGGTTCACTGGCTGGATTTTTTCTGGATTCACTGCTTTTTTCGCAGCGTCCTTTACATCGCCTGCTGTTTTAGCTTGAAGCTTTTTGCCAGCCTTTGTTGTTCCAGCAGGAGCAGCGGATAATTTTACATCATCCAAATACCAGCCTGGCTTCACGACGCTTCCGTCCGTTTTTAAGTTAAACGCAATATAGATCCGCTGGTTGGCATAGGCAGAAAGATCAACCTGTGCATCCAGCCATCCATTGCTCTTGTTCGTAAATCGGGCTTTTTCTACCCAGTTCTGCTGATCGGCAGAAACAAAGATCTGCGCATAATCATAGTTGTTCTCGATTTCATACCAATGCTTCAGCTGCAGGTAGGCAGGGCCGTCACCCAGATCTACAGGCGGCATCATCAAGGCCATGTTTGCACTGTTGTCATAATTTCCTTCAAGATTGGTTGCATACACTTTTGTGCCTGATGCTGCGTTACCTGGCCCTGAAGTCGGGGTACCCCATTCCCACGTATTTTTATCTCCCCAAGAGGTCCAACCAGCAGGCTGAGTTTCAAAATCGGTGGAGTAGCCTGTACTGATGCCAGGATGAACGTCCACGCTGTACGTATCAGTGGTTACGTCGTTCTGTCCGTAATCTGCGATCTTCCAGCGGTAAGATACCGTTGGGACAGCAACCGCATTTCCCGGGAGAACCGCGGAATATGTTCCTTCACTGTAGTTTCCGCTCGTTCGTTCCGCATCAACAGACTGCCAGTTTCCTTCGCGGTCCTGATACTGAAGAGTCACTGAAGAAACACTGACGTTATCCTTGACTGTGATCGATAACCGAAGGCCCATGCCCGCATACGTATCAGCTGGTGCTTCATGCGTATAGGTTGGTGCTTCTGAATCTTCTCCTTCTTTCATGACAGCACCCTTCACTTTACCTAACCCGCTGATGATGGAGGATACGGCATCAAACGCATTTACCAGTCCATATCCATATCCATTGTTCGGGCTTTCGGAGTACTCACTGTCCGTTAGAGGAGTGGCTGTGGTTTTAAGAATTTCTTCAATATCGGATACAGTTAGAGAAGAATTGACCTGTCGCAGAAGAGCCACAACAGCAGATACATGGGGACCTGCCATAGAGGTTCCGTTCCATCCTCCCTCATAGTTGTTGCCAGGAATGGAAGAACGGATGTTGACGCCTGGAGCTGAGATCTCGGGCTTCATAATGCCGCCATACGGAGATGGTCCCCGCAAGGAGAAAGAAGCAAGTTTGTTGTTGATGTCTGTGGCCCCGGTTGCAAAAGACTCCGGGTAATTAGCCGGGTTGGCGACTGATCCAGGTCCGCCCGGATTCGTTAACGTAGTGTTACCTGCGGAAAATTCGGGGAAGATTTCGGCTGCACGCCAGTTTTGTACCATTTGACGGTACCAGTCATCGATGCCGGGTCCGCCCCCCCATGAGTTGTTCACCACATCGGGTGCTTTTTCGGGATGGGGGTTCCCGGAAGCATCTGTCGGAGCGATGATCCATTGTCCTGCCTCAAGCAGATCCGCATCACTTCCTCCAGAAGGAGTAAAAGCCTTAACAGCGATCCATTTTGCTCCAGGTGCTACACCGATCTGGTTGTTTCCGTTCGGTTCGCCTCCTACCATGGTGCCCATTGTATGCGTTCCATGGTTATTATCATCATACGGCGCTGCTCGTCCAGCGGTCGCGTCAAACCAGTTGAATTCATGGTTTACTGAACCGTTGGATGCATTATAGCCGCGGTATTTTTCTTTTAATGCCGGATGGTCCCACTGTACTCCGGTATCGATATTGGCTACGACTGTCCCTGAGCCATCGATTCCCATGTTCCAAGCTTGCGGCGCACCGACTCGGTCGATGTTCCACTCCACGGATGCTGTTTCTGCTTTCGTTTCTTTTCCAGCTTTAGCGGCCTTATCTGCCGCTTTAGCTGCTTTTTTCGTAGGAATAGCTTTTCCTTTTGCTTCCTGTACAGGCTGGATATGCCTGATTTCATTAGGAAGAACCTTATCGACTTCAGGAAAAGAAGCCACTTTTTCCATAACAATCTTTGTGGCTGTAACCGCCATCCCGTTCACGATAAAGTAGGAACGGATATCCTTTGCGTTCCCTTCCTTTTCTTGCTGACTTAAATATTGTTTTACACCAGTTTGTGTTTCCAGCGCGGTTGCGCGCAGTTCGGAAACGACGGCGGATCGTTTGTTCAATTCTGTTTTATAGGCGCTGAGCTTCTGTTTCTTAGCCATTTGGGCAGCTTCTTTTGACGCCTTTGCTGAATTGGCCTGTTCCTTGAACTTAATGAGGAAGGTGACCAGATCCTTATCGTCAAATTGCTTTTGAAGCTTGCTGCTGATTTTGGCGCCGCCTGTCGCGTTGGCTTTTTTCATGGATACGAAGGCTTGAGTTTTTGCAGTTTTTGCAGATACCGCTGCACCTTTCGGGAGCAGTAAAGGAAGCAGTAAACACAAGCACATCACTAGACTGAATAAGCGAAGATGTTTTGCTCTCATTCGTTCATCGTCCTCCCTTCATTTTTCACCGCTGAACCGACAGAAATAACTAAACAACCCTCCTTCTGTTGAATTTGGTGTAAAAACTATGTAAGATCCCTGGAAGATAGTTTAATCATAAGGGATGAAAAATGAGGAAGTCACCAGAAAATTCCGAATTTTGTAAAAATGAATCGATGGTATTTGTAAAAGAATGGGTATTACTGCGTGGTATTCCTAATGTAAAAAGGGTGAATTGCCTTTAATAGTTTACAAAATACTAAATCATTTAAAGGATTTATTTGTTTTATTTGGAAAAAATTTCATTATAGTCGAAAAGACTCAGCCCCTCAATCTTTTAGATGCAGCTAAACTATTTTACCGGCTATTTAGTCATTCACACACGTACCAAACCATAACAGCGACAATTATCACAGTTCCATTCTCCTGTTTTATCCCACATAAAAAAGCTGATCTGCCGCCGTTCATATTTCAGGCATAATCAGCTTTTGGGACTTAAAATATAGAGTTTCCTGAGGAAGCAGGCTTTTCATTTTTTCGTTCAAATCCCACCATTGTGATGGCTTGCTGCAGGCTTCCGCATACAGAAACTCCCTCAAAACTAACACCTAAAGAGACAACAGTCTGAGCAATTTCAGGGCGAATCCCTGTTAACACTACTTTAACTCCAAGCAGTTTCAATGAGTTGATGACTTGAAACAAATTATGAGCAACCATGGTATCGATGATCGCTACTCCTGAGAGATCAATCATCAATTGTTCCACTTGAAGTTCTGTGCAGCGGGTCAGCGTTTGCTCCATGATCATCTGGGACCGGTGTGTGTCAATCTCCCCAATAATCGGAAGCACGGCAATTCCCTTCGCCAGAGGTACGACCGGAACCGAAAGTTCAAGGATCGCAAGCTGGGCGACCTCCATCTTTTTACGGTTATGCCGGACGAAGGCGATGCTATAGCTATAGATGCACCGGTCTAGCAACGTGTCAATAATGGATGTAATTTGTATGAACTCTTTCCTCGAAAGATCAACTTTATCGGCTTCCTCATCAATGATATGCAGCATAGCCTGGCGAAAAAAACGAAGGCCATCCAGCGATTCATCCAACGGAATATCCTCCAGAACAGCAATTTCTCCTGCTTTTTCTCCCCATTTCGTAATTTTTTGAAAGGAAGTATCATAGTCAGATACCAGCGCTTCTCCCAAATAGAAAAGAAACTGTTCATATAATTGCTTACTTTCTTCTTCTGTAATCGTCCTCAGCTTCCGATCCATCATTTTCTTGATGGATTCGGGGTTCTCCTTCATCTGAAGATAGGCTGATCTCTCGGTTATCTTTTGGATCTGCTCTACAATTCTCTCACTGATGAGCTGAATCTTCCTTTTGTTCATATGTTCTCCCAGTAACCATTAGAATACTTTTATTTTACAAGAATCTATTATATTTACAAACAGTATTTTACATAGGCATAGAGAATAAACATTAATCAGAGCGCCCGAAGAGGTATACTTACTGAACAATGCAGTTTTCAAGCTGGCTGATAAACGTATAACCCTCCTGAATTTCTGCATCGCTGTATTTTTGTTTTGCCTTTAATGTCTGAATCTTGACTTTAACTTCGTCTGCCGGCAAATGCGAAAAAAATAAAATGGTAGAAACAAGTTCGAGAAATCGTGAGGACTGTTCGTTCATGGACCTTACGCATTCCCCAAGTTTCGGTATCTTCTTTCCATAGCTAGTCAAAAAGTCTTCTCCCTCATTATTTAGAGAATAGCGGTATTGGGAATAGCCGCTGACTTTTTCTTTGATTTCATGCACATAGCCCAGGTTGCACAGTTCTTCGACGCGCAGCGTTAATTCTTCTGAATAAGGGCCGTAAAAGTGAAACTCATATTTTTCCTGAAAAGGGAAGTTCAGCTTTTTAGCGATATAAATCATCTTCTGCAGCTTTTTTCGACCGATGACTTCCCCGGCCTCCTTAATGACCGTTATGACCTTTAAATGATCATCAAACACAGTATTTCCCCCTTAGCATAAAACCTGTTAATCCTTTTTCAGTATGTGTTTTATCTTTTGTTTCAGCTTATTGTCATCTATCTTTTCAATCAGATCAGCTGGATAGTAGAGCTTATGGTCTGTTCTTCTTTTCCCTGAAATCGCTTCTACTACATCTGATTCTCTCGAAAGTTCACGGATTTCGCCATTCGCTTTTAAAAGGTTGATAGGCAGCCTTTCCTCTTTTTCCCCTGGTCTGTAAAAGTCGTACGGCAAATCAGAGGAGGAGTCAATAACAAGATAGTATTTCGGGTCGATGCCCGCTTCCTCAAAATAACCTGACAGGCGCAGAACCTCTGAAACAGAAACCATCTCCGTGTATTTAAAAAGCTTCCGGTCCAAAAAGCGGCGGCAGAGGTCACGCAAGATTCGGTCTTCCTCGTCCATCCAAATTTGGAAATAATACTGCATGACTCCCTCATCCAGCTTTATGTAGTCCTCTAATGTAATTTCCCCGTCGAACAGTGAGCGGAAATGCGTTAAATCCTGCTTAAATTGATAGCCCCCCTGATAGAGGTCCTTTGCCCGGTGAAGGATTTTGCTCAAAATCACTTCGGCGCTTCTCGTTACCGGGTGAAAATACACCTGCCAATACATCTGGTATCGGCTCATAATATAATCTTCAACAGCATGCATGCCGCTTGCTTTAATAACGGCTCCGTCTTCCATCGGGCGCATGACCCGGAGGATTCGCTCGAGATCGAAGTTTCCGTAGCTTACGCCTGTGAAATAGGCATCGCGGAGGAGATAATCCATCCGATCAGCATCTATCTGGCTGGAGATCAAACTGACGACCAGCTTGTCATGATAGGTCTTTTCGATGACTTCTGCTACTTTTCTGGGGAATTCTTCTCCTTGCAAGCGGAGAACCTCATTCACTTCCGTATCGCCTAAAAGAATATCCCTTGTATAATCTTCATGATCCACACCGAACACTTTCTCGAATGAGTGGGAAAAAGGTCCATGTCCAATGTCATGCAGCAGTGCAGCACAAAGAACCAGCATCCGTTCGTCTTCGTTCCAGTGCGGCCTGTTTTGAAAAATTTCAACGATCCGTCTTGTAATCTCGTATACGCCGAGAGAGTGGCTGAAACGGCTGTGTTCAGCTCCATGAAACGTCAAATAGGTAGTACCCAGCTGGCGAATCCGTCGAAGGCGCTGAAATTCACGCGTGCCTATCAGCCGCCAGATCAGCTCGTCCCTTACATGGATGTAACGGTGAACCGGATCTTTAAACACCTTTTCTTCATTCAACTGACCCATTTCTTTCGCCATATCGTAATAAATGCTCCTTCAGCCGCAATTAGTTTATGTTTATAGTTCTGCTAAAAAAAGAAAATCCCTTCTCATGCTTGTGTTCGCCAGAAGGATTGTCCTATTTGCTGTATGATTATTTTCATTGTGAAGTATACCCTATTTTACGCGGTTTTGAATCATGAAACAACAAACAAAAAAAGCGGTTTTCGACAGCTGTATATCTTCTTTCGCAGCCATGCTTTCTTTTTCTTGTGCTATCAAAAAAAGAAAGGAGACCCATGGGGCGCTCCTCTCTTTTTATTGCGTATCAACGACCTGGCTGTCTTTGTCCTCCTGCCGGTAGGCGTCGACCAATAATAAAATGGCAGAAATAATATGCATGATCATGCCGACAAACGGGATCCATGCGATGCAGGAAGTCACGATGCCGAGAATGCTTCCGTGCCTTGCTGTCCCTTCTTTCGCTGAAAAGACGAGAGTAGCAATATGGAGGGCAAGCGCAATAGCAAGCGGGGTCCACAGAAAGGAAACCACGATGGTTCCTCCTACAAAAGGAATGCCCAGGAGCGCTTCAAATCCTCCTGAAACCCACTTTAACGTCCTGGATAGGTTCTTCTTATTCAACAGATCTCCTCCTTTTGTCCTTTTCTCTTCCATTCACTATACCTATGCTTACGTAAATACATTCCAAAAAGTTGCAATTATTTTTCCGGCATGGAAGCTCTGCGGCCTGTTGCGTTATACTAGTAAAGAATGATAGAAGCAGGAGGTTGACTCGTGGATCACACACAACAAAACCAGAACAGTCAGGCTTGGAATGAAAAGTCTTACGAAGCCTGGACCCATCGATTTGGCGAGCCGGCGAAAGCCGCTGCTAAAATAAAAAAAGACCCGGTAAAGCGGCTGAGTCCGCTTGAAACCTATATAGGCGATGTGAAAGGAAAAAAAGTCTGCAATCTTCTTGGATCCCATGGCAGCAAAGCGGTTGCTTTGGCACTGCTTGGTGCAGAAGCAACCGTCATCGACCTTTCGGAACCGAACGAACGCTACGCTAAAGAGCTTGCCCGTGCGGCCGGCGTCCCGCTTCGCTATATCAAGAGCGATGTTCTTGAGCTGCCGGAGGAAGAACTTTCAGGAGAATATGATCTTGTTTTTACAGAGAACGGAATTCTTCATTATTTTACAGAACTGGTGCCTTTCTTTACGTCGGTATACCGCTTGCTTAAACAGGGTGGAAGGTTCGTCCTGCAAGATTTCCATCCGATCTCAACCAAGCTGATTGCCTCACAGGGAAAAAGCCAGTCTGCCAGAAAACACAAGGTGAGCGGAGACTATTTCAGTACGGCTCTGGAAACGGTGGATGTATCGTATTCCAAGTTTCTTCCTGAGCTCCAATATGCGACGGAAGAGGAAAGAAAGCCATTTCAAGTATCCATCCGCAAGTGGACACTTGGTGAAATCATTACTGCGATCGGAGCGTCCGGCCT
The DNA here is from genome assembly GCF_001510655.1 of Fictibacillus sp. FJAT-27399. Lineage (GTDB taxonomy): Bacteria > Bacillota > Bacilli > Bacillales > Fictibacillaceae > Fictibacillus_C > Fictibacillus_C marinisediminis. Next base: position 123,881 of record NZ_LMVC01000004.1, on the reverse strand, counting down.
GTTTATTACAGGGCTGAAAGAAGAGCCGCATCCTGGTGATTTTGACCAGGGTATTCCTAAATCCTTCATCATTGAAGCGGAGAAGCGTGATTAGTATGAACGCTTCATTGTTATTTCAGCCAAAATGGCGCATCATCGACCAGTCAAGCCTCGGTCCGTCTTTTGATGCCCTGCAGTCTTTTGCAATGGATGATACGCTCTGCACATCGATTGGAGCTGGAGAGTCTTCTCCTACCGTCCGTACTTGGGTGCATCATGACACCATTGTCCTCGGCATCCAGGATACACGTCTTCCGCATCTGAACGAAGGCATACAGTATTTAAAATCAAGGGGATACCGGGTGATCGTCCGCAATTCGGGCGGTCTTGCTGTGGTGCTTGATGAAGGCGTATTGAATATTTCCATCATCCTTCCCGAAAAGGACAGCAGTATCGAGATCAACAAGGGATATGACACGATGGTCGAACTCATCCAAAAAATGCTGAGCCCGTATGGTGTTGATTTCGAAGCAAGAGAGATCACCGGCTCGTATTGTCCGGGAAGCTATGATTTAAGCGTGGATGGAAAGAAGTTTGCAGGCATCTCACAGCGGCGGATCCGCAATGGGGCGGCCGTGCAGATCTACTTATGTGTCAACGGGAGCGGTTCCGGGAGAGCAGAAGCAATCCGGGAGTTTTACCGTCATGGTCTTCAGGGAGAACACACGAAATTCAGCTATCCCGAAATACGGCCAGACGTGATGGCCTCACTGTCAGAGTTGACCGGAACAGAGCTGTCTGTCAGCGATTTGATGACTAGACTCCTCTTTGTATTAAAAGAAGAAAGCAGCCACCTCGTTTCATCCCCTCTGTCCGTAAGTGAGATTCAATTACACGATTACAACTATCAGCGGGTATGGGAACGAAATGAAAAAGCACTGGAGATTTAATCTCTCAGTGCTTTTTTCCATACAGCAGGGCGCTTACGCTTTTCTTTTATAGCGCCTGCATGGCCGTAATGAGGGCAAGCTTGTAAACATCTTCCTCGTTGCATCCGCGGGAAAGATCGTTCACCGGCATGTTAAGACCTTGCAGGATCGGTCCGATCGCTTCATAGCCGCCGAGGCGCTGAACCATCTTGTATCCGATATTTCCTGTTTCAAGGCCTGGGAAGATAAAGACGTTCGCTTCACCTTTCAAAGGAGAATTTGGTGCTTTTTTCTGTGCAACCGATGAAACAAACGCTGCATCGAACTGAAGTTCACCGTCAAAAGGGAAATCAGGGTTCATTCCGCTCAAAAGCTCAGTCGCGTCTACTACTTTTTCAGTTTCAGCTGATTTAGCTGATCCTTTTGTTGAAAAGCTTAAAAGCGCCACTTTTGGGTCAATGCCGAAAACTCTTGCTGTATGTGCGCTCACTAATGCAGACTCAGCAAGGTCAGCGCTAGATGGTGCGATATTGATGGCACAATCAGCAAAAACATATTTTTCTTCGTCTTTTACCATGATAAAAGCGCCGGATGTCTTTTTAATACCTTCCTGTGTTTTGATGATCTGCAGGGCAGGGCGAACAGTATCAGCTGTGGAATGAGCAGCTCCGCTCACAAGTCCATGGGCTTTTCCTGTATAGACCAGCATGGTGCCGAAGTAGTTTTCATCCAAAAGAATTTGGCGTGCCTGTTCTTCTGTAGCTTTGCCTTTGCGGCGTTCTACGAAAGAAGCAACAAGGCTGTCGAATTCAGGATAATGCTTAGGATCGATTAACTCGATGTCGCCAAGGCTGACTCCAATTTCCTTTGCTCTTGAAGTGATCTCTTCTTTATTTCCAACCAAAATCGGTTTAAGGACGTTTTCTTCAGCCAATCTGGCTGCTGCAGTAAGAATGCGTTCGTCGGTGCCTTCGGGGAACACAATCTTGGGATTCTGCTGTTGCACTTTTTCTGTTAAATCTTTAAATAAATCGCTCATGCGAGATCCTCCTCTTCGGGTTCATTCCATACTAGGGTACTCTTTTTTGCGCCTGTTTTAAACCTATTCCCTGAATTGAAAGCGCCTGTGCCAAGAAGTTGTTATTTTTAGAAAAATGGAAAATATAAAAAGGATAATTATGTAATCTGTTTGAATCTTTTTAAAAGACAATACGTATATCTTATTATCAATTTCAAGGAGGATGTCCAATATGTCTTTTATGAACAAAATGCTGGCCAGTGTTGGAATAGGAGGAGCGACCATTGATACGATTTTAACCAAAAACAGGTTCATTCCCGGAGAGGAAGTAAGCGGCACCGTGCAGATTACTGGCGGAAAAGCAGCACAGCCGATCGACTCGATTTCGATTTTCCTGATGACCGAATACATAAGAGAATCCGATGATAAGAAATACAGGGAACAATCAGCTGTAGCCCGCCACCGTGTATCTGATTCCTTAATCATACAGCCCGGGGAAATGAAAAAGATTCCTTTCTCGTTTCGTATTCCCTTTGATGTTCCGCTGAGCATCGGACATACACCGGTGTGGCTGAAGACCGGGGCTGATATTAAAAATGCAGTTGACCCGTCAGACAAAGATTACATTACCGTAAATCCAGGGCCTCTTGTCAGAAGAGCGATGGAAGCAATTGAAGGACTGGACTTTGTGCTGCGTCAAACGACTTGTGAAGCTGCTTCACGCTATATAAGCGGCCGCCTGCCGTTTATTCAGGAATTTGAATATGTGCCAACCGGCATGTTCAGGGGTAAACTGGATGAACTTGAAGCGGTATTCCTGAGTGACGGCAGTTCCTTGGAGATCATATTGGAAATAGATAAAAAAGCAAGAGGGCTGTTCGGCATGCTTGAGGAAGTGATGGATATGGATGAAAAGCATGTCCGGCTGGCCTTTACAGAAAGAGAGCTTCAGGACACATCTATTCTTAGCAGTAAAATCACCGCTGCCATTCAGCGTTTTGCGTGATCTCTACTTAATGCTCTCCCTGTCTGTCCCGAACAGCGGGGATTTTTTTTTATTCAAGCGGATGTGGTATATTGGATAAGAGTGAAATTATCATTATATTCCAAGGAGTGACTATACATGAGTGAAGCTGCACAAACCCTGGAAGGCTGGTACTGCCTCCATGATTTCCGCAAGATGGATTGGGTATCCTGGAAAGCGATTTCAAGTAATGAACGCGAAGCTGCGATCAAAGAATTTATGACGTTTTTGGAAAAATGGGAAGGGGCCGAGGCCCGCAAAGAAGGCAGCCATGCCCTTTATTCGATCGTTGGCCAAAAAGCAGATTTCATGCTGATGCTGCTGCGCCCTACAATGGAAGATCTCAATGAAATCGAAAATGCGTTCAACAAAACAGCATTTGCTCAATATACGATCCCTGCTTATTCCTATGTATCTGTTGTTGAGCTAAGCAACTATAATCCTTCCAACGATGTAGATCCTGAAACAGACCCAATGATTCAAGGCCGCTTAAAGCCGGAACTTCCGAAATGGAAATATGTCTGCTTCTATCCAATGGACAAGCGCCGTGAAGGAAACGACAACTGGTACATGGTGCCGATGGAAGAACGCAAGAAGATGATGTACAGCCACGGCATGATCGGCCGCAGCTATGCAGGCAAGGTCAAACAAATCATTACCGGTTCTGTCGGATTCGATGACTGGGAGTGGGGAGTTACACTCTTTGCCAATGACGTTCTTCAATTCAAAAAACTCGTCTATGAAATGAGATTCGATGAAGTAAGTGCACGCTATGGTGAATTCGGTTCTTTCTATGTCGGTAACCAACTGATAAAAGAAGCCGTACCTGGATTTCTGCACGTATAATTGTTGAAATTTATGAAAGCTGGTTCTCATGCCGCGCACACGCGTGACATGAGAACCAGCTTTTTTTGGTCTAACTGGCGGCATGTTTACATATGATGAAATGTAGTTTTCCGGGCTTCTTCAAATTCTATTAAACGTTATAGAACTTATACCGGTCCGCGTGTTTAAAAACCTTTTTACAAGGGGGATGCAAGTATGACAAATTACAGGCAAACACAAGGCCAGCAAACAGGTGGAGGCATGCCGCCCTACTATGGCAGTATGCCTCAATCAGGCCAGATGGGAATGGGTCAGATGGGCCAGATGCCGCAGGGACAGCAAGGACAGGGAGGTTATACAGGACCTGGGATGATGCCAGAGATGGGGATGCCGCCTCAAGGGCTCGGCGCAGCCTACGGACAGCACCCTACTGATATTGCCGCACCCGGACAGCTGCCTCTTGAGCAATCTTATATTGAAAATATCCTGCGGTTAAACAAAGGAAAAGTAGCGACAGTTTATCAAACATTTGAAGGCAGTGATAAGTGGAATTCAAAAGTATTCAGGGGAGTTATCGAAGCTGCAGGCCGTGACCATATTATCCTGAGTGATCCTCAAACTGGAAAACGCTTTCTCCTTCTAATGGTCTTCGTCAATTATGTTACGTTTGATGAAGAAATCGAATACACCTATCCTTTTGGCGGTTCCCAGGGAAGCCAGCAGCAACAGCAGAGCCAGGCCCAGGGACAGAGCCAGAGCCCTGGACAGGGGCAAGGGCAATCACAGTCCCAAGGTCAGCCGATGTCAACCTACAGCCCGAGGTAAACCAATACAAAAAGAGCTTTGTCTAAGCAAAGCTCTTTTTCTTTGGCTCTTTTCTAAAAAATTGTTGCTTTGGGAAAATTTTTGTGAAAAACCTTCATTGATCAGTTGATTGGAGTGCAAGGTGAAAGACTGAGGCTAGGACTAACGGAACGGGTGAGACACGCGGAAAGCGAGCAACCTGGAACGGAAATCAGCCACTCCCAAGGAGCAACAAAGGTTACGAAAACAGCCTTTTCTTTTTACAGCCCTTTTACGGCTGCCATAATGAATAGCACCCAGCCTGCAATAAATGCCACTCCGCCAAACGGGGTGATGATGCCGAGCTTTGAAATACCGGTTGTGCTTAATGCGTACAAGCTGCCGGAGAACAGGATAATTCCAATGAACATAAGCCAGCCTGACCAATGCAGCGCTCCTGAGTTTGTCAGTTTTCCCGCGAGAAGCCCGACGATTAAGAGTCCGATGGCGTGATACATATGATACTGAACACCCGTTTTATAGACTTCGATCATACGCTCTGATAGTTTTCCTTCCAGACCATGGGCACCGAAAGCTCCCAGCATGACCGCCAGTGCAGCATTCACGGCACCCAAGATTAAAAACAGCTTCATTTCCAATTCACTCCTCTAGTTTTCTTTTATCATACCAGAAAGTAAAGGAGGTTATGAAACATCCGATTTTTTCAGTTCCTCTTTTTCTTTTAGACTTTGACCGTATTGCTCCAGCTTTTTTTCAAGCTCCTCTTTATCAACCAGTTCATCCCGCAGATCTTTTATTACAGCTTCCAAGCTTTGTATCCTTTTTTCAAACTGCAGCATCAAATAGCCAGCCAGTAAAACCGGAAAGCCCACATTCCCAAGGAGATTTACTAGCCCTAGCCAATCATTAGCTGTATTCATTCAAGATCTCCCTCACTTTTACTGTATATTTTTACGAACGTTTGTTCGTAAAAATAGTATAAACCCGAACAGTAAAATTTACCATCATACATTCTACCGTTTTTAAAAACATGCCATAAGACCTAGTAAATAAAAAAATAAAAGGCTTCTGGGAAGTTCTGCTTCCCAAAAGCCTTAAGCTTGTTAATTATGCATTCGTTGTCTTTGCCTGATCGTCAGCCACGTCTTTTACAAAGGCTGTTTTCGTAAGCCTTGTTGCTTTTGGGAGTGGTTGATTTCCGTTTCAGGATGCTCGCTTTTACCGGCGTAAACGCCTACTTTCGCGGGGCGTGCGGTGAGCCTTACCGGCGCCAGCGCCTACTTTCTCGGCGCATGCGCCTGTGGGTCTCACCTGTCCCGCTGCTCCCGCAGGACAAGGAAGGCTTCGGCAGCGTTATATCGCACGAAGAAAATGTGAAATTCATTTTCGAGGAGTCTCGCACCTTACACTCCAATCAACTTATCAATGAAGCTTCTTTACAGGAAGGTTTGGAGAAATTAAATCCAGAAGACATCCGCCGTTCACCAAATGGCTTTCCAGGCGGCGAGACTTCCTTCATAATAAAGAAAAAGGAGAGGAAAGGGTGAGCGTTTTGAAAAGAACATGGTGGAAAGAAGCTATCGTCTATCAGGTCTACTGGCGCAGTTTTTTCGATACAGACGGAGATGGCTACGGCGATCTGGAAGGCGTCATTCAAAAAATGGACTATATTAAAAAACTTGGGGCAGATGTAATCTGGCTTAATCCAATCTATGAATCTCCTGATTTGGACAACGGCTATGACATCTCAGACTACCGATCAGTCATGAAGAAAGCAGGAACGATGGAGACGTGGGAGAGATTGCTTAACGAAGCTCACAGCAGAGGACTGAAACTCATCATGGACCTTGTTGTGAACCATACCTCCGATCAGCATCCATGGTTCATCGAGTCGCGTTCATCAAAGGATAACCCGAAGAGAGACTGGTACATCTGGAAGGATGCGGTAAACGGCCGGGAACCGAACAATTGGCGCTCTTATTTTTCTCCTTCTGTATGGGAACTTGATGAAAAAACAGATCAATATTATATGCACTCTTTTGCCGTTCAGCAGCCGGATTTGAATTGGGAAAACCCTGAAGTAAGAGAAGAGATCTACAGCATGATGAAATTTTGGCTTGATAAAGGAATAGATGGATTCCGTATGGACGTAATCAACCTTCTGGCAAAGCAAAAAGGTTTTCCGGATTCTGACCATCCTGAGAACATTGATTACCTAGGAAATAACTCTGGCATTCATGACTTTCTGCAAGAAATGAATGAAAAAGTACTGCGCCACTATGATGCAATGACGGTCGGAGAGATTCCGTTCGTTACACCTGAAGATGGCTTAAAGTATGTTGGCGAAGACCGGCATGAGCTGAACACATTGTTTCACTTTCAAGTAGCTGACGACATGCCCTCCTGGGACATGCTCCGCTACAAGGAAATTCAGCAAACATGGTACGATGGCCTGCATGGGAAAGGGTGGAACTCTCAATTCCTGAACAATCATGATCATACCCGGCAAGTGACACGCTACGGAAACGACAAAGAATACCGAATCGAATCAGCTAAATTACTTGCCGCCATGGTTCATACACTGCCGGGAATGCCTTATATATTTCAAGGTGAAGAAATCGGTATGACCGGTTTAAGGTTTGATACGATCGGTGAATATCATGATATCGCGATGAAAAATAAATATGAGGAAGAAACGAGCAAAGGCAGGGATCCTCAGGAAGTGCTGCATGAGCTTCAGCCGTTAAGCCGCGATAATTCCAGGACTCCTATGCAATGGAACTCATCAGAGAATGCCGGCTTTAGTGAAGGAAAACCCTGGCTTAATATGAACCCTAATTATAAAGAGATCAATGTTGAAAACGCTCTGAATGATCCCAATTCCGTTTTTTATTTCTATCAGAAGCTGATTTCTTTGCGAAAAGAACACGATGTGATGGTTTATGGCGACTATAAGGATTTGTCAGAGGGTGATGCAAACCTGTACATCTACAGCAGAAGCCTTAACGGTGTGACATGGCTGATCATGCTGAATCACAGCGATGAGCCCAGCTCATTCTCTCTTCCAGCATCCCTAACTGTGAACGAAGATAATCTGATTCTCGGAAACTATACGGCGATCAGCGGCCAAAACGTTCTGCAGCCTCATGAAGCAAGAATATATCAACTATAAAAAAAACAGGCTTCATCCGTTAAGGATAAGCCTGTTTTTCTGTTGTCTAGAAATCAAAAATGGAATCGCCGTTGCCCTCTTCATCATCGTCCATCTTCTTATTCTGTTTAGGCAGTGTGCCTGTAAATCCAGGTGGAGCAGAAATAGGGGAGGGCGGCACCCACTGGCTGTCTTCTCTGGTGCTGTCAGAATCCAGCATGAGATCGCAGAGTGTCTTAATGGCGGCCGCGTTCTCCTTTATTTTTGGCGAACTCTCCGGGAGCTGCTTTAGTTCTGTCATATGCTTTTCCATCAACGTAATGATATGGCGAACGGAAATACTCATGATTTGCTCTCCTTCCGATAAACCTTCTTTGCTGTACTTATAGTAACACATTTTTTCTCCACGAAAAAAAGACAGTCTTAAAGAGACTGCCCGACATACTCCGCACATTTATTATTGAAATTCACAATGATTCACGGTGATCCAGGCCGAGAAACCCTATGAATTATCCGTTTTAATAGACTTTTGGATCTGCCAGCAGAATACCTTTCCCGTTCATCGATCTCTTTAAGTATTACTAAGTAGTATTTTGCCATCCTTAATAATATCATTTACCCTCTCCCCTCGATTTAAATTTTCTAATACCGAATTGGTTAAGAAGTATCTATCCACTTCACTTTACGGCGTTCTTGTTTATAGTTGTTGATTGGTTTGAAGAGCGGACGTTCTTTCTTTTTCACCGCTTTAGCCAGCAGGTTCGCAACCCGGTATTTCTGCTCTTTCGCAAGAACGGCTTGCTCCACCCTGGTGATCATCAAGGAAACCGCCTTCTGAAACATCACATTCACCGTAAATAGAATAATGGCTATTAAATACACAGATTGTTCCATATCCGTACATCCCCCTTTTTAATAGTAAATCTATTTTAATGGATTGCCAGCCTTGCTTTGAGCCTGTCCCCCTTTCTTCCTGACATGATGCTTTAACAACTTACTATCATATGTTCTTGATAGCTTGATTATACGGAGTGGAAAAGGAAATGTTTGTCACAATGTGCTTCGTTTGCTTGTTTTTTTCCTACATATCTTTGCGTTGTCCAACAAAAAACGAACCATTCCTGAAAGAGTTATCCCTTCTGACAATATTTCAGCCTGTTTTTTTATCGATAACACGCTTGTTTCGTCTAATTAAAACTTTTGAAATTTGATTTATGAAGATATTTCGATAAAATAGTAAAAAAGAGTTTTTTTGAAAGGAAGATAAACATGGCAATTTTGAATGAAATTTTAGAGTACAATGAACAATTCGTGGAAAACAAAGAATACAAAAAGTACCAGGCGACGAAGTTTCCAGAAAAAAGACTTGTTATTATTTCCTGCATGGATACAAGGCTGACGGAATTGCTTCCACAGGCCATGAATATAAAAAATGGAGACGTTAAGATCATCAAAACCGCTGGTGCTATTATTGCGCATCCTTTTGGCAGTGTCATGCGAAGCATCCTTGTCGCCATCTATGCCCTGAAGGCATCAGAAGTCTGTGTCATCGGCCATCACGATTGCGGAATGAGTGCCCTTGATCCCGCTGATTTTATTGGAAAAATGAAAGACCAGGGAATAAAAGAAGAAACACTCAACACCCTAAAATACTCCGGCATGGATTTCAATCAATGGCTGAGAGGGTTCGATAACGTAGAAGATGCTGTAAAAGGCAGCGTAAGCATGGTGAAGCACCACCCGCTGCTTCCTGAGACAGTCAGCGTCCACGGCCTCGTCATTGATCCGGAAACCGGAAAGCTCGATGTTGTCGTTGATGGGTATGAGCAATAAATACACTAGGGTTAGGTACGAAAAATCTGGATAGTATACCCTTCTTTGCATTAAAAAGCTCCTGGCTGTACAGTCAGGAGCTTTTTCTTGAAAGTTCCGGCAGTTTAACCGAAAAGATTGTCCCTTTATTCGGTTCACTTGTTACAGTTACCTCTCCGTTATGCTGTTCTATAATTTTAAAACTTACCATCAGCCCGAGCCCGGTTCCCATATCTTTTGTTGTAAAGAATGGTTCCCCCAGCTTTTTCAGCTGATCCTTTTCGAGGCCATGTCCTTCATCTTTTACTTCAATAATTGCGTAGCCTTCACTTGTCCGTTTGACCGAAACTTCAACCTGGCTTCCATGTGCGGATGCTTCCACTGCGTTTTTAATCAGATTGATGAAAACTTGTTTCAAGGAGTTGGAATCACCTCTGATCAGGCAGCCCACATCTTGAATCCCGCAAATTATAGAAATATTAGAGAGGCTGGCATATGCCTCCATCAGCAGCAAGGTTTCTTTTACAAGCCCAGACAAATCGACTTCCTCAAACGTAAACTGCTTCACTTTCGCCAGCTGCATGTATTCCTCTAAAATCTGGTTCATCCTATTAATCTCCGCCAGCATGATATTCGTGTACTCATCGGAGATATGCTCCTCCCTCATAAACTGAACAAACCCTGACAGAATAGCCAGCGGATTACGGATTTCATGGGCTACACCTGCAGCCAGCTGACCGATGACGGAAAGCTTTTCGGATTGGACGATCAGTTCTTCTGTCCGCTTCGTTTCCGTAATATCACGGTAAATTCCGGCTATGGCTTTAATCGTGCCATCAGGGTTGCGTATCGGAGAAAAGGTGACAGAGACCGGAAACAGTTCTTCTGTTTTCTTTTGATTGACTATTTCATAGCCAGAAACTGCATCTCCTTTAATAATTCTTTCAAACACTTCCCCTATCAGCTGCTTTTGCGTAGCTGGAAAATGCTGAAAAGGCTTTTTCAGCACCTCTTCTTCCTTCCATCCGTAAAGCTCAATGAACGCCCGGTTCACTGCCAGTGCATCACCTTCCAGGTTTTGAACGAGGATGGCATCAGCTGTCTGTGAAAAGATGGAATGAAAATATTCTTTCGATTCAAGCAGCTGGCTGGCTGTATGCCTTTCCCTGTTCTCTGCTTTCATCCGAAGCTTTTCCGTAAACTGAGTGGACAGTACAAAGAAAACCGTTAAGAAAACGAGCAACAACAGGATAAAGACCAAATCAAAGTCTTCAACCGAGGAAAAAAGCGCCCGATCCGTAAAAAAGAAATAAGTAGACATGGCTACTGACAAAACACCAGAATAAATAATGACTTTATATTGGCTGTAAAACGTGCTCAGCAAAAGGCAAAACCAGATGTAAAGATAGTTGACCAAAACAGGCTGCACGGATATTAAGCAGAACAAAAAAGCAAAAATACCCGTAACGGTGAGATACATTGAAAAAACAGGCATGCGGTTCCATACAGCAAAAAAGGTAATAAAGCCTCCAATGCCAAAGCCTAACGGAAACATGACCGAAACAATGTCGCGGTCGAAAATATAATCAAAGAGAACATCAATAACAAAGAATCCCCATAGCAATTTGTAAAGGAGCGTATTTCTTTTTTTAATTAAACTTAATGGATCTTCTGTAAAACCATTCACTATTCCGGCTCCTTTGTTCTAGTAATCACTCCAACAACTGGATTATATCACAAATAAAGGAATAGACTGCGGAACAAAAAAACAGCTTAATCCCTCCCCATGAGAAGGCTTAAGCTGGTCTGGCTTGATACTGTTTACTTGTTCAGTTTTGTGATTCTGCCCTCAACTTTAGGGTCCACTGTACCTTTGGCTTTAATGTATTTCACAAGTGCTTCAAGATCGACGATATCAATCGCTAAGTTTTTGCCGTTCTTTAAGGTTGTGTATCCGTCTCCGCCGCCTGCCATAAAGTTATTAACTGTGACAGAATAGGTTTTTGCCGGATCAATGGAAGTTCCATCAGGAAGAGTGATGCTCACGATACGATCTCCTGCCGCTTTTGAATCATCATAGGTAAACTTAAGCCCTGAAATCTGAAGGATCTTTGCACGTGTCGGATCTGCCCACTGCTCTTCCAAAAGGCTTTTTACTTGTACACCTGTCAGATCCATTTTCACAAGATCATTTCCGAAAGGCTGAGCGGTAAACGCTTCTTTCCACGTAATTTTTCCTGCGTCAATATCTGCACGCACTCCGCCTGGATTCATGAAGGCGAAATCTGTTTTCGTCTGTTCTTTCATGGAATCCGCGATGAGGTTCCCCATTGCCGATTCGCCGTCTGCATTAGCATCTTTGCTGATGTAGTTAGGTGTGTCTCCGATCTCTTCATTCAAAATTGGAGCAACATCTGCTACATAATTATCAACAAATGCTTTGATTTCAGGATCCGGAGCAATTTTGCCGCGGTCAACAGTTACGACTTCAGCGCTCTTTTTCACGATATCCTGTGTTTTAGGATCGATGACAAGATCCACATCAGAGAACGCGGTTCCAGAAGAATAGGATTGTACGAGAAGCTTGTTGTCGACTACTGCATTCGTAAGCGCATGGTTGTGCCCGCCGAACATAACATCAACTTCATCGTCAACTTTGTTCGCCATATCCACGAGTTCGCCTGTTGCATTCTGTCCGTCAGCTGTAGAGTTCGCCGGATTGTGGGCAAGCACGACGATGGACTTAATTCCTTTTGCTTCGAGTTCTTTTGCATATTTGTTGATGGCTTCTGTCTCATCGGTAAATTCAACACCTTCTACGCCGCTTGGGATAACGATGCTAGGCGTGTCAGAGAGAACAACACCGATGATGCCAATTTTTGCTCCGCCCACTTCTTTGATCACATAAGGATCAAGAAGCGGTTTGTTTGTGCTCTTGTCAATCACATTGGCTGCCACATAAGGGAAGCTCGCCCCTTCAAACTTGCCGTACTTTGCTTCTGTTTTCGGATGGCTTCCACCGTGGATCAGACGCAGCATTTCTTTTACGCCCTCATCAAACTCATGATTTCCAATCGTTGCAGCATCAAAGCCCAGTTTGTTCAAAAAGCGGATCGTAGGCTCGTCCTGAAGCAAAGCTGATACCGGAGAACTTGCTCCTACTGCATCACCCGCATGAAGCAAAAGCGTATTCGGGTTCGTTGCTTCACGCTGTTTTAAGTAGGCTGCAAGATATTCAGCACCGCCTGCGTTGATCTTCGAGTTGTACGTATCAAGCTGGCCGTGGAAATCATTGATGCCTAAAAGCTGCACATTAATGTTCTCAAGCTTTTTAAGTTTATACGAATATTTCGCAAAGCCTTCTGCTGCAGGGCCGACATATTTAATGGCTCCATCTGCCGGTATTGCCTTTTGAGCGTCAGGTGTAGATTCAAAGGTTACATTCGGTTCACCTGCTACAGAAGCAAACTTCCAGTTTTGATCTGCAGAAGGATCAATCGTGCCGCGTTCACGAATATAGTCGATGATGACTTGACGGTTTTCATCCGGATACAGGTTGACTGCCGTTTTATTTTTCACACCCGGGAACAGTCCGTTTGCACGGTAATTATTCGTCGCAACGATAAATTCCTGGTTATTGTCGATTGGCTTGCCGTTGTATTGAAGATTTTTAATCCGGCTGGAATCAGCATTGATCACATTTCCGTCTTTATCATATTTCGCCGGCTGTGTCACATCGACGTCATAGGTAACGCCATCGATCACATCAAAGTTATACGTCGGGAAATCATTGTTCACAAGCGCCTGCTCTTCTTTTTTGGACGGATCAATCTTGTTGAACTGCCCAGCTGACATCTCGAGCCATTCTTTTACATCAGAGCCTTTCACTTTAACAGTCGCTACAGTGTTCGGATACAGATAAAGGTCAGAGACGTTCTTAATCGCGATGGTGCCTTTCGGAATATTGGTGTAGTAGTTCGCACCGTTTCTTCCCCCTGCTTTAAATGGAGCCCCTGCAGATAATACTGGCAGACCTTCATCCTTCGTGCCTTTTAATTGCTTTTCAACGTACCATTTTTGTGCGTTCGTAACGATTTGAATGGATGGGTCATCTTGGACAATTGCGAAGTAGCTGTTGATATCAGCACTTGTTTGTCCTACCGGCTGGCGGACATAGGCAATGGTGCCTTGATGGTCTTTTTTGATCGCCTTAATGATGCTTTCGTCAGTTTTGGCGAGACTTTTCTTGTTTACTTTGTCATAAACCGCTCTTAATTGAGTCTTTGCCTTGTCGATAGACCATTTTCCTTTGACTTTCACAAGGCCAAGGTCCATTACGCCAAGCTGGTTGCCCCAGTTTCCTGGCATGATGACCGGCTTCCCGTTAATCGTTCCGTTCTTTTCATCAACACCCGGAAGGTTTGCGAAATCGCCAGGGAATGTTTTGTGATTGTGTCCGGAAATAATCGCATCGATGCCTTTGACTTTTGTCAGGTCGTAGGCGGCATCCTCTTCCATCTGTTTGCGGTCTGCATCACCGATTCCGGAGTGCGCCAGAGCAACAATGATGTCAGCCCCATCTTTTTTCATTCTAGGAATATAGGATTTTACCGTATCGACGATATCCTTTGTGATGACTTTTCCATCAAGGTTGGATTTATCCCACATTGTAATTTGAGGAGTAACGGCGCCGATTACACCGACTTTAATGACTTGTTTATGTCCTTTTGCATCAATGACTTTCTTTTTAATAATTTTATAAGGTTTGAAATAGTTCTTGTCGTTGTAAGGGTTTCTATCATGATCATCTTTAAAGACATTGGAATTCACGTACGGGAAAGGAGCATCATCCAATACCTCCTGAAGGTAATCCAGGCCATAGTTGAATTCATGGTTTCCTACAGTTGCGGCATCGTATTTTAATAGTTTCATCGCTTTGAAGACCGGATGCATTTCTCCGTTTTCAAGCTTGTCCACTTTCGCTTTGTAATCACCGAGCGGGTTACCTTGAATCAAGTCCCCGTTATCAAAAAGAAGGGTGTTCTTAGATTCGCTTCTCGCTTTTTTAATGAGGGTTGCCGTTTTTGCCAAACCGAACTCATCTGTTTCCGCGTCTTTATAATAATCATAATTTGCGATATGAGTGTGGATATCAGTAGTGCCCAGAATCCTAAGCTGAACGGATTCTGTTTTGCTCTGCTTCTGCGGTTTAGCTGCCGCTTTTACTGAATCCATAGTGATTGGTGAAGCAAGTACGGTTAATGCCATTGTTGATGCCAGTAAAGAACGTCCCATTGAAGTAAAGGACTTTTTCCCCATACGTATCCCCCTAAAATCATTCAGTTATTTTATTGCCAATCTAATTATATATTTTGAAAATAAAAATAAAAGCCTTTATTCGTAAAATAAAGGTAAATTTATTAAATTCATGGAAAATCGCTAAAAAAGACCTATTATATTTGATTCTTTAAGTCTATAAAACACTTTTTCATTCAGCTTTTAAACATGGAAAAAGAACGAAAAAAAGCTGCCGGATGTTGTCCGGCAGCGGGTTTTTTTATTGGAATACGACAGGTTTTTGATTTTCATTAATAGGTAAAAACTCATAGCCTTCTTTTTGCAGGGCGTGAAGAAGTGCCGGCAGCTCACGGGCGGTCTTTGCTTTATCATGCATCACAATTACTGGGTCTTGCTGATTTTTTTCGACTTTTTCCACTTGCTGCATCGTTTTAGTGATCCAGCTGTCATCCTGGCTTCCCCAGTCAACGCTGTCCACATTCCAATCCCACATGATAAATCCATCACGTTTTAACGCCTCTATGTATGCCTGCTTCATATCCGGTACACTTCCATAGGGAACACGAACAAGATTGGATCGTTCACCACTGATGTTTTCCAGTGTTTGACGGCATGTCTTCATTTCCCCCGTAACAGTTGAAGAACTGTGGTAGAACGCCTCCTTGTCATGAGTCACGCCATGGCATCCGACCGCATTTTGGCTATAAGCCAATTGCACGGTTTCCATCGGATATTGCTTCATATGCGGAGAAAGCATAAAAAAAGTCGCCGAAGCGTGATAGTCATTTAAGACCTTAATGAGCTGGCCGGTCGTTTCCGTGGGCCCGTCATCAAATGTTAAATACACTTTCTTTTGTTCGGTTTGCTGCACTTCTGCTTGTACTTTGTTTTCACCAAAAGGAAACGCCATGATTACCAAATTAAGCAGCATTAACGGTCCTAACATCTTAAGAAATATTTTCAAAATCAATCCCTCCAAACGGTTTGCTTTTACTTACAAGCTATTCGGAGGAAATGACTCCTTTACCGGGTTATAAATGCCTTTCAGATAAAATTGCTCCTATTGAAGCGTGCCAAATGATACCGGCTTTTAAAAATATTTGGAAATGCTTCATAAAAAAAGGGGATGCTTCAAAAATGAAGCATCCTCTTTTTTCACGATGAGCGCCTTCCTTTAATTAGCTTAAAGACAAGAATGACAATGGCTACAATCAGAAGAATATGAATGATACCGCCAGCAATCTTAAAAATAAGCCCCAATAGCCATAGTACGATTAATATACCGATAATTGTCCAGATCATTTGGGTATCTTCCTTTCTTTTTTCATTACGCTTTATTTTCCCCAAAAGTAATCGGTATAAAACGCTCAGGTTCATTTTTCCATGTTTACAAAATACAAAAAGCGTGTACATAACAAGTGTATTCAATTCGAGAGGGAGGAATTTGATCATGGCTGTTAAACCATTAGTACGAGAATTTTCTACGGAACAAGAAGTAATTTCTGCGGTCAACGAGCTTGAAACACGGGGAATTGACCACGATGACATCTACGTCCTCGCACACGAAAGAGACGACACGCGTTACATCGCAGATGCAGCAGATGCCAACACCATTGGGACGCCAGAAGAAGGACTAGGAACTGCCATTAAAAATCTCTTCCAAAAACGCGGTGATGAACTCCGCAATAAACTTGAAGAAGTCGGGTTAAGTCCCATTGAAGCGGAGCAGTACGAAAGAAAACTCGATGAAGGTAAAGTCCTTGTACTTGTTAAAGGCGATAACGACCTAGACACTTGGTTGTAAAGTTAAAATATAGGAAAAGGGACAGGGCTCACTCGTCGTGAAGCCTGTCCCTTTTTTTGCATTCCTTGCGGCGGAGATTGGAAACGAATGCGTCGAATCGTGTCATTTAATGTCGAGTATAAACCGATTGAACATAAAAATTTTCGAACCTGATTTTTCAGTACTTCCATATGATTGGCTCATTATTTGCAAAAAGGGGCTGTCCAAGAAGTCTGTAAGCTGTTGATTTCCGTTCCAGGCTGCTCGCTTTCCGCGGGGCGTGCGGTGAGCCTTACCGGCGTGAACGCCTACTTTTTGGTGCAAGTCTCACCTGTCACGCTAGTCCCGCAGGACAAGGAAGGCTCCGGCAGCTTTTTATCGCACGAAGAAAATGTGAAGTTCATTTTCGAGGAGTCTCGCATCTTCCACTTCAATTAACTTTTCATTGAAGATTTTTCAAGCCAAAAAAGGGCTGCCTGAAGGTCAATTTTCGACTTTCTGGACAGCCCCTTTCTTATGACACTGAAGAACTGATGGTCAGATGCTTTTTTATAAACGTTATTGCTGTTTGATTAAAAATATCAGGCTGATCGACGTTGCAAACGTGGCCGCAATCCTTTATGGCCACAAGGCTTGAGTACTTTTTCTGTCCGATGAATGCCCGAATGGCTGGCAGAAACATATAGTCTTCCTCCCCCATGATATAAAGGGTAGGAATGGGCAGCTCCCTTTCCCTCATCGTCCGCAGGAAGGGGTTCACCCTCTGTGTCAGCTGAAACCACCGTTTGAATTCCTTTTGGCACAATTTTTTCGCTTCCCGGATGAATAGAGACCTTGACGTTTCATGCCGCTTGTTCGGCATGATCACCCATGCAAAGAGCCCATACAGCCACATGAAGGGGATAAAGGCTTTGACAGCATTCCCCAATGTGATCAGAAGGCGGGAGCGGAAATTAAGTCTCATCACTGCCCCGCCGAGCGTCATCGAACGGACACGGCAAGGCGCCATCTCGGCGATCGTCTGGATCAGGATCGTTCCGAGCGATATTCCCACAAAATGAGCGCACGGAATGTCCAGATGATCCATCACTTCAAGTACATCCTTACTGATATCCTCAAACGAATAGTTGCGAAGAAGAAAGCGGTCGGACTTGGAGCGTCCGTGCCCTCTTAAGTCGACTAGAAGAACGTTGAATTCCTGCTTGAATTCCCGGATTTGTTTATACCAGATAGAAGAGCTTCCGCCGGCACCATGAACGAAGATTACCCATTCATAGCCGCTGCCCTTTTCATACGTTTTATAATGAAGCAAGCGATATTCCTCCATAGGTTGTGGCTGCTGTTTTAAGTTAAGCTCATTGTAGCACAGGCATTGCCGCAGTTGGCCCGTTATAATTTTACAGAGTTTTGTCAAAACTGAAAACAGCGATATAATGTTAGTATAATAGAGTGATAGATACATAAAGGAGGCTGAAAAAATGAGTAAAGAAAGCTCATTTGACATCGTTTCTAAGGTAGATTTGTCAGAAGTGGATAACGCGATCAATATCGCCATGAAGGAAATTAAAAACCGCTATGACTTTAAAGGCAGCAAAAGTGACATTTCATTGGATAAAGGCAATGAGGAGCTTACGCTGATCTCTGATGATGAATACAAAATGGAGCAGCTGAAGGACGTCTTGATCAGCAAATTGATTAAACGGGATGTCCCGATTAAAAACCTGGATTATTCTAAAATTGAGCAGGCATCAGGCGGTACAGTTCGCCAGCGTGCCAAGCTCGTCCAGGGCATCGACAAAGAAAACGCAAAAAAAATCAACACCATCATTAAAAATTCAGGCGTGAAAGTGAAAAGCCAGGTGCAGGATGATCAAGTTCGCGTGTCCGGCAAAAACCGTGATGATCTTCAGCAGATTATCGCTGCCATCCGCCAGGCCGACTTGCCGATTGAAGTACAATTTATCAATTACCGATAAAAGTTGAGAGATAAAAGCATGCGCCTGTCCCGATGATCCGGGGCAGGCGTTTTTGTTTGGGGTTGGGGTGGTTTCGCGGATAATCCCTGAAATGAATGCGTCGAATCCGGTCGATTGGTGTCGAGTATAAACCGTTCGATAAAAAAAGACTGCTTTTCAATAATAAATTGGTATTTTCAATAATAAAAAAAAGATTTTCGATAATATATCGGCGTTTTCGATAATAAAATCCCTCTGAGTACATCTACAGAGAAAATAAGCTCCATCCGGCGGCCAAAAAGGGCTGATGAAACGGCAGAAAGCTGGAAAACTCACTGCTTGACACCCTATTAAAGCCTTTTTACTCAAAAACTTTCTCAATTCAACCTGAAATCTTCTTTTTTAGCGAAATGTCTATTTATCATGGAACACACGCATTCCCGGGTTTTTCTACGCTTGTTTTAAGCATCAGTATGCGAGGCCCCTTATGATAGAAAATCAACATTATGCTTTAAAAAAGCCTAGATTAAAAAAACAGCTGGCCGCCAGCCAGAATCGGTTTGTTTATTATGCTTTCCACCGGAAAAATGAAGGTCCAGGGCATGCTGGTTTCAGCTTCCAGCACGATTTGCGGGATGGTAAAGACCGATTCTGCAATGGTCCTTCCCTCCTCTTTATAGGTAAGTTGTTTTTTTTCAACAGTAAATCTATCTTGTTTAAAATTATGAAGAACACCGGTAACGAGCAGCTCTCCTTTATAATTCAAAGCCGTTCGGATCATGGAAAAAGAAATCTCCTGTCTTGCAGGGATGGATGTTTCTCTAAAGACTTTTTCTATCGTTTCCCGATCCTGATCGGCGACCGCTTTATCCCATGAGTTTTCGTACACTAAACGCTGCATGATAACACATCCTTTTTGATGTTGCTTTCCGTATCATATCATATTTTTTTCCTGTAAACCGCCAACCCCAGCTTAAAAAAACGCCCGGGGCAGCCCCCAGGCGTCTAAGCTTTCACGTTTCTCCAGATGTTTACCGCAAACAGCACGATACCCAATGCAGTGATGGTCGCGCCGATCGCGATAAACGTCTCTGCCTGTTCATGGCCGTACACATAAAAGGACAGCGACAGCAGCATGACCGGCAAGCCGATGTTATGCAGCCAAAAATGAATCTTCCCAAGCCTGCTTGCAGCGGCTTCAGGAAACAAATGATAGATGATGCCGGCGAGTGTGAGCGCAGTCCAGCCAAGCAGGTTAACGTGAGCATGCACACTCTTCAGTTGAAAACCGTGGGAGATCGACATAAACATCCCCAGTCCGACTCCCAGTACAAAATACAGTGCAGAAATCTTAATTAATCGTATTCCCATTGCACACCTCCCTTACTAAAAGAGTATGTACCCAGGAAAATAGTCATGACATTCTTCCTTGAAAATTATTGCTTCAATCGTTTGTAAAGCGCGTGAGTGCCGCTGTTTTCCTCGCCCATCTCAGCAAGTTCCTCGTATAAATCTTTAGCCAGCTTCAACCCTGGAGTCAAAAGGCCCATTTCCTCCGCTGATTCGAGGGCAATCTTCATATCTTTTATAAAATGCTTCACATAGAAGCCTGGTTCAAAGTTTCCTTTGATGATGCGCGGCGCCAAATTTGAAAGCGACCAGCTGCCCGCTGCACCTGATTCAATGCTTTTCAATACAGTAGACGGATCCAGTCCGGCTTTTTCAGCGTAAATAATCGCTTCGCACACACCGATCATACCTGAAGCGATCGCGATCTGATTGCACATTTTAGTATGCTGTCCGGCCCCGGCTTTTCCTTGATAGACAATGTTTTGGCCCATCAGCTGCAGAATGGGAAGAACAGCTTCGAAGTCTTCCTTCTCTCCACCGGCCATAATGGACAGCCTTGCTTCACGCGCTCCCACGTCTCCGCCAGATACTGGTGCATCAAGTGCATGAAGTCCAAGCTCTTTTGCTGTACTGGAAATTTTTTCAGCCAGCCGCGGGCTCGAGGTCGTCATATCCATCACATACGAACCTTTTGCTGCATTTTCCAGGATACCGTTTTCTCCAAAATAGACCTCTTCCACATCCGACGGATAGCCGACCATCGTGACCACCACTTGTGAAGCCTGTGCCACTTCAGCAACCGTGCTCTTCCATTCAGCCCCTTGACTCAGCAGCTCTTCTGCCTTCTCTCGTGTTCTCGTATAAATATGTACGGAATGCCCTGCTTTTAATAGATGAGCAGCCATGCTTTTTCCCATTACGCCGGTTCCAATAAATCCAATTGACTTCTTTTCACTCATGATTGTGTCCTCCTTCTTTATCTTTGTTTCTCATTATAGAGAAATCAAAAGTAACATACTAATGATTTTATTTTTGCTGTGGAGGTTCTCTATCAGGTAAGGTAGATTTAGATATGAAAACGAAGGCGGGATGAACCATGAAACTATTGTTGTTAGGATCTACCGGAAGGGTGGGCAGCGGTGTCTTGGAAAAGGCGTTAAACGATGGCCATAAAGTGCACGTACTCGCAAGACATCCAGAAAAACTCGCGGTGTACCATGAGAACCTAACGATTCATACGGGAGATGCCACCGTAAACGCGGACCTTGAAAAAGCGATGGAAGGCTGCGAGTCTGTCATCAGTGCGTTAGGAACGGATGGAGGTACCGTGCTGACGGATTCCATTCCAATTGTTATACAGGCGATGATGGACCGGGGAATCAAGCGGCTGATCACGGTCGGAACGGCTGGTATTCTTGAAAGCCGTACAGAGCCTGGATTACTTCGCTATCAATCAAGCGAATCGAGACGGAGGCTGACAAGGGCAGCTGAAGAACATCACCGCGCTTACCTTGCCATGAAGCAATCACCTCTTCAGTGGACGGTCGTTTGTCCGACCTATTTGCCTGACGGGCCAGAGACAGGAAACTACCGGGTGGAAAAGGATTACCTCCCTATGGACGGAACACAAATCAGCACAGGAGACACGGCTGACTTTGTATACAAGCAGCTGTCCTCCAACGACTTTTCCCAAAGCCGTGTGGGGATTGCTTATTAGAAAGAATGCGGAAGCGCCCTGCCAAGGTCCGATAAAGAAGACACGGGGCTGTCCAAGAAGTCTGTAAGCTGTTGATTTCCGTTCCAGGCTGCTCGCTTTCCGCGGGGCGTGCGGTGAGCCTTACCGGCGTGAACGCCTACTTTTTGGTGCTAGNAGTCTCACCTGTCACGCTAGTCCCGCAGGACAAGGAAGGCTCCGGCAGCTTTTTATCGCACGAAGAAAATGTGAAGTTCATTTTCGAGGAGTCTCGCATCTTCCACTTCAATTAACTTTTCATTGAAGATTTTTCAAGCCAAAAAGGGGCTGCCTGAAGGTCAATTTTCGACTTTCTGGACAGCCCCAATGTCACACTTATGCCCTGTGGGTACAAGCGCTGGAGTTAGACATTACATCAAAAAAGCAGCCCCTCAGATAAACTGAACGGGCTGTAATTTATGCTTATTCTTCTGTTTCCTCATAATACTGAAGTTCCTTTTCCAGGATGGTATCGACCTCGAGCTCTGTCAGGTTTGTTTTTCTTGCGAGATGGTCAATGAGCTCGTCCATATCCACATCTGCATTCTGCATTTCAAAGTAACGCCCTTCCTCTTTTAAAACGAGACGGATCTTTTCTTCCTCGTAGGATGTCTTTTCTTTGATATACTGCACTACATTCTCAATTTTTTGTTCAATGCTCAAGCTGTTTTCCTCCTTTTATGGTCATTTCTTATTACTACCCGTTTGCGGAAAAGCTATTCGGTTCTTTTTATGTATAGAAGAAAGCAGGAGAGTTCCTGCTTTTTAATAATACGGTGAAATCATTAAGTAAACAATAACACCCGTCAAACTGACATACAGCCATATAGGCATTGTCCAGCGGGCAATCTTTTTATGCTTTTTCACCTGCATGTTCAATCCGCGGGCAAGTGTGAACAGCGCGAGAGGAACAATAAGCGCGGCCAAAATAATATGTGTGATCAAAATAAAGAAATAGATGTACTTTAACGGGCCGTCTCCGCCATATTTAGTAGATTCGGCAAGATAGTGATACGTAACATAAGAAAGCAAGAACAGAGCAGTCGTCGTAAATGCTGCAAAGATAAAACGCTTGTGCAGCTTGATGTTTTTTCTAAGGATAAAAAATAGCGCCGCCAAAAGGAACACAAAGGTAAAGCTGTTAAAAATCGCGTTCAGACGGGGGAGAAGATGAACATCAAACGACACCTTGCCATTGTAAGCCGGTAAGAAAAACAAAATGACAACAAGAACATTGATCGCTATCGAAAGCCCAATGACAACAGGCGTATAATTTCTCTGCTTGACGGTAGAGTTTGATTGATCGCTCATGGACTGGTCTCCTTCATAATCTTCTTTTTTCGTTTCCTATTCTACCATTGTAGACAACAAACCTGAAGCTAACTCCCCCTGGAAATCACCAATTACAGCCATCTGTCAAAAAAACTACAAATTTAAGCGCAGTTAAAAACCCCCTGAAATCATCAGGGGGCAGGAAGTCTTATGATCTATGCTTTTTGCAAAAACTTTGTGTCATCGATCTGCGCTTCCCATTTTCTCACTTCATCCATCACGGATTTTACGCAGCCCTCTTCAAACGGCGAAACAAGACCGGCGATGTTCACCAGCTCAGTAAATGGAAGACTTCCTCCACGGCCGCACAGTTCAAGGTAATTCTGCCATGCTGCCTTATGATTCTCCCGTGAACGTTTCCAGAACTGAAGCGCGCAAACTTGAGCGAGTGTGTAGTCAATGTAATAGAACGGCGTGCGGTAGATGTGGGTCTGCATCTGCCAGAAGCCTCCTTCTTCTAAGAACTCAATGCCGTCAAAATCACGGTGCGGCAAATATTTCTCCTCCAGTAGGCGCCACTCTTGTTTTCTCTCATTCGGTGACGCATCAGGATTCTCGTACACAAAATGCTGAAACTCATCGACAGCCACACCGTAAGGGATAAATTTAACTGCTGCGGCCAAATGGTCATAAAGATAGCGCTCTGTATCTTCCCCGAAGAACTGCTCCATCCAAGGATACGTAATCAGCTCCATGCTCATGGAGTGAATCTCGCAAGCTTCCAAGGTTGGAAATTGGTATTCAGGCACTTCATAGCCTCTGCTCGTATACACCTGGAAGGCATGTCCCGCTTCATGAAGCAGTACCCGGATATCGCCCTGTGAGCCGTTAAAGTTTGCGAAAATGAATGGTGACTGGTACTCACTGATATACGTACAGTAGCCCCCAGGCGCCTTGCCTTCCTTCGCGAGCAGGTCAAGCAGCTCATTTTCAACCATAAAGGTGTAAAACTCATCCGTTTCCGGTGACAGCTCTTTGAAAATTTTGGCTCCCTGCTCAACAATCCAATCCGCATCACCTTTTGGTTTTGGATTTCCCTGCGGAAAACTGAAGGATTCATCATAGAATTTAAGGCTGTCCACCCCAATGCGCGCCTTTTGTTTCTCCCTCAGAGACGTGCAGAACGGAACGATATGCTCTTTGACTTGATCACGGAATTTTTTTACCATGTTCTTGTCATAATCCGTTCGGTTCAGACGGTTGTAAGCGAGCTCTACAAAGCTTGGGAAGCCGAGTTTTTTAGCGATCGAAGTACGGAGCTTCACCAGCTCATCATATTGTCTGTCCAGTTCTTCCTTATGGTCATTAAAGAAGCCGAACTGCGCTTCCACGGCTTGTTTTCGGATGGCGCGATCCGGTGATTGGGTAAACGGAATGAGCTGTGCCAGTGTTCTTTTTTCACCTTGGAAATCAATTTTTGCGGAAGACAGCAGCTTTACATACTGGCTTTTCAGTTTGTTTTCCAGTTTAAGGTCTTCGACGACTTCCGGTGAATACGTTTTTAGCTCTGCATCCGCAAGGTTAAACAGATGCTTTCCCCACTTGCTTTCCAGTTCTTTTCTATACTTGGAATGGACGATCGCTTGGAAGAACTCGCTTACCATCCCTTGATAGACTGGAGTGTTTTCATCCATAAAATCGTGCTCTTCTTTATAAAAAGGGTCTTCTGTATTTGATGTATACCTGATATGTACAATATTTTGCATCGTTTCGAAATGGTTTCGGATGGATACAAGCTCTGCCATTACCTCGTCTTGCTCATTGAAAGAAGCTGCGTGCTCAAAGCTTTCCAATTTTTGTTTAAACTCTTCTTGAAGCTGTTCCATATTGGGACGTTTATACGTAAACTCACTGAATTTCATGTGATCTTCTCCTCTCTTTCACCTGCTGTATTCTACACAGCCGCTTCTTTTCCTTTTTTGAATGAAAAGACTAGGGTTTTGGCCAAAATGTGTTTTATTATAGAGATAACAGTCAACTAACAGGAGCGTATCGTATGAATTCTAATCCTTATTCAAATAATCCGTTTAAAGGCACGTTCGGCAGCCTTGAAAACCTTGCAGATACGATCAGCGAAGTCCTTCATTGCCCTGTAACGATCGAAGACGCCAATCATCGGCTTCTGGCCTACAGCACCCATGAAAACAGCACGGATCCTGCACGCATTGCAACCATTATCGGCCGCCGTGTGCCTGAGAAAGTCATTAACAGCCTTTGGAAAGATGGGGTTATCCCAGGACTTCAGGCCAGTGATGAACCTCTTCGTGTATCCTCCATCTCCAAAGTCGGCTTGGGTGACCGTGTCGCCGTTTCCATTCGAAAAAATGAAGAGATCCTCGGCTACATCTGGGTTCTTGAAGTGGACCGACATCTGTCTGATGAGGATTTGGAGCTTTTGAAGAAGGCCGCACAGGCGGCCAAGAACCAGCTGCTTCAGCTCTATACCGGTTCGAGAAGAAAGCAGGAAAGCCTTCAGGAATTTTTCTGGAAGCTGCTGACCGGCCACAGCAGTAATGAGGAAGCCATTCAGGATAGCCTGCGGGACCTTGGAATCTTGCCCAGTTCTTCTGTCTCCGTACTGATCTTTCAGTTCCCTGAGGAGATTTATGCGGGGTTCGAGAAAAATGTAAGCTACATCACTTCTGTCAATCAGAGCGTTAAAGCCCAACTAACAGCAGTAGATGAAAATCAAATGATCATGCTCGTCACCTCTGCACTTAAAGAACCGCTTAGTGAAATCCTACAAGAGTTTATTCTTTCTTTTACTCAGCAAATGAAGGAGCGTTTTGGAGTAGATGGCATTACAGCGGGTTTTGGCGGGGTCTACAGCTCCTACCATCTTACAGAAAAAAGCTACATGGAAGCACTGCAGGTCCTTAAAATAAAAAACCGCTTTAAAGAAGGGGCATCCGATCTTTTTGGCTATGAAAATTTAGGTGTTTATCAGTTCCTTGATGTCATTCACCAGAAGCAGTCCGCGAGCCGCTACAGAAATCCAGCGCTTGATAAATTGCTGGAGTACGACCGGCTCCATAAGACCGATCTGTACAACACGTTGGATACGTACCTGTCTGCCGGTTCCAATACACATCTTACAGCCAGTCTGCTCCATATTCATCTCAACACACTGACCTATCGGCTGAAACGAATTGCCGAAATCGGGCAGATCGACTTTAGGAATACGAACCAGAAAACGATGCTTTATCTGGATTTGAAAATTCAGCAGCTTTTTTATTGAAGAGCATTTGTGAAATTTCACAAATGCTCTTCTTTTTTTTCTCTTTTCCTCACAAAGAAATTTAAAGTGGAAAGGATTATACTGTAGGCACAGTAATAATGAAAACGCCATCATTTATGGCACCAGGAGGTTTTTACAATGATTATTGGTGTACCTACAGAGATTAAAAACAACGAGAACCGTGTAGCTTTAACGCCGGCGGGTGTAGTTACTTTAATAAAAGCTGGACATGAAGTATTAGTGGAAAAAAACGCGGGAGAAGGAAGCGGATTCCCTAACGAAGAATACGCTGCAGCTGGCGCAAACATGTTCGACAGCGCTGCGGACGTTTGGACTAAAGCAGACATGATCATGAAGGTTAAAGAACCTCTTGCTTCTGAATATAATTACTTCCGTCCTGGATTGATTCTTTTCACATACCTTCACCTTGCAGCTGAGCCGGAGTTAACGGCAGTTCTTACAGAGAAAGGTGTAACAGCGATCGCTTATGAAACTGTTGAGCAAAACCGTACGCTTCCATTGTTGACTCCAATGAGTGAAGTAGCAGGACGCATGTCTGCACAAATCGGTGCTCAATTCCTTGAAAAACCAAAAGGCGGAAAAGGTATCCTTCTAGGTGGTGTACCAGGAGTTAAGCGCGGAAAAGTAACCGTAATCGGCGGCGGTGTTGTTGGAACAAACGCTGCAAAAGTAGCAGCAGGACTTGGTGCTGACGTGACCATCATCGACTTAAGCCCAGACCGTCTTCGCCAATTGGAAGACATCTTCGGAAAAAGCGTACAAACGCTGATGTCCAGCCCAATGAACATCGCGGACGCAGTAGCAGAATCTGACCTTGTAATCGGTGCTGTTCTTATTCCTGGTGCTAAAGCACCAAAGCTAGTTACAGAAGAAATGGTTAAATCCATGACTCCTGGATCTGTTATCGTAGACGTAGCGATCGACCAAGGCGGTATTTTCGAAACGGTTGACCACATTACAACACATGACAACCCAACTTACGAAAAACACGGCGTTGTTCACTATGCAGTAGCTAACATGCCTGGTGCGGTTCCTCGTACATCTACTATCGCATTGACGAACGCAACCGTTCCTTTCGCTCTTCAAATTGCAAACAAAGGTGTAACAGAAGCCGTATTGTCCAACCCTGCATTGAAATTGGGCCTTAACGCAGCCGGCGGACATATCACTTACGAAGCAGTTGCTAAAGATCTCGGGCTTGAGTATGTTCCTGCAGAATCTGCACTTGAAAAAGCTTTTCAAGCCATCTAATTTATAAAAGCTATTAGCACTTTCCTCTCTTCTTTAAGAGGGGAGGGTGCTTTTTTTATGTCTACTCAATGGAGAGATACTTCCGCTTTTCTTTATTTCCCGGTAAATAATTTGTCGAACGAGCACCAATGTACATTGCTTTCTTTTCCACTTTCTCCTATAATTTCACTTTATAAAAAACTAAATACACCGCGGTTCGAGAACTCCCGCTGTAACAAAACTAGGAGGTTATTGGCGTGTTTAACGTTTATTACGGTATTTTATTTGCTGCCGTGAACTTTATATTCTTCTTAATCTGTTACCGTCTGTTTGACCGTAATGGTTTATATGTATGGGTTGGAGCAGCTACCGTCCTGGCGAACATCCAAGTGGTAAAAACGATTGAGATGTTCGGTCTAGTGATGACACTTGGTAATACTATGTATTCCGCAATATACCTTTCTACCGACTTATTAAATGAAAATACGGTCACCAAAGAAGCGAAGAAAGCCGTTTGGTTTGGCTTTTTCACGCTCATCATGACAACTGTAATCATGCAGATGGTCTTGTTGTTTGAACCCGCTCAAAGCGATATTGCCCAAAAGCCGATGGAAGCACTGTTCGGATTAATGCCTAGACTAGCTGCTGCCAGTCTTGCTGCCTATCTGATCAGCCAGTTTATTGATGTAAAGCTGTATACCATGCTGAAAAAAGCTTTTCCGGGATACGGACAGCTTTGGATCCGAAACAATGGAAGCACACTTCTCAGCCAGATGATAGATTCCTTAGTGTTTTGCACGATCGCTTTTGCAGGGGTCTATGAATGGAACGTATGGTTTGAGATTTTCATTACGACCTACCTGCTAAAATTTATCGTTTCTGCCGCATCCACACCTGTTATTTATCTTGCAAGAAGCTTTAAATAAGGAAGAAACTAAAAGGGGCTGTCCAGAAAGTCGAAAATTGACTTTCAGGCAGCCCCTTTTTGGCTTGAAAAATCTTCAATGAAAAGTTGATTGAAGTGGAAGATGCGAGACTCCTCGAAAATGAACTTCACATTTTCTTCGTGCGATTAAACGCTGCCGGAGTCTTCCTTGTCCTGCGGGACTAGCGTGACAGGTGAGACTTCCGCAGGCGCTTGCACCAAAAAGTAGGCGTTCACGCCGGTAAGGCTCACCGCACGCCCCGCGGAAAGCGAGCAGCCTGGAACGGAAATCCACAGCTTACAGACTTCTTGGACAGCCCCTTTTTTAGTGGCTGCTGCTTATTTTTTCATTTCTTTAATCATGGAATCCAACACTGCATTTCTTTCGGCAAGCTTTTGATTGACCTGCTTCTGAATGAGCAGCATTTGATCAAAATGGGTTTCAATTTTTGCTTTGTCTTTCGCTTTGATTGCTGCCTTAAGATTTTTCTTTTCCGTCTTGGCCTTATCGCGGAGAGCCTTCATCTCGTGACAGATCTTTTTCATTGCCTGATGGTTCTGATTTTGGTGCCAGGCACCGGGCTTTTCATTCCCCGTATGCAGTCTGAGGATCGTATCCTTTTTTAACAGCGCTTCCTGCTTAAGTTCGTAATACTGGATTTTCAATCGGTTTTTCTCGTGAAGCTTGTCTTTGTAAGGGGCAAGCTCTTTCCACATATGGTCTCTATGCATGTGGTGTTTTGGCTGTTTTCCACTGTTTCCTTCTGCGTTTGCATGTACCAGTCCTGTGAAAAGCCCGATGCTTAAACAGAGTACTGTGGCTAAAATCATCACACGTTTCATGATGTTCATTCCTCCTTTGATTGGTGATACATCATTAGTGTGAGCAGCTTACAAGAAAATATAGGAAAAACATTATGTAATTTTTTTCATAAGTGATAGTCCTATAGATGGCGCAGCACACGATTGACCGTTTCACGGCGCAGGCCGACAAACTGGCCGATCTCCTCCTGTGTCAGCACATCTTTTACCGACATATCCGGAAAATATTGCTGAAACCAGTTTTGCAGCAAATCCACCCGTTCTTTTGTGGCGACAGCGGTCAGTTGGTCGATGCGCTGCTGCATCATTCGAAGCTTTGTTTGCAGCAGCAATGCCACTTCCCGGTACTTTTCCGGGTTCTCCGAGAGCTCCCTGTACCACTCTTTTTCAGGAATCACTTCCACTTCGGCCGGAAGAAGAGCCATAGCCGTCCCATGATAATCTTTTTCGCTGATTAGCGAGTGGTGCGGGATTACTTCTCCAGGCACGATCAAATTCAGCAGTGAAGCGGTTCCATCTTCATGTACACGGACCACTTTAAGGAGCCCGCTTTTCAGTTCAAAGAGCGGACCGCTTTCTCCCTGACGAAACAATATTTCCCCTTTATGTAAAAACACGACGTGTTCCACCTCTTTGCATAAGTCTCATTCAACTATAACATGCAGACAAAGGCGGAAAAAGGAGATCCTATAAGTTTAATAATCTCTTCCTTTTCCGGAATCGGATATTTCAAGCAGGTCACCGGGATAGGGCTCAAACCAGCTTTGGCGGAGTATTTCTTCGTCTTCAAAACGGTATGCCCATGATTTGAGCAGTGCCATCACGCTCGAAAACGGCTCTTTTTTCTCCGCTACTTTATCTGTAAGCTCCAGAAAGTATGATTTTTCTTTGTCGTTTAAGAAACGGTCAAATGCTTTTGCCATTTCCTTTGCAGCATTTATGCTGGAATCATAGCGTGCCGTCCTCAAAAAAAGGCGGCGCAGCCCCTTTTCATACAATGAAAACAATTCCTCTGGCTGTTCTTTATTTTTCAAGATGCGCGACAGAACCTTTTGTGTCGGGCGGCTGTAGGCAAGAAACAAATACTTGTTTACTTCATGAAAGTCCATCAGCCTTTGTAGAGACTCTTCTTTTTTCAGTTCCCTGTAGGCAGCCAGCAAGAATATTTTTGTGAAAAAACGTTCCCTGATCAGGAAGTTATTGAGGCGCCCCTCGTCTTCTACGGCTAAATGGGGATACAGCTCAAGCACTTTGCCGCCAAAAAGGCCGCTGCTTGAGCCGATGGCCGGACCTTTCTCTGTTGAGGTATACAGTTTTACTTCTTTCAATCCACAGGAAGGCGAACGGCTTTTTAAAATAAAACCATCGATATGATGAAGAGACTGGAGGTAAGCATCTGAAAACTTTTCCATATCGGCAGTAACGTCTTTGTCCGTTTTAGGCTGCATGAGGCGCTGTTCCCCATTTTGAAGAACGATTCTGATCGTCTCTCTCGGTGTTCCGAGTCCGATTTCAACTTCGGGACATACCGGCAGAAAGTCAACATGCCTCATTAGTTTGCGGATGGTTGGATGATGGATTACGTCACCGTTATAACGGCAATGATCAAATTCTAAACACTGGCTGACAACAAGCTTTGGCTTTGCGAACACTCCCATTGCAATTCTCCTTTTTACAAATCTCATAAGAGCATTGTTTCCCAATCAAAAAAACCTCATTCTAAAAGTAGAATGAGGTTCCTTCAGCACCGTTAGATCGAATAGGTTAGGAAGTTTCCTTGTTTCCCGCCCATTTTTTCGTAAAAACGCTGTGCTCTTTTGTTGTCATCTGCCGTTTCCCACAGCATGGAAGCATAGCCGTTCTTTACTGAATACTCTTTGCAGGCATTGAACAATCCTTCAGCTACAGCTGTTCCCCTGCTGTCCTCGGCCACATACAGATCGTTCATAACCGTGATTTCTGCCGCCCGGGTCGTGCTGTATGTAAAATAAAGCGTCGCAAAGCCTTTAAGCTCTCCGCCATGTTCTGCGACAAACTGAATGCCTCTCGCTCTTTTTAAAAGCACACTGATCAGCGCATTCAGCTTTTCATCTTCCGGATGAGGGCTATTGTAGAAATCTACAATATATTCAAGCATGAGCGACCGCAGCTGTGCAGTATCTTCTTGCTGTGCGGTTCGAATACGTACTGACATTTTCATTCCCCTTTTCATTTCTGATTAAAAGCGAGCTCCGTATACCTGCCGATCTCTTCATAGCCGATATCACTGTAAATTTTGCTGGAAGAAGGGTTGGTCTCATCGGTATAAATCGTACAGAACTTCCTGCCGGATTGAAGGAGTTCCCTGCTAAGACCTGCAATACATGATTTGGCAAAGCCTTTTCTCCGATGCTCTGGAGGGGTGTACACCATATTGACCGTCATCCCGTTCTTTGTAGGCCTCGTAATTGCCGCCATACTGACAGGCTGATCAGAGTCCCAAATATAGACTCTCTTTTCCTGAATCTTTTGGCGGGCTGTTTGCATCGCCTCCTGCTCTGTCAACAGCGATCGGGTCTCACTTCCCATTTCATACAGCCATTTTCCTGCGAGCTCGCTGTCTTTCAGGCTGGCCTGCCGCATTCTTCCCAGAGTAGGTGTGAAGGCTGTTAACCGCTCAAGCCGGTACAGCATCATTCTCATGGAAATTCGGTGGCTGTTCCCCGTTTCTCTCAGCCACATTTCTGCAAAAGCACGCGCAGGTTTTGCAGGTGCCGTAAGCTTCGATATTCCCCAGTCTTGCATGGCTAGCTTCTTGATCAAGAGGGGAAGTGCTTCTTCTTTGCCGAAAATAAGCAAAGGACGAGGAGGGTTCATAAAGGCAGTAAGCAGGATATCACCGCCTTCTCTTATACAGCATAAAAAAGGGGGATTGCTGCTTGATGCCTTAACCTCCATATGAGCAAGACAGCTGGACGTTATCAATTCCGCTGCTGCCTCATGCTTCATCAAAAATGATTCAGCGCTTTTATAAAAGTCTTTGATCTCACTGAATTGCTCCAGCTCCATATTCTCACCGCCATACATTCATTTTGCCAATCTCCTTTATTAAGTTTCTATGAACACGAGGGGTAAACCTGCTTTTGTACAACGATCACCCGTTTCTGATTTATTAAAGAAAACCTAAAATGCATATTCATTGGCATCCTATGAAAATCCCTTTATCATGACTAACAGGCATGACAATTAATATGAGAGGTTTGGTGAAAAAATGGCAGCAGAAAAAAATCAGCACATCTTATTAAAGAGCCGTCCGAAAGGGATGCCGACGATGGACAACTTCAAATTTGAAGACATTGCGATCCCTGAACCGAAGAATGGACAAGTATTGCTTAAAACGCTCTATCTTTCCGTGGATCCTTACATGCGAGGCAGAATGAATGATACAAAATCCTATGTTCCTCCTTTTGAATTGAACAAGGCGATCAGCGGAGGAGTTGTGGCGGAGGTTGTTCAATCCCGTTCCAGCGAATTGGAAGAAGGAGACCTTGTTATCGGAAATCTTGACTGGGCACTCTATTCAGTCGCGGAGGATGCACAAGTCAGAAAGATTGATCCTGATCTAGCTCCAATCACTACTAACCTTGGTATTCTTGGAATGCCTGGCCTCACTGCCTACTTCGGATTACTGGATATCGGCAATCCTCAGCAAGGGGAAACTGTTGTCGTATCAGGTGCAGCCGGTGCAGTAGGAAGTGCCGTCGGCCAAATCGCTAAAATTAAAGGTGCCCGTGTAGTAGGAATTGCAGGTTCTGAAGAAAAGATAAGCTATCTCAAAAATGAACTTGGTTTTGATGCCGTGGTAAACTACCGTGAAGCAGGCAATATCCGAAAAGCTCTTAAAGAAGCTTGCCCGGACGGTGTCGATGTATATTTTGATAATGTGGGAGGAGAAATTTCGGACGCGGCATTGAGCCTGCTCAACCAGAATGCCCGCATTCCGCTTTGCGGCCAAATTTCCCTGTATAATCTTGAAAAAGCCGATCATGGCCCCCGTATTCAAGGACAGCTGCTCATCAACAGCGCCTTGATGAAAGGATTCATCGTCAGCAACTATGCTTCTCACTTTGAAGAAGGAGCGAAACAGCTTGGACAATGGCTCCAAGAAGGAAAACTGAAATACGAAGAGAATATCGTAGAAGGCTTTGACAACACGATAGATGCGTTCTTAGGATTGTTTAAAGGAGAAAACCTCGGCAAGCAGCTCGTTAAAGTATCCGAGCTAAGCCGGTAATTGCTATAAAATAACCCCAGACCTGACAAAGGTCCGGGGTTTTTATTATGCCGGGCTAAACAGCCGCTTCAGCTTTTCTTGATCCAGCTTCAGCGCCTAGAGACTCGGACGCTTCACTCCTTCAATACAACACAAAAACCTGTGTTGCTATTCAGGAGCTCCACCGTTTTTCGTCTCTAAACAGCCGCCTCAGCTTTTCTATTCACCTTTAGCCCTGAGATTGTATACATTGAACAAAAAGGAATTGAGGAACTTTCATGAAGATGCTTGATCCCAAGAAGCTGTATGTCCAGTATCGCCCCAATGCAAATCCTGCGGATCCAAAATATCCAAGGCGGTATACACTTACTCACTCTGATACTACGGCACAGCTGTTCCTCGTGGCAGGGCCTGAATTTGCTTATGATACGACCAACGAGATGAGAGATGAAGTTTTTGCCGAATGGAAAACATTTAACCGTGAAAAAATTCTGTACGGCTATGTATTGATTGCGGACGAAAACACAAGTAAAAGCCAGGCCAAAACAAGAAATGAGATTTTCATGAGCGAATTGCCGCGGGTACTGGAAGCTTTTTTCTATGGAGACCGCTTCTTTTTCCAGGCACACCCGGAATATAAGGATGCTCCTGTCTATATTCAATTTGAATCAGTCTATCCTGAGTATCGCCAGGTAAAGTCTTATGGGCCGATCTCTAAATACCAATAAGTAAGAGGTGAGTTCCTTTTGTATGAAGCCCGCTCCTATACCAATCTGCTGATCCAGCAATATCAAAATAACAAAGCGACGGTTCAATATCCCCAAATCATTGGGCTGCCCAGTACCGAGACGCAGATTAAGCTGAACAAGGCGATAAAGGATAAGGTATTCAGCCTGATGGATGAAAACGGAATCAAGCGCAAGGATTTAGAAGAAATGAGAGGCTTATTTGAAGTAAAACTCAATCAGGGAGACTGGCTGAGCATCGTGTTCACAAATTACGCCTATTGGAAAAATGCTGCCCACGGCCTTACACTCCAGGGATCGATTACGATGAATGTAAAAACCGGCACCATTTATGAGCTGCGTGATCTTTTTAAGGAAGGAAGCTATTATAAAACAAGGCTCACCGCCCTCATCAAAAAGCAGTTCAAAGAATTTCAATTCCCGCTCATTCAGCCCTATCAGAGCGTGAAAGACACGGATGACTTTTATTTAACAAAATCAGGCCTCGTCATCTATTACCAAAGCTATGAATACACGCCTTACTATGTCGGAATTCCTGAATTTACGATTCCTTATAATAAAATTGCTTCTATACTCAAACCAGAAGTGAAAATCAGCTCTTAAGCTTTTTCAGCCGTTTTGTTGATTTTAGTTCGTCAACAGAAACAGCCCCAATCCCAAACATGGCCGTCCGCAGTTCAAATTCAATTTGATCAAGCTTTGAAATGATGGCATGTTCATTTTCAATAGCAGCCGGCAAAAGGGTACGGCCATAGCCGGCAAGGTTTGCACCAAGTGCCAGTGCCTTTGCAGCGTCCACACCGTTATTCAGCCCGCCGCTTGCAATGACAGGAACCTCTGCCGAACATCCTTTCACTTCATTAAGAACCTCCGCAGTCGAATTTCCCCACTCCAAGAAAGCTTCTGCCGCTTGTTCTCGCATTTGGTCTTTAGATCGGTATTTTTCTACTTGAATCCAAGAGGTTCCGCCCGCTCCTGCTACATCAATAAACTGCACTCCTGCGTCGATCAATTTTTGGGCAGTCTCCCTATCGATACCCATTCCCACTTCTTTCACACCGACCGGAGCAGGCAGGTTTTTCGCCGCCTCTTCAATTTTTTTCAGTAGATTAGAGAAGTTGACGTCTCCTTCCGGCTGGAAAATTTCCTGCATGCCGTTAAGATGCAGGACAAGCCCGTCTGCTTCGGCAACCTCAACAGCTTTCATGCACTCACGCAGCCCATACCCATAATTCAACTGCACCGCCCCCAGGTTAGCGATGACTGGTACAGAAGGAGCATAATTCCTGATTTGAAACGTGTAGGCTGTCTGCCCGTTCTCGATGGCCGCCCGCATGGATCCTAATCCAACCGCCCATCCTTGTTTTTCCGCAGCCAAAGCGAGAGCCTTATTGATCTGATACGCTTTTTCTGTGCCGCCTGTCATTGAACTGATCAAGAAAGGGGTTCTCATCGTTTTTCCGAGAAAAGAAGAAGACAAATCGATTTCGCTGAAGTTGATTTCAGGGAGCGCGTTGTGCTTGAACCTGTAGTTTTCAAATCCTGTTGTCATCTTTTTCCCAGTCACATCTTGGTTTAGTGCAATTTCGATATGCTCGTTTTTTCGTTTTTCTGTATAGGAATTTTGCTCATCCACATCGATCTTCTCCTTTCCGGAACTTCTGTATCTTTCTAGACTTCCCCAAATCACATCCTGTTTAACGGCGTAAACGAATAAAAGCAGACAGTTGCACACTGCCTGCTTTTAAAAAATATGGATTTTATTCGAAAATCGAGCGGTACTCGCCATAGCCTTCTTTTTCAAGGTCCTCTCTCGGGATAAACCTCAATGCCGCAGAATTGATGCAGTAGCGCAGTCCCCCTGCTTCCCTCGGACCATCGTTAAACACATGGCCAAGATGAGAATTTGCTTCTTTGCTCCTTACTTCAGTACGAATCATGAAGTGGCTGAAATCCTTCTTCTCCTTTACATCCGTTTGGCGCATAGGCTTCGTAAAGCTTGGCCAGCCGCAGTTGGAGTCAAATTTATCAAGAGAACTGAACAGCGGTTCTCCAGAAACAATATCAACATAGATGCCTTCTTCTTTATGATCCCAATACGGATTTTGGAAAGGAGGCTCTGTTGCGTCATTTTGAGTGACTTCGTACTGAATCGGTGTTAATTTTTTCTTCAGTTCATTTTTGTCCGGCTTGGACTGCCAATGGCTTTTAATAAAGTCTTCACGCCCAGAACCCGTACGATAGCGCTTATAATGAGTCGGATTTTTCTTATGATAACCCTGATGGTACTCTTCGGCTGGGTAAAAAACAGAGGCTGGCAAAATTTCAGTCACGATCGGCTTCTGGAAGCGGCCGCTTTTAGCAAGTTCTTGCTTAGAGGCCTCTGCCAATTCCTTTTGCTCTTCATTATGATAGAAAATCGCAGTGCGGTACGAATCGCCCCGGTCATAAAATTGTCCGCCAGGATCGGTCGGATCGATCTGCTGCCAGAAGAGCTGCAGCAGCTTTTTATACGGAAACAATTCGGGATCAAACGTAATTTGTACCGCTTCATAGTGGCCCGTTGTATCGGAACAGACTTCCTGGTATGTCGGATTTTCCGTGTGGCCGCCTGTATAGCCTGACACGATACTGATGATGCCCGGCATTTCCTCAAACGGAGAAACCATGCACCAGAAACATCCACCCGCAAAAGTCGCAAGCTGCTGATTGTTATACTGAGTATTCAAAGACCTCACTCCCATTCTTTTGAAAGTCTTATTGTTCTATTGTTCCTATCATAAAACAAGTATGGCACATAATAAAAAAATAATGCCTAGTTGAAAGTGCTGAAGTGTTCGGTTAGGCCCGAAAAGCACTGGACTTTGGCATTAAACGTTATTATGAAAATGACGTGCTATGCAAGTAAATGGAGCAAAGTCGCAAGTAAAGTCTATATTCTCGCAAGTAAAGATTGGAAAGTCGCAAGTAATCCTTGTCGAACCGCAAGTAACGAGCCATTTTTCGCAAGTAAGCAACCCCGATCAGTCGTCCGCAATCCCTTCCAGCGGTTTATCTTCCTATAAACGGGCAAACTAACAGTAAGAACGACGAAACTGGAGGGAAAATCATGGCTAGAAGAAGTCGAAGGCCGCTTGTTCCTGAAGCAAGAGAAGCATTGGATCAATTAAAAGCCCAGGTGATGAGGGATGTTGGCTATCAAGTCGATCCGTCACAGCCTGACAGCGTTAAGTTTGAAGTGGCTAAAGATGTTAATGTTCCTCTTCAAAAGGATTATAATGGCCAGCTTACCGCGAAACAGGCGGGAACTGTTGGCGGACAGATTGGCGGCCGTATGGTCAGCGAGCTGATCCGGCAGGCGAAGCAGCATCTTAACAAACAGCATTAAAAAGGCTGGCGCACGGCATTCAAACAAACTGCCAAGCGTCCAGCCTTTTTTATATTAAGGAACAAGCAAAATTCCATCCCCTATCGGACGTTCACCCGCTGCATCGGATGGATCGGTAACGAGCCGGCTGTTCATGACCATGCCCGTAGAACCACCGCCGTCCAAGTTGACTGCATCGACAGCGCCCAGTGATTTCATCAGGTGGGCTTCTTCGTCAAAATTCATGCCGATGCTGTATCCAGGACTTCGCCCATCAACCGTAACGAGGAGGATATTACCGTTTGGCTTAATGCCCGCAATGGTTCTTGGATTTCGCCGCTCACCGAAACGATAAAAGAATTCCGGATCATCGGGCTGATGAAACCCTTCTTTAGTGGCATCAATAAAAACCTTTCCGTTTTTCAGCAATCGAGGGCCTCCATTGATAATGCCCATTTTTTTAGACGCGGGGACAGGTTTGTTATCTGCAAAGACCATTTTTCCAACGTGAAGTTTTTTACCGATGACAGCATGTTCCTGAAGCCAAGCCGCAGATTGACCCGTTCCTGCAACAACAGAGCCTCCAAACGGAATATCAGCTCCCCGTGACTTATGGACAGCCACCACTCTTCCCGTACTGTCCATAACTGCTTCAGCTCCCGGACCTTCTGGAGCTCTTTTTCCGAAAACAGAATTGTATTGAATCAGTTCGTCCTCATCTGTACACGTAAAATCGTGTTTAGGAAGTGTAGTTTCAAGATCACCCACGCCGCCGCATCCACGGATACGTCCGGGATCCCTGTTTAAACCATCCAGTTCAGCCGGCATGCCTTTTGTACCTTTAACCGTTAACTTAGTACGGACCGAGGAAATTTCAGACGTATTGTCTTTGCCGATAAGCAGGCTCGTTCTTCCCTTAACCGCCTCACTGATCAGCTCGCCGTTAATGACAGAAACTCCAGCTAAATCGCCTTCAGTTCCATCCTGCGATCCCATCACAAAGTATCCTCCATTAATGCCGGCAATAGCCTTCTTTTTGGCAGCCATATCCGTCAGCTTTTCCCTGCCTGGCACAATGCCGCTCGCCAGGGATGGCTGCAGCTTCCCTTTCCACTTTTCAAGAGATACCTCAAGGACACTGACTGTCCATGGCCCGGAAGCCTCTTCGCCATCTTCGGGTATGTAGACGACCTTTGATTGGTTATAGCCTGCAGAAACCAGCTTCTTTTGTTCAGATTTTGCGTCCGTTTCCTTTTGAAAAGGCCCGGTCCGTACAAGATAACCGAGCGGCGTCCCGCGCAACGGATCATCCTGCGCCCGCTCGGCCACCGTTTTTACTGATGCAGCATAACCCTTGCCCGCAAGTTCATTCTGAAGCTCATCGGCTTCTTTTTTTGTTTCGGTAAAGGCTGCATCCACCATATATTCAGCATTGGGGTTATTTTCCCCATAAACAGCATGGGTGTAAGCCAGACCCTTCTGAAGCTGTTCGGTATGCTTGGTTTTTGGCTGGGAAAAATGTTCTTCTGCATGAACCGTGTGTCCAGGGATCATCGTGCTCAACATCGACACAGCCACGAATGCCTGGAAACAGGAAGATAAAATCGTTTTGTGTTTCAAAAGCCATACCTCCAATTTTTATTGATTCAACGCAACAATAACTCAACTATATGTTGAAGGAGTTACAGCCATTTATAGAAGTTGTAAATGATTAGGTAAATGAAGGCAGAAGAGTATTAAGTCTAATCGAATGGCAAAATAAATTTTGTAATGGCAGTTTTATATTGACAAAATTAATCTTGTGCATTTATTATAATCTTTGTGCATAAATAGTTTGTATGCGAACTATTTACAATGCAAACTGTTAACATTATTAGAAAGAGGGGACGATAGTGGAATGAATCTGCTCAATAATGAGCTGCTGGATTCCTTTATACAAATACAAAAAGCACTCTATTCGTTAATGAAGGAAGATGCCGACCGGGCTGGCTTGACCGTTGTACAGCTCAAAGCGTTGTACAAGATCCGTCTTACACCTGAATTAGGTTTGAGAGAGCTTGCAGGCGGCTTAAAGCTGACCAACAGCACGATGAGCGGAGTGGTAGACCGCCTTGTCGCTCATGAACTATTAGAAAGACATACTTCTTCTGCCGATCGAAGGGCCATCACACTTAAGCTCACGAAAAAAGGGGAAGAAAAGCTTCAGGAAGCAACTGGAAATAATTCTTTTTTTACCAAAAAAATTATGGAATTGACGGATATGCCGCAAGAAGATAAGGACCATTTACTCAGGATTCATCATCAAGTACTGGACGTATTGACAACCAAGGAGGAAAATCAGGAATGAACATGAAACGTTTAGCTGTACTAAACGTAATAATTTTATTGATTTTAGTTGGGGGCGGAATTGCAGCTTATTATTACTACAATCAATCCGTTTCTTATATCAAAACAGATAATGCCCAAATCGCAGGAGAACAGGTCACGATTGCAGCACCAGCTAATGGAAAACTAACCGATTGGAAAGGCTCCCTCGGAAAAGAATTTAATAAAGGCGAAGAAATCGGTACAATCTCTGCTGCACCTTCAGCCGGAGCTGGAGCAACCCCTGCAGCTGCAGGAATGTCAAAGGTCAAAATCACTCTTCCAAAGGATGGAACAGTCGTACAGCAATCCGCAGTTGAAGATTCTTTTGTTGCAGCCGGAACACCGCTGGCGCATGTTTATGATTTAAGCAGCCTTTGGGTAACAGCAAATGTGAAAGAAACGGACATTAATGATGTTAAGGTTGGCCAGGAGGTAGATGTGTACGTGGATTCTTATCCGGACAATACACTTTCTGGAGAAGTGAAAAAAATCGGCCTGGCTACTGCCAATACATTTTCTTTATTGCCAAACTCAAACAACACAGCGAACTATACAAAAGTAACTCAAGTTATCCCAGTTAAAATCTCATTAGACAGCTACCAAGGACTGGATATTGTACCTGGAATGAATGTAACCGTACGGATTCACAAGTAGGTGATATGATGTCAATCTATTTAACAGGCTACGCCATCCTATGCGTTATACTTTTGCTGACCGTTAACTATATGGCCATCCGCTCAAAACGCAAAAAACTGGGCGAAGAGACCGAACTGATCTCGGAAAGGGCTACGGGCCATCCGGATGAGTCCAACGTCCTCATTGATGAAACACTTGAGGATACAGCCGTTTCCGAGCCTGCACTTGAGTATGTAACATCTGCTGCAGAAAAGCATACAGAAGAGCGCTCGCTTCAGCGGACGGGAAGCGGTAAAAAAGATGAGCCGATTCACGTTGGCAAGATACTTACGGTTCTTATGCTCGGTGCCTTCATCGCTATCTTGAACCAAACCTTGCTGAATGTAGCCATTCCCCACATCATGAACGACTTGAACGTCTCTGCCAACACGGTGCAGTGGATTTCAACAGGCTATATGCTCGTTAACGGTGTATGTATACCGATTACCGCTTATCTTATTGAAAAGTTTGGGACACGGACGCTATTTATTACCGCTATGTTCCTTTTTACAGCCGGAGCGGTCATCTGCTCGCTTTCCGCCACCTTTGGCATGCTGATGGCGGGAAGGGTTGTTCAGGCTGCAGGAGCTGGAATCATCATGCCGTTGATGATGACCGTATTCCTTACTGTTTTCCCGATTGAAAAACGCGGCCAGGCGATGGGAACCATGGGGATTGCCATGCTGTTTGCACCAGCCATCGGCCCTACGCTCTCCGGGTATATCGTTGAAAATTATTCCTGGAGACTTTTATTTGATATCATTATTCCTTTTGGTGTGATCGACCTTATTATTGCTTTTGCATGGATGAAGGACGTTATCAAGAAATCAAGCCCTAAGTTCGATTTCCCGGGGTTCCTTTTCTCCACGCTCGGTTTCGGATTCTTGCTCTACGGATTCAGTGAAGCAGGAAACAAAGGCTGGACCAGCACCATCGTCCTTTCGAGCATTATCATCGGTATCGTTTCACTTGTCGCTTTCACGTATAGAGAGCTGACGACTGACAAACCGATGCTCGACCTGAGAGTTTTTAAATATGATGTATTTGCCTTAACGACCGTCATCAGCATGATCATCAACATGGCCATGTTCGCCGCCATGATCCTGCTTCCCATTTACCTGCAGAACATCAGAGGATTCACGCCTTTTGAATCCGGGCTCTTACTTCTTCCTGGAGCGATCATCATGGGCATCATGTCTCCAATATCCGGCGCGATCTTTGACCGTATTGGAGCAAGGCCGCTGGCGATTGTCGGATTAACCATTACCGTTATCACCACTTGGGGTTTCAGCCATCTATCGACCGATACCACGTATGGACATATTCTGTTCCTTTATGTATCCCGTATGTTCGGTATGTCCTTCTTGATGATGACCGTCAT
Source organism: Fictibacillus sp. FJAT-27399 (assembly GCF_001510655.1). Lineage (GTDB taxonomy): Bacteria > Bacillota > Bacilli > Bacillales > Fictibacillaceae > Fictibacillus_C > Fictibacillus_C marinisediminis. Next base: position 81,865 of record NZ_LMVC01000004.1, on the reverse strand, counting down.
GACAGCAGGAATGAACCAGCTGCCGCGGTACTTAAACAGCCACGGAACAGCCACTTCCAATACGATGCGCCAGGTTGCGGGGTCACTCGGTACAGCTTTTCTCGTTACCGTGTTCTCCAACCGCCAGGAGTATCACATGGCGGACTATTCCAATGTAGTGACGAGCGCAAATCCATACATCGCTGATAAGCTTTCAGCGCTCGGGCAAGGACTTGCTCAGATTGCAGGGTTACCTGGAGGAGCAGGAAGTTCGCTTGGCATTCAAGTGATCTATGGAACTGCAGCCAAACAAGCAGCCATCGACGGGATCAATGATTCGTTTATGGTCGCGACCGGTATAGCTGTTGTCGCCCTGATTCTTTCTTTCTTTATCAAACGGGTCATCCCGCCAACAAAATAAATGACTGAAGGCAAGCTCACCCATTGAGCTTGTTTTTTTATGAAAACGAATGAAAACCCTTACATGCCAAAGGTTTCGCTTGCCTGCTTCTTTTAAAAATCACCCAGATTCTTGCATCTTCCGCAAGATTTATTCTTCCATAATTCTCCCTCTGCCATTCCCTCATACCCTGTCACATCCTTTGGTCCGATTAAAGCATGCATCCTCCGTTTTTCTCTCTTTCTGGGCCGTATCCGCACTATCTCGGCATGAGCGGTTGTATCGATTTTGAAGCTTCGTTATACTCGTAACCGTTGCTTATTGAACGGGAAAAAACGAGGAAATGAGGAGTGAAAGAGTTGAATTTATCTACTACTAAAAATAAACGAATTGTGGTAAAAATCGGTTCAAGTTCACTGACAAGCAGGCATGGAGAAATCAGCCGCAGAAAATTGGAACGTTTGGTCGACGAGATTGTCATGCTTAAAGATGAAGGACATGAAGTACTGCTTGTTTCTTCTGGCGCTGTGGCTGCCGGCTACAGAAAGCTCGGCTGCCTTGCGAGACCAACTTCTCTTCCAGAAAAACAAGCTGCAGCATCGATCGGCCAAGGGCTGTTAATGGAAGCTTATTCTGAACGATTCCTATCCCATGGCTATACAGCTTCACAAATCTTGATTACAAGAAGTGATTTTTCTGACCGAAAACGATACAACAACGCGCGCAATACGATAAACGTATTATTGGATCGCGGTATCGTTCCTATAATTAATGAAAATGACACGATTACCGTTGAACGTCTGAAGTTCGGTGATAACGACACCCTTTCAGCAAAAGTATCAGGGCTTGTAAATGCCGATCAGCTGCTGATCTTATCAGACATCGACGGGTTATATACAGATGATCCAAGAAGCAATCCAGACGCAAAACTTTTAGAAGAAGTATATGAGATCACACCAGAAATTGAAGCTTCAGCCGGTGAGTCCGGAAGTGAGGTCGGAACCGGCGGCATGCGTTCCAAGATAGATGCTGTCAAGATTGCGATGGCATCGGGCATTCCTTCATTTTTAGGGGATGCAGCAGTACCCCACATTATTTATAATGCGGTTCAGGAAACAGCCAAAGGAACGTACTTTACACCAAAAGACGACTCAGAAAACCTGGATGTCAGAAGACAGTGGATTGCTTTTCATTCCGGTCCTGAAGGAGAAATTATTGTATCGAATGAGGCAAAAGACGAGATTGCAGAACACAAAAGCCTGTATCCTGACGGCATTGAATATGTAGAAGGCTATTTTAAAAAAGGTGCCGTTGTGCGAATTAAAGATTTGGACGGCTTACAGATCGGCCTAGGTGTCAGCAATTATTCTTCAAGACAGCTGATCAAGATTAAAGGGCATTCCAATGACGAGATCGCGGACATTATCGATGTTGATCCGCAAGAAGCCATTCATAATGCTGATCTTGTGTGCCACACCCAGTTAGCTGTACCACTATTATCTTAAGGAGGCGTTGGATGAGTATTTTAGAATCTGAAGTGAAAAATAAAACCAATGTAAAAGAACAGGCGAAGGCAGCGCAAAAGGCCTCAAAAGAAATTGCCATACTGAGTGAAAAGGATAAGAACGAGGCGCTCTTCATATTAGCTGATGAGCTTGAAGATCAGGCTTCCTTTATATTAAATGAAAATGAAAAAGACTTGCAGATCGGCAGGGAGAAGGACTTCAGCCAAGCCTTTATGGACAGACTCTCTCTTACAAAGGAAAGAATTGCAGATTTTGCCGAAGGACTCAGACAAGTAGCTGGCCAGGATGACCCTGTCGGTGAGACTGTCAGTGAATGGACCCTCGACAACGGAATGAGGGTTGAACAAAGACGTGTACCGCTCGGAGTGATTGGCATGATTTATGAAGCACGGCCAAACGTCACTGTGGATGCTACCGGCTTAGCTTTAAAGTCAGGTAATGCAATTGTCTTAAAAGGCGGTTCAAGCGCCATTCATTCCAATAAGGCCATTATCCAGGTCATTCAGCAGGGGCTGGCTAAAACCAGTATTCCTGCTGATGCCGCTCAATTGATTGCAACAACAGATAGAAAAGCCTCAAGTGAGCTGTTTACGATGAAAGAACATATTGACGTACTGATTCCACGCGGAGGCGGTTCTTTAATCAATACGGTTGTGAACGAAGCGACGGTTCCTGTTCTTGAAACAGGCGTTGGAAACTGCCATATTTACGTTGATAAAGTGGCTGATTTGGAGAAAGCCCTCAATATACTCATTAATGCGAAAACCGACCGTCCTGCGGTGTGCAACGCAGCAGAGACCTTGATCGTTCATAAAGACTGGCTCAATGAGTATCAATCTGTGCTGGAGAACGTGCTGAAGGAACATGGAATTTCCGTTCATGGCGACGAGTTTGTTGTTTCTGCCTTCGCCGATGCTGTTCCAGCTTCCGATAAGGATTGGGCAGAAGAATTCCTTGGCCTTTCTATCGCGATCAAAACCGTAGAGAGCACGGAAGAAGCGATTGAACACATCGACCGCTACGGTACAAAGCATTCAGAAGCCATCGTCACAGAAGATGCTGGCACAGCTGAAGTCTTTATGAGCCGCATCGATGCAGCTGCCGTGTACCATAACGCGTCTACACGCTTCACTGACGGGTCTGCGCTAGGCTTTGGGGCTGAAATCGGCATCTCTACCCAAAAGCTTCATGCACGCGGCCCTATGGGCTTACCCGCGCTCACGACGACAAAATACTGCATGACCGGTGACGGACAGATCAGATAATCGGTAGTGCTATAAAAGGGGCTGTCCAGAAAGTCGAAAATTGACCTTCAGGCAGCCCTTTTTTGGCTTGAAAAATCTTCAATGAAAAGTTAATTGAAGTGGAAGATGCGAGACTCCTCGAAAATGAACTTCACATTTTCTTCGTGCGATAAAAAGCTGCCGGAGCCTTCCTTGTCCTGCGGGACTAGCGTGACAGGTGAGACTCCCGCCGGTGCTTGCACCAAAAAGTAGGCGTTCACGCCGGTAAGGCTCACCGCACGCCCCGCGAAAGTAGGAGCTCGCGCCGGTAAAAGCGAGCGGCCTGGAACGGAAATCAACAGCTTACAGACTTCTTGGACAGCCCCTTTTTTATAAGGAAAAGCGTCTCTTTTGCCGTTTTTGAACCAAATGAGAGAATAATTGAACGAAGGAAGGAGATAATTGTACCAAAAGGACCAGTAATTGATTCTAACTCAAAATAATTGATTCTAACTAAGTATTCAGATTTCTTCTCAACCCTAAAAACCCGAAACATTTATGCCACACGGCATCAAAGCTTACAAGCTAACTGTATAACTGGAATTTTTTATAGAAAATAGTCCTATTTTCTAAATTTTCTGTAGTATATTTTAGAAAACGTGGTATACTAAATGTAACAAAATGTTCACAAAACAGACCTAACTTCGTCACAATTGCAAACGCTGTCATCTACTTAAGGAGTTGATTGTAATGGATGTGTATGTTGTATATCTATTCGTGGCCACGGCTACTCCGCTATTCCTATGGCACGATCATAGAAAGCTTGCTTTATGGCAGATTCCGTTTATCGCGATCATGTGGCTCTATGTCGCGCTTTTCTTGGCAGGAGATTTGAATCCGCTGGCTCATCTGCTGTTCAATATCGTGTTTGTAGCCAACGTGGTATTTGCTCATGTTGCAGCTTTCAAAATCTATGCGATCCCGTTTATCCGTCGTGAAAGAGAACGACGTAAAATTTACCGTGAATCTAAATAAGTAACCATAAAAAAGCTCCTTGCAGGAATTCTGCAAGGAGCTTTCTTTGTGCTTCTATAGGAAGATTTAGTGATCCATACCTTCCATGTCTTTATCCATCTTATGGCCATCCATCTCCGTCTTGCCATGATCCATTTCCATTTTATGATGGTCATGCTTAGCATGGCCCGCCCACATAACCCATACAGTACCTGCAACGATAACGATCGCGATGAATGCAGCAAACAAGATGTTTCCTGTCTGGGTTTTGCCGGTAAGCGAGCTGCTCTTTTCGGAGCTCTCTGTCATATGCATGAACATGAGAAGCTGAAGAGCCGCTTGCAAGAACGCAAAGATAAAGATGATAATAAGAATGGTTTGTTTAGAAAAGCCTGTTTTAAATGTTACCCATAGAGCTAATGCAGTAAGAACGATGGACAGGATATAACCAACCACGTGTTTCCAAGGTATGCCGCCATGTTCGTTTGATACAGCTTGATTTTGTGGATTAGCCATTGTGCAACACCATCCCTGTCAAATACACGGCAGTGAAGATAAAGATCCACACAACATCAAGAAAGTGCCAATATAAACTTGAGATAAAGACTTTCGCTGACGTCTGAGGCGTTAATCCTCGTCTTGCCACCTGTATCAAGATTAAGGTAATCCATGCAATACCCATTGTTACGTGAAGTCCGTGTGTTCCTACGATAACGAAGAACGCAGACCAGAACGCGCTTGTTCCTAATGCAGCACCTTCATGTACGTAAGTGACGAACTCGTAGATTTCATAGCCCAGGAATCCAGCCCCAAGTGCGAGCGTGATGATCATCCAGACAAATAGTCCTTTTCTGTTGCGTTTACGCATTTCATGAATCGCAATACCGCATGTAAAACTACTGGTCAACAGCAGGAATGTTTCAATCAATACACCTTTGAGTTCAAAGAGCTCATGTGGTGTAGGTCCATCTCCAGTTCTGTACATCAGAGTGAGATAGGTTGCAAACAACGTAGAGAACAACGCAATTTCCGCCCCAAGGAATATCCAGAAACCGAGAATATTCAAGCGCCCGGTTTCTGATTGATATTCTAAAGGCGTGTTATGATCGTGTACTTCTGCATGTGCCATTGTTCACGCCTCCTTTAAACGGTAATCCGTTCAGTTTCTTTTATTTCTTCAACACTTACATAGTAACCTTCATTTTTATCAAATGAGCGGATGATTAGGGTAATGAATACGCCGATCAATCCGACAATCCCCATCCAGTACCATTCGAACACTAATCCGAAACCTGCAACGAAGAAGCAGGACGCCATAGCAAATGGTACTCCTGAGTTATCAGGCATATGAATCGGTTTAATATCAGCGAGTTTTGGTGTTACATCATGGTTTTCATGTCGCATAGTCTCAACCGGATCCAAACCTTTTACAGTTGGAGTAACCGCAAAGTTATAGTGTGGCGGTACAGCTGACGTTGTTGCCCACTCAAGTGTACGTCCAAGACCCCAAGAGTCACCAGCGTTTTCACGCTCTGAGTAACGGAAGCTGTAGTAGATGTTATAAACAAGGGCAAGGAATCCGATACCCATCACGAACGCTCCTACAGTAGAGACCATATTAAGATCTCCCCAGCCTGATGCTGCGCTGTACGTGTAAACACGGCGAGGCATTCCATCAAGGCCCAGGAAATACTGCGGGAAGAAACATACGTTAAATCCGATCATGAACAACCAGAATACCCATTTACCAATACGTTCATTCAGCTTGTAGCCGAACATTTTCGGATACCAGAATACAAGTCCTGCGAAACACCCAAAGACTGTTCCGGCGATCAATACATAGTGGAAGTGAGATACAAGGAAGTACGTGTTATGGTACTGGTAGTCAGCTGCAGCCATCGCAAGCATGACACCCGTTACTCCACCGACAACAAAGTTTACGATAAATCCTAGTGCCCAAAGCATTGGTGTCGTAAATGAAATCCTACCTTTGTACATCGTAAACAACCAGTTAAAGATCTTAATACCGGTCGGAATACCAATCAGCATGGTACTGATCGAGAATGCAGTGTTAACTGCTGCTCCTGAGCCCATTGTGAAGAAGTGATGGACCCAAACCAGGAAGCTGTATGCTGCGATAAGGACCATCGCCCATACCATCGCTTTGTAACCGAAAAGCACCTTGCGGGCAAATGTACTGATAATCTCTGAGAACAAACCGAATGCAGGAAGGATAACGATGTATACTTCCGGGTGGCCCCAAAGCCAGAACAAGTTCGCCCATAGCATATCCATCCCCGCTCCTTGAAGCGTGAAGAAATGAGCTCCGAATAAACGGTCAAATGTCATAAGTGCAAGCGCTACTGTAAGAATAGGGAACGCGAACACGATGATGACCATAGTAATGAGTGCAGACCAAGTGAACATTGGCATTCTGAACAATGTCATGCCTGGCGCTCGCATTTTTAAAATCGTTACCAGGAAGTTAATACCCGTTAACAGGGTACCAATCCCGGAGATCTGAAGACCGAGCAAGTAGTAGTTCTGCCCTGGTCCAGGACTTAACTCATTACCGGCAAGCGGCATGTAGCTTGTCCAGCCGGCAGATGGTGATCCACCGATAACGAACGAGATGTTAAAGAGCATTGCTCCGATAAAGAACGTCCAGAAACTTACGGCATTCAAATAAGGGAATGCAACGTCACGTGCTCCAATTTGAAGCGGGATAACTACGTTGATCAAACCAATCAAGAACGGCATCGCCATGAAGATGATCATGATCGTACCGTGTGTTGTAAAGATTTCGTTATAGTGCTGGGCATCAAGGAATTTTGCATCCGGTACAGCAAGCTGTGCACGCATGAGCAATGCATCGACACCACCGCGGAATAGCATAAGAACCGCAGAAGCGATGTACATGATTCCTAACTTTTTATGGTCAACGGTAGTGAGCCATTCTTTCCAAAGCCACTGCCATTTTTTAAAATATGTCAGATAAAATAGAAGTCCGATTACTGTTAAACCGATGGAAACGTCCGCACCGTAAATCAGCGGGTCACCGGTAACAAAAAATTCATCCCATTTCATAATTTAGTGCCTCCTCTATTAATGAGAATGAGATTCCCCATGAGAGTCTTGTTCCGGCTTGTTCGCATCTTTCGCTTTTGAACCGTGCGGGTTTTGCGGAACTACTCCTAAGCGTTCACGGGTCTTCACTGCATAGTCTCTATCTTTAGCGTGATCTACCCATTTTAAATGTGTAGATGAGAATGTCATCTTCTTGGCTTCGCCTTGAAGCATTAACTGATCATACTGCTTTTTAGACAACTCAGGCGCCTTGCTCTTCGTATCTTTTGCCCATTTGTCAAAATCAGTCTGTGAAACAGAATTCACATCAAAAATCTGGTGGGTGAATCCTTCACCATTATAGTTTGCATTTCGACCTGCAAATTTGCCTTTATGATCCGCCTGCAGATAAAGCGTTGTTTCCATACCTGGCATCGCGTACTTTTGACCCCCAAGTGCAGGAACCCAGAATGACGACATGGAATCTGCTGAAGTCAGCTTGAATTCCACCGTCCGGTCTTCCGGGATATTAATGTAGTTGACGGTTTCAATGCCTTGCTCCGGATAAGAGAAAATCCATTTCCAGTCAACTGCCGTCGCCGTAATGACGATCGGTTCTTGGTGCGCAGAAGCCTGTGGCGGTTTCTCAAGATCATAAATGGTCTTAATCGTCGGAATAGACAAAGCGATTGTAATAAGAATCGGGATAACCGTCCAGAGTATTTCTAATTTCTTGCTTCCCTCTTGTTCAGGTTCCCAGTTGGACATATCTTTTCTGTTTTCACGGTATTTAACAACAATCACCGTGAGCAGGATATACACTACAAGTAGAATAAGTGCCATGAATCCTATAGAATAAAGAATAAGATCCTTCTGCTGAGCCGCAACAGGTCCTTTCGGATCTAGAACTATATAATTGCTGCAACCGCCTAAGAAAAATACGGACAGCATAAGTCCTAACGCAAAAAACGGTCTTAACCGCTTAAACACTAGGCCCACCTTCCTTCCTGTAAACATATATGTGAGATTTCTCACTGTTAACTTACTAAGTTTGTGCTTTCGTTCACATAATAACAAATTTCCCCCAAAAATAGACCATCTTTTATGAACTGTCATAAGTTCTTCATGTAAATTTCACTAGTTTATCACATATTTATCAAAGAATGTTCATATTTTTGGAATTTACTTCTTGCTCTTCCATTTCACGATTTATCCCTGTACGAAATGAAAAAGCCGCCTGTTCGGCGACTTTTTTACCGTTCTAAATTCTTTATTTCCTTTAAAAGGACAGCTTAAACAAAGTTTAAAGATTAAATTAAAATCATGACAAATGTTTCACATGGAACGTTTATTCTTCATGGTTCGACGTTGTTTTTATCGATTCCGGATGATAGACCATCTTTCCTCCATAATGGCCTGTAATCGAAAGCGTTACTGCTCCTGCAAGAGAGAGAATAAGCACGATCGGCATTAGTGGCGGAATCAGGCGAAAGCGATGGAGCAATTTAAGCAGTATAACTGCCCCAAATATGAAAAGGGTGATGAGCGCATACGTCTCATGCGGTTGAACGCCACTCTCGATGCTGTGACCGACCTGTTTTCTTAGGAAGTGTTCAGCTCCGTCACCGGAAATGTAGGCTACAATTCCCATAACAAAACCTGAAGAAAACAAGTACAGCGCCATTTGATCAAAAAATGGTTTCTTCCATATCGCAATAATCTGCGCCAAAACTCCAATGATCAGCAGCGCAATCGGAAAATGTACAAGCACAGGATGAAGCGGTGTAGATAACATACTGGTCAGCTCCTTTTAGTATTCGTAAACTAATGATAAAAGTAGAAACTGAATTTTAGCTGAAAAAACGGAAGTTCCTCAAAAGTTTTACGATAAAATAGGCAGCTTCACTGTAAATGCCGTACCTTTTCCCAGCTCGCTTTCAGCCCCAATCGTCCCATGATGAAGGTCTGTAATCACCTTTGCAATGGACAATCCAAGACCCGCACCCCCAGCCTGCCGGGAACGCCCTTTCTCCACCCGGTAAAAACGGTCAAAAAGATAAGGAATTTCTTCTATTGGAATTCCTGCTCCTTTATCTTCAACCGTAAAGCTCAGGGTTCTTCCTTCTTCCTTCTCAACCGTCATGTATATAGAAGACCCTGGATCTGAATATTTGGAGGCATTATCAAGGAGGATATGAAGCAGTTCTTTTATTCTTACCCGGTCAGCCTCTACCAGGATTTTGTCATCAGGCATATTTAAGACAAACAGCCTTTTACCCTCATGCAGCCGCTCATACTGATGGATGACCTTTTCAGCCAGCTCTGCAAACGAAAAGGACGCCTTGTTCATCTTAGTTTGCCCTGCATCCTCTTTGGCCAGTGTAAGTAGATTGGCGACAAGCCCGTTCATTTGGCGGATCTCATCCTTCAATTCATTCAACGTTTCCTGAGAAAAAGGTGAAAGTTTATCTTTTTCTTCCTGTTCCAAAACCTCAAGAGCGGCAGAAAATATACTGATAGGCGTTCGAAGTTCATGGGAAGCGTCAGCAAAAAACTTTTTTTTCCCTTCAATATTCTGAATGATCGGCTTCATCGCTTTTCTTGCCAGCCGATCTCCCATAATAACGGAAATAATTAATGCGGCCAGCCCGATTAAGGCAAGGGAAAAGAACCAATGCTCAATTTTTTCATGAATGCTGCTAATATTCTTTCCTACAAAAAGCATGGTATTTTTGTCGATGCGAGCACTGGCATAAATGATGTGCATCTCGTCCCTCGAATGCATGCTTAAGCTCTCTAACTGCCCTTCTGAGCGGCAGCACTTCTGACCTCGGACAAATGCGCGAAAAGCTTGGGCTTCCTTCCCTTTTGGCTGTACGGCTGCTCTATGAGGAAACTTTTGCACGGTTTCAGTAAAATACAGCGATCGCGAGGTCTCTTTTCCAAGAGTATCGTCCTGATCTTTGTATTTCGCCAGTTCATAGTGCAGGATGTCCTGAATGTCTTCATTTGCTGTCTCAAACAGCATGCTTTTTACCAATAAATAAAGAACGGCCAAGACGATAAGGAGAGTTACAAAAAACCAGCTGCTGTAGTTCCATGTGAGTTTCTTTCTAAGATGATTCAGCATTATTCTTTCTCCATTCGATACCCGATGCCTCGGACGGTCTGAATGTATTTTTTCTCTCCAGATGGATCCAGCTTTTTCCTCAGCAGTTTAATGAAGGCTTCAAGCGTGTTCATCGTCACATCGCTGTCTGCTCCCCACACATGCTGAAGGATGCTTTCCCTTGTCAGCACCTGATTCTTATGGCGGGCAAACAGGACGAGCAGCTGAAATTCTTTTGGCGTCAGCTGAATTTCTTCATCGCCCCGTTTAAGCATATGGTGCTGTACATCAAGCTGCAGGTCACCGATCATCACCCAGTTATCTTCATATAAAAAGCTTCTTCTTCGCCCTAAAGCCGTAATCCGAGCAAAAAGCTCTTTGAATTCAAACGGCTTGGAAAGGTAATCATCGACCCCCGCATCAAATCCTTGAACAAGGTCATCCACTTGATCCCTTGCCGTCAGCATCAAAATAGCCCCCTGATAGCCTTCTTTCCGGAGCTCCCTGCTGACAGAGACACCTTCTTTTTTTGGCAGCATCCAATCCAGGATTATGATATCAAACGGTTCCTCAAGCGCACGATCAAATGCCGTGTCACCATCTTCACACAGAACCAGCCTGTACCCTTCGTTTTCCAGCATCCTCATGATTAACCGTGCGAGACGGCGATCGTCTTCAACCAGTAAAATTTTCATGCGATCCTTCTCCTGTACGGTTGTCAGCGCCTCCGTGGCTTTCTGCTGCTTTTCTGATACTGCTGTCTTGCACCCGCACGGCGGCTCTGCATCTTGTCATTCGTTTCAGAGCGGCTTCCTTCCTTCTTTTTTTCCGGTTTTTCCAGCCGCTGTTTTTGTATCTTCTGCTTAATTCCTTTTTCGATCAACTCTAAATAATTGCGGTCTTTTGCCGCAACCATCGTCACGGCAAGCCCCTTGCTGCCGGCTCGTCCTGTTCGTCCTATACGGTGGATATAACTTTCTGTATCTTGAGGAATATCGTAATTGATGACATGGGTCACACCTTCAACATCCAGGCCCCTTGCCGCAACATCTGTAGCGATCAGGTAGCGGATTTCTCCCTGCCGGAAGGCATGCATCACCGCTTCCCGTTTAGCCTGGGTAAGATCGCCATGCAGTTCGTCTGCCTGGTATCCCGCTTCCTTCAAAGCTTCATTCAGCTTGCTTACCCGCCGCTTCGTCCGGCAAAAAATAATAGCAAGGTACGGACGGTGCAGCTCCAGAAGCAGCTTCAAGTCATCCTGCTTTGAGCGGTCTGTCGTCTCAATAACACGTTGTCTGATTTCCTTTAAGGTGATTTGTGTCTTCTTCACCGTAATCTCTGCTGGATCTTTCATATACGTTCCTGCAAGGTTTACAATTTCAGAAGGCATCGTTGCGGAAAAAAGCATCATCTGCCGGTTCTCTTCTGGTGTCTGATCAATAATTTCTTCAACATCCTGCAAAAATCCGATATGAAGCATCTGATCCGCCTCATCTAAAACCAGCATGGAGACGTGTGACAGATCAATGGTTCCTCGTCTTACATGGTCCAGCAAACGCCCTGGTGTGGCGATGACAACCTGCACCTTACCGCCGAGTTTATGCATTTGCTGAATAACATCTTGTCCCCCATAAACGGACAGGACATCAATTCCCATTGAACTGCTCAGCTTTTTTACTTCTTCCGCCACCTGGATAGCAAGTTCTCTTGTCGGCGTCACGATCAGTGCTTGGATAGCTTCATTCTCCTGGTCAATCCGCTGCAGCATCGGTACGGCAAAAGCCATCGTTTTCCCGGTTCCTGTCTGGGATTTTGCAATCACATCTTTTCCTTCTAACAGCAGCGGGATCGCCTGCTCCTGGATCATTGTCGGCTGGGCAATACCATAGTCAGCTAACGTTTTCCGGAGCAGAGGATTCACCTGTAAAGCTTCAAAACCACCCATAAGCAAGTCTCCTTCCTTTTCTTAAATTACTTGGTTAGAGCAATATTATTAATGCTCTTTCTTGTTGAACTTCGCATACTGATGCTGAAAGAGGACTCAAGTCTATTACCCCTATAGTAAGCATGTACCTTTTAAAAAAGAGAGCCATATTAAGGCTCCCTTTTTCTTCGTATTAATTTGCTACTTTGTTATTCAGCTTGTCGTTCAGCTTCAACAGCATATCTGCTGTCATTTTATCCAAGTCATAGTCCGCTTTAAAGCCCCATTCCGCTATAGCTGCTGAAGAATCGATGACATTCGGCCAGCTATCGGCAATCGCCTGTCGAACAGGGTCTACATCATAATCCATCGTAAAGGATGGCATCTGCTTTTTGATGGCAGCAGCGATTTGTTCCGGCTCAAAGCTCATCGCAGAAACGTTAAATGAGTTTCGGTGAACCAGTTTCGCCGGATCAGCTTCCATCAAGTTAATAATTGCATTTAACGCATCAGGCATATACATCATATCCATGTATGTGCCCGCATCAATAAATGAAGTATATCTTCCTTTTCGGACCGCTTCGTAATAAATTTCAACCGCATAGTCCGTTGTGCCGCCTCCAGGAGGTGCCACATTGGAGATCAATCCAGGGAAACGCAGTCCGCGGGTATCTACGCCAAATTTGTGATAGTAATAATCACAAAGAAGCTCGCCGGACACTTTGTTTACTCCATACATCGTTGTCGGACGCTGGATCGTGTCCTGCGGAGTCTGGTCTTTCGGTGTAGAAGGACCGAATGCTCCGATTGAACTTGGTGTGAAGAATTGGCAGTTCAATTCTCTCGCGACCTCAAGTGCGTTCACCAGGCCTCCCATGTTCAAGTTCCAAGCAAGCAGCGGCTTCGCTTCTGCAGTAGCAGAAAGAAGAGCAGCAAGGTGGACCACCGTATCCGCATTGTATTTTTTAGCGATGCCGGCCATCGCCTGTGCATCGGTTACATCAAGAATCTCGAACGGTCCGGATTGAACGACCGGGCTGTCTGTCTTACGGATATCTGTCGCAATAACATTATCCGCGCCATATATATCACGGGCTTTCATGACCAGCTCTGAACCGATCTGCCCGAGTGCTCCAGTAATCAATATCTTCTTCATGTTACATCCTCCAAATCTATTACCGGTTCCTGTATTAAGAGATGATTCCCATTTCCTTGCCGACTTTTTCGTAGATGGCAAGTGCCTGATCAAGCATTTCCTTCGTATGGGCAGCCGTTGGCATGTTTCTTACACGGCCAGTGCCTCTTGGTACGGTTGGGAAGACGATGGATTTTGCATAAACGCCTTCTTCATTCAGCTTTTTGCTGAACTCCTGAGTTTTTACTTCATCACCTACAATAACTGGTGTGATTGGTGTTTCACTGTTTCCGATATCATAGCCCAGCTTCTCAAGGCCTTGTTTCAAATACTTGCTGTTGTCCCACAGTTTTTCTTGCAGCTCTGTGCTTGATGTTAAAATTTCAATGGCTTTTGTACAAGCCGCTACATCTCCTGGAGTCAGTGAAGTAGAGAACAAGAATGGACGGCTTCTTACTTTCAGCCAGTCGATCAAGTCCTTTTTACCGGCTACATAACCGCCGACAACACCGATTGCTTTAGAAAGCGTACCGATTTGGAAATCCACTTTATCAGATAATCCAAAATGCTTCACCGTACCTGCACCGTTGCCTAGTACGCCAGAGCCGTGTGCATCATCTACGTAAGTAATTAGGTCGAACTCTTCAGCGATTTCTACGATCTCCGGAAGCTTGGCAACGTCTCCGTCCATGGAGAACACACCGTCTGTGATGACCATAATCTTGTTATAAAGTCCGGATTCTTTCGCTTCCTTCGCTTTTGTACGAAGGTCTTCCATGTCAGAGTGGTTGACACGGATAATTTTTGCTCTGGAAAGTCTGCAGCCGTCAATGATGGACGCATGGTTCAGTTCATCTGATAGAATCGCGTCATTTTTATCCATGACTGCTGAGATGGCAGCCATATTGCAGTTAAAACCGGATTGGTAAGCAATCGCTGCTTCTGTATGTTTGAACTCTGCCAATTTTTCTTCAAGTTTTACATGCAGTTCAAGCGTTCCATTAATGGTACGCACAGCCCCCGCACCAACACCATATTCGTCAATTGCCTGTTTGGCAGCTTGCTTAAGACGCTCATCTGTTGCTAAACCAAGATAATTGTTTGAAGAAAGGTTGATCAGTTCTTTACCATTCACTTTGATCTTCGGACCGTTCGCGCTTTGCAGCGGATCAATCACGTTATAAAGCCCTTTTTCTTTTAAATCACCTAAATTTTCTTGCAGGAAGCGATCCAATACATTACTTGACATACAAACTCTCCTTTCAAATTTTAAAAATGTTATGTGAGTCTGAACAAATGTACACGTGAGAAAAACACAAAAATTCAGAAATAATTCAATGTTATTAAGTATCTATCACTAAAAAATATTTTATCATATTTTAAGTTTGTTTACATCATATGGACAAAATTCATACTTCTCTGTCTAGTATTTCTTTCCCGTTTCGGAAGTATTTCATTCCAAAACAAGGCTCTTTTATAAAGGATTGTTGCTTTGGAAACATTTTTGTAAAGAGCCTTCATTGACAAGTTGATTGGAGTGCAAGGTGCGAGACTCCTGCGGGACAGGCGGGACAGGTGAGACCCGCAGGCACATGCGCCGAGGAGGCTCACCGCACGCCCCGCGGAAAGCGAGCATCCTGAAACGGAAATCAACCACTCCTAAGGGCAACAAAGGTTACGAAAACAGCCTAAAACAAAAAAAGCCGCCTGTTTTGAGACGGCGGCGTATACTATGATAAAAAATTTACTTAACAAGCGAATGCTTAAACGCATAGATGACGGCTTGGGTCCTGTCCTGTACATCGAGCTTGTTTAAAATGTTGCTCACATGTACTTTAACGGTCTTTTGTGCGATGAATAACTGGTCTGCAATTTCCTGATTGGATTTTCCTTCTGTCATTAAGAGGAGTACCTCAAGCTCACGGCTCGTGAGCTCTTCATGTGGCTGTTGATGATTTTTTTGGCGCATACGGTTCATCATCTTGCCTGTAACCTCGGGTTCCAAGACAGACTGGCCGTGATAAGTGGCTCTTACCGCTTCGGCGATCTCACTCGCTTTTGAGGTCTTAAGCATATAGCTTACCGCTCCTGCTTCTATCGCCGGGTAAACTTTTTCATCATCCAAGAAGCTGGTCACAATGATAATCTTCGCTTCCGGCCATTGCTCAATGATTTTTTTCGTCGCTTCAATCCCGTCCATCTCATTCATGACCAAGTCCATTAAAATGACATCAGGGCGCAGCTCCAGTGCCAGTTCAACGGCTTTCTTCCCATTCTCGGCCTCACCAACCACCGTAAGATCTGACTGGGCAGAAAGATAGGATGAAACACCGATTCTTACCATTTCATGATCGTCCGCAAACAATACTTTAATCATTTTTATCATCCTCCACCGAAATCACTGGTACTTTTACTTCCAGCCGCGTCCCTTTGTCGGGCAGACTTACCACTTTCATCGTGCCGCCGATTTCCAGCGCTCGTTCCTGCATGTTTTGAAGCCCGTAGGATCCGGCTTTATCCTCGTCCATAGCAAAGCCGACACCATTATCAGCTACACGAAGAATGATTAATTCTTCCCGTTCGATCAGCAGAATTTCAAGAGAGGTAGCTTTGGCATGCCTCAGTGTGTTTGAGACGGATTCCTGCAGAATCCTGAACAGGTGGTCCTCAACACCCTTGTCGAGCGGCATTTCTTCTATTTTTGCATGAATCTCAATCGGCACTTTTTGAACGAGCTCCGCTAACAGTTCTTTAATTCCTTCCTGCAAGGACTTTCCTTTTAGAGCTGCAGGACGGAGGTGAAGCAGCAGCGCTCTCATCTCAAGCTGCGACTGGTGAATCATTTGTTCCACCAGTTTCAGCTGCCTGTTTTCAGGAGCTTCTTCAGCTTCCCTTGACTCATTGATGGCTGACATCAGCATGGAGGCGGCAAAAAGCTGCTGGCTCACTGAATCATGCAGCTCACGTGCTAAACGATGCCGTTCTCTCGAGATCATCTCTTGAATGATTTTCTCTTGATCTTCTGCTTTTTCGTTCGCCAGCTTTTGTGAGGCCCTGGCCTGATCCGTAACCTGGCGCTGTACATTTTTCATTCTTTTCCACAGGGCATCCATCTCTGTTCCCTGTGCTTGTAAAGGAGGATAGATGGATCTGCCGTTCTCCATCTCACGCAGGCCTTCTTCCACTTGTTTGAGCTGTCTTCGGACAGCAAACCCATGCAGCAAACCAAAAAACACACCAAGAACCAAACTGGCAGCCGGCACAACCAATATAAATGGCAGGCCGAACAGCTGCCGTTCCCATAGTGTAGCCAGGCCTGGGAAAGGGTTCACCATGAACACAGCAATGAAAACCAGAATAGCGGTCAATAGAGATACGGCGATGGATAGGAGGACACTTCGCAGCACAATACTCATGTCCGCTTCACCTCTAGATCCCCGACCACCATGGATGTAACGATCTTAATTCTTTGCTGGGCCTCCTGGTAGTTCTCTGTTTGAAAATGAAAAAGCTGATTGAATATTTTCGATTCATGAAGCTGAAAAATTGTTGTGTTTCCAGCCAGCACAGAATGATGAACACTAACCGCCGCTTCATACGGCACAAGAATTTTAATGTTTCCGGCAAGATTCCGTATGGCAATGACTGATTCGCCATCCGGCAAAACGGTGTTGCTCAAATCGATGACACTGTCCCCTATCCCGCACTGGATGTTAATGTCACTCCATTCATACACATGGTCAGGGGTCTGCTGCCGGCCGTACAGTATATTTTTAAACAGCGGCTGTTTCGTAAAAAGTGACTCGGACAGCCGGGAATCCTCTTCGTTTTGGACGACCGGCTCAATGACTGACGGTTTTTTTTTAGATTGATAGAACTGGATGACCAGATAAACAAGGACCGCAATCATGACAAACTTAAAGGCCATCATGTTCAGCAGGGTGATGATCAATCCAAACCATCCGCCCCAATACAGCACTTTCCCGATTGTCCGAGGCATTTTTTTTCTTCCGATATAGATGCAGCCAGCCATGAGGGCAAAAATAAAAATCAATTCCCCTCCGCGAAATGAAAGTTCAAGAATAAGAAGCAGTACACCAATCAAAAGAAGCCAGCTGATCAAATCTGTTTTTTTTCCGTTAAACATGGTGCACCCCCTCTATCTCTCTCGTTTTTCCTCTTTATTGTTAATGGTGCACGTCCTAAAAGGCGCAGTACCCTACGCCTTTTAGAATACCATTTTTAAATTATGAAATCGTAGTTTTTTCTTCTTTTTTCCATTGTTTTTCAAGCTGTGCAAACCGCTCATCGATCGTATTGAAGTGATAATCCGTATTCACCTGATGCTCCAGCCGCTCTAGATAGCGTTCCATTTCGTCGAATCTCAGGCCTGGCTTCGAACCTGCTCCGGCATCCAGAACTTTATTCATTCCTCGATGGGCTCGGGCGATGTTTTCGCGGCCCATCAGCTCCATTCGCTTCACATACATATCTTTCAGCTTATGCTTCATCTGTTCAAACTTTTGCTCCAGCGCTTCCAGTTCGCGCTTCGCCTCTAATTTAGCATCATTCAGGCGGGCTGCACGCTCATCATACCGCTGCTGTTCGTTGACTGCGAACTCATGCAAATCGCTTTCTCCAGCCTGAAGAGCTAAATCCGCCTGCTTCTTTCGTTTTTCAGCATGTGACTTTGCTTCTCTGTACTCTTTTGTAAATTCTTCAGTAAGTATAAATTGACGTTCGACCAGTTTTCGCACACGGTCCGTTTCTTGTTCACATTGACGCAAATATTGGTTCAGCAGTGAGATCGGATTCTTCTGCTCCTTCTGATCGAGCATCTCGTGAAAATCAGCTGCTATGGAATTTTTGATTCTTGTAAAAAGTGTACTCATGTTCATTCTCTCCTTTTATTAGTTTCTGTTCATTTCTGCCCATTGTTTTTCAAAGTTTACGAACGGATCATCAGCTGAGCCTGTTTCGCTTTTCTTGCCGTTCCATCCTTTATACACCAGGTACAGCACATAGAGGGCAAGGACACCTAAAAGTGCCGGCACATTGGAGATGGCTGCACATGCTGCAATCACGCCGGCAGCACCCCACAAGATTTTCTTAGATGTTGTTTCTGCCTTCATGAAACCCTTAACGGCAAAATATAAAATGATTAACCCGATCGCGAGTCCAATCATGTGGCCGATGTTCGCCAGCAGGGTGATCGCTGCAATTCCTCCGAGTACAAACAAACCAAATTTCTTCATTTGTTGTTACCTCCTTTCATAGTTCTAGCTTACCTGCGTTCCGGGTTTTCTATAATGTACCCCGGCTATATTTTCAGGTACGACTTGAGGCGTATTTTCATAGAATCCATAGGCTTATTAATAAAAGGAGGGGGGTTAATTAGGCTGTTTTCGTAACCGTTGCTGCTCTTGAGTGTGGCTGATTTCCGTTTCAGGCTGCTCGCTTTTACCGGCATAAACGCCTACTTTCGCGGGGCGTGTGGTGAGCCTTACCGGCGTCAGCGCCTACTTTCTCGGCGCCTGGCGCCTGCTTGAGTCTCACCTGTCCCGCTAGTCCCGCAGGACAAGGAAGGCTTTGGCAGCGTTATATCGCACGAAAAATGTGAAATTCATTTTCGAGGAGTCTCGCACCTTACACTCCAATCAACTTGTCAATGAAGATTCTTTACAAAAATGTTCCCAAAGCAACAATTTTTAGAAAAGAGTCTTTTAAAAAAAACCGGCTCGAGAGTAATCCTCTCAAACCGGCTTTCTTGACTAACCTATTATCTTTTACGTCCAGGATTCGATGTCATCCTCATCGATCTCTTCTTCGTCGATCACATCTTCATACTCCGGAGAATGCTTCGGCTCTTCCTGATAGCCGTGTCCATGCAGTCCTGCCGCAACCTCGTTCGAGAATCCGCGGTCTGCGGGGACATGCTGCTGCAGATTACGGACTCCGTTCGCTTTGATCTCATTCTCGACCAAAAAACGGATCGAGTCCATCAAGTTCGTTTGCGAGTTGATCCAGTCAATAATGGCGGGGGCTTCATTCTTCTTCGTCTTTAACGAAATATTGTCGCCTGGCTTTTTTTGTTTCTTCATCTTTACACCCCCTTACCATTTAAATTAGAGACTTATACCGGCTGTTTCGCACGATCCTTGATCGCACCGTAGATTTTTCCGCGTACGAATGCATCCAGTCCATTTGCATTCATTGTCACTGCATATTTTGCAGGAATGTAAAGAAGCTGAATTTCACGCTCATCACAAAGTTCCTTAAGCATTGGAGAAAGAATCGGATTCATCAAGATGCTTCCGCCTCCATAAACGCAGATCAAATCGATTTCGTTTCTCGCTTTAGTAAGCTGCTTGCGGATGTTGTTGATGATTTGGCGAGCTTGTCCTTCAAGCGGTCTTTTTAATGTTTTCATCGCACGCGCATGATATTTATGGTTCGGGTTCTTGATCACGTCACTGAAAAATTGACGCGGGCTGTCGGGAAGGTGGATCAAACGGTTGAACTCACTGAGTGCTTCCTCGATCGCATACCCTGCACCATGGTTGGTGCCATGCACGAACTGGCGCAAAAATTTGTTTCCTTCTGTGATCGGATACTCTGTAGAACCATCACCGATATCTGTGTGAAGGATTTTTTTGTTTTTAAAGAAGCTGCCGTTGAAGTTCTTCGGCATATCGTACGCTTCAATAAATTGGTCAAAAATATCGCCTTTTCTCCAGTTGCCGTCTTCATCTTTTTGAAGAGAGAAGGTTACTGGTGTAGCTTCCGGAATAACTTTTACAAACTCAAATTCTACTTTAACTGTAACGCGCTGCTTTCCAACATGAACCGTCACATGGTGAGGGCCGTTCATGAAACGCTTCTCAAATTTAGCTGCTGATTCATCAGAGTGCTGTGTGATCGGCAGCGCAGTCGCCATATCAACCGTTACATCAATGGATGCAGGAAGCTTTTTCTCTTCTGCAAATCCTTTTTGTACCGCTACTGCTGCGATTTGAGCGAGTGTGTTGACGATTGGCAGGTCAATCTCGTACTTGTAATCTACGCCGACCTGAATGTTTTCGATCAGCTCACCGCTTTCAAGCGCGAACTTTCCTACATAATACATACCCGCACGTGCTGCCGGGGAATCAATCGTTACGATTAAGTTCTCCTGAAGGTTGCGTACAATCGTTTCAGGGGCCTGTTCTTCACTCCATGGCAGCTGGTCCACGGCACAGTTTACGTTCGGCTGCTGAAACAAACGGCCATCGATATAAATGTCATGCTCACTGTTTCCATTATCGTTACCTACTAAAAATTGAAATTGCATAGTATCTATTCCTCCTATTATTTTATCTAAAACTACCTGGTGACACAAGGTGTTACTCAGCCATATACTGCTTTATGTATCGATATTTCCTGAAAAATAGAGGCACTGGAATATAGATGGCTGAAGTTCTACTATATAGAACTTCGAACGTTTTGGATAGATTCCGACACTCTTATGCTTAATAATATTTGACAATTTTAGAATAACACCTCTATTTTTTAAGAATTTCTCCAGACTGAACCTTCTGAATCTTTCCTGCAGCCTCTTGGGCGTTCATATCGTAAGCTATATCGCCCTGCGCTACGGCATTGTCCAGCTTATCCGGCCAAGAAGGAAAGATGTGTGGGACTCATCCCTTCGTTTACATGTTTACGGTTGTATCGGGTGCCGATCTGCGGTGTTTTTTTCATGTTAATGCTAAAAAATGATAAAAGCAGCCTCGAATTTGAGTATTGCTCTCTTGTTTGATTGATGCAGCCTCTTTCTTCTGTTTTGATGGACAATTGATGCCTGTCATTCATCCATGTAAAAAGTGTCTAAATCATTCCCAGGAGGATGATCCAAACTTTTATTATCGAACCGGATAAGCTCGACTAATTAAGACCGATTTTGACACAATCATTTTTCAAGGCACGCTAGCTAAAAGTATAAATTCTGCTCTTCCCGCCCATAGTAAAGACGAAAAGGAGGGATCGTACGATGAACAAACAGCGTGCACAAGAGATTGCCTCATCCCCGGTAATGGCAAACGTTACATGTGATGGTGTACCAATTTACATCCAGCATGTTGACGAGCAAGGAGAAACGGCCAGAATCTACCCGCTCGGACAGCCGGAAAATGAAAAGCAGGTTTCTCTCAGCAGTTTAATGGAACAGTAAATGCCCCTTTTACAGGGGTATTTTCTTTGTTTGGAAGAAGAATGATTAAGCTTGGAATAAGAGCGGGAATAGTACATAATGTTGAAAATAACAGCTGATTATTCTGAGGTGATCCCGAAATGCTTCATTTAGATAAAAATCATAACCCGCAAGAAAACAAAGAACTCATTGCTTCTTTTTCTGAGAATAAAGAAGATCTAAAAAGCCTGTTGAACCAGACAGACAACCTATTTCAGGAGCTGAATCCCCTGCCAGAACCAACGCATTTTCCATCCTTCTCTTTTAAAAACCTGCTGCATGGTCTTCCGAAGATCTTGCTTTCCACAGCATGGCATAAAAACAAAGAACCGCTCCCGCAAATTGTAACAGATCAAGAGGGAGGCATCTATCCGGACTGGAAAAAGAAGCTCGATCAGGCATTTATTCAGCTGCAAAGGGAGATCGAACAAGAGAAAAATGTCCGGGATTACGGCGCAGCTGGCGACGGTATCACTGATGACACAGAAGCGTTCAAAAAAGCCATCGGAAACGGCAATGTAAAAGTTGTTGTTCCCGCAGGTGTATATGTCACTCGGGGAATCCGGCTCCCTTCCTATACAATGCTGATCGGTGAGGGTAAGGGAGCGACCACCATCAAGCTTCATGATAAGGCGCCCAGAAGCCGTCAGCTGTTGACCAACTCCAGCCACTGGAAAGGCAACCATCATATTTATGTCCAGGGGATGAGCCTGGACTGGAATGTGGAACGTTTGAATCCGAACAAAAAGACAGCTTCAGGCAATAACCAGTCTAGCTGCCTCACGTTTGCTCATGTATCATTTGGCTGGGTAAAAGAGGTGGAAGGCATCAATCCCGGTCTGCATTGTTTTGATGTATCATCTGCCGTGTATACCTATTTCGGAGATGCTACACGGGCCCGCAGAAGCAGCCGCTATATTTGGCTCGATCAGCTGAACGGCTATGGTTTTGGTGATGATGGGATCACAACTCATCACAGCGATAATATCCTCATTTCCAATTGCCATTTGTGTGACCCAAGCGGAAGAGCCCACAAAGAAGGATTCTCGAACTCCAACGGGATTGAAGTGGACGATGGCTCTCGAAATGTCATGCTTCTTAACAATTCGACCACACGATGCTTCGGCGGTGTGGAAATCAAGGCACACCATAATTCTGCAGCCGCGAGCAACACACAGATCATCGGGCATATCTCAATCAATGACAACCGTTCTTATAATTTCCGCCATATCGGCCACCACGTTGAAACGGATCCTGAATCGAAGACGGCGTTTAATATTAAAGCCAGCCATATCGTGGCGGTTGCTCCAATTCGGACTCCTCTCTACAGGGACTCAACACCCCGGGCAATGGTGATCTCTGCTTACAAAAACGTGGCCATCAACCATTTTACCGTCATCGGAGATTCTGAATATGATTACCGGGGAGAGCCGGTCATTGCGGTCCAGTACCGATCAAGGAACATTATCCTTCATCATCTGAACATCCGGGATTTTAAAACGGCAGGGGCCGATATTAAAGTATTCGGCGGTCCTCATGGGGCAGACTCGGTAGAAATTCGAAAGGTGAAAATACAAAACTCTGCCCCAACTGCCGTTTACATCGGATCTAATATACAGTCCATTAGAATCGGTGATGTTCAAGCTGTTTGCGAAAAGGGAAATAAGGGTCTCGTCGTTGATCATTCCAACGCAAAAATTGAAGATTTCCACTCACTCGGCTACAAAACTCCCATTTCAATCGTTAATACGTAGCAGGCTTTATAGGAATAATGGGACAAGTTCCTCAGACTTGTAACCGTTTCTTAACCTTTTTCCAATATTTTTCCCCTTTTTCTTCATATCTCCTTAACAATAAAGTGGTTTAATGAGTCTGAACACTCAATAAGGGGGAAACAATATTGAAGAAAAAAGTTTCAATCGGATTATCCTTGGCGATCATGGCCTCAAGCGCCATTCCAGCCTTTGCTTCAACTGACCAGCACCATCGCTTTTCCCATAACCAGATCAAGAGCATAGAATTCGAATCAATGAAAGCACCAAGCACCATTGAAAACATGGTAAAAACGTATACAGAGGCAAAAGTAAAAATCACGTACAAAGACGGTACGGTAAAAGAAACTCCGTTAAATTATAATCAGCTATTCTTATCCAAAGATAAAATTGTAGACAACAAAGGCGAAAAGATTCCTGCAGGTACACCTATTGATGCAAAAGGCAATCCTATCGTTGATCGAAGCGTGCCTGACAAGCCTTCATATTATATTTCTGACGCACCCGATTCCAATAGTTTTATTACGATTGCCGGAAAAGATTATATTATCTCTCATTATGAGTATGATTCCATGGATAATGCCGGAAACGAAATTAAAGGACTTCCTGCATCCATGACACTGACTCAAGTTGACCGCGATAAGAAAACAGGCAAGCTTACCGTTAATCATGCGAAGAAAATTGACTTTTCTAACGTGAACGGCCTATGGACACCTTGTAACGGTTCCACAACAGATTGGGGAACTCACCTTGGATCTGAAGAATATGAACCGGATGCCCGTGCGTTCGAAGATTCTTCTTCTGATTCCTATCGTGATGTCACCAATTTTGCACAGCACTACTTTGGAGACAAATCAAAAGCCAATCCTTATTTCTATGGATGGATTCCAGAGATCTCTATTCACCCCAATGGCAATACCAGCGTGGTAAAACATTACAGCACAGGACGCTTTTCCCATGAAATCATGCAGGTGATGCCTGATCAAAAAACAGCATTGTTTGGAGATGACGGCGGTAATACGATGATGTTTATGTATGTCGCCGATCAGAAGAGAGACTTCTCTGCAGGGACTCTATATGCGGCAAAATTCAAGCAAACGTCTTCAGATAACGGCGGCGCAGGAGACTTGCAGTGGATCAAGCTTGGCCACTCAACAGACAAAGAAGTAAAGAAAATAATCGATAAAGGCACGAAATTCAGCGATATCTTTGAAACTTCGGCGCAACCTGCTCCTGGCTTTAAAGCGATAAAAACAGCTGCAAGCAAGAAGGTAGAGTATCTTAAAGTTAAGCCAGGCATGGAAAAGGCTGCAGCATTCCTAGAATCACGACGATATGGCGCATTGCTTGGTGCAACTTCTGAGTTCAATAAAATGGAGGGAATTGCCGTTAATAAGGCTGGCCATAAAGCCTATATCGCCATTTCATATGAAAACGGAAGTATGAAAAAAGAGGATATCAGCGGCGTGCAGGATGACATCCAAATGCCGGTTCTTGACTCTGGAACAACCTTTGAACTAGATTTGAATGCCGATCAAAAAGATCATAGCAGCCACAACATCAATAGCCGCTATGCGCCTTCAAAAATGAAGGGTCTCCTTGTCGGTGAGGATCTTCCAAAATCTGATGCATACGGCAATACTGCCAATCCGGATAAAATAGCGAATCCAGATAATCTTACCTTCTCCAACGACATGGACACGCTATTTATCGGTGAAGACAGCTCGCATCACACCAACAACTTTGTTTGGGCCTATAATGTTAAAACGAAAAAACTTTCAAGAATACTTTCTGTTCCAGCAGGGGCTGAAGCAACGGGCTTGCGAGCGGTTGATCAGCTGAAGAATTCCCGCTATTTGCTTAGCAACTTCCAGCACCCGGGTGAAGATCTGGATGGAAAACAAATTACAGCAGTAGATAAGGAAAAGCTCGAAGATGCCATGAAAAAAGGCATAGGAATCCAGGAAACTGGCGGAGTCGGCTACCTCTCAGGACTTCCATCAGGAGATTTGAAAACAAAATAAGCTTTATGATAAAAGCCCTACCCCGTATGCGGGATAGGGCTTTCTTTGTATTATTGTGCTGGCATCTGTTGTTCTTCTATCATCTTTTTACAGACTTGATAGCACTCCTCAATATGAGAATTACCGAGATATTTCATCGCAGCAAAACTGATACCGGCCGCTACCGCCTGTCCTACAAAAGGTACGAACTTCGTGACCTGTTTGACCGCTATGCGTTTACCTGCCTTTTTTAATAAAAGAGAAATCATCTGTTTCGTTACGACTCTGCCAGCAAACTGGCTGCCCGCTGACGTAATGAGTACAATGATTTTCCCTTTCAATGTTGCATCCATCTTCTCAATCTGGCCGGGCGCCAAGCCGAACTTCTCATTAATGGCCGGGAGTAATTCCATCATGATCGTGATGTCCGCACCCACATCTACTCCGGGAATCGGGATAACAGCGGCCGCCGCAGAAGCTGACGCTCGTTTATTAACCAGCACTCTACATTCCGTTCGGATGGCTTCTAGTTCTTCTATCGTTTTAGGAATCATGGTTATCTCCTTTTATGTAAAGCTTTGCTTTAGATTATACCCAAAACTATATGATGAATAACTAGTATTGTGCACTATTCGACCTATCAACCGCTCACTAATCACTGCAGAAAAGTAATCCAAATAAAAAGAAAACCCGACAAAAGTCTGGTCTTCTTTACAGCGTTATTGCGCTTTTTCTTTTTTAATCTGTTTGCTTCTCAACTGTCCGCATGCAGCGTCAATATCAGTACCGTGCTCCTGGCGGATTTTGCAGTTGATGCCCCGTTTTTTCAGTGTATCGTAAAACGTCAGCACAGACTTCTCCTCGCTTCGCTGATATTGGCTGTGTTCGTCTACTGGATTGTACGGAATAAGGTTGACGTAGACCTTTTGCTTTTTATCCTGGAGCAAATCAGCGAGTTGTTCTGCTTCTTCCTTATGATCATTAACATCTCTTAATAAAATGTACTCAATCGTAATTCTCTTGTTTGTTTTTTCTAAATAATAATCCAAGGATTCCATTAATTTTTCAATAGGAATCGCACGGTTTATTTTCATGATGCGTGTCCGTAATTCATTATTCGGTGCATGAAGGGAAATCGCCAAATTCACGGGTAGCTGAGAGTCAGCAAATTCATAAATCCTGTTGGCGAGTCCACTTGTAGAAACCGTGATATGACGCGCGCCAATCGCGAGTCCTTTATGATTAATCACCACTTTTATGAAATCAATCATATTTTCAAAGTTATCAAATGGCTCTCCAATTCCCATGACAACGATATGGCTCACTTTTTCATCCTGATTTCTTTGATCAAGATGAAGCTGGACGTTCATGATCTGCTCGACGATCTCACCGCTCGATAAGTCGCGGCTTTTGGCCAATAAACCGCTCGCACAGAAACTGCAGCCAATGTTGCAGCCGACCTGGGTCGTCACACAAACAGACAAGCCGTATTTGTGCTTCATTAATACCGTTTCGATCAAGTTACCGTCCCGCAGCTTGAACAAAAACTTGATCGTGCCATCCTCTGATTCCTGCCTCACATGCTGCTGCATCGTCTGGAACTCGAAGCTTTCTGAAAGCATTTCGATGCATTCCTTTTTTACATCGCTCATTTCAGAAAAGGAAGTGACTCGTTTTCTATATAGATATTCCCAAACCAGGGATGCTTGATATGGTTTATGGCCCCGTTCTAATAGCCAGGCAGCCAGCTGTTCAAATGTTAATCCATAGATGGATTCCTTTACCATTTTTTACCCTCTTTTCAAAACATATAATGAACTGTCCCAAAAGACAGCATACTTTTTCGTAACCACCTGTTATCTTACCATAAAAAGTCTGGGTATTCAGTGGCGCTGTTTTGTCTTCTTTGGAACATTCTGACCATCCTTTATCCTTCTTAATCTTGAAAAGCAATGAAAGACATTTGTTTCCAATTTTATGTATAATTGCATTAGGAACTTGCTTAGGGGGGATAGGATGGAATCCCAAAATTACGTGCTGCATGACAAAAGCAATGAATTTTATTGGGAAGGTGATGGACAGCTTTCAATTAAAACGTTTAGGTATGGCCGGGCCCTTTACAAAACGAACCGGGGTTTCTTTGCGGTGGAAGAAGGCCGATATCTTCTTTTAAATGAAGGTGCCTATACGATTGCTATTGAAGAAGAAACTGAGGTGGAGTCTTTCTGTTTATTCTTCAGAAAAGGGCTTGCCGAGGAAGTGCTGAGGACGTTGAAAGCTGATTCCGGCAATCTTTTGGCCGATCCTTTTAAACCGCTAAATTCTGTCAATTTTTTTGAAAAAACCTATCCCTTTTCTTCAGCTCTCTCCACACAAATCGACTATTTCCGGGGAAATATGACTACAAAAAGCGATCCTCTTTGGAAGGAAGAACAGTTTCAGCAATTGATGGAAACGATTGTGAGGGAACAGTTTCATGCAGTTATGGAGACAGAGGCACTGCCTTCGTTAAAAATGGGAACACGGGAGGAACTGTACAGAAGAATCAGTACCGCACATGAATATATTCGCGCCTTTTATCAACAGCCGGTAACCTTGCAGCAGATTTCCCAAGCTGCTTCCCTATCGACGAATCATCTCCTAAGGAACTATTCGGCCATCTATGGATGCACACCTCACCAGCACGTCACAGCGCTTCGAATCGAAAAAGCTAAACAACTATTAATGAAAACAGAAAAGACGATGACCGATATAGCCTTTAACCTGGGATTTGAGACCCCCGCTTCTTTCAGCAAAATGTTCAAACAGCATGCCGGGATCTCTCCGCTACAGTTTCGAAAAAAAGTGATTTTGGATAAGAAATAGCAGCAACAACCATTTATGATGAAGAAGAAAGAACAAAAGAGGAGAGATGGTTAATGGAAGCAACAGCGATACATAAAATTGGACAGATTGGAGTTCCTGTAAAAGACCTGGAAAGAGCCGTTGATTTTTATCAAAACGACTTAGGGCTTCAACTCCTTTTTCAAAACAAAAACATGGCATTCTTTGAGTGCAGCGGCCTTCGTTTAATGCTCAGCCTGCCTGAGAATGAAACATTTGCCCATCCCAGTTCCGTCATCTATTTCCAAGTGACTCATATTAAGAGTGCTTATGAAGATATGCTTAAAAAAGGTGCTGCGTTTGTAAGCGAACCTCACCTGATTGCTAAAATGGGACAAACCGAAACATGGATGGCTTTCTTTAACGATAAAGAAGGAAATACACATGCCTTGATGAGTGAGGCAGAGGTTTAAAAAAGGAGAAGAAAGGATACCTGAAATAAGGTAACTTCAGTAATAGGGATGAGGTGAAGGGATGAAGATTGGAATTATTGGGTTGGGTGACATTGCAGCAAAGGCCTACTTGCCTGTTCTTTCTGAAAAAGAAGGGATAGAGCTGGTGCTTTGTACAAGGAATATCGAAACTCTCAATAGATTGTCCGAAAAATATCGAATTCAGGAAAAGGTACCGACAGTTGATGAGCTCATAACAAAGGGCATTAATGCAGCGTTTGTGAGTACAGCGACAGAGGCACATTTTGAAATCGCTGAAAAACTGCTAAAAAGCGGAATCCATACTTACATAGATAAACCTATATCCATGAGCCTTCAGGAAACCGAGAGCATTGTAAAGCTCGCAAAAGAAAGCGGCAGTATCGCCATGGCTGGTTTCAACAGAAGGTTTATACCAAAGGTGAATGAGCTTATAGAACACGGGAAAGCAAGCTTAATCCTCATGCAAAAAAACAGATATTCGTCTCCGGATTTTATACGAAGATTTGTTGTTGAAGATTTTATCCATGTGGTAGATACACTTCGATTTTTAATGGATACTGAGGTGTTGGATGTAAAGATACAGTTTTTAAGGAATGGGGAAATGCTTGATCACTTGATCATTCAGCTTATTGGTGATGGATGTATTGCTATGGGAATCATGAACAGAAATGGCGGGGTGACAGAGGAAATCATTGAATACCATACTCGCAGCGATAAATATGTCGTTAACAGTCTGGTGGAAACCACACATTATCATAATAAAGAGATCAGCATGTCTAAATTTGGTGACTGGGAGCCCACGCTGTATAAACGAGGCTTCTATCAAATTGTCGATCATTTTATCGAATGCATTCAAAATAATAAGTTACCTGATCCATCGATTGATGATTCGCTTTTAACGCATGAGATCTGTGAGAGAATCGTAAAAGCTATAGATTCAAAAGTTTAATAGAACTAAAAAGGGGCTGTCCAAGAAGTCTGTAAGCTGTTGATTTCCGTTCCAGGCTGCTCGCTTTCCGCGGGGCGTGCGGTGAGCCTTACCGGCGTGAACGCCTACTTTTTGGTGCAAGCACCGGCGGGAGTCTCACCTGTCACGCTAGTCCCGCAGGAGTCTCGCATCTTCCACTTCAATTAACTTTTCATTGAAGATTTTTCAAGCCAAAAAGGGGCTGCCTGAAGGTCAATTTTCGACTTTCTGGACAGCCCCTTACAATACAAATTATTGTGCAGTATAGCCGCCCATCCATAACGATGGCTTGTCCTGTAATACTTTTTGCTTTGTCGCTTGAAAGGAACATTGCGTAGTCAGCGATCTCACTTACTTCCAATAAAACGTTTTTGCGGAACTAACGGGTAGATGACTTCTTCAAGAACACTTTCCAAAGAAACGTTTCTTGTTTTCGCTAAATCTTCCATCTGGCCACGTACGAGAGGCGTGTCAACATATCCTGGACAAAGGGCATTTACTGTTACTCCGTGAGTAGCAGACTCTAATGCCGCAACCTTTGTTAGACCGATCACACCATGTTTTGCACTGTTGTATGCTGCTTTTCAAGCAAACCCAATAAGTCGGTTAATGGAAGCCACGTTGATAATGCGTCCGAACCCTTGCTCTTTCATGATTGGGAATGCATGTTTAATCGCGATGAATGGAGCAGACAGCATGATTTTAATCATTAGTTCGAATTTAGCAGTCGGGAACTCTTCGATAGGAGACACGTGCTGTAATCCTGCATTGTTGATGAGCACATCTACACGGCCGTATTCTTTATGAGCAGCTTCGATCATAATATCTTCATTACAAATTCAGATTTTAACTTCATGGCGCCAAAACTGTCAATTTTGCAATCAATATCGTGCAAAAAGGCTGCCATCCTCGTAGGTATACTCTGAGCTGCATTTTGGGCAGTTAGGCAATTTAGACAAGACAATCATTTCTCCATTCGTTTTTGTTCATTTTACCATATAAAATTTTTTTGAATTTGTTTCAATTGATCCCTCTGTTGATCTCCCTATCCCACTTTTTCATTTTTTTCACAAGTGTCGAGTGATCGACTCCTAAATATTCTGCTGCCTTTCTGATGGAGGGTTTCGTGTGAAGCGCATCCATTATCACTCTTTTTTCAAACTGTTCCATTCTTTGTTTGAAAGTATGAACAGACTCTGAGTTACCATGAATACTAAAGTGCGGCGGCAGATCAACCGGTTCAATAGTAAGTGATGGCACCGAAACAATCATGCTCTCAACTAAATTCCTTAATTCTCTCACATTCCCCGGCCAATGATAGCTTTGTAAAATTTGTTTGGTTTCGGGTGATACATGCTTTTCGATATTAAATAGTTTACAGAAATAGGTGAAAAAATGATCCAGCAAGACTTCAATGTCCTCAGGACGCTGGCTCAATGGAGGAATAGCTATTTCTATCACTTGCAGCCGGTAATATAAGTCTTCTCGAAATTTTCCTTTCTCCACTAACTCTTTCAAATGTTTATTTGTTGCTGAAATGATTCTAATGTCTAGTTGTTTTACTTTGCTGCTGCCTAATTTTTGAATTTGTTTCTCTTGCAGGACACGAAGCAATTTGACTTGCAGAGACAATGGAAGTTCCCCTACTTCATCCAGCAAAACTGTCCCCTTGTCCGCCAGTTCCAGCAGGCCGACTTTCCCTTCCTGCCTTGCTCCGGTAAACGCCCCTTTTTCATAACCAAAAAGCTCAGATTCCAGCAGCTGTTCAGGGATAGCCCCGCAGTTCACTTTAATAAAAGGCATATCTTTTCTGTCACTTAATTGGTGAACTAAATTAGCAATAACCTCTTTACCCGCTCCTGAAGGACCAGATAGCAATATACTTGTTGGGTATGAAGCGATTTGTTTTACTTTTTCTATAATTCCCTTCATTTGAATGCTTTGAAAGACTACTTTTTCATCATTTCCCTCCGTGGAAAAGGTATATCGATTCTGACTCATTTCAGAAAAGCTTTTTGCCTTCTTCAACTCATTTGTCAGTTCATTTAGCTGAGTAATGTCTCTGACACTGGTTACAACCATTTGAATCTCGCCTGATTCATCGAAAACGGGAGTTCCCGTGACCATGACATCTTTTTGCTGGCCGATTCGCTGAAGAATCGATCTGCGTTTTTTATCCTGCAGGACAAGGAGTGAGACAGATTGATCAAAGTAGCCGTGGTTCATCAAATCGCCCATGTGATGACCGATAAGTCTTTCCCTCTTGATTCCTGACATAGCCTCGTAAGCTGAATTCACAATGAGTGTAATTCCTTCACTATTAACGACATAAATGCCATCCGTAGAAAATTCGATGATTTTTTCCATTTGCTTGAGTAATGAACGATAATGTTCGATTTGAGAAATATCCTGAATAACACTCACAGCACCAATGAGCTGATTTTCCTTATATAAGGGAGTTTTATTCACCATACATTGCAACCCTGCTATCGTCATTTTCGCTCCGAGTGTGCTCTTGCCACTATTAAGAACTTGGTGGATTGGTGAATTAGGAACAAAATCACGAATATCTTTGCCCACTAAGTCTTGGTGTTCTTGTTTTATTAGTTTTTGTGCTGAGGAATTAATGAATAAAATCCTATTATTATGGTCCACTACAATGACCCCGTTGGGCATCGAGGAGAAAACGCTTTCTAAAATTTCTTTGTTCACAGTAAGTGGTTTCATCGGAATCTCTGCCTCCTGCAAGAAGCGGTGAAAATTATCACCAAACGGTGACGATTTTCACCGTCTTTAGTCTCTGTTACACCAACAATTCTTTTTATTATGGTGAATTTTATCACCATTATTTGCTTTAGACAATGTAAATTCTTATATAAAATAAGCATTTTTAATATTGGCATGAATCTTGCATTATAAAAAGGCAAGGAGGTTGAGAATGGAAATTAAAGAGTTATTCATTAATGGTAAATGGGAATCAAAAGAAAGAACCTATGCACTGCACTCTCCTTATAGCGGGGATGTTATTGCTAACATTAGTATGGCAGATGAGGCAGATGTAAAAAAAGCCATTGAAGGAGCAAAAACAGCCTATGAAACGATGAAAGTGATGCCTGCCTATAAGCGCTCAGAGATTTTGCTGAATGTTGTCCAACTTCTCCGTGAAAGAAAGGAAGAGTTGGCACGAATTGTTGCACTTGAGGCCGGTAAGCCCATTCGAACAGCACGTGGCGAAATAGACCGCACCATTGCTACCTATCAATTTGCAGCTGAAGAGGCAAAACGGATCTATGGAGAAACCATTCCAATGGATGCCGCTCCTGGAGGTGAGAATCGGCTAGGATTTACATGGAGAGAACCATTAGGTGTTGTCGTTGCAATCAGCCCCTTTAATTTTCCGGTTAATCTCGTCGCGCATAAACTAGGACCAGCCTTTGCTGCGGGAAATACTGTTGTATTGAAACCGGCTGAACAAACACCTTTAAGCGCGTTATTAATCGCTGAGATCTTCAAGCAAGCCGGCCTTCCGGATGGAGCTCTTCAAGTGATAACAGGCAGCGGAAGAGAGCTTAGTGACGCTCTTATTACTGATGAAAGAGTTAAAAAAGTAACCTTCACAGGGAGTGCAGAAGTAGGTAAACTGATTAAATCAAAAGCCGGGTTGAGGAAAGTAACATTAGAACTTGGTTCCAATTCAGGGTTAATTGTTGAACCGGATATCCCGCTGGAAAAAATTGTGCCCCGATGTGTAGAAGGAGCATTTTCCTTTGCAGGCCAGGTTTGTATTTCACTGCAAAGAATTTATGTTCATGATTCCATTTATGATGAATTTTGTAAGCGTTTTATTGAAGAGGCAAAAAATTTAACAGCCGGCGACCCTCTCGATGAAAAAACCGATATTAGTGCCATGATCAACCTTAAGGAAACAGAGCGAATTGAGTCATGGGTCCAGGAAGCAAATGAGCAGGGAGCTGACATTGCACTAGGTGGTAAACGCGACGGTTCTGTCTTCCCGCCAACCGTACTATTGAATGTGAAAAAAGATATGGCGGTTTCCTGCCAAGAAACATTTGCTCCCGTTGTCTCAATCGTTCCCTACCATGAGCTGGATGAAGCCATCCATATGGTCAATGATTCTTCGTATGGATTAAATGTGGCTATCTATACCCAAAACATCCTTCATGCAATACATGCGGCCAAAAAGCTGGAGTCAGGCGGAGTCATTATTAATGATATCCCAACCTTTAGGCTGGATCATATGCCTTATGGCGGAGTAAAGGACAGCGGCTATGGACGTGAAGGAATTAAATATGCCGTTGAAGAAATGACAGAATTAAAATTCGTTACCATAAAAACAGCATTTTAAGGAGGAGAAGTACTTTGGCGAATATTATTAAACCTAACCCAAAGCTTTATGTAATGGATAATGGCCGTATGAGAATGGATAAAAACTGGATGATTGCGATGCACAGTCCAGCAACAGTGGAGAATCCCAATACACCAACTGAGTTTGTCGAGTTCCCTGTCTATACTGTACTTATCGACCATCCAGCAGGTAAAATTCTTTTTGATACTGCTTGCAATCCTAGCTCAATGGGGCCAGAAGGCCGGTGGGGGAAAGCAACTCAGCAAATGTTTCCAATCAATATGGGGGAGGAATGTTATCTTCATAACCGCCTGGAGGAGCTAGATGTAAGACCCGAAGATATTAAATACGTAATAGCATCCCACCTTCACCTTGACCACGCTGGGTGCTTGGAGTTATTTACAAATGCGACAATCATCGTTCATGAAGATGAGCTGAACGGTGCCCTTCAAACGTATGCCCGCAATGAAAAAGAAGGAGCATACATCTGGGGAGATATTGATGCCTGGATAAAAAATAATCTTCAATGGAAAACCATAAAACGAAGTGAAGACAATCTTGAATTAGCAGAAGGAATTAATATCCTTAATTTTGGAAGCGGACATGCCTGGGGTATGCTTGGCCTTCAGATTAACATGCCAGAAACAGGCGGGATTATTCTCGCCTCAGATGCTATCTATACTGCTGAAAGCTTCGGACCGCCGATCAAGCCGCCTGGCATTATCTATGATTCACTGGGCTATTCAAACGCAGTTGAGAAAATACGCAGAATCGCGAAACAAACAGGTTCCCAAGTCTGGTTTGGACACGATGCTGACCAATTTAAAACATTCCGCAAATCTACTGAAGGATATTACGAATAAAATAGAGGGGGAAAAACAATGAGTGTCGCAAAGTTAGTTTTCACCCCATTAAGCTACACAGGATGGGGATCACTGAAGGAATTGCTGCCTGAAGTTGCGAAGTATGCGCCAAAGAGAATCCTTGTTATCACAGATCCAATGCTGGCCAAAATAGGAATCGCTCAACGAGTAACAGAACCGCTTGAAGAACAGGGCTATTCTGTCACTTTATACACGGACGTCGTTCCTGAACCTCCTGTAGCAACAGGAGAAAAGCTGGTTTCCTTTACCCGTGAAGGAGAATTTGACATGGTCGTCGGTGTAGGCGGCGGAAGCGCACTCGATTTGGCCAAATTAGCTTCAGTATTGGCTGTGCATGATGGTTCTGCAGCTGATTACTTAAACTTATCCGGCTCTAAAAATGTAGAAAAAAAAGGGTTGCCTAAAATCCTCATTCCGACTACATCCGGAACCGGTTCAGAAGTGACAAATATCTCTGTCCTCTCCTTAGAGACCACAAAAGACGTGGTGACACACGATTATCTTCTCGCAGATGTAGCCATTATTGATCCGGAGCTGACCGTATCGGTTCCCGCCAAAGTAACGGCAGCTACGGGAATTGATGCTTTAACCCATGCAGTGGAAGCCTATATTTCAGTGAATGCAAGCCCTGCCACTGATGGCTTAGCTCTGCAGGCGATCCGCTTAATAGGACGATCCCTTCGGAAGGCCGTTACAGACGGAAATAACCGGCAAGCAAGAATTGATATGAGCAATGGGAGTTATATCGCAGGCCTTGCATTCTTTAACGCGGGAGTAGCAGGAGTTCATGCCTTGGCTTACCCGCTGGGCGGGCAATTTCACATTTCCCACGGTGAATCGAACGCCGTCCTTCTTCCCTATGTAATGGGTTATATTCGGAAAAGCTGCACAAAGCGTATGGCGGACATCTTAAATGCCCTGGGTGGAAATTCTGCCTACTTATCCGAAGAAGAAGCTTCCTATAAATGTGTAGAAGAACTCCAGAGGCTTGTGAGTGATGTTGGAATCCCAGCTGCTTTATCTGGCTTCAATGTACCGGATTCAGCACTGGAGAGCTTAACACAGGATGGAGTAAAGCAAAAAAGAATCCTGGCCAGAAGTCCTCTTCCTTTATTAGAAGGCGATATTAGGAAAATATATCAAGCCGCCTTTAATGGTACGATCGTAGAGCCAACTTAATTAATAAAAAATGTAAAGGGGCTGTCCAAGAAGTCTGTAAGCTGTTGATTTCCGTTCCAGGCTGCTCGCTTTCCGCTGGGCGTGCGGTGAGCCTTACCGGCGTGAACGCCTACTTTTTGGTGCTAGNCACCGGCGGGAGTCTCACCTGCACGCTAGTCCCGCAGGACAAGGAAGGCTCCGGCAGCTTTTTATCGCACGAAGAAAATGTGAAGTTCATTTTCGAGGAGTCTCGCATCTTCCACTTCAATTAACTTTTCATTGAAGATTTTTCAAGCCAAAAAGGGGCTGCCTGAAGGTCAATTTTCGACTTTCTGGACAGCCCCTTTTTCATTTTCTTTTCATGTCAGCAAATTATTTTAGCTGATGAACCTACAGCAAGCCCTGATTCTAAAACAGCCCATGGAATTGTCCAACTAATAGCAAGCGAAGGAAATTCCAGTAAAATAAAATTCCAAAAAACACCTGCCACCAAATAGATGGATAGGTGCTTCTTTAATGACAAAAATAGTTTTTAATAAATTTGGGAGATCCAAGAAAATATTTTTATGGTATGATAGTTAGATTGTTTACCAGCCATGTGACACATTTACATTCATCTAAGAAAAGAGGTAGTTATGCACGCCGCAGAATTATCCAAGCGACATTGGTTACTCATCTTTACACTTACTTTATTAACATTTGTTCTCGGGACAAGCGAATTTGTTATCGTTGGAATCTTAACCGATATTTCCTCGAGTCTTCATATAACTAATGCGAAAGCAGGTACACTCGTTTCTGCATTTGCAATTACGTTTGCTATTGGCACACCAATCGTAATGTCAGCCACAAGCCATTTTCCAAAGCGTAAATGGATGTTGCTTTTGATAGGATCGTTCATTATCCTGAATGCTTTGTGCGTGTTTTCGACGAGCTACATCATACTCCTTGCACTTCGGATGATGACGGCGATTGTAACAGGAGTTTTAATCTCTCTTGCTATGATTGTTGCAAGTGAAACCATGCCGATCGCAAAACGCGGACTTGCTATATCCTTCGTTTTCGGTGGTTTTACTCTTGCAAACGTGATTGGGGTACCGATAGGCACGGTCATCGCTCAATGGTACAACTGGAATTCAACCTTCCTGTTTACGACTCTTCTGGGGGGAATTTCATTTTTGGCATCTTTCTTCATTTTGCCTAAAATGCACAGTCAAATTCGCAGTTCGATGCGTGATCAACTTTCTTTATTAACACACCCACGAATCTTAATGGCTTTTTTCATTCCATCACTTGGTTTTGGAGCGACGTATGCCATTTATACGTATCTGGTCCCGATCCTGAAAGGAATGGAAGTACCACGTAGTTCAATTAGTTTGATCTTGTTTGGCTACGGATTTATTTCGATTTTCAGCAACATACTCGCTGGTAAAATTGCCAGCTACAATGCTATTGGACGCCTTAGGTTTGTTTTCTTTTTGCAGGCCTTGGTTCTGATCAGTTTATATTGGACGACAAATCACTTTATCTTTGGATTGGTTAACATAGGCTTGATGTCATTAATGGCCATCCTTTTAACAACATCTACCCAGCTTTATTTGATAGACCTTGCCCGTATTTATCAGCCAAAAGCAACAGGACTCGCTGCTTCCCTGATGCCAGTCGCAAGCAATGTAGGTATTGCCTTTGGTTCCGCATTAGGCGGATTCGTTTACCATCAAGGAAACTTGATGAATGTGACATGGGTCGGGGGACTGGTTGCTATCTTTGCAAGTCTTCTAACTTTCCAAAGTCATCGCTTAGACCAAAAACAACAAAAGAAAGCAGCGTAACAGTTAATCTTTCAAATAAAATATAAAAAAGAAGTATCAAGAACGCAGCTTGGTTCATTGGCACTTCTTTTTTTTATATTGACTATATGCTTACCTAAAAAAAGTCATCGAACAATTGCAAAATTACTTATGGTACGGTTCACCCCGATTAATCCGAAAAGCCCGATAAATTTGTTCCACCAGCACCAATTTCATCAGCTGATGCGGATACGTAATTCGGCCAAAGGAAATTTTCTCATTCGCCCGCTTCATCACCTCATCACTGAGTCCCAGGGATCCGCCGATGACGAACGCCACTTTGCTCTTACCGTAGGTCGCCAGCTGGTCCAAGTTTTTGGCTAAATCTCCTGAAGAGATCAGCTTTCCCTCAATCGCCATGGCAACAACATGAGCATCCTGTGGGATTTTCGCCAGGATTCGCTCACCTTCTGCTTTTTTCACGATCTGCATCTCCTGATCACTCAAGGTTTCAGGCGCTTTTTCGTCCGCTACCTCGATAATTTCTATTTTGGCATATGGCCCGAGCCGCTTTACGTATTCATCAATTCCCATTTTCAAATACTTTTCTTTCAGTTTGCCAACGGTTACTACTAAGATATTCACAGGGGAAAACTCCTTTTATAAACAACTTATCCACAAAAGTTATCCACATATACACAAAATCTATCCACATTTAGTATAGGATCACTCGTTCGATACTTTATATATGGCCTTTTTTTCGCAATACGTACATGTTGTTGATAACTTTTCTGATTCTGTTAATAACTCCAGATTCGGATAGATTTCCAATTCATCAACGATCTCATCGATCCCGATATCCACATGTTCATCGCAGCAAAATTTTTTCAACAGTCATTCTCCTTTATTTATCCACATGATGATCTCTTCGTATTTTAACACAAAGAAAGCCACTCCTATTCCATATCCTGCAACATTTAAATCACCTTTACACGCTTCATCCAAGCAAACACAAAAAGGAGCTTCCAGAAAGTCATAAACTGACCTTCTGGAAGCTCTTTTGTTTAATCTACAGTGACAAGTTGATTGTAGTGGAAGGTTCGAGACTCCTGCGGGACTAGCGTGACAGATGAAACCCGCAGGCGCAAGCGCCGAGGGGTTCAGCGCACGCCCCGCGGAAAGCGAGAATCCTGGAACGGAAATCAACTGCTTCCAGATAAACAACCTGCTTTACAGCCCCTTCTCTTATGAAGACTTCTGAAGACCCAGTTTAATGGTCGTGGTTTTCTTTTTGCCTTTGCTGTAGTACGTAATTTTCATCTTATCGTCTACTTCTTTTTTCGTATACAGATATTTGCGAAGCTCCAGTGGAGAGCCGATTTTCTTGTCATCGAGTGCGACAATAACATCCATCTCTTTGATCCCCGCCCGGTCAGCTGGTGATAATGGATCAACATCCATAACCACGACACCTGATTTAACACTTGGCGGCAGCTTTAACGTCGTTTGACGGTGATAGCTGCTGACTTGTGATAATGGGATAGGGCCAACACCCAGGAATGGGCGTTTAACTTCGCCGTAACGCTCAAGGTCTGCGATAATCGGCTTAGCTGTATCAGAAGGGATGGCGAATCCAATTCCTTCTACTTCCTGCTGTGCAATTTTACTGGAGTTAATGCCGATAACCTGGCCGCCGATATTCAGAAGGGCGCCTCCGCTGTTACCAGGGTTGATCGCCGCATCCGTTTGGATAACTTCGGCTTGCCAGTCCGGATTGCCGTCCTCATCGCTGTCAACTGGCATGGTTCGGTCAGCACTGGAGACAACCCCCTCTGTTACAGAGCCTGGAAATGTTCCGAGCGGGTTACCGATTGCAATGGCAGGCTCACCCGGTTTCAGTGAGCTGGATGACCCAAATTGAGCCACTTTTTTCACCCTGCTGCCGTCGATTTCAACTACCGCCAGGTCCATCAGCGGGTCCGTACCGCGCAGTGTGCCCTTCAGCTTCGTGCCGTTACTTAGTGTAATCTCAAGGCGGCTGGCACCTTTTACGACGTGATTGTTTGTCACGATATAGGCTTTTCCACCTTCTTTTTTATAGATCACACCTGATCCTGAACCGGCAGCCTGCTGGCCTTGGTTCCAGAACTCACCTTGCTGGATGTTCAGCACTTCGACAACTGCATCCCGTGCCTTACTGACAGCATCAGTGACGTTGGTCGTGACGTTCACATTCACGTTTTTGTTGATCCCGTTTTGCTCATTAACGCCGGCATTATCTTCATTGCTTGAATAGTTATCAGGCAGAAGCCCCATGCCTCCAAGGGCAGGAATTGAAAATAATATGAGCAGGCCGCCTAATATAGCGCCTACAAGAGCGGCCAGCAAAAATCCGCCTCGGTTACCTTTTTGCTTTCTTGGACTAGATTCATAATCGTCATCATAATAGCCCATTCCCTGCTTCACCGTTCCTTTCAACAATAAAATGAATGCTGTAATGATTTTTTATTTATTATAAAAAATCAAATCCCTAACTTAAAAAATATGGGTTATTTTTCACACTTTTCCACATTTATTGTTATTTCCTTAAACGGTGTCCCTTAAACAGAGAGCAGTTAAACAAGCACCAAGTCAGTCGGCTGGGCTGCATCCGTATGATAAAGCTGCAGATCTTCACCGATCACAAACCCTTTGTTTTCAAGTGTCTGTTTTACAGCAAGGTGAGCAATATCTTTCATATTGTTGTCTTTACTCAGATGGGCGAGGTAGATTCGTTTCGTCTGGTCGCCAATCAGATCTGCAAGAGCAAACCCGCAGTCTTCATTGGAAATATGGCCGTGATCGCCAAGGATCCTTCGTTTGATGTTCCAAGGATAGCGCCCCATCATAAGCATGTTGATATCATGGTTCGATTCGATCACAAACGCATCGCTGTGCTTTGTGATTCCTTTCATCCGGTCACTGACATAGCCGGTATCCGTCATAAGCGTCAGCTTTTTTCCTTCATGATGGAACACATAAAACATCGGCTCGGCCGCATCATGGGAAACACCGAAGGACTCAACCTCCAGATCACCGAATGTGCGGACCGTTTCCATTTCGAAATCAAATTTCTGTTCCGTATCCACTTCACCGATCAGTCCGTTCATCGCTTTCCATGTTTTTGCGTTGGCATAGACCGGCAGTTTATACTTTCGTGCCAAAACGCCGAGTCCTTTTATATGATCGCTATGTTCATGGGTTACGAGAATTCCGTCCAGCTGATCCAGTTCACAGCAGCTTGCTTTTTCAAATAAGAGTTTCATCTGCTTTGCGCTAAGGCCGGCATCAACAAGCAGGCGCGCATTCCCCGTTTCCACGTAAATCGCGTTTCCGGTACTGCCGCTTGCCAGCACGCTGAATTGCAAACTCATTGTTCAATCCTCTCTATTGTTCTCTGTCAATCTCCTGAATGGAACTGTCTGTTGCGTTCACGAGAAAATGCGCATCCTCCGTTTCAATTGACCACGTTGGCGCATATACCTGCACATCCTCCACATTTGCCAGACTATAATAACCGAGAACAATCTTATTAATTTTGTCACCGCTTGAAAGATGCTGGGTATTAAACAAGCTACCTAATGCTTTCATAGGTGAAATAATTTCCTGCGGCGTACCCTGTCTGTACACAGAAATAAAAGTTTGTGTATAGCGGGTGAGATAGCCTTTTTCATTCCATTCGAACATCACCATTCCGCTCGGGCGGTTCGTATCATCATTCGTATCAAAGAAAAGTGGTTTTCCTTGATAGATTTGTGTAAACCAAATCTTATGGTTCTTCGTGTCTTTTTTATAGAATCGATATTCATCGCCCCGGTAGACGTCATCTTTCAGAAATTGAGAAACATCTTTGACAAGGTCGTTCTTATCCAGTTCCAGCGGCTTTTTTAAGTTAAAAATGAGCGTCGTATCTGTACTGCTGCTGTCCAGCTTACTCGTTTTTGATTTAATCTCGTTCGCTGAAAAAGGAGCCCGCTGACCGCTAATCAGGGTTTGATGGTCTTTATAGCTCTGCGGAAGACTATCTTTATAATCAATATTGTTGTCCGCCAGCCTTTTTTCAAGAGGCTGCTCAGACAGGTACTTGAGATTGCTCTTGTCCATTTTCTGCGAGAGCTGGTACCCGAGAAAGATATTCAGAATCAGGAACGTCAGAATAAAAATCGTCTTAGTTTTTTTCCAATCCATTAGAATTCTCCTCCAGGCCTTTGACTGTCACGGAATAATGGCTGCCAGTCATGGCTTGGTCCATAATTGACAAACCATTTCGGCTGGAGATTGTACACATTTTCCTGTCCTCTTGCATGCGTCATCTCATAGCCGACTGCCAGTTTGTTAACAAGGGACATGTCATAATCCTTAAGAGCAGCCTTAACTTCTGCTGCAGACTGAAGCTTCACTTTTTTCGGTTTGAATGAATATTCATTTTCGTCCATGACGAGCTCTACCAAGGAACGCTGATATTCATTCAATTCGTTGTTCGTCCAGCCGAGTTTCATTTCCATATCACTCTTGATCACTGGAATGCCTCTGACAAACAGCAGAAATTCGACTGAACCGCTTGTAGGGTCCAAATTGTAAAAATAATATGGATTTCCCCAGCCCGCATGGTTATTAATAAAATCAACACTGTTGAAGAGCGGGCTTCTCGTCTGCTGGGTCATATCTTCATCAGGGCCTTGTGTGAAATTAGTATATTTAATTCGATTCGTGTCGCGGTTCACGTCCAGTGCGGAGCTTTCATCAGTATAATATTCTCCGGTGTTGCCGCTCTTGACGTTGCCTGGATCACGGAACAGCGCGTTCTTGTAGCGGTCAATCGTATCACTATTAATGGAACGGGAGAGATAACTGTAGGAGTTAAGCTCAAAGCTTTGTTTTGGGAAATAGAAGCGTCTGGAAACTTCTGCCCCTTGGTCAGTATCGCGCTCCACATCATACGGCTCATATTCAAGCACACCGCTTTTCGCGTTATTGATAATGTTCTTCAAAGAATCAAACGGGAAGGTTGTGCTTGCAGTGATCATCTTCCTCTGTGTATAGGAGATGATGTGCGCCTCCACTTCATTTGTATCTTTTTTATAGAAAATGACACGGTCTGCAGATGGGATAGTAAACGTTCCGCCTGAGGATGTCAGGTTGAAGATCTGGCTGTAGATATCCGCTGTCATATCGGTCGGATAGATGACCTCGATGTACTCTTTATTCTTCAGCTTTTCATCAATGTTCGTTGAAGGCCGATTTCGGCTTTCATAAAACTTCGTGTTTTCAAGCATCTGGTTTACCCGCTCGATAAAATTATCATTGGCGGGCATTCCCCTGTATGAGTTCTTGTCATAATAGATGATCTGGCTAGGCCTGATGACATCCGTAATTTTTTTCGTATCTGTCACTTGTGCTTTTTTCAAAGTCCTTGTTTCTTCCAAATTGCTGTAGTTCGGCTTAAGCGTCCACAGACTCCATGTCATAATCAGGCTTAGCATGATCAAAAAGATCAGTAAGACCGACTTAATGACTTCAAAATTCCGATATACAGACTTTGCCACAGATTTAATAATGTTGTAAATTTTGCTCCACGTCATCTTTTACTCCCCCCTTACCTTTTTTAAAGGAAGGGTAAAATGTATAGTTGTTCCTTGGCCCCATTCACTTTCAGCCCAAATATCCCCGCCATGGGCAAGCACGATTTCTTTTGTGATCGCAAGTCCTAGACCTGTACCGCCTAAGTCCCTGGAGCGGGCACGGTCTACACGGAAAAAGCGGTCAAAGATTTTAGAGACATTGTTTTTCGGGATGCCGACACCCTGATCGGCCACGCTGACCTTAATCTTTCTGCCGTGAAGAGAAGCGGAAACGGAAATCGTTCCACCCTCCGGAGAATACTTGATCGCGTTGGAAATAATATTATCCACGACCTGCGTCATCTTGTCGGTATCGATCTGCACCATAATCGAGCGCTCAGGCAAATTCCTTACAAAATGGAGATGCTCATGCTGAAGCATTTCAAAGCGTTCAATAATGTCCTGCAGAAATTGAACAAGGTCCGTTTGAATAAAATTAAACCGGTAATCCTTGCTGTCCATTTTGGAGAGCTGCAGAAGATCGGTTACGAGACGGATCATCCGCTCGGTTTCGTTCTGCGTCACTTCCAAAAAGCGGGGTGCGATGTTTTCATCCTGCCATGCTCCTTCAGCAAGCGCCTCCAGGTAGCTTCTCATCGTCGTAAGCGGCGTACGGAGTTCATGGGAAACGTTGAATACGAACTCTCTTCGCTCATTCTCAATCTGCTCCTGCTCTGTCACATCATGCAGAACGGCGATCAATCCGTTTACCGGACCGCCTTCTTTTTGGATCACAGAGAAGTTCGCTCTAAGGACATAATGCACTTTATCTGTACTGAAATCGAGCAGCATGCTCTCATACTCGTTGTACAGCTCGTCCCACGTATACTGGTCATTGAGCCGAAGAAGCTCAAGCAGCGTGTTTCCTAGTGCATGCTGCCGGGAGATGTTCAGCATTTCTTCGGCACGGTCGTTCATTAGTATAATGCATCCGTCCCGGTCGGTGGCAATCACACCATCCGTCATATAAGTGAGGACAGAGCGCAGCTTCCTTCTCTCACTCTCAGTAATGGCGGTCGCTTCCTGTAGCTTTCTCGTCAGATCGTTGAATGTCATCGACAGCTGGCCGATCTCATCATCGCCATAAACCTGCACTTTTCGGGAAAAATCGCCCCTTGCCATAACAAGCGCCTGTTTACGCATATCCGCCATCGGCCTTGTGATTGTCCGGGCAAGAAAAATACCGAGTATCGCTGTTATTCCCAGGG
The DNA here is from genome assembly GCF_001510655.1 of Fictibacillus sp. FJAT-27399. Taxonomy (GTDB): domain Bacteria; phylum Bacillota; class Bacilli; order Bacillales; family Fictibacillaceae; genus Fictibacillus_C; species Fictibacillus_C marinisediminis. The sequence goes on along the minus strand of NZ_LMVC01000004.1, from coordinate 37,140 downwards.
CAATAACCGTACCGGTCGTCAAAATTTTATTAATATCACTGATTTGCTTGTACACACTCTCGATAGACGATTCGACATAAATCGCTCCGAGAATTTGTTTATTCTTGTCGACCTGCTTTTCTTTTCCGGCAATGATCGGTTTCGCCCAGACAATGACCCGCTGTTTTGAGTCGGGGTCATACATTTCGGTCTGAGCCTCCGTGCCGTTAAGAGCGAGCTTAATTTTACTGTTCGTGCTGACCTGGCCGATCAGATTCCGTTTATCACTGCCAAGAACGACACCGTCTTTGTTAAGGACCTGAACTTCCTTGATGTTCTGATCCTTCGTTTCGTTAATAAGCTGTGCAATGTCATCTCTCAGCGTACTGTTCTTGTCCTCTGTTGCTTCTTTCATCTGCTGGGCATCCAGGATCTTCTGCTCCGCATTAAACTCGAAGAAGTCCAAATTATTCTTCAGTGCGTTGTCATAGTTATTCCGAAGATTAGCTTCCAGGTTATTGATGAAATACACACTGATGACCTGCATGGCGATTAAAATGAGCAAAACATAGATCAATACAAATTTAACGTGTATTGATCTGAAAAAGCCTACCTTATCCATTTGTCTACTCCTGGTCAGGATTTCGTAAATAGTAGCCCACTCCGCGTCTGGTAATGATCCAGAGAGGATGGCTTGGGTTGTCTTCCACTTTCTCGCGAAGACGGCGGACAGTCACATCTACTGTACGGACGTCGCCAAAATAATCATAGCCCCATACGGTCTGCAGCAAATGCTCACGTGTCATCACCTGGCCGATATGCTTGGCCAAATAATACAGAAGTTCAAACTCCCGATGGGTGAGTTCAATCGACTCACCGCGTTTCGTTACGAGATAAGCATCTGGATGGATGGTTAAAGAGCCGATCACGATTTCGTTGTTCTCATCAACTTCACGTTCTGTTTCTTGTTGATGGCGGCGCAGATTTGCTTTAACGCGTGCGATCAGTTCCCGTGTACTGAAAGGCTTCGTGACATAATCATCGGCACCAAGCTCAAGGCCAAGGACCTTATCAATCTCTGAGTCTTTGGCTGTAAGCATAATAATCGGGGTATCGTATTTTTTCCGGACCTCACGGCATACTTCCATTCCATCTTTCATTGGAAGCATGATGTCCAAAAGAATCATGTCCGGTTTCTCGTTTTCTATTTTTTCAATTGCCGATACACCGTCATATGCGCACGTTACCTGGAACCCTTCTTTCTCCAGATTGAACTGTAAAATATCCGCAATCGGCCTCTCATCATCTACTACAAGAATCTTTTTGTCCATCCGGTAGTCGCTCCTTTTTGGAAACCGTAATTTCAAGTCTCTTTTATATAAATTGGTTGAATGAAATAGTTTGTCTATCCTTTATTTTACCACAATATCTAAATTCTCCATAACGTCAGTCTTCTCGCTCTGTAAGAAAAGCGGAAGCAACCTGTTTAGGTCCGACAGGCGCTGAATCTGGACATTACTTCTATGTAAGCTTCTTTAAATCATAAAAATAATCCTCCTTTTTAAAAAGAGGATCATTCATGATTTCCCCGTAAAGCGGAGCGCTAAATCATCTTTTTGCACATACACGACAAGCACAGAGATCAACAGGAGCAGAAGGGCAACCCTCAGCATCTGATAAAAGGCATAATGCAGAATCGGCACCGCCAGAAACGCAATGAGCCCCGCTACGGTCAAACTTCTCCTGATGGCAAAAAGGAGGAGGAACAGTACAGCTGCCGCCGCCGTGATTTTCCAATCAAAAACAAGAATTCCGCCAATAAAGGATGCTACTCCTTTGCCGCCATGAAACTTAAGCGCAACAGGCCATAGATGGCCCGCTATGACCATGAAGAAAGCGGCCAGCTGCAGGGTCGGAGGGAGGCCAAAATAGGATTTTGCCAGCTGAACAGCCAGAGCTGCCTTGAGCAGGTCTCCTGCAAGCGTCAGAATAAATCCCCAAGGCCCGATTACGCGGCCGGCATTTCGAGCCCCAATATTTCCTGTTCCCTCAGTTCTGAGATCGACTCCCTTTAACCATTTAGCAACAAGATACCCTGTCATAATGTTTCCGATAAAATAACACGCGATCAAATAGAGAACCAGCTGAATCGTGCCCATATATCTGTCTTCCTTCCAACGGCTATTCTTCCTTTGTTCTTACTATATGGGCACCGCCCGCTATTGGTGTAAAAATCAAAGAGTGTATTAAAAAGGCATGCAGAATGGTAGCTGCATGCCTTTTGTCATAATCGATCAGGTATAGTAATTGTAAGTAAAATGGTGGCTCGAGACGGAATCGAACCGCCGACACGAGGATTTTCAGTCCTCTGCTCTACCGACTGAGCTATCGAGCCAAGATTTAGTAATTTCTGTCCGTCGGTCCCTGTCTCTTCCTCTGCATGTGAATCTGACGATGGGTATCCGTCGAGACAACTCGCTGCTTAATCACATTGTGTTGCTCGTGACTGAGCTATCAAGCCAACATTTAGTAGTTCTGTAAAAATTAAGAAAAAAATGGCGGACCCGACCGGGGTCGAACCGGCGATCTCCTGCGTGACAGGCAGGCATGTTAACCACTACACCACGAGTCCAAAAAATGAAATTAATAACTGGGGTTTTTTCATTGTCATGAAAATAACTTGGTGACCCGTACGGGATTCGAACCCGTGTTACCGCCGTGAAAGGGCGGTGTCTTAACCGCTTGACCAACGGGCCACTCTATAAGAAAAAATGGTGAGCCATGAAGGACTCGAACCTTCGACCCTCTGATTAAAAGTCAGATGCTCTACCAACTGAGCTAATGGCTCTTACTGTAAAAGTCGTTTTAACACGACAAGAGTTATCATATCATCATTTTCTCTTTTTTGGCAAGCAGTTTTTTAAAAAAATTGTAGAATTAAGTATTTTCTTCGTTTAGAAGGTTAATTCAGTGCGAAAATTCAGTGTCCACTGCCCGCATTCCTCCTTTACTAGCCAAAACTCATGATTTACTGGCCAAACTGGGATTATGGTCAACTAGCGGCACCCCATGAACCAGATTTTCCTCAAAACAAAAACCGGCCCCACATACAGGGCCGGTTCACCAATTTTCTAATGATATTAAACAAACACACCGCGGACCATGTTCGTTTGGTTACGGTCAGGTCCTACAGAGAAGATCGTTAGCGGAATACCAGTCAGCTGTGATACGCGTTCTACATAGTGACGAGCGTTTTCCGGAAGCTCACTCAACGTTTTAGCTCCAGTGATGTCTTCTGTCCAGCCTGGAAGCTCTTCATAGACAGGCTCACATTCGCCTAGAATTTTAAGGCTTGCAGGGAATTCATTGATGACTTCACCTTTATGCTTGTAAGCGACACAGATTTTCAAAGTCTCAATTCCTGTAAGCACGTCGATGGAGTTCAGGGAAAGGTCGGTCAAACCGCTCACACGGCGTGCATGGCGGACAACCACTGAATCAAACCAGCCGACACGGCGCGGACGCCCTGTTGTCGTTCCATACTCACGCCCAACTTCACGAATTTGGTTTCCGATCTCATTGTTCAGCTCAGTTGGGAACGGGCCGTCACCAACACGCGTCGTATACGATTTGCAAACACCGACAACATGGTGGATTTTAGATGGTCCGACACCAGAACCGATTGTTACTCCCCCTGCGATTGGGTTGGATGAGGTAACGAACGGATAAGTACCTTGGTCGATATCAAGCATGACACCTTGTGCACCTTCAAAAAGAACACGGCGTCCTTCATCAAGCGCATCATTAAGTACAACAGAAGTATCGCATACATACTTTGCAAACTGCTGGCCATATGCGTAATATTCATCAAGGATTTCTTCTTTCGTGAATCCTTCTGATTCGTAGATTTTTTCAAACAGGCGATTCTTTTCAGCCAGGTTTCTTTCAAGCTTCTCTTCGAAAACTTCTTTGTCCAAAAGGTCTGCAATACGGATACCGATTCGTGCCGCTTTGTCCATGTATGCAGGTCCGATCCCTTTTTTCGTTGTTCCGATTTTGTTGGCTCCCTTGCTTTCCTCATCCAGGACATCAAGGCGAAGATGGTAAGGAAGGATGACATGCGCACGGTTTGAAATTCTTAGGTTTTCTGTGTGAACTCCCAGATCGTGCAAATACTTAAGCTCTTCAACAAGCGCCTTCGGATCGATAACCATACCGTTTCCAATGACACAGACTTTATCGCTATAAAAAATTCCGGATGGTATTAAATGCAGTTTGTACTTCTTTCCATTGAACACGATAGTATGTCCAGCATTGTTACCACCCTGATAACGGGCTACTACTTCTGCTTTTTCAGAAAGATAATCGGTAATTTTCCCTTTACCTTCATCTCCCCATTGTGTTCCGACAACGACTACGGATGACATTTCGCCAGCACCTCCAAGTAAACTTAAAACTCTGTTATAAATACACCATTATTTCTAGTAAATTAAAAAACCATGCTTAGTTTATCAATTATCAGGGTGAAAGTCAACAAAACACGAACATTATAAAATATTTACAGTTTTTCCGTTCGTGTTTGTGTGGGTGGGTGGAGGAGCGTAAAGGGCTTTGTCCTTTACGGCTCCTCAGCGCTGATGACTTGCTTTAGTGGGCCTCTCTCAGCGTCAGTACGACTTGCTTTTGATGTGCTCCTCTCAGCATCAGTATGACTTCTTGTCACTCATAAAAAACAGGCATCCTCATATTTGAGAATGCCTGTTTTTGATCTATTTTATGCGCCGGATGGCATACTGCTTTCGTCATGCCTCCGGTCGAGGTTCACAAATTTGTTGTATTCTTTGACGAAGGCGAGTTCGACGGTGCCGGTTGGGCCGTTACGCTGCTTGGCGATGATGATTTCGATAATGTTTTTGCTTTCTGACTCTTTGTCATAGTAATCATCACGGTATAGGAACGCTACGATATCGGCATCCTGCTCGATACTTCCTGATTCACGGATATCAGACATCATCGGGCGTTTATCCTGGCGGGATTCTACGCCACGGGAAAGCTGGGAGAGCGCGATGACAGGTACCTGAAGTTCACGGGCAAGTGCCTTCAGGGAACGTGAGATTTCAGAAACCTCCTGCTGCCTGTTTTCGCCCGCTCTGCCGTTTCCCTGGATGAGCTGCAAATAGTCAATCAGGATCATGCCAAGGCCTTTTTCCTGTTTGAGACGGCGGCATTTGGAACGGATATCTCCAATTCGTACACCTGGTGTGTCATCGATAAAGATGCCTGCTGCCGAGAGGCTTCCCATCGCCATCGTTAATTTCTGCCAGTCTTCCGGGACAAGGGAACCGGTACGGAGACGCTGTGCATCGATATTTCCTTCCGCACAAAGCATACGCATGACGAGCTGCTCGGCACCCATCTCCAGACTGAAGATCGCCACATTTTCTTCTGTTTTGGTGGCCACGTTCTGCGCGATATTCAGAGCGAAGGCCGTTTTACCTACGGAAGGACGGGCTGCGACGATGATCAGATCATTTCGCTGAAAACCTGCAGTCATGCGGTCCAAGTCAGCAAATCCGGTCGGGATCCCGGTAATGTCACCTTTACGGTTATGAAGCTGTTCAATATTGTCATAGGCCGCGACAAGCACGTCTTTGATGGAGATAAAGGCTCCCCCGTTTTTACGGTTGGCCACTTCCAGGATCGACTTTTCCGCCTCATTCAGGACAGCTTCTACTTCTTCTTCACGGGCGTAGCCGTTTGCTGCAATTTCCGAGGCTGCACGAATAAGCCTGCGGAGCAGGGATTTTTCTTCGACAATCTTACTGTAGTAATCAATATTGGCCGCGGTCGGTGAACTGTTTGCCAGGTCACTTAAATAGGAGACGCCGCCGATTTCGTCGAGCAGCTTCCGGTCAGCAAGATCGGAGGTGACCGTAATAAGGTCGACGGGCTCCCCTTTCTCTGACAGATCAAGCATCACCTGATAGATACGCTGATGTGAGGCGCGGTAAAAGTCCTCTGGGATCAAAATCTCTGAAGCGGTAACCAATGCTTCGGGCTCCAGAAAAACAGCTCCCAGGACCGCCTGTTCGGCCTCTATATTCTGTGGTGGAATGCGATCAACAAAAAGATCACTCATAATACTTCCTCCTGAAAAGATAACCTGCTGCAATCAGCAGGGAATATCCTGTTTACAGCAGATGAGACCGGTTGAACCCGGTCCCAGTCATTCTGCTTATTCTTCAACTACATGTACTTTGATCGTACCAGTTACTTCAGGGTGAAGCTTAACGGGTACATCTGTATATCCTAAAGATCGGATCGGATTTGTCAGATCGATTTTTCGTTTATCGATGGTAATGTTCATTTTCTTTAGGCCATCTGCAATTTGTTTGCTTGTGACGGATCCGAAGACACGGCCGCCCTCTCCTGACTTGGTTTTGATTTCAACCGTCATTTCATCAAGCTTTTCTTTTAACTGCTTGGCTTCTTCCAGGACGGCTGCCGCTTTTTTCTCTTCGCTTTTCTTTTGGCCTTCTACGACGGAGAGAGCTCCTTTTGTCGCTTCAGTTGCAAGGTTGTTGGGCAATAAATAGTTTCGTGCATAGCCCTCGGAAACGTTTTTTATTTCCCCTTTTTTTCCTTTACCTTTAACATCTTTAAGAAAAACTACTTTCATTCTTCTTCTCCCCCTTCAAAATACTCGTCGATAATAGCTTTAAGTTTTTTCTCGGCGCCATCCAATGTTTCGTTCTCAAGCTGGCAGGCTGCATTGGTTAAGTGTCCGCCGCCTCCCAAGCCTTCCATTATCATCTGCACGTTTACATCCCCCAGAGAACGGCCGCTTATGCTGATCTTTTGATCATGTCTTTTGGCAATAACGAAGGATGCGCTCACATCGTTCATGGAAAGCAGGATATCCGCAGCCTGTGCAATAAGCACCTGGCCGCATTCTTCGCTTGGCTCTGCTTTGGATATGACAATTCCATTTTTATAGGCTACAGCATTTTCAATCAGTTTTGAACGTTTGTTATAGGTTTCCAAATCTTCTTTTAGGAACTTCTGGACGAGTATGGTATCTGCTCCATGGGCCCTTAAGTAGGAGGCCGCATCAAACGTCCGTGAACCAGTGCGCAGTGTAAAGCTTTTCGTATCCACGATAATCCCCGCGAGCAGGGCAGTGGCTTCAAGCATACGCATTTTAAGCCGTTTAGGCTGATATTCCAGAAGCTCGGTCACCAGCTCTGCTGTAGAGGATGCATAAGGCTCCATATAGACGAGAACAGGATCTGCGATAAATTCCTCTCCGCGCCGGTGATGATCAATCACAACGACATGATCGAGCTTGGAAAGAAGACGCTCTTCCATGACCATCGATGGTTTGTGGGTATCCACGACAACCAGCAGCGTGCCGGCTGTTGAGATCTCAAGCGCTTCTTCCGGTGTGATGAAATGTTTCCAAAGTGAGTCTGTACCTTTGATCTCATTCATCAACCGCTGGACACCAGTATCAAGATCAGATGTATCGAGCACGATATAACCATCTTTACCGTTGACCTGAGCCACTTTCAATATTCCCATCGCCGATCCCATAGAATCCATGTCAGGGCTTTTGTGGCCCATGATGATTACTTTGTCGCTGTCGAGAACAAGCTCGCTCAAGGCGTGAGATATCACACGTGCACGCACTCTCGTTCTTTTTTCCACAGGATTGGTCTTTCCGCCATAGAAACGGACTTTTCCATTCTGCTGTTTAATCGCCACCTGGTCTCCTCCGCGTCCCAGTGCCAGATCAAGACTCGATTGCGCCAGCTGTCCCAGCTCGGGCAATGCAGACGGTCCTGAGGCAACACCAACACTCAAGGTAAGAGGAACGTTTTCCTTTGTGGTCGAATCCCTTACTTCATCCAGGACGGAAAAGCGGTTTTTTTCAAGCTCACTTAAGATCCGCTGGTTGAAAACGGCCAAAAAGCGCTCTGAAGACGTGCGTTTTAAGAAGATTCCATGGTCATTGGCCCACTTGTTCAAAATGGAGGTGACCTTGGAGTTAATGCTGGAACGGAACTGGTCGTCAAGTCCTTGTGTTACCTCTTCATAGTTATCAAGGTAGATGATCCCGATGCATGTCTGTTCTTCTTCATACATCCGCTCAACTTCAATTTGCTCTGTAACATCAAAGAAATAGAGGAGCCGTTCCTCTTTTTTGAAATGGACTACAAACTTCCTTGATTTTAAGATTACGATTTCTTCAAGCGCATCACTTTTTATAAACGGCACTAAATCTTCGGAAATAAGATTAAGCGAGTGGCCGATAAAAGCCTCTTCTTCAACCCATGCCCCCATAAAAGGATTCGCCCATTCAATTTTATAATCTTCGTCATACAGAATGATTCCGATCGGCATTTCCATCAGAGCTTCTTCTCCGACCTTTTTGATGCGATGGGAGAGGGTGGAGATATAATCGCCCAACTCTTCCTGGAAAGAATTTTCGGCCCGCATTACGAAATAGAAGAGCAAGCCTAATAAAAGAAAACCAACTGCTCCAATTATCCATTGATAGTACGTAATGATGCTTACAAAAAGGACCGATATGACGAACAAGGCTATCACGGGATAACCATGCCACCGTTTTAATAAAAACTTAGGCATACTTTCAGCTCCTACTATCAGGTATTTATCCGTTTCTTTAATTCGAACCCTAAGTCAATTATACCTAAGAATTTAACGACTTCCATAAGAATTGGCAGAAAGGAGGAAGTAAATATTACTAGAACAGCTAGAAAAACGGGAAGGGCTTTGGGCCATTGCTTTTTCTTGGCATAACTAAAGATAACGGTAAGCCCTTGTACAACAAGTACGAGGGACAAAATAATATATAGATTAATCGTAAGAATGTAGAGTCCAGACCCATGTTCAGGCCTTGTTAAGGTCAAGACAAGGGCTAAAATATAATACCACAAAAATGATTTTGGAAACGACCACTCCCGGAACGGCGGAAACGTCCTGTATTCCATCCTCATTCTTTTTAATACAAGTGAAGCCAGCCACTGCGTCAATAATGTAGAGAGCACGGCTCCTATAATAATAGAGATCGGCAGCATATACGGAATCATAGCCACCTGTTCACGCAAAAGGTCAAGCCGCGCCGTTTCGGGGCCGCCATCTTTATAGAACTGTGCGGCTTGATCAATAATATCGTTAAATCGCCCCTGGGTTACTTTTACGAGATTAAAATGCAATAAATACTTAGCAAAGACAAGCAGCAAAAGCAGATTGAATATGCCGGCAAGGCTTCCGCCGAGCAGTACACCAAAGGCCGATTTTTTTCGCTTGTACAGTTCACCCATCACAATACCGGCAAAGCCTGAAGGAAATGCGTAGATGATGCCGCCGGCTCCCCCTATCACTCCGGATAACACAAGAGTAACTGCCCAGACGAGCAGCCCTGGTTTCCAGCCGTGTTTGAAAACAAACAGGATAATGGGCAAAGGCAGCAAAAAGAAAGTAAATGCACCGATCAGCGGCAGATTTAGACTGATAATCATTAAAATAATGTAGACGCCGGCCATAACCGCTCCGTCTACGATTGTTGATGTTTTACGCATGGTTCACCTCTGGCTTTATTGCCTACGGTCTTTATTGTAGTAAATTATTTGCTGTAAATCCAATTATATTAATTAGCTTAACCCCATCGTGCCAAATAAAACATACACAACAGTATCTACCTTATCATGATGGCCGTTATAATGGAACCAGACAAACCGTTTACAGGCGGGCTGAATGCGGTATTCTAGATTTAGAGGAGGAGATAGCATGGAACTAACAGTTTACTTGGCAGGTCAGATTCACGATGATTGGCGGGAACAGATCAAATCTCAGGCAAAAGAAATGAACCTTCCATTAACCTTTGTTGGCCCGATGGAAGACCATGAACGGTCCGACAACATCGGAGAAGAGATCCTCGGCAAACAGCCGAACGCCATCTTTAAAGACGAAGCTGCATCAAGCATCAATAACCTGCGTACCGATATCTTGATCAACAAGGCGGATGTAGTGGTCGCTCTCTTCGGAGAAAAATACAAACAATGGAACACTGCCATGGATGCCGCCAGAGCAGCCTCGCTCCATAAGCCGCTCATTTTGATCAGGCCTGAAGCCCTTCACCATCCTTTAAAAGAACTGTCCAGCAAAGCCAGCCTTGTGGTGGAAACCCCTCAGCAGGCGATGCAGGCACTTTCCTACATCTTTGAAAGCTGACAGCAGTAATAAAAAAGCGGCTGACAATAAGCCGTTATCTTTGAAACAGGCTGTCTATCTGGAAGCAGTTGATTTCCGTTTCAGGATGCTCGCTTTCCGCGGGGCGTGCGGTAAGCCCCACGGCACAAGCGCCTACCTGGTCTTACCAGCAACGCCACCCCCGCAGGAGTCTCGCACCTTCCACTACAATCAACTTGTCACTGAAGATTCAACAAAAGGAGCTTCCAGAAGGTCAGTTTATGACTTTCCGGACAGCTCCTTTTGTTGTTTTTGTGAAACCAAAAAGCACAGCAAAGAGTAATCTTTACCGTGCTTCAAGACTGAATACTATTCAGTTACGTATGGTAATAGCGCCATGAAACGAGCACGTTTGATAGCACGAGTCAATTGACGTTGGTATTTAGCAGATGTTCCTGTCACACGACGAGGAAGAATCTTTCCGCGTTCTGATACGAAACGTTTAAGAAGATCTACATCTTTGTAGTCGATGTAAGTGATTTTGTTTACAGTGAAGAAACAAACCTTACGACGCTTTTGGCGTCCACCGCGACGTCCAGCCATGAGTATTTCCCTCCTTCTTGTTGAATTTTATATTTATTCGATCACATATGTGTTGTCTTAGAATGGCAAATCGTCATCAGAGATGTCGATTGGAGTGCCATCATTGGCAAATGGATCATCATTAAAGTTATTGCGCTTTTGGCTCTGCTGCTGTTGCTGCTGGCCATAACCGCGGTCACCTGATGGTCCGCCAAAGTTGTTCCCGCCCTGGCTTTGGTATTGCTGCTGTCCTCCGCCGGCGTTCGCATTCTTCGGCTCCAAGAATTGAACACTTTCTGCCATGACTTCGGTCACGTAAACACGCTGACCTTGGTTGTTATCATAAGAGCGTGTCTGAACGCGCCCGTCTACTCCGGCAAGTGACCCCTTTTTAAGGAAGTTAGCCACATTCTCAGCCGGCTTGCGCCAGATTACACAGTTGATGAAATCTGCTTCGCGTTCACCTTGCTGATTCGTAAATGCTCGATTTACTGCCAGTGTAAAGTTAGCAACAGCCACACCGTTTGGAGTATAGCGTAATTCCGGGTCCTTCGTTAAACGTCCAACAAGGATTACACGATTTAGCATAAGAACCTCTCCTCAAAGTTAAAAATTATCTCGCGTCTGCAATTGTCATGAAACGAAGAACATCTTCGTTGATCTTCATAAGACGGTCGAATTCATTGATCGCTTCAACAGGAGCATTTACGCTTAAAAGCGTGTAATAGCCATCACGATGGTCGTTGATTTCATAGGCTAGACGCTTTTTACCCATTTCTTTCTCGTTAGCGATTTCCGCACCATTATCAGTAAGGATAGTCTTCGCTCTTTCTTTAACAGATGTAAGAGCATCCTCTTCAAGATTTGGACGGACGATGTACATGATTTCGTACTTTTTCATTCCGGTCACCTCCTTTTGGTCTAAACGGCCCAACAATAGGGCAAGGAGTAAACTATCAACATTTCAATAAAAATCGATAATTACTCACAATAAAGAATTATAGCAAAAACTCTAGCGAAACACAAGACATGAATAAAAAAAGGAAAAAGCATTCAGCTTTTTCCCGGATTCTATCTTTATCTATTAAACATTAAAGCGGAAGTGAACGACATCTCCGTCTTTCATTTCGTATTCTTTACCTTCCAGCCTTACTTTTCCTTTTTCCTTCGCTGCTGCCATGTTTCCAGCAGCCGTCAGATCATCATATGCTACAACTTCAGCACGGATGAACCCGCGTTCAAAGTCTGTATGGATGATCCCGGCACATTGCGGAGCTTTCATGCCTTTTCGGAATGTCCATGCACGGACCTCTTGAACTCCGGCTGTAAAATACGTAGCCAGGCCAAGCAATGAGTATGAAGCACGAATCAATTGATCAAGACCCGCTTCCTTGATGCCCAGCTCTTCCAAAAATGCTTTTTTCTCGTCGCCGTCAAGCTCTGCGATCTCTTCTTCGATCTTTGCACAGATAACGATAACCTCAGCATGTTCACGGGTAGCATATTCTCTTACCTTCTCAACATGCTCGTTTCCGCCTTCCAGCAAGTCTTCTTCACTTACATTCGCAGCATAAAGAATCGGTTTCATGGTCAGCAGATGCAGTCCATAAACGATTTTCTTTTCTTCCGGCGTAAGTTCGACGCTTCTTGCAGGCAATTCATTTAAAAGCGCATCCTTAATTTTTACAAGAACACTGAATTCAGCAACGGCTTCTTTGTCCTTTGACTTGGCCAGTTTCTCAACACGGACAATCCGCTTATCCACCGTCTCCATGTCTGCAAAAATCAATTCCAGATTGATGACTTCAATATCATCGATCGGATCGACTTTTCCGGAAACGTGAGTGATGTTTTCGTCTTCAAAACAGCGGACAACTTGAAGAATAGCGTCCACCTGGCGGATATGTGACAAGAACTTGTTTCCAAGTCCCTCACCTTTGCTCGCGCCTTTTACGATTCCGGCGATATCTGTAAATTCAAAGGCTGTCGGCACTACTTTTTTAGGCTGGACCATCTCGGTCAGCTTGTGCAGACGGTCATCCGGCACCTCAACAATTCCTACGTTCGGGTCAATCGTACAAAACGGATAGTTGGCTGATTCAGCCCCGGCTTGCGTGATGGCATTAAAAAGCGTCGATTTCCCTACATTGGGAAGACCGACAATCCCAGTTGTTAAAGCCATATATTCCACTCCTCATTGATCTCATCAATTTGATTATATATTTTGTCGTTCCATACTTGTTTGCACATCTTTCATAATTATAGGGTGTCAGCAGATAAAAAACAAGTTGAACCCGCCAAAGTAAGAAGAGCGGCAAGCCCACTGATAATTTCCAGCAAGAACTGGAGCTGGTAATCACAAAAAAAACAGAACCGGAATTGCCGGTTCTGTTACTGATGTTTCACGTGGAACGCTGTGTCTGTCTCTTACTCCTGATGTGAAACGAGCACTTTTTTCAGTTTTTTAACAAAATCTTTTCTGGGGATCAAAACACTGTGCTGACATCCCATGCATTTGATTCGGATATCAGCCCCCATACGGATGATCTTCCAGCGGTTCGTACCGCATGGGTGAGGTTTTTTCATTTCTACTTCGTCGTTTAAAAAAAATTCTTTACCTTCCAAGTCGTTCACTCCCCCAGACATTCGCTTTTTTTCTATTTTATAGAGAAAATCGTCTTGAGACAACGGCTTTATATATTAAGTCTCGGATACCGTAGTTTTGTGATAGGAAACCAGCTTCTGATAAGGCAATTCGATGCCTTCTTCATCCAGTTTGATCTTAATCGCTTTCTTGAGCTCTCTTGCCACTTTAAAATGTGTCATGGGAAGCACTTCGGCTGTTACCCTGATGACAATTTCGGTCGTGCCGACAGCCTGGATGCCAAGAACTTCTGGTTCAGCGACCATTTCAGGGTATTCTGGTGTTTTCTCTCTTACCACATCTTCAATGATTGCCTGGGCTTTGTCGATGTCTTCTTCATAAGCGATACTGACATCAACGACTGCGACACTGTTATGAATGGAAAAATTGGTCACTTCCATTATGGATGAGTTCGGAAGGATATGCAGCTCTCCTGTCCATTGTTTCAATTTGGTCGTACGAAGGCCGATCTCCTCGACGGTTCCTTCAAAGTTATTGATTCTCACAAAATCCCCTACCGCAAATTGCTGTTCAAAAATGATAAAGAATCCGGTAATTACGTCTTTCACCAGGTTCTGTGCGCCAAAACCGATGGCTAGTCCAACCACACCGGCACCTGCGAGCAATGCCTTCACATCTATATTGAATTCGCTCAAAATCATTAGCATAGCGATGAAATAAATAAGATAAGCTGCTACATTGTCTAAAAGCCGAATAAGTGTGTTCTCACGCCGCTCCGACATTCTAAGCGGGCTCTTCATTCGAATTTTAAAAACATTGGATATGGCTGCACGTACAATTTTCACGACAATGACAGAGCCAAAGATTATGGCGGCAATCTTAAGCACTTTCATGCCAAGGTTAATCCATAAATCTCCATTCCCTACCTGCTTATAAATATCCTCTGCCTGATGGATCACACTGAGTAGTTCCACTCGATTCCAACCTCCATAATGTTCTTAACTATGCATTAATGTACCCAATTTCGGTTGAACTTTCAACGAATAAAACTAATTCTTCTCTCCATCTGCACTGGTTAAAAAGAGGCCGAAGGGGGTATAAAACCCTTAACCCTAAATTAAGCAGTTTAGCTGCCAGGCAAATGTCAGTGCTTGCCACAGTTATATTTTTTCAAAAAAAAACAGCTTGACCCCTTTCCTGCTTTAATAAAAAATGCATCTCGTAACCCGCTTCACAATGTATAGTATTGCCATTTAGTCCGTATACTGGTAGTAACATTTTAAAGGAGTGGATTCTATGTTCCTTAAAAGGAAGCTCGTTCCCGACAAGCTTTTTCAATATAAATTGCACCACGAGGAAAAAGATGCATGCATGGTCATTACTGAAAAAATTGGGAACCTTCTTCCTAACACGCAAACAACTCCCGTAGTGGTGGTTTGCATCGGGACAGATCGATCCACTGGCGATGCATTAGGTCCTCTTGTAGGCACTAAACTTCATGCGATAAAAGCATTTCCCTTCCATGTGTACGGAACACTGGATGAACCTGTTCACGCTGTAAACCTCTCAGACAAACTTAAAATGATTGAAAAAAATCATCCAAACGCTTATATCATCGGTATTGATGCCTGCCTTGGAAAGCTGAATCATGTCGGGATGATCTCAATTGGAGATGGACCGGTTAAACCGGGAGCAGGCGTGAATAAAGAACTTCCTCCGGTAGGAGATATGCATATGACAGGAATTGTAAATGTCAGCGGATTCATGGAATATTTCGTACTTCAGAATACCCGGTTGAGCGTCGTCATGAAAATGGCCGAACTTATTGCAGATTCCCTTTATTTCGCCTCAATGAGCCATCGGGTAAAGAAGAATATTTCAACCCTTCCAATCAAAGACGATCTTTATAACATTCAATAAAAAAAACTGTTCAGGATATCCTGAACAGCTTTTTTAAATTAAATTCCCGGCAAAACCAGAAAGCTTGTCCCAATAGTAAACGATACTAACGATGGTGATCGTAAAGAGAAGCGCAGGGAGGAGGTTGGCTACCCTTATTTTGGTTAATCCCAGGATATTCAAGCCAATGGCCAGAATCATGATCCCTCCTGTACCCGTAATTTCCACAATCATCTGCTTCATTAGATCAGCAGGGACGATTCGGTCGATCTGGGTAGCAAACAAGGCAATAATTCCTTGATACAGTATTACAGGAACGGCTGAAAATATCACACCGACTCCTAAAGCCGACGTAAAAAAGATAGCACAAAATCCATCGATCAGGGCTTTCGTATAGAGTACGGCATGGTCATGTCTTAGTCCGCTGTCCAGAGCACCTACAATGGACATTGCGCCTATGACAAAGACGAGGGTTGCTGTAACAAACGCATTTGCTATACCCCCTTTTTCTTTCCCGCCCAGCTTCTTTTCAAGCCAGTCGCCCAGTTGGCCAAGCTTTCCTTCAAGATCCAGCCGTTCGCCAAGAACGCCTCCGATGGCAAGACTGGCAATCACGATTAAAAACTGTTTGCTTTTCAGCCCCATGCCGATTCCGAGAATAATGACTGCAAGCCCCATCGCCTGCATGATCGTCACTTTTGTTTTTTCGGGTATATTCCGCCAGAACAAGCCAAGCAAGCTTCCGATTACTATTGCAAGGCCGTTTACCAAAGTCCCTAATAATGCCAATGTCTTTCCCGCCTTTTCATCTAATGTACAAGCTGCGTTTTCAAGCTTAAAATCTAAGTCTGTTTTCGTAACCTTTGTTGCCTTAGGAGTGGTTGATTTCCGTTACAGGATTCTCGCTTTCCGCGCTGAGCCTTACCGGCGACAGCGCCTGTGGGTCTCACCTGTCCCGCTTCCCCCGCAGGACAAGGAAGGCTTCGGCAGCGTTATATCGCACGAGGAAAATGTGAAATTCATTTTCGAGGAGTCTCGCACCTTCCACTCCAATCAACATAGCAATGAAGGCTATTTGTGAAAATGTTCCAAAAGCCACAATCTTTTAGAAAAGAACCTTTAGAAAAGAGCCAAATCAAAAAAAAGTAAAACCACCGTATGATGGTTTTACTGCTTTCCGATCAGATCCAAAATCCTCTCCAAATCTTCATCAGAGAAAAACTCAATTTCTATCTTGCCCTTCCGCTTCGTTCGTTTGATAGAAACAGAGGTGCCAAAATGATCACGGAGATTCGATTCTTTTTCAATCAAGAAGATGTTTTTCTCCTGATTTTTTTTCTTTGTTTCACGTGAAACATTCTGATTGACCTGCTGAATCAGCTTCTCAAGCTGGCGGACGTTCATTTTGTCGTTTAAGCACTTCTCAACAACAGCCTGCATTTTTGCTTTCTTTTTCAAACCAAGCAGTGCTCTGCCATGCCCCATAGACAATGCGCCTTTTGACAGCATGTCCTGAACGGGCTCAGGAAGCTGCAATAAGCGGACAAAATTAGCAATATGGGGTCTGCTTTTGCCTACCCGCCCTGCAAGTTCTTCCTGAGTGAGTTTGAGGTGCTCCATCAGCTTTTGATAAGCCTGAGCTTCTTCAATCGGATTAAGATCTTCACGCTGCAGGTTCTCGATGAGGGCGATCTCCATCATCTTCTGCTCTGTAAATTCACGGACGATAACAGGTATTGTTTTCAGCCCAGCTTCTTTAGCAGCTCTGAAACGCCGTTCACCTACTACAATCTCATAACCCTTGATGCTTTTTCTTGCAATAATAGGCTGCAGAACTCCGTGCTCCTTAATTGAGTCGCTTAATTCTGCAATGGCTGACTCACTGAACACTTTCCTCGGTTGATAGGGGTTGGGGCGCAATTCCTTTACGTTAATTTCAGTAACAGCATCCTCTTTTTCAAGTTCTGTACCCGGAAAGAATGCATTGATTCCTTTACCTAACCCTTTCGCCACTGCCAATCACTTCCTTTGCTAATTCTAAATAAACCTCTGCACCTCTGGATTTAGGATCGTAAATGATAATCGGTTTTCCATGGCTTGGCGCTTCAGAAAGTCGAACGTTTCTTGGAATAATGGTCGTATAGACTTTATCCTGAAAGTACTTTTTCACTTCTTCAATTACCTGAATTCCTAAATTGGTTCTGGCATCAAGCATTGTCAAAAGCACTCCGGCAATCATCAGGTCCGTATTCAAATGCTTTTGCACTAGCCTGACAGTGTTTAACAGCTGGCTCAGACCTTCCAGCGCGTAATATTCACATTGCACCGGAATGAGCACTGCATCCGCTGCGGTAAGTGAATTGATCGTCAGCAATCCCAAAGAGGGAGGACAGTCGATGATAATGAAATCATATTGGCTGCTGACCGAAGAAAGAGCTCTTTTCAGTCTAACTTCCCTGGAAATCGTCGGCACCAGCTCAATTTCTGCACCTGCCAGCTGTATCGTAGAGGGCAATATATGTAATCCTTCACAAATCGTTTCTAAAATGATGTCCTTCACTTCTGCATCGTCAACAAGGACGTTATAGATACATTGATCAATATCGCCTTTGTCAACTCCCACACCGCTAGTAGCATTCCCCTGTGGGTCTATATCAACAAGTAAAACCTTTTTGCCGAAATAAGCCAGGCATGCTCCGAGGTTTACGGATGTAGTTGTTTTTCCAACACCACCCTTTTGATTGGCAATTGCAATGGTTTTAGCCACGATGACACCTACCTCAATTCTTTACGAGAGTTCATTTCCTTTATCATATCATGAATATCTGCATTTTCTTATGGAAATCTATCAAAAAAAAACAGAAAAAGTTTTTTATAAGAGAACATAATAAAAAGCCCTTCTCACATCAAAATAAGAAGGGCTTTTTGCATTATTTTTTCGGAATTCGAATAGTGAACTGATAGAATTCTTCGTGATCTTCTTCTTCCGTGTTAATCGTCAATCCGCTCTTTAATACCATGTCGACAGATTGTCTGACCGTATTAATGGCAAGCCGAGTATCTTTACTGAAAGATTTTCTCTTTGCGACAGGCTTTTTCTCGGTATTTTCCCCTTCGATCATCCGTTTCACACGTTCTTCTGTCTGTTTTACATTCAGATGCTTCTCTAAAATTTCCTGCAGGACCGCTTCCTGTTTGTCTGGAGTTTTTAAAATGATGAGAGCTCTTGCATGCCGTTCTGTGATCTGCTTCAACAATAATGCATCCTGGATAGGCTGGGGAAGTTTCAGCAGCCGGAGCTTGTTGGCGACCGTAGATTGGCCTTTTCCAAGTTTCTGAGCAAGACTCTCTTGGGTAAGGCCGTGGATTTCAAGAAGTTTTGCATAGGCCATGGCTTCCTCAATGGCTGTCAGCTCTTCCCTCTGCAGGTTCTCGATCAGTGCAACAGAGGCTGTCTGTGAGTCATCAAATTCCTTTATAATAGCCGGAATCGTATCCCAGCCCAGTTTTTGTACTGCCCTCCACCGCCGTTCACCGGCGATGATCTCATAAGTTTGGTCTCCCGCTGACCTGACAACAATCGGCTGGATGATCCCATGAGTCTCAATCGTTTGGGATAACTCTTCAATTCTTTCATCTATAAAAACGGTACGAGGCTGGAATTGATTCGGATGGATATCTTTGACCTGGAGTTGCAGTATTTCTTCATTTTCGTTCTTCTCTTCAGCTTCAGCTGTCTGATTTTTCTCACCGATGCCGAATAAGCGTGAAAAAGGATGTTTCATATGAATGACACCACCTTTTGTTATCTATCTTAGATTTTCGCTCTGTCCATCAGTTTTCCTGCCAGATTTTGAAATTTCTTTGTTCCTCGCGGGATATGTAGACCGGATGTTTCACGTGAAACATTCGGCTTATGAATCAGGAAAGAGGATTCTTATTTGGCGTCCCAGGCTTTCTTGGGTATTTCTTTGGTGTGGTTTTTACTTTATCCACCAGAACGATGTATCTGTCACTGTTCTCAACCGGAAGCTTAAAGGAATAAACATCTTTTACGCTGCCGCCCAGCATTTGAACGGCTTTTTTGCTATCCTTCATTTCGTCCGGAAGCTGGGAGCCTTTCATAGCAAGGAAATGGCCTCCCTTTTTAACAAGGGGAAGACAAAGCTCGCTCAATACCGACATCCTGGCAACCGCGCGGGCCATGACAAGATCATAAGCCTCTCTTATATCGGGGCGGTGTCCGAACGTTTCTGCACGGTCATGATACAACGAAATATCGGTTAATTCCAGTTTTTTTGAAAGGTGTTCTAAGAAAGTGATTCTCTTCTGCAGCGAATCACAGATCGAGAGCTTAATTTGCGGGAAACAAATTTTCAGCGGAATTCCCGGAAAACCCGCTCCTGCACCTACATCACACACCGTTAACTCCTGATTAAAATCGAAATAGAAGGTTGCTGATAAAGAATCATAAAAGTGTTTTAAGTACACTTCTTCTTTATCCGTAATAGCCGTTAAGTTCATTTTCTCATTCCACTCGACCAGGATATGAAAATAGTCTTCGAACTGCTGGAGCTGGCGGGGAGAAAGGCTGATACCCTTCTCTGCCAACTTTTCTTGAAAGGTTGTAATATTCATTTTGTCCTCCAAAAACTTAACGTGCAAGCTTAGCTAGTTTCCCTTGCTCAAGGTAAACAAGCAAAATCGAAATATCCGCAGGGTTAACTCCCGACACCCGTGATGCCTGTCCTACTGATAGAGGACGGACTTCAAGCAGTTTTTGTTTAGCTTCAGTAGCCAGGCCGTTGATTGCACCGTAGTCCAGATCCACCGGAAGTTTTTTGTTTTCCATCTTTCTCATCCGGTCAACCTGTGCAAGCTGCTTATCGATATAACCTGCATATTTCACTTGAATTTCAACCTGCTCGGCAATAACTTCGTCCACAGGCGTTTCAGAAGGATGGATTTGAGCCACTACATCGTAGGTAATTTCGGGTCTCTTCAGGAGCGTCGCTGCTGTCATTGGCTCTTTAAGCGGGGAGCTTTTTGCCCCCTCAAGAATTTCCTGAACTTCAGGCGACGGTTTGACTGTCAGATGCTCCAAACGGTCGATTTCCTGTTTGATCTTTTCTTGCTTTTCAACAAAACGGTCATAACGCTCTTGAGGAATTAATCCAATTTCATATCCCTTTTCCGTCAGCCTGAGGTCTGCATTATCATGACGGAGAAGCAGACGGTATTCTGCACGAGATGTAAGAAGACGGTAGGGTTCATTTGTCCCTTTTGTAATCAGGTCATCAATCAGCACACCAATGTAGGCATCTGATCTGCTGAGAATAAGCGGTTCTTTGTTTTGAACTTTTAAAGCCGCGTTGATTCCTGCCATGACCCCTTGGCCTGCAGCCTCTTCATAGCCGCTCGTTCCGTTCAGCTGGCCGGCAGTGAAAAGCCCTTCGACGTTCTTCGTTTCAAGGGACGGCCATAGCTGTGTCGGTACGATGGCATCATATTCAATTGCATAGCCTGCACGCATTAATTCTGCTTTTTCCAATCCTGGAATAGTCGAAAGAATTTTTCGCTGAACATCTTCAGGCAAGCTCGTCGAAAGTCCTTGAACATACACTTCTTCCGTATTTCTTCCCTCAGGCTCTAAAAAGATCTGATGGCGCGGCTTGTCATTGAAACGCACGATTTTATCTTCAATAGACGGGCAATAACGCGGGCCTGTACCCTCAATCATCCCTGAATACATAGGTGAACGGTGAAGGTTTCCATTAATGAGTTCATGAGTTTCAGGACTGGTATAGGTCAGCCAGCATGGAAGCTGGTCTGTAATATACTTCGTTGTTTCATATGAAAAAGCACGGGGTACTTCATCACCTGGTTGAATTTCCGTCACGGAATAATCAATGGTTTTGCTGTTCACGCGCGGAGGAGTACCTGTTTTGAAACGGACCATCTGAAAACCAAGCTCTTGAAGATGGTATGACAAGTTAACGGATGGCTGCATGTTATTCGGTCCGCTTTCATAGGACAGCTCACCGATAATAATCTTGCCTCTTAAGTAAGTTCCCGTCGTCAGAACAACAGCTGAAGCATGATATTCCGCTCCGGTTTTCGTAACGACACCTTTACAGACGCCGTCCTCGATTAAGAGACGTTCCACCATACCTTGTCTTAAGGTAAGATGCTCCGTGTTTTCCATCGTTCTTTTCATTTCGTTCTGGTACAGAAATTTATCGGCCTGGGCACGCAAAGCACGTACAGCCGGGCCTTTACCTGTATTCAGCATTCGCATCTGAATGTGTGTTTTATCAATATTCCGGGCCATTTCTCCACCAAGAGCGTCAAGCTCCCGGACGACAATCCCTTTGGCAGGACCGCCGACCGATGGATTGCACGGCATATAGGCAATGGTATCTAAGTTAAGGGTTAAACACAGAGTTTCTGCCCCCATTCTTGCCGAAGCAAGTGCGGCTTCAACCCCTGCGTGGCCTGCTCCGACAACAATGACATCGAACCGGCCTGCATCATATCCCATTTTTCTTCCTCCTTTATTTCCCTAAGCAGAACTGGGAGAACAATTGGTCAATTAAACTCTCGGAAACCGTATCTCCAATAATCTCACCGAGAATCTCCCAAGCCCTGGTAATATCAATCTGAACCATATCGATCGGCAGGTTCAAATCTATTCCGTTTAACGCTTCATCTATATGGTGAATGGTTTGCTGCAAAAGGGCAATATGCCTTGAATTGGAAACATACGTCATATCCTGTGACTCGATGCCTCCCTGGAAGAAAAGCTGAGCGATCCCTTCTTCAAGCAAGTCCACTCCTTCTTCGTCAAGGAGAGAAGTGGTGATTACAGGATGTTGTCCTGCCAATTTTTTTACCCTGTCCATTTCTATTTCTTGTTTAAGGTCTGTTTTGTTGACGATTACGATAACATCAAGCCCTTTTACTGCTTCAAAAAGATTCTCGTCTTCTTGGGACAAAGGTTCGTTATTATTGACTACAAGTAAAATAAGATCTGATTCTTTAAGGACTTTTCGCGATTTTTCAACGCCGATTCGTTCAACGATATCTTCAGTTTCACGGATTCCTGCTGTATCAACAAGGCGAAGGGGAACTCCTCTTACATTCACGTATTCCTCAATCACATCGCGGGTCGTTCCGGCAACATCTGTTACGATGGCTTTGTTTTCATGAACGAGCGCATTCATCAGCGAGGATTTTCCGACGTTGGGGCGGCCGATAATAGCGGTAGACAGGCCTTCACGCAAAATCTTCCCTTGCTGTGCTGTAGTCAGGATCTTATCTACTTCCTGTTTAACAAACGTCAATTTCTCGTTCAAAAGGGAATGAGTCATTTCCTCTGCATCGTATTCCGGATAGTCAATGTTCACCTCGACATGTGCAATGGTCTCCAGCAGTGTCTGCCTTAGTTTTCCGACCAGCTTGGATAACCGCCCTTCCATCTGGTTAAGCGCCACGTTCATCGCCCGGTCTGTTTTAGCACGGATCAAATCCATAACCGCTTCAGCCTGGGACAGGTCAATCCTGCCGTTCAAAAAGGCGCGTTTTGTAAATTCGCCTGGTTCAGCCAGTCTTGCACCATTGTTGAGTACCAGCTGAAGTACACGGTTTACAGAAACAATACCCCCGTGGCAGTTGATCTCAACCACATCTTCCCTCGTAAACGTACGAGGGCCTTTCATGACCGAAACCATGACCTCCTCAACAGGTTCCCCCGTTTTTGGTTCAATGAGTTTGCCGTAATGAATCGTATGTGACTCCACTTCCTGAAGCATCTTTTTCCCTTTATATATGGAATCGGCAATGGCTATAGCCTCACTGCCGCTCAATCGTACAATGGCTATAGCACCTTCCCCCATCGGTGTGGAAATGGCCGTAATTGTATCGTATTCCATCCTTCTCACCTCTCTTTGAAACCCAAAACATACTGTATCTATTGTATTATTTCCTTTATTTATGTTTCTAACATATCCACAGTGGATAACTTCCCTGAAAAAAACAGACATAATTATCCACAATACCTTTTAGTTTAACCTAGCAGGGATATAAAAGGCAATGAAAAAAGCCGGGTGTTTTGTTAATTTTGGCGGGTATCTTCCTTTTCAAACCAGGATCCAGCTTCAGTGTCCAATGACGAAAAGAAACTATTCCGTCTTAGGTCGTTTCAGCTTTTCCAACTAAAAAACTCCGGGCATCAGCCCGGAGCAGATCTTACTTTTTCAAGGGGCGGATGATGACCTTGCGGAATGGCTCTGCCCCTTCAGAAGTAGTTTCTATTTTTTTATTGTTTCGCAATGCCATATGTATGGCTTTTCTTTCGTTGGAAGGCATCGGTTCGAGTGCTACTCCTTTACCAGTCGCCGAAACTTTTTGAGCTGTATGGACAGCCAGTCTTTCAAGCGATTCGCGGCGTCGTTCTCTGTAATTTTCTGCATCAATGATGATGCGGAGATAACGGCTCGAGTGATTATTGGCTACAAGATTGGTTAGGTACTGAAGGGAGTTAAGGGTCTGTCCCCTTTTTCCGATCAAAATGGCAATCTTTTCACCTGTTAATTCCAAGATGATTTCTTCCCGCGTTTCTTTCAGTGAAATGGTAACAGGCACACCCATTTTATCGGTGACTTCCTGTAAAAAAGCAACAGCCAGCTTTACCGGATCTGGTTTAAGAGAGACTTCTATTAAAGCCGGTTTTCCGCCAAAACCCAAAAACCCTCTTTTAGATTCTTCGAGTACTTTTACCTCAACCTCTTCTTTAGAAGCATGAAGCTCGGCCAATGCTGTGGAAACTGCTTCTTCTACTGTTTTTCCCGTTACCTTTATCTGTTTCACTTTTTAGCTCCCCTATCAATTTCATTTTTCTTATTCTTTTTCGGGGCTGTAATAAAATAAGTCTGTACGATCATAAATAAGTTACCAATTACCCAGTAGAGTGATAATGCTGCAGGGAAATTAATCGCAAATACAACAATCATGACCGGCATGATATAAAGAAGCATTTTCATTTGCGGGTTCGGGTTGTCCGTGCCGCCCATCATAATTTTCTGCTGAAGGAAGGTGGTAAGACCCGCAACAACAGGCAAGATATAATAAGGGTCATGCACACCTAAATCGAACCATAGGAAGCTGTGATTCTTAATTTCCTGAGTACGCATAATCGCATGGTAAAAACCAAGCAGGATCGGCATCTGAATCAGCAATGGCAGACAGCCCGCCAAAGGGTTAACCCCTTGGGATTGGAACAGCTGCATTGTTTCCTGCTGAAGCTTCTGCTGCGTTGTTGCATCTTTGGAACTGTATTTCTCACGCAGTTTTTGAAGTTCTGGCTGGATGTTTTGCATAGCTTTCGAACTTCTTGTCTGCTGAATCATGAGCGGCAGCAAAGCCAAACGAATAAGAATCGTTACAACCACAATGGACAGACCATAGTTGTTGCCCATCATTTCAGCAAACTGTGTAATAACCCATGAGAGCGGATAAACAAAATATTCATCCCAAAATCCGGTACTTTCGGGGGTAATCGGCGTTTTAGTCGAGCTGCAGCCAGATAACAGTACCATTAAACTGACTAAGGCAAACGTAATTCCTAATTTCTTTCGCACTCCTCATCCTCCTTAAAGCGTTGTTTCTTTATTTTCGGCGATTCTTTCTTTCAGGCACAGGATCAATTCCGCCTGGATGGAAAGGATGGCATTTTAATATACGTTTTAAAGTCAGCCAGGTTCCTTTGATTGCTCCAAATCGCTGAATTGCTTCAATTCCATAGGTCGAACATGTGGGATAAAACCGGCAAGCTGGCGGAGTCATTGGGGAAATAAATCGCTGGTAAAAACGGATGATCAAAATAAAGAGCCGTTTCATTTTCGCCTTCCCTTAGACTGTCTGATCGAACCGGCTCGCTGTAAAACGTGTAGAAGGCTTTTTTCCATCTCAAAAAAATCCATATCTGCTGTTGGATTTCTGGCAATAATGATGTAATCTCTTCCGGATGTGATCTCTTCTTCATGTTTCAAGAAGATTTCTTTGACCACACGCTTTATCCGGTTCCGGGTAACCGCATTTCCGACCCGCTTGCTGACTGATAATCCAAGCCGCAGATAAGGCTGATCGCTTTTTTCCAGCGCATATATTACAAATTGGCGATTGGCAGACGATTTTCCTCTTTTAAATACTTCTTGAAATTCTTCATTTTTCTTGATGCGCTTTTTCTTTTCCATCCGGCAACACTCCACCTGGATCTGATACGGCTTATTTAATCATTCAATTACTATTAACAGTATCGGTTACTTATTTTAATCTAAACTGATTTCTGCTATTCCTACATCAGAAAAAAGACCACTGATGTCAGTGGCCTATGCAGATAATACTTTTCTTCCTTTTTGGCGGCGGCGAGCAAGAACTTTACGGCCGTTCTTAGTTGCCATACGCGCACGAAAACCATGTACTTTCTTACGTTTACGGTTATTTGGTTGGAACGTTGGTTTCATTATATATTACACCTCCCTGAGGATATATCAAAAAAGACAGTCTAAGTAAGTATAAGGATGCTACCCTCGATTTGTCAAGTCTTCACAGAATTTAATTATAAAAACAGGAAAACTCCCCAGAGTAAAACTTTTGCTGATCCGTACGGCAGTTTTCGTTTTCATCCCCCCTGTGGATACTTTTTTCGACACTTTTTTCATTATCCACACCCTTTATCGACAAGTTTTACACAAAATCTAGTGCTGTGGACAACATCCGTACACAAGTTGTAGGGGTTGTGGATAAGTACGAAAAACACATTGCATTCATGGGATTTATTTGTTATGATTGTTGTGTTTTAACTCGTTGATAACTTCATGCGACCATGTTTTTATCCACAGCGTGTGGATAAAGTTGTGGACAGTTTAAAATTGATGTTTATAAGGTTGTCCACATCCTCTGTATGACTTACCTTATACTGATTTTCTACTATATTAATAGATTGTGCACTTTTGCTGTGAATAGTATATTTATTCGATTATATACATATCGCTGTACAAGGCTTGAACAACATCAAGCGTTTTGTGAAAAGTGCCTTTATAAGCCTCAAGATGAACCTTTACCCTCGACGGCTATTTTATGATTGGAACATCAAATCTGGTTTCACTCATTAAAAATTGCCCTCGACTGTCTTGAGGTTTTCTTTCGCGCTGCCTTTGAATTTAAGCTGTACGCAAGGAAGAAAAAGCCTCGTTTATATAAATATTTTTAGGAGGGACAGTTGGTGGAAAATATTAATGACCTATGGAACAAAGCACTGGCTGCCATGGAAAAGAAGGTCAGCAAGCCCAGCTTTGAGACATGGTTGAAGTCCACAGCGGCACATGCACTGCAAAATGATACGCTTATCATTACTGCACCGAACGAGTTTGCCCGTGACTGGCTGGAATCCCGTTATTCCACCCTGATCTCGGAAACCCTTCAGGATGTAACCGGTGCTGCGCTGGATGTCAAATTCATCATTCCTCAAAATCAGATGGAAGAAGAAGTTGACCTTGAAAAAGTGTTAAAGAAAACACAAAAAGTAAATGTGGAGCAGCAAGAAGAAGTGAAACAAAGCATGCTGAATCCGAAGTACACATTTGACCGGTTCGTTATCGGGTCAGGAAACCGATTCGCCCATGCTGCTTCTCTAGCGGTGGCTGAAGCTCCTGCCAAAGCTTATAATCCTTTGTTTATCTATGGAGGCGTAGGTTTGGGGAAGACCCACTTGATGCATGCGATCGGCCATTATGTGATCGACCATAAACCCAATGCCAAAGTGGCGTATTTGTCCTCTGAAAAGTTTACAAATGAGTTCATTAACTCGATCCGTGACAACAAAACTGTCGAATTTAGAAATAAATTCAGGAGTGTTGACGTTCTATTGATTGATGATATTCAGTTTTTGGCGGGAAAAGAACAGACTCAGGAAGAATTTTTCCATACGTTCAACGCTCTTCATGAAGAAAGCAAGCAGATTGTTATTTCAAGTGACCGTCCTCCAAAAGAGATTCCTACATTAGAGGACAGGCTCCGTTCCCGTTTTGAATGGGGGCTGATTACAGATATCACTCCGCCGGACCTTGAGACGAGAATTGCGATTCTGCGTAAAAAAGCGAAAGCAGAAGGATTGGACATTCCAAATGAAGTGATGCTTTACATCGCGAATCAAATCGACACCAACATCCGTGAACTGGAAGGTGCTTTGATCCGTGTTGTTGCCTATTCTTCTCTTATAAACCAGGATATGAATGCAGATCTGGCAGCAGAGGCATTGAAGGACATCATTCCTTCCTCTAAACCGCGTATGATCACAATTCTTCATATTCAAGAGATTGTCGGCAGGCATTATAATATCAAGCTTGAAGATTTCACTGCCAAGAAGAGGACAAAGTCTGTTGCCTTTCCTCGACAGATCGCCATGTATCTCGCAAGGGAGCTGACCGACAATTCACTGCCTAAGATCGGCGAAGAATTTGGGGGAAGGGACCATACGACTGTCCTGCACGCTCATGAGAAAATTTCAAACTTAATGGTTTCCGACCAGCTGCTGCAAAAGAATATCAAGGAAATTCACGATCAGTTAAAATCGTAGTGCCTCTATAAGCACCTGTTTTTGCTGTGAATACTGTGAATAACCGGTACATGCTTATACACAGCCTGTCCACATGTGGATAGGCTGTTCTTCCTTTAACTATTTGCAGTTATCCACAGATTCACAGGCCCTACTATTACTACGACTATTTTTTATTTAAAAAAAATGAATAATATAACACAATTTCAAAATGAAAATGTTCAGGGGGATGACGATGAAATTTCAAATTAACCGAAGCCAGCTAATTGAAGGTGTTCAAGATGTAATGAAGGCCGTTTCTTCACGAACAACGATACCAATTTTGACAGGGATCAAAATGGACGTACATAGTGAAGGAATGACATTAACCGGCAGTGATTCCGATATATCCATTGAACGTTTGATTCCTATGGAAGAGAACGGAACTGTCAATTTAGAAGTTCAAAAACCAGGAAGTATCGTGCTGCAAGCAAGGTATTTCTCTGAAATCGTTAAAAAACTGCCAAATGATACGGTTGAAATCGAAGTCGGAGAACGTTTTGAAACAAAGCTTCGTTCGGGAGCATCCGAATTCAGCCTGGTTGGCCTGGATCCTGAAGAATATCCTCGCCTTCCTCAGATTGAAGAACAAAATGTGTTCAGTATTCAAGGAGATCTGCTTCGCCAAATTATCAGGCAAACTGTCTTCGCGGTGTCCACGTCAGAAACACGCCCTATATTAACTGGGGTGAACATCAAGCTTGAGGATGGCGTATTAAGCTGTGTAGCAACAGACAGCCATCGCCTCGCACTGCGCACAGCAAGAATTGAGAGCAACACGGAAGAATTATCGTTCCAGAATGTTGTCATTCCAGGTAAAAGCCTGAATGAACTTTCGAAGATCGTAGAAGAATCCAGTGAACTGGTTCAAATCGTTGTGACCGATAATCAAGTACTGTTCAAAACGAAAAATACATTGTTCTTCTCCCGCCTGCTTGACGGCAATTATCCTGATACGAGCAAGCTGCTTCCCAGTGAGAGCAAAACAACACTCGGATTATCTACGAAAGATTTCCTGCAGGCGATTGACCGAGCCTCCCTTTTAGCAAGAGAGGGCAGAAATAATGTGGTCAAGCTGGCCACATTGGATAACCAGACAATCGAGATCTCTTCCAACTCACCGGAAATCGGAAAAGTTTACGAGAATGTCATCACTGAATCGATGGAGGGAGAAGAACTTAAGATTTCGTTCAACGCGAAGTATATGATTGATGCCCTTAAAGCGATGGATTGTACAGAAATTAAAGTCTTGTTTACAGGTGCTATGCGGCCGTTCCTTATCACACCTGTAGAAAATGAGACAGTTAAACAGCTCATTCTTCCTGTCAGAACGTATTAAGAACATAAATAACGCATAAAAAGCTGCTGGTCTTTATCCGGCAGCTTTTATGCCTTTTCATAAAGAGGATAAAAATGAAAATACTAGCTAAAAAGGGGTGTAACGATGGAAACTGTAAAAATAACAACCGAGTATATTACGCTGCAGCAGCTTTTAAAACAGGTAGATGCCATCTCTAGCGGAGGAATGGTAAAATGGTATTTAGCAGAGAATGAAGTGCTGGTTAACGGTGAACCTGAAAACCGCAGAGGCAGAAAGCTTTATGAAGGCGATGCGGTTTCTGTTCCCGATTTAGGTGAATTTACTGTAGCGAGATAGATGGGGGTATCCCGTTGTATATTGAAGAATTAAACATTAGGAACTACCGGAATTATTCGTCCCAGGAGATTAACTTTGAAAACAAAGTGAACGTGTTTCTTGGTGAAAACGCACAGGGTAAAACAAATGTGATGGAGGCCATCTATGTGCTTGCGATGGCTAAATCCCACAGGACTCCCCGTGATAAAGAATTAATCTATTGGGACGAAGAATATGCTAAAATAGAAGGACGGGTTCAAAAAAGGACCGGATCATTCAGTTTAAGCCTGGTCATTTCGCAAAAAGGAAAGAAAGCAAAAGTCAATGGACTTGAACAGCGGAGGCTGACTGATTATATAGGGGCATTAAATGTCGTCATGTTTGCACCTGAGGATTTGAATCTTGTAAAAGGGAGTCCGCAGGTGCGACGTCGTTTTATCGATATGGAGATCGGACAGGTCAATCCTGTATATCTCCACTACCTGACCCAATATCAAAAAGTCCTCGCTCAGCGCAACTCGCTTTTGCGGGATATGCAGCGGAACCGTTCAAAAGAAAACGGAGTCATGCTGGATATCCTGACTGAACAAATGATTCAGTCGGCTGCAAGAGTTACAGAAAAACGCATGAGCTATATGAAACTGCTTCAAAGCTGGGCCGATCCGATCCATCACGGGATCAGCCGAGGGCTTGAAAGGCTGGAAGTTTTATATAAACCGACCATTGAGGTATGTGAAGAGCAAGATTTGTCGAAAATGATAGAAGCTTATGAACAAAAGTTTGTTAAAATAAAAGATAGAGAACTAGAGCGAGGGACCACTCTTTTCGGACCGCACCGTGACGACCTGCTTTTCCACGTGAACGGAAAAGATGTGCAAACGTTCGGTTCACAGGGCCAGCAGAGAACTACTGCGCTTTCGATCAAACTTGCAGAAATCGATCTCATTCATTCAGAAGTCGGGGAATATCCACTGCTGCTGCTGGATGACGTTTTATCAGAACTTGATGATTACAGGCAGTCTCATCTGCTGAACACTATTCAAGGCAAAGTACAAACGTTTGTTACGACAACAAGTGTGGAAGGTATTCATCATGAAACGCTGGAAAAGGCGGCAACGTACCATGTCGAACAAGGTGCGATTGAACGGATAAGGTGAGGTGAACCATGTTACTTCATATTGGCGAAGAAGCGGTGATCCAGCAAAAAGATATCGTAGCTATTCTGGATTACCATGCTCTTGAAAGCTCGGAATTAATGAACGACTTTTTAAGGCAGCACAAAGAAAAGAAAAGCATGGTCAATCTATGCGACACAAATCCAAAATCCGTTATCATCACAAAGAAACAGGTTTATATCTCCCCTCTATCCTCGATCACACTGAAAAAACGGGCAGGAGAACGTATTGATTTTGCCCATAGCTGGTATTTAAAATAAAAGGCTTTATTTGAAATTGTTCCCGAAACCGAAATGTAGGTGAAGAAAAAAATGACTACTGATCAGAAATTAGAACAGCATTATGATGAAAGTGATATTCAGGTATTAGAAGGGCTCGAAGCTGTCCGCAAACGTCCCGGAATGTACATCGGTTCCACGAGCGTAAAAGGGCTGCACCACTTAGTGTGGGAAATCGTCGATAACTCGATCGATGAAGCTTTGGCTGGTTACTGTGATGAGATTACTGTCACGATCGAAAAAGATAACAGCATTACTGTTACGGACAATGGACGAGGTATTCCTGTTGGGATTCAAGAAAAAATGGGACGTCCTGCTGTAGAGGTCATCATGACCGTACTTCATGCCGGCGGTAAATTTGGCGGCGGAGGTTATAAAGTATCCGGAGGACTTCATGGTGTTGGTGCGTCCGTTGTAAATGCGCTTTCCAGTGAAATGGATGTAACCGTCCATCGTGACGGCAAGATTCATTATCAGCAGTACCACCGCGGTGTTCCAGCGGCCGACCTGGCTGTGATTGGAGAAACAGACAAACGGGGAACGATCATTCACTTTGTTCCGGATAAAGAAATCTTTACGGAAACGAGGGAATTTGACTTTGCCACACTCTCTCAAAGGATTAGAGAACTTGCCTACCTTAATCGCGGAATCAAGATTATCGCTAGGGACAAGCGCGAAGAAGAGCCAGTCGAACAGGAGTACCATTATGAAGGCGGGATCAAATCCTACGTTGAACACATCAACCGCTCACGTGAAGCCATTCATGAGCCGATCTTCATCGAAGGAGAGAAAGATGGAATCTCTCTAGAGATCGCACTTCAGTATAACGACAGCTATACGAGCAATATCTATTCTTTCGCCAACAACATTAACACGCATGAAGGCGGAACCCATGAGTCTGGGTTTAAAACCGCGTTAACACGTGTCATTAATGATTATGGACGCCGAAACAATATGTTCAAAGACAGCGATACAAACTTGTCGGGTGATGATGTGCGTGAAGGTTTGACTGCCATCATCTCCATCAAACATCCAGATCCACAGTTTGAAGGACAGACGAAAACGAAACTTGGAAACTCTGAGGCGAGAACGATTACTGAATCTCTATTCTCTGAACAGTTCTCCACCTTTATGCTGGAAAATCCAAATATCGCCAAGCGGGTACTGGAAAAAGGGATGATGGCGCTTCGTGCGCGCGTCGCTGCCAAAAAAGCCCGCGAGCTGACACGCAGAAAAAGCGCACTTGATGTTTCTTCTCTTCCAGGTAAACTGGCAGACTGTTCTTCAAAGGACGCCAGCGTATCTGAATTGTACATCGTTGAGGGTGACTCGGCAGGTGGATCAGCCAAACAAGGGCGCGACCGCCATTTTCAGGCGATTCTGCCATTGCGGGGAAAAATCATCAACGTAGAAAAAGCACGTCTTGATAAAATCTTATCAAACAATGAGATCCGAGCCATCATTACGGCACTCGGTACGGGTATCGGTGAAGATTTTGATATTTCAAAAGCGAGATACCATAAAATTATCATCATGACGGATGCTGATGTCGATGGCGCTCATATCCGTACACTGCTGCTGACGTTCTTTTACCGGTATATGAGACCGATCATCGAGAATGGATATATCTACATCGCACAGCCGCCTCTTTATAAGATTCAGCAGGGCAAGCGGATTGAATATGCTTATAACGATAAAGAAATGGATAGAATTATGAAAGAGATCCCGCAGAATCCAAAACCGGGAGTTCAGCGCTATAAAGGTCTTGGAGAAATGAATCCCACTCAGCTGTGGGAAACGACCATGGATCCAGAAACAAGAACGCTGCTGCAGGTTGAACTGAAAGATGCGATGGAAGCGGATGAAACCTTTGAGATCTTGATGGGGGATAAGGTCGAACCGCGGCGTGATTTCATTCAGGAAAATGCCCATTACGTCAAAAACTTGGATATTTAACAACAGTGGAAACAGGGCATACCCCTGTTTCTCTTACCGTTTTTATAGATATTATTTGTAAGGAAATGAGTGCACCGTAAAGAGAATTTCTTATGGATCATGCAGTAAATGGAGGTTAGAACTAATGTCTGAAGCAGATCAATCCCGGGTGAAGGAAATAAATATCAGCTCGGAAATGCGTACATCATTTATGGATTATGCGATGAGCGTTATCGTGAGCCGTGCACTTCCTGATGTCCGTGACGGCCTGAAGCCTGTTCACCGGCGGATTCTTTATGCGATGAACGACCTGGGCATGACCGCCGATAAAGCGTACAAAAAGTCCGCTCGTATCGTCGGGGAAGTTATCGGTAAGTATCACCCTCACGGCGACTCTGCCGTATATGAAACGATGGTTCGTATGGCGCAGGATTTTGCATATCGCCACATGCTGATCGACGGCCACGGCAACTTTGGTTCCGTGGATGGGGACGCCGCTGCGGCAATGCGTTATACAGAAGCAAGAATGTCAAAAATTGCGATGGAAATGGTCCGTGACATCAACAAGGACACGATTGACTATAAGGATAACTATGACGGCTCCGAACGTGAACCGATTGTTATGCCTTCCCGTTTTCCAAACCTCTTGGTCAACGGTACTTCCGGGATTGCTGTTGGGATGGCAACCAATATTCCTCCTCACCATCTCGGAGAAGTCATCGACGGTATTTTGGAACTCAGCCGAAATCCTGATATTTCTATTCCGGAACTAATGGAATTCATTCCTGGGCCGGATTTCCCGACAGCAGGTGAAATTTTAGGACGAGAAGGAATCAGGAAAGCTTACCAGACTGGAAGAGGCTCCATCATTATCCGTGCCAAAGCAGAGATTGAAGAACAGGCGAACGGCAAAAGTACGATTATCGTTAATGAAATTCCTTACCAAGTCAACAAAGCCCGCCTGATCGAAAAAATCGCAGAATTAGTCAGGGATAAAAAGATTGACGGCATCACTGATCTTCGCGACGAGTCAGACCGAAATGGAATGCGTATTGTCATTGAAGTCCGCCGTGATGCGAATGCCAATGTACTCTTAAATAACCTTTATAAACAGACGGCGCTGCAAACCAGCTTCGGCATCAATATGCTGGCATTGGTCGATGGACAGCCGAAAGTACTGAACCTTAAAGAATGTCTGTATTATTACTTGAAACATCAGCAGGTCATCATCCGCCGCAGAACAGAGTTCGATCTTCGGAAAGCAGAAGCGCGTGCTCATATTCTTGAAGGCTTAAGAATTGCGCTGGATCATCTTGATGAAGTCATCGCCCTTATCCGTTCTTCAAGAACAACAGAGATTGCGCGAGACGGCTTGATGGTGAAATTCTCTCTAAGCTATGAACAGGCTCAAGCCATCCTGGAAATGAGGCTTCAACGTTTGACAGGCCTGGAGCGGGACAAGATTGAAAATGAGTATAAAGAGCTTGTCGCTCTCATTGCAGAGCTGAAAGCCATCCTGGCAGATGAGGAAAGGATTCTCGAAATCATTCGTGAAGAACTCACTGAGATCAAAGAACGCTTCAGTGATGCGCGCCGTACGAACATTACCGTCGGCTTCGACATGATTGAAGATGAGGACCTCATTCCAAGAACAAATATCGTCATTACTTTAACGAACAAGGGATACATTAAGCGTCTTCCCATCTCTACCTACCGCTCACAGCGTCGAGGCGGCCGCGGCATCCAAGGCATGGGAACGGGTGAAGATGATTTCGTGGAACATCTCTTTACAACAAACTCTCATAATACGATCCTCTTCTTTACGAATAAAGGTAAAGTGTACCGCCTGAAAGGTTATGAGATTCCTGAAATGAGCAGAACGGCAAAAGGAATTCCGATTGTCAACATGCTTCAGGTTGAACGGGATGAAACGATTTCAGCTGTCATTCCTGTAGAAGAATTCGAGGATACGTGGTACCTCAACTTCATGACGAGACATGGGATTACGAAACGTTCTCCGCTTTCTCAGTTTGCTAATATCCGAAAAGGCGGTCTGTTTGCCATTACCTTGCGTGAAGATGACGAGCTGATGGGTGTTAAACTGACAGATGGCAGCAAGGAGATTATCGTTGGAACGAGCCAGGGAATGGCGATTCGCTATAAAGAAGATGATGTACGATCAATGGGCCGTACAGCTGCAGGAGTAAAAGCTGTAACTCTTGGCGAAGACGATTATGTTGTCGGAATGGAAGTTCTCGATGAAGCACAGGATGTATTAATCGTTACCAAAAAAGGTTACGGAAAACGTACACCAATGGAAGAATACCGTCTGCAGTCACGCGGCGGAAAAGGAATCAAAACCTGTAACATCACCGATCGAAACGGAGCGATCATCGCGCTTAAAACGGTAACGAATGATGAAGACCTCATGATTATTACCGCTGACGGCATCCTGATCCGTATGAACATGTCAGGCATCTCATCCATGGGAAGAAATACTCAGGGTGTGAAATTGATCTCCATGCACGAAGGCAACCATGTAGCCACTGTTGCGGTTGTAGAAAAAGAGCTTGATGAAGATATTGAAGACGGATTGGAAGAAGAATTGGAAGGCCACGAAGAAACACAGGCTCCAGAAGAATCTTCTAATGAAAACGATACAGAAGAATAATTGATAAAAAGAGGAAAATAATCATATATTTTCCTCTTTTTTATATGTAAAATGAAAATGAATTTCATATACATAAAAAGCGGGGAACCAAGATGATAATCCATCCTTCAGCGGCAAAAGTCGGCCAAGTTCTTGCTACCGATCATTTCGGCCGTACGAATCATCCGATTATAAAGAAGAATACTGTCCTGACAGCTGAGCACCTGGACATTTTATCGTTGTTCATGATCAGGGAAATTGAAATTGTCTCTGAAACTTCCAAAAATAAACAGACAACAAAGACTGCTCCTGAAAAAAGCAAGCCATCTCCTGTTTCTTCTATAGAGATGCCCGGTGCCTTCCTGCCTCTCTATAACGAAGCCGTAAAGCGATTTAAAGTGCTGTTCACCAACTGGAGAGCAGGTGCTCAAATCGATGTGCTTACATTAAGGAAAGCAATCGTACCTGTTGTGGAAAAAGGAATGGACCAGCCTGGGGGATTAAAGGACATGCAGCAGGCGCAAAATACAGACGATTATTTGTATCACCATGCAGTGTCTCTTTCTGTACTTAGTGCTTTCATAGCTAAAAAACTTGGATTTTCAAGAGGGGACTGTCTCCAGATTGGAGTGGCAGGCGCGCTGTGCGACTGCGGCATGTCCAAAATATCTCCAGCTATCTTAAAGAAAAAAGGGCCCTTGAACCTTCATGAGCTTAAAGAAGTGAAGCAGCATTCCATCCAAGGCTATAACATGCTTAAAAAATTGCCTGCTATAAAAGAGGGTGTTCTTCTCGGGGTCCTGCAGCATCATGAACGTCAGGATGGAAGCGGCTATCCACTCAAGGTTCATGGAAGCAAGCTTCATCCTTACAGCAGAATCCTTGCCGCAGCGGACGTCTACCTTGCGATGACTTCAGAAAGGCCCTACCGGAAAAAACTAAGTCCTTTTAAAGTCATCGAGCTAATGATGAAAGATCAATTCGGCCAGTTTGATCCAGCTATCATTCGGGCGGTGACGGACGGACTGTCTATCTTTTCAGCAGGGACGAGAGTAAGACTATCGGACGGCCAGACAGGATCTATCGTTTTTAAGGAAGACTCTCATCCTGCGAGACCGATTATCCAGCTGGATCAATCGTCCGCCATTATCTCTTTAAGGGACAACAATGATCTCTTTATTGAAGAAGTTCTCTCTGAATAACGGAAACAAGGGAGTCCCAAAGCCAGCAGGGACTCTCTTTTTTATGTTTATACAACTTTATTTAAAAAACACTTGCAATAAATCCATTATGGTGGTATATTTATTGAGCTTCTTGTTTTGCCTATTCTTTCAGGCGAACTTCTGATAAAAACTTTTTCAGAAAAACGGTTGACTTAATAGATGCTAGTATGGTAATCTAATAAAGTCGCCAAAACGAGCGGCGCAAACTTGTTCTTTGAAAACCAAACAAAAGCCAGGTAAGTCAGGGATTTTACAATCCCATCAATTTTTAAACTTTAAGAGCTATATCAAACACTTTATTGGAGAGT
>NZ_LMVC01000003.1:169846-520924 GCF_001510655.1 Fictibacillus sp. FJAT-27399 | reverse complement strand
GAGGGCTAGCCCTCCAACCACTCTCCCCCAAAATTAAATAAAACGGACAAACGAGAGCCTCTACTTATAATTGGCATACACAGACTATTTGACACAACCAGTAAATATCATTTCCAGCCAGTATTTCTTCGTTTTGGCCAGTAACCAGCAATCTGCGAACCCTACATGCGGCAAAACGCCCCATAACAACACAAAAAACAGGGCAAAAGCTCTTCGATGATGATAGGATCATATCGAACCCGCTTTTGCCCTTTTATTTCTTCTATTTTCTTCAATAAAACCTAGTTCTGCTCCGTAATGAAGGCTTCAAGCCCCTTGATCGCTTCTTCTTCATCATGTCCGCTAACAGAAATGGTAATATCGACGCCAGATCCGATGGCCAGGCTCATGATTCCCATAATACTTTTTGCATTGACTCTTTTTCCGTCTTTTTCTACAAATACTTCAGAGTTGTAACGGTTCGCTTCCTGCACAAATAAGGCAGCCGGACGGGCTTGCAATCCGGTTTTCAATTGAACAGTTACCTTCTTCTCGATCATTGCTGTTCCTCCTTTTAAAGATTAGTGTGTAGTTTTGTTTTTATTTCGAAATGGGTTGTCCTAACCGAATTTTGTCAGCGATTTCATCAATTTTCCGAAGCCTGTGGTTGACGCCCGATTTGCTTACTGCGCCTGAAGAAACCATCTCACCTAGCTCTTTCAGGGTAATTTCCTGATGGGCGACGCGGAGTTCAGCGATCTCGCGGAGTTTGTCAGGAAGAACTTCGAGACCAACCTGGTTTTCAATAAATTTGATATTCTCGACCTGCCTCATTGCTGCACCCACTGTTTTGTTCAAATTGGCGGTTTCGCAGTTTACGAGGCGGTTGACGGAGTTTCTCATATCCTTCAAGATCCTGACGTCCTCAAAATAGAGCATAGCGTTGTGCGCTCCAATTAAAGTAAGGAACTCAGATATCTTTTCCCCGTCTTTCAAATAAATAATGTATCCTTTTTTGCGTTCAAGCATTTTTGCCTTTAGATCAAAGGTGTTCATCAGCTCGCACAGGGCTGCTGTATGTTCCTCATACATTGAAAAAATCTCAAGATGGTAACTCGTTTCCGGATGATTGATAGATCCTCCGGCAAGAAAAGCACCTCTCATGTATGATCGGCGGCAGCAGGAATTCTTTTGAATGTTTTCTGCGATCCCCCTGTTGAACGTGAAGGTTTCATCTATGATATTTAAATCCTCTAGAAGAGCTCTTGCTTCCTGAGTGAGCCTGACGATGTACACGTTGTTTTTCTTCAGCCTCATTTTTTTCCGGACCAGGAGTTCCACATGAAAGGAATACACTCTCTTGATCAATGTATAGATAAGCCGGGCAATGGCGGCATTCTCAGTTGGAATATCCAGAACGATCTGGCGGTTCGAAAAAGAGATAGAACCATTCATTCGGATCAGCGCTGCCAATTCCGCCTTTGCACAGCAATCTTTCATCTCCAGTTGGGTCAGTTCTTTTTTTGTTTCTGCCGCAAAAGACATCTTTTTCACCCCTCTTCTATCCACTACGGTAACGTGAGGGTTAGATAGCTGTTATTCAGCCTTCAATTTCTGAAAAAACTACTCCTTTATCCCAGTAATGAAAGAAGCAGTTCAGATACACGTTTCGCATCATGGCGCACTAAAGTGCCATATTGAATTATATTATCACTAATGATCTTAAAACCAAAAGATTTTAAAAGATCCATATCGCAGGTAACCTGTTCGGCTCCCTCTTCGCGATAGAGTTCCAAAAATTCTTCAGGAATAATTTCATTGTTAACGATCACGACATCAACAATTTTATCGCCGACGTGATCAATCAGTGCCTGGACATGGTCACTTGCTGAAAAGTGGTTCGTTTCCCCTTTTTGAGTCATGGCGTTACAAACATAAACTCTAGGCACCGTTGACTTGAGAACGGCATCCCGAATACCGCCAACCAATAAATTGGGCAGGATGCTCGTATAAAGGCTTCCGGGTCCCACAACAATCAAGTCAGCCTCATTGATCGCGTTTACGCTGGCCTCTAATGGTTCGATATGGTCAGGCGTAAGAAACACACGCTTAATTCGTTTATTGCGGAGAGGAATTTTGGACTC
The DNA here is from genome assembly GCF_001510655.1 of Fictibacillus sp. FJAT-27399. Taxonomy (GTDB): domain Bacteria; phylum Bacillota; class Bacilli; order Bacillales; family Fictibacillaceae; genus Fictibacillus_C; species Fictibacillus_C marinisediminis. The sequence goes on along the minus strand of NZ_LMVC01000003.1, from coordinate 518,801 downwards.
CCCGGTAATAAATGAACCATCTTCATATTCTGCGTTTAAGATGACGCTTTTATTAGCCGCCGGCAGCACTTGCCCTCGGACATTCAGCACCTTGCTCAGTTCCCTGATCCCCATGACAAAATCCCCGGTGATGTCATGCATGGCAGCCAGCAGCAAATTCCCCAGGGAATGGCCGGTAATGCCGTCACCTGTCGTAAAACGATGCTGAAAAAGCCGTTCCACTAGAGGTTCAACCTCAGAGAGTGCAGCAAGGACGTTGCGCACGTCTCCCGGTGGAGGCATATCGTAATCTTTTCGGAGTCGGCCAGAGCTGCCTCCATCATCAGCAACGGTAACGATCGCCGTAATGTCTACGGGAAAGCTCTTTAAGCCTCTGAGAAGAACGGAAAGCCCGGTGCCTCCTCCCAGAACGACTATTTTAGATATAGGTTTCATTTAAGACTTATCCTTTCCCATGTCACGATGGCTGCTCAATGTAACAAACTCTTTGGACAAAGCATTCTTAATGTACTCTGCCAGAGCAACCGAGCGGTGTTTTCCGCCTGTGCAGCCAATTCCGATAATCAGCTGGCTTTTCCCTTCCCGCTTATATTGTGGAATCATAAAATTTAATAGATCGATAAGCTTTTCAAGAAAAGTCTTTGTTTCAGGCCACCGCAATACATATTCTGAAATATCCGGTTCTAGTCCAGTCCTTGGCCGCATGTGGTCAATGTAATGTGGGTTCGGCAAAAATCGCACATCAAATACGAGATCGGCATCGATCGGCATCCCGTATTTAAAACCAAATGACATGACATTTACGGTAAATGGATGGGACTTTTCCGAAGAAAATCGCTCAATAATCTTTTCGCGGAGCTGAATCGGTTTAAGGTCCGTTGTATCGATCACTTGCTGTGCAAGGCCTTTTAGCTCTTCCAGCATTCCACGTTCCTGCATGATTCCCTGAAGAGGATTTCCGCTTTTCGCCAGGGGATGCGACCGTCTTGTTTCTTTGTATCTGCGGACGAGCGCTGCATCCTTGCTTTCAAGGTAAATAATCTGTGGCTGAATGTGAGAGTGGACAGGCAGCTGATCAAGCGTTGAAAACAGCTGGTCAAAAAACTCGCGTCCCCTTAAGTCCATGACAAGTGCCACTTTATTCAGCTTTCCATGTGACTCCTCCATAAGCTCAACAAACTTTGGCAATAATGCGGGAGGAAGATTATCAACACAAAAGAAGCCCAGGTCTTCAAAACTCTGCATCGCTACTGTTTTTCCTGCCCCGGACATCCCAGTTATAATTACCATTTGAACGTCCTGCTGCTCCATAACCGTTCCCCCCTCTTATTCTAAAAATCGTTAAAATATCGTTGATGTATTGTATGTGTTTAATCCTGTCGCCGTGTAAACTGCCGATCAAGCCGGATCGAGGCGATAGGACAGCAGTTCAAAGTCCGGTGTATACGTGAACGTTCCAAAAATCATTCCCGTCCCGGTGAGAACATAATCCAAAATATGATGATCTCCAGGCGCCATCGGCAATGAACGTATTTCAGAGGCCTTTTTCCAGGCTAGAATCCCTTCATCAGACTCTTCCAGTGCCTCTCCTTCAGCTTCGGTTGCCAAAAAGGTGAACATCATCCATTCAGAAATAATCTTGTCTTTTTCTTTGATAATAAAATTAAATACACCCTTCAACTGAGGGTTTTTAATATAAACTCCTGTTTCTTCACGGTATTCCCGAATGACAGAATCCCTGATGGATTCCTCTGACTCCATCTTGCCGCCAGGGGCAACCCACCAGCCTCTTCTTGGTTTCTGCAAGAGAAGAACTTCGTTTTCTTTGACTAAAACACAGTTTGTTACTCTTTGCACAATGTTCACCTCAATCACCTGTTACATTAACTTTAGTATACTAAAAAATGCCACTCCTCACAATGAACACGTATCTCCATTATTAAGGATAGAACTATTATTCCACAAAAAAAAAGGCGCGGAATGCTTCCGCGCCAAAAGTCTTGCAATTTATAAAAAGGGGGTCAATTTCTTATTATTTATAGTACCCCATTTTTATTTCACCACTGTTACAGTCTGATTAAAACAGAATTACGAATTTACGCTTTCATTCTTTCTTTTAATTCCTCGACAAAATGCTGTGCCGATTGGGCGGCAATACTTCCGTCCCCCGTAGCTGTAACGATTTGGCGAAGTGTTTTTTCCCTTACATCGCCTGCAGCAAAAATGCCGGGAATCCTTGTTTCCATAAGCTCATTCGTTTCAACATAACCCGCTTCGTTTGTAATCCCCAAATTGACGAAAGCGCCATTCAAGGGAAGCATACCAACGTAGATGAATACGCCGTCTGCAGAAAACTCACGCTCTTCACCAGTCTCGGTGCTGACAAGCGTTAATTTGCTGACCTTATTGTTCTCCCCGTGGATTTCTTTAACGGTATGGTTATATAAGAAATCGACTTTCTCATTATCAAAAGCACGTTGCTGAAGAATCTGCTGGGCACGCAATTTATCACGGCGATGCACGATGGTTACTTTGCTCGCAAAACGTGTAAGGTAGACACCTTCTTCAACCGCAGAGTCTCCCCCGCCGACAACAACGAGCTCTTTATTTTTAAAGAACGCTCCGTCACATACCGCACAATAGGAAACGCCGCGTCCGCCAAGTTCCTTTTCACCTGGTACTCCTAGCTTTTTATATTCTGCGCCCGTTCCTATAATGATCGATCTTGCTTTAAATTCTTTCCTTCCGGATACGACCGTTTTGTATTCCTCGCCGTCGATGATCTCTTTCACATCACCGTAAGCATACTCCGCGCCGAATTTTTTTGCATGTTCAAACATTTTATTGGACAGTTCAGGCCCCAAGATCGTTTCAAACCCTGGATAGTTCTCTACATCTTCCGTATTGGCCATCTGTCCGCCCGGGATTCCGCGCTCAAGCATCAATGTGCTGAGGTTTGCCCTGGACGTATAGACAGCCGCAGTCATGCCCGCAGGACCTGCGCCGATGATTATAACGTCGTAAATTTTTTCTTCACTCATCATGATCCACTCCTTTGATCCTTCCCCAGAACATCTGTCTGCAAATCTTTATATTGTAGTTACATGGTATCGGCCAAAGGCTTTTTCGTCCATAGATTTGCTCAATCTACCCGTTCAAGACCTCTTTTGATAAATTGAATGCGCGAGGAGAGCATGGAAACCGTTATCCCATACAGCTCGGCGATCTGGCGCTGGGTTGCTCCGTCTTTTCGTTTTCTGGATACATAATCAATAGCCGCAGCAATCGCCTTATCATTTCTGAGCAGCGAGCTGTCAGAACGAGCCAGAATCATCGTTTCCAGCCATAAGAACGTCACATCGTCATCAATGGAAGCTCCATTTTCCTTCATGATAGAAAGGATGCTCAGCCCACTTGCAATGGTCGGAGAAACATTCTCTATGATCTGCTCTCCATCTTCTCCTTGAATAGAAACCTTTGTACCCGGACTCATCTCTACTAAAAGACTGGCCGCTACTTCTTTAAGGACGGTATGTTCATCATCCCTTGTGCAAAATTCCTGTAGGGTTTCAATGTTTTCTTCGCTATTATTCCCACGCAGTAAGGTTAAATGCACCAATTTACTTTTTTGCAGACCGCGTGCCACGTTATTAAAGCGCTGCATGAAATCCTTTTTTTGGGCATTCTCCTGTTTCACATACGAAGGCGCCCGGTATTGATAATCAGCACCCGTGACAGTCAGCTCGTCATTTTGTGCTTTCTCAAGGTAATAAGAAGCGACCTGGCTTTTCGGATCAAGTTCCTGTGCCTTTGACCAGCAGTTCATTGCCCGCTCGGTCCGGCCAAGCGCATAGAATGAAACAGCCAGTAAATGAAGATAGGAAGGATCATTGTAGTAGTAATGTTTGTTGATGGATGCCAGCCAGCGGTTAGCCCAGGCATGCTCATTAAAGATGCCGAACGTGCTGCCGAGTTTATAGCGATGGTCCGGATGAATTGGATAGACCTTTTTCATCCCCTCAACCATTTCAGCAGCCTCTTCTTTTTTCCCCAATTGCTCGTAAAAAATAGCAAGATTACAGAGGGCATTCAAATTGCCCGGATTTTTATCCAGGATGGACGTGAGCACGTTCAATGCTTCCTCAAATTCATTTAAATAAAAATGAGTAAGAGCAAGATTGTTATACGCAGCCCAAAACGCAGGATGCTTGCTGATGAGTTCAGCCAGCTGTTTTTTTGCTTCCTTCAAGTCGCCTTTTTCAATACTGTGCCGGGCCTCTTCATGGCCGATGATCAATTCCTCTTCCTCTGTTAAAGCTTCACTTCCAGTCTCAAAATTGATCAAATCGATCAGTTCAAGTGCATCATCAAAAAATTCACCGTCAGGATCTTTTTTCATATAAAGCGAGGCATAGGTTTCGGCTTCTGAAAACATTCCCAAATGCGCATAGTTGTTTGCCATAAAAAAGTAACACTCACTAATGTCCTGTCCCATTGTTTCAAGCACCTGCACTAAATACAGGTTAGATTTATCATATTCACCCAGCTCGGCCAATGTGGATGCGAGCTGGCAATAAAATGCCGGTTCTTCGGGCTGCAGGTACACAGCTCGTTCAAATAATTTTCTTGCTTTATCTAAATCCTTCTTTTGGTAAGCTTTAATACCCCGGTGGAAATAATATTCTCCATCCTGCATGAAAGGAAGTATGCGCATGTCACTTTCCGCGTGATTTTCCTTTTTCATTCTTTCCTCCAATTTCTATGTAAAAAGCATATTACATAGCCTTTATTTCTAGCCGTTCGTTTTCAACCCAAAAAAGTATACCATACACCAAAAGCGTCTTACATACCCTTTTTAAACTTTGTCAATGAAACTTTCGACAAAGGTTTTATTAAGATTTCATTTTAATCTATGGATCTTTAAAAAACAGCAAGCAAATGGAAAAAATATTGCTGTTTTTGTCCAGAAGCTTTTTACGACAGAAAACCACCGTCTCCTGAAGCGGAAAACGGTGGCCTCAATTTATACAGTTAATTTAACAAACTTTCTTTTTCCTACTTGAACGATTGTATCATCTTTTATCTCAATCTCAAGTTTTATGTCTGACACCTTTTTTCCATTAAGCTTCACCCCGCCGTTCTGAATCATTTTCCGGGCTTCACTTTTGGAACTTAACAACTGCAGGGCAACAAGAAGTTCAACGACAGCAACATTTCGATCGCCATTCCACTTCACTTCCGGGATTTCTTCAGGCAATGCTCCTTTTTGGAAAACACGCAGAAAATGCTGTTCTGCTTTTTCTGCTGCTTCCTTTCCGTGGAACATCCGGACAAAAGTCTTGCCTAGCTGGATTTTCGCGTCACGAGGGTGAAGGGTGCCTTCTTTTAGATCCTCTTTCAGCTTGTTCTTTTCATCCACCGTGTAATCTGTGGCCAAATCAATATACTTCGGCATCAGTTCATCAGGAATGGACATCGTTTTGCCGAACATCTCATTCGGCTCTTCATTGATTCCAATGTAGTTGCCTTTTGATTTTGACATCTTTTCAACACCGTCAAGACCTTCAAGTAAAGGCAGCAGCATCACGGCCTGCTTCTCTTTTTTATAGTGTTCCTGCAGGTGCCTCCCCATCAGCACGTTAAAATGCTGATCGGTTCCCCCGAGTTCAAGATCACTTTCCAGAACAACAGAATCGTAGCCTTGCATGAGCGGGTAAAAGAATTCATGAAGAGAGATCGGCTTGCCCATAGAGATCCGCTCTGTAAAATCATTTCGTTCAAGAAGCCGCGCAACGGTTATTTTGCCTGCCAACTGGATGACATCCTCAAAGTTCAATTTGGAAAGCCAGTCGGCATTATAATGAAGCTCCACCTTTTCCATATCCAGCACTTTGCCGAACTGCTCAAAATAGGTCTTCGCATTGTGTTTCACTTCTTCATCAGTAAGCTGCTTCCGTACAGCGGATTTGCCGGTAGGATCCCCGATCTTGCCTGTAAAATCACCAATAATGAGCTGGATAATGTGCCCGTTTTGCTGAAACTGTTTCAGCTTCTGCAGAACGACCGTGTGTCCGATATGAACGTCCGGAGCAGAGGGATCCAAGCCAAGCTTTACTTTTAAAGGCTTATTCTTAAGCAAAGACTTCGCGATCTTCTGTTTAAAATCCTCAGCAGGAATGATCTCCTGTACACCATTGGCATACAGTGCATATTGCCGCTCCAGCTCGCTTTTTTGGTCAGCTGACAATAGTTGAATCAAGTCTTTCATCCTAATCATTCCTCCTTAAAAATATAAAAAACCACATCCCTAAAAAAGGGACGTGGTGTTAGCACGCGGTACCACCCTTGTTGAAGCTTAAAGCTTCCACTCAAGCGAATTAACGGTTCAGGCCGTTCTCTGCTACTGATCTGAAATCATAGACCCGTTCACAAAGAAAGTTCGAGGAGGTAATTCATACTTATCTGTGACCGGTTCTCACCACCCACCGGCTCTCTGAAACAGGGAGATAACTACTACTGATTCCTCTCATTACTTTTATCTCTTTTGGTTTTTAACTATTTTAGTGTATTCAGCGGGAGAATTCAAGTTAATTCCAGGTGTTTTGGTTTGGAGGCGGTTGTTGTGGTGGTGAAGAAGTCTGAATAGTTAGATTGGATCAATTAAGTGCTTGTTTGGCTCAATTAATTTGAGTTAGACTCTAATTATTCTCCAGTTGGCTCAATTATCCCTGATTTACGCTCAATTCCATCATTTCATCGCACAAAAAGGCCGCCGACATCCCGCCGGCCCCACAATTACTCTTTATTTTCGATCCTTGGAAGTATGTCGCTCTTCCAATACGCCCAAAACTTCAGCAAACGGAAGCTTTTGTTCCTGCAAAAGGACAAGAAGGTGATAAATCAAGTCGGCGGCTTCCCATTTCAGTTCTTCTTTGTCGCGATTTTTCGCAGCAATGATCACCTCTGAAGCTTCTTCTCCGACCTTTTTCAATATCTTGTCCACACCTTTATCAAAAAGATAGGTAGTGTATGCTCCCTCAGGCATCTGCCGCTCTCGCTCGGCAATCAGCCCCTGCAGCACATTAAGTATTTCAGGAGATTTACTTCCTCCTGCTTTGCCCGGAACAACATCCCCGTAGGATGTTTTCCCTTCAGTGGCTGATCCATCGGTGACTGATCCATCGGTGGCTGGCACGTCGGTGACTGGCACCGAACTTATGGTGCCTGTAACCGAACCTCGCAGGGACTCACCTGTAACCGAACCTCGTAGAGGCTCTTCATCAACCGAACCTCGCAGTGATGCTTCCCCAGAAAAACAACTCTCAGCCCCGGTATGGCACGCAGGCCCCTTCGGATCGACAAACACGACGAGCGCATCATGGTCGCAGTCCATGCGGATGTCCACGACTTTTTGCGTGTTGCCGGACGTTTCACCCTTGTGCCAGAGCTCCTGGCGGGAACGGCTGTAGAATACCGTTTCACCAATCTCGAGTGTTTTTTTCAGCGACTCTTCATTCATATACGCAAGGGTAAGCACCGTTTTCGTACGGGCGTCCTGAACGATGGCCGGCACCAGCCCTTTTTCATCAAACTTTACGGAAGACACATTCATCGGATCACCACTCCTTTTTCTTTTAGCTCTTTCTTTACTTCTCTAACCGACGTTTCCTTATAATGAAAGATGCTGGCAGCAAGACCTGCATCTGCTTTTCCTTCTGTAAAAGCTTCATGGAAGTGCTGTGCATTCCCCGCTCCGCCGGATGCGATGACCGGAACCGTAACTGCTTCACTTACTGCTTTTGTCAGTGCCAGATTAAAACCGCTCTTTTCTCCGTCCTGATCCATGCTCGTCAGCAAAATTTCGCCTGCACCCCGCTTGACCGCCTCTTTCGCCCATGCCGTTACTTCCCACTCGGTCGGTTTCCTGCCCCCATGAGTATAGACACGCCAAGAACCAAGAGATTCATCATACTTGGCATCGATCGCTGTGACAATACATTGGGAACCGAAGTAATCAGCGCCTTCTGTAATGAGCTCAGGGCGCAAAAGTGCAGCTGTATTAACAGAAACCTTATCGGCGCCTGCTCGCAGCACACGTTTCATGTCTTCCAGTGAATTGATGCCTCCACCTACGGTAAACGGGATGGCGAGCTGGCTCGCCACCCGGTCCACAACATCGATCATCGTCTGCCGGCCTTCATGAGAAGCGGAAATATCAAGAAAGACAAGCTCATCCGCGCCTTCCCGGTCATAAAAAGCTGCAAGCTCGACCGGATCACCAGCGTCAATGAGGTTGACGAACTGTACGCCTTTTACAACTCTGCCTTCTTTGACATCAAGACAGGGAATGATTCGTTTTGTCAGCATTTATTTCACCTTCTCCAGCGCTTCCTCTAGTGTAAATCTGCCTGTGTACAGGGCTTTCCCGATAATCGCACCGCCGATGCCGCGGTGGTCTTTTTTCAGCGCCTCAAGATCAGCCAGAGAGCTGATTCCTCCTGATGCGATTACGTTTTTACCCGTTAGACCGGCTAGCTGGCCAATCGCTTCGGTGTTTGGCCCTTGCAGGGTACCGTCCTTCGAAATATCTGTAAAAATAAACGTCTCTGCTCCTTCATTCGACAGCCGCTCAGCAAGATCAGCCGCTTTAATCTCAGACATGTTCAGCCATCCTTCAGTCGCCACATAGCCGTCTCGAGCATCAATGCCAATTGCAATCCGTTCTCCGTAAGTACGAAGCATTTTTAGTACAAACTCCGGATTGGAAATCGCCGCGCTTCCCAAGATCACACGGTTCACTCCCTCTTCCAGATAGAAGGCCACATCCTCTTCCGTGCGTATTCCGCCTCCTATTTGTACAGAAACCTGAAGTTCTTTGGCGACTCGGACAGCATGCTGGTGATTGACCCTCTCCCCCGCCTTTGCACCATCAAGATCAACCATATGAATCCATTTTGCACCTGCTTCCGCGAATTGCTTGGCCATGTCAAAAGGGGAATCTCCATAAACGGTTTCCTGATTATAATCTCCCTGCAGCAGCCTTACGCATTTCCCGCCGCGCATATCAATGGCTGGATACAATAAAAATTCACTCATGCCTTCGCCTCCTCTGCCAGATTGCAAAAATTGCTTAAAATCGTCATGCCTACTTCTGAACTTTTTTCCGGATGAAATTGTGTACCGAAAATATTGTTCTGTCCGACTACAGCGGGCACGCTTTGGCCACCGTATTGGGCCTGGGCAATCAAACAATCGCTGTCACCCGTTTGGACCGCATAGGAATGAACAAAATAAACATAGCCTTCATCCAGGTTTTCAATCAGCGGAGAAGTTCGGTTGTACTCAAGCTTATTCCAACCCATATGCGGCACTTTGTACGTCTCACCGCTGCTCGTTTTTCCTGAGAAACGTTCGACTGTTCCGGGAAGCAGACCTAACCCTTTGGTGATGCCATTTTCCTCACTTTCTTCAAAAAGAAGCTGCATGCCGAGGCAGATACCGAGCAGCGGCTTTCCTGCAGCGGCTTCTTCTTTAATAAAATCTGCCAGCCCTGTTCCGTTTAAAATGGCCATGGCATCCTTAAACGATCCTACACCCGGCAGGAGAAGCTTATCTGCCTTTGCCAGCTCTTCTTTTTGATCAGAAAGAAAGTAAGGCTGATCAAGGCGTTTGAGGGCGGAACTTACGGAGTGCAGGTTCCCCATCCCGTAATCGATAATGCCGATCATTTATAACATCCCCTTTGTTGAAGGAACACCCTTCACACGGGGATCGATAAGGGTCGCTTCATCTAACGCTTTCGCGAAGGCCTTAAAGACGGCTTCAATCATATGATGGGTGTTTGTTCCGTAATGCACAATCACATGAAGATTCATTCGTGCTTCCAGTGCAAGCTTCCAGAAAAACTCGTGCACAAGCTCCGTATCAAATGTCCCTACCTTTTGAGAAGGAAATTCTGCGCGAAACTCAAGATGAGGACGGTTGCTTAAGTCGATGGCCACTTGGGCAAGGGTTTCATCCATCGGCACAAAAGCGTTCCCATAGCGCTTAATCCCCTTTTTATCGCCAAGTGCTTCCTTGATTGCTGTTCCAAGACAGATTCCAACATCCTCTGTCGTGTGGTGATCATCAATCTCCGTATCGCCTGTGGCTTTCACCGATAGATTAAATAAGCCATGCCGGGTAAACCCGTCCAGCATGTGGTTTAAGAAAGGAACAGGTGTGTCGATATCCGATTGTCCTTCGCCATCAATGGAAAACTCCAGGGCGATCTGCGTTTCTTTTGTATTTCTTTCTATTGAATAGGTTCGGTTACTCATGTTCGGTTTCCCCCAATCGCTTCTCTACTGCCCGTGCGTGTGCTTCCAGTCCTTCGAGCCGGGCAAATGCGGCTATCTTTTTAGCGTTATCCTTAATGGCTGTTTCACTGTACATGATGACACTTGATTTTTTCGTAAAATCGTCCACATTGAGCGGCGATGAAAAACGTGCGGTTCCACTGGTCGGCAAAACATGGTTGCTGCCGGCAAAGTAATCGCCAACAGGCTCTGAGCTGTTCGGGCCAAGAAAAATTGCTCCCGCATGTTTAATTTGCCCCAGCAGTTCCATTGGGCTTTCCGTCATCACTTCCAAATGCTCAGGAGCAATCTCATTGATCAAATCAATACCTTCTTTTAAGGTATCCACAAGATAGATGGCTCCATAATTCCGCACCGCTTCTTCTGCGATCTCTCTGCGTGGAAGCGTCTGCAGCTGCTTGTCCACTTCTTCTGCCACTTGTTCTGCCAGGACTTCTGATGTTGTTACCAAAACAGCCGCTGATCTTGGATCATGCTCCGCCTGTGACAGCAAGTCAGCCGCAATGTAGGAAGGATTGGCTGTCTGGTCCGCCAATACGGCGATTTCACTCGGACCTGCAATCATATCAATATCGACCGTTCCAAATACTTCACGTTTCGCGAGTGCCACATAAAGGTTTCCGGGTCCAACAATTTTATCTACGTTCTGGATCGTTTCTGTTCCATAAGCAAGAGCCCCGATGGCCTGTGCTCCGCCGCTTTTAAAGATCGCAGCCACTCCGCTTTCATTGGCGGCTACCAGTACACCAGCCGGGAGCTTGCCGTTTTTGTCAGGCGGAGAAATCAGCACGATCCGCTCTACGCCGGCCACCTTTGCTGGTGTTACACCCATAAGCACGGACGAAGGATAAGCTGCTGTACCACCGGGAACATACACGCCTACGGAATCAAGCGGTGTAATTTTCTGGCCAAGCACTGTACCATCCTGTCTAGTAAAAAACCATGATTGCTTTTTTTGCTGAACATGGTATTCCTCTATGTTTCTGGCGGCTTCTTTTATGATTTCAACCATTTCATCGTCGATTTCATCGTATGCCTGCTGAATTTCTTCTGGTGACACCTGCAATTCCTTCAGCTGCACCCCGTCAAACTTCTCTGTCAGCTCAAAAAGCGCGGCATCTCCCTGTTCTTTTACCTGGTTTAAGATACTTTTAACAGAAGAAAGCTGTGCTTCAGAATCCTGATCGATGTTTCGCTTTAAACTTTTTAAGTCTATCGCTCTCTCAATCTTCACAGTACTTCCTCCTTGCTCTCTACCACTTTGCTAAGACGTTCGACCAGCTCATCAATAACCCCTGCTTTCATGCGGTAGCTCGCTGGATTGATGATAATTCTGGATGTAATCTCCCGAATTTTCTCCATTTCTACAAGGCCATTCTCCTTCAATGTTCTTCCGGTAGAAACGATATCGACAATGCGGTCCGCCAATCCGATCAGCGGAGCGAGTTCAATGGATCCATTCAATTTGATGATCTCCACCTGTTCTCCCTGCTCCCGGAAATACTGTGCCGCCACATTCGGATATTTCGTCGCAATCTTGGGTGCCACTGAGTTTTCTCTTTGTCCGGGAAGTCCGGCCACAGCCAGATAACAGTCGCTGATTTTCAGGTCCAGGACTTCATATACATCCCGTTCTTCTTCAAGCATTACGTCTTTTCCAGCGATCCCTGCATCTGCAACGCCGTGCTCCACATAAGTGGGAACGTCCATGGGCTTGGCCAGGATAAAACGCATCCCTGCTTCTTCTATTTCAATAATGAGTTTTCTCGAATCTTCAAATTCGGGAGGCAGCGGATAACCCGCCTGGCGCAAAAGCTCTACTGCTTCCTGAAAAATCCGCCCCTTTGGCATTGCTACCGTTAATAAGCTGCTCATTGTATCTCCCCTTTCTCCGGTTTGCCGATATAATAAATGACTTCCTGAAAACGGCCGCTGTATTCATCAACGTTGCCGACCCCTGAAATATCCTGAACAATAGCAGATAGCCCTTTTTCGCGAAGTTCTCTTGATTTTTCGATGGCTTCTTTTCTGCGTTCCGGACTAAAAACGATGCATGTCCGAGGGTTAAGTGGCTCTTTCACGTTCAATGCCTCTATCAAGTAATCAAGCCGGATACCGAAACCGATCGCCTGCGCACTCCTGCCGAATTCACCGAGCAGCTGATCATACCTCCCTCCGCTGCATAGCGGAAAGCCTAGCTCATTGGTATATCCTTCGAATACGATACCCGTGTAATAGCTCATATGGCTGAAGAGCGTAAAATCAAGGACGACTTTATCTTTTACTCCGTACAAATCTAAAATTGAAAAAAGCTCTTGTAAATCAGCAACTGCTTTTTTCCCTTCAGGTGCTGACATACCTTTGGCCTCATCCAGGATCTCTTCCCCCCCTCGCAGGTGAAGCAGATCCAGCAATCGTTTTTTATCAATGGACGACAGTGCCAGGTTTTTCACATGACTGGCGTAGCCTACATAATTTTTTTCATATAAATATCGCAAAAGTTCTTCTGCTCGCTCAGCGTTTCCGAGCACTTCAAGAAAAAGTTCATTAAGGAACCCAATATGCCCCACGGCCACTTTAAATTCTTGCAGTCCTGCCTTTGAGAGGGCTGACACCATGAGCGCGATAACCTCCGCATCTGCACTTGATGTTCCATCGCCAATCAGTTCGACGCCTACTTGTTCAAATTCTGCAGGGCGGCCTCCTTCCCGCTGCTGTGAACGGAATACAGCAGAATCATACGCCAGACGAATGGGATACGAAACATCTTTCATGCTCGAAGAAACCACTCGGGCGATCGGCGCTGTCATGTCTGGCCTGAGGACGAGCGTTTTTCCTTCTGAATCCATTAGTTTAAAGAGCTGCTGATCCAAGATCGCAGATGCTTCGCCTACTGTATCGTAATATTCTAAAGTAGGGGTTTGAATGAACTGATAGCCCCATCCTTTGATCTCTTGTTCCATCACCTTACGAACCTGCTGTTTTACTTGATATAACACGGGAAGAGTATCTCTCATCCCCATTGGTTTTTCGAAAACAAACGGCTTTGACATTGACTCACACCTTCACTTTGCTTTAGTTCGCTAATATACTACCGAGATAAAATATACGTTGTAGTCTACACCTCTTTTTGTCATTCGTCAACCGAAAGAGCGGGAAGGCAACACTTGCAGGCTTGACCCTTTTATCGATAAAATACGTTACAGACGGATGAAAAAGGGAATACTTGATGGGAGCTAAAAACATAGGAATCACTGCAGTTAATTTAGTATTTCACAAAAAAACTCTACTATAAAGGAGCATACATAGTGATTAATCGCATTTTTTTCATCGGAATTATACTAGGAATTCCTTTATCTGTCGCCGCCAGCCTGATGCATTGGCCGGCAGTTGCTTCATTTATTATTTACTGCGTAACGATTGTTGCCCTGGCTTCATTCATGGGAAGAGCGACCGAGAGCCTTGCCATTACAGTTGGCCCCAGGGTCGGAGGGCTGCTTAACGCCACCTTTGGCAATGCAGTAGAGCTGATCATTTCTATTTTCGCCTTAAAAGCTGGATTAGTTTCAGTCGTGCTCGCATCTTTGACAGGTTCAGTATTGGGGAACCTTTTGCTTGTCGGGGGACTTTCGTTCTTTATCGGCGGCTTGAAGTTTAAACGGCAAAAGTTTAATGTGCATGATGCCCAGCACAACGCGGGATTAATGATTTTTGCCATTGTTGTAGCTTTTGTTTTCCCTGAAGTATTCTCATTGACACTTGATAATCACGAATCTTTTACATTAAGCATATGGGTTTCTGCGATCATGATCGTCCTTTACTTGGCTGCCCTCTACTTTAAGCTTGTGACTCATCGCGGCGTTTATGCCTATGACGAGGAAAGCGGAGAGCATGATGAAGAAGAAGCAGCAGAGTGGACTAAGAAGAAATCAATCAACGTTCTATTCCTCGCAACCTTGGCTGTTGCGTACATTTCAGAAAACCTCGTGCATACGTTTGAAGAAGTAGGCAGAGCACTTGGCTGGAGCGAAGTATTCATCGGGATTATCATCGTCGCAATCGTTGGTAATGCAGCGGAACATGCTTCTGCTGTATTGATGGCCTACAAAAACAAAATTGGAGTAACTGTTGAAATCGCCGTCGGTTCAACACTCCAGATCGCCATGTTTGTTGCTCCTGTTCTAGTTCTTGCTTCCATGTTCTTTGAGAAGCAGATGTCACTTGTCTTCTCACTGCCTGAACTCGTTTCGATGGTCTTGGCTGTGTTCCTGACCATCTCCATTACGAATGATGGGGATACCAACTGGTTTGAAGGATTGACCCTTCTCGCAGCCTACCTGATCATGGGTGTCGGATTCTATCTTTTGTAACAAAAGACATATTGTTTATCCAAGATGATGAATTAGGGTATGTTTGGATTGAAGAGGCCTATAAAAAGCCAGCTATCCCAACCCTGCTGTAAATAAAAAATGATTTGAGGGGCTCTCTCAAGCATCAGTATGAGAGGTTGACAATCGTAAAAAAAAGCTTCAACAGCGAGAACATGATGTTCCGCTGCTGAAGCCTTTTTTCATCCGAAGAAGATGTCCATGATCGTCCCGAGCTGCCCTTTCTTCCCTTCCAGAATGGACGGATTGTAAACCTCCACATATCCGCAGTTCTCACACGAAACAAACAAATAATGGTTATGCTGGATATCGAGAAGCTTGCTTAAGCCCGATCCTGTCATGGCAAGTTCCTTCGTTTGACATTGGTCATGCTGGCATTTCACACATTTAAATCTTGAGCGTATTTCATCCGTTACACGACTCATTATTCATCACCCTTTTTATGATTTTCTCTATCATACTTGTCCCTTACCGTGGATAAGGTAATAGTAATATATGTTTTTAAGGAAGGCGGTTATGATCGATGCCAGAAGTTATTCAGCTGGGGCTCTTACACTTGAACACTCAGCTTTTGCTCCTATTGTTATCTGGAATGTTTGCTTATGGAGTGGTGCATTTTAAAGCCAAAGAGGAAAACAAAGGGTATGCAGAAATCAATCTAGTCTGGAATGCCGCAACCCTTATCCTTTTCATATGGAAAATAAGCTATTTTTTTCTACACCCGTTATTGACGATTAAGCACCCCAGTTACCTTCTCTATTTCTCAGGAGGCACACCGGGGCTGGTTTTTGGGACGATCGCTGCTGGTTTGTATGTTTTAATTGCTCTGAGCAGAACGCATGCATCAGCATCCTCTTTATTATTCACTGGCACACTCTCCGGAACTGCCTTCTACATGTTTTACGAGGGTGTTCATGCTTTCTATGAAAAAAGCATCGTGTCCGCTGCCTTTTCCACCGTATCATGCGGGATATTTTTTGTTCTTTTTTTCATGAAAAACAAACTTTTTCACAGACTCAGCTCGCTTGTACTAGCAGCTCTTGTTTTGCTTTCTTTAGAAGGAACCGCCCCTATCGAGAATAAAAAGCTTCCAGCTGCTGAAGCAGGAGTATCAGGTTTGAAAAGAGGCAACACCCCGCCTGATTTCAAACTAAACTCTTTGGACGGGAAAACGATCTCACTTTCCCAATATAAAGGAAAAACAGTGTTTCTGAACTTTTGGGCCAGCTGGTGCCCTCCGTGCCAGGCTGAGATGCCGGAGATGCAGCGGTTTTATAAAGAACATCGAAGCAAAGATGTGGTCATTCTCGCCGTGAATCTTACCTCAGAAGATTCACGTGAAGCGGCCAAAACATTTGCCAAAAAGCATCACGTCACCTTCCCTGTTTTATATGATGAAAAGGGGAAGGTGGGTGGAAAGTATCATGCGTTTACCTTACCAACGACGTATGTCATAGACAAAAGCGGCACGATCGCCCAGCTTCATATTGGTCCCCTGAACGCAGACATGATGGAATCACTCATTCAATAGATCATTCACAGCTTTTTTTCCAGGATGATCTTTGGCTCTCCCTTTGCTGTCGGTAGCCCATCTTAAATCCAGCCAGCTCTCCATTCCGTGAAACGGCAGGATGGAGAGATTTTTCTTGCCCTCAAGCCCCGCGAACAATATTTTTCGGTCCTGTCTTCATAGAGCTGATGCAGTTTTTCATGATGGACCGCTTCAGATTCCGATATAAAATGATAGGTATCTTTCTTCTTTCGTCAGCTTCTCCCTACAGCGTTTTTCGAAAAGAATAGCAGTATCGTTCCCATCTGCTTTTCTTGCGCTTCATTTGTTTCACAAATCAGCCGGCTCTTATCATCGCCAGCTATCACCCCTTTTTCATGGAGAAAAAGACTTGAGGGCCTCTTTTAAGCATCAGTATGCGATGTCCATTATGATTGGAAATCAACAATATGCTTTAACAAAGCCAAACAAAATAAAAAAGGGGCTGTCCAGAAAGTCGAAAATTGACCTTCAGGCAGCCCCTTTTTGGCTTGAAAAATCTTCAATGAAAAGTTAATTGAAGTGGAAGATGCGAGACTCCTCGAAAATGAACTTCACATTTTCTTCGTGCGATAAAAAGCTGCCGGAGCCTTCCTTGTCCTGCGGGACTAGCGTGACAGGTGAGACTCCCGCCGGTGCTTGCACCAAAAAGTAGGCGTTCACGCCGGTAAGGCTCACCGCACGCCCCGCGAAAGTAGGAGCTCGCGCCGGTAAAAGCGAGCAGCCTGGAACGGAAATCAACAGCTTACAGACTTCTTGGACAGCCCCTTTTTCTCAGCAAAATTTAATGTTTTCTGCGCAGCCTTTTAACTTTTACAAATTGAGATACGAATTTTTCCACTTCTAAATCCCGGCATAATAAATAAAACCGGTGATGGTGTCCGTCCTTCATTTCAGACAGATGGCAATCCAGGTGTTCGTCCAATTCG
Organism: Fictibacillus sp. FJAT-27399; assembly: GCF_001510655.1. Lineage (GTDB taxonomy): Bacteria > Bacillota > Bacilli > Bacillales > Fictibacillaceae > Fictibacillus_C > Fictibacillus_C marinisediminis. The sequence continues at coordinate 501,577 of NZ_LMVC01000003.1, read as the reverse complement.
TTCCGTGAAACGTTGACTGTATATTTTTTACCATGGTTCGGAATTTCGATGTTTACATGATTAAGGAAATGGAGTTCTTTCAGCAAATAAACCGTGGACTCAAGGAGTAGTTGGTACACTGCTTCTTCAGTGCCTAAGTAGTGTAAGTAGTCTTCCTTCCCGAGTGCAGAATGAGGTACAAGCCTGCGATAGGATGCATAATCACCATAATAATAGATACTGGCTTTATCATCATGCAGCTCATAGTGCTTTACAAATGCACTTCCTTTTAACCGGGAAACTGTAGTGCGAAAACGGTAAGCGTCTCTTGTTGCAAGAAGTTCTGTGTTGCTGCTGGCTTGGGATGCAGAATGTTGACCGATGGTGCTATCGTCCATGAGATGGCCTACTTTGAATGTATCTCTTACAAAAAATATAGAAAAAGATTTTCGATTCAAGTTTCTTCCCTCCTGCTTACCGAGTTGTCTTGTTTCTAGTATACTCCTTACGCAATAAAAACCCAAGAGCCGAAAGCACGACAAAATTCAACTTTTTTCCCGCTCCCGGCCTTCCATTTCTTCTTTCGTATAAATGATTTGCATGGGATTTCCGCCGACAAAGGCCCCTGCGGGTACGTCTTTATGAACGAGTGTGCCTGCAGAAACAACTGCACCATGTCCAATCGTGACCCCTGGAAGGATCGTGCTGTTTGCACCGATCATCACTTCATCCCCGATGGTCACATCACCAAGCCGGTACTCCCGGATCAAGTATTCATGTGCGAGAATCGTCGTGTTATAACCGATGACCGTATTTCGGCCAATCGAAATCCGCTCGGGAAACATGACATCCATCATCACCATCAGGGCGACCGCTGTATCTTCTCCTACCTTCATCCCGAGAAAAGTCCTATAGATCCAGTTTTTCACGGGCAGAAAGGGAGTATAGCGCGATACCTGGATGGCAGCAAAATTCTTTGCCACCTTCCAAAAAGGCACCGTGGCATAGACCTGGTAAAGCGAATTTTTGCCTTGAACAGGGTACCGTTCCGTTTTCCTCACTTTATTTCTCTCCTAAAATGGCCAGCAGGTCCGTCATTTCATCCAGCATATAATCTGGTGAAAACTCCTCAAGATACTCACGGCCACGGATGGTCCAGGCCACTCCTGCTGTTTTTGTCCCCGCATTTTTTCCTGACAGAATATCATACTTGCTGTCACCAATCATAATGGCTTCCTCGGGCTTGGCATTCAGTAGAGCCAGTGCTTTTTCCACAGGTTCCGCATCAGGCTTGGCCCGCTCCACATCATCGAGCGTAACGATCGTATCAAAATAGCAGTCAAGACCGGCAAGTTTAAGCCCCAGGTTAACGGAACGTCTCATCTTTGTGGTCACGATGCCAAGTTTGTAGCCGTTTTTATGCAGCGTCTCGATCGTTTCAATCACCCCTTCAAACTCTGTAACGAGTTCATCATGGTGAGAAAGGTTATGGTCTTTGTACGTTTCAATGAGCTCTTTGACTTGGTTCTTGTCAAAGTGCTCCATCGTTTCGGTCAGGGGCATCCCCATCAGAGGAATAATATGTTCGCGATTGTATTGTTCAGGGAAAAACTTATCAAGCGTATGAAGATAGGAGGCAATGATTAGTTCGTTCGTGTTGATAAGCGTTCCGTCTAAATCAAATAAAGCCGTATTGATTTTCATAGCATGAGAGTCCTTTCGTGTTGTTCTGTCTGGCTTTTACTTAAAGGGCAGCCGAGAGGGCTTACCCTTCCAGGTAGCGCTTCTCAGACAGTCCCGCTTTGCGGCGGTAGATGATTAAAATGATTGACACGGCGATCAGTACGAGAGAGATCACTTGAGCGATCCTTAATGTTGAGGTGAGCATCAAGCTGTCCGTCCGCAGTCCTTCAACAAAAAATCTTCCGATCGAATACCAGATGACATAGCCGAAAAACAGCTCACCCCGTTTGAGATTAGCTTTTCTTAACAACATCAGGATCACAAATCCCGCCAAGTCCCAAAGTGATTCATATAAGAAAGTAGGGTGATAGTACGTTCCATTAATGTACATTTGATTCACGATAAAGTCGGGTAGGTGCAGGGTGTTTTCCAAAAAGCTGCGGCTGACGGGGCCTCCGTGTGCTTCCTGATTCATAAAATTGCCCCAGCGTCCGATTCCCTGGCCGAGTATGATACTGGGAGCCGCGATGTCCGCCAGTTTCCAGAACGAGATGCCACGGATTTTTGAAAAAATAAAAGCGGTTAAAAAAGAACCGATGAGCGCCCCATGGATGGCGATGCCGCCTTCCCAGATGGCAATAATTTTTTCGGGATGCTTACTGTAGAAATCCCATTCAAACGCAACATAATATATCCGTGCACAGATAATGGCGATCGGCACTGCCCACATAACAACGTCCACGAACATATCTTTCCCAAGCCCGCGGCGTTCAGACTCCCTGACGGCAATCCAAAGCCCGAGCAAAGCTCCAAGCCCGATAATAACCCCATACCAATAGACGGTAATGGGGCCTAGTTCAAATGCAACCCGGTCAATCGGATGAATACTAGCGTCCACGATTCACACTTCCTTCTATCTATCTTTTTATATGATTTAGGCTGTTTTCGTAAAATTTGTTGCCCTTGGGAGTAGTTGATTTCCGTTTCAGGATGCTCGCTTTCCGTGGGGCGGGCGGTGAGCCTTACCGGCGCAAGCGCCTACCTCCTCAGCGCATGCGCCTGTGGGTCTCACCTGTCCCGCTTCTCCTAGCCGTAGTCTCGTCCCTTGCACTCCAATCAACTTATCAAAGAAGATTCTTTACTAAATCGTCCCAAAGCAAAAATCATTTAGAAAAGAGCCATGATTTATAAATCTTCTTCATCGCCAGACGCAATAGCATCAGTAAGTCTGTCGTTAAACTGCTTGGCAGCATTCATACCCATTCGTTTCAGGCGGAAGTTCATCGCAGCCACTTCTATAATGACAGCAAGGTTACGTCCCGGACGGACGGGCACCGTTAAAATCGGCACCTCAGCGTCCAGAATTGGCATGGTCTCTTCTTCAAGCCCAAGACGGTCGTATACCTTTTTGGAATCCCAGGTTTCCAGGTTGATAATGAGAGAAATCTTTTTATAGTTTCGAATCGCTCCCGCACCAAACAGCGTCATGACGTTGATGATACCGAGACCTCGGATCTCCAGCAGATGCTGGATCAGCTCAGGCGCACTTCCGACGAGAGTCTCTTCATCTTCCTGGCGGATTTCTACAGAATCATCCGCAACCAGACGATGTCCCCGTTTCACTAGCTCCAGCGCAGTTTCACTTTTTCCTACCCCGCTGTCTCCTTTAATGAGCACTCCGATTCCATATATATCAACCAATACACCATGAACAGCAGTCATTGGTGCTAGGCGGCTTTCCAAATAATTGGTCAGTCTGCTCGACAGGCGGGTAGTGGTCATTTTCGTCCGCATGATCGGCACGCCTGTCCCATGAGAGGCAATCAGCAGCTCTTTAGGCACTTCCATTTCCCTCGAGATAATAATGCCCGGTGTTTCATCCGTACACAGCTGTTCCATCCGCTCTATGCGAATTTGAGAAGGCAGTTCGCTGATAAAAGAAAGTTCTGTTTTTCCAAGAAGCTGAAGCCGTTCAGCAGGATAATAAGTAAAATACCCAGCCATCTCAAGTCCCGGACGGGAAATATCACTGGTCGTAATCGTGCGGTGCACACCTTCTTCCCCGCTGACCAGTTCAAGCTGAAATTTATCGATCAACTCTTTTGTATGTACTTTCGCCATGGTTTCCTCCTATTGTTCTTCCATTCAACTATTATTGTACACTAAGGGCAATAAGGTAACAAAATTCATTTTTCAAAAATATTCATATCCTTGCCATCCTGTAGCCCTAGTGTCTGCTATCATCCTGAAGCATATATACGAGTACGGCTTCCGTTAAAGAACACCGTTTTTTCATAGGCCATGCCGATTTTTTTTGCCACAGCAATGGACGCAGTATTCTTGGGATGAATAAGAGAGATCATCCTTCCATACTTCAGCTGAATCTTTCCGTAGGACATGAAAAAGGCAGCTGCTTCTGATGCAAACCCTTTCCCCCAAAAAGGTTTTGCCAGCCAATAGCCGATCTCCGTCTCTCTTCTCCCCTCCACAATCTGCCGGACCAGGCCAGCGTGCCCGATAGGCTCCCCTGTCTCTTTATGCAGTATGATATAAAGGCCCAAACCATTTTTGTAGCCTGGAAGGATCCAATTCTCTAAACTTTTCGTGGCTTCCTTTTTTGTTTTTGTTAACCCTTTCCCTATGTATTGAACAACATCAGATTGTCCCCATAGAGAAGCATAAAACTCCAAATCCTCCATCGAATACTCCCTGAACTGCAGCCTTTCAGATTCCATTTTTCGCCTCCTTCTGTTTGCTGTAAGCAAACTTGGTGCCTTGGTGCCTCGGTGCCTGGCACCACACCTCCTCGATTTAACTACCAAAAAAGCGCCCCTATCTGGAACGCTTCTTTTTTTGCATAGGTTCAATTATAAAATTTTGAATCAACAGGTTTAATACTGAGATAATGATCGCTGCCAAAAAGGCGGCGCCAAATCCGTCGATATTAAACTGATCTCCCATGACTTTCGCTGTCAGCATAAGCAGAATGGCGTTGATCACGATAAGAAACAGACCGAAAGACAATACGGTGACGGGGAGCGTCAGCAGGATCAGTATGGGCTTGATAAATAAGTTGAAAATGGAAAGGATGATGCTGGCTAAAAAAGCAGCACCGACCCCTTCCAGGTGAAAAGGCGGATAATAGCCTGCAACCACCATAAGAACTACAGTGTTCACAAGTAAAGAGATTAACCAGTTAAACATTTAGTGCACTTCACTTTCTTCAGGAATGATAAATATGGCAATCAAATAGCCGATAACAACAGGTGCTACAGCTGTCGCGATAAGGGCAACAATGACGATCAGACGAACAATTACAGGATCAATGGCGAAATAGTCAGCAATGCCCCCGCAGACACCGGCTAATTTCCGGTCACTAGAACGAACAAGTCTTTTCATGATGTCACTCCTTATTTAACCTTCAGGATGGCAATGGATCCTGTCTTGGCTTCCGCTTCCATACGGTAAGCCGGTTCGTTTCCTTTATTAGCAATAAAACGAAGAAACTTCTTGGTTACTTCCTTTTTTTGCTCCAAGACTTCCATTCCGTCAAAGTCACTGACAAGACCGCCAACATAGGTTTTTAAACTAGCCTCGACTTCCAGTGATTCAGGTAATTCTGCTTCTATTTTACCCGTGACAGTTTTTAATGATGCATACCCTGTCGCCGGAGTGTCTAAACGATAATAAATGGAGCCGTTGATCGTTTCGATTCGAATGTCATCCACCTGCCCGTTCAGCCGTACGGGACCGTTCATCGTCTCGGCGATCAGCTCTTTCCATTGGCTTTCCTTTAAGGTGATGCTGCCGTTTGACGCTTCGGCCTTCAGCTTCTCTCCACTGCAATTATTGACGAAAAGTGAGCCGATCGTGGTCTTTAAGGCCATCTGCCGGCCTTCACAATCACCGATCTTAATTCCGCCGTTGAACGTGACGAGCTTTACCTCCTGATAGTTTTTCCTCGGTACAGAGATGACCGCATTCACTTTCTGATGTTTATTTCTTGCATAAAAGCGAAGGCGAGTCGCATCACAATCATAAAACGTTTCGTTGCGGAACTTTGTTTTTGCTGCTGTCCCTTCAGGAATCTTGTAAACTTCCGCCTCACATTCAATCTGGACATCATTTCTGTCCCATGGAACAATCGTAATAGATCCATTATAAATCTCGATATCTATGGCTTCAAACATGACATGCCGGTCTTCAAAAATGTAGTGAACGTCCTCATGCGGGCCAAAATTCAGATCAAAATCAACCGTCTTGATCCGCTTAACGACCCTGTTGAAGAATTTGCCCATTTTAAAGCCCTTAGAAGGATCCTTTTTTGTATCCTTTGGTTTTTTAGTCAAAGTCCCGGATGGCAGCGCAAACGCTTTTTTATGGTTAACAGCAAGCAATAGCTTTTCAGCTTCCTCTGCTGAAATCTTGCCTTCATTAAGCATGTTTAAAATCATTTTTCGCTCTTCCATGTGAAATTGACGCCCCCTTCAATGTTTTAAAAACCGGCGCCGGCTGATTCTAGGCTGCTGTCTTCTGTTCCGGTCAATGGATGCTGAACTGCATCTATCGGGTAAAAACTTTAATTCCCTGAATAATATTCCACACCATCACGGCAAACGAAGTAAGGCCGAATAGAATAACACTGATAATAATCGCCGTCATGTTGAATTCCGTTTCAGCTGAAATGATAATCCCGAGCGGTATAGCGATGAGTGGAAAAAGATGTGATAAAAATGAGCGTTTGGCATGGTAGGTAACACCCTGGTCCTGCACAGCGAAATAAACCACTGCCGGGAAAAGAAAAGGTGCAAAAAACAGACTGAAATAACAAATGGCCGATAAAATACGCTTTACTTTTGGATTCATGCTGTGTTTCCTCCTGAACTATAGAACAATGAAAAGGACTACTTCTTGTAATTCTACTTAAGAAATATACATCCTTTAAAAATTCACATGTCGATTTGTTTTTTTCCCTTATTATAGGCTATCTTAGATGAGGATACTTCTTTTTTGGCAACCAGACCTTCCCTACCCATACTTGTAAGGGAAATCATATTGGAGGATAACATGTTTTCAACCCAAAAAGCGATAAAATCTTTCTTTACTTTTTTAACGATACTTATGCTGGCCGGAATCATATTTGGAGCCCTGGGCGATTCCAGCGCCGATTATTCTGCAGGAGAAAGGCTCATCGCGGCTATTATAGGTAGCCTGATCGTCCTGTTAATAAACTTTCTTATATACAAGCTATTACTTTTCCTAAAAAAATAGAAGAGCTCTGCGATTTATTTTATCGCAGGCTCTTAAATTTAAAGTGCCAGGCACCACCATTACACACTTGTGTAATCGCGGTGCCTGGCACTTGCTGTGAAAAGATTTATTTAGCCACCGATTCTTTTTGTTTCAGAATGGCGTCCATGCGCTTCTTATCGCGTTTGATGATCGGAGCAAGATAGCGGCCGGTATGTGATTCAGGTATGCCAGCCAGTTTCTCCGGCGTACCTGCACCGACGAGTGTTCCGCCTTTGTCTCCGCCTTCAGGGCCAAGGTCGATCAAATAGTCACACTGCTTGATGACATCAAGATTGTGTTCAATGACTACAACTGAATCTCCATTATCGACTAAGCGCTGCAGCACCTTTAACAAACGGGAGATATCATCCACATGAAGGCCGGTTGTCGGCTCATCCAGAATGTAGATCGTTTTTCCGGTAGAGCGCTTATGAAGCTGGGATGCCAGTTTCACCCGCTGTGCTTCTCCTCCGGAAAGGGTAGTTGCCGACTGGCCAAGCTTGATATAGCCTAGACCAACATCTAGAATAGTAGCCAGCTTTCGATTGATCTTTGGAATGTTGACAAAGAAATCTACACTTTCCTCAACCGTCATATCTAGAATATCCGCAATGTTCTTCCCTTTATACTTCACTTCAAGCGTTTCACGGTTGTACCGTTTTCCGTGGCATACTTCGCAAGGCACGTACACATCAGGAAGGAAATGCATCTCGATCTTGATGATCCCGTCTCCACGGCATGCTTCACAGCGGCCGCCTTTTACATTAAAGCTGAATCGGCCTTTTTTGTAGCCTCTGACCTTCGCTTCGTTGGTGGAAGCAAAGACATCCCGGATATCATCAAAAACACCTGTATAGGTAGCCGGATTGGAACGCGGTGTCCTTCCGATAGGCGACTGATCGATGTCAATGACTTTGTCCACATGTTCCAAGCCTTTAATTTCTTTATGAGCTCCTGGTTTATCCTTGGCTTTATGAAGCTTTTGAGCCAATGCTTTATGCAGGATTTCATTAACGAGCGTACTTTTTCCGGAACCGGAAACACCTGTTACCCCTGTAAAAAGTCCAAGAGGAATCTTTACCTTTACATTTTTCAGGTTGTTTTCGGAAGCTCCGATGACTTCAATGTTTCGGCCGTCCGGCTTTCTTCTCGCCTTTGGAAGCGGGATAAACTTTTTACCGGAAAGATACTGCCCGGTAAGAGAGTTCGGATCATCCATGATTTCATTCGGAGAGCCTTGGGCAGTAATGACGCCTCCATGAGCTCCAGCACCAGGGCCGATATCAATAATATAATCAGCGGCCAGCATCGTGTCCTCATCGTGTTCAACGACGATCAGTGTATTACCAAGGCTGCGCATCTCTTCAAGCGTGCGGATCAGCCGGTCGTTGTCCCGCTGATGAAGTCCGATAGAAGGCTCGTCCAAGATATACAGAACACCCATCAGCCTTGAACCGACCTGTGTTGCCAGACGGATACGCTGGGCTTCTCCTCCAGATAACGTTCCAGCTGCACGGTTTAGTGACAAATAATCCAGGCCGACGTTAACCAGGAACCCGATCCGGTCAACGATCTCACGTAAAATCAAGCGTGCGATCGCCTGCTCTTTTTCCGTCAGATCAAGATTTTCAAAGAATTCTTTCGCTTCTGTCACGGATAGAGCCGTGGCTTCACCGATATGCTGGCCGTTAATGAGAACAGCCTGCGATTCTTTTTTTAGACGGTAACCTTTGCAGGCAGGGCAGGCTTTCTGGCCCATATACCCTTCCATCTGTTCCCGGATGTAATCAGAACCTGTTTCTTTATAGCGGCGTTCAACATTAGCCAGAACGCCTTCAAAATAAATATCATTCGTTTTAATTTGTCCAAAATCATTTTTATAACGGAAACGGATTCTCTCCGTGTCACTGCCATAAAGTACTTTATCCAACTGCTCTTTAGGCAGGTCTTTAACAGGAGTGTCCATGTCGATTCCAAAATGAGTGCAAACACTTTTCAGGAGCTGCGGGTAGTATTGGGAGCTCACAGGTGTCCATGGGGCAATCGCGTTCTCATTTAAGGACAGGCTCCAATCAGGGATGACGAGCTCCGGATCCACTTCAAGCTTCATTCCAAGGCCGTCACATGAAGGACATGCCCCGAATGGGCTGTTAAAAGAAAACAGTCGCGGTTCGAGCTCACCAATTGAAAATCCGCAATACGGGCAGGCATGATTTTGGGAGAATAACAGTTCTTCTTCTCCCATGACATCGACCGTAACAGTCCCACTGGAGAGGTTCAGCGCCGTTTCGAGGGAATCAGCGAGACGGGTGGCGATTCCTTCTTTTACGACAATACGGTCGATGACCACATCAATCGAATGCTTTTTATTCTTTTCGAGCTTGATTTCATCACCGATGTCGCGCAGTTCACCATCCACTCTGACACGAACATAGCCTTGCTTTTTAATGTCTTCAAGCACTTTAACGTGTTCACCTTTGCGTCCGGAAACCACAGGTGCAAGAATCTGCAGCTTGGTACGTTCCGGATACTCGAGTATGCGGTCGACCATCTGTTCGATCGTCTGGGATGTAATCTCTATTCCGTGATTCGGGCAGACCGGACGACCGATTCGGGCAAAGAGAAGCCGAAGGTAGTCATAAATCTCTGTAACGGTCCCTACAGTCGAACGCGGGTTGCGGCTCGTCGTTTTCTGGTCGATCGAGATCGCAGGAGAAAGGCCTTCAATCGAGTCGACATCCGGCTTATCCATTTGGCCAAGAAATTGGCGCGCATAAGCAGACAAAGACTCAACATAGCGCCTTTGCCCTTCTGCATAAATGGTATCAAAAGCAAGTGAGGACTTGCCTGATCCTGATAGACCGGTCAATACGACCAGTTTATCCCTTGGAATGGTAATATCTATATTCTTTAAATTATGGGCGCGTGCACCCTTTACAATAATGTTTTGGTTTGTAGACAACTACAATCACCTTACCCTTCAGCCTTAAGCTCAAGAATCATATCACGAAGCTCTGCGGCGCGCTCAAACTGCAGATTTCTTGCTGCATCTTTCATTTCAACTTCGAGGCGTTCAACAAATGCATCGCGGTCTTTCTTGCTCATTTTTTGTTTTGGTGCTTTAGATGTATACTCCTCGGCTTCTTCAGCCGCTTGAGTGGCACTTATGACATCGTGCACTGCTTTTTTAATCGTTTGCGGCGTGATCCCGTGCTCCTCGTTATACTGCATCTGAACATTCCGGCGCCTCTGTGTTTCTCCGATGGCAATCTCCATGGATTTCGTAATACGGTCGGCATACATGATGACGTGGCCATTGCTGTTACGCGCTGCACGGCCCATCGTCTGGATGAGAGACCTTTCTGAACGAAGGAACCCTTCCTTATCGGCATCCAGGATCGTAACCAAAGATACCTCAGGAATGTCCAAACCTTCCCGCAGGAGATTGATCCCGACCAGCACGTCAAACACACCGAGCCTGAGATCTCTGATGATCTGAATCCGCTCCAGCGTTTTGATCTCGGAATGGAGGTATCTTACCTTTATACCCATTTCCTGCAGATAATCTGTCAGATCCTCGGACATTTTTTTCGTGAGCGTTGTTACGAGCACCCGTTCTTTCTTCGCCACACGATCATTGATTTCCCCGAGAAGGTCATCAATCTGCCCTTTGCTTTTCCTCACTTCGATGGTCGGATCTAGCAATCCTGTCGGGCGGATGATCTGCTGGATCGGTTCAGGGGCATGCTCCGCTTCATAAGGTCCTGGGGTCGCGGAAACGTATATATGCTGAAACTTATCTTTTCCTTCAAATTCATCAAACGTGAGCGGACGGTTGTCCTTGGCTGACGGCAGACGGAAGCCGTGCTCCACCAGTACATTCTTTCTTGCCTGGTCTCCGTTATACATTCCACGAATCTGCGGCAATGTAACATGGGACTCATCAATGACGATCATTGAATCATCAGGAAAATAATCAAGGAGAGTATACGGTGTAGATCCAATCGGGCGAAGCGTAAGGTGCAGGGAATAGTTTTCAATTCCTGAGCAGAAGCCCATCTCGCTCATCATTTCAATATCGTAGCGCGTACGCTGTTCAAGGCGCTGGGCTTCAAGCAGCTTCCCTGCGTCATTCAGCTCCTTCAGCCTCTCTTCCAGCTCGGCTTCGATCCGCTGAATGGCTAATTTCATTTTTTCTTCACGTGTTACGAAGTGGGATGCCGGGAAAATGGCAACATGGTTCCGTTCGCCGACAATTTCTCCAGTGAGGGCGTCCACCTCGGTAATCCGGTCGATCTCATCACCAAAGAACTCTACTCTGAGACAGCGTTCATCACGTGAAGCCGGGAAGATCTCCACAACATCTCCACGCACGCGGAAAGTACCGCGTGTGAAATTGATATCATTTCGGTTGTACTGGATATCTACCAAATCACGCAGAAGCTGGTCCCTGTCTCTTTCCATGCCTGTACGCAAGGAAATAACCAGGCTTTTGTACTCTTCCGGTGAACCCAGGCCATATATGCAGGAAACACTGGAAACGATGATAACGTCCTTCCGTTCAAATAACGAAGAGGTGGCACTGTGTCTGAGTTTATCAATTTCGTCGTTGATGCTCGCATCTTTTTCAATGAACGTATCGGACTGCGGGATATATGCTTCCGGCTGATAGTAATCGTAGTAGCTCACAAAGTATTCAACCGCGTTATTCGGAAAGAATTCTTTGAACTCACTGTACAGCTGTCCAGCCAATGTTTTGTTATGGGCGATAACCAGCGTTGGTTTATTCACCTCTTTTATGACATTTGAAACCGTAAATGTCTTACCTGTACCTGTGGCGCCAAGCAGTGTCATTTTTTGCTTCTTCTCTTTGATTCCCTGAACCAGCTTGCGGATCGCTTTAGGCTGGTCTCCCTGCGGTTCGTAAGAAGAAACGAGCTGAAAAGGCTCACTCATTTCACAACCTCCGTTCCTAAATTTTGCTAATAAGATTATAACACAGCTGACCTGTGAAACTCTAATTTTTACGAACAAATATTCGTGCGTTAAATGCTGGAAAAAACATTTAAGTCTATAAAATGTCTTTTCTTTACTTCTTCTTTTGGTGTACACTTTTGAATGTTGCACAGAACGTCAAAAGGAGAATGCATCATGGATTTGCTCTATATTTTCCTGGGTCTTGCTGTTGGGATTATTTCTGGGTTTTTCGGACTTGGGGGAGGCTTTGTTTTAACCCCTGTTTTAATATTGTTTGGCTATGAGCCGGTTACCGCGATCGCGACCAGTCTCATGTATTCGATCGGGACGAGTGTTTCAGGAGTATTTGCTCATCTTCGCATGAAGAATATCTATTGGAAAACAGCCATCACCCTTGGCTTGTCAGGAGTACTTGCCACACAGGCTGCACACCCTGTTGTCATGTGGCTTAGCGAAAAGCATTGGGATAAAATTGTAATACCGGCCTTATATATCATACTGATGGGATACTTTGCTGTTCAGCTGCTCAGGAAAAAGAAATATACAATTACTGCTGAGATGCCGGCGGAAAATGCCTTTTCAATGACGAAAGCGCTGATGATTGGGTTTACTGGCGGATTTCTTTCGACCACCCTTGGAGTCGGCGGCGGCTTTGTCATGGTTCCACTGATGATTTCCGTATTAAAACTTGAACCAAGAAAAGCAGTTGGGACAAGCCTTGTCAGTGTTTTTGCCATTGTTTCAGCAGGGTTCCTGACCTATGCACAATCGATCACGCTGAACTATCACATCGGCATCCTTTTAATCATCGGCGCATTGATCGGCGCTCAGCTGGGGGCCAGACTAACCTCGCTCTATCAAAATCATCAAATGGAAACGTATCTCGGCGGAATCTATGCCGCAACAATCGTATCCGTCTTTCTGCAGCTTTTACACTTCGGCCATATCGGCCTCGGCGTTGTTTCGGTCTATATTATCATACTGCTCCTTGTTTTTTTAAAGGATTCAGCTCGCTACTGGCGAAAAAAAGCGTCCGCCCCTTCTTGAGGCGAACGCTTTTATTTCATTTTACGCGCTTGTTTTTTATGGATGTTTAAACCGAGCCAATATCCGGCCAATACAGAACATAGTGCTGTTGCCTGCAGATACAGCGGCTGATTCAGGCCATCGAACGCAAACAGCAAAATTAGCAATGTAATCATGACAGGCAGATACTTTGAAAAGAGCACCCGGTTAAAAAGAAGCTGTAAAACAATCGGCAAAAGCGCTGCCAGTAACACCTCAACCATACGTGCATACCCCTATCTGTTCAAATACTTCCTCATTCACTATACCACATCATTTAAAGCATAAAAAAACCAAAACCGTTATGGCTCTGGCTTAAAAAGGGGGGGTGAGTTGCTTCAAAATGCTTTTACCCTTCGCAGAACAAAATCAAACCTAAACCCTTTAAATTTTTTTGAAATAGGTTTTAAAGTATAACCACTGCGGGAATTAACAGAATATCCCCTTAAATTATCATTCTAAAACTGAGGAGGTCTGCCTATGAATACTCGCAGGGTTATTGGCATTTACCCATCAGAGAAAAAAGTATTAAACAAGCTTAAACTATTAAAAAAAGACGGAATGGACACGAAGCATATGATGATTGTAGGACCTTACGAAACAAGCAAGCTCCCGCCCTCTGAAAAAAACACCCACCAAAAACTGGTCAAGATTGGTGTATCTGAAAGCGAGGCCAAGTTATACTCGGCTATCCTTAATCAGGGACAGTACATTTTACTGAACACTGTGATCCAGCAGGAATATCTGGCGTAGAAAAAAAAGCATAATGCCTCAACTCCTTCATAGATTGATATGAAGAGGGGGCACATAAGAAATGAATGAATCCGATCAGGTTAAAGCACTGAACCAACTGCTTGAAATCATCCATTATAAAGGCAATAAGAGAAGGCTGCCGTTTTTGCTTATGCAGCAAAAGAAGCGGAAACTGCCATACAAAACCCTGCGTCCTTGACGCAGGGTTTTATCATTTGATCAGTTCAATACCGTTAAAATATCCTTGGGATGGAAAACCATAAAATCCGGTTTTTCCTTTTCTGCAGCTTCCCTTGCGTCATAGCCCCAGCCTACCCAGATGATTTTAATGCCGCTTTTTCTGCAGGCAGCAATATCTCTGGCTTCATCGCCGACATAGATCACTTCTTCCTTGGCCATTCCGTTCTTTTTAAGATAGCTTTTAATATGGCGATCCTTACCAAAAAGCCGGGTGGAGCAAATGATCTCTTCCATATGGTGGAGGCGGTTTCGGGATAGAAAGGCTTCAACATTCTTTTTCGAATTGGAAGATATTATGGCCGACTTGTATCCCCTCCTGTTTACTTCTGATAAAAGTTCAGCCATGCCTGGGACCAGTGTCACATCCCCTAATGCTTGATTATAAAGCTCGTAAAATTCAGCGCTCGATGCTGGTATTTTGTGCATTGGGAAATTCAGATGTTTGATCCTTTCCATCATCGAAAGCTTCCTCAAAAACTCCATCTCTTCAACATCTACTTTCCGAAAACCATGCTTTGCTGCCAGCTGATTAAACACCGATAAGAACACGAGCCTTGAGTCAGCGAGCGTGCCATCAAAATCAAAAATAACAGACTTTATCATAAATAAGGGTTCTCCTTATCGTACGGCTTATTGTGTATTATAGAGGAGAGACATCCTGTTTGTAATTTTTCCCACAAAAAAAAGGCAAAATTTAACCGCCGGCTCCCTTTTTCTTCACGGGAATTCGGCGGCTATTTCATCATTTTTTCACTGCACCATTTAATGGCCGTGATTTCAGTACCCAAATTAAGAGTCGATTGAACATTGATGATATCCATTAATTTTTGGACCCCCGGCAAACCGGCTCCCAATCCTCCTGAACTCGTATATCCTGCTTGAAGCGCCATTTTAATGTCTTGAATACCTGGACCTTGATCAATGGCCGATACCCTGATCCCTGCCCGGTTTTCTTCCTCAATCGCTTCGACAATGATTTTACCCTCTCCTGCATAAAGGTAAATGTTTCTGGCAAGCTCGGATATCACGGTTTTGATCCGGACTTGATTAACGGAATTAAAACCGATGATTCTAGCAAGCTCTTTCCCTTCTTGACGGGCAATAGAGATATCCAATTCATTTTTTATTTCAACCGTAACCTGATGATAATTCATGGTAAGCACCTCTATTCCTGTTTTATTGGTAGTGCTTACTTTCTACGGGCATACGGATTTTGTTTTATGGAATTTCAGTGAACGGCTACTGGATTACTTACCCTTCATACATTTCAACAATTTAAGTATTTTTCCTTTTTATTTCAACAAAATCATTTCCTTTTGAGGACATCTTACTAGAGCAGACTTACATAAACGCCCGAAATACTAATTTCGACATCACGTTTTTATTTCCATTCAACAAATTTCTATCTTATTTACGTTCCTAATTCCTGAAAAAAACGAAAAAGACCCTGTCCTGGGACAAGGTCTAAAGCTCAATGGTTATTTTTTCATAATTTTTATATCCGGGCAGCTGCTCATCTGGGGTTGACTGCCCGCCTGCGGAATTGTTGTGATCCGGGATAATGGTCGTCCGTTTTCCCGAAGCATCAGGCTAGGCTTTGTTTGACTGTGAACTGGCTGAGTTATCTTCACCTTCTTTACCAAAATCTCCAATCGAAACGACTTTCAGCCCCAAATCACTTAAATTATCATTTAATTTCCCGCGAAGATCTTTATCAAACGTTTCAGGAGCTTCTTCCGTATACTCAAGCAGAACATGAATAGATTTCATTTAATTTCTCCTCCTTTTAAAGGATTTGTTTATGCAACCTATTCCCGATTTTTCTTGTGATAAACAAAAAACACCCAGTCCGGGTGTCAATTTTTGTCAGGAAAGTACGGATTAATATGAATAAATACCTCAGATATATCCGGAAATCTTTTTTGTATCTCGTCTCTTAAATTTCTTGCAATATCATGGCCTTCTTTAATGCTCAGATCATAATTGAGCGAAATTCTTAAGTCCAGAATGATGTAGTGGCCATGTGTCCTCGCTCTCATGCGGTCAATCCGCTTCACTTCTTTAAATTCCATGACAACTTTTCGGTACTGTGTCAGCAGCGGTTTTTCAATATTCTTATCCATCAATACATCAACGGATGAACCGAGCAGTTTCAGTGAGATTTTCAGGATAAGGAAAGCGACGATCAGACTGGCCGCAGCATCGCCGTATAAGAGATAAGGCAAGTTGAATTTATCCCCGATAATGGATAGTATGACGCCAAAAAAAGCAGCGAGGGAGGCTACAATGTCAGCTTTGTGGTCAAATGCGATCGCTATTATGGCTTTGCTGTTATATTTTTCACCCAGCTTCATGGAGTTATGGTAAAGCAGGTGCTTTGCAATATAAGAAAATAGAGCGGCGAACAAAGCAATGTACTCAGGTGCTTTCGGTGTTCCGATTAAGCCCAGGATACCTTCAACAACAATATATATAGAAACAAGAAATAAAATAATACCTACAAAGCCTTCACTAAGCACTTCAGCTTTACCATGTCCGAATGGATGGTCCTCATCAGGCGGCTTGTTGGAGATTCCTACCACGGCCAGTACAGCAATAGAAGCTACAATGTCTGCAGCGGAGTGGATACCGTCCGCAAAGACCGATTCACTTCCTGCATTCAGCCCGACCGCAACCTTTCCAATGGTTAATATACAGTTGCTGATCAGAGCCAACCAGGCCACTTTTTTACCTATTCTTTCTCTTTCATGTACAATCTCCATGTTCCCCTCCTAAAATAATGTTTCCCGAAGGAAAAAAAATCCCTAAGCCGAAGGCGGCTTAGGGCAGGTATGTGATTTTGAATTTTGGGTTTTTCATATCCATCATCCTTATAATTACGGCAAAAGTCCAGTTCATTAATCATACTCTTTTCACAAGAGAAAATCAATGAAACATAAAATTTTGGAAAATAAAACAAAACAGAACATAACTATTGATTAGGCCAAATGTTACAGGAGGAGATTCTTATGAACAACAAAGTGGGAAAGGATGACTTTGTCCAAGGGTTTGTTCCCAACCACAATCATGGTTCCGTTGATTATACTTCCATGGCTGGAGACCACGTCCATCAATGCCTTGATGTCACTTCTCCACCCATTCCTACACAGGACGGAGGCCACATCCATTTTACGGAAGGGTACGTGATGTTTGAAAATGGCCATACCCACCATTACCGAGCCTATTCTGGTCCGCCTATTCCAGTAGGCAACGGCATGCATGTTCACTATTACGACTTTTACACAAGTGTAGACGATGGCCATCAGCATCATGTAAAAGGGGTAGATCATCCCGCACCCGGAACGAAGTAAAGAACTGTTATTTAATTACTCTCGCGTCATAGTGCCCGCTTTACCAGAGCTGCTGCTCTCCGTAAACACGAAGCGTTTTTGTCCGGCATAATTCAGAACCGTATACAGTCCTGTTCCTATCAAAACAGCGGCATCTTTGGCAAAGTGTTTTGGCAGAGGAATTATTGCTGAGAAGGCCCAGTCTGCGATCCGAATTCCGGCATAATAGGCGATAAAATAGCAGAGAAGAATGACGATAGCAAACCGTACCATACTTCCCGCTACTGGTGAGGAGCTTTTAAACGTGAACATCCGGTTTAGCACATAGCTCACACATGCGCCAACTGCGTTTCCTAAAAATGTTGCCAGCCAATACGATACATCTGCCGCATGAAGCAGCAGATAGATCACCGATAATCCGACCAATGTATTGATTACACCAACTATCAAAAATCGTACAAATGAATGTTTCATTTCTCATCAGCCATCTATTCCGGCTACTCCTTTTGCCATTTTTAGTCCATTTCTTCAGCACGATACAAATAAATCCTCCAAGCCGATTCCTTTTGAGAAAATGCTTTTACAAAATGCAGGTGATTTTCTTCTGCATTATCAATCGGAAGCGCGGAAAAGATATACCGGCCTCCCATTTGAGTAAAGACTTTCGTGTTCAGCTGGAGATGCTGAATGCGTTTCTTTGAATGTTTCGTGTAGTGGTACTTCTTTCCCAGCTCATCTGCAAAAAGATAGCACCGGTTTCCCCATTGATCAAAGTAATTTTTTAGCATCCGGTCTTTATCAAGTTCTTTGGCAATAATTCTGCGAAACTTATGCTTATAAGACAGCGGATAATAATTGTTGTATGTATCAAGGGTGTAAAAGCCGTTATACTGGGCGATGGCAGGATGGATCCCGATGCTCGCCACTCGATAGGAAGACTGCGGCATTCCGATATAGTGTTCCATCTCCTCGAATTGTTTGACGGCATAAAACTCCTTGAAGGATGGCGCATGGACAACACGGTAATAAATCTCCTCATGAGCACAGCATAAAATAAAAATCTGAAGAGCCAAACCGGCCTTTATCCATGTCCGCCAGCCTTCTATTTTCCATAGAATCCAGCTTCCTAAAGCAAACAAAACATAAATAACGAGCGGGCGCAAAAAATGAAAACGTGCAAAATTGAACGTCGCAAGAAAAGAAACCTTCTCTTTTACAGGCGTCCAGCCCCTGTAAAACCAAAAGGCATACCAGACAGACAGCAAGAAGTTAAGCAAGAATAAGAGAAGGAACGATTTTTTAATCTCCCCACTGCTTTCTTTCCAAATCTTCCAAAGCGCAGCAAACATAATGGGTAAAATGACCGCTGTATGTAAAGTGAGGACATGCGTGTGGCCCAGAAAATAGTTTTTGAAAACAAGCCGTATCGTATGCCAGAACGAGAGCTTCGAGCTCATGAATTCATTCCGGCTTGTCGGTGCTTCCGGCACTACCAGAGAGTATACGAGTCTATATTCAATCAGCAAATAAAGGACCGTCATCAATACAATGCTGAATAAAAAGCGCATGTTCCACCGCTTTTTTGTAACTGCATCATAAAGCCAGATCACACCCACTGCAGTGAGAAAAAAGAAAAATCCAAGCACAAAACTGGAGTATAGGGGCAGGAGTACAAGCGTAAGCCATTCCCTCCAGGTTTCTTTGTGCTTTCTAATATTTAAAAATGCCCATAAAGCAAGGGGATGCCCTAGCGTACTGAGCATTCCCGACGGCCAAAAGGGAGTAAGTGCAAAGGCAAGTGAAACCCACACGGTTATGGGATAAGCCTTTTCATCTTTCATAAAATGCTTCGACAGCAGCAAATACATCCCGATGAACGCAAAAATCCGGGTAATCCCCTGGCTTATGGCATAAGCTGTCATAGGCGGAAACCAGTGATGAAGCCATTGGATCAGACTGAACTCGGTTCCGAAAGCATTCCTGGGAAGGCCGTTGATAATTTGCGGAATGACGGTGTCCATCGGACCGAACAGCTGCCCGCTTTCTTTTAACACCTTGTACCACGCAATGTTGGAATCCATATTGTCATGTACTCGGATATGAGAATGCTCACCGAGAATAAACGGAGGGGCCATGAACAAAACCAGCAGCACCCATGCCAATGTCAGATGTTTATTTTCCGGACTCAAGGCTGACCAGTATTTCACAATCATGGAACCCCTTCTGTTTAGGATACGCCCTTAAATCGGCAATGGCTTACATTTTTGGATCAGCCTGCACGTTCATCAGCTTTTCTTTTAAATAATGCATAAGAGGCTCGTTAAGCTCTTTGTTCTTCAATGCAAATTCAATCGTGGTTGTTATAAAACCAAGCTTGTCCCCTACATCATACCGATCACCCTCAAACTCATAAGCATAAACGTTCTGCTCCTGGTTCAGCCTATGAATGGCATCGGTAAGCTGAATCTCCCCTCCGGCCCCGATTTCCTGGTTATCGAGAATGGAAAAGATCTCGGGAGTAAGAACGTAGCGCCCCATGATCGCCAGGTTGGAAGGAGCTTCGCCTTTTGAAGGTTTTTCTACAAAATTGGAGACCTCATACAGGCGTCCCGCTTGTTTTCTCGTTTCAATGATCCCGTACCGGTCTGTTTCTTCTTCTGGAACAGGCTTTACCCCGATAACAGATGATCCTGTTTTCTCATACTGCTGGATCAGCTGGCGAATGCACGGTGTTTCCGATTGGACAATATCATCACCAAGCAGGACAGCGAACGGCTCATCTCCAATAAATTTCCTTGCACTCCATACAGCATGCCCAAGTCCCTTCGGCTGCTTCTGGCGGATGTAATGAATATCTGCCATTTCTGACGAGCGCTGAACTTCCTGAAGCAGCTTCACCTTTCCTTTGCTGAACAGACTCTGCTCCAGATCAAATGAATAATCAAAATGATCCTCGATCGCACGTTTTCCTTTACCTGTTACGATCAGAATATCTTCTATCCCGGAATTAATTGCTTCTTCCACAATATATTGAATGGTTGGTTTGTCTACGATAGGCAGCATTTCTTTCGGCATTGCTTTCGTGGCCGGCAGAAATCTCGTCCCAAGACCAGCTGCCGGAATAATGGCTTTCTTCACTTTTTTCGTCATGTCTTCCACTCCTCATTGCCTAATAGTTTCCCTATCTATGTAAATGAAAGGATCGTCACCTTTAGTGTGACCAATGCACTCTCATCCAAACCCCCATTTTCATATGGTACGTACTATTTCATTCTCACAGCCTATCTAAACAAGAACTGCCCAGAAAAAACTCTGAGCAGTTCAAATCGTTTATTTTCGGTCGCTTGGATAGACAACACCAATCTGGCTGCGGACTTCATCCATAATCTCCATGACTGTAAGAGAATTTTCGTGAGAGTTGATGTCTGATTCCAGTTTTCCCTGCTGAATCAGAGAGATGAATTCTTTTGCTTCATAATACATCGGTTCATGTTGGGCTGTTTGAGAGACATCTTCCACCGATCCGCCTCGATGGCGAATCTCAACCTTTTCCGGTGTATGAATCCGGTCAATGATGATGCTCCCTTTCTCCCCCTGAATTTCAGAAGGAAGGAACGAATCCGTAATCTTTGAATACGTAATGACAGCCTCCATCGACTCATACGTCAAAAGGACGCTGCCTTCCCCATCCACACCGGATTCCAGCATGACCCCGCTCGCCTTTACGCTGATCGGCTTGCCGAACAGAACTACGAGCGGATAGATGCAGTACGTTCCCAAGTCCATGAGTGCTCCATTTGAAAACTGAGGCTTAAACGCATTCAAAATGTTTCCTTCTTTATAGGCATCATAGCGAGAAGAATACTGGCAGTAGTTTCCCACATATCTTCTTATGGTCTCGATTTTGGGCAAACTTTCTTGAATTGCTTTGAATCCCGGAAGCATGGTTGATTTTAGCGCCTCCATCAGAACAATCTTGTTTGCTTTTGCCGCTTCGATCATTTCTTTGACTTCCTCTGCGTTGGAAGCAAGCGGCTTTTCGCAGAGCACATGCTTGCCATGGTTCATCAGCGTGATGGCATGCTTCGAGTGAAAAGAGTTCGGGCTGGCAACATAAACCGCATCGATCACATCGGATTTTGCCATCTCTTCCACATCGGTAAAAACCGTATGTACCCCGTACTTATCCGCGAACTCTCTCCCTTTCTCCACCGTCCTTGAATAGACGGCAGCCAGCTTAAGGTCTTCCAAGTCACCTGCTGCTTTCAAGAAAGCATCGGTAATCCAGTTTGTTCCGATTACTCCAAAACGTATCACGATATATCCTCCTTCAACTTACACTCTTATCATCATGAATTAATGTAGCATGTTTTATACGATTTTGCTGAATAGGAGATTGTGTGAATCGTGGTGTTGGCGGGCAAATATTTCCGCGGGTAAACCTCCGCCCGCCACTGAATCCAGCTTGCCAAACGTACCTAGATGCTGACGGTTTGCAGCACTTCCTGCTGAAAAGAAACTCGAATTTCCTCAATCGGCATGTTATAGCCAATTAAAATGAGGCATGTCCTGCAATTTTGATCTTCCATCCGCTCCATTTCTACTTCTTTCGATGCAAATTGGAATTGATAGAGTCCTGAGGGGGACGCCAGTGATACCATTCCTTTTCCTCGCAGCACACTTTCTGGCAGCTTTTTCAGCCATTTTTCAAACCGGATCCGTTCAACCGCCGGGAAATCTTCTATTTTAAATGCCTTAAATGGATGCTCGTGGTGGTGGTGATCTTCATGTTCATGATGAGAATGGCCAGCATTTCCTGTTTCCTTGCTTAACGATACCGCGACAGTGCTCATCCGTTTCTTCAGCAACTCGTCCAGTTCTACATCGCCATATACTGTCTCGATGATCTCTACTTCCGCTTTTAATTGCTTTCTAAGCTTTTTATAGATTTTATCTTTCGTTTTCTCGTTAACAAGATCCATCTTGTTTAAAAGAATAAGTGTAGCGCTCGTTATTTGTTCATTGAGCATCTCGCGTATCTCTCTTGAACTGGAGAATATGCTTTGATACTCAAGAAACTTACTTGCATCGGCCAGACTGATGATCGATTGCGTTTCAAAACCGTCACGAAGCCGCGGATCCGTCAGTGCTTCAAGAATTTCCTTCGGATTTGCAACTCCTGTACCTTCAATCAGCAAAATATCCACAGCGTTCTCATCCTGTAAAAAGAACTGCAGTTCCTCGCGAAGGTCGTCCTGGATCGTACAGCAAATACAGCCATCCAGCATCTCCAGCATTTTTTCACCTTTGAACATATGCCCTTCTACATTCACTTGTCCGAGTTCATTCAGAACGATGCCCGGCTTGAGCCCCCTGCTTTTAAAATCAGACAGCATCTTCAGCAGCACGGTCGTTTTCCCGCTCCCTAAAAAGCCGCTTAATATATAGGTTGGTATCTTTGGTCGAGACATAACAGGATCCTCCTTAAACAAAATAAAACGTAATCATTATGTTTTATCATACCATGGTTAAACTACGGACTGCAGAAAATCAAACAATTTACATAAAAATCAAAAGACCCTATCCCGCTTTTGTGAGATAAGGTCTTTTCAGACAAAAGGTCACCCTTCATTCCTCTTGTCCGGATAAATTTTATGCCAGATGAAGAGTCCGATAACCCAAAATAAAGTCAATAGACTCCAATAGAAAGTGAACATGCGCTTTCCTCCCCGGTTTTTTTTAAAATTAAAATGACACTTTTCTTAATGATTGTTGCTTTAGTTGGGAGCATTTTTGTAAAGAAACCTTCATTGCTAAGTTGATTGGAGTGCAAGGTGCGAGACTCCTCGAAAATGAATTTCACATTTTCTTCGTGCGATATAACGCTGCCGAAGCCTTCCTTGTCCTGCGGGACGAGCGTGACAGGTGAAACCCGCAGGCGCAAGCGCCGAGAAAGTAGGCGCTCGCGCCGGTAGGTTCAGCGCACGCCCCGCGAAAGTAGGTCCGGTTAAAGCGAGCATCCTGAAACGGAAATCAACCACTCCCAGGAGCAACAAAGGTTACGAAAACAGCCAATTAAAAAGACCCGCTTAAACAGGTCGATTCCTGCTTAAACGAGCCTCTAGATGTCTAGTCAGCTCTTACTGTATGTGATTAAAAAGGCTTCTCCAAATCTGGAGAAGGCGGCACATTCATTTTGACGATTACATGTCCGCTTATCTTCCAAAATAGATTCTTGTCTGAAATTGGCACCGCCCATTCGGGGGTTGCCGGGCTTCATAGGGTCAGTCCCTCAGCCGCTCTGGATATGCTTTTATTTTTTAGTATAGTACCTTAATTTAAAGATGAATGTCAAGGTTTTCCGGGTGAAATAGTATGAATAATAAGTTAGAATCCATTATTTGGAGTTAGGCTCAATTATGTATTATTTTGGCTCAATACCCACAAAGACAGAAGCCGAACCGCAAAAAACTCATCAGCGACCCGGCATCCCCTTATATATTCGACATCAGCCGCTTCAAAATCCGCTGATAATCATCCTGATCAATGCCCGGAGCAAACTCTTCAGGCAGTTCCTCAAAATCAGGAACCTTTGCTCCTTCCGGCATGCCGTCAATGACCGTTAACTGCTGTCCCGTCTCAGGATTTTTTCCTTTCCAGATTTTACTGATATCCCGGTACTCCGGCTCCCCCCATGTATATAAAACATTGGAAAGCCCTTTATCTATAAATGGCTTAGCATAATCAAACTTGTTGTTATCCAGGCTCGGCACGGGCAGCATCTTACCAACCTCAACCCCTGTTGCCACTTCCAGTGCTTTGGCATAAGCGATGATATGAGTGCCGCCGCGGACGAGCAAATAACCGATCATCGTTCTTGCGGTTGGGTGATCGGTCATCTCATAACAGCGCATTTTATGGGTTCTTGCCCCGATCTCGAGCAAATAGTTATGAAGCAAATCACCCACAAGACTTCCGGAGTTGGTGACAAAGTCTCCATTCCACGGCCGGCCCATTCCGTCCCCCGGGTAAGCAGCCTGTGCCGTTGTCGTAAAGTGGAGGGAATAACGCGCATCTTTCCCATTCTGAAGAGGCGTACTGTCAGGGTCGCCTGGAAACGTATTTCCGAACGACATCAGATTAATCGTGTTGGCAACGAGCTCGACGTGGCCGAACTCTTCTGCCGTAATACTCGCAACGAGGTCATAAAAGGGTTTAAACTTCTTTTTCCCCCGAAAATTAAACGATTGATACATATAGTTATTTAACGTGGACATTTCACCAAACTTGCCGCCCAATAGTTCCTGAACCGCCGCGGCTCCGTTCATGTCACCGTGTTCCGGCCTAGGAAGCTCTATCGCTATTTTGTTCACACGCTTCATCATCGTGCTTCACCCCCGCTGTGATCCGTTCTACCTCAATGCTTATGCGTGGCGAAGGTTGTATTATTCGGGAACCAATTGCGGATTTGGCACGACCCAAATGATCTGTTGAGTTCGGATATAAAAGGAGTTTCCCGCTGATTCTACGACGATGTGATCCGGAACAACCTGTTTAAGCGTTCCGCGAACCGAGCCACGTTCCGTCTGGACGACAACCGGTTTGCTTACAACCGACTGCAGCGCTTGATACACATATGGATCACTCACAACCCAGTTAATGTTATTCATGCTGACCTCTCCCTTGCAAACAATTTGCAGTATTCCCTATATGTTTATTAGAAGAATTTGGCCATTAGTCTTCCTAAAAAAAGAGGACAGCTTTCAGGAAGCTGTCCTCAAGAAGTTCGAATTATTTTTTTAAATCTTCGATGGAATCGATCGGCATATATTTTGGAACGGTAAGACCTAATTTTGTACCTTTTAGGTTTGGACCAAGATCCTCAAATTTGCCTTTATACTTGTCGTAATAATCCTTATGCGTTGTCGGCAGCCATGCTGCAACCATAGCGTCAGCACTTCCATCAGCCACACCGGCGAACATCGGTCCGGCTTCAACTTGCTGAAGTTTTACTTTATAGCCTTGCTGTTCAAGAACTTTGGCTACTACGTTCGTACTTGCAATTTCGGATTCCCAGGCCACATAGACAAGCTTGACTTCTTTTCCGTTGCCTTTTTGTGCGCCTTTCGTCCATTTGCCTACTTCTTGTTTATGAGATTTCACCCATTTCGCTGCAGCTTTTTCAGGCTGTGCTCCATCTTGAACATCCACCATGACTTCTTCCATGTCAGAAGGCTTCCAGAAGAACTGATCCAGGATTTTGTTAGCACCTGGATTTTCCTGCTTGAACCCTTTTTTCGTTAAGGTGTGAATGGATTCACCTTTACCGTATGACCCTTTA
Organism: Fictibacillus sp. FJAT-27399; assembly: GCF_001510655.1. Taxonomy (GTDB): domain Bacteria; phylum Bacillota; class Bacilli; order Bacillales; family Fictibacillaceae; genus Fictibacillus_C; species Fictibacillus_C marinisediminis. The sequence continues at coordinate 475,918 of NZ_LMVC01000003.1, read as the reverse complement.
GGATCCTTCAGGTATTTAAGATCGTACTTACTGAACATCCAGTGCGGCGTCCAGCCAGTAACGATGATCGGTTCTTTCTTTTCATACGCTTTTTTCAATTCGGCGGTCATCGCTGCGGCTGAACCTTCTTTCAGTGTCCAGTCTTTCTTCAGACCATAGTCTTTCATTGCTTTTTCTGTTGATTTCATCAATCCGGCACCAGGATCGATACCCGTAATTTCATAGTTCACCTGGTCACCAACATTTTTTGAGCTGGTTTCATCTGGTTTTGCCTGGCTGATCGCTACTGCAGCGTAAGCTACGATTAGCAGACCTGCCAATACAGAATAAACGATTTTTTTATTGATGATATTGCCGAAAAGCGGTTTTCGCAAGTTCTGAGAGATACGGTCCAGAATGATCGCGATGATAACGATCGAAATTCCGGCTTCAAAACCTTCACCGACTTTAATTTGAGTAACAGCACGGTAAACTTCAGCTCCAAGTCCAGGTGCACCGACAAGTGAAGCGATAACGACCATGGACAGGGCAAGCATGATACTCTGGTTCACACCAGCAAGGATAGTTGGTGCAGCAAGAGGAAGCTGTACTTTAAACAGCTTTTGCCCTGTTGTTGAACCAAAGGCCTCTGTGGCTTCAATTAAATCTTTCGGTACTTCACGGATTCCGAGATTCGTAAGGCGGATCGTCGGAGGCACTGCGAAAATAACGGAAGCCAGGATACCCGGTACAACCCCGATTCCGAAAAACAGAATAGATGGTATTAGGTAAACAAAGGCTGGCATAGTTTGCATGAAGTCCAGAATCGGTGTGATGATCCGTTTGGCCGTATCATTTTGTGAAGCCCAAATTCCAAACGGTATTCCGATCAGGATGGTCAGGACAACTGACGACAATACGAGTGCAATCGTATCGACGGTTGCATCCCAATATCCAAGATTGTCGATTAACAATAATCCAACCAATGTAAAAATGGCAACTCCCCATCTGCTCGTATAAAGAGCAAAAAGGGTAATAATTAAAATTAACAAGATAGAAGGACCTATCCCAAGAAGAGTAACAAGGTTGCCAAGAAGCCCTTCAATAAATCCAGTAATAGCATTAAAGACAGGATCAAATGTATTTGTGATCCAGTCTACTAGATGGTCAACCCATTGTGCTAAAGGGATTTTCGGAAAATTCATTCGTCATCCTCCTTTCCGTTCAGCCCATCGCGGTTTCCAGCAAGCGCGCCAATGACAGCGCCCCGGATGATAACTCCTTTTAACCGTTTTTCTTCATCAATTACGGCAAGAGGAATATTAGTATTCGCCATCGGTTCAAGCAAGTCGGAAAGAAGTGTATCTTCACTTGCAGTCAGCACATCTTTATTCATGACTTCCTCGATCGTCTTGTTTTCCTTAATGGCCTTAGAGGCATCATCTGCTGTTACGGCCCCAAGCAATCTTTGCTTGCGGTCAACGATAAAGATGCTTGAATATCCTTGATCTTTCATAATCTGCAGCGCGACCCTCGGGCCTCTGTCAGGAGAAATCTTTTCTGCCCGTTTCATAACGTGAGAAGCGGTAAGAACGCGTGATATATCCACATCTTCTACAAATCGCTCAACGTATTCATTGGCAGGATTCATCATAATTTCTTCAGGTGTTCCTATCTGAATTATGCTTCCGTCTTTCATAAGGGCGATACGGTCGCCGATACGTAAAGCTTCATCCAGATCATGTGTAATGAAAATGATCGTTTTTTTCATGGATTCCTGAATTTCAAGAAGTTCGTCCTGCATGTCTTTCCGGATCAGCGGGTCAAGGGCACTGAATGCTTCATCCATCAAAAGGATATCAGTATCGCTTGCCAGTGCTCTTGCAAGGCCTACACGCTGCTGCATCCCGCCGCTCAACTGGGATGGCATCTGATTTTCATACCCCTTTAATCCGACGATTTCAAGGGATCTCATCGCTTTATCCTTGCGTTCCGATGGGGAGACATTTTGTATTTCCAGACCGTACTCCGTGTTTTCTAACACGGTTTTATGAGGAAATAATGCGAAGTTTTGAAACACCATGCTGATCGTCTTGCGTCTCACTTCTCTAAGTTGAGAGGTAGGCATTTTCACGATGTCTTCATTATCGATAAGTATTTCGCCGCTTGAAGGATCGATCAACCGGTTGATCATTCGAATCAAAGTGGATTTTCCGCTTCCGGATAACCCCATGACCACGAAGATCTCACCTGGATAGATATCAAACGATGCGTTATTTACACCGACCGTGCTGCCCGTTTCTTTTAATATGTCTTTCTTGGAGTAACCCTTTTTCAGTAATTGAACGGCAGCTTTCGGTGATTTGCCAAATACTTTGGTTACATTTCTAATACTCACTTTTGCTTCCATTAACATCACCTCTAGTTTCACGACATTTTTCGACAACGATTAACCGCAACTTTTTAATTGTAAAGAAGTTTCTTAGCTGCACCAAACTATGTATCCTTTGATATAAGGGTGTGTGACAGTTACTATTAGGAATCCCAACAGTTAGCCATAATATACTTACATATAAGAAGATATCCTCTTATATCCTCCCATATGCTTTCTTTCGCAATAGTCATTAGGAGATAAATGGTACTATGATACACTTTGTTTAGGGTTATGGAAAAAATTCAATCCGGTCATACTGCTTGTTATTTGAAGAACTGGGAATATACAAGGAGATTATGGTATGTTATACATCTACCGTACTCTTGCTTGTTAAGGAGATTTTATGCATATTTTTTCTATATTACTTATGCTTGTTACCATTTTGAATATATTGCTTGCGGCCGTCATCGTATTTCGGGAACGCCGTGATGCCAGTTCCACCTGGGCATGGCTCCTTGTCTTAGTGTTCATTCCTTTAGGTGGCTTTTTTCTTTATTTATTGTTCGGACGAAACTTAAGCAGACACCGGCTATTTCAATGGGATGACCGAAAAAAGCTTGGTTTGGAGAAAACCTTAAAAAGCCAGATGAAGCATCTTCGGGACGGGTCCTTTGAGTTTTGCAACGAACCTGAGAGAGCAAGCCAGGACTTGATCTACATGCAGCTCGTCAATAACGAGGCTCCCTTTTCACGGGATAACTCCGTTGAAATTTTTACTGATGGAGGGAAAAAGTTCGAGAATCTGATTCAAGATATCGAACGGGCAGAACATCACATACACCTGCAATATTACATTATTAAAAAAGATAATCTTGGCAGAAAGATAAGGGATGTCTTGGTCGAAAAAGCAAAACAAGGGGTTAAGGTCAGGGTCTTATATGATGAATTGGGATCACGAACACTCACCAAACGCTTTTTCTCCGAACTCCGAAAGGCCGGGGGAGAGGTTGAAGTCTTTTTCCCCACAAGGTTTGCCTTCATTAATTTTCGGATGAACTACCGAAATCACCGGAAGATCGTTATTATCGACGGCAAGATCGGTTATGTCGGCGGGTTTAACGTAGGGGATGAATACCTGGGGCTTAACCCGAGGTTTGGGTTTTGGCGTGATACACACTTAAAGATTCAGGGCACAGCCGTCCACTCCATGCAAACCCGTTTTATACTAGACTGGAACCAAGCCTCATATGGACATGATATTGATTATGATCCTGTCCTTTTTCCTGAGGAAATCGGCAAAGGCGCTATCGGCATGCAGATTGTTACGAGCGGGCCCGAATCGGAGTGGCCGCAGATCAAAGACGGCTACATCAAGATGATCTCCCTTGCCAAACATTCGATCACCATTCAAACTCCGTACTTTGTTCCTGATGCCAGTCTGCTGGATACTCTGCGGATCGCTTGCCATTCGGGTGTAGACGTAAAGATCATGATACCGAATAAACCCGATCATCTTTTCGTATATTGGGCTTCGTTATCCAATATCGGAGACTTGCTGAAGGCTGGTGCGAAAGTCTATATCTATGACAACGGCTTTATCCATGCCAAATCGATTGTTGTAGATGATGAGATATCATCCGTCGGGACCGCCAATTTCGATATCCGAAGCTTAAAGCTGAACTTTGAAATCAATGCTTTTATATACAACAAAACAATAGCCAAAAAGCTGATGGACGCTTTTCACGAGGATGTAAAGCTTTCCCGTAAATTAACGTGGGAACAATATCAGGAGCGTTCGAAGTGGATCCGCTTCAGAGAATCCATCTCTCGCCTGCTCTCCCCCCTCTTATAAAACACAAAAACCGCCTAAAAAGGCGGTTTTTGTTATGTACCTTGTTAGAGCGTATTATTGCTAATCTCTCAAAAAAAACATCTCGCTTACTGATGCTAAGAGAGACCCTCAAATCTATTGACTTTTAGAACAAGAATGGGACTGCTGGCGAAGAATGAGTCAGTCAGTTTGTGAAACAAATGCAGAGCCTGAATAGAAATCAAGGAAAAGCTGGCTTATCCTTGGTTTATAAGAATGGCAATGCAATCCCATTCCTCACGAGCTACAAGACCATTCCCCTACAAGGTGTCCTATTTGTGTTCTTTCTTGAGCCACTCCGCCACAAGCCTCGCGTCTCCGCCAGTCAATAGACCGGCCGGCATACCATTTCGCCCTTTTAAAATAATGCTCATGATTTCTTTTTCCGAATATTTACTTCCGATATGTTTTAGTGAAGGCCCTGCTGCTCCTTCAAGATTGTTTCCGTGGCAGCTTGCACAGTTTTGCTTGAACACGCTGTCAGCTGCTTCGAGATTTTGCTTTTCATGCTTCTTCTGCTCGTCCTGTCCGTTATTGGATGAACATGCAGCCAAAAGCAGCAACGCCATACTGATCATGGCCATTTTCTTTTTCATTGGTTTCTCTCCTTTTTTTAAATTCTATGGTTGGAAACAAAGGAAAGGAATTCTCTTTGTTTGGAGTGATCGTATTTTGTCAGTGCATAGGTATTGGCGTCAGGCAGCTGAATAGAATGGCAGTCCACTTCCAGCATCCTTCCCTCCAGCAGTTCTCGCCTGACTGTAGAGGCAGGCAGAAAGGATACCCCAAGCCCTTCTATAATAAATCTTTTCGTAATATGCACTTGTGACACTTTCATCATTCGCACACCAGGATATTTAGCTTTAATCGTTTTAATCAAGCCTCCCCAGTAACCTGGGTGATTATGAGTCAATAGATAATTCAATTCGAATACTTCTGCTTCTTCCAGAGGCGGTGCGGATTCTGAATCCCGGCCATCGTGTGTACAAACAAAGATCACTTTGTCTCTGTATAGGAGATTACAGATTAAATTGGAATTGGCTGTAGGAAGACATGATAGACCAATATCCACTTCATCGTTCAATACCGCTTGTTCGATGTGTTCTGATTCTATGATTTTCACCGATATTTCTGTTTCAGGATGCTTATTTAAGTATCGCTTCAGCACAAAGGGAAGAATCGTGTCAGCGATCAGCGGTGAGATGGCCAGGATAAGCTTGCTCGTATAGCCCTGGCTGAAGGAAGCAAGATCTTCAAGCCCTTTTTCATAAACGGCAATCAGCTTTTTGGCATGATCCAAGTATCGTTTTCCGTCTTCCGTCAGTTTAACTTTCTTTCCTTCCCGATGAAAGAGCAATCCCCCGATTTCTTTTTCAAGCTGCTTAATATGAACCGTTACGGAAGGCTGTGATATGTAAAGAATCTCTGCTGTTTTTCTAAAATTCCCTGTTTCTGCCGCCGTTAAAAAGGTATATAGCCAATTAAACTCCATTATTATCTCCTTATTAATGATCCTGATCAAGTTCTTTAAAAAGATTTAATTTTCTTAATTATATATATTCTATACAATGTTATCAAAGAAGAAAAGGAGAGATGATTGATGGAAAAAGGTCTTAAAGGTGTTGTGGCAGCACAGACGTCCATCAGCCATGTGGATGGCCTGAATGGAAAATTGCTGTACAGAGGTTTAGATATCGGCGAAGTGACAAAGCACTATTCATTCGAAGAAACAGCCTACTTTCTATGGCATGGAAAATTTCCAAATGAAAATGAACTGAACGATCTGAAGAATGAGTTAAAAAGAAACAGGAAGCTTTCAGGTTCGATCAAAGAGATCATTGATCACCTTCCAAAGAACATGGATTTGATGAGCGTGATCCGAACCGCCATCTCTTCAGAAGGCTCTGAAGAATATGGCTGGAAACCTACGATTGCTCAAGCGATTAGACTGACAGCGCTCGTTCCGAGTATCATAGCCTATCGGATACGCAGCATAGAAGGTAGGCCGTTTGTTTCTCCCTTCGAGGACTTAGATCATGTTGAAAACTATCTTTATATGATCAACGGCACACCACCTTTAAAAGCACATGCTGAAGCGCTGGAAACCTATATGATCTTGACGCTGGAGCATGGGATGAACGCTTCAACATTTTCAGCAAGGGTAACAGCTTCCACAGAATCGGACCTCGTTTCTGCTGCAACATCAGCCATTGGGACGATGAAAGGCCCCCTTCACGGAGGTGCCCCTTCCGGTGTGATCGCACTGCTGGATGAAGTGGCGGAAGCAGGCGATCCCGAAAGAGTAATTCGAGAGAAGTTAGTTCGTGGTGAGAAGCTGATGGGATTTGGCCATCGCGTATATAAAACACTTGATCCGAGAGCGGCCGCTTTGAAGGAGCGTCTCTTAAACATGACAGGAAAAGACCAATGGCTTGATCTGGCTCTTGAGACAGAACGCACGGCTGTTGCTCTATTGCAGGAATTTAAACCAGGACGTTCGCTGTATACGAACGTAGAATTTTATGCTGCAGCGATTATGAAGGCCATTCAAATGGATGACGAGCTGTTCACGCCCACCTTTACGGCCAGCCGAATGGTAGGCTGGACCGCCCATGTTCTTGAACAGTCAGAAGACAACACGATATTCAGACCAGAATCGGTTTATATAGGGCCGACACACAGCAAGGAAGATGTGAAGAACTGAATTCGATTCTAAAAAACACAAAGCACTTCCGCAAAGGAGAAGTGCTTTTACTTATTACGAAATTCACTTGGTGAACAATCCAAGACCGTACGAAAGACTTTATAAAAATTTGACGGACTTCGAAACCCTGCTTCATAGCAGATTTCGAGATTTGTAAGGCTCGTATTTTTAAGAAGATGGGCGGCCTTGTCTACCCGGATCTTCTCCAAATATTCCCTCGGCGTTTCTGAGGTCGCCTGTTTAAATTGCCGTTCCAGATAAAACGGACTGACACCGGCAAAATCGGCAATGTCCTGAAGAACGAGCGGTTTTTTATAATGCTGAACAAGAAATGATTTGACGCTTGTGACGATCTCCATCTGAGGAGAAAGCCCGGCATCCGGCTGGCATCGTTTACAGGCTCGAAAGCCCGCCTCTACTGCTTCAGGAATAGTTCCATAGAAATCCACGTTGATCTTCTTCGGTTTTCTCGAGCGGCAGGAAGGACGGCAATAAATTTTTGTCGTTTTGACAGCAGTATAAAATAAACCGTCATACGAACTGTCGCACGCCATAATTTTTTCCCACATCTCATCAAATGAGAGATTGTCCATCTTCACTGTCCCCTTCCTCTGCTCCTATTGTAAACTTCTGTTATTTTCAAGTTCAAGTAAAAATTGTTTTCGGTCCAATCCACCCGCAAATCCTCTCAGGTCACCATTATCCCCGATCACCCGATGGCAAGGAATAAGGATGCAGATGCGGTTCTTGCCGTTTGCGTTGGCCACTGCCCTGACGGCTTTGGGACGTCCCAGATGCTCCGCCTGCCCTTTATAGCTGCGCGTCGTGCCATAAGGTATATCCTTCAGCGCTTTCCATGTTTGCACTTGAAATTCCGTTCCGATACTGGCAACCGGCACGGAAAATTCCTTGCGTGACCCGGAGAAATACTCTTGGAGCTCGAAACCTAATTGGCGGCTCAATGGGCTTGATCTCTTTTTGAGATTGGCTTTAAGTCTCTTTTTCAGAAAAACAAGCTCGGTCTCAAGCGCCCGCCGGTCCATAAATTCCAGCAAACAGCATTCCCCCTCATAAAAACAGGCGATCAAAACACCGATCGGCGTCCAGTATCTCTGGAAGCTAAGGGTATTCGGGAGCTCTTCGTCACGGTTGCTTCCGCTGCGGAGCATGTCGTTTACCCGCTTGACGTACACGTACTTTTGCAGATCTCCGTCATGCTGCTTCAAAAACCATCTCCTCGCACGGCTATAAGAGGAATCATCCGGAGAGATCTGCTTCAAATATTTTTCCGGACGTTGTTCCTTCTGTATCAGGTCAACAAAGTTCCGGATGTCCTCTCGTTCGGTCCCATGGGTTAACGGCTTGCAAACTTTGCATTCTCTGAACCCGAAGCAGACGAGATCAAATAATCTTTTGGAAAAGACGGTGTTCTGCTTGTGGGGAGGTGTAGCGCTGCAGCCAAAGCGGCATGCGATGCCAGTTGTCGTCACGCCGATATAATAGCCAGCGTAATCATCCTTCCTAAGCAGTTTTTCGTAAAGGGCAGCATGCTTATCGTTTTCAGGTTCAATATAGTCATACCGTTTCTGAAGCACAGGATTCACCAAAAGCAAATCATTGCCTTGATGTAGTTCGTTAAACCGCTCGATCTGATTCATCTCATCACTCACCTCTTCATTATTCTGCCCTCATTCTATCAGCTTTCATCGGTGTAAATCGTCCTCATTCTTGCTCTTATGGTCTTACTCGCCGTATTAAAAAAGACATGCCCTTTATCCGGGGGCATGCCTTTACTTATTTTTATCAATATCAGGGTTGGCCGCCATAAGGGCATTGGCGGTGTCCCATACAGCCGGCAGAAAGCTGATCACTTCCTGTGCCCTGTCAAAGATATCTCTTGTGGTTGCAATACCTAAATCAGCGAGGAGTTCGGTAAAAGCAGGAGCCAGTGATTCTTGCAAATCAGGCGGGGCATCTGCTGCAAGGATCGTGCGGCATCGCGCAAACGTGGCTGCAATCCAAAATACAGCTTCTCGATGAAAACCGTCCTGAATCAGTTTCCTGCTTCCATCAATGGCGATCGGACGGGCAATTTTCGTAATATCTGTACTGAAAAAGAACGGCGTCCTGGAGACCGCCGCTGCACCATCGAAGGTTTCTTCAAGGTTGGCTAGGTGGTGCTCCACTTTTTCAGATGTAAAATGCCCACAGCCGAGCAGCCTCAGCAGATCCGTATATAATCCCTCCTGTCCGTATTCCACCAGTACCTCGCGCGCTTTAAGGTAACGGAGCCGAACGGTCGGATTCTGCATGGCAGCAACGAGAAGAACGTGGGTCGTGACCCCTGCCGGAAACAGCCAGCTTGTTACTTGTTCATGAATCGGTGCATTCGGCTGAATTGCAGCGAGCCCGGATTCAATTCTTCTCATTGCGTTTTCGCATCGGTTCCTCACCCATTTTTTCTCCGGAAAATACTTGGACACTTGCTGCTGGAGTTTCTGCAAATGTCCTGTGGGGTCAGCAATGATCGTGTTCGTACGGAAGCTTCCTGCCAAGTGGTAAGAGGATAGCACTTCTTGGGCTGATTTTAATAATTTTTGAGGTAGATAAGTAGCTTCCAGCAAGGTATCACGATAAAGAAACTTTCCGGGTTTCAGCGGTGGTTCATCCTCTGCAGTAACAAGCACAATATCGACGTCTGATCCAACCGGCAGTTCTTCGTCGTCTGCGAGTCCGATGGTCGATCCGCTGAAATACGCACCCAAAAACCATCTTTCAGAGCTGGCGTACTTCTTCACCCAATCTTCTGCGTTTTTACGAGCTTGACTGGCCTTCATCTTCTCACCCCGCTTTTTTTATAAATAAAAAGGGAAGCATGGAGATGTCTCCTTGTGCTTCCCTGATGTGTTGATTAACGAAGATATGGGATTGGATTTACAGCGTTTGATTTCGCGTAGTTCCACTCACCTTTATGAAGTTCGAAATGCAAATGCTGTCCAGTGGAATGTCCAGTATTACCCATCGTACCAAGTCGTTGTCCTTGAGTTACACTTTGTCCTGTGCTGACTGCACGCTCACTCATATGTGCATAAACAGTCGTGTACAGCTGGCCGTCAATGAAAGAAGAAATAAATACGACATTACCGTAAGAAGACGATAGGTAAGAACGGGCAACCGTACCTGAAGCCGCTGCTGAGATCGCATTGTCCGATCCAGCTTGAGCGATATCGATACCCGGATGGAAATCACTGCCGCCAAAACGCTTGCCAAATGGCGATGAAACGTAGCCATTGGCAGGCCAGATAAAGTTCGCTGAAACACTTGGCTCGCTATGAGTCGGCGCAGGTGAAGGCGCTGAATCATGCCGCTCTTGTTGGCGTTCAGCCGCACGTTTGGCTGCCTCTTTACGGGCTGCTTCTTCACGCTTGCGCTGTTCAGCTTCTCTTTTTGCTCTTGCCATCTCTTCTTTTACCGCTTTTTCCTGTGCGGAAAGAATTTGATTTTTCTCTTCAATACTTGTCACGTCTTCATGAAGATGCGTTTCCTTCTTCTTTAATGAAGCGGACAGTCTGTTTTTTGCTTCTTTTTGGGCGCTGAGCTTATCATTCAGCCCATTTAATTCCTGAAGCTTCGCATTCAAGGAATTCAGCTTTTGTTCTACATGCTGTTTATCCTGTTCAACTGCTGCTTTATCTCGCTTTTGATCTTCCAAAATGGACTTATCAGATTCTGCGATCAAATTTAATGAGATCAAGCGGTCAAGGAAATCACCGAAGTTTTGTGAGCCAAGTACGACATCAAGGTACTTCACCGCTCCGCCACTTTCATACATGGAACGGACACGCTCTTTTAAGATCGCATCGCGTTCTTTGATGCGTTTTTGAATCTTGACAATTCGGTCTTTCAAGCTTTGAATCTCGTTTTTCGTATCATTGATTTCTGTTTTTTTCGTCTGAATATCGTTCAGCGTCTGCTGCAGAGTAGACTCGATTTTTTGCAGTTCCTCAAGCACCTGGTCCTGCTGTCCTTGCACGCCTTTGATTTCTGCATTCTTTTCTTGCTTTTTCGCCTGATTTTCAGCTTGCTTTTTATGTATCTCACCCAACGTTTGCGCATGAGCAGAAGTGTATGTAAAAGCACTCAAGCCAATGCTTAGAGATAATAACCCCTTTAATATCTTTCTTTTCAATGGTATTGCCTCCTCCATACGTTCTCCTACACCCTCTTTTAATCCCAAGTGCAATTATATCATTTAGTAGATGGAGTTTTTGGGCAATTACATTACAACTATATTTCAAAATGTTACAAAACTCGCTAAAATGACCTAAGAAATGTAAGAATGAGAGACTAATTGACAGAAATGAAGGGGTTTTACTTTGCAGGAAATGACAATGCATGAGGATAATGTGGGGTTTTTTGTGGAAATTAGGCTGGCTTAGTTGAGCGCAGTTATCTGAATTTTAGTTTGGATCAATTCATTTTGAGTTACGCTCAATTAAATGATGTTCGGCTCAATTAATTGAGCGTCCGGCACAATTCCTCTCCTTTTCCGCTCCATTCTTCACATAAACTCCCCATCCGCTCTCCTCCCTCCATAAAACCACCCTTCTAAAGCAGGAAAATCTACTAAAAAAGAGAGATCTATCTAATAAGGAGTGGCTATGATCGTCAAATCTATACAAATCCCTCTTATCATCAAAAAACTAGAAGCCTTGCTTAGCAGACTGCCCCCAAACCATCCAAAACGGCCAATCATCGAAAAAGAGCTGGCCAGCCGGTTCAAAGGATACCGGGGCGAACAGTCCCTCGACTTTTATCTGCAAGAACTTCCACCGAAAGACCATCTTATCCTCCATGACATTCGCCTTCCTGCTCTCAACAGTCAATTTCAAATGGATTTACTCATTCTTACACCCTATTACCTTCTCAATCTAGAAGTGAAGAATTCTTCAGGCTCACTTCTTTTTGACGAAACACATCAACAGCTGATACGTACACACGAAGGTAAAGAAGAAGGATTTGCATATCCGATCATACAAATCCAACGCCATAAAAAGCTGTTAACCGAATGGCTTACAAAGAACCGTCTGCCTCAACCACCCATTGAATGCCTCGTTGTTATCAGCAGTCCCCAGACCATCATTCGAACCAAAGGCAGTCCTAGTAACCTCAAGTACATTACACGAAGCTCTTTAGTCCCTGAAAAAATAGAACACCTTAACCAACTGCACACAAATGAGATTCTGAGCAAAAAGCAGTTAAAACGGTTGTCCACTCTTCTTATCAAACAGCATACACCTGAAACATTCGATCCCCTCGAATACTTCCTGATTCCTAAAACTGACCTTCTCACCGGATTGCATTGCCCGGTATGTTTTACCCTTCCCATGAAAAGAAAAAGAGGAAAATGGGTCTTCATCGCCTGCTCCTATTCATCAAGCAATGCCCACATTTCCTCTTTACAAGATTATTATTTTCTTATTCAGCCGACCATCACTAATCAGCAGTGCCGGCACTTTCTCCAGCCTTCATCTCGATTTATCGCTCATGATCTGCTTTCCGACATGCAGCTCCAGCACGCAGGAAGGTAAAGTCTATTCCCTTAATGAACCTGAGAATTAAACGTCATGATCCAGATGGAGCCGGCTACGATCGTGAACACCATGACAGCTCCAAGCACAAGTGCCATCACATGATACCTCGGCTTCTCTCCTTCTCTAATGTGCATGAAGAAGAAAAACTGAATGATGAGCTGCAGTAAAGCGATCAAAAGAATGGAAACCGTCAGCATGCTCTTGCTCATCACATGCTGGATCACAAGCCACAGCGGGATGATCGTTAAAATGATGGAAAAGAGAAAACCCATAATGTATGTCTTTGATGAACCATGGTTTTCATGTCCGTTCATCTACATCACCCCCAACAGATAAACAACGGTAAAGATGAAGATCCAGACGACATCGAGAAAATGCCAGTACAGACCGACAATCGTTACTTTTTCTTTGGTCAGATGGTCGATGCCGTGCCTGCCGATCTGAACCATCACACCAATCATCCATATCAAACCGAACGTGACGTGAAGTCCGTGCGTTCCGACCAGTGTAAAAAAGGAAGAAAGAAATGCGTTAGTGGATATCGTTGCTCCTTCAGCTGCCATTTTGGCAAACTCCATAATTTCAAGTCCCACAAAGGACATACCGAGCAATACGGTAACCGCCAGCCATGCCATCAGCTGTTTTTTGTTTCCTTTATGCATCGCGAGTGAAGCAAGCCCGCTCGTAAAGCTGCTTGCCAAAAGGATGAAGGTTTCAGCAGTAAAGCCCTTGACCTCAAACAGCTCATGCCCTGTAAGATCTCCATCTGTGTGAGTCCTCAAGACGGCATATACAGCAAACAAACAAGCGAAAATAATACAGTCTGTTACAAGAAAAATCCAAAAGCCCAGCAATTTAAACGTATCGTGATGCGCCTCGTGGCGGGTATCCATAGACGTTACCGATTGTGCCATCACACGACCCTCCCTAAAGAAGCTTCCGTCCGCTTGATTTCATCTACAGGAATGTAGTAGTCCGTTTTCCGCTGGAAGGAACGGGCCAGCAAGCAGATGGCTACACCAGCCAATCCGGCGATTCCTACCCACACCCATTCAAAAGTAAGCCCAAATCCAGCTACAAACCAGCACGCCGCCATGAAAAATGGAATACCTGAGTTTTTAGGCATGTGGATCGGTTCAAACTCTTTATTTTCTTTTTCAGATGCAGCTCCATGCTTATGTTCCTTCATATCCCACCAGGCATCATCACTCTTCACCTCTGGAATATAGGCAAAGTTATAAAGCGGAGCAGGAGATGGAATGGACCACTCCAGCGTCCTGCCGTTCCACGGATCTCCTGTAAGATCGCGCTCGCCGTTCTTGATGCTGTAGAGGATCTGCCACACCTGGAACACGAAGCCGATTCCCATAAGGAACGCGCCACCCGTGGAAACAAGGTTGTACGGCGCCCAGCCCATGTCCCATCCGTACGTATAGACACGGCGGGTCATGCCCATGAATCCAAGCGCATATTGCGGCATGAAGCATACATAGAACCCAATGTTCCATGTCCAGAATGCCCATTTGCCGAGGCGGTCGTTCAATTTAAAGCCGAACATTTTCGGCCACCAGTAGTAGAGTCCTGCCAAATACCCGAAGACGACCCCGCCAATCAAGACCTGATGAAAGTGGGCAATCAGGAAATAGCTGTTATGGTACTGATAGTCAGCCGGCGCAACAGCCAGCATGACCCCTGTCGCTCCCCCAACGACAAAGCAGGGAATAAAAGCGAGCGTCCAGAGCATCGGCTGCGTCATGCTGATGCGGCCGCGGAACATCGTGAACAGCCAGTTGAATACTTTAACACCGGTTGGAATACCGATTGCCATCGTTGTTATGGCAAAGAACGTATTCACATCGGCTCCGGCACCCATCGTGAAAAAGTGATGGACCCACGTAAAGTAGGAAAGTACACTGATGATCATCATGGAAAATACCATGGATTTATAGCCGAAAATTTTCTTTTTCGAGAAGGTGCTGACGACCTCTGAGTAGATACCGAACGCCGGCAGCACTACGATATACACTTCCGGATGTCCCCACATCCAGATCAGGTTGACATACATCATCGGGTTTCCGCCTCCGGTTGCCGTAAAGATATGGGCACCGAAAAAGCGGTCAACAAACAATAACGCCAGCGTTACCGTCAATACAGGAAACGCGAAGATGATCGTGATGCAGCTGGCCAGTACAGACCAGGAGAACAGCGGCATCTTCATGAGTTTCATGCCGGGAGCACGCATCTTTAAAATGGTGACGAGAAAGTTAATTCCAGTTGCCAGACTTCCAATCCCCGAGATTTGAATTCCCCAGATATAGAAGTTTTGTCCCGGCCCCGGGCTTCCCGCAAGTTCGGATAACGGCGGATAGCTCAGCCAGCCGGCATCCGGCGATCCTCCCACAACAAAGGATAAGTTGAACAGCATGGCGCCAAAGAAAAACAGCCAGAAGCTCAGCGCGTTCAAGAACGGATACGCGACATCGCGCGCTCCGAGCTGCAGCGGCACCACAATGTTAAACAGTGCAAACATAAAGGGCATCGCCATAAACAAAATCATGATTGTGCCGTGCGTCGTAAAAATCTCATTGTAATGCTGTGAATCCAAAAAGTGTGAATTCGGGAACGCCAGCTGCATTCTCATGAGCAGTGCGTCAACTCCTCCCCTGAACAGCATGAGGAGGGAGGATACCAAATACATAATTCCGATTTTTTTATGATCAACGGTTGTGAGCCACTCGCGCCACAGCCAGCCCCATTTTTTGAAAAACGTAAGAAAAACCAAAATACCAAGAAGCGTGATCACAATGGCAACATCCGCGCCATAAATCAGCGGATCGCCGGTTACAAAAAATCCTTTCGCCTTGTCTGCCATCTGTTTTTCCCCCTTTCTTCTTTTCTATTATTTATCGTGGTCCATCATCGACATGTCATGTCCCCCGTGCTTCATCTCAGGCTTCATATATTTGCCGCCGTTGCGGTCGATCGTGTTATGAAACAAGGATTCAGGATACGAAGAAAATGATTGTTTCTCTGCCAGTCCTTTTTTCGTCAGCAGATCATATCTCTCCTGAGTTAGCGCCGGAGCTGATTTTTTGATTTGTTTTGCCCATTGGTTGAATTCAGCCTGCGGCTTGGCAACCACCTTAAATTTCATATGTGCAAAACCTTTTCCGGTAAAGTTGGCACCAGATCCGAAGTACGTTCCCGGCTTGTCTGCCTGCAGCCAGAGCCTCATCGCCATTCCCGGCATCGTATATTCTTGTCCGCCAAGCTCCGGAACCCAGAACGAGTTCATCATCGAATCCGATGTTAATTGGAATTGAACTGGAACGCCGGCCGGGATTTCCGCGTAGTTGACGGTCGCAATTTTTTGATCGGGATACTGAAACAGCCACTTCCAATCGAGTGAGGTGACCTGAATGGTAATCGGTTTTACATCTGTCACCGGCGGTTTGACAAGAGAATACGTTGTTTTGGCAGTGTAAACGCCCAAAATACAAATAATGATGACCGGAATTCCCCACCACACGATCTCCAATATTTTGCTGTCATTCCACTCTGGCGTATACGGTGCTTTATTGCCCGGTTTGTCACGGTACCTGTATACGATATAAAAAAGCAAAACTAAAACCGGTATCACCACAGCGGCACATAAAACCGCAGACAATACAATTAAGTCAAACTCCTTTTGCGCGACAGGGCCGGACGGATTAAAGACGAGATACCGCGGGTCGCATCCTGTTAGAAGTGCTAACAGGGTGATGCCCAGAGCAGAAACCTTCCAAAGATAGCCGGACTTATGTTTCTTCATGTGTGACCTCTCCTTTCATAACCTGAAACAGTGTTTCTATCTTCCTGATGGAGTGAAATAAGTACTATTTCATGCTATAACGGAGGGGCTTTTCTCATATGTGATATAAATCACACTTTCATAAAAATAAGGCTTGTTCTGCTTCTTTTGTCACAAAGTGGACAAATGAGGCCGCTGCAGGAAAAAATACTGTCACGCCATCTGGGCACCTGCATAGGGTATGGTAGTGACCATCTGCCAAAAGAAAGAGGGTAAACTATGGTGCAAAACCTGGATTACACATCACCAGCCACTCAATACACCGCCGATGTCAGCAGCAACGTGTTCACCAAAGACCGTGAGAATTATATAAATGTTTTGGGGATCCAGCAGTTAAACACGTTAGACAATGTTTCCTTATTGGATATTTTCTTGAGCACCAATAACATTGTCGAACCTCATTATCACCAAAATGCCGCAGAGCTTGTGTACTGCATTTCCGGTTCTGCTGTTGTTTCCATCTTCAATCCTTTTACGAAACAGTTCCATCACTATCCGATCGGACCCCGGCAGGTTGCTAACGTTCCTCAAGGCTGGTGGCATTATGAAGTGGCTGCCTCTGACCAAACCCACCTGCTGGCTATATTCAACTCACCGACCCCGGATGTCATCCTGGGTTCCGATCTTTTAAAATTCACCCCGTCCAACATCATGGCTCACACATATTGCATGAATGAAAAACAATGGATCCAAACGGTCGCACCCGTCCAGTCCACCACGTTTATCGGGCCGCCGAAAAACTGCAGTGGAGAACAACGCCAAGATCAGTATTATCCAAGCCATTATCCTCAGACTTTCTATCATCCGCCATATTAAAACGGCAAAAAAAAAAGGGGCTGTCCTGAAAGTCGAAAATTGACCTTCAGCAGCTCCTTTTTGGCTTGAAAATCTTCAATGAAAAGTTGATTGAAGTGGAAGGTGAGAGACTCCTGCGGGACTAGCGTGACAGGTGAGACTCCCGCCGGTGCTTGCACCAAGAGGCTCACCGCACGCCCCGCGGAAAGCGAGCAGCCTGGAACGGAAATCAACAGCTTACAGACTTCTTGGACAGCCCCTTGCTTGTTATTTTCCTGTTTTCGCGAACGTTGCGATACGTTCTCCGATTTCATCACGTACTCGCTGGAACACCTTCCATTTTTCTTCTTCTGTTCCTTCCGCTTTCGCCGGATCATCAAATCCCCAGTGATCCCGTTTTACATGCGGAGGAGTCATCGGGCACTTGTCAGCCGCATCCCCGCAGAGCGTGACAACAAGATCTGCGTTATTTAAAATATCCGGATCAATGATGTCAGATGTTTGATTCGAAATATCAATCTCCACTTCATTCATCGCTTTAACCGCATTGGGATTTAAGCCATGTGCTTCAATCCCTGCGCTTTTTACTTCCCATTCTTCACCAAGATGCATTTTAGCCCAGCCTTCTGCCATCTGGCTTCTGCATGAATTTCCGGTACATAAGAAATAGATTGTTTTTTTAGCCATTCTCAAACACTCCTTAACTCAATTTAATGAAGGATAATTAACCATAGATAGAGACCTGTCAACGTTATAAACAAGGTTGGAACCGTTAAAACGACCCCAATTTTAAAGTAGTATCCCCATGTTATTTTCACGCCTTTAGTATTCAGCACATGAAGCCATAATAATGTAGCTAACGAACCAATCGGTGTAAGTTTCGGCCCCAAGTCCGAACCGATCACGTTCGCATAAATCAAGGCTTCCCTCATGACACCTGTCGTATGGGTATCAGATATGGCTAACGCATCAATCATAACGGTTGGCATATTATTCATCACAGAAGAGATGACCGCTGCGATAAAGCCCATTCCAATCGTTCCTGCAAATAGTCCATGATGTGTGACGGATTCAATGGCACTAGCCAATAAATTGGTCAGTCCTGCATTTCGCAAACCATACACGACAACATACATACCGATAGAGAAGAATACGACCGCCCAAGGTGCACCTTTTATTACTGTTCTTGTCTGGACGGCTGAGCTTTTTCTTGCAGCTGCCAAGAAAATAACCGCGATGACTCCTGCGATGAAGGATACAGGTACAGAGAAGAATTCTCCTATAAAGTATCCAGCGAGCAGAACAGCTAATACATACCATGACAATGTAAACATTTTTACATCTTTAATGGCCTCTGCCGGTTTTTTCAGCTGATTGACATCGTATGTCTTTGGTATGCTTTTTCTGAAATACAGATAGAGTACAAGAACGCTTGCCAGCAGACTAAATAGATTGGGAATGATCATACGGCTGGCATACTCCGAAAAACTGATGCCGAAAAAGTCAGCTGACACAATATTCACCAGATTGCTGACGATCAGCGGCAAGGAAGTCGTATCTGCAATAAACCCGCTGGCCATGATAAATGGAATCACCATTTTGTGCTCAAATTTCAAATGGCGAACCATTGCTAAAACGATCGGAGTCAAGATTAACGCAGCTCCGTCGTTGGCAAAGAAAGCGGACACCACTGCTCCCAATACCGTTACCAGCAAAAACATTCTGATCCCGTTTCCATTCGCAAAGCGGGCCACATGAAGAGCCGCCCACTCAAAGAACCCTACCTCATCTAAAATAAGAGAAATAATGATAATAGCAACAAATGTGAGAGTAGCGTTCCAAACAATTCCCGTTACATCTATTACATCCTTAAAGGAGACCACTTGAAAGAGCAAAGCAATAAAAGCTCCTCCACAAGCTGACCACCCAATACTAAGACCTCTAGGCTGCCAGATCACAAACGTCAGTGTGGCTAAAAAAATGATACTGGCAATAATGACTGAACTCACAAATATATTACCTCCTTAACTATCACAAGAAATTCGTTTTCCCTGTGCCTCTAATTCTTCTATACGATACTGCTGACTCGGTAAGCCCTGAATGACTTGCAGGACAAACGAACGAAAAGGATAAGCAGCATTTAATGAATAATAGATCCATTGCCCGTTTCTCCGTTCTTTAACTAATCCGATATCCCTTAACTTTCGCAGGTGCTGACTAACGGCTGGCTGGCTCATCTGAAACAGATCGACAAATTCACAGACACAGCATTCGTTCCTAAAAGCCTAAAGGCTTTTTAATTAGTTTAATCGAAATATGAATTTCTTTATTTGTAAAAACAGGTTAAAGAAAAACGTATTCTCAAATGAGAACTACATATTCTGTTTGTGGCCCCTTTTGCCTCTTATTGATCTTGTTTCACTAATCTTATACCTCATCACATTTTCCCTTAAATGAGTTATGGATCCGGATTTCGTCCAGAGTTGGGAACAACCGTAAGTCCTTCACTTTTCCAACCGTCTGAAAGGGATCCACATTATTCCGTTTGGACCGTAACAAGGATTTCCTGAGAATCGGCTCTAAATCCTTATTCAGCTTCCACTCCTTCACAAACAACTTCCACATCAGGTGCAGTTCATTCTCTTTCAAATTCCCATTCCCCCTTCTTAAGTCTTATCGAAACACTGTATTAAGTTGTCCACGTTTTTTGAATGTGTAATGATATCCATTACTGAGTATAAGGGAACTGTGTTAATAAATAAAATTCATATTCAAATAATTGCGGATTCTACAATGAGGAGGATTGACGGGTACAATCGTTAAAAAGCAAGCAGGGATTGTTTCATTTTGTCTGGGCAAAATAAAGCAAAAAATAAAGGGGCACACGATTTGAAAATCATTCTTCTATTGTTATGTATTTGCAGCTTAACATTTTCGCTTATCTTTTTTATCCAGCTATATTTATTTGGTTATGCAAAGGCGAAGGAAAATCTGCTAAATCCGTTTTGGGTCATGGACAGCTATGAGTTCGCTTTGATCATATTGTTACTTATCTTCTTTTTCGGTAATATCATATACCTTGCCAGAAAGAAAAAAACTAATTGATTTTTTTTCTGATAAAAACAATCGTCACCAAAAGAAACGGTATTCCGATCTGAATCGGAAGGTGGATATACAGCGGTACAAAGTCTAATCCAATCTTTATATGTTCGGCAAAATTGCCCGCGATGATCAATGAACTGAATAGAATGATGATACCAATTGGAAACAGCAAGCTTTTATCATTCGGAAGTTTATATAGTTTCGCTGCTCCGAACGTCGCTGCGTAATAAAAAATAGCCAGTTTGAAGAAATTGGCTATGATTAATTTAAAAAGAAAAAAAACATCTAAATGCTGTAGAAACCCTATCTGTATTTTACTGATGGCTTCAAGCGTAGGAAATGTGGAACGCTGCATACTATCCGGCCCTATTACAGCTGTATCAAGCCCTATAGAGAAGCTTAAAAGTATCCCGCTAATCAGGATCGCCAGCAACCCAATCTTTTTAGCTTTCTTTTGCTGATTATAGAACGGCAATATCATTAGGAATGCAATAAGCTCACCAAATGGGAACGTTACCCCGCTAGGAAATACAGACTTTAAAACAGGTGTCCAGCCATTGGGCAGGATAGGGAATAATAAATCGAACTTTACGATACCTGAGGAAAACATTAATATCTTAACAATAAGAAAAAGAAGCATATATATGCCAAACATAATCTCCCCAACTCTAGCAAGGACTTCTATTCCCTTAGAAAGCAGATAAAACACGGTAAAGATAAATATACAATTCACTACAAAAACAGGTGTATAGTTATAATAAGCGTTTGTTAGTAGATCTCCGAAATCACGCAGGACCCTTGCTGAAAGATAAATAAAATAGATGACATAAACCAGTCCCAGAGTCCACCCCATGTACTTTCCTAAAATTTCAGGAAGATATTCGATGAATGAAAGTGTAGGAAACTGATTATATAAATAGTGATAGAGCAGATAAAGCAAGGCTCCGCCAACCATGCTGATGATGACAGTTAACCATGCTGCCTGCCTTGCCTGCAGCCCCACACCGACAATCATTGCGGTTCCCAATTCAAACAAAATGATAAGAGCAAGAAGTTGAAAAGTATCAACTTTTTCTTTTCTCATGATTTAGTCTCCTAGGTATCATTATTTATAATGACTTAAGTAGGGTTTATTTCGTTTACCTGAATTTTGCAAAAGGAAATGTACATTCACATTCACTTTAGCCTCTGAAAAATGATGGCCCCAATTATTTTTCACCTTTTTCCAATATTCAGGTTCTTTCCTGCTTAAAACATCACCAAACCCAAAAACATCTGTGCTTTCCTTTTGGGCAATATGCAGGGCGTCATCTATTTGCCTTTTTACTTTTCCGTTCAAGTTTTTTTCTATTCGGTTTATGGTTTTAGGATCTGCGAGATCCACGGGACAGTTCACTTCTTTAATATACCCTTCTGCTTTAACATCAAGGTTCAATTCAGGCTGGCCATGCAACAAGGGAGTGGCAATAGCTGATTTAGTACGGATCACTTCCACACTAACTCCATCCTCTTTGGTTCTGCAATCTGCAGCAACAATCAATTTAGAAACACTATTTTTCGCCCAGAGAGCCCCTTCTATGTCTTTTCCATCCACCCACTTTTTCAGTTTTTGGCCTTTGAAATAGGCTAGCCCTTTAAATTCAAGATAGTAAGGATATGGATTTGGTGCTTTACCCGCTTTTTTTTCCAATACCTGCACCCCGCTGATCATCGGTTCACTTCCCTTGCTGATCAATGACTGTATGATAGTATCGATGTCCATTGATAATGCTTCTGTCCACTGGTTTTTCGACGTCTCCAGCTCGTCTTTAAAATGATTGGCCGATAGTTTCTCGAGAGGAGTCTGGACTTCGAGCAGCTCTTCCGCATGCTCATGCCGTGCGATGGCAATTTTGGTGGTCGTTCTGAAGTCCATGGACCGGTCCATCCAGTCCAGCACCCCGTCAATCCCCCGTTTTGCCAACGAGTTTCCAACTATAATAACCTGGGTATGCGCAAAAAATAATTTTCTCGAAACTTTCTTGGAGGCATTTGCTGCTGCAGCGGAAATGGTTCTTCCTTTCCCCGTAAATACAGTAAAGGCCTGACCATCGCCACGCAAGGAAGTGGTTTTAATAAAGGAACCGGGGTTTGCAATCTGAAAAGAGACGACATAATTTTTCTTGCCGAGTTTATCGAAGCCGATCCCCATCACGAATGCCATTTCGTTCATCTCTCTTTTGTTCCAGCATCCTGTACACATGACCAGAGAAAACAAAATTACCACTAAAGACCTCAGAATGTTTTTGTTTTTCACTAGTCTTCATCCTCTACTCTTCATTCGTTTTTCGTTAGGAGTCAACATCTTTGGCCTCCTGAATAAATCCCAAAGCGGTAACCGGATAAATACGTCCTTTTGATCTTGGACGTTAAAGGGAGCAATGGGCGAAAGATAAGGAACACCAAAGGAACGTAAGCTGCAAGCATGGCCCAATAAAAGAAAGGTTAAAACAGCTATTCCATACAAGCCCAAAAAAGAAGCTCCAAAAATTAAAATAAACCGGATTAATCGTGCAGAAATCGCCAGGCTGAACGATGGAATGGAAAAGTTTGCGATTCCCGTAATGGCAACAATAATCACCATGGATGCCGATACAATCCCTGCCTCCACTGCCGCTTGGCCGATAACGATCGCCCCAACGATCGATACAGCCTGTCCGACTGCTTTAGGCAAGCGTATTCCTGCCTCTCTTAACAATTCAAAGGATACTTCCATAATCATGGCTTCAAGAAAGGCAGGAAAAGGCAACCCCTCTCTTTGCGCTGCCAAGGTGATCAATAATTCTGTCGGAAGCATTTCTTGATGAAACGTAATCGTCGCAATAAAAATGGCGGGAGCATAAAGGGAGAGAAAGAAGGCAAAAAATCGCAGAATCCGTAAAAATGTTCCGATATCCCACCTTGCATAATAATCTTCTGCTGACTGGAAGAACTGCGAAAAAACAACCGGTACTAACAAAACAGACGGAGATCCATCCACAAATAGCGCCACTCTGCCTTCCAGTAAATTTCCTGCCACTACATCGGGTCTTTCTGTGTGATAAATCTGAGGAAAGGGGCTGAAGGTCGTATCCTGAATAAAATCCTCAATATACCCCGAGTCGATCACACTGTCATAGGAGATCTTGGACAGTCTTTCTCTTACTTCCTGTAAAATATTTTCCTCAACCAGCCCGTTTATGTACATAATTGAAATACCAGTATGGGTGATGGTACCCACCTCAACCGTTTCTACCCTCAGTTTTGGATTTTTAATCCGCCTTCTCACCATGGTGATGTTGGTTTCCGTAGATTCAATAAAGGATTCCTTTGGTCCGCGTACCACCGCTTCTGTTGTCGGTTCACTGATCGCGCGTTTTTCCCAGCCTTGTGTGCCTACGACCACTGCCTCATCATGTCCATTGAGAAGAAGAACTGTATTTCCTGTAAGAATGGACAGTAATAGGGAGTCCCACGATTTGCCGGTACTCACTTGACCGATCGAAATGCATTCTTCATTCATAAAATGAAAGGCTTCCGGTGGAGATAATGTCTCAGAATTTAGATTTTCATTCTTTATAAGCAGCGAGAGAAAATCACTAATCGTTTTAGAATCCGCCATTCCTTGCATATAGATGGCTGCAATATGAAAGCTTGAAATCTCAAACTTCCGAATTACCAGATCGGATGTTTTTCCAAGCTTGTTTTTTAAAAGATCAATATTAGACAACAAGTTAGACGTTAACAAAGTTTCTGTCTGATCCACTCCTGACTTTCGACGCTTGGAAACCAAAGCAACCCCCTCTTTAGATTTAGGTTTAAAGACCTAAACCCAAATACAATATGTTATTTTTCTAGTGTGGAAAGTTAGCACTCATTTTATTCAATGAGTTTTGGTGTGATAATGAATGGTAAGAAACCATAAAAAAAGAGTTGCCGGAGCAACTCGATGAAAAACTGGATAAAAAACACCAAACACAACCTCATAAACTAGCTGGTACTGCTTCCAAAATCGTAACTATTCCGCCTAAAAGGGTGATTAAAGATATATGTTCTTGTAATGAACACTAATAAAACAGTCCAAGCCGGGAGAAGGTTAATATATGGAGCTGCTCGCCCTGCTCCTACAATTTCAACTCCTGTATTCCACGAAAAATACGCAATAACAGAAGCAAATGTCATCACATAGTAAATACAAATCCATGCATTTGTTGTCATTTGAATCATATTTGGATGTACCCTTCCGATACAGCTTATCGCACTGCAAACGGTCATACAAAAAGAGGACGATCACGATTACGAAAATCCTTTATTTGACCACCATAAATTTGATCAATAATAACAGGTGTTCAAAGCCAGACACAATAATAATGTACACGAAAAGGCATCAGAAGAATGAAGCTGATTGGTAAGTTCGCTCGTTTCCTCGTAGGAATGACAAAGAATCGAGAAATCTATAATCTAGAGAAAATACAACTTTTCAAAGCCTCCAAGGGTGACGTGGAGCATAGGTGCATTATAAGGAATATTTAGGAGTATCATAGAACTCCTCTATTTCTCCATGCCCACTATAACCTAATACTATTAATGTACTTATAATTAATAACAACCACTAACCCCACCTAAATAAAGTCCCCTTCTAAATAGTTTTTCTTATTTAATACTATGAGGAATAATAAAAATTGCTTGTACATATGTATCAAGTCTTGCACCACAAAAAAACTTTTATCATAAACATAGCTTTGTAATGATGAAGCTAAGGAAAAAGAGAGTGGCTTCATGTAATAATGGCTATAAGCGTCCACCTGTTTTGACCAAATCATTTATTGATTGAAGCAAACAATAACTCGGTATATTTGAGCAAAATCGATCACACCAATGTTTGATATCATAATCCCTGTTCTTATATAAGAAAATGGCCCGTTTGTTAAATAAAAAAAGAGCTTACCTTTGGCAAGCTCACTTGAGTCCTTTCATTTATTTATGAAATATTTTCTAACAAATATTGAAAGAATCCCAAGAAATTATGAAAAATCACAATTACGATACTACCACACTCTTCTTTTCTGTCACTTCATGCACGAACAGCAAGCCGAGCTCGTGATGTTCATTCTCATAGAGCGACCGCTGGGAAAAACGGAGCTCTCCTCTATGATCCAGAACTTCGAGTTTACAAAAGGCTGCATTAATCTGCAAAGCACGGTAGAATTCACGCTCATTATTCAAGGCGACTCCGTTCACCTTCATGATGACTTCTCCAACCTGGATTCCCATCTTGGCAGCAGGGGTGCCAGGCACCACACCGAGGACGACGAGTCCTTCATTCCGGCGTGTGAAGAATGGCTTGCCGCTCTCATCACGCTGGCTGTTAATTACGGTAATGAGCTCACGGCCGAGCGTTCCTCCAATGATAGCGATAACCGCAAGCAGCGGCAAGCCAGTAAAGAAACCAACCAGCGCAATTGCCACAATAAGTGCGCCGAGAGCCAGTACTTGTTTTCCGGTCGCTTTAATTGCCTCCTGTGGAAGGGAATGAGAATTCAGCTGACGGAAACCTACCGCAAACGGGACAAGGAGAATGGAGTATCCAACAGTCTGCAGTCCGAAGATCGGCCAATCTCCCTGTGCAGGAATGGCACCTATCGGGATGAGGAAAAATTGCGGGACAAGCCAGAACCTTGTTGCCTCATGCGCACCCACGTATTGACCTCTCTTGCCTTTCAACAGACGGGGAGACGTTCGGTTTGACCCTTTCCAGATGATCAAAATCCCTTCCTGAATGAGGAGGAGAGCCATTAGAATACCGAGAGCATCAAGCGGTGTGTTGCGGATATCCCTCAGCCATGTATCCAGCAGATCAACATTTGTCGAGATATGCGGGAGAACAAGTGCAACTATTGATGCGAGTCCGATCGCATAAGCCGGGTTTAAAAACCTTGTTCTCAGTGTTAAGCCAAGCAACGCGTACATTGCGCCGATCAAGGCCACCATTCCCATCGGAACGACGACACCGGCGCCGAGCAGAACAACTGAAAAAATAATACCAATGACAAGACCAGGAAAAAACGATTGAATCAAATTATCAATCACAGGGTGGACCTTTACTTTAAATTCTTTTCGTTCCCGTTTTACTCGCTTAAAACCAATAACAAAAGCAACAATCACAAACACGTATGAAAGTGGATGTAAAAAAAGAGCCGCTATGCCCTCAAGCAGTTCCTTTACATAGATATCCATCACGCAAACCTCTCCTTAATGCTTCTTTTCTCAACGTTCGTAATCTATTCAAAATGTGATTCCGGCTTCTGCCTGGAATGTAAATTTACACAAGCATTATGTAGTTAATATTTTTAAGTATAACCCGAAAAGAACAAGGAGTGTGAGAAAAATGTGTAGCTTTTCATAAAGAAAGGCGCTTACAGATCGTTTGTCAGAAGATAAGCAGACGTTTGGTTGGGTTTACATGCGTTTTTTCATGAATTACGTGCGGGTTTTTAGCATTTACGTGCCAGTTAATCCCTTTACGTGCGGCTTTATTGCCTTAACGTGCCACTTTCCACCTTTTACATGCCAAACACAGCATTTCTCCAGCTTCTCAATCAACAAAAAAAATTCCGCAGGCAGAAACCTGCGGAATCCTTCGTTATTTTTTCTTTTCTGCTGCCATCTCCAAAGCAGTTTGAAGCTGGACGTCGTTTTTCTTGTTTCTGATCTCAGTGATGATCTTGCTTTCCAGCTTGCCGGCTGTTTTTTGATCCACTTTGCCGGATGGGCTGAGCTTGTTGGCTTTTTGGAAAGCAGTAACGGCTGTTTCTGTTTTTTCGTCAAAATAGCCGTCTGTGCGTCCCGGATCAAAGCCAAGGCCCTGAAGCATTTTCTGTGCATTTTTTACTTGTTCGCTGTTCATGTCAAAAACAAGAGGTTTTTCGATTGTAAGCGGGCTTGTGTAGAAGTAAGCCGGCTGTTTTACGGCATAATTTGGCTTGATGCCTTTTTTATGGATCCAATTGCCGTCCGGAGTCAGCCATTTAGCAAGCGTCAGCTTCACATTGCTGCCATCCCCCAGATCGATGGTCTGCTGAACCGTTCCTTTTCCGAACGTTTTCTCGCCGACTAGCGGATAACCGCCTGCTTCTTTTAATGCTCCAGCCATGATTTCAGAAGCTGAGGCACTTCCTCCATCTACGAGACCGACAATAGGATAGGCTTTCTTCTCTTTCAGCTGAGAAACATACCGTTCCTTGTTGCCTTTGCGGTCTTGAATTTGAACGAAAGGTTTGCCTGCCGGAATAATTTCCTTCAGCATGCTGTCGACCGCATTCAGATAGCCGCCTGGATTTCCGCGGACATCGATGACAAGCCCTTGTATACCTTTGCTCTCAAGTTCACCCAGTTTATCTTTAAAATCGGTTCCTGTATCTTCAGAGAAAGAGGTAATGTTGAGGACACCGATTTTTTTGCCGTTTACGTTTCGAACGTTAGAATAAACCGTCTCAATCGGAATCGTGTCGCGTTTCACATCGATGTTAAGCGTGTCATTAACACCTTTTCGCTTAATGCCGAGTGTAACTGTAGAACCTTTTTTGCCTCGGATTTTTAGAACAGCCTGATATAGATCAAGCCCTTCGAGACTTTTGCCGTCAACTGAAACGATCTGGTCATTCGGCTTCACACCTGAACGTTCTGCAGGTGAATCTTTAAATGGTGCGATAACGGTTACTTTTCCGTCCTGCATGCTTACTTCTGTTCCAATACCTTCAAAGGAAGAATCCAGTGATTGGGTAAACTGGCTGGCCGTGTCTTCATCCATATAGACAGAGTAAGGATCTTTTAATGTCCTTACCATCCCGTCGATGGCACCTTCAAGCAGTTTCTCTGAATCTACTTTCTGATAATACCTCGAGGAGATCAGCTCGTACGTTTTTTGAAGCTTCGCAAATTCCTGATCCTGATTCACCGGCGCTTTGGTGCTTTTCATCTCACTGACCGAACCGGCGTTGCCCAATGATTGATCTTTATTGGACCATTGCATGTAGCCGTACATTCCGCCGGCTCCAATAACAAGCGATAAAACCATAAGAAGCGCAACAACTTTTCTTTTCAATTTCGCTCACCTCATTTTTGGCAGAAAAAGGCATCACACCTTCCCGATGCGATGCCAATTTTCAAAGTAAGAGATGGACCTGATGTGTCCGCCCGAAACTCCTACTCTATATTATGAACAGCTTGTATTTTTATGTCCATATATTTCTCTGATTACATATACGGACGAGGGTCAACTGCATTGGATTTCGATGCGTTCCATGGCCCTTTGTGAAGTTCAAAATGCAAGTGCTGGCCTGTTGAATGGCCGGTGTTCCCCATATATCCGATCAGCTGGCCGCGTTTTACAGAACCGCCCTGAACGACACGCTCTCTCATGTGCCCGTAAACCGTGGTCCACGTTTGTCCATTGATCGAGTGGGTAATGAAGATTACATTTCCATAGGATGAAGAGTAATCTGAACGGATGACAGTACCATCTGCCGCTGCGTAGATCGGAACTGTACCTGGCTTGGCAATATCAACACCCGCGTGGAACTTGTTCCAGCGAGAACCGATCCCGGAAGTAAAGATACCCGCTGCCGGCTTCATGATCATTCCTGATCCGGTATTCGCAGCATTTCCGCCTGCGCTTCCCTTCGAGCTGTTTTGCTCCTCAGCCTGTTTGGCTCGAGCTTGTTCTTCTTTAATGGCCTTCTCCTGGCTGCTTAGAAGCTCAGCTGAATGCTCATACTTTTCCACTTCGTCCTCAATTTCAGAATGCTTTTTCTTTAATGAAGACATCAAACGGGTTTTCTCTTCCATTTGTGCATCAAGCTGCTTCTTCAGATCCTGAAGCTCACGCATTTTATCCTGGAGAGCAGAAAGCTGATCTTCAACCTTTTGTTTCTTCTGCTCTAAAAGGTCCTTATCTTTCTTTTGCTCTTCCAATAGCTGGCGGTCCTGATCCGCAATCAGGTTCAATGCGACAACCCGGTCAAGAAAGTCACCGAAGTTTTTTGATCCGAGAACCACATCAAGATACTGGACAGCTCCGCCACTCTCGTACATGGAGCTGACGCGTTCTTTCAGCAGCTGGTCCCGCTTGTCAATCCGCTTTTGAACAAGATCAATTTCGTTCTTAAGCTGATCGATCTGATCCTGCGTTGATTGGATCTCGTTTTCTTTCTTTTTAATCTGGCTTTCTGTAGCCATCGTTGATTTATCGATGCGTTCAATTTCCTTTTTTGTAGCTGCCTGATTCTTTTCGTTGAGCTTTAGTTTTGCGTTAGCGGCGCCTTGTTTCTTTTTATTCGCCTCTTTTTTCTCTTGTATGCTCTTTAGCGTTTCTGCGCTGGCTGTCGTGGATGATTGGTATGCTGTAATACCGCTAAGAGCGAGGCTTAATGAAAGTGTTAATCCTGCGATCTTTCTGTTCAAATCAAGTCCTCCCCTTTTCTACCCCAATTTTCATGTATATCTTTCGTAATCTTTGTGGCTCTTGGAAGCAGTTGATTTCCGTTCCAGGCTGCTCACTTTCGCGGGGCGTGCGCTGAACCCCTCGGCGCATGCGCCTGTGGGTTTCACCCTTCACGCTTCTCCTAGCCGTAGTCTCGCATCTTGCACTCCATCAACTTGTCCATGAAGTCTCTTTGCAAAATTGTTTCCAAAGCACAATCTTGCTAAAAATGAATTTATACTTTTAAGAATTTACGGACGGATGAAATGCTTCCCCATACTCCAATCAATCCACCGATAATGGCCAGCAATGCTGAAAGCTGAAGCACCATCGGATAGACCGGCAGCAGTCTGACAAAGACGGTATCAAGCTGATTATTGACTGAGCCGTGGAGGAATTCGTATCCGAACACGATAACGAGGATCGGAACAATCGCCCCCATCACACCCAGTACAAACCCTTCAATGAAAAAAGGCCAGCGAATAAAGCCATTTGTTGCGCCAACAAGTTTCATAATTTCAATTTCTTTACGCCGGGATACAATTGTAAGTTTAATCGTGTTTGAAATGAGGAACATTGCTGTAAAGATCAATCCAACGATCAATACAATCCCAACATTTCTGGCAGCGCCTGTCACTTTAAACAGCCGTTCTACGGTTCCCTGGCCGTAATCAACCTTCTTGATGTGGTCAAATTTCTCTATTTCAGAAGCAACAGATGCGGTATCCTGAGGCTTCTTCGTTTTAATGATGTACGCATCTGGCAATGGATTCTCTTTTTTCAGAGATGAGAAAGCTTTTCCTTCATCTCCAAGGCTTTTGATCAATTCTTT
This sequence comes from Fictibacillus sp. FJAT-27399, assembly GCF_001510655.1. Classification (GTDB taxonomy): domain Bacteria; phylum Bacillota; class Bacilli; order Bacillales; family Fictibacillaceae; genus Fictibacillus_C; species Fictibacillus_C marinisediminis. The sequence continues at coordinate 445,319 of NZ_LMVC01000003.1, read as the reverse complement.
CAATCCATCTTCTTTGGATTGGAATTTCACTTCATTGACATGCGGAACCTGTTCCATTTTTTGCTGCAGATCAGCATACTCTGTCTGTTTTGTCGTGCGGTCAATATACGCCCGAATCTCTACATCGCCTTCAATCTGGCTTGCAAGATGATTTAAGTTTAATAGGACCACTAGAAAAACGCCGACAAGCAATAAAGTAACCGTTACTGCACTAACGGAGGCAAATGACATCCAGCCATTTCTCCCAAGACTTTTAAATGCTTCTGTAAAGTGACGCTTTAGGGTTCTAGATTTCATAGCCGTATTCCCCCTTCTGCTCGTCACGCACGATTCGTCCGCCTTCAATGGCGATTACGCGCTTTTGAAAACTGTTAACAATATCTTTATTGTGAGTGGCCATGACAACTGTCGTACCACGTTCGTTGATTTCCTTGAAGATGTCCATGATCTCCCATGCCGTTTCAGGGTCAAGGTTTCCTGTCGGCTCATCCGCAATAATAACTGGAGGATGATTAACAATGGAACGGGCGATCGATACACGCTGCTGCTCTCCGCCTGATAGCTCATCGGGAAAAGAACGTGCTTTGTTTTTCAGCCGAACCAGATCGAGAACTTCCATGACGCGCTGGCGGATTACTTTTGGAGTCTCTTCGATAACTTCAAGTGCAAAAGCAACATTTTCATATACTGTCAGCTTTGGCAAAAGTTTAAAGTCCTGAAAGACTACTCCAATTTTCCTGCGCATTTTAGGAATGTTTCGTTCCCTTAATTTTGCCAGATCTGTGCCTTGTATGAGGATCGAACCTTTTGTCGGCTTCTCTTCTCTGTACATGCACTTGATGAATGTAGATTTACCGGCTCCACTCGGCCCTACTACATAAACAAATTCTCCTTTATCTATGTAGATATCGATCCCATTTAAAGCCATAACACCATTGGGATATGTTTTCCATACATCTTTCATTTCTATCAAAATTCATCACTTCCTTAATTCAGAACTGCGTATTTCCCCATCCGCCTTTTAAATTCGACAATCTATAACAACCAATTTATTAAAATCAGTGTTTTTTCCCGTAATTCCTATTATAACATCGGAAACTGTAAAATTTATTACAGTTTCATTTCAAGTTACGACGTTATTTTCGAATAACAAGTGACTTTTTCACTATCTTTACAGCTTTTCGACAAATATATTACGACATTATTCGCATTTTTCTGTCAGCGGTTGGAGAATACGTTATTTACGATTTTAATCAAGCTGAAAGGTTCCAAAAAATCACTGCTATTTACTTAGCCGACAAACATACCCATTCGTATTTTTTTCTGTTATCATGTCGGTACGTTTCATGAAATCGGACAAAATCCATCATTTCTCAGTCTTTTCATAAAAAAACCGGCGAGCAATTTGCTCACCGGTGTGTTTTTTATCGATTATGCACGCTTAAATCCTTCGCCCAGTACTTCATTGGCGTTCAACAGGATAATGAACGCAGAAGGATCTATACTTTTGACAAATTGCTTCAGTTTGGTCACCTCATATTGAGCGACTACACACATGAGCATCGGACGCTCATCCTGTGTATATCCCCCGAACGCATTGATCTTTGTTACACCTCTGTAGATCTCGGTAAGAATCCCTTGGCGCATTTCTTCCTCCTGATCCGAAATGATCAGTGCCACTTTAGAAACCCCAAGCCCCATTTGCACAACGTCAATCGTTTTTGCCGTCAGGAACATGGCGATCAAAGCGTAAAGAGCTTTTTCAAGACCGAAAACAAGTGCGGATGTACAAACAATCGTTCCATCAATAAACAGAATGCATGTCCCGAGGGAGATTTCGGCATATTTGTGAAGGATCTGCGCCAGCAAGTCAACACCGCCTGTTGATGCTTTTCCTCGGAATACGATGCCCAGTCCGGCTCCAACACCCAATCCTCCGAATAATGCACCAAGCAGCGGATCGTTCGTAGCTGGTCCCCAACCGCTGAATACAAAAACGAAGAGGGGTAAAACGACAGTGCCGACGAGTGTTTTAGCGCCAAACTGCCTTCCGAGAAAAATTATACCGGCAAAAAATAGCGGAATGTTAAGTGCCCATTGGACAATCGACGGATCCCAGCCTACAACCCATTTTAAGATGGTACTGATCCCGCTCACCCCGCCGGAAGCAATCTTGTTCGGCAGCAAAAACACAGAAAAGGCAAGCGCTACGAAGGCCGAACCGATCACCACAAATATATATTCCAAAGCGAGTTCTGCCTTTGGCGGCAAAACCCCATTACGTCTTCGCAAAGCTGTCATCATTGCTACATTACCCTACTTTCTAAACCACCTAAGTTCGTAAAATGGTAAAACCCGAATCATTATATCACTACTAGTCTGCCCTGTGAACGTGATCCCGATGACGCGGTAAAGGAATAAAATTGAAATTTCCGATTATATTTTTAACCGTAAATTAGATGAAATTTATTTAAACAAGAATTAAACAATACGCTTCAGCAGATGGCCGCTGCGTCCGGTCTGCTTCCGGGAACCTGGCGGGCTTTCTTTTGTCGAACGGTTTTTTACAAATTCAGACAGCTTTCCGTTAAACTAGTAACAACATATTGAGGGACAGGAAAGGGGATAAAAATTGAGATGGATGAAAAAAAGCTGTTTCTCCTCCTTTTGCAGCGTATGGAGGAAGCACTCGGCAGACTCGACCGTTATCAAGCTAAAATTGAAATCATTGAAACCAATTTCAATAAGCTTGATCAAGGAATGGAAAACTATCATTCCGCCGTACTCCAGCGTTTTGAGCAGATGGAACACTATATATCCCACCTGGAGCATGAGATCGAAATACTTCAGCGCAATGTGCCCGGAGCTGATGAGGCCTTGCCTCTGCAATAATTACATAGAGAAAGAATCGAAACTATCCAGGGTGCGATCTGGATAGTTTTTTTGTTCATTTTGGAATGAAAAGATCTATGTTAGCAGGCTCTGCCGAGGCTCGTGCGTGCCATTACGTGCCATTACTTGCGGTTCGACACGCTTTACTTGCAGTTCGGTTCGCGTTATTTGCGAAAATGCTATGTTTACTTGCAGTTCGAAAAGACTTACTTGCGGTTCGACTAGGTTTACTTGCAAAACGCATCATTTTCATAAAAAAAATACAAAAAAAGGCTGGCCCACACAGGACCAGCCTTTTCCCTTATCCTATTAAATTTTAGAACGCAGATACGCGTCGATAAAGCTTTCGATGTCTCCGTCCATAACTGCTTGAACGTTCCCCATCTCCGTATTGGTACGGTGGTCTTTTACGAGGCTGTATGGATGGAAAACGTAGGAACGAATCTGGCTTCCCCACCCGATCTCTTTTTGTTCTCCGCGGATTTCAGCCAATTCTGCCTGCTGCTCTTCAATCTTCCGCTGAAGAAGTTTCGCTTTCAGCATTTTCATCGCATGGTCACGGTTCTTGATCTGTGAGCGCTCAGTTTGGCACGATACGACGGTGTTTGTAGGAATATGGGTAATCCGTACGGCCGAGTCCGTCGTGTTAACGTGCTGGCCGCCTGCTCCGCTGGCCCGGTACGTGTCCACTTTTAAATCTTCGGTACGAACATCAATTTCAGAATCATCATTGATCTCTGGAACGACGTCGCATGATACGAACGACGTATGCCGGCGTCCCGATGAGTCAAATGGAGAGATCCTGACCAATCGGTGAACTCCTTTTTCCGCTTTTAAATAACCGTATGCATTGTGGCCTTTAATGCCAAGCGTTACGCTTTTTACACCCGCTTCATCTCCAGGCAGGTAATCCAGCGTTTCTACCTTGAATCCTTTACGTTCCGCATAGCGTGTGTACATGCGGAGAAGCATGGAAGCCCAGTCCTGTGACTCGGTCCCCCCAGCACCCGGATGAAGTTCGAGTATCGCATTGTTCCTGTCGTATGGCTGGTTTAAAAGAAGAGAAAGCTCAAATGTATTTAAAGCATTGGACAGTTCCTTTAAATCACGCTCAAGTTCCTTCTGCATGTCAGCATCGGGTTCTTCCTTCAGCATTTCATGTGCGACTTCAAGATCTTCGTAACGTCCGTTTAAATCTTCGAACTGGTTCACTTGCTCTTTCAATCCGTTTGCTTCACTGATGACCGTTTGCGCAGCATTCTGGTTATCCCAGAATGCCGGTGCGCTCATTTTTTCATCGAGCTCTGCTATCTTTGCTTTTTTGTTATCGAGGTCAAAGAGACCCCCTGAAGTCCGCTAATCGCTTAGCCATAATGTTCAGTTCCTGCTTAATCTCTACTAATTCCATTCTGCCACCTCGTGTTTTTGGTTATATCCTAATCGTGAGTATATGTTGTTTTGCTGTGAAAAAACACAGCAAAGAGAGCCTTAAAACCCGACTCTCCTGCTTCTTCCTTTATTATATCACCACGGCGGGATTAATTCTCCGCTGCACCGTGACATTGTTTATATTTTTTGCCGCTGCCGCAAGGACATAAGGCGTTTCGGCCGATATCCTGTTTCTTTTTAACTGGCTGGCGCTTGGTCTCCTGCTTATCGCTAGGAACAACCGCTTTACCTTCAGCCACTTGCTCACGCTGCATGTTCTGCTCCACTTGAGCTTTCATGATATACATTGCGACTTCTTCTTCAATTGCAGCAATCATGGACTCGAACATCTCAAATCCTTCAAACTGGTACTCGCGAAGTGGATCGTTTTGTCCGTATGCACGAAGGTGGATCCCTTGTCGAAGCTGTTCCATCTGGTCGATGTGATCCATCCATTTGGAGTCAACAGAACGCAGGATGACCGCTTTTTCAAACTCGCGCATATGTTCAGGCTCGATCATCGCTTCTTTCTCAGCAAACGCGTTGTGCGCTTTTTCTTTCAGAAGCTCGATGATTTCTTCCTGATCCAGTCCTTCAAGCTCTTTGACTGTCACGTCATCTTCATTTAGGAAAGTAGCGAAAGCGTAATTTACAATCTCAGTAAGATCCCATTCTTCCTGAACCATTTCGTCAGCAGTATGTGCTTTAACGATACGGTCAATAACGGAATCCACCATTCTAAGAACGATGTCACCTAGATTTTCAGCATCAAGCACTTCCTGGCGCTGTTTGTAGATGATCTCACGCTGCTGGCGCATAACATCGTCATATTGAAGAAGCTGCTTACGAGCATCAAAGTTGGATCCTTCAACACGTTTTTGCGCAGATTCAACCGCTTTGGTGACGAGCTTGCTTTCAATTGGCGTATCTTCATCCATCCCAAGGCGTTCCATCATGTTCATCATATTATCTGAACCGAATCGGCGCATCAGCTCATCTTCCATGGAGATGTAGAATTGAGAAGAGCCTGGATCTCCCTGGCGTCCGGAACGTCCGCGGAGCTGGTTATCGATACGGCGTGATTCATGGCGTTCTGTACCTAAAATATGGAGGCCTCCAAGTTCACGGACACCTTCTCCAAGCTTGATATCCGTACCACGGCCCGCCATGTTTGTGGCGATGGTAACCATGCCGGCCTGGCCTGCATTTTCAATGATTTCCGCTTCACGCTCGTGGTTTTTCGCATTCAAAACATTATGCGGAATCCCTTTTTTGCGAAGCATTTGTGAAAGCAGCTCAGATGTTTCAACTGCAACCGTACCGACGAGGATCGGCTGTCCGGTCTCATGGCGTTCCTGAATTTCTTTAACGATGGCGCGGAATTTGCCTGCCATTGATTTATAAACAAAATCGGAGTTATCTTCACGCGCAATCGGACGGTTCGTCGGAATCGCGACAACCTCCATATTGTAAATGTTGCGGAATTCTTCTTCTTCCGTTTTTGCTGTACCCGTCATACCGGAAAGCTTATTGTACATACGGAAGTAGTTTTGGAAGGTAATCGTTGCAAGCGTCATGCTCTCGCGCTGAATTTCCAGACCTTCTTTTGCTTCAATCGCCTGGTGGAGACCTTCGCTGTAGCGGCGGCCTGCCATCAGCCGGCCGGTGAACGGGTCAACGATGACAACTTCGCCATCCTGAACAACGTAATCCACATCTAGAATCATAATGATATTCGCTTTAAGCGCCTGGTTGATATGGTGGTTCAGGGTAACGTGGTTATAATCATACAAGTTATCAATATTAAAATATTTTTCTGCTTTTGTAATCCCATCTTCTGTGAGCTGAACGTTTTTTGTCTTCACATCAACGGTGTAATCTTCTTCTTTTTTCAGTGTGCGGACAAACATGTTGGCCATCATGTACATTTCCGTAGACTTTTGAGCTGAACCAGAAATGATCAGCGGTGTACGGGCTTCGTCAATAAGAATGGAGTCCACCTCATCGACAATGGCATAGTTCAACGGACGCTGAACCATTTGTTCTTTATAAACAACCATGTTGTCACGAAGATAATCAAAGCCATATTCGTTGTTTGTACCGTACGTGATGTCGGCTGCATACGCTTCCTTCTTTTCTTCTCTGGAAAGGTCGGAGATGTTCAGACCAACCGAAAGGCCAAGAAAATTATACAGAGGACTCATCAATTCGGAGTCACGGCGGGCAAGGTATTCATTGACTGTGACCACGTGAACGCCTTTACCTTCAAGGGCATTCAAATAAACAGGCATCGTCGCTACGAGTGTTTTACCTTCACCGGTTTTCATTTCAGAAATGTTTCCTTCATGAAGTGCAGTCGCCCCCATGATTTGAACAGGATATGGACGCATTCCGAGTACACGTTCTGCCGCTTCTCTGACAACCGCAAACGCCTCAGGAAGAAGGGCATCCAGAGATTCCCCTTTGGCGATGCGCTCTCTGAATCCCTCCGTTTTTTGACGAAGTTCATCCTCGGAAAGACCTTTAAGAGCATCCCCCAGTCCATCTACCTGATCAGCGATCTTCTGGTATCTATTTAAATTTCGATCGTTCGTACTTGGAAAAATCTTTTTAAGCAATCCTATCATCTGCTAACGCTCCTCTGTTCAGGAAATAAGTGCTATTACTTATTCTATCAGTTTGTGAATTTTACGACAAGAAAGCTGAAATCTCTTCAACTGTCAATTCAATTTTTGGCACGTCCTTTCACAAACTCTCTGTTTCTCAGTATAAAGAAAAATGAATTGAATGGTGGAAATGTAAAAGAATTTACAAAAAGCCGTAACACAAGCTAAAGCTAAATTGGCAAAGGCATTTTCCTTTCATCCATAAGGATACACTCCCTGCTGTCCTTTTAAACGCATGATAACATACAAAAAAGCACAGCCTCCATGGCTGTGCCCTGAGCTGTTACGCTCCTTTTTGTTCTCCAAGTTTCATGACGGTTTCTTTCATTCTCTTTTTGCCTTCTACGAGTCGTGCTGTCAGCATGCTGGCCACATTATCTCCAGTTGCATTCAGCAGGGTAGCCGGCGGATCGATAATCGTACTGATCGCAGCGGCGATCGGCAAGGCTTCAACCGGGAACCCGAAGAGTGAAAGAATCAGCATTTCACCGATCATCCCGCCTTGCGGAATCGCACCCATGACCATTCCTACCAATAAAGAAACGACAAGAACGAGAAGGTACGTACCGATCCCAGAGAAATCATGTCCGAAGATCCCGAACAAGAAAGTGATCTTCAGGACACCGCCCATTACTGAGCCGTCTTTATGAAGCGTCGCCCCGAGCGGAATGGCTGTCTCACTAATATCGTGTGGCACACCCATCTTTTTGGAGGCTTCCAGGTTAACCGGAATAGAAGCGGCCGAGCTGCAAGTGGCAAGAGCCGTCAGCGATGGAGAAAGCATGTTTTTCCAGAAATGACGGACACCTTCTTTTCCACTGGCCATAAACGCATACAGCGAGAAAAATCCAAAGAAATAAATAATAGCAAGCGGGTAGTAATACAGAACCGCGCGGAAATAAGATCCAAGAAGCGTCGGTCCGAACTCTCCAATTAAGGCTGCAAAATAAGCACCAAGACCAATCGGCGCATAATACATGACGAGGCTGACCATCTTCAGCATCACTTCGCTTCCTGATTTCAGGAAGTTCGCGAATGGTTTTCCTTTTTCACCGATCATAGAAACGGCTACTCCCATCAACACAGAAAATAGGATGAGAGCGAGCATGTTATTGCGTGAAAACAGCTCAGAGAAATCAGAAACGGTTAATGTTTGGACAATCTGGTCACCCAGCGACACCTTTTCCGCAGCATCTTCAGGTTTTACAAGATCAATGTTAACTCCTTTAGATGGCGAGTAAAGCTTTACTCCTGCCATGGCTATCACGGAAGCAACGACTCCTGTAAAAAGGAAAACGACCATCATTGAGCCCATCACTTTTCCGAACCGCTTGACTCCTCCCATAGAGGCAATGGCTGATGAAATGGAAAAGAAAACGAGCGGTACGACGATCATAAACATCGCATTTAAAAATATATCACCAAACGGTTTTAATACGGCGGCATCCTTGCCTTCCGTAAAACCGATGATGCTTCCGATGACGATCGACAGCAGAAGAATGAGCGGAAAACGGTAAGTCTTTAAAATACTCTTCATAGTTAATATCCCCTTTATCATGATCATGTAAATTATAGGCATTATTGCAGAAAATTACAATGAGTGTTCAACAGATCAATCAATTGGATAAACGAAAATAATCCTGAGTGTAGTACGCTTTAAAACCGCAAGCTTCATAAAGCTTCAAGGCATGGTTATTTTTCGCTTCCACTTCCAGAAAGACCGAATTTCCCTTCGCGTTCTGAGCTGCGATAATGGTCTTCAGTGTCTTTCGGCCGATTCCCTTTCCCTGTTCCGACGGAGTAACCGCAAAACCATAAATCCAAGCTTCACCAGAATCAGCTGCCACTCGTACTTTTCCTACCGCTTTTCCATCATTCTCAATGATGTAGAATTGCTGTTTATCATCATTTTTTATTCGATGGTTGTAGTCTTTTGCCTTTTCAGGGTTAAACCCAAAACAGTCAACATCAACCTGTACCTCAAACATCAGATCTTCTGGACGGGACGCCCTTAACGTGACTCCCTCTTCAAGCTGAATCGGTCCCTGCTGCCATTTCATCTGATGTTCAGAAAACGCGAAACGGCACGGAACGGTTTTTAAATATTCTTTTGCTGTATTCGAATTGGCTGGTGCATTCAAAAGGATCTGTTCATAGCCCTGGTATTTAACAGCTTCCAGCGCTTCCTTGAACAAGGAGGTGAACAGTCCTTTTCGCCGATATTCCGGTGAGACCATCCCGCAGAGCTCTACTTTATTTCCAAAGCTGTAAAGGCCAATAAAAGCAGCTAATTCACCTGCCTCATAATGAAAAAAATCCTCCTTTCTCTCGTCAGTCCGCTGTTCAAGCATGTCCCAGTTCAGCTTTAATTGCAGGTTTTCATCTGATTCGCATTGATGCTGAAGTTTTTTGATATCTGACAGCTGTTTTTCTGATAGCATGTGGATCCCCCAATTTTTTCTCTTTCTTTCTCATTTCTTGCCGAGCAGCAAAAGTCCTCTAATGAAATCAGGAATGAGGAAAAGGCAGGCAAAATAAAAGCCGGCTCAAAGGGCACTGTATGTCCCTCGAGCCGGCTGATTTTTTTATTTTTAGTAAAAGTAAAAAGTTATTCTGGGCTGATCAAGCCATATCTTCCATCTCTGCGTTTGTACACCACGTTTGTAGTACCGGTTTCCGCATGATTATATACGAAAAAGTTGTGGCCCAGCAGATCCATCTGTAAGATGGCTTCTTCAGTATCCATCGGTTTTAAATCAAATCGTTTTTCACGGACGATTTCAAACTCGTCTTCCTCTTCGTCATCAATGACTAAAGTTGTTGTTGCATCTGCACTGTTGGCAATCATTTCATGAATGCCTCCGTTTTGTTTGGAACGGCGGTTCACCTTCGTTTTATGTTTACGAATCTGACGCTCTAGTTTTTCAATCACGAGGTCGATTGCAGCATACATATCCGTATGGCTTTCCTCAGCACGGAGCAGCAACCCTGTCATAGGGATGGTCACCTCAACAGATTGGTCATTGTTATAGACCCTTAAGTTGACATGCGCGTCAGTGTTCGGAGTTTCGTTAAAATAGCGTTGAAGTTTAGCAACTTTCTTTTCCACATACTCCCTTAAAGCTGGAGTCACCTCAATGTTTTCTCCACGAATGTTAAATTGCATATCTTAACTCCTCCTTCCGTGATGTATATATATTTCGATATACCCTTTATCAATTCCTTCGTAAACTTAAAAATCTCTTGACAAAAAATTTACTTTATCGACATATCTTTCATTTTGCATTTACATTTATGGAAGTGATAGGTTCCGGGAACAATGGGTATGTATAAATCAGGAGGGATGACCGTGCATAATCAAAATGTTGTAAAACAAAGTGTTAAAAATGTGCAAAAGGGCAAGGTTGAAAAAGGCAAGTCCCATAAGCTTGCCTGGTGGCAGCTCTCACTGATCGGGATCGGATCAGTCATTGGAGCTGGATTTTTTCTGGGTTCAGGCCTTTCCATCCATTCAGCAGGCCCCTCGGTTCTGATCGGTTATGTTCTCGCAGGCCTGACTGCCTATTTTGTATTCAGCGCCCTGGCAGAGATGACGGTGCAGGATCCGCAGCCAGGTTCGTTCCGGACATACGCCGGCCAGGCATTCGGCCACCCGGCCGGTTTTATGAGCGGATGGATTTATTGGACGGCAGGCGTACTGATCATGTCCAGTGAGGTAACGGCTCTGGCCATCTTTACACAGCTCTGGCTTCCACATGTGCCTCTATGGCTTTTATCCGTTGTGTATTCTGTGCTGGCTCTTGGAATTAACCTTCTTGGCGTAAAAAACTTTGGCAGCATTGAATCTTTTTTTGCAGTCATCAAAATATCTACCCTCGTTGCCTTTATCGGATTTGGCGCATTGGCAGTAACCGGGGTGATATCACCGGGGACCGTCCATGATGGACTGTCGTCATCCTCCTTTTCCGGCGGCTGGTTCCCGAACCGATTTTCCGGCTTCTGGTCCGCGGTGATCTTTATTTTGTTTTCCTATGGCGGCATTGAAGTTCTCGGCGTTTTATCTACCGAATTACGAAATAAAAAAGACGTGCCAAAAGCCGGCACATTTCTTGTCATCGCTTTAACCGTGATGTATGCCATCAGTATTTTCTTTATCCTGATGATGGTCTCTTTTAGGGCGATCAATGAGGATAAAAGTCCGTTTGTCAAAGCACTGTCCCATTTCCCGATTCCCTATCTGGACAGTATCTTTAACGTCATATTAATCAGCGCCGCATTCTCCACGATGGTTGGTGCGCTGTTCTCCATTACCAGCATCATGATTTCACTGGCTAAAGACGGTGACGCACCGGGGCGCCTGCAGAAGAAAAACAGTCGAGGTGTAGCTTCAGGAGCGCTGATGCTCAGCGGAATCGGGCTTGCCATCTCTGTACTGTTTTCTTTTTTGCTTCCGGATACCGTTTATGAATACATGACCACCTCTGCAGGCATTATGCTTATTTTGAACTGGCTGATTATCCTGGCCTCTCATATTAAAAAAAGAAAGCTGATCGGTGCGGAGGAAGAACATTACCGTTCTGCATCCTACCCGGTGACTTCTTATTTAGGAATCGCGCTGATCGCATTTACAATCGCTGGTTCCCTGCTCCACACGAACCAGCGCGTCGGCTTCTTTATCAGTCTGGGCTTCGTCGCCGTCATCCTCGGCGCTTACTTCCTCGGCTCCCGCTTCGGCAAGTTCAAGAAAGTCCACAAATCCGAAGAAGAGTATTGATTGGTTTATGCGGTGCCATTAGTTGGTGCCCATTGTGGTGCCAGGCACCGCGTTTACACACTTGTGTAATAACGGTGCCTGGCACCACATCAAAAATCAGAACATAAATAACCCGGCATTCTGTGAATGCCGGGTTATTATCCGATGTATCGGTTAGTTTAAATTATAGTTTCGTTACGTTAGCTGCTTGAGGTCCGCGAGCTCCATCTACGATTTCAAACTCAACTTCTTGGCCCTCATCAAGAGATTTGTAACCATCAGAATTGATTGCTGAGAAATGTACGAATACATCGTCTCCGTCTTCTCTTTCAATAAAACCGAAACCTTTTTCTGCGTTAAACCATTTTACTTTACCTTGCATGCACTTTCACTATCCCTTCATCATGACGATCTGTATAGTTGCCCTATACAATCATAGTATTACATATTTAAAAATTTGTTGTCAAACTCTTCATTTAGCGAATAGTGAGAAGTTTTGTCGAATAATCTTTTTCCGGATATATTCTTTTAAAATACTAAATAAAAACACCCGGATTTGTGAAAAATCCTTCTTAATCCAAGGATAAGAATCCGGGAAATATTATTCACTTCTACTTCCATGTGGACAACATATAGTGTATGGAGCAGACGGTGCCAGGCACCGCTTTTACATATGTGTGTAATCCTGGTGCCTGGCACCCGCAATGGGGGTTGAAGATATGTTTCAGGTGTTTGAGAAGATTGTCCTTGGAATGGCATTGATCCGAATGGTTTCCGGCTTATGTGAAGTATCCGCCGCTTTCCTGATGCTCCGCTTTAATTCTGTGGAAAAAGCACTGCTGATCAATTCCACTTTATCCATCATCGGCCCATTCATTTTCTTTTCCACGATGTCCCTGGGGCTAGTCGGCATCACCGCCAAGATCAGTACAGGTAAACTGCTGTGGATCCTGGCAGGACTGGGGCTCATCGTCTACGGAATAAGAAAATGAATAAGTTATCCCAAAATGCTAAAAGCACTGCCTTAACATCGATTAAAGGCAGTGCTTAACATTCGAATGCTATAGTAAGATATCTAATTTTACGACTCGAGGTTAAAGTGCTTAATCTGATCCTGTAAATGGCTGCTTGCTGCATTGAGTTCGTTTGCCGATTGAGCCACACTACCAAGTGCACGGACCTGTTCATCGGTTGAAGCGCTGACTTGTTCTGAAGCTGCTGCAGATTGTTCCGCTACTGCAGCGATATTTTGAATGGATCCCACAACTTCTTCTTTAAATGATTGAACAAATTCTACCTCTTTACGAACGCCTGAGATGGAATCTACAATTTGCAGGACCGTATTTGAGATCAGCTGAAAAGCTTCGATGGTGTTCTTAACACTTTCTTTTTGCTCAACTGAGATGTTTTTGGTGTTCTCCATTTCTTTAACGACACGTTCTGTCTCCGTTTCAATTCCCTCAATGGTTTGGCGGATACGCTCAGTCGCGTTTTTGGATTGCTCTGCCAGTTTTCTGACCTCATTCGCAACAACCGCAAAGCCTTTTCCGCTTTCTCCAGCCCTGGCAGCCTCAATACTGGCGTTGAGAGCTAATAGATTCGTTTGATTGGATATGTCGGTGATGGTTTGAACAACCTCTTCTATCTCCTGTACTTTTTCTGATAGCCCTAGAATAACGAAGCCGATTGTTTCGAGCACATTACTCGTCTCTTCCGATTTTTCATCCAATAAGGAGAAAAAATTTATACGAAAATTCAGAAATAGGGTGCTAGGCACCGCGTTTACACACTTGTGTAACGACGGTGCCTGGCACCTGAATTTTTTTCAATATTATCTCCCCAGCAGCTCGCGGTGGACTTCCATGATGGTATGCCCATAAACGGCAAAGTAGGATAACACACCAGCGAGTGCAAGATACAGGATCAGCACTATAACTTTCGTTTTCATGTTTGCGACATAATAATTCTTACGCCGTTCGACCTCTTCCTGCTGTTTATCTGCTTCTTCTCTCACAGCCGAAAGATAGGCCTCAACCACGATTTCAGGACGTCCGCCCTCCGGCTCTTCCCAATGGGTTTCTTCCTCTGGATGCAAAGACCTCTCAGCAAGAATACGCGCTTTCTCCCGCGCTTTCATGACTTCTTCTTTGTAGATAAGCAGGAACCATTTTTCCCGTTTAGCGAGCAATTCAAGCTCCGTCAGCAATGCGGCTTTTTTCAGACGTTTTTTATCATGAAAGAATGGAATATTCCTTCCTGTTGGAATCTGGCGCATCAAACGCTGCTGCTGCACCCTTCCTTCATCGATAAAAGTATCCACGATGTATGGAAAGTTAGGAAGCTCCCGGTATTCACTCATGTCTTCCACGAGAGAATGAATTTTTTCTTCTTCTCTGCGGCAGATTTCCAGCGCCTGGCTGCTCTCCTGCAGGACATAATCCTCTCTCACCCTTCTCCACCACGTGGCGATTCCGAACAGGAAGATCAAAAAGATAATTGGATCAGGTGAAATAAACATGTATGGAATCATACAGATCAGCCCGATCAGCCATAATTTTGTGGAAAGAACACCTACAATCCGGCCCCCGTCCAGCGGAGATACCGGAAACAGGTTGAAAAGGTTCAGCATCGCGCCTAAAAATACAACCAATCCCCAGAATGGCGATCCTTGTGTCTCGTACAAATAAACGGCCGGCAAAAAGGACAGCAAACCGAACAGCGGCCCGGCATAAGCTACAAATGCTTCATCCTTTGCGTTCTTGGGCATTTCTTTCATTCCCACGACCGCACCCATAAAGGGGATAAAAATCGCCGGCGAGGTAGGTATGCCCTTTCGCTTCATGGCGACCAAATGGCCCATCTCATGGACAAAAAGGAGGTACACAAGGGCAACAGCAAACTTCCATCCGTAAAAGACGGCGTAGGCACCGACCGACAGGAACATGGAAATGAGCGTTGCAAATTTTCCAAGCTTCAATAATCCAAATACCCATTTTAATTTTCCTAGAATAAATACACCAATTGCAGCCAGAACCGTCAAAAATTTAGACTGGCTCTTTTTTTCAGCTCTTTCAGCCATTCATCATACCCCCAATAATCTCTGCGGCAAGAAGTAAGAATCTGTAATTTTATCTATCCAAACCATACCACATATACGTACCAATGTGGAAAAAGTTACAGACCCGCAGAAGAAAAACCGCCTAGGATCAGGCGGTTTATTTTGACTCTCCATCTTCACTTTTTCAGCACGTGGTGCCTCAGCACTGTGGTGCCAGGCACCGCTTTTACATACTTGTGTAACGGCGGTGCCTGGCACCACCAATGCCACGCTCTATTGATACAGCGCCTTAAGTTTCAGCGTCTGGTATTCTTTCAGTAGTTCCTCTACGCTCAGTTCGTGCAGATGGCCGTTCTCTGATTTATAGTAGCCTGCATCAATCAGCTTACTGATCAAGACCTGCTTTTTCTGTTCCATACTGATGATAACCTCCTTTATAGATACGCAATTATTATCATGCCCGCTGGAATGAAAACAGAAACAAGAACAGCTGTGGTTGTCATTCCGACGCTTCCCATCACACCTTCTTCTTCTCCCCACTGGAACGACCGGTTGGCTCCGAGCGCCTGTGCTGAAACACCCATTGCCAGTCCCCGGGCCGTTTTACTTTTAATGTTGCATCGGTCTAGTACGCGGGGGCCGACGATCAGCGAAAATAAAGCAGAGAACAATACAAAAAGAATAGTTAAGGATGCTGTTCCTCCAAGAGAATTCGAAACAGATAAAGCTACGGGCAAGGTTGCCGCTTTTGGGAGCAATGATGCGACCACGTTTCCTTTAAATCCGAGCAGGACAGCGAACGCACCTGCAGAGACAACTCCTGCCAGCCCGCCGCTGACAATTCCGACCGTGATTTTCTTTATATTTTTCTTAATGAGCGGGTATTGTTTGTAAACAGGAATAGCAAGCGATACAATCGCCGTCTGAAGAAGAATGGAAAAGATGCTGCTTCCTTTTTCATACGTTTTTACATCCATATGAAGAAAAGGCAGCAGAAGAAACAGCAGCAGCGTAACCGTATATAGCGGATTCAGCCAGACGCTATGATTGGACTTGCGATAGACCTTCAACCCACACAAATATGCGAGGCTCGTTGTGACAATACTTATCATGGCATTCCCCAACATCATGCTCATCGATTTCTCCTCCTCTTTCTCTTTTCGTAGTATTCAACAGAAAATCCCGTACCCAGTAAAATACATAAACTGCTCAATGAAAGCACGAGCAGCACCTTCCATATCTGAACATGAACGGTTCCCCAGTTCAACAGGAGTCCGACAACCGGCGGAATAAACAAAAGCGTCATGTGCCGGAGATGATAGTTTGCCGCTCCTTCCACCCATTCCAGCTTCACGATTCCGGCCAGCAAGCCAAGCAACAGTAAAAACATTCCGATGATACTTCCGGACAGCGGCAAATGAAAAAATGATGCAGCTGCGTTTCCAGCTCCTAAGGCCATAAGGATGATCCCAAACTGCCATAGCAATGTTTTCAAAATGATCCCCCCTCAGTTACCCGGAACGGTTAAGGCTATTATAAAAAAGAAAAATACAGAAATCTCCCATTCTGTCAGATTACCTTACGCACTTTTTTCAAAGAGCAAAAACTCATGTGAGAAAATCTAACATACTTCTTTTCATTAAGGTAAGAAAACATTATAGTAATGGAAAGAACTTCGTGCCACCACTGACAAAGGAGTGATGTGGGTGTCTAATGAGAGTTCCTCATATAAAGAGAAAAAAGTGATTTCCATCGGCACGGTTAAAGACTTAACGGGGTTATCGGTCAGGCAGATCCGGTATTATGAAGAGCGGAATTTAATCTTTCCTGCCCGGACGGAAAAAGGCACACGCAAGTATTCCTTTTCAGATGTGGAGATGCTGATGAGCATAGCAGACAAGAGAGAAGACGGGGTTCAGACGCATGAAATCAGGAAGGAGCTGAAAAAAGCAGAGGAACGAACGAGAAAAGAACAGTTGCGGGATACGATGATCAGGGGGCAGTTGAACGCGCATTTTAATATGATAAAAAGATAGAAAAGATGCCAGTTTCTGCAGGTTATAGCCTGAAAGAACTGGTTTTTATTTTGAACAGCGTTTATGCCGCTGATTTTCAGGGGAATTTTACTATATATACACTTTACCAAAATTAAGGAGGTGCCTTAAGTGTCTGCAGATCAAAGCAATGGTAAATTTAAACGAAGACTAAGCACATTGGACTTAACGTTTCTCGGGCTCGGTTCCATTATCGGATCAGGATGGCTGTATGCAGCGGCCACCGGTGCTCAATACGCAGGACCCTATGCCTGGATTTCCTGGCTCATCGGGGCTGTCATCATCATGTTCATCGGACTTGTTTATGCAGAACTTGGCGCGGCTATCCCCGTTGCAGGCGGCTTTGTCCGCTATCCGGATTTCACTCACGGATCCATCGTCGGTTTTCTGATCGGATTCATCTCCATGCTGGCCTATTCAGCGGTCATCAGTATTGAATCGCAAGCGGTCAGGGGGTACCTGGAATACTGGTTTGACGCCCTCGGTCATAAAGACGGAACGCCTACGTTCGCAGGTTTTGCCGTTCAGATCGGTCTCATCCTTCTGTTCTTTTTCCTGAATTACTGGAGCGTCGCATTATTCGGCAAGATCAATACTTTTCTTACTGTCTTTAAATTCGTCGTTCCTTCCATCATTATCATCGTGCTTTTCATGCACTTTGATGCTTCTAACTTCGCTGTGAGCGGTGCACAGCCTGGCGGAGCTAAAGGGATATTCGCTGCCGTTACAGGAGCCGGTATCGTGTTTGCTTTTAACGGCTTCCGACAGCCGATCGAATTTGCCGGTGAAGCGAAGCGTCCGGAGAAAAGCATTCCGTTTGCCATTATCTACGCCGTACTGATCGGCCTCCTTGTCTACATGCTGCTGCAGATTGCCTACATAGGAGCCGTACCGTCAAATATGCTGGATAAAGGCTGGAGTGGCCTCCACTTCGACTCTCCATGGGCAGACTTGGCTTCTGCACTCGGAATCGTATGGCTTGCCAACCTGGTGCTCGTCGATGCGGTCATCTCGCCTTCCGCTACCGGGAATATCTATTTCTCAGCAACAGCCCGCTCTCTCTTCGCCTGGGCAAAGAATGGCTATTTCTTTAAAATCTTTCAGAAGATTGATAAAAAAAGCGGATTGCCGCGTGCGGCACTCTGGCTTACTCTTGCGCTGGCCATCATCTGGATGCTTCCCTACCGGTTCCAGGCATGGGCAGACTTGGTCGATGCCAGCACCTCGCTGAAAGCGCTAACCTTTGTCGTCGGGCCTGTCTCCTTAATGTCCCTTCGCCATAGAGCGCCCGAACTCAAGCGTCCATTCTTGCTCAAAGCGGCCAACATCGTCACTCCGCTTGCTTTTGTCGGTGCAACACTGGTGATCTATTGGAGCAAATGGAAGGTTGTCTCGTTCATCATTCCGATCATTATTTTATCACTTATTCTATATTTCATTTTTGCGTACCGTGAAGCATCATATTCAAAAGAAAAAGTCAGGCTTCATTTGAAATCCGGATGGTGGCTCATCATCTATTACTTATTCCTGCTTGCCATGTCATATGTCGGCAGCTATGGCCCGGGAACGAGAGCAGACCATCTCATCCACGCACCTTGGGACACGTTGGTGGCCGGCGTTCTTTCACTCATATTCTATTATTGGGGCGTTCATTCAGCCCTCGACGACCCAGAGATCAAAATGGATGATGTGGAAAGCACCCATTGATCGTTAACCCCTGTCAGTTAAGCGGCAGGGGTTTTTAAATTTCGAGACTGCTATTCTATGATTAAAGCAAAAGAGCGCGGGGAATAGTAAGAAAGCGTTTTAATTCCTTGACAGTTTTCCAGAATTCCAGCGAAAGTTATAATAACGGGTTCTTATCAGTACTCGATTTCAAGCAGAGAAGGAGAGATGAAGTTGGACAAACTCATGCAGGATCCCAATCAATTCGTATCAGACATCGTTGACGGACTCGTACGTTCCCACCCCGATCAATACGAAAAAGTGGAAAGCGTAAATGTGATTAAAAGAAAAGGCGGTACACCTTCAGGACACGTCGGTCTCGTTTCCGGAGGAGGAAGCGGGCACGAACCTGCCCACGCAGGCTATGTCGGTGATGGCATGCTTAGTGCGGCAGTATGCGGAGAAATTTTCACCTCCCCGACGCCAGACATGGTGCTCGAAGGAATCAAGGCGGCAGACGGAGGTTCTGGTGTCCTTCTCATTGTAAAAAACTATTCAGGCGATGTGATGAACTTTGACATGGCGAAGGAATTGGCAGAACTTGAAGGCATCCAGGTCGAAACGTTAATCGTCAACGACGACATCGCCATAAAGAACCATGATGACCGGCGCGGTGTTGCAGGTACTGTGTTCGTTCATAAAATTGCTGGAGCCGCAGCGGCTGCAGGGAAATCGTTAAAGGATGTAAAAAAGATCGCAGAAAAAGCCATTGCCCAGGTGCGTTCCATTGGGATGGCCCTCTCCCCTTGCTATATGCCGGAAAGCGGAAAACCGGGATTTGAACTGCACGAAGATGAAATGGAGATCGGCATTGGCATCCATGGAGAGAAAGGCATCGAACGGAAACCCATTGCTTCGGTAAAAGAGATTGTCGCTCAGCTGCTGGAGAAACTGACCGCAGAAGTGACAGACAAACGGATCGCCGTCATGGTGAACGGGATGGGCGGCACCCCGGTGTCCGAACTCTATCTAACCTATAAATATGTGAGTGAACAATTGGAACAGAAAGAATATGAAATCGTCCGCAGCTATACAGGAAACTATATGACAGCTCTAGAGATGCACGGTTTTTCCATCACGCTGCTAGCTGTAGATGATGAATTACTGGGGTACTTGGATGCCCCGTCAAATACGATCGGATTTCCAGTGAGAGGTGAATAAGATGAAACTAACTGCAGAAGGATTGCAAAAAGTACTGCTTCAAACCGCAGAACAGATCGAACAGCAAAAAGATGAACTCACAGACCTTGACCGCGAAATTGGAGACGGTGACCACGGCATCAACATGTCACGCGGTTATCAGGCGGTAAAAAAAGAACTGGAGAACAAGGATTCTTTTGAAGATCTCGGTGAGCTTTCCAAGCTTGTCGGAATGACCTTGATCAAAACAGTCGGCGGCGCATCCGGACCCCTCTTCGGTACCGTTTTTGTAAAATTCGCAGCCAAGTGGAACGGCAAAGATGCGGTGGAAGGCGATGAGTTGTACAACGGATTTAAAGAAGCCGTTGATGGCATTTCCGCCCGCGGAAAATCCGAGGCCGGCCAAAAGACCATGCTGGATGTTTGGGAGCCGTTTACCGAAGCTCTTAAGAGCGATGAACCCCTTGAGAAGGTGATAGAAAAAGCTCTGGGTGATACGAAGGAATTGAAGGCAACAAAAGGACGGGCTTCCTACTTCGGCGACGCCTCCAAGGGTGTTCAGGATCCAGGTGCGTTGTCCAGTTCCATTCTGCTTCGCCAGTTCGCGGAGGTGCTTAATGGTTAATCTGATTCTCGTATCTCATAGTGAAAAATTGGTTGACGGTCTTAAAGAACTGCTCGCCGAAATGGCGTCGGATGTGGAGATTCACAATGCTGCAGGCTTAGAAGGCGGAAAGATCGGAACAGATGTCTCCCGGATTGAAGAAGCTTTTTCTTCAGTAACCGACGACGCCATCATCTTAACCGACATCGGCTCAGCGACCATGAACGCCGAGATGGCACTGGAGCTCTACACCGGTGACCGAACCATTCAATTTGTGGACGTTCCCCTTGTGGAAGGCGCGTTTTTGGCCGCTGTCCAGAGTGGTCAGGGCCAATCGGTGGAGGAGATTGTGAAGGCGTTGGAGGGGGAGTTTTCTTAATAAAGGTAAAAAGGAGCCCTGGAATAATAAATCCAGGGCTTCTTCACTCTTAATTATTATATTTGAGTAAGAACGTAAACTAGCGGATTCTCAAGGCTTGCTGTCCCAAAAAAGTAAATATTATTACCTAAAAAGAGTTCATAATAATCCCTGTTTGAAGGTTCTTGCTTTTTAGTTAAGCTTAGTTTCACTTGTGAAGGTGCATCAGGTAATTTTTCAAATTTAAAATCTTCAAGCAACTGCATCAGGAAAACCATAGGTTCTGTTTTATTAAAGCTGCCCGGAGTTTCATCATCAGCTACCCAATTTGGGGAACCTCCAATTTTATTATTAAATATTTCTTTATCAATCTCTTCAATCAAAATAATCCTTTTGAATTTTACTTTTTCTTTATAGTTAGTCTGAATAGCTCCATCAGTTGTTTTAAAAACTTCTATTCTGAAATTTTTCTGATATTCTCTTAAAAAATCACTCGGTATATTAATTCCAGATAGCTCGTCCTCAAGCATCTCTGGAATAAAATATCCTTCACGAGCACAAGAAGTGCATGCAAAAACTGCCATACTGAATTCATTCCATTTATGATTCTCTGGAAAAGCAATTTGAAAGAAAAAAGATTGTTCTTCTCCACATAATTCACATTTAGGTATATCAATAGAATTAGGTACTCTAGGTTTTCCACCTAAAAAAGAAAGGTCGCTCTGACTTTGCGTCTCTTCACTATCACTTATCTTTATTCGATAGCAGTCACTCAAAATTAACACTCCTTTAATCTAGAACTACTAGGGATTAGGAAAAATCCTTTTAATCGTCTGACCATCAATACGTACCTGATAAAGTATTTCATAAGGTCTTGTAGATCCACTATGATATTTAGGCACTACCCTAACAAAAACCTCTTTACCTGAGGATACCTCTTGCGAAATTTCTTTTTCAAATTGTCTAAAGTCACCACGATTTACGCTTGGAGTTTGAGGAAAGATATTACCAGAATTAGACCCTCCAGGTCCTCCTAATTTTTTCCCTATCGCATGCCCTGCATCATCCGTTGATTTGCCAAGTACTCTAGCCAATTCACGAGATGAAGTATTGGTAGCGGTACCTGTGTTTATATGATGTTTTTCAATTTTTGCAAATGCGGACAATAATTCTCCATTTTCGCCATGTGTGGTTCTGTATTTAAGACCCCCTGAAGAGGTTCTTAAAACTTTTCCGGATTTTTTTAAAGTTGTTCCTGCGCTGCCATTTGCGACAGAAAATAATTGTCCTAAATCTTTAACCTTATAAAAATCAATAACATTATGCCCAGTAGTTAATTGAGAAATCGTTCTAGGATACAAAGGGAACTCTTTTATGCCAGCTAATGCTCTGTTAAAAGCATTTTTTATAATCTTAGGATCTAGCACCTTCATCATACCGCGGAAAGTTTCGACGGCTTTGTCGCCCATCTTTAAAACCTTCGCACCTTTAATGATCGCTTTGCCTCCCAATCCGGCTAGTTTTGCAGGTGGAAAGATGGTCAGCGCCGTCCAGCCAACAGCTTGAAGCCTGTCCCATCCATCAAGTTTTTCACCGGTTACCGGGTCATACTCGGCAAAAATACGGACAACGTCATTTACGCCGACGAGCTCCATGCCCCATTCCTTCGCCTTGCCAAACCAACCCTGATCGGCTTCACGAAACTGGGCTTCCGTTCTTTTGACGACTTCCTGTGCATTGTTCAGCAGGGTTCTATAATGATCGAGTTTTTGAATAAGGCTATGGTAGAGTCCTCCTGCATGGGTACTGTCGATATCCCAGTAGGTTGCATGGAGGAGATTATAGTTCCATTTTAACGCATCTTTAATGTCATCGCATTGATCTTCCAATTTTTCTATATCATTGGCCAGGGCTTCGAGTTCATCGGGCTTGACGTTGATTTGGCTCATCCAGCTTCTCCTGCCTTTCCATTTCATTCGCCATTTCTCTCAGCCGGGCTGCTTCTCTTTTTAACGCTTCTTTCAATTGTTCTCCTGTACTTGCCGAAGCAAAGTGAGTGACTGCTGCTTCTGACATGATTTGCAGGTAGGTGGCTTTGCTTTTGCTTTCCCATGTATAAGCTTTTGTCAGCACACGGTTTCGATCCCATCTAAGCTGGTCGAGCTTTTGCATCGATTCATTCACTTTATGCGAATACCAATCCAGCATCTCAGCCTGCATCCTGTATTTCTGCTTATCAAAAATCACGACATCACCGCCTGCTCAATCTCTGTCTCTCTATTGTAAAAAAGAAAAAGGGATGGAGGTACTAGACTAAGTTACTAAAATTTGCTAAAAGACGGGATGATTGGACTAGACATGAGAAAAAAAAAAGAAAAGGGTGCCAGGCACCGAGATTACACAAGTGTGTAAAAACGGTGCCTGGCACCCTCTCTCTTAAACCTTCGCGAGAAATGCCTGGTGAGCGGTGGATGGGTTTTCGAACCAGCGGGCGATCTGATCCGCTTTTTGCTGATCTTCTGCAGCACTCAGCAGCATCTGAATGACATGCCCTGGAAGTGGTTGTGTCATGGCGTTCGTCCACTCTGTCACCTCTTTGACGAAGGACTTTATACGCTCCCAGTATAAACGGCCGAGTTCTTCATCCCATCGATCAGAATGCTTATGTTCAATCAGCAAGTCAGACAGCTGTTCCGCGCAATAGGATGAGAGATTGCTTCCCTGTCCGGTAATCGGATCGTTGAGAATTACACTGTCTCCACAGCCAAGGAACAGCTTATCGTTCACGTTGAGATAAGGAATGCGTACCTCTGGAGTAATCGCGATTTGTAAGAAGCCGTTCCCATCACATAGAGCGAACTCGATATCTACAATTCGCTCATGGATTTCAGGAAAAAACATTTCGACGGCTTCTCTCATTTTTATCGTGAATGCTTCAGGTGTCTTGATGCCTTTAAACATATCCAGCGGCCCTTCAGGAACGGCCGTGATGAACAGGATCGTAACAGGACCGTACTCCGTTTCAGAAGGAATTTCGAACATTTCCCCAAGTTCCGGAATCACCGTCACACTTACACCTAGAGGAGAAGTTGGTTTCACTCCTTTAAAATACCCGACGATACATTTTCGCTGCGGGGTTTGAAATGGAGTAAGTTCTTTTTCGACTGGAAACGGAACAAGCGGACCGTTTTTCCCTGTACAATCAATAACCAGATCAAACTCGTCACTGAATGCTTCAATCTCCTCTTTTATGACCTTTTTCTGCTGAAAGGACACACCAGCTCTCTCTAATTCTTCTGCATAACGAGAGTATGCCAGACGCTGATCGACGGATAATGCCGGTTTTTCAAGCATACCCGCAAACAGCTTTTGGTCACCGACCGTGATATGAATGCTTTCAATCATTGAATCGCTTTCCCACTTCGGCATATGAAATCGTTCCTCGCGGGCTCGTGTTGGACTGAAATGAACCTGCGTGGACATGATCCGCCCGCTGCGCAGCTGTTCTGGTGTACGATGAGAAACAATGGCCACTTCAAAATCATCCTTTAAAGCATAAGCCAGCTGCAATCCGGTCGTTCCGCTTCCCACAATTCCAATACGCTTTTTCAAAACCCTCAACTCCTTTATTAAAAATTCTTATGCCTAACTTCTTCTTTGATGGGTAAAGTCCTTTTTTACCTTTAAAAACAGGAAATATAGAACAGGTTTCGACAGATTATTTCCTAGGAAATTCGACTTATCCTCTTTGAAATCAAACCTCCTTGCCATTTACAGACAAAATAGGATAGAAATCGGCAAAATTATGTATATAATAGGAAAAATCAGTTTTTTTATATGATATGATAGAAAAAACTAGAATGGATTAAAGAGGTGGATCATGATTAGAGGGGAGAAAATTAAGTATTTTAGAGAAAAAAATAAACTTACCCAAAAAGAACTCACTTCTGGCATATGTTCAGTTCCCTACCTTAGTAAAGTCGAGAACAACAGCATCGTCCCTTCTCGGGAAATTCTAATTTTGCTTTGCAAAAGGCTGAATATTGAATACGATGAGCTGCTGCAATCCTCCTCAAGCGATGGCATCAAGAAGATGATTTTTAATTGGTATGAAGATATAAAAGCAAGAAATCGACCTGCTTCCGCCGACCATTACGCAGCGATCGAGAAAAAGATTAAAGGCATCACCGACATAGAACTTTTAACGATGTTTCACCTGGCCGCTACCCGGCATTTTTTGCTTATTAGAGAATTTAACAAAGCCGAAGAGCAGCTGGCTTTTGCAGAAAAATACATGACGTATATGCCAAAAGAGATTGAAGGATACTACTTTTACTTTTCAGGATTGAATGAATACTTAAAAGGACACTTTCAAAAAGCGCTGGAGCTGTATTTAAAAGCAAGCGAATATGTAAATGAGCCGGAGTACCATTACCAGCTTGCACTCATCTACAGCCGGTTGGGTAAGATTACACTTTCCATCTTTCACTCCGAGCGGGCGATGGAAGAGTTCAACAAAAACATCTTATTTTTTAAAGTGGTCGATTGCTACATCCTGTTGGGCATCAACTACAACCGGATTAACGAACACGCAACTGCCCTCTCCTATTTTAAAAAGGCGCTGAAAGGCATCGAATCCCTGCCGGACATCGGCCATTTAAAGATACATATCTATCATAATATTGGGATTGTCTATCATAAGCAAAAGAAGCCGTGGGAAGCGATCGATTATTTCTTAAAATCTCTTAATGTGCGCAAAGATCTGCAAGGCGGGGAGCTTACGATCTACCTTCTCGCCCGTAACCTTTTTCAGCTGAACGAGATTGAAGATGCCACCCGCTGGATTGAAAAAGGGCTAGTGCTGTTAAAAGGCGAACTGAACGAAACCTACTGCCTGCTGAAGATCCTGCAATTTCAAGTGCAAAAAAGACGTAACGAAGAAGATTATAAGATTTTTCTTGAAGAGACCGCCCTTCCCATCTTCAAGCAGAAGGATGAATTCATGTATATCCGGATGTGCTATGAACAGCTGGGCGATTATTATTACCGGAAGAAACAGTACAAGCGCTCAAGCGAATGCTACTGTGAAGCCAACAGCGTCGAGAGCTCATTCATTTAAAAACCGGGTGCCAGGCACCTATAAAATCAAAAGGAGTTCCACTTATGAACCTGGATCGATTTGAAGATACGATTAAATCACTTTTTCCTGAAGAGCTTCTTAGTGAGTTTCATAATGATTATGGTTTCACGAGCTGTGTAAAGAACGAGATTAAGAGAGTTGGCTACTGCACTAATCTTTCCCTGGAAGCTATAGAGCTTGCTGCCGCTCAAAACGTTGACCTGCTGCTGACGCATCATGATGCGTGGGATTTCCTCTACGGTTTACGGGATGTCTGCATGGAAAAGTTAAAAGAATACAACATGAGCCACTTCTATATTCACGGGCCACTTGATTATGTGGAATTTGGAACGTGCACATCGCTGATGAACGAACTTGAGATCAACAATATCATTCAACTCTCCATCTATGATGAGGGCGACATTCCAGGGATCGGCGAGTTGACTGAACCGCAATCCTTTGAAGTCCTGACTGTAAAAACAACCCTAACCTTAAACGAACACGTTCGTGCCTGGAAGCATCATGACCGGCCAGTGAAACGGATCGGTATGGTGACGGGAGCGGGCCATTCCTCCAACACTATCAAAAAGGCAGTGGATGCCGGATGTGATACCTACATAACAGGTGAAGCTACGTTATACAGTATCCAATATGCCCAGTTTGCAGGAATCAATCTTATTGCCGGAAGCCATACGTTTACCGAGATATTTGGTGTAGAAAGCCTGGCAAAAAAAATAAAAGAGCAGCATGAAGAGATCAGTATCGTCAGGATTGAAGAGTCTCATTTTGAGGCCAGATAAAGAGCACAAAATGGAGTTATTCACCCTGTAACAACAAAATCCCCTTTCCAAATGAAAGGGGATTAAGATCACTTCATAAAATCCGGATTGTTCTTCTGAAAGTTTTGCCACGCCATCTTGATTCCTTGTTGAATTTCTTCCCTCGGAGCGCTAAGACGCTCTTCTGTCCCGCCGTAACCAACCTCCAATTGTTCCTTTTTTAATCCTTCAAAAATGGTATCTGCGAAATCATCCAACGGAGCACCGAACGTATGCAAACCTACCCCTCCCAGGTCGGTATTTACAGCAGGAGGAATCACTTCCACGATCTCAATATTCGTGTCTGCCAGCTGATGTCTTAGTGTAAGCGTAAAGGAGTGCATCGCAGCTTTTGTCGCACTATAAATCGGAACCCAGACTCCTGGCTGTATCGCCAATCCTGATGTTACGTTCATGATGGCTGCCCTTTTTTGTTTTTTCAGGTGAGGAATTAACAGCATGGACAAATGGATGGGACCTTCAATATTGATCGCCAACTCATTTTGATAATAACTCCAGTCATGAGTGGCGTTTTTCAAATTTACTCGCTGCTGAATTCCGGCATTATTCACCAATAGATTGAGATCCGGAAATTCATTGACTGCCCACTCAACCAGTTCAATGCGTTCTTCCTCTTTGGAAACATCACACACTTTTATATGCAGTTCTGGGAGCATCTCTTTTGCTTCTGCCAGCTTGTCTTCCCGCCGGCCAACTGCAATGACCTTGTTTCCTTTTTTTATAAAACGTTCAGCGAAAGAAAATCCGATCCCTGAAGCCCCGCCTGTTATCAAAATGGTGTTTCCCGTAAGATCCATTGCTGTTCCTCCTGACTGGGATTTTTAGGTTCATTCTATCAACCCCCTTTCTTTTATACAAACAATTGAACGTAAAAAAACCTATTGAGGCCAAAATAAAAAGACATTTAATTAGATGCCTTTCTGCAATTGCAGCCCGTTAGTTGATGCGAATTTAAAAAACAGAACCTTCAATCCAAAGATGGATCAAAGGTTCTGTTTTTAATATTTTATTTTATCTCTGTTTTATTCAATCATTGTCTTTTCAATCTCTTCATCATAGAAAGCTTGTCCATTAATGGTTTCTACATCCAAAGAATTAACTAAAGGCCATCTCTTTTTTTTTCCTTAGACCAAGCGCCTGTGCTGTTGAAGAATGAATTTCGTGCAGAAGCTCTGGGTTTTCCATTAGTGAAACACCATAAGAAGGAATCATTTCTTTGATTTTCGGTTCCCACTCTTCCATATGCTGCGGGAAGCATTTTTTGATTACCTCAAGCATAACGTGAACGGCAGTAGAAGCACCCGGAGATGCGCCTAGTAATGCTGCGATCGAGCCATCAGCAGCAGTAATCACTTCCGTACCAAATTGAAGTGTTCCTTTGCCGCCTGCCTCTGTATCTTTAATAACTTGCACACGTTGGCCAGCTACGACTAAATCCCAATCCTCGCTTTTGGCGGTCGGAATAAATTCCCGCAGCTCTTCCATGCGCTGTTCCTTTGATAACATAACTTGCTGAATCAGATACTTTGTCAATGACATCTCTTTTGCACCTGCCGCCAGCATCGTTAAGACATTATCCGGTTTTACGGAAGTTACTAAATCCAACAAGGAACCAGTTTTTAAGAACTTTGGTGAGAAGCCGGCAAATGGTCCAAATAGCAACGATTTCTTATTGTCGATATATCTGGTATCAAGATGCGGAACAGACATTGGCGGAGCCCCAACCTTAGCTTTGCCGTATACTTTTGCATGCTGCTGCGCTATGACATCCGGATTTTTGCATACCATGAAGATTCCGCTTACCGGGAATCCTCCGATATGTTTCCCTTCAGGAATACCGGATTTTTGCAGTAAATGCAGGCTTCCTCCTCCGCCACCAATAAAGACAAATTTTGCCGTATGGCGTTCTGCGCTCCCGCTATCGAGATTTTTCACTTTCAATTCCCACGACCCATCGCTTGTACGTTTAATATTATCAACACTATGTTTGTATTTGATATCGACGTTTTTAGTCTTTAAATGGTCAAACAACATACGCGTCAACGCACCAAAGTTGACATCTGTTCCAGAGTCAATTTTGGTAGCTGCAATCGGTTCATTCAATGAACGGCCTTCCATGATAAGCGGAATCCATTCCAACAGTTTTTCCGGAACATCGGAAAATTCCATCCCTTGAAATAGCGGATTGTTTGACAGCGCTTTAAAACGTTTCTTTAAAAACGCTACGTTTTCTTCCCCTTGTACTAAACTCATATGGGGCAATGGCTTGATAAAATTCTCTGGATTACGTATCAGCTTGCCGTTTACAAGATAGGACCAGAACTGCGTTGAAAGCTGAAACTGTTCATTAATTTTTATAGCTTTACTAATATCTACAGACCCATCCGGTTTTTCGACCGTGTAGTTAAGCTCGCACAGTGCCGCATGCCCCGTTCCCGCATTATTCCATTCGTTAGAGCTTTCCTCTCCTGCGTTTTCGAGCTTCTCAAACACTTTAATTTCCCATTCCGGTACTAATTCTTTCAAGATTGTCCCTAAAGTCGCACTCATGATTCCGGCGCCAATTAAAATGACGTCAGTGTTAGTTTCTCTGCTGCTCATTTTTACCAACCTTTTCGCCTAAAATTTGCAGAAAAGATGCAGGCCTCACACCAAGCTAAGATGCGATCTAGTCACACACTTTTTCTGTCCCAGTTATAACCATATCATAATGTATTACAATCATTTAAATACTAAATCATCTACTATTATATGATAATTATAAGTTTTTTAAAAGTTGTTAAAAGTGATTAGTCCGTCCAAAAGGCCTAGAAACACACAAAAACCAAAGCATTAATGATTTTTTGTCCCAAAAACTTCTTTTACCGTATGGTTAAAATGCAGTTTGGGATGAAATATATTAAGGAGATTTTACCCGCGTATCTATTCAAACTCTGCTGCATATCATCAACGTACTGTGCAATATACATGCCCTTAAATAAAATTTTGTAACTTCCTAACATACATTTCGTCTAAACATATAAAGGGTTATTGGCGTGGATATTAATACCAAAGTTCAAGCGGAGAATTTCTTTACCTATATGTTCAATTAGAAATCTTTTGGGACTGGGAGGATTTCACATGAAAAAACGATCATCTTTTTTGAGAATGATCTCAGCAGTTCTGTTAATCATGGTTTTTTCCTTTTCTTTTTTCGTGCCAAGTACAGACTCTGATGCAAGCTCACAAAAAGCTGAATTTACAAAACACTCATATAAAGGTATTTATTTATTACGGTATCCTCAAGTTTACGGAATCAATAAAAATACGGCTAGTAAGATTAATTCCACGCTTAAAAAAGCAGCTGAAAATTCGTATAAATCATACCTTAATGTAAAGAAAGCAGAAAAAGTGATTCAAAAAGAAGATTTCTGTAAAAAAACCCCTAAAAAATGTAAATATTCATTCAACTCTCTTTATCAAGTAAAGCATAATTCAAATGGTAAATTGAGTATCTATTATTTGGAATACACTTATACTGGTGGAGCACATGGAAAAGGCAAAGTAACAATGTATAACTTTGACCTTTCAACAGGTAAACACTATAAAATTAATGATATTCTTAAAACATCTTGCAATTATAAAAAAGTACAAAAGTATGCATATAAATATCTTAGTACACATAAACCGTATTCTGATTCTGTATTTCAATTAAGCGACGTTCCAGTTAACAAAAACTCTCAATTCTCGTTTTATAAAGACGGAATTTATCTGCTATTTCAAGATTATGATGAATATGAAATTGCATCATATGATGATGGGAATCCATTTATTAAAATTCCAAAGTCAGTTTATCAATAAGTGACCCGAATTGGCGTAAGATATTTTTTATTAAGCTGTTTTCTAAAAGATTGTTGCTTGGGAACCTTCTTGTAAAGAAGCTTCATTGATAAGTTGATTGGAGTGTAAGGTGCGAGACTCCTCGAAAATGAATTTCACATTTTCTTCGTGCGATATAACGCTGCCGAAGCCTTCCTTGTCCTGCGGGAGCAGCGGGACAGGTGAGACCCACAGGCGCATGCGCCGAGAAAGTAGGCGCTGGCGCCGGTAAGGCTCACCGCACGCCCCGCGGAAAGCGAGCATCCTGAAACGGAAATCAACCACTCCCAAAAGCAACAAAGCTTACGAAAAAAGCCCTTTTATTAAATGCTATATAGCATCTTTATACCAATAATGTACAAGTACGATGAACAATCTTTCCACAAACACCCCAAAAAAGACAGCTCCTATAAGAGGAACTGTCCTTTCGCTATTTTACTTCCAGGCCCCGAACCACGTGCCCCATTTTCGGAGGAGCTGCTCTTTCAGCGATGGAGACTCAATGCCCTTCTGTTTTTTAAATTCATTATAGCCGGCAAACCCGATCAGCAGGATTCCTGCGATCAACAGGTACACCCACCACGGCATGTTGCCCCAGTATGGCCGGGTCTGCACGAGTACATTGACCAGCAGCACGATCAAACCGCTGAAAAAGTAGCTTTTTTGTTTGGAAACAAAGCCATAGAGGATAGCGATAACAGCCAGTGTGCCAAGAATAATTGCATCGATTATTTTATAGCTGTACATCGCATCAATCATAAGAATCAATGAGATGACGCCGATCAAGCTGTATTGAACATACATGATCACCTTTTCGCTCAGATTCCACGTCTTTCGCGTCAGCAGATAACTGACTAGGATCCAAGGCAAGACATACAGCTCTGTCATAAGATACTCAGGGAAATCAATCATGTCGATGATCGTATAGTAGGTTAACAGACCAACGAGCAGCGACAGCGTTTGAAGCACTTTTTGTGCGATAGGAACCTCATTGATCCGTCTTGAATGCTGGTACAGCAATAACGCAATCAGGGTGAATCCTGTGATAAATACCCATTC
The DNA here is from genome assembly GCF_001510655.1 of Fictibacillus sp. FJAT-27399. Taxonomy (GTDB): domain Bacteria; phylum Bacillota; class Bacilli; order Bacillales; family Fictibacillaceae; genus Fictibacillus_C; species Fictibacillus_C marinisediminis. The sequence continues at coordinate 413,766 of NZ_LMVC01000003.1, read as the reverse complement.
CACAGCCTGCATGCAGCCGGCCCATACATAGACCAGCCCCGCTATTCCGTAAAAATCAACTTTTTCCTCATTCTCGTGATGATACAGCTTTTCATATAAAAACATTCCGATTGCGGTAAACAGAATACCGATCGCATACCACACGACCGCACGGAGTGGAGAAGAAAGACTGTAAATATCCATCAAATCGGCCATTCCGAGCCAGAAAAAAATCAACGGAAAGGCTGCAGCCGTTCTCCAATACCCTTTTAGTGAGTGGAAAAACGCCATGAACACAAAGATGACACCGATATAGAACCAAAGAGAGATTACGTCTCCGCTGTAATAGGAATCAGCCAGGTATTCGGCCATCACCAGAATGGAGAACGGAACGATATACCATCTAAGCCGTTCCTTCCAGGCTTTTGAAAGAACAAAATAAGCAGCCAGCAGCAACAAGCTGTAGACGAGACGATTCTCGTTAGGGAACCATTCGTTGACCATGAAACCGAATGCCGCGGATAAAACGGTCAGTCCAGCGTACAGACTGTATTTTCTCTCCGCTTCAAACACCGAACGCCATACATATAACCCAAATAAAATCGTCAGCAAGAGATACGGCAGCGTTTCACCCGAAGTAATGAAGTTATAGAATACCGCGTACAGAAGAGCCGCTTGGCCGACAACCAGCGCAGGCAGATGGCTTTGGCGTTCCACCCGCTTTAACACTTCATAGGAAACAAAAAGGAGAGCGGCAATCGTGATCAGTGTGAGCCGTTCGCTCAGCGGATCTGCCGTCAAGTGAAGCAGCGCATAAAAAACAAAGAACAATCCTGCCTGCACCACTCCATAACCGACACTCTGTTTAAAATACCGCGTCCCCACGAACATCATACAACTAAACAGCAAACTGCAAACGAGACGGATCCAGTCGGCTTCCGTGTCAAAGGAGGCAAGAAAACTGATAAGAGAAACGAACATCGCACCGATCAATGCGTATTGACCGAGAATGCGGTCTGTTTTTTTCCAATAATAAAGTGCAGCCAGAAGTATTGTTCCCAGTCCAGTCGCGAGCGCACGATCTGGGTCAGGAATAAGCGCCATTCCCATTGAAAAGCCCGCAAAGAACAGGAAGACAGAGACACCTGCACCAAATACTTTTTGAGAGATGCCCTGCTCGGTCAAATAATGTCTGGCCCCCAGTCCTGTCAACAGGAGGGCGAGACCCACTGTCTGCCAATACTCAGGAATCAGCAGCGTCAATCCGAAACCAGCCATCAGGAACGCTCCGCCAACATAAAGGCTGGAACGACGGATCGGCACAATGAACTGGCCGATCACATACGCAACCAGCCCGGATATTCCGATAGCAAGCGGCCAATACTTTATGCTGGACGGGCTGGTGAGATGATACACCTCCAGCGCAGCGCTGAAAATGTAAAAAGGCGCAAGATACGTAAAGAGGCGGAAAGCCGTGTTATAGCTTAAGTAAACAAAGTTACCGGCAATCACGATATACCCCAGAAACATCCACACGCTTCCCTCACCGCTTGAAAGCATCAGCCCTTTTCCCGTAACGAGTAAAAACGCAAGAGCAGAGACAGCCCCGTTGGCGATCTGGTAGTACTTTTTCAAATTGCCCTTCGAATAGCGGGCAACAGCGAGCAGCACCACCGGCACAATTGGAATGAGGACCAGGCTCAGCCCGGCACCAGCGGCTTGTTCAACGAGCTGATAGAGGCCATACGAAACAAAAGCCATAAACAAGAGCTCATACTCCACCCGTTTGTTGACCATTCTCATCGCCAAATACAGAACAGCGGTCAATATCAGGTTAAAGCTCTGAGAAAGCGGCTGTTCAAACGAAATGATAATGAATAACGTGGATAGGATCAGATTGCTTTGAATAAAGATGGGCAAGACCTTTTGATAAATGTCTGCCTCCTTCGCTTTTCGCACATGAAAAAGATAGATGTAACCCGCATTTCCGAGTGCATATGCAAAATAGAAAGCGTTCTTCTCAATGCCGAACGCCAAAAGAACAAACGCATAGCCGATAGCTGAAGCTATCAGTGTAAACCAGGCGAACAATTTGGATGAAAACGACTTCGTGAACATCCAATAAATCGGCAGACAGATTAGACTGGTTACAGCCCCCAGCACATACTTACCGTTCCCCGAAAAACTCAGCCAGCTGCCAAACAGCTCAAAATATCCTGCCGACAGAATGGTGATCGGCACGAATAGCGCAAACAGCACAAAGAACGCAAATGCTGTCTTCCTGATGTGAAGCACCCGCTGTGACAATGCACCGAGCCCTCCGAATAGAGCGGCGATTCCGCCTACAAGCAAGGTTTTCGCCAGAGAACTGAATACGTCCCAGTTGCTCGTTGCAAGGGTAAGCCCGCCAAGCAGAAGAAGCACGACACCCGCTGTCATGAGCAGCGTCAAGTTCCGCTCCCGCTTTTGTTCAGCGGTCAGTGCCGGCTTGGGGGCTGGTTGAGTCACTGGCCTCGGCTTCGGTACAGGCTGATCCTGAGCCGCTGGCACCGTGCTGGTCATGTTCGGCTGTTCCCTCTCAACCTGGGGTGTTTCCTCCGAGCGCTTTGGTCCGGATGTTGCCTGTATATACGGTTCCTTCCCTTCCGCAATCCTTCTCTGGTCCTTTTCATAGCGGTTGATCCCTTCAACCACTCTTAAGTAATCTTCATATTTTAAATATCCCTTTTCCTTCAGGTCAAACAAGTCCTTGATCAATTCTGGACCCTTCATGCGACACCCCGCTTTTACATCGTTATTGCTAAAAACCAACTAATGAACATTTATTCATTCTATGTATCAACCACATTATACATCACTTTTGGAAATAAAAGGGTCCCTATTGCAGACATTTCTACAAAAAATGAGCTTTAGAAGCACAGCCTCTAAAGCTTGGATTCTAACGTTTATATCTCTCGTACCTTCCCGTTTTTCTTTGTTTTCTTTACAAAATAGGAATACAAGACTACACACAAAATAATCAATCCTATACAGACGTACAGAGGAATGCCCCCCCTGACATAACCTACGATAAGAGCCGGAATTATAACAATGATCATTTCGAGGTGGAAAAATCCAGGAATGGTTTTTTAGCAAAGGCCGAATCCTCCTCATTACCAAATATATCCTTTAGCCTAGTAAACTAGTTATTGGAATAAAGAGGGATTACTTTTTCTTAAATCAAAGGAGCAAATTAACTTCTTGTAACCAACCTGCCAACTCGATTCACCCCTCGATAAACTATGATACTGCTCATTTCAAGGACTATTCCCAGAAAACTATCCCCCATATCTGTATCCTTCCACGGAACATCAAACAGCCACCCAATAATATAACTTAATGTGAGCCATACGAAAAAAACCTTACCAAAAGCGATCCAGTTCCCTCCAAATAAGGCAGAGAAAAAAGTATAAATAGACAAGAAACCGAAACATATAATGGGGATTAAACATACGACTAATAAAAAAAATCGAAAAACTGAACCTAAGCAACCCATATTACGATAGTCCTTTCTGTTACTACTTGATTTATTTTATAAAGCCACCTCTCTCGTCATGGTTACCTCAGATCAATGCTTATTTAACTTTTTTGCTTCTTCCAGCTTTTCCTGCCTCTCGATATCGTTCGCCTTTTCCCTAAGCCTTGTCGCTTCTCTTTTCAACGCATCCTTCAACTGTTCTCCCGTACTGGCTGATGAAAAATAAGTACTTGCTGCTTCTGACATGATCTGCTTATAGCTCGCTTTGCTTTTGCTTTCCCAGTCTTGAGCTTTGGTCAATACATGTGCGCGGTCTCGTCCGAGGCGACCCAGCTTATGCATCGACTCCGTTACCTTGCCGGAATACCAATCCAGCATTTCCGCCTGCATCCTGTATTTTTGCTTGTCAAAAAACATCCGATCACCGCCTGCTTATTCTCTCTCTTCCTATTGTAAAGAAGGCACACGGGCAGAGGTACTAGCCGATTTTACTAAAATCAGGTAATTACTCGGCCTTTTATCCCCATTCCACTGCGACATATTTCCTATTCCCGCCTCATTAGCCATTTATTCCTTGATTCGGCAAATCCAATTGCACTATAGTAGACTCTAGGCTAAATTCCCCTGTCAGCAGGGATTTTTTAACATAAAAATTTGTCGAAAATAGTAGAATTGTTTTGTTTCCAATACCCTTGAAAACCACTAAACTATTATGGGAGATAAAAAGATCTGCTTTATGCGAAGGGAGAACGACCATGTTTTACATCGCATGCTGCCAGCAGCAAGAATTCACTGCGGGTTATGAGGCGGCAACGTTACAATATAAAAAGAAGAAAAATTTCAGGGTAAGGGAGGAGTTGGATGCCTGAACCTACCCAGAAAAACAAGCGGTATATGCCCGGGATTGACGGGCTGCGGGCGTTCGCTGTTCTCGCCGTCATCGCTTATCACTTAAATCTTGGATGGGCACCTGGCGGATTATTGGGCGTAGGCATCTTTTTCGTTCTATCCGGCTACCTGATCACAGATTTAATCATAACGGAATACCATCGAACCGGAGAAATCGACTTTAAACAGTTCTGGATCAGACGGGCACGCAGACTCTTGCCGGCTTTACTGTCCATGCTTGCTCTTGTCATTCTTTGGGTCCTTCTTTTTGAACGATCGTTTTTACTGGACCTCTGGGGCAATGTTCTATCTGTCCTTACGTACGTAAGCAACTGGTGGCTCATTTTTCACAAAGTGTCTTATTTCGCGCAGTTCGGTCCTCCCTCTCCGCTCAACCATCTATGGTCGCTGGCGGTGGAGGAACAGTTCTATCTCATATGGCCGCTCGTGCTGTTACTCGGCCTTCGCTACATAAAAAATAATAGATTGATTCTCGGGAGCATACTCGCCGCAGCCATCCTTTCAGCCATTGCGATGGCTATGATTTACTCACCGGGAGAAGATCCGAGCCGTGTGTATTACGGAACCGACACGAGAGCCTTTTCCCTGCTGATCGGAGCCGGACTTGCGATCATTTGGCCAAGCCGAAAGCTGTCCACCCGCCTGCCGAAAGAACAGCGCAAAGCACTGGATATCGTAGGAACACTCAGTCTTTTAGGCATTCTGCTCTTAATCGGATTCACCAGTCAATTTGATAGCTTCTTATATCGAGGCGGTATGGTCATTCTGTCGATTTTCACCTTATTTGTCGTAGCGGCGCTTGCCCATCCGTCCAGCCGGCTCGGCATGGCGATGGGATGGAAGCCGCTTCGCTGGATCGGTGTCCGGTCGTACGGAATTTACCTTTGGCACTTTCCGGTCATTGTTCTCACCAACCCGGCACAGGAAAACGCCCATCCATCCGTATGGCTCAGAATCGCTCAGTTTGCTTTGATCATTATTCTGTCCGCCCTGTCCTGGCACTTTATCGAGGAGCCTGTCCGGCACGGTGCATTGAAACGCTGGAGAGCAAAACTAAATGTCACGACCCGTTCATGGAAACGCGCGACACTCGTTCAAAAATCGATCCTTGGCTGCTCAGCAGCGGTTATAGTGGTCATCTTCTTCACGGTTGTCGTTCCGGAGCTTCACAAGCTTGAAGCAGGACAGAAAAAGAAAGCCGAGCAGGCGATCATGAATCCTGACGCTGAAAAGCACAAGGAAAAACCAAAACATGAGCATCCAAAACCGGAAGATAAACCGAAACCAAAGCCTGACCAAAAACCAGATTCAAAACCAGCACCTGCCCCGCCGTCTAAACCGGCGGACGAACGAATCTCAGTAATCGGTGACTCGGTCATGGTGAACGTGGCACCTTATATCAAGAAAAAATTTCCAAAGGCAACGGTTGACGCCAAGATCGGCCGCCAGCTGAAGGATGCTTCAGATGTCATCGATCACATGAAGGCAACCGGAAGCCTCGGCCACACGGTCGTCATCGGTCTCGGAACGAACGGTCCTTTCTCAAAAGACCAGCTCGTAAACGTGCTCGATAAAGTTGGTAAAGACAAAGAAATCGTACTGATCAACAGCCAGGTTCCCCGTTCGTGGGAAAAAGATGTGAACCGGATGCTCGCGGAAGTGGCTTCTACACATCCTCATACCAAGCTTGTAAACTGGAACCAGGCAAGCAATGGACAAACCTCGTATTTTTATAATGACGGCGTCCATCTCAAGCCAAAAGGCGCTTCTGCCTATGCGAAGCTTGTTGAGAGCGCAGTGAACTAGAATAATAGAAGGAAAAAGAGAGCAACGGCTTAGCTGCCGTTGCTTTTTTATGGCAAAGAAAAAAACTCCGGCTCATATAGGCCAGAGTTCCTTAATTCTTTTTATCGAAAAACATGCCGTCACCCGAAACTGCTGCGTACGGATTCGCGTACTGCGCAGAATGGGTTTTCTTTTGGTTCATCAAAGTAATGTCACGCTTAATTTCAGCGAGCTGGCGGTCGAGCAAAGGCTGAACGACTTCATTCAGCTGGAGGATGGCGAGTCCCATCCGCTTTTCTTCTTCCGTAAAAGAAACCGGGATTTCGCTCAGCAGCGATTCCCGCTGATCCAACAGCTCATTCAACCGCTCAATGTAGGGTTCGCGCTCTTCTTTCGGAAGACCGCTCGCCACGTGGCCGTGCAGGTTATGTGTGATCTCAAGTAAAACGCTGACCGCTCCCATCTTATACTCTTCCTCCCTGACCATATTGCTGACGGCGGTTGATCTGGATAACTTCCTTCCACGTATCACGGAATTCCGTCACAAAACTCTCCACCTCATCCAAAATCTCAATGCTGCCTTGCACGTTCGCCTCGATCAAGCGGCGGTTCAAATAATCGTACATCGGCATCAGCGTTTGTGATACTGGAGCATCCATGTTTAGTGTCACCATAAGCTCCTGGATGATCTTTTGTGCTTTAAGCAGATTTGTATTTTTCTCTTGAAGGTTTTTATTTTGTATGGCTTGCTTCGCCTGAGTAATAAACTTCAGACAGCCATTATATAGCATCAATGTCAGTTCACCGGGCGAAGCCGTCTGAACCGAGTTATTCTGGTACGACTGATACGGGTTTGGTAAAGACATCATGTCACTCCCTTAGGTTTTGTTGCTTTTGTTATTGTCCGCCGCCAAATTGTTGAGACAAGTACATACTTTGTTGATTGGAACGTGAGATGGCTTGTTCCATGGCGGTGAATTGGCGATAATAGCGGTCTTCTACCTGCGTTAGCCTCGTGTTGAAATTTGTGATTCGTGTGTCCATATCGATAAGCTGCTTTCCGATCGCAAACTGATTGTTCGTACGAAGCGCGTTACCTGCTTTCGCTTCAACCTTATCCATAATAGAGTCAATGGTATCACGAAGACGGTAGGCAATTCCTTTTGTATCACTTGTTGTTCCATTATTCGTAAATAGTTTCATAACAGCTTCTGGATCTTTTGCGATGGCATCTTTCAACTTATTTTCATCAGTGATGATCAGCTTGCCTTTTTCAAGGTAGTTGGCAGACGTTTGAATGCCGATTTTCGCCAGCTGATCATAGTCGGATTTTCCGGTATTCGCACTGGCATACATGTTGCTTCGCAGTTGGTTAAGTCCGCTCGATAAAATGGTGTCTCCCTTTAGCATCCCGCTCTTAGCCTTGACATCCCACAATTCAGCTTCTTTATCCGAAAGATCTTTCCGCTGTTCGTCGGTTAGAGGCGTATAGGTACGATAACGCTCTTCAGAAACTTTATCGTTGATCTTTCCAATGGTCGTATTGTACTGATCTACAAACTTTACAATGGAATCAAAAATCCCCTGTGAGTCCGTTGAACTTGATATAGTAACCGGATCCGTTGTATTGGATTTAAGGTTATACGTAACCCCAGAAACAGTGAAGGAATTGGATGGACGAGTCATTTTAAGTCCATTAAGAGTGAAGGTTGCGTCTGTACCTTGGGTGCTCTTAGAATTGCCTGTCAAATTGTTATACGTATTTGTTGTAAAACCTAAAGACTTAAAAAAACCCTGGGTGTTTGAATCTGAAAGTTTAATTTTTGAACCTGTACCTGTTTCCTTGTTGGTGATAACCATCTGACCTGAGCGGCTGTCATAAAATGCATTTACTCCTAGTTCAGAATCAGAAATTTTTTTCGCCAAAGAGTCCATGGTTTCAGTTTCCGGATCAATAGTTATAGAAAATATTTTATTGGTAGTTCCGTCAGCTTCTTTGACATAATCTGTTGCGCCAGCTTTTGTTAGGTTAAATTTCAAAGTAGAATTCAATGGCAGCAATCCAGCATCCTTCAGTTTCACATCAGAACCAGGTACCTTTCCGTTCGAATCTTTTACTCCGTTGCCTATCCAGGTTCTCGCTGTAGCTAGAGTAATATCATCCATCGTCGTGCTGATATTTCCAGAGGAACCGTTTGAAGTAGCGGTCACAGCAGATTCATTTGTACTCGTCACCGTTTTCTTCAGAAAAGTACTCTGCCTTCCTACCCCGTTAAAAATCAGCTGATCAAAGTCTTTCAGCACTTTATTCATATCGCGATAGTCATCCCGCTGCCATTCCAGAAGCTGTTTCTTCTGTGTCAGCTTGTCCAAGGGTATCCGCTCTGCCTTCATTAGATCCTTAACCATCGAATCAATGTCCATTCCACTGGCCAGTCCGCTAATTCGTGTAGTCATTCACTTCACCTCTCATTAAATTTTTTTATCAATAAACAGTCCTACAAAATCAAGCATGGACGCATACATGTCCAAAAACTTTTTGGAAGGAAGCTCTTTAATGACTTCCTGTGTTTTATCATCAATAATTTGAACGTAATAATCATTTAACTTTTCATGGAGTACAAACTTGGATGAAGTGTGGGCCGGAATTAACAAATCGTTGATTCCTTTCACCAATTCTTTTAATTTTTTTGGATTCGGAGGGCCTTCACTTGTTGATTTGTTGTCCGTTGGGAATTCGCTGACTTTTTCTGCTGGATCTAATGGTGTGTTTAGGGCTACAGATGAAGTGATACGAGTTAATTTCACAATAATCTCTCCTGAAATGAAAAAGTTGATCTACTAGTTTTATCGGTAAACATCCATAAAAATCAAGATGAAATCAAAAAAGAACCCTAGCCTTTGCTAGGATTCTAAATAAAATTAATTGGGAAACTCTGTGATTTCTTCCTCCGGTACATCAACATCCACTTTTTCACCTTCCAGGCTGTTATAGCTGGTCAGGCTTACTTGGACAATGCCTTCTTCTGTTAATTGTGCCTTCAGTTTCACCGTCACATCGCCACCTTTGGATGCCTTCGCTGTACCAAGCAGGGTCTCACCAGATCCATTGTACACTTTCACAACATCTTTCGCTTTACGGCCTGGGACAACTACAGTGTCTGCCATATCTACGTTATTGTTAACTATAATAGTTTCCGGTGTTAAAGCTTCTGTTGTCGTTTCTTCAGGTACCTCAGCATCAACTTTTTCACTTTCAATTTTGTTGTAGCTGGTCAAACTCACTTGAACACTTTCTTCTGCCAGCTGAGCCTTCAATTTCACCGTTAAATCTCCATCTTTAGATACCTTTCCTGTCCCCAAGAGGGTTTCGCCAGATGCGTTATACACTTTTACAACATCTTTCGCTTTAAGTCCCGTAATGAATACGGTGTCTGAGTTGCCTACATTATTACTAACGGTAATCGAATCCGCTGATAACTCATCAGATGCCATTTCTTCAGGTACTTCAGCATCTATTTTGTCACTTTCCAGGCTGTTATATGTACTCAAGCTTACTTGAACAGTATCTTCTGCCAACTGAGATCTAAGTTTTATCGTTACGGCCCCGTCTTTCGATGCTTTTGCTGATCCCAGCAAGATTTCACCCGCAGCATTGTACACTCTCACAACATCTTTAGCCTTAACTCCACTAACTACTATAGTATCTGCAGTACCCACATTATTGTTAACAACGATATTGTCTGATGATAAGGATTCTGTCGTTGTTTCTTCAGGTACATCAACATCTACCTTTTCACTTTCTCTTTTGTTGTAGTTGGTCAAGCTCACTTGAACACTGGATTCCGTTAATTGGTTCTTTAGTTTCACGGTTAAGTCTCCTGCCTTCGAAGCTTTCCCCGATCCCAATAACGTATTTCCATCAGCACTATATACTTTAACAACATCTTTCGCTTTAGCACTGAAAAAAGTCACAGTATCAGCTGTCCCTACATTATTGTTTACTGCGAAATAGTCTGAACCCTCAGCAAACGCAGTAGTTTGAAAAGCAGGCATAACGATACTTCCTGCTACAAGTGCACTGGTAATTAGTTTTGTATACAGTTTACTTGATTTTTGATTCATTGTAATTTCCCCCTTTTTGATGATTTAAGCGACCCTGAAAAATCGGTCTAGTAGTTTTATCGGTAAAAAAACACCAAATTTTAGGAAAGCCGAAAACATAGCTATCCTCATTACTCATGGTCAGTTGATTGTGGCAACCAGTCGTTGACCGCTCGAATGGTCAGTTGCCTATAAGCTTAGGGGAAATAAGAAATAAAAATGGCCATCTCCAGAGAGGTGGCCATTTGTAATTAGTACTATTCCACCATAATTTCAATTGTTCCCGTTTTACCACCATAATTGGCCGTTATGGTAATCTTTTGACCAACTGGCGTGGCGTTTGAGAGTTTGATAGTTCCATCTACTCCAGTCACAGTTACAAAGCCGCTTGATTTAGTATACGTAGCTAAGCTTGTCACATCTTTCGTGGTCCCATCACTCATTTCGGCCATTAATTTAAACGTCTTCGTTTCTCCTGGACCCATCGTGACACTCGATGGGTCATACGCAATGCTCACTGGTTTCGGGGTGGTATCGACCACTGTGATTTCGTTTGTAGCTGTCTTGCCTGCATAGTTTGCTGTAACCGTAATTTTTTGCCCTATCGGTGTTGTACTTGTCAACTTGAATGTCCCATCTGCCCCTGTCACCGTAACAAATGCACTTGACTTGGTGTACGTCACTAAACTTGTCACATCTTTTGTGGTTCCGTCACTCATCTCGGCCATTAATTTAAACGTCTTCGTTTCTCCTGGACCCATCGTGACACTCGATGGGCCATACGCAATGCTCACTGGTTTCGGGGTGGTATCGACCACTGTGATTTCGTTTGTAGCTGTCTTGCCTGCATAGTTTGATGTAACCGTAATTTTTTGCCCTATCGGTGTTGTACTTGTCAACTTGAATGTCCCATCTGCCCCTGTCACCGTAACAAATGCACTTGACTTGGTATACGTCGCTAAACTTGTCACATCTTTTGTGGTTCCGTCACTCATCTCGGCCATTAATTTAAACGTCTTCGTTTCTCCTGGACCCATCGTGACACTCGATGGGCCATACGCAATGCTCACTGGTTTCGGGGTGGTATCGACCACTGTGATTTCGCTTGTTGCTGTTTTTCCGTCATAGTTGGCTGTTACCATGATCTTTTGATCGACTGGCGTAGTACCGGCAAGCTTGAATATCCCTTCTGTCCCTGTCACTGTAACAAATGCACTTGACTTGGTATACGTCGCTAAATTTGTCACATCTTTTGTGGTCCCGTCACTCATTTCGGCAATTAACATAAATTGTTCAGTTTCACCTGTCCCCATAGTAATACTTGCTGGTTTAAACATAATATTTTGTATAATATTCTCTGAATCTGAGGACTTATCGGTTGTAAACATTAAACTATATTCACTCTGAAGACCTATTTTATAAGAGTCTTGGATTGAGTCTTTTGGTAAAGTAAGGGTATAGTTTGTAGCTGCTTTTAAAGGTTCTACATGACCAATTTCCAAAATGTTATTTGTAATTTTTTTTGTAATTGCTACGTTATTTCCACTGCTGTCTTTTAAATAGACATTATTAAATGCAGTGCTAGCAGTTATATTATCATTAAACATAATAGATACCGTCTGGTCTACACCTACATTACTTTCGTTATTTAATGGCACTGTTTTAATAATTTTTGGTGGAGTTATAGGAATATATGAAACTACTACATTATGGTGTTGATTTACATTTTCAATATAATATTTATTATTTATAATTAAATTTGATACATTTAGTCCATTATCCATAACTTGAGGAAAGTAACCTTCTTCAGGTGATAAATTGATACTAGCAGAGTCTCCTAATTTAATATTTTGGGCCGCTGGTTCAACAGTTCCTTTTCCTGTTGAAACAGTTGAGGTTATGCTAAAATATCCTGAATTTTGAGTATCGTTATCTCCTATATTTATTGTTAAAGATTTTGTTGAATTTTTATAATTAGCATCATTGCTTGTAGCACTATGATTAATTTTGGCAAAATGGTTTCCTTCGTAAACATTATCATCAATAGCGGAGACTTGTACTGTTATCGGTTGATTCCAGTTATCTTTTGTAAACACAACATGCTTCGGTTGTATAGAAACTTGCGTATTTGCATCTTCCGATAAATCAATAACAACATCATTTGTTGGTTGCTTGGATAAGGATAATTGATAACTTATTGGTGGCCCTCCCTCTGTTATATTCATGTTAGCTGAAGGTTGATTAATCAGGATAGAACCAGCCAAATTATCAGTTTGATCCATATCTATGTAAGCCCACATAGGATACAAAGTATCTTTAGTACCTGCTCCATTAAAGGTTAATCTAAGTGGCTTTCCTAATTGCTTTGATAAGTCAAGGCTTACGGTTTGCCATCCAGTATTTTTTAAGGTTGTGTCTCCCGATGGTCCCCATCCACCTTGAGTAAAATCCGCTACAACTTCCCCTGTATCAAGTCGCTCAAGTTTATATTGGAACTCATCAAAACCTGTGTAATCAAACGTAAAAACATTATAATGAAATGTTAAATTTTGAGACTGTGCAATAAAATCTTGATAGACACTATTCTCTCCAATTGTCTGTTTCACATCTTTTGATAGTGCAGCTGTCCCCAGCCTCATCATATAATTACCACTGTAAGGAAATGTGTAGTTATCAGCACTAATAACATCGATACTATCTGTTTTGTTTAATATATTCCAACTGGCTAAATCTCCGGACTCAAATCCGTTATTCACTAAATCCCCGACAGATTGAACCGAATTCAATTCCTCAGCTTTTACAGAAGTAAACTTAGGAAGTATTAACATTAAAGATAAAATAATGAATATAATTTTTGTTATAATTTTATTTTTATACAAGCCAATTTTCTCCCTCTGATGTTTCAAATATATGAATAAACCATTCAGGCAGACTAAACATTCTTTTCCTCTTCCATTTGTTTTCGGCACCCTTCTAAAGTAAATAAACCATCTCGTATGGGATATCCTATGCCGCCTGAAACAAGTAATAAATCATTGTTTTGGCATAGGTAACATTGTTCTATCGAAAAAAAAAGGCCTTAGGAAATTCCTAAGGTCCTCCTTTAAGAAGTAACAAAAATTAACGAAGAAGTTGAAGTACCCCTTGTGGCTGTTGATTGGCTTGAGCCAACATAGCTTGAGCAGCTTGTGATAGAATTGAGTTTTTAGTTTGGTTCATCATTTCTTTCGCCATGTCTACGTCACGCACACGAGACTCAGCCGCAGTTAAGTTTTCAGAAGATGTTCCTAAGTTATTAATAGTATGATCTAAACGGTTTTGGTATGCACCAAGTTTTGAACGTTCTGCTGAAACATTTTTAATAGCATCATCAAGAGAAGAGATAGCTGCCGTTGCTTGCTCAGCAGAGGAAACATTTACATTATTGATGTGAAGATCAGCTGTTTTCATTGATTCAATTCCAACGTTTAACGTTTGGTTCGAGTTAGAACCAATTTGGAATGTCATTTCCCCAGATGCACCTCCAGCAGCATTTTCTTCTTTACGAGTAACTAGGGTAAATGAATCCCCTACCTTAACTTTACTAGCGTCTAAGCTGACATCTACTCCACCACCAACTGTGATAGATTGTGCAGCAGCATTACTCAAAGGAGCAGCTCCATTGGTGGTTGACCCAGTGGCTTCTGATGTGATCGTGTATTTATATTGGTCATTAGTTGCATCATATTCAGTAAATTTAACAACAAAGGTATCATTAGCCGTTACTATACCGTCGCCTGCATTACCGTTCCCAATACCTGTCGTAGAGACAGTTACTCCAAAATCACCGGTCTTGCTTGTTACAGTTGCTGAATCATCTTTAAATTGTTTAGCACTCAAATCCCCATTCAACAACTTTTGTGTGTTGAACTCAGTGTTGTTCGCAATACGGTCAATTTCTTCCTTTAACTGTGTTACTTCTTTCTGTATTTCTCCACGGTCATCCGCAGTATTAGTGTCGTTTGTAGATTGAACTGCTAGTTCACGCATTCTTTGAAGAATATCATGAGTCTCATTTAGAGCACCCTCAGCTGTTTGAATCAACGAGATACCATCTTGAGCGTTACGAGAAGCTTGATCAAGACCACGAATCTGTCCTCGCATTTTTTCAGAGATTGCAAGTCCTGCAGCATCATCCCCAGCACGGTTAATACGAAGACCTGAAGATAATTTTTCCATTGATTTTGATTGTGCGTTAGATGCCGCATTTAATCTGTTGTACGTGTTTAATGCAGCAATATTGTGATTGATTTGCATTTATATTTCCTCCTTGAAATGTGTTCCGCCCACATCCTTGTGGTTGGCTTTTTATTCAAACAAAAAAGACGATTGCGGCCGTCAAACATCTTAATTGTTTGCTCACCACTAATATCGTCTTTTGAATGGGAATGTTTATAGTAAATTACTACTTATTTAATGTTTTTAATTGATCCATCAGGGTGATCGATGTATTTGCTGCTTCGCTGTTTTCCTGTTTGATGGAGAGATAGACTTCCTTGCGATGGATTTCTACTTGTTTCGGTGCGTTTATCCCGAGTTTTACCTGATCGCCTTCGATTCCCAAAACAGTGATTTCAATATCGTCACCAATTTGAATTGCTTCTTTTGTTTTACGTGTTAACACTAGCATATTTTACACACCCCGCTCTTCTGCAACTGCAGTAAAAATCAGGTGTCTTGACGTATACTGGTTATCGTTGAGCACAACTTGCTTCCCAAGGCTCTTCATTTTATTAATGATGACCGGCGCTTGAAGGTTAGCCGTCGATTCCTTCAATTCATCACGTAAAGTAACAATGACTTGTACAAAAACATCTTGTTGTTCTTTGATGGCTAATCCATTAACAACAGATTCAGGCAAAGTAAAATCATATCCCGGAAAATACGTAAACGGATCAGCTGTAACAAATGCCAGCCCCGGAGTAGTAACGGACTGCAAGATAGAAAAGGGCGTATCTTCAAATGGAAGAATAACAAACTCTGTTTCCTCTTCAAATCCTGGTATTCCGTGTTCAAATGTTATAACATCTTTTTGTTCAATTTCTATATCACCATGAAATTTGCTTCTGAGTTCCATGTTTTCACCACTTTACTTTATTTGGTCGATCTCCTAGCCTGCAATATCAATCCTTAGAAGAAGGCCATTGCTTCATATCAATATGCACCTCACCAGGTTTGTAGCTGTGGCGAGGTTTGTTAATTCTAGCTTCGATAATTGGCTTGTTAACTTGCCAGTCGATGTTTACTTTTGCAGGCTCATAGTTTGTTTTTACACTAAAAGGAGACGGGACAAACCCGATGTTGAATTCCAGCATTGAGTCTTCACCATTTTCTTTGGCTTGCTCTGCGATAGGCTGGCCCCCGTTTTCGATTCTCATCAGTTCATCACCTTGACTCGCCATTCTAGCCAGTCCATCCAGCCAGTCGCTGTATCCTTTTTGAGCAAACTCTTCGATGCGCTTGGATATGGGCTTTAAGTCCATGTCCGCCCACGCTTGTGATTGGTCAATCGTAAGCTTTCCTGGCGTTGTTTCAATACTTAAATCGGCTTTTGGCTGCTGGATTTCAAGGTCTGCGGGCTGCTGTTCAATTTCCTGAACTGGCTGTATGGTTGTTATAACGATTTGCCCTTTTGTCGATTCCATTTTAAGCTGAGGAACGCTCATGGTAATTCCCCCTAAAAAAGATAGAGCTATCTACATCGATAGCTCCATTTTAACGTAAAAAGTCTAATAATGATGGCTGAATGATACGGGACCCTACACCCATAGCCGCTCGAAGAACACTTTCCTGTGACTTCATGTCGGTAATCACTTTTTCTACATCAGCGTCTTCGTTATCCGACAGAATCTTGTTTGCGATAACTTCCTGCTCATCCACGCGGTCTTCCATTAACTCAAGACGGTTGCTTTTCGCACCAAGTTCCGCTCTTTCAGCCACAACTTTATTAATGTGTCCATCCAGCACACCTAAGAAGTTACCGATCTCTTTGGAATAACCTTCAGGGGTTGTTTGAGAGTCCAGCGCTTTTTCCAATGCAGATAGATCACTGAACAAGCCCTTTCCTGGGTTAGCACTAGTTGTGAAAATTTCTGATCCTTTCACATTGACACCAAGTTGAATGCCTTTAGTGAGTTCAATTTTCACTTCGTTGTTATTTGTCGATACTTGTGTCACTTCTCCGTTTGTTAAAGTAACCGGAGCATTTGTTGTGTCATTCCCGTTAAAAATATACTTTCCCGCAACTTGTGTGTTGGCAATTGTAACAAGGTATTCCTTCAACTGCTTGATTTCCTGACCAATTACGGCTTTTTGATTTTCTTCATAGGTTCCGTTTGAAGCCTGAACCGTTAGTTCACGGATACGCTGTAGAGCACTGGTTGCTTTATCAAGTGCGGCATCCGTGTTTTCAACCCAGTTGTAAGCCTCACCAAAATTCCGTTTGAACTGCTCTACCTCTGTCAAATTCGTACGGTAAGACATCCCTTTCATTGCGACAACCGGATCTTGGGACGGTCTGGTAATCTTCTTTCCTGTAGAAAGCTGATCCTGGTATCCCCCCATCTTGGCATAGCTGTTGCTGAGGTTACGCAGCATATTTCCTGAAAGCATGCTTTGCGTTACACGCATGTATCGTCACCTACCTTCCTCCCATACCCATTCCGTTAATAATTTTATCGAGCATCTGGTCCACAACCGTAATCATTCGGGCAGACGCATTATAGGCATGCTGAAATTGAATCATGTTCGTCATCTCTTCGTCCAATGATACTCCACTTACGGATTGACGGCGCTGGTCAACTGAACTAGCGAGAGTATCTGAGTTCGCGCTCATTCGGTTGGCCTGCTGAGCATCAACAGCCATTTTTCCAATCGCTGCTTCATACTTTGATTTTAAGTTTGTCGTATCTTTTACACCTGCTAAATTCAGCGCATTGCTTCCATCACCAGCTGCTTTACTTGTCGCAGCTGCAATGTTTTTCAGATCATCTGTTATGGATGTTGAAACTTGAAGAAGTTTTGCCGCTCCTTTAGCTTGAGTTGTATCATCGATTTTCGTTTGATCGCTTGCTGCACCTTGTAAAGCAAAGAAGTCATGGGGTGTTTGAGTTCCGTTATTAATATCGTTTAAGCTCCATCCTTTGCTGTGAACATCATTGAATGCCTTCGCAAAATCGAGAGCCAAATTATCTAACTGATCGAGCATAGCCGGGTAATCATTGTTATAAGCTGACGTCATTCCTTCCAGCTTACCTCCAAGAGAAGTTGAGGTTAATGGTTTACCACCCACTGAAAAGCCTGAGATATTCCCGTCGCTTTCATTGATTGATAGAGATTGAAAAGAGAGCGGTGCACTGTTCCCATCGACTAATGTTCCTAATGAGGCTCCAGATGGATCTGTAATCTCTATGGTATATTTACCAATCGCTTGCGGTGAAGTCTGACCACCGCTTGCAGTCTTAGTTACCTTTACATTCACAAGCTGGGAAAGTTGATCCACCAGGTTGTCTCTTTCATCATAAAGATCGTTTGGCAGATAGCCGTGCGGTTCGATTTCACTGATCTGCTGGTTGATGTTGTTGATTTGTTCCGCAATGGAATTAATCTCTTTGACGGATATATCCACTTGACTATTAATATCATCACGAATCGTAGATAACGAGTTTGATAGATAATTAAAGGTCTCTGCAACCGCTACTCCGCGCTGGCGTACGACGGAACGAGCCCCGTCATCTTCAGGGTTTGTGGCAAGATCCTGAAGAGATTGCCAGAACTGATCGAGAGTCTTGGACAGCCCGTTATCACTAGGTTCATTCATGATATCTTCCATTTTTCCAAGTGCTTCGCTTTTGGCTCCCCAATATCCGGACTTCGTGTTTTCTCCGCGGAATTGTACATCCAAAAAATCTTCCCTCACCCGCTGAATCGAACCGGCTTGCACCCCAGTTCCCATTTGTCCCGGGATTTGCGGGCGGTTCATGGCTGGTGCGGGATAAGGCTCGGTCTGGGTAAAGTTGACACGTTGGCGTGAGTATCCGGCTGTGTTTGCATTGGCGATATTCTGCCCGGTCACTTGAAGGGCGTATTGCTGGGTTGTCATTCCGCGGCGGGCGGTCTCTAACCCGTGAAACGTTGATACCATGAATGTTCCTCCGTTCTAGGCTTTTGAATCAAACAGGGAAAAGCTCCCTGCTCCCGCATATTCCTTTGCCTGCGGACGGCTGTATGTTACTTTTTCCGGCTCAGGCATGAACATGTTCAATGACATGTTCACAAACTGCAGCGACTGATGGATCAGCTGCTGGTTCAGTTCGTTTCGTTCCTTTAAAAGCATGTATTCTTTAGAAAGTTCATATTGAAGAGCTTCAAGCTGCTCTTTCTCACTTGGAACAGCCTGCTCAATCAGTTCTGACATCGTGAGAGCGCTTGTTCCATTCCGCATTTCTTCAAGCTCCATCAGAGTTTTCACATGCTCGTTCTCTTTAAGCATCAAGGCATCAAGCGCCTTTACGTCACCTGTTTTTAATATCGTTGTTTTCTGTTCAGCGATGCTGTTAAGTTCACGGTGGACGTCGAGCAGCTTGTTTAATAAAGATTTCATGTCCTTTAGCGCCATGAGATCCTCCTAGTTATTCCAGAACTGATAGAACTTCCGGGCGACCTCTCTTGCGTCGGGGTGGTACTGGCCGGAATCAATCTGGGTTTTAATTTCATGTATTTTATCCTGGCGGCTAACTGAAAATTGCTGTGATGATTGAAGTTCTTTCGCTTCAGCTGAGATTTGAATTTCGTCGCTCTGCTTCATCTTTTCCTCGTTTTTGGAATATTGTTGGATTTGTTTAGTGTAAGGGTTAATATTGACATGATTAAAGCTATTGATCTTCATAGGATTCACCTCTATTAAGCAGGATCGCTCCTGCATTTCCTATTTCTTATATCGGTTTAAAATAACAAGACTGAAGCTATTCACGTAAAAATAGGACTTTTGATTAATCGGTATAGTAAGACCTTCCTAGATCAACAAGCTTCTTTTGCGCTTCGAATTCATTGGTTTTCAGATCACCCATGATTTTCTTTTTGCATGAGCAGCAGAGTCGCCCTTCCTGGGTCGGACCCTCACATGTTTCACATGGATAATAAAAATTCGGAAACCCGACCACACGGATTCTGCCCTGGCGGATAAACTTTGTGATTTTCTCTTCATCCACCCCGGTTTGCTGATGAACATCAAGCAAGGTTGCCTGCCGATTCTCCCGCTTCCTCATATACTGAAACACCTTTTCAAACATCAGCTCTTCTTCCGTGTAGCACGAATCACATACTGAACGAAGGTGCTGAACATATAAATTTCCACAGCTTGGGCAATTTTTCAATTCTCCCATTCCGATCACTCCTCTAATATCTCTACCGTAATTATCGGAAGGAAGATTGGAATGTTGATAGACCCTCATCCGAACTAAACAAAAAAAGTGAAAACCTTCCTTAACGGCCGAGTGTCATGGACGAAACCTGCAAAGCACTTGCTTCCTTCAGCATCCTTGCAGCCTGTCTGAGCGTTGCCCCCGTTGTATATACGTCATCAACAAGAACGACGCATTTTCCTTCAGTCAACTTAGCGTCAACAGCCAGCTCAAAAATTGTTTCCTTCATCTCCAGCCGCTCCTGTCTTGACTTCTTACTCTGCTTCTTTTCATGCAAGACCCTTTTCAGTGCATACACGATATCCACACCCAATAATTCCGCCAGCAACTGCGCCTGGTTAAATCCACGCTCGTAATGCCTTTCCTGACTTAACGGCACAGGAACGACCACAAATCCTTTAAACTCGTGCAAATAGATTTTTCTAAGCTCCTGTCCAAACCCCTTCACCAGCTCGGCATCACCTCTATATTTCAGCCGGCTGATCAATTCCTTTAAAAGGTCGTTATAGACATACAATGACCGGTTCTTAACGAGAACACCCCGCCAATTGTCGTCTTCTTCCCAACGTATACAGTCGTTACAACGGTTATCTTGTCGATATTCCTCGGGAAATAAAGAAAAAGAACGTCCGCAGATCTCGCATATTTCCCCTCCAATTCTCTCTAAGGATGAGTTGCATTCCTCGCAAAAGTGCATTTCACCTGCAATGCCAAGCACAAAGCTCCAGCTCACCGTCTCGTAAAAACCTTCATCACAAAACAGGCAATAATTCATAAACCAGCCTCCTGATTCATCCCTTCAATGTGCCGTCTAGCATCCACCATCGCATTCGTTTTTCCATAATGAAAAAACACAACCTCTCCTGCCGGGTCATCCTTGCTTCGTCCGGCACGACCGGAAATCTGCACGAGTGCACTCTCCGTAAAAATATCCTCTTCTGCACCGAGCACTGCTACATCCGTATAGGGAACTGTAACACCGCGCTCTAGGATCGTCGTTGTCACCAATATGGATATCTCACCATTCCGGAACTTCATGACCTTCTCTTTACGATCAGGATCTTCTGCATGCACACCCTCAATACCCGGGAAAACTGCCTGCAATAACGCCGCCACCTGATGTAGAGCCACAACAGATGGAACAAACAAAAAACCCTGACGCTTTACTTCCAACTGATGCTCCACCCAGTTCATCACGTTTTTTGGCAATCTGCCTTTCTTCAATCTCTTCTTCCAATTCCCGCACCATACAAACTGAGGAACAGGCAGCGGGTAGCCATGGAACCGAAGCGGAATCTTCACATGAGGAAGCCCTCCTGCCACTGCTCTTTTCTTCATCTTCCTTCCCGGAGTTGCACTCAAATAGACGAGCAGGGCATCCTCCTTCTTTGCCTGAAGAACCGCATACTCCAAAGACGAGTCATACGAATACGGAAAAGCATCCACTTCATCAACCACCACGAGATCAAACGCATCCCGATAACGATATAATTGGTGTATTGTTGAAACCACAAGCTGTGCACCTTCCAGCTTCTCCTCACTTCCTCCATACAAACCTGCCAAAGTAACACCAGGAAACACTTTACGAAGCCGTGGCAGCAGTTCGAGCACAACATCGGTTCTCGGAGTGGCCAAACAAACTCTCAGTCCAGCCTTCAATGCTCTCTCCAGTCCATAAAAAAGCACCTCTGTTTTCCCAGCTCCGCACACCGCCCAAATCAGCAACTCACCTTTACCCCCAACACGGGAAACCAACTCATCCGAAGCCTTCCTCTGAGCAGCCGACAGCTTCCCTTCCCATTCCAACCTAACCTCATTCACCTTCCACTCCACCTCCGGACCGCACCAGCGGACAAGCGGTGTACACTGACTCACCCGTCCCATCACAAGGCACTTCCGGCAGTAAACACATTCCCTCTCCTTACACCGAAAACAGGAAAAAGACGAAAACAAACGCGGCTTATCGTTGCCACAACGCTTGCATACAAACGAACCGCCAGCTTCTTCAATTCCTTTTTCATAAGCTAAGCAGCCATTAAGATAGTGCTCATGAATCACATCAATCGAGTAGGGAAGTTCTTCAAACAAGAGGAGTTTGCCTGATAAAGAGGCTTGTAGTTCAGCAGAAAAGGGGTATACCTCACTAAAATCGGGGGTATCAAGGACTTGAAGCTTGTGAAAGGAAACAGGCACAGTACTGACATCAGGCGGCTTCAGCACTTCAGGAACCGCCACGCTTTTTCCATCAACAAAAAAAGAGACGAACCTCATGGTGCCGTCTCCTGTTGAATAGGAATTTTCATATAAAATCCCTCCGTATGTTTATTTAGACTTTGATTCTTTTCTAAAGGCTCTTTTCTAAAAGATTGTTGCTTTGGGAAGTCTTCTGTAAGAATCCTTCATTGCCAAGTTGATTGGAGTGCAAGGGGCGAGACTCCTGCGGGAGATGCGGGACAGGTGAGACCCACAGGCGCCATGCGCCGAGGAGGCTCACCGCCCGCCCCGCGGAAAGCGAGCATCCTGAAACGGAAATCAACTACTCCTATGAGCAACAAAGGTTACGAAAACAGCCTTTATTTAATTTTTCATCCACGTGATGCCGATCGATCCTTCGCCAAGGTGGGTCCCAATAACAGGGCCAAAATAATCTACCGCGACATCAGCATTGGGATATCTCTCCTGAATATCGGCTGCGATTTCCTTTGCCTCTTCTTCACGCTGGGCATGGATCACACTGACTTTGAAACTCTCATCCTGCTTTACCGATTGCTCCATGAGGTGATGAATGCGGGAGATCGCTTTTTTCTTTGTACGGATTTTTTCGAAAGGAACTATTCTTTTATCCTGAAAATGAAGCACAGGCTTGATCTGCAGAAGATTCCCAACGAGAAGCTGGGCCGCGTTCATTCGTCCGCCGCGATGCAGGTGGTTGAGGTCATCGACCACGAAATAGGCGGGAATGCCTCGCTCTTTCATAGAGTTCAGTTTCTCCATGATTTCCGTTGCATTTGCTCCCTCCGCCGCCATTTCGACTGCTTTGTACGTATAAAAGGCTTGCGGGGCGCAGCTGATCTCAGAATCAAACACATGGAACTTGATGCCTTCCACCATGTCTGCGAGTTCGCCGATGGATGGCTGTGACGTTTTAGGAAGGGCTCCTCCCTTGCCAACCATCCCGTAAAAATCATCCTTGTTAAGCTCCACTTCTTCCTTATACGATTCATTGCCAAAAATAACGTTGAGCGGAATCATTACAATGTTTTTTTCGTTTCTGATGTGTTCTGGTATATATGCCGTGCTGTCTGTCATTATCGCTACCTTGCTCATTGTAATTTCCTTTCCTGACAGTATTTCGTCCGTTGTCTCATCTACGTAGTAGTTTACACGAAACAGGCGCCGTTTTCATTAAAACGGCGCATTTCTTTATCTCTGTTTTTCTTTCCTTCTCCATCTTTCATCCATTTCCTTCCTGAACCTTTTCCTCTTTATCCATGAGCTGACAAAGAGCCAGCGCCCCATAGAGCGGGGATTGATCCTTTAATCCCGCAAGGACAACCTCGGTCGGGCACGGCACAAACTCTTCAAGCATGCTTTTTATTTTTCCAAGGAACCAATTTCCCGACTGAGCAACGCCTCCGCCGATGACAATCGTTTCAGGATTGATAAGGGCAGCAGCATTGACGATGGCCATCCCCATATGAAGGATGCCTTCCCGGATAATGCCCTGGGCGAGCTTGTCTCCCTCCTCCGCGAACTGAAACACATCTGATGCTTTCAGTCTATTTAGCTCTTCTCCAGAAACCTCACCGTCCAGCCGTTTTGCCTCCCGGTAATGGTGTGCGATAGCCACACCGCCCATTTTGCTGCTTAAAAAGCCATATCCGTCCTTGATTGGAATAAATGAACCCGTAGCCGCTTCAGGATCGCTGATCATATGGCCCACCTCCCCTGATGCCCAATGGGCTCCACGGTAGATTTCACCATTGATCAACAATCCTGCTCCGATGCTCGTTCCGATCATGAACAGCAGGACATTTTTCTTTCCCTGTGCGGCACCGTAATAGACCTCGCCCAGCAATCCGCCATTTACGTCATTATCGATATGAACAGGTACGCCCAGCATTTCTTCTGCTTCTTTTTTCAGCTCATAATCCTGCCACTTTAGATTAGGGGCATGAAACACCACACCCGTATCCGGATCAATGACACCTGGTGCCACGATCCCTGCCGAAACAATATCCTCCCAGCTGACATTCTTTTCTTCAGCCATCTCTTTAGCTTGTTTCGCCAATTCTATTAAAACACCGGAATCCACAAATTCCTGTGTCGGAAATTCTCTGTTTGCCAGCATTGTACCATCTGCTTCAAAAAGGGCTGCTTCCACATTGGTACCGCCAATATCTGTTGTTAGGTAATATTTATCTCCCATGTATGCCACCACTCCTGTTTTTCTTACTATTACCCCTGGCAGGATAGAAAAAAACGGTTTAAAAACAGGACATGGTTCTATGGTAAGAGTCCTTCTTAAAGAGGGTTCAATGGACCTAATAATTTTTTTGTAAAAATTTGAGAGTAAAAGAAGGAAAACGTCGAAATTGTAAGAAATTAGTAAAATATATTCATGAATTGGAGGTACTTCATACTATGCAGCATAATCTATATATCGTGGCACTATCTGTCGTCGTTTCCATTGTCTACACATTCGTCGCCTTAGATTTTGCCCGCAGAAGTAACCGTAAAACGGAGTCATCCCGCCGTTTGTGGCTGTTCAGCGCTTCATTGACCATGGGGATCGGAATATGGGGTACGCATTTCGTCGGGATGATGTCTGTGAACATGTCTTTGACTGCAGCCCATCATATTCCCGCCATCAGCCAATGTATGCTGATCGCCGTTGCCGGAACATATGGGGCCTTTTATTTCACCAAATCCTTTCATAAAAAAAGCAGTGTCTTTCTTTCTGCCTTCTTTATGGGCTCCTGCATCATCGCCCTTCATTATTTCGGAATGAAAACAGCAGCCATAAACTCCAATCTCCACTATGACTTTTTTGTATCTACCCTTGCTGCTGCAGCCGCTTATCTATTTTCAGGCATCGCGCTCTACCGCCAATTTTCTGCCTCTCAGCCCTCATTATTCACCCAATTCATCAATAGTCTGTTTATGGTTTTGGCATTGACGGGATTACATTATATCGGTGAAAAAGCGATGCTTATGAAGTCTCATCACATTTTTCTAATCATGCACGATCCACGCCTCGGAAGTCTTTCTTTGATCGCTACGGCTATTGTAATCGTTGCTTCGTTGTTCATCGCACTTCTGTATGTACTGGGGGCAATGAGTGATCAGCAGCTGAAGCTGAAATCATTGCAGCTGGATGAAAGCGAACAGCGCAACCATTCCTTGATCGCACTGAATCCAGATGGCGTTTATATGATCGGCAAGGACAGAAAGATTACAGGCGGCAATCATTCTTTAGAAAAGATCACGGGCTATTCTGCAGATGAACTGCAGGGCTCTCTCTATACCTTTCTCCTGGCCCCATCAGAAGCAGAGAGAACAGAAGAGTTTTTTCAGCGTACACTTGCCGGTGAACCGATCAAACGCGAGACACGCATCAAACATAAAAACGGAACAGAGTTCGAGGCAGAAATTACAAATATCCCTTATTTTGTTGAGAACAAACTGATTGGCATTATCGGTACGATCAAGGACCTGACAGAATTCAGGATCATGGAAGAGAAATTACGCCTGTCGGAAAAACTAGCCGTTGTCGGAGAACTGGCTGCCGGGGTTGCCCATGAGATCCGCAATCCCCTCACCTCGCTTAAAGGTTTTACACAGATGTTCAAAGATCATCCCAACATTCCTGGCCGTGAAGAATATTTAAATATCATGCTGGAAGAGATTGAATCCATTAATCTCATTACCAATGAATTTATGGTGCTGGCTAAGCCTCATTTGAGGATGACAAAGCGGATCGACCTGCTCCCCTTGATCAAACAGGTTACCCTGCTTTTGACCGGGCAGGCAAGCCTCAACAATACACAGATTGAGACGCAGTTTTACATTGACAGCGGAACAGTTAAAGGCGAAGAAAACCAGTTAAAGAAAGTGTTTGTTAATGTGATCAAGAACGCGATCGAAGCTATGCCTGATGGCGGAAAGGTAACAATAACCGTTACAGGCATTCAAAACGAAAATCTGCTCATTCAGATCAAGGACGAAGGTGTGGGAATATCTGAAGTCCACTTAAAACAGCTCTTCCACCCTTTTTTCACGACTAAAGAGAACGGCAAGGGACTCGGATTGATGGTCAGCCAAAAGATTTTGGATAACCATATGGGGCATTTACGGTTCACGAGTACGCTTGGTGAGGGGACGCTTGCAGAGATCACGCTTCCTGCTGAAAGTGTGACAGAACTTCCAAGCCCGACAGCAAGCTGAAGGGTTTTAAATGAAGGCTGTTTTCTAAAAGATTGTTGCTTTGGAAACATTTCTGTAAAGTGCCTTCATTGACAAGTTGATTGGAGTGCAAGGTGCGAGACTCCAGCGGGACGAGTGTGACAGGTGAAACCCGCAGGCGCTTGCGCCGAGGGGTTCAGCGCACGCCCTGCGAAAGTAGGCGTTTACGCCGGTAAAAGCGAGCATCCTGGAACGGAGATCAACCGCCCTCATGAGCTGCAAAGGTTAACAAATAAAAAAAGCCTGGCTCAAACAGAACCGGGCTTCCACAAGCATTTACTATTTTACTTTTACCCAGCCGTTTTTAATGGCTTCAACAACCGCCTGGGTTCGGTCGTTCACGTTCATTTTTTGAAGAATATTGCTCACATGGTTTTTAACCGTTTTCTCAGAGATGAACAGGTCTTCTCCGATACCGCGGTTGCTTTTTCCGTCTGCCAGCAATTGCAGTACTTCACATTCACGGCGTGTCAGGATATGAAGCGGTTTGCGGTACTCAATTTCGTTAAGGCCGATGTTGTTCGGATTGTTGGCATTGTTCTTCGTTGTTGTAGACAAACGGCGGAACTCATTTAATAGATTGTACGTGATCTTCGGGTGAAGATACGCTCCGCCATCTGCTACGACTTTCACTGCTTCGATCAGGGAGTCAGCATCCATTTCTTTTAACAGGTAGCCGGAAGCCCCTGTCTGAACCGCATGCGTCACATAGGTCTCGTCATCATGGATGGAGAGAATGATCACTTTCGTATCGGGAGCCTTTTCAACCAAACGGCGAGTTGCTTCTACACCATTGATATGCGGCATGTTGATATCCATCAGCACAACATCAGGATGGTGCTCGTTCACGATATCCTCGGCTTCTGAACCGTCATCTCCTTCGGCTACAACAGAGAATTCGTCCTCCATATCCAGGATGCGCTTTACGCCTTCCCGGAACAATCGATGGTCATCAATAATTGCAATTCTTGTTTTGTCCGGTGCAGAGGCACTGGATTCATAAACATCTACACTTCTCATTCTGAACCCTCCCGATCTCGTATAGGTATTTGAATATAAACGTTGGTTCCAATGTTTAGACGCGAATTGATTTTCAGAGTGCCTTCCAGCAGCTCCACGCGTTCTCTCATGCCGATCAGCCCAAATGAATTGGTCTTTTGCGGTACTGTGGCATCGAAACCTTTTCCGTCATCTTTTACAAATAAGGATACATTGCGGTCCGTGAATTCAATTTTCACCGAGATGTTCTTCGGCTCTGCATGCTTGCAAGAATTCTGGACAGCTTCTTGAATCAATCGAAATAACGCTATTTCCATCTTCGTATGAAATCTCCGCTCATTCCCCATCGGAACGAGTTCGATCTCAATACCGGTACTTTCCTGGACGTTGCGCAAGTATTTTTTTAATGTAGGGACGAGCCCAAGGTCATCAAGCGCCATTGGCCGGAGATCATAGATAATTCTCCTGACTTCCCTTAAGGAGGCTCTGACCATCTCTCTTAAGTCTCTAATTTCAGTTACTGCTGCTTTTGTACCTTTTTCATTAAACACCTTTTCGACCAGCTCGGAACGAATCAACACATTAGCCATAAGCTGGGCCGGACCGTCATGGATCTCACGTGATACCCGGCGGCGTTCTTCCTCTTGAGCTTCAATGATCTGAAGGCCAAATTCCTGCTTTTGCTTGGCATCTTCCACAAGCTCATTAATTTTCAGTAAATCTCCGCTTAAATAGTTCAGGACAACCGATATCTGGCCGACGAGTGATTCTGCTTTAGACACCGTCTCTTTCAGGCCATTTAAGCGCCTTTCCAAATCGTTTCGTTTTTCCCGCAGCTGTTTTTCAGTCTGGCGGGCAATGGACATTTCGATCTGAATGGCGTTCGCGCTTTCGTATGCGTCGCGAATATCGCCCTCACTGTACTTTTGAAAATGTTTGCTTACTTGAGCGAGCTTTGACCTGGCAAACTTGGACCTTTCTTCAAGCAGGTCCGACCGGTCAATGGCCTCGAGCGCTTTTTCCTTCACATCTTCAAGCTCTTTATTCAGCCGAAGAAACTCCTGCCGAGATTCCTCGCTGATATCAAACACTTGAGTCTGGCTTACTTTAACGGTATTGATGGTTTCTGTAAGAATGCCATCTAAAAGCTTTGGATCGATTTGTGTTTTAGCTGCCATCTTGTAAATATCCTCCAATTAAAACGATAAAGAAGAACAGACTTTAGTTCTAGAACCATCCTACCTAATTTAAGCTTGGGTCTTTCTTACCATGAATCCAAATAAAAACATTTATTCCATAAATCTTTCGTATGAAAAAGGAAGTTTATGTCTATTCTGCAAAGAAATTTGTAGGAAGGTTGCTCGCGCCTTATAATGAAGGATAGCACTAAATCCCCTTAATTTGTAGTTTTTTCGGGATAATTTTTATGAGAACTTTACATTTTTCCATTACCATTTATCTTATTGAAATTTATTACTAATTAAAGGTTTTTACTTAAATCCATTAGTAAGGAGCACGTTAAAAATGTTATCCAATTATTTTACTGTCAAAGAAACCGGCGAGCATGAGATTGTCATCGAGCGGTCAAGGTTCATCGCTCATTTCGCCAGGGCAACGACTGAGGCAGAAGCGATAGAATTTATTCAACGCATCAAAAAAATGCATCATAGCGCCAACCATAACTGTTCCGCCTATCTGATAGGGGAGCATGACCATATCCAAAAGGCGAATGATGATGGAGAGCCGAGCGGTACAGCCGGTGTTCCGATGTTAGAAGTTCTGAAAAAAAGGAAATTAAAAGATGTAGTCGTTGTGGTTACCCGTTACTTCGGCGGCATTAAACTCGGAGCAGGAGGATTGATACGCGCTTACGGGAAGAGTGTGAGCGAAGGATTGAACGCCATCGGGGTCGTCGAACGGAAACTCATGCAAATTGTGCATACTAAAATCGACTACACTCTTCTCGGCAAAGTAGAAAACGATATAAGGTCCTCTCCCTATATGATCAAAGAGATCAATTACCTCGAACAGGTCGAAATTTTAACGTATGTTGCGGTAAAAGACTTACAAAACTTTAAAGAATACTTAATAAACCTCACGAATGCACATGCTACAATAGAAGACGGTTCATTGGAATATCTGGAAGAAAAAATCTTGTGATTCTATCCCCATTTATCTCAGATATTGTCGAAACCTATGGACTGTAGGGTTGAATTATTGAGAGATCAATTAGGGAACTTTTCCGTTAAAGTGAGGAATAAAACATGAGTTATTATAATGAAGAAAGGCAGCCTACACGGCTTGTCAGAAGGAGAGTCAAGAAAAGGAAACGCCGTCCTTTTCGGCGCTTGATCCGTATTATTCTCGTTCTCCTTGTGCTTTGTATGCTGGGCGGAGTCGCGTATGCCGGCTATTTAGCGTATAAGGTTAAATCAACGGCAGACAACAGCTATAAAGGACTTGCCCATGGCAACAAATCCGATCTTCGCATGGATAAAGTCACAATGGGTAAAGACCCTGTCAACATTCTCCTGATGGGTGTCGAAGACTATAAAGGCTCACCAGGCCATTCCGATGCGCTGATGGTACTGACCATCAACCCGGATACCAAGGAAGCATCGATTGTAAGTATCCCAAGGGATACTAGAACGTACTTGCCTGATGTGGGACGCAAAGACAAAATCACCCATGCTTATGCTTACGGCAAAAAAGGCCATAAAGAGCAGGCTACGATTGATGCGGTAGAGCATTTCCTTGATGTTCCGATCGATTACTATGTACGTACAAACTTCCAGGGCTTCAAAGAAGTTGTTGACTCTGTCGGTGGAATTACAGTAGACGTACCATTCGACTTCTATCAGAAGAACTTGAAAGGCCACAAGATCTACTTCCATAAAGGAAAAATGGATCTGAACGGCGACGAAGCACTAACCTACGTACAAATGCGTAAACAGGATAAACGCGGGGACTTTGGACGCCAGGAACGCCAGCAGCAGGCAATGAAAGCTGTAGCGGACAAAGCGCTGTCCATCAAGTCCATCTCAAGGGCGGACAACCTGCTGAACTCTGTAGGAGACAACGTTCAAACGAATATCTCCTTAAAAGAAATGTTCGGCATGAGAAACTTCTACAAACAAATTCAAAGTAAAGAACTTGAACGCATGAACATCGGTGGACAGGATGAATACATTAACGGTGTTTACTACTTCAGCCCTGATGAGCAAGTCGTTCAAAAAGTAAGAGACCGTATTAGAGAGATCCTTAATTATAAAGGAAAAGGCTCCGCTTCCGCTGACAGCAGCAGTTCTGATGGGACTAGCGAGCAAAGTCAGGGAACAGGAGAATAAGATAAAGAAGAAACCCGCCGATTGGCGGGGTTTTTTTTGTGCCTTTTTTGAAAAATGCTTTAGTTTGCAAGTAAAGTTTAGGTTTTCGCAAGTAATTGGATAAGTTTCGCAAGTATTTTGTGTCGAACCGCAAGTAATCCGACTAATTTCGCAAGTAAAACAGTTATTTTTGCAAGTAAGCGTCACTGGCTGCGCAGTTATGCCTTTAAATGAGGGCCTACTACCCTAGTGATAGAGTATAGAAGGAGAGCATCCCCCTTCTGTAAGCCTCACATCTCCCTTATTTAACGCTTTTTGAACAAGCTTAAGGGGAGAGAGTTTTCTACTTGAACATATTCCTATACAAGCCTGTGAGACAAACAAAAAAGGTGCCAGGCACCGGCTTTTGACATATGTCAAAAACGGGTGCCTGGCACCTTATATTTAGTTATTCCTTGTCCGGGCTGTTGACCTGCATGGTGCCGATGAACTTCTTGTAGAGGAAGAGCACCGGGCGGTATTTGTGATGGACGAGTCCGATGATCTCTGCGATGACTTCAAGCATCAGCAGAAGTCCGATGATGATCACGACAGAGCCCCACAGTGTACTGGATTCAAACACGACGGCAGCGACGCTGAACACGATGCTGAGCGCGTAGATCACGAGTACGGTCTTGCGGTGGGACCATCCCAAGTTGATCAGACGGTGATGCAGATGTCCTTTATCCGGTGCAGAAATCGGCTTTTTGTTGGCCATTCTGCGGATGATGGCAAAGGAAGTATCGAAAACCGGGACGCCAAGGATGATGATCGGTACAACGAAACTAAACAGAGTAACGCTTTTATACAGTCCGAGCAGTGACAGAATCGATATGGAGTAGCCGAGGAACAGAGATCCTGCATCACCCATAAAGATTTTGGCCGGATTAAAGTTGTACATCAGGAAGCCTGCAGTAGAAGCTGCGATGATGAGGGCGAGGGAAAGAATCATCATGTTTCCGTTTAATCCCGCCATGATCGCGATGGTCACCATCACGATGACAGATACACCCGCTGCCAGGCCATCCAGGCCGTCAATCAGATTGATCGCATTGGTGATGGCGATAATCCAGAAGATAGTCGTGATGTATGCCCATGGACCTAAATGAAATGTACCAACAAAAGGTATGGTGATCAATTCAATGGTTAATCCTGTAGAAGCTACGAGAAGGGCCGCAAAAATCTGGCCGACAAGCTTAACTCTCGCACTTAATTCGTATTTATCGTCAATCATGCCAATCACGACAATAAGAACTGCACCTACAATAATCCCGGTTAGCTGCATTTCATACAGGCCCGAGACAAAATATCCGACAACTACGCCAAGGAAGATACCGACTCCGCCCCAGCGAGGCATTAATTTTTGATGTACTTTTCGTTGATTTGGTTTGTCGGTCACATTCAGGCGGACCGCCAGCTTAATGATAAAAGGCATGGCGACCACGACAACCGCGAACGACACCACCGCAGCAATGATCAATTGAACATTCATGTTATCCCTCTTTTTCCAACTCTTCAATGGATTTAAGCAAGGGTCCTCCTGCTTATGTTGCCCAACAACGCCCCATGAAAATTCGCATTCATCTTCTTCAGAAATTATATCTCGAAACCGTGATAAACAAAAGTAAAACTATGCTTGTCCGGCGAAGAACCGGAATTTCCGCTTCATAATTGCCGATCATCTCTACTCTTTACCACTAAAACAGAGGTTTGAAGCTACTTTTTAAAAATTTCCGGCAGCAGCAGAATGGAGGCGCTAAGCATCAGTCCTACCAGGAGACCCAGCACAGCCTTCCTTTTCGGATCCCCGGCCATGTCTGTCGTACCTACTTTTTCAAGAAGCTTTGGTTCTTTTACTTTCAGCACTCTTGTTTTCAGGTCAAATAAATATTCTTCTTTCTTAATGGTGCCTTCACCAGAGACTTGTGTTCCTTCTACCTTCTTGATTTGATCCTCCAGTGTTGTTTTCCATTTTTCAGTTTGGTGGTTGCTTTCTTTCATGAATTCTTTCACCACTGGCTTCAATTGGGACTTTGCTTTGCTTTTATCCTCATCCATCAATGACAGCGTGATGATCGTATCTGTTTCAGGAACGACCTGAAGTTTGTCTTTCATCGCCTTTTCTTCATCCTTGTTCAAACCTTTGACAGAACGTAAAAACTCTTCGCTCGTAAGGTACTCTTTCGCACTGTCCGGCGTGTTCAGGATGGAGTTTTCAGCTTGTCCCAGCTTCACTTTCGCGGTCGCCTGGGACGTGCTCGGCGCTTTTGAAGCCATAAAGTAGGCGATCACTGTCGTTAAAACAGGAATCAGCAGCAATAGAACGAAGAATTTTTTGAACCGCTGCCAGATACTTTC
This sequence comes from Fictibacillus sp. FJAT-27399, assembly GCF_001510655.1. Taxonomy (GTDB): domain Bacteria; phylum Bacillota; class Bacilli; order Bacillales; family Fictibacillaceae; genus Fictibacillus_C; species Fictibacillus_C marinisediminis. The sequence continues at coordinate 380,824 of NZ_LMVC01000003.1, read as the reverse complement.
CGTGATTTCTTTCATTTGCTTGTCCATACACTTACTCCCTTACTTCTTTGGTCGATATTGAACCTCATTTTGTTTCACTCTCCAGAAATTAATATAGCTGATGGAGAATGCGAAAAGCAGCCAGAGGTAGTTTAGAGAAATTTGCGAGCTTGGGCTGATGCAGGAAAGCGAGAAAGCAATCATGCCGCCAAGCAGCCCTTCACTGATCATTTTTTCATAAAGGGTATCACTTTGCCTGAAGATGCGGAAAAGCTGCAGGATGACCCAGAGATACAGGAGGACATAACCGGCAAAAATAACAGCTCCGTAATTGACGAGAATCTCGATCCACCAGTTATGGACGTTGATGATTCCCTTCGTCGGAAATTCCGCAAAATGCATGAGATAGTATTTAGAGTTCCCCGAACCGATGCCGAATCCAAAGCTTTTTTCAAAAAAAAGCAGTCCGTTCTTAATAAGGTTGGACCGGATATCGACCGAGGCGATCTCGGCTTGTGAACCGCTTGCCAGCAAGCTGTGGAGCATGCCTTCTACTTTTCCGATGGCAGCAGCAAACTTTTCTTTAAATAAAACCACCAAAGCGGCCATGCCTATGAAACCGAGAATAACAAGGCTCCTTTTCACTTTCTTGTTTGTTAAAAAGACAAACCAGAAGGCAAGACCCAATGGGATCGCGATAAAATTCGCCCTGGATGACGTAAAGACCATCACATAAAGAGAGAGAAGCATCAACACGGTTCCCGCAGCCTTAAGAAGCCATGACCTCGTCCGGTGTACAAAGGCTAATACGAGAAAAAAACTGACCGAAATAAAGCTCGCAAAATCATTCTCGTTCACAAAAACGGATGTCGGTATCCCCTTTTGATACTCTGCCACTTTATTGATCCTTGAGATGGCAAGATGATGATGCGTCACATGGTTCCACAGCCCGATCACGGTCAGCACGGCGAACATGCCAAGCCAGATCCAGTACACATGCTTAAACTCCTCTTCCTTTTTCATGAGAAAGACCATAAAAAAGATGAGAGAAATCCCGATGATCAAGAAGATCAGGTCAACCGCACCCATTGAAAGGGAGCGGCTCCAGCTTAGGGAGAAGAGGGCGTACAGCACCCAGAACAGGTGGAAGTAGAGCACAGGTTTGACCTTTACCCTCTCCCACTCCAGCACGTCTCTTCTAAAAAGGGCGAGATAAAGAACGGCTGGAACCATCAAAACGTAAATCATCCTGTACGGAAACATCGAGATCGGCCCTACGGGAATGCTCATGATTCCCGCGCCCAGGAATGATGAAAAAATCAGGAGATAAAGCAGCAAGTTCATCATCGGAATCTGCTGCACAACCGGTTTGATAGCGATAAAAACAGCCATTAAAGCGACGTATCCTGCAAGTGCCGCTGTCAGAAGCAGCGGTGACTGGACTGGCACTCTGTCGATCAGCCAGCTGCCCGTAATGGCCGCAAAGCATAACGCCAGAATGAGCTGTGTAATTTTCGATTGAAAAAGACTCCGCAAATCAGGCATGTACTTCCCTCCCTTCGCCTTTCCTTCATAGATGCAAGTTTCATCGCTGTTTTCAAGGGAAACACGGGAAATTACGCCTCTTGATTTTTCAGCAGCTGGTCGTCTGGCACGCTTTTGAATTTTCTAGCCGGATGGCCGGCCACGAGATCTTGGCTTTCTACATCCTTTGTAACAAGGCTTCCGGCTGCCACCGCTGCTTCTTGTTCAATGACTTTGCCGGGAAGAATCGTGGAGTTGGCTCCGATCCTCCCGCCTCTTTTTACGGTAACGCCTTTAAAATGTTTAAACCGTTCTTTGGACCGGGCCATATAGTTGTCATTGGTCGTAACAACACCCGGTGCGATGAACACGAGGTCTTCAAGCTCGGAATAAGCCGTAATGTAAGCATTTGTTTCAATCTTGCATTTTACTCCGATGACGCAGTCGTTCTCGACCGCAGCGCCACGTCCGATAATCGTTTTATGGCCGATCGTCACCCGCTCGCGGATGGTCGCAAGGTCAGCGACGAAGACATCGTCAGCCAGCTCTGCGCTGGCGTAGATGATCGAATTGGTTCCAATCGTTACCCCTGAACCGATTTTTGCGGGCGGCAGTGTTTTTAATTCCGGCAGCGCTGAATTCTTTGCTCTTGCCGGCTGCTTGCCGATGACCGCATTATCCTGGATGATGCAGTTATCTCCGATGGAGACTCCGTCGTAAATGACCACATTATGCCCGATGATCAGGTTTGAACCGAGCTGTACGTCTTTTCCTAATACTACATTACTCCCCTGGCTGACCGTCAATGAGAACACCCTTTCTTCCTAAAAGCTGAATGCGTTTATGCGAATGATTTTTCTTTTGATTCGTTTACAGGATTTTTGCTGAAATAAACGGCGATCTGTTCAACGACATACTCCTGCTGCTCCCTCTTCAGTTCAGGGAACATCGGAAGTGAAAGTACTCGGTCTGCCGCTTTTTCAGTTTCAGGCAGGTCACCTTCCTTGTAGCCGAGTTCTTTGAATACCGGCTGAAGGTGAAGTGGTTTTGGATAGTAAATCATAGATCCAATTCCCTGCTCTTTCAAAAACTCCTGCAAACCGCTGCGGTCTGGCACTTGAATCGTGTATTGGTGGAACACATGATAGTTGTGTTCTTCCACAAACGGAGTGATAACAAGATCACCCAGCTTTTCCTTCAACAGTTCCGTGTAAATCGCAGCTTTTTCACGTCGTGTTTCGCTCCATGTGTTCAGATGAGGAAACTTAACGTTCAGGATTCCAGCCTGCAGCTCGTCCAGACGGCTGTTGTACCCCAGGATGTGGTGATAGTATTTCGGCTTGCTGCCGTGAACACGGATCACACGCATCGTTTCAGCAATGTCTTCATCATTCGTGATGATCATGCCGCCGTCACCGTACCCGCCAAGGTTTTTCGTCGGGAAGAAGCTGTAGGTTGCTGTCGTGCCAAGCTCACCGACATTTTTCCCTTTGTATTTGGAACCGATGGCTTGAGCTGCATCCTCAATGATCGCCAGGTTATGCTTCTTCGCGATTTCAGCGATCGGCTCCATGTCTGCCATCTGGCCGTACAAGTGAACCGGGATGATTGCTTTCGTTTTTTCTGTTACCGCTGCTTCAATTTTTGCTGGATCAATATTGTACGTTTTAGGATCGATGTCGACAAAAACAGGAACAGCTCCTGCACGAGCCACCGCACCTGCAGTTGCAAAGAACGTAAAAGAAGGAACGATGACCTCATCCCCCTGTTTCACTCCGCATCCGAGCAAAGAAATGTGCAGAGCGTCACTGCCGTTCGCTACGCCCACACCATGCTTTGCCGCGCTGTATTCTGCTACATCCTGCTCCAGTTTCTTAACGTTATCTCCCAAAATAAAGCGAGACCCTGACATGATATCTTCCAAGCTTGCAAAAATCTCCTCTTTCAATGATTGGTACTGTTCTGATAGATCAAGCATAGGCACTTTCATCTATGATCCCTCTTTCTTCCTCTATATTTGTATTGCATACTGTTGTTAAAACCTTTTGCTACCGATGTTTAGTCGGGTTGGCCTAGGCGGGGCTCGCTTTGCGAACCCCAGCCACGCGCTGAAGGGGAGACTTCGAGGGTCTCTTTTAGCGGCAGTATGCTATGACTTAATTCTCTTTAACACTGAGCTGATACGCCTTAGAAGTTTTCCCGGTTTCCTGGAAGGCGCAGATATCAAGGAAGCGGTCAGCAAGCTTCGTGATGTTGTGCTTCTCGTTCACATACCGATAGCTGTTCCTTGAAATCTCTGCTTTTTCTTCTTCACTTAAATTCAATAACTCTTCCAATCCTTCAGCAAACTCTCCCGGCTTTTCAGGAGCAACCGACTTGCCGGCTTTCGCTTCTGCCACAATGTCGTTGGACACATTGCCGGCAAACAGGATCGGTTTTCCGATCAGAAGGTAATCGTTCAGTTTATTTAACGAAATTCCGTATTTATAAAGCTGGGTATCCAGCATGGAAACTAACAATACATCTGCAAGAGCAAGTGTTGGCATCACTTCTTTTTTCGGAATGCCATCAAAGAAATACACGTGCTCATATTCACTGGCGAGATTTTTGAGATTGTCTTTTTCCGGACCGTCTCCGACAAGGACATAGGCTGTTTTCTCCGGAGAGACAAACTTGGCGCTGTTCACGACCGTTTCCAGTGAGTTGGCTACACCGTGGGAGCCGACATACATCGCGACGTGTCCGTGCTTTTCTTTGATCTTGCTGATCTCATCCTCAAGCGAGCTTTTGCCCTCTTTTTCTTCCATACGGTCCATGTTGATGCCGTTCGGGATGACGTGGATGATCTTTTCATCCACTCCCATCTCCTTAATGTACTGTGCCGCACCCGGCAGCGTAACGATGATCTGGTCCGCACGTTTATACACGAACTTCTCGATTGCACCGAACATAAGTACTGCGGGATGGTGCTTCGACATCGAACCGAGTTCGATCAGCGTCCGCGGCCATAGATCCCGGATCTCCACAATGTAAGCAGCCTTCTTCCATTTGCTTAAAAAGTAGGCAGCCAGGCAGGCAAACAAGTGAACCGATGAGCCTACGATGGCATCAGGACGCTCTTTTTTCATCATCCCGCGCCACATCGCCATGAAAAAGAAGGAAATCATGTTCAGGATCCGCATGACCCCGTTCCCTTTGTAAGGCAATGTCCAGAGCCATTCAAAAATAACGCCGTTCACGTTTTCCTTGTAATTCTTCTTCTGCTTGTTTCTCCAGACAAAGCGATAAGCCAGAAAGCTGCTTGCGAAAATCCGAATCTTATGGTCTTTTTTTACGAGTTCATGGGCAATGTCATAGTGTCTAGTTATTCCTGTTTCCGACGGTTTTAACGCTACGTGATTTAAAATCCATACCTTCATCTGCTTGTTCACCCCGTTTTAAAGACCTGTTGTCAGCCATGGCCAACCTTTCGTATAACGCAACCAGCTCTTGGCTTTCTTTTTCCCAGTTGTACTTCTCAATGACGGCCTTCCTGCCGTTTTCACCCATCTGTTTCGCTTCCTCCGGATGTTCCATGATCCATCTCATGGCATCGGCTACCGCGTCAGGATCGAGCGGGTCCACACATAGTCCGCAGTGGTTCCCGATGACGAAATCCTCCCAGAGCGGGAAGTTGGAAGCGATGGATGGAAGTCCGGCTGCCATGTATTCAAACAATTTGATCGGGTAGGAGACCATGTATCTCGGTTCCGGCCGGATCAGTACGAGCCCGGCGGTGGACTCGTCAAGCACGTCCTTTACTTCGTTTCGGCTGAGCCAGCCTTTATGGTCGACATGGCTCCAGCCTGTCTGCTGCTTCATTTCCTGTTCCAGCTGTTCCGGAGCAAATTTGCCGGCGAGAACGAGCTCGCCTTGTTTTCCTTGTCCGTTCAGAACTTCGATCGCCGAAACCATCTCTTTGATGCCGCGAAGTTCCGTGATTCCCCCGATATAAAGGAAGCTGTTTTCTTTCCGTTTCGCAGTATGGCTCTCTGACGGATTTCCCATCAGTTCTTGCAGGATCGGGAAGTTGTGAACCGTCACCGTGCTGGCGTTATACGTTTTAAAACGCTTCGTGATCGTCGGTGTGGCCGTCACAACGGCATCAAACCTGCTGGCTGCGTATTTCTCCATCTTTTTTACCGAGACCGAGATGTTCTTTCTGAGCAGCTTCGGAATCCACTGTTTGGAGAGGACCTGCTCAGGCACATCTTCATGAACATCATAGATGACTTTCTTGCCTTTCTTTTTTAAGAGAAGACCGATGATCATCAGCTCAGGATCATGGAAATGGTATACATCGGCGTCTACTTCAATCGCCGCCTGATACACACTTTTTGCAGCAGCAATCATCCGTGAATAGCGGTTGCTTGCCGTTGAGGACACACTAACAACTTTTACGCCGTCAATTATTTTATTTTCGGTATTTGGTGCTATTAAATATACATCGTGTCCCGCAAGAGCTAGTGACCGGCATTCTTTCACAAAAATACGGATGTCGTCAGCGGGATGTACTGAAGTTAAATGACAGATTTTCACGGCAACGTTCACTACCTTTGGTTTGGGAGTTAACCATTCGCATGGAAAACCAGACCTTGGCTGGCCTGGTTTTTTATTTTTGGTCTAAAGACTGGATCTTTGAAAGATTTTAGTAAGATCTTCCTTGACAAGTTGATTGGAGTGCAAGGTGCGAGACTCCTGCGGGCTTAGCGCACGCCCCGCGGAAAGCGAGCAGCCTGGAACGGAAATCAACCCCTCTCAAGAGCAACAAAGATTATACATACAACCATCTTATAAGTGTACAAGCTTATAGAAGGTGATACTTTTTCACTTTCGCTGACAGATCTTTCATCGCGTTTCGTGTATCGAACAATACCGGGCTGTGTTCAGCGATCAGTTCATAGTCAAACGTTGTATGATCGGTTGTTAATAGAACAAGGTCGGCACTTTCAAGTACTTCTTTGGAAAGGTCATGAGTTTCCACGATACCGCCCATGTAGCGGAACGTGTTAACGTGCGGATCAACAACAGTGTAATTGGCTCCCGCTGCATCCAGCTTTTCAAGAATCGGAATGACCGGTGATTCCCTCATGTCCTCGATGTCTTTTTTATAAGCGACTCCTAGAATAACGACTTTCGCGCCGTTCATCGCTTTCTTTTCCTCATTTAAAATTTTCATGCTGCGTTCGATCACGAAGTCAGCCATGCTGTTGTTGATTTCCCCCGCTGTTTCGATCAGGCGGGTATGGTAGTTGTACTCACGTGCTTTCCAAGTGAGGTAGAATGGATCGATCGGAATGCAGTGTCCGCCAAGCCCAGGTCCTGGATAGAAGGCCATGAATCCGTATGGCTTCGTTTTAGCGGCATCAATCACTTCCCAAACATTAATGTTCATCTTGTCACAAAGGATGGCCATTTCGTTCGCCAGCCCGATGTTAATGTTTCGGAAGGTATTCTCAAGAATTTTTTCCATCTCAGCCACTGAAGGACTGGAAACTTCATGCACTTCTCCTTCAAGTACAGCACGGTAGAGAGCAGAAGCCACTTTTGTACATTCCGGAGTTACTCCGCCTACCACTTTCGGGGTATTCTTCGTATTGAACACTTTGTTTCCAGGATCGACACGCTCTGGCGAGTATGCGAGGTGAAAGTCTTTTCCGCACGTGAAGCCTGAAGATTCAAGGATCGGGCGAAGCAACTCTTCCGTCGTCCCTGGATACGTTGTGCTTTCAAGGACGATCAGCATGCCTTCGTGAAGGAACTGTGCAATTTCTTTTCCTGAGCTCTCTACATAGGATGTATCCGGCTGGCGGTAAATATCCAATGGAGTCGGCACGCAGATCGCAACGGCATCCACTTCTGAGATCAGAGAGTAATCCGTTGTCGCACGAATCTGTTTTGAAGAAGTAAGCATCGCCAGCTCTTCGTCCACAACGTCTCCGATATAATTGATTCCGTCATTCACCATTTCAACACGGTTTTCCTGAACGTCAAAGCCAATTACCTTGTAGCCTGCTTTTGCTTTTTCAACGGCAAGCGGCAGTCCGACATAACCAAGGCCAACCACTCCGATGACAGCCTCTTTCGTTTCGATCTTGTTCAATAGTTGCTTTGTAACATCTCGCTGTGTAGTCTGTAGAGTTTCCATTAGTTTAAAACCTCCTGAGGTTGCATTTTGACAGGCTGATTGGTTTCTGCTGATTCGTACATGGCAAGGACCAGTTCTAACGCTTTTTTGCCATCCTCACCTGTTACGATCGGCTCCCGGTTCTCTTTTATTGCCTCGACCATGTCTTCGATGATGCATTGATGGCCGGGCTTTCCAAATGGATCTTCTTCTATCATTTTCTTAAGTTCGGCCGTTTCTTCTTCACTCGTGCCTTCAACGTTCCAGTGTTCCACGTTGACTGCAGTAGGACCGCCGATCTTAATGGTTCCTTTTTCACAAAAGATACTGAGTGATTCTTCAAAGTTTTTCGGGTAGATGGTGGTGGCTGTTTCAACCACTCCAAGGGCTCCGCTCGTAAACTTCACGAGCCCGGTGCAGACATCTTCTGCTTCGATGTCACGGATGCGAGTGGCGCTCATGCTGAACACCTCGTTCACATCACCCATCATCCAGAGCATGAGGTCCAGGTTATGAATGGCCTGATTCATGAGTACTCCGCCGTCCAATCCTTTCGTTCCTCTCCATGGCGCCTGATCGTAATATGCCTGGTTTCTGTTCCAGCGGACCGTTGCGTTAATGTGGCTGATCTTTCCCAGCTTGCCGCTCCCGACCACTTCTTTCAGCTTTTTCATCGCCGGTCGGAATCGGTTCGGGTGAACGACCGCCAGCTTCACATCGTTGCGTTCACACGCTTCGATGATGGCATTTGTATCATCCATTAAAAGAGCAATCGGCTTTTCTACGACTATATGCTTTTTCGCTTCCGCTCCCTGTACGGCAAGCGTTGCATGAAAGCCGCTCGGGGTACAAATGTTAATCACGTCTATGTCCTTATCGGCCAGCAGCTCCGCATAATCTGTATACGTTTTGGCGTTATACGTTTCCTTATAGAACTCCATGTTTTCCGGGATCATGTCACATACAGCAGCAAGTGCTGCGCCTTCTGCCCGGTCAATGGCTTCTGCATGTTTCTTCGCAATATGTCCGCATCCTACAATCGCAAAATTAAGCATCGACAAAACTCCTTTTGATTAAAAACAATAACTTTCTGTTCACTAGATTTCTTCGTTCATTTTATATTATTTCCAAGGAATTTCAGGTAAATTCTCGGTTAAGAGATTGTTAAGGTCATTTACAAAAGGCGGTGCAGGATGGGGCTTTTTCCGATAAGGCTTGTCGTGCCATGCGGTATAGGATTTACATTTTCTTAATAAAACGCTCTTTTCGCAACCTTTGTTGCTCTTGAGGGTGGTTAATTTCCGTTCCAGGCTGCTCGCTTTCCGCGGGGCGTGCGCTGAGCCCCACGGCGCAAGCGCCTTTGGGTCTCACCTGTCACGCTTACCCCGCAGGAGTCTCGCACCTTGCACTCCAATTAACCTGTCAATGAAGTGAAAAACAGCCTAATAAAGCAGATTCTCCCCAGATGTGAATCGACCCCCTCAAACAGGCAGAACATGATGAGCCCATAAGAAAAGCACCCCTCTGTAAAAAGAAGAGTGCTATATATATATTCTTATTGTCCGTGCATTTATGTTAAATTCTCTGCACGTTGCATCTGTTTCACTGTCTCCTGGATACCTTCTGCAAGGGGCACCTCAGGCTTCCAGTTCACAAGCGCCATGAACTTGCGGTTGTCGAGGCAGCTGCGGTAGATATCACCTTCACGCGGCTCTCCGTAAACAGGCTCCAGGCTGCTGTCCATTTCCTTCGCCATAACGCGGTACAGCTCGTTCACCGTGATCTCTTCGTTCGTGCTCACGTTAAAGATGCCGTCCTTACATAACAAGGCAGCGGTATTGGCCCGGGCCACGTCCTCAACAAAGATAAAATCACGGGTCTGATGGCCGTCGCCATAAATGGAGACCGGCTGTCCGCTCAGCAGCTTATCAAGGAAAATCTTGATAACGCCGCCTTCTCCATCCTTCGTCTGCTTCGGTCCATAGATGTTGGAATAGCGAAGTATCGAGTAGCCGATGCTGTGTGTTTCGCAAAAGTTGGCGATGTACATTTCACATGTAGCTTTTGAAATCCCGTATGGAGCAGTTGGCTGAAAATGCTCACCCTCTTTGAGCGGCGCGTTTTCATTATCGCCATAGATGGCCGCTGTTGATGCGAAGACAAACTTCTTCACATTCAGAGATTTGGCCAGCTCCAGCATCCGAACCGTCCCTTCAATGTTCATCCTCATATCGTTAAGCGGGTCTGCTACGGAAGAAGGCACACTTGTCTGGGCCGCCAGATGGATGATCGCGTCAATTTCATAAGGCTGCAGCCGTTCCGGCAGAGAGGGATCAAGAATATCACTCTGGATGATCACATCTTCCGTGTTTACATTGCTTTCGCTTCCCGTCAGAAAGTTATCCACCAAAATCGGGGTATGCCCTTCCTTCATCAGTGCGTTTTTCGTAAATGTCCCGACGAATCCTGCTCCGCCCGTTACTAATACATTCATGCTGAATCCTCCCGTCAGTACCTGAGTTTTAGTTTTCGAATAACCGTTCTATAGAGCCGCAGGTCGCTTTTCTTGATCAGCAAAAAGCGGTGGTACGGCTCGTTTGTCACTTTTTTGTATAAGACGACCTTTACGAGGAAGCTGACAAAATACGTGATCGTCGCAGAAAATGCGGCTCCGGTCACTCCATACCTCGGAATGAGCACCACGTTCAGCACCAGATTAAACAGCACATTGAAGATGGAAAGATACATGTTTAACTCGGGCTTTCCGCGGCCGGCAATGTCATTGGACAGAATCTTCTCGACCGACAGAAGCGCCACACCGGGCAGAGTGATTTGAAGCAGGCTCGCACTGTTCTCATACTGATGTCCAAAAAGCGTAACGATCAGATCCTTTGCTACAATAGTCCCAATCAGCGCAATGACTAACGTAATCGCCATAATGTTTCTTGATACGAGAGAAGTAAGATGGTTTCTCTCTTCATCGGTTTCAATGGCTGCGATTTTTGGGTATAGGACATTGGATATAGAAGCCGCAAAGATAGTCAGCCTCTCCCCAATATTCATTGCGGTTACGTAGATCCCTACCGCTGAATCCACCATGAAAAACCCGATGAGGAAAACAACGATACGATAGTTCAAAAAGCTCGCAAAGTTACTGATATGCGCTTTAAGCCCGTAATTGACAGATTTGCGGAAATACTCCCAAGAGAATCCCCTGATATTAAAACGCAGTCTATGCTTTTTCTTCAGCTGATAGACCATGTAGGCGACGTTGATCAAGTTCCCGGCGATGAACGCCATAATCGCCCCTGGAAGGCCGAGCCTGAAAATAAGGACGAAAACAGCGACAAAGCCGAGAATTCCCACCTGGTTCACGACCATGGCCGTATTGAACAGTTTAAAATCCTGCAAGCCCTGAAAGACCGTCTGAAAATACTCGCGCAAAAACATGAACGGCAATGCCAATAAGCAAAGGTACAGCAGCGTATGAGGGGTGTGATTGAAAAACTTTTCCGAAAAAAAGAAGATCACAATCGCCCCGATCCCCATACTGACCAGGCTAAGAAGCGTACCGATGATGATGTTATTGTTGTAGACCGTATTCAGCTTCACGTCTCCCCTGCTGATGTAATAGATCGTCGACGTGTTGATGCCGAGCGTCAAAAAGGTCAGCAGAACTGTCGGCAGCAGGGTGATCAGTGCATACTTACCTTGTCCGGCAGGTCCCAGAATCCTGGCCAGCACGACAAGCAGCAATATGCCGATGACGATATTGGTCACCTGTCTAGAAAAAGTTAAGAAACTGTTTCTGACGAAGCTTCGATTGCCGTCGCTCATATCACGATCCGCTCCCTTTCTTTACACTTTTTAAAAAGTCTGTGTAATTTTTCTTTGCATCATATTCCTTTTCCCATTTTGCAAAGGCGTTCGAACGGTACTTCATTTTCTTTTCATCCGGCAGCGCGGCGAATCGCTCGATATCATCCGCCAGCTCAGCAGACGATACCTCTGACGGAACCAAGAAACCATTGCTTTCATCAACGAGTTCCCTTACACCGCCGACATCTGTCGCTATGACCGGAATAGAAGTACTGAACGCTTCCATAATGGTCACGGGAATTCCTTCACTCTCGCTCACGTTCACAAAAAGATCAACCGGCTGTGACTGATAAAATTCAAAGATCTGCTGCTGCTTCCAATGTCCTTTAAAATCGATGGTAACATGTTCCGGCAGCTCATTTTTCGCTTTGTTTTCGATCTCTTCCCGCTGTTCACCGTCTCCAATATGCGTCCAGTGGATCGGAGATGCCGTTTGTTTTAACGCCTGCACCAACAGATTCAGCCGTTTTACCGGCTTTACGTATGAACAGGAAACAATCCTGAGAATTCCGTCTTGTGAAGGGGCTGCGGTAAAGCCAGGTTTTTCAGTCCCGAGCCGGTTCACGAGAAGATGAGCATTCGCGTTTGGATATTTCGATTCAAAATAGTTCTTTCCGTCATCAGAAATCATCCGCACCGAATCGAGTGACGAGATCACTCTTTCCTGAAACGGCAGATAAGGCAGTGAATGCCGGTAATCGTACACGTCCCCTCCGTGGGCGCGGGATACCGCAAAAAGATCCCGGTGCGTTTCCTTCAGCATCGCAAGAGCTACCGCTGAAGGCGTCAGCCAGTACGAATAAAAAACGGAATTGCTTATATCAAAATTCGGATCATCCAGCCACTTTCTCTTGATTTCATCACGGATCCGAATTGCATGGCTCAGCCAGTTAGCCACCTGCATCAACCCTCTGCTGCCAAACATACGGGCTTTTGGAAGCTCTCTTGAAAGCCAGCGGCGTCCCTGAGGATCTGCCGTCACACTGTAAAACGTATGAATGTACTTTTTTGGGCCCCCAGGCCTTCCCGGCAGCTGGTGGACTTGCACTTTTTCAGGAACAGGCCGCTGCTCTCCGGTTCCGTTTACAGCAGCAACTTCAATCTTTTCAAATAAGTGTTCCATGTATTTCATTTCGGTTTCTAAAAACTGCTCCCCGGGCAGGTAAGGATAACGGTTGGTTATCAGGATCATGTGCTCTCTTGCTGTTTTTATGCCATTCTGCAATGTGTTCACCATCCTTTGAATCCTGAAGCTCTTAATCATTCTTGCCAAAAAGAGCATGTATAAGGCTGTTCTCTTAATCTTTCGCAGGCCGATTTTTATTTTTGCAATTCCGTTTTTCGCATAAAAAGCCTAACGGAGGCCTGAACTATCATGATAGGGGTCATTTATTAACTCAACTTAAATTTCTCATGAAGCTTTTGTAAATCTTTGTCCGATTGTCTTTACAGTTACCGAATTCTTCATTAAACTGTAATATTCTTTATATGATTTTTATTGTATTTACACAACTTTAAAGGTATCTTTATTGTATGCTTCCATAAATTTACGTTCCTTATGTCGAGCCATTTCGACAAGGATTACGAAGTTGCTTTGTCTGTACGATCCTATTCTGTCACCAGAAAAGAAAATAACAGACCAACAAAACCATAGATATAGATGTAGAGAAGAAAAGGAGATTACTATAGATGGACCGTCAACAAATGCGGAAAAAGAAGAAGAAAAAGAGACGTATAAAGTTTATCGTCTTCCCATTGATTCTGATTCTTTTAGGAACAGTCGGTTTCGGATCTTATTTAACCTATAAATTAGCCAATGCATCATCCAAAGCACAGGAGACCCTTTCACGGGGGGATAAATCCGAGCTGCGTATGAATGAAGTCGACCCGGGCAAGGACAACTTTTCCGTCCTTATCGCAGGGATCGATGACAGCAAACACCGTAAAGGAGAAAAGGGATTTGAAGGCAACCGGACAGACGCCCTCATCCTTGCTACCTTCAACCGTGATCAAAAATCCGTAAAAATGGTCAGCATCCCTCGTGACTCCTACGTTACGATTCCGGGGCGCATCAACAAGGACAAGATCACCCACGCCCACGCGTTCGGCGGCATGGATCTTACCGTGGATACAGTGGAACATCTGTTCAACATCCCGGTCGACTACTATGTAAGAGTAAACTTTGATGCATTCTTGCAGATTGTAGATACACTTGGCGGCGTTGATGTCGACGTACAGAAGAAAATCGTCGAACAGGACAGCAAGGACCGTCCTAGAGCCATCACAATCGAGCCAGGCCAGCAAAGGCTAAACGCTGAGGAAGCTCTCGCATACGCGCGTACGCGTCATGCCGACTCAGACATCATGCGCGGAGACAGGCAAAAACAGATTGTCGAAGCTATCCTTAAAGAATCAACACAGATCAAATCGATTCCTAAATACGGCAAGCTTATCGAGAACGTCGGCGACAACATGTCCACCAACTTTACGTTCGGCAACATGCTCGCACTTCTCAAATACGCGAAATCCATAGGGGATGTCGAATCGCTTAAATTAGAAGGAACAGACGCAAGAATCAATAATATTTATTACTATTCCTTAAACGAACAATCCGTACAAAATGTGTCCGCCCAGCTGAAAGAGCATCTTGCTTATGACGGCTCAGGCACACAGGACAGCGGAACGGGTACCGGAACAGATTCCAGCAGTACCGATTCCACTACAGATAGCACTTCGGAAGCAAGCAACGGAAATTAAGTTTAAGCCGGCCATCGGGGCCGGCTTTTTTTTGGGGGTTTGGTGAAGTGATGGGTTTGATAGGATGTTGGGGCTTTGCTGCGGATGTGCGATTTTGTATGATTTAGTTGGCTTTCAGTTTGTTTTGGGTGAGTTTTTATATAAAAATGAAGACTAATTAGGGTTTATTCTTTTCCGTCAGCCTTATGTCAGCTAATTTAGAGCATTTCTCGAGTTATTTCGGCCAAAATCAGGCATATCAGAGGGAAACATCTGTCGTCCGGGATCGCAGCTATCTTATATTATCGAAAACGCCCAATATATTATCGAACAAGATAAGCTCGACATCGTTCGACCGGTTCTAACACAATGATTTCGTCAAAGCCCCACCTCCCCACAACAAAAAAACCCGAACCTGAACACTGCCCTCAAGCAGCACCCAGATCCGGGCTCCAATCCTCTTAAATCCACTTAATCAAAAAACCGATCCACTACACGGCTTGCCGCATGCCCGTCTTCCAGTGAACAAAACTTCTCATGAAAGGCTTGATAACGGCCTTCATAGTCATGCTTCACCTGATCAATGTTCTTGATCGCCGCTGTTACTTCATCAGATGTGCGCAGCAGCGGGCCGGGCGCTTCATTTTCAAAGTCCATATAAAAGCCGCGGAGCTGATCACGGTACATCTCGAAATCATAGGTGAAGAACAGAATCGGGCGGTTCATGTTCGCAAAGTCAAACATGACCGAAGAATAGTCGGTGATCAAAACATCAGTCACAAGATAAAGTTCCTGAATATCTGGATAGTTCGATACATTGTACACAAAGTCTCGATATTCTTCCGGAATGTACACTTTATTGCTGACAACGACGTGCATCCTAAGCAGCAGCACATACTCATCGCCGAGTTCTCGCTGCATCTGTTCAAAATCAAACTGCAGCTCGAACGTAAACTTATTGTTTTTCGACGTCTGGTTATCCCGGAAGGTCGGCGCGTAGAGAATAACCTTTTTTCCCTCTGGGATGTTCAGGCGCTGGAGGATCCTTTCGGCCAGCTGCTCGCGGTCATCGCGGTAAAAGATATCGTTGCGCGGATAGCCGATCTCCAGCAACTCGCCTTCATAGCGGAACGCACTGCGGAAGGCTTTCGTTGCATAGGCACTTGGTGAGATGAGATAATCCCATGTCTTCGTCGCCCGATGCACACGCTCAACATAACCTTCATCACGGCCTTCAACCTTTTCGATATCAAACAGCATTTTCTTGAGCGGTGTTCCGTGCCATGTCTGGATATACGTCGTTTGCGGGCGTTTCCCAAGATAGGTCGGGAAGTTCTGATTGTTCACCCAGTAGCGTGCTTTAGCGAGATAGTAATAATAGCTCGGGCTGAGCCGCTTAACAATCTTCGTGTTCTCATCGGAAAATCTAATATTCTTGTTATAGATCCATACCTTCTTATAGTTCAATCCCCGGCTGACGATTTCTTCATAGATCGCCCGCGGGCTGTCGGCATACTGCTTGCCTACCCCGCTTTCAAAAACGATCAGGTTTGGGTCAACAGGCATCAACCGCCGCGCAGCATTATAGAACAAACGCATGGTAGGAAAATAATATTTGCTCTTTCTGTACCGTTTAAACAACACCTGAAAAAGCTCACTTTCTTTAAGCTTCACAAACCAGTTCTTACGGGGTTCAAATTCTTGAATCGCTTCATAGATCCGATCATTATGATGCCGATCGCGGTATTTTAAAAACTTAGCCGAACGCTGAATATACTCTTCTTCAGCTTTAAATTGCTGATTCGCATACTTTTCTACTTCATCAAGAATGTCATCCACTTCATAGACAATCTGACCGGGTAAATCGTTTTCAAGATCAAGGTGTGAGCGTCTTTTCCCGATAAAACGGTTCTTGTCAAACTGATAATACAAAATGGGCTTATGAAGAAAACTGAAGTCGAAACCGACCGATGAATAATCGGTAATCATCATAGCCGATTCTTTCAAAAGCCGCTGGACATCCACTTCCCCCTGGCTGATGATGCGCACGCGCGTACCTGTAAAATAGGAAGTGAATTTCTGCATGTTAGGATGAAGGCAGAAGATCAATTCAAAACCCAGTTTGTCGGCCAGTTCATGCAGTTTTGGATGATTGATCAGTTCCCGGTATCTTTCAAAATACTCACTTTCCAAAAAGATATCGTCATTGATGATCCAGTCCCGCCATGTAGGGATGATGAGAATCTGGCGTTTCGTCTCCACGTCTCCTGCAAGAAGGCTGTCAAACCTTGAGAGCCCCGTAACTTTAACCTCATCGTAAGGGTAGCCAAAGTCACGGACAATCATATTTTTTTCAAAATCAGAACTGACAAGAAATAGATCTGTATCAAATCCCGGTGCTCTCTTTCCATAATTGGCGACCATGTTCTTTGTTCCCATAATACCGTGCTGCAAAAAGACTTTTGTTGCTTTAATCGCCTTTTTATAGCTTTTCGTGCGTAATGGAAACAGATAATCAGGATGATGAGACCCAATCACTTTTCTTGCCATAAATGCATGGAATATATGCTCCTTGGACTTATAATAGAGAACATTGCCAAGCGGTTTCACATGATTTAATTCAGGCGACGTTTCTTCGATCACGTAATACGCTTTTCTTTTCGGATGCTTCTCCCTGAGATATTTAAAGAAATGAAATCCTGTATCTTGTGCTTTATAAGGCCGCTCACCGACAAGCCATATGTTTTGGCTGCGGTAAAATGGGCGCAGGAGCCATGACCATCGCTTAATTTTCTTCATATACCAGTAAGCCTCGTGAGAGAATTCATCTGCCTGAAGGGATAGATTAAATCCTTTAAATGTGAAATACGGGGTCAAAGCATAGATATTCTGTCCTCTTTCAACATAGCCATCTTTTAAGAAGTTCCTCGCTCTAAAACGTGGTTTTCCTATACGGATCAGCAGAGGTTCTTCAGCAAAATCAAAGGTTAGTTCAAAGAAGAAATCATAGATGTCCTGTCCGAACGCCAAATCTTCATAAATCCTTTGAAAGTCAGCTTCCACTTCGTACTTATAACGGTGCATCCCGTATTTATTCAACGTCTGTTCACTTAATTTTTCCGTAGTAACATCTATTCTTACTTCATTATTTGTATCGCGCCCTTTCAGCAGCAATACAGCTTTCTTGATGCTTGCATCCCTTGTAAATAGCTTTCCGTTAAAGGATAGCTGGTGATTACGGATGACAATCTCATCGATCTGCACCTTTGGCTTGAGCCTGACCATAGCGTTGGCAGCCAGCGACACGTTGCCTTTCTTTGTTACGTAAATGAACGTCTGCAGACCTTGATCCTCATAAGGAACGTAATGCAGTACCTCCATTTCGTTAAAACGGCCGAGGCGGACGGGGTAGATGACATCTGTACCTTCATCGTCTCTCGTTTGCAAAACCGCCCGTTCTTCAATCTTTGTAAAGGATTCTTCGGTAAAGTGTTCTTTAGGTCGCTGTATATTTAGATACAGATCAAAATTGCTCTTTTCCCCTTCTTTAAAATAGGGAAGAATCTGCTGAATGGAGAATTCAAAAGTGAAATCTGGCGAAGTGCCTCCTTCTGCTACTTTAATCATCTCTCCATCTTCCCTCGAGGAAAGAAGCAGTTCTTTTGCAATAATATCTGCTTTACCCAACCGGCCGGTCAGCCTAATAATTTCGTAGTCCTGATGGATCGTCAAGGCTTGTTTATAAGAGTTTCTTTTTTTTATCTTGGGTTGTGGTGTAAAAGGCTTAATCATACGATTTAGGAAATCCCCTTGTCTCTTCATCATTACTTCTCCTTTTTCTAAATGAACCTTTGTGTTGCCGTAGATCATTATCTGTTTTTTCATTTTCGTTTAAAGAAAAATTATGGTTAGAAACTGTATCAAGTTCCCTTATCTTGTCTAAAAAAAATAGGATGCATTCTCTTTTTCAAGAGCAGCACCCAATTTATTTTCAGTTATATATTATTTCGTTGATTGCAACTCTTTTTTATCCACTGGCGGCTGTCCGCTTTGCTTTCTTTGCACTTGTTCTTTAAATCGTTTCTTCTCTTCTTTTGTCATCGCCTTATATTCTTTTAAAAATGCCTGATACTTCGGAAGTACGTCCTTCATTGGGCCGTAATCCCTGACTTCTCCGTATTCTAGCCAAAGAATCTTTTCACAGAACTTCTTTACCTGCCCCATGGAGTGGCTGATAAAAAAGATCGTTTTTCCACGCTCTTTGAATTCGTTCATCTTGTCGAGACACTTATCGGCAAACGTCTGGTCACCGACAGAAAGCGCTTCGTCAATCACGAGGATGTCAGGATCAACCGTCACAGAAATAGCAAACCCGAGACGCGACTTCATCCCGCTCGAATATTTTTTAACCGGCTGATCGATAAACTTTCCGATTTCAGCAAACTCTATGATCTCCGGTTCAAGCTTTTTGATATCCTGCTTGCTGAAGCCAAGCATCAAGCATTTCAGCTCAATGTTTTCACGGCCGGTCAGCTCGTTGTTCAGGCCAGAGGCGATCGCAATAAGCGATACCTCTCCCTTTAGATCGATTGTACCCGACGTCGGCGGGATAATCCCGGAGATCAAGTTGGAAAGCGTGGATTTCCCTGATCCATTGACCCCGACGATGCCGATGACATCGCCTTGATCTGCCTCAAAGCTTATATTTTGAATCGCATAAAAATCTTCGCCATATCCGTTGGGCAGAATGATGTCCAGCAGCTTTTCAGCGGGCTTTTTATACATTTTAAATTTTTTCGTTACATTGCGTACTACAACAGTTTTACTCATGTCCATCTCTCCGCATCATAAGTAATCCACGAATCGGTTTCTTAATTTCACATGCAGCGTGGAACCAATAAGGAACAGAACCAGCACCAGTCCCCAGAAATACAGCGTGTATTCGAGTTTATCACCGAAAAACCAGCCTTTGCTTAAGAGGGCATCCCGGTACCCTTCTACAATATAAGTAAAAGGATTGGCTTCTACAATCAATTTTAGAAAATGCGGCAATTTTGGATTGTTAAATGGATCCCAAAGAATTGGAGTCACATAAAACAGCATCCGCATGATGGATTGCACAAACATCTGTACATCGCGTACGATCGTTGACAGTGTCGAGGTGATCAATGACAGTGAAAAAACGAGTGCTACCGCAGCTAGCATGTAATAAGGAAGCTGCAAATAATATAATGAGATCTTTCCTTTTTCAGTAAATTGAAAGATAACTGCTATGATTCCCAATAATATAGCATTAGGATATAGAATCGAAAATATAACATAGCTTGGAATAACACTTAATGGAAAGTTCATCTTCGCGATAATTTTAATTCGTGTATAAATCGATTTTGACCCTTGCAGGATGGCCGGGCTGATAAAAAACCAGATGACAATCCCTGCAACAAGCCATTGTAGGAAAGGCACACCATCGACCGAACGGTTGCTTCGCATTCCCATCCCAAAGACGATCCAATACACACTGATCTGTATGGCAGGATTCAGGATCTCCCAAAGCATCCCCAAATAGTTATTGTTGTTTTTAATTTTAAGCTCATACATGGACAAACGCATCATCAGGTAAAAGCTGTTAAGTTGTTCTGTTAGTACTTTAAAAGCTGAAATCATTTTCGTAATCCTCTCCCAAAGAGATTGGTTTAGAATACTTTTTGAACGGCTTTGTGAGAAGATTGTCCATTTTCCAGGTAGCAAAATCGTTCATAAAAGTCATCAAAGATCTCTGAATGAATCGTAAATCCGTCTGACTCAAATTTCTCTATTGCTGCAATGACATCATTTGTTGTCTTCACGAGCGGACCCGGAGCAAGCTGTTCAAAGTCAAAATAGAAGCCCCTCAGCTTATCGCGGTACGATTCGATATCATAAACAAAGAAAATCATCGGCCGCTTCAGGTTCGCATAATCGAAGAACACAGAAGAATAGTCGGTAATCATGACGTCAGATACGAGATAAAGCTCATTGATGTCCCCATGGTAAGAGAAATCATAAGCGAAACCTTCGTATGGCGACAGATCAAAGTTCTCCGCCACAAGATAATGCATCCTTAACACTATAACATAATCTTCCCCAAATTTTTCCTTCAATTGCAGAAGGTCCAGCTCAAGATCAAACTTATATCGTCCTTTGCCGTAGAACTGGTCATCACGCCATGTTGGCGCATAAAGGATAATCTTTTTATCTTGAGGAAGCTCAAGTTTTTCTCTAAGTTCCTTGATGGCCGCAGGATTGTTCTTCGTGTAGAGTACATCGTTCCGCGGATAGCCGACTTCCACTACTTCTTTATTGAAATTAAACGCGCGACGGAAAATCTCGGTCGAATAAGCGTTAGGTGATAGAAGATAGTCCCATTTGCTTGATTCTTTATGGAAGTTCGCTTTATATTTCTTTGTGTTCGTTCCAGGCATATGAACTTCATCCATATCAGCGGCCAGACGCTTAAGCGGTGTTCCATGCCACGTTTGGAAATAAACCGTATGTTTGGCTTTTGGAATCCATAGCGGCATCCTGCTGTTGGTCACCCAATAGCGGGCGCGTGCCATCTTAAAGAGCCATTTTATTGAGAAGCGTTTGGCATAAGGGATGCCGGCATTCTCAAACTTGCTGATACTTCTTCCATCAACACTCCAGACAAGCTCAAGTTCAGGACGGTTCTCTTTTAAATATTCGTAGATCGCACGCGGATTACAGCTGTACTGCTTGCCGAGAAAACTTTCAAACATGACCAGGTTCTTCTTAACAGGCAGATAGCCAGCCATCTTAAAGGCAACCATATAAGCTTTTTTCGTCTTTTTGTGCTGTTTTGCCTTTGTTATTGTGCGGCGAACTTTCTTTTTCAGCTCTTGCACAAAGCTGTATTGAACCACCTTAATGAGCATCGATCTCGTTTTCTTCCGTGCAATGAGTGAGACCTTCTTCTTTCCGCTGTCCGTATTGAGAATAATATACTTGTTGATCCTTCTTTTAAAAGAAATCAGCTGAAGCGGAATTGCCAAATCTCCTTGATCCGGCCCCGCAGTGTCCTCATCCTCCCACTTGAAATAGAGGCGGAATGTCAATGAAGTCTCATCTGTATTGCACAGATCCTTTACATGGAGGTGCACCTTAAAGCCTTTTGCTTTATATGGCTGCTGCACCTGATAGTAAGGATTAAGATCTTCCCGTACAACGTTCTCGAACGGAATCACACGTTCTTCAAAGCCTTCAGGGCCTCCGATGACTAACGTTTTTTCCAGTTCTTCATTTTCGTATGGAAAAGGAGAAAAATAGAACCCTTCCAGCGTCACGTTTCCTCTTTTATCAAGCTCCGCATTTTCCACTTTAACAACTGGACCGCGGTTATGAACTTTAAAGGAAAGGTTTCCTTTGTTCGTCGTATAAGGTGTAATCGCCTGCTTCGTTTCAGGATCGACTATAGAACCAAGTTCAAGGAATGAATGCTTCGTCCTCATACGGTATTTCTTTTCGATAACTCCAAACTCTTCAATGGTTTCTTCCGGTTCGGGATCATCTTCACTGTCATTTTCGTTTACGCTGTCACTGTCAGCATCCGTTGCTGTTTCTTCTTCAGCAGCTTCCCCTTCGTCTGCGTCATCATCTGCATTAACGTCTCCTGGCTGTTCCTGTTCGTCAGGAGACACTGCTTGTTCCGCATGAATGATGAGGTAAACGTCCCAAACAAGCCCTTTTACCATTTCAGCCTGATCCAGCCTGGATTCAAGGACATAATATTGTTCATTTGCCTCTAACACCATAAAAGGAATCTGCCATTCACGGCCTGACATACGCTCAACAAATAGAAGGTGCCCGGCTAAAGGCTCCTGAAAGACTGGATTGTATTTCAAAAGATATTTTACGATAGCAATATCTTGTTTGAATTCAATATTATGAAGAATACATTTTCTTCTTTTGGTGGGTGCAAAACCTTCTTGGATCTGTAAGTTAGCTTCCGCTTGCATTTACGTTTCTCTCTCTTTCTGTTTCAAGAATATATTCAGCCAATAACCGGCTCGAGTGCCCGAAGTGATATTGGTTCCACATGGCCGAAAATTGCTGAACCTTATTCATGTCATAACCCTTTTCTTTAATTACCTTTACCATTTCGAGGCTGTCAAACACGATCGGCCCCGGGACGAGTTTTTCATAGCTGTCCCAAAGCCCCCTTGTTTTACTATACTCTTTTAGATCGTACGGGTAAAAAATCATCGGTCTGTTTAATAATGAAAATTCATAAGGAATGGAAGAATAATCACTAATTAAAATATCGGTAATCAATAAAATTTCATTAATATCAGAACCGGTGGAATAATCAAATGCAAAGCCGGGATACTGCTCTTCAACATTTATTTTATTCTTAAGTACTGGATGGCTGCGGATCAGAAGCACATATTCTGCTCCAAGTTCACGCTGCAGCATATCAAGATCAAGCTGCAGTTCAAACTCATCCAACTGGTCATCCCGATAGGTCGGTGCGTACAAAATCACTTTTTTGTCTTTCAGAACAGTATTTTCCCGATATAGTTTTTCTTTAACAGCTTTCGTCCGATTTCCACTAAAAAAAAGATCGGTTCTTGGTACACCGGTCCGTAAAAAATTGGCGGATGAAAGTTGAAAAGCTTCTTTAAATATATCAGCCATCGCGTCCGATCCAACAACGACTTTGTGAAAGTTTTTGTAAACATGTAAAAACCGCTTATGCGCACGCCGGCTTCTAAAGGAAATGGATTCATCCTTCAGTCCAAACGTTTTAATAGCGCCCGCGGCATGCCAAAGCTGTATGCATTCTGTTTCTTTCTTAAAATTGGTGACTGACAGGAAACCAAAATAATTATCTACCAGGACCACTCTGGAAGTTGCCAGGTGATACGCCGACCTGGCCATGCTCATTATCGAATTTTCAAAGGTGATAAGTTTTGCACTGTTTTGGTAGGGCTGCAATTTAGGAATCGCTTTTTTCGCCGCCAAAAAAACAATATGGCTATCCGGCTGCAGCTTCTTCAATTCTTCATAAAGAAACACGGAGTTATCCCCAAAAGAGACAACAAAGGTTACCTTATTCTTCCGCACAGGAAACAGTTTACAAAATGTAAACTGAAGCTTGAAGTAAAACAGATACAGCCAGATAGCTATTTCTTTAACCATTTTTAACAGTAAGTAGATCTTTTTTGATCTGAGAAGTCGAGATTCCGATCGTACGCGGCAAATAAACCACTTCACAATACTCTTTCAAGAAGTCAAATTTCCCTTCCCAATCGTCACCCATTACAAAAATATCGATGTTGTTATCTACGACATCAGAGATTTTTTGGTCCCAAGTCTTTTCCGCAATGACTTCATCCACATAACGGATGGACTCCAAAATCATTTTACGATTCTCAAAGCTATGGTATGATTTTTTATTTTTGATCGCATTGAACTCATCTGCTGATAAACCAACAGTCAGATGGTCACCAAGATCTTTTGCTCTTCTCAATAAGTTGATATGCCCCCAATGAAGCAGGTCAAATGTACCGTATGTTAACACCTTTTTCATCTTACAATCCTCTCCTTAAATTGATCTAGTTGTATTTACCCTTCTTCCAATAAATTAATAACAGGTAAATATTTTGTAAATTATATCGATGCTTGTCTCTCTCGCTATTAATCTCTTCGCATGGATTTGACGTTTTATTAACTTATTGTAAATGTTTTATGAATAATATAAAGGGAATACAAATTAAAAGCTTCTTTATATAATAGCGTTAAAGCACTGCGCGGCCGACAATAAGCTCATTTCAGCCTTACGTTAACGAAATCTTAATATACTTTTTACAAACTTAGAAGTTTCATGGTATACTAGGTTTTAAAAGATGTTCCCCTTTGGAACGTCAATACTTATAATATAATCTTTAAGGTCTTTTTACAAGGTCTTAATAAACAATGACATTTATTTCTTGCTCACTCGATTCATTCGGAATAAATGCAACTCACATATTAAACAGCTGTTGAATGCTCTAGGCATTTAGCTGCAGACAGGACGTCGGACAAACCTAGTCCTTTTGCAGAGGCTGTGCATGATTTAATCACTAAAAGTGGGGAATTAACTATGAACAATACAGTGAACATATTAGGAATAGACTTTCTAAATACAACGATTAACAACTTTATAAATACACTTCAATCTCACCTTGAGGACCGTAAGAAGGCATTCGTCGTAACGGCGAACCCTGAAGTCGTGATGAAGGCGCGTAAAGAAGAAGATTTTATGAGTGTCATCAAAAACGCGGACTACGTGACAGCAGATGGAATCGGCATCATTAAATCAGCAGGACTTCTCGGACTTCCGCTCCCTGAACGCGTGACTGGTTTTGATCTGACCCTTCGCCTGCTAAGCCTTGCGAATGAGAAAAACTACAGTGTTTATCTGCTTGGCGGTCAGGATAAGGTGATTGAAAAAGCTGCAGAAGCGATTGAAGCGGAATATCCAAACGTGACCATCGCCGGTTACCATCATGGATTCTTTGATCTGAACGATGATAAAATCCCGAGCACGATCGAGCACATTAAACCGGACATCGTCCTGGTTGCTCTAGGTGCCGGCCGCCAGGAAGCCTGGATCAGCCAGCATCTTTCCCGCTTCGAACACGGTATCTTCATGGGAGTCGGCGGCACATTTGATGTTCTTGCCGGAGAAGTGCAGCGTGCACCAGAAGTTTGGCAGAAGATGAACCTGGAGTGGTTCTACCGCCTAGTGAAGCAGCCATCCCGCTGGAAACGGCAGATCGCTCTTCCGCAATTTGCTTTTAAAGTTCTTCAACTCAAAATGCAGCAGATGACGAAAGTTCCAGTCCGATAAAATTTCATCAAACCATCCCTGGAAAGGAAAGCATTCTTGCTTCTCCTGCCGGGGATTTTTTATTGGACTGTGCAGTATTTCCAAATATTTATATTTTTATACATTAGATTGGAATTTCTATGATATAATTCGATAGACAAAAATAAAAATTTTGACAATAACCATGTTGTTTCTGTTGCAACCTACAAGAATAGACAATTCTTTTCGACCCTTATGAGAGTATACAGAAACATATCTTGAAATTGATGAGGTGTCATATGCTTTACGTTACACTGTTCGTATGTTTTCTAGCATCGATCATACTAACACCTTTAGTAAAAAAAGCCGCCTTCTTCATCGGAGCGGTCGATAATCCCAACAACCGAAAAGTACATGCGAAAGTGATGCCTCGTGCAGGCGGACTCGCTATTTTTATCAGCTTTTTAATCGGCTTCTGGATTTTACACCCGGAAAGCCCATATACCATGCCCATCCTAATGGGGTCAGCTATCATTATTATAACCGGTTTACTCGATGATATTTACGAATTATCACCAAAAGTAAAACTGGCTGGCCAGATCGCAGCTGCTCTGTGTGTTGTCGTTTCCGGAGGCATTCAGGTACATTTCATCAACCTCCCCTTCGATGGGCGCCTGGAGCTGGGCTGGTTCAGCATTCCGCTAACGGTTCTGTGGATCCTGGCAATCACTAACGCGATCAACCTGATTGACGGTTTGGACGGGCTTGCTGCAGGTGTTTCTTCTATAGTACTGTTTACGATTGCCGCAATGGCATTTATTATGGGCAACGTCCTTGTTATGGCTATTGCAGGTATCGTTTTAGCTGGAACTCTTGGATTTTTGTTCTACAACTTTCATCCCGCTAAAATTTTCATGGGGGATACGGGAGCATTGTTCTTAGGATTTATCATCTCGGTCGTATCACTCCTCGGGTTTAAAAACGTTACGTTGTTTTCCCTTGTGGTCCCGGTGATCATCCTTGGTGTTCCCATATCTGATACGATCTTTGCGATCATCAGACGGATTCTGCAAAAGCAGCCGCTGTCCGCACCAGATAAATCGCATCTGCATCACTGCCTGCTGCGCCTGGGATACTCCCACCGCACAACCGTATTGCTCATCTATGCGATGAGCGCAGTATTCGGAATTGCAGCGATCCTCTTCTCTACATCAACGCTTTGGGGCTCATTGTTCATTATCGCCATACTTACCCTAGGCATTGAGCTTGTTGTCGAGGGAGTCGGACTGGTTGGCCAAAATTACAGACCCGTATTGAACGCCATCAGGCGGCCTAATAAATAGGAAGAAAGTGAAACCCCCTCTCCTTGGCGGAGAGGGGGTTTTTTGGCGAGTCTGGCTGGATGTCTTTTTTTTGTGAATGCCCCTGGCCGTATGTTAGTTTCCATAATGTCCGTTTGGCTCGTATTTTTTCGATTTTGGCTTGTATTTTCTTATTTTGGACAGTATTTTCTCTGTTTTGGCGGGTAAATCATGTGTTTTGGACAGTAAATGAGTATTTCAGCTCCAAAAAGCAGCTTTAGTTGCCCCTGAGTAAGCTTTAAAACCCCTAATTAGTCCTTTTTTAAAAAAACTGCTGCCCCAGCCGTCCTTTTCGATTTTAAAAAGAAAAAAAACATCCACTCCCAGGAGGCTGTCCTCCCGGTATGGATGGTTTTCTCAATTTGTCTATTAGCGGTGCCTGACACCGCGACAATTAGCACCGCGCCATTAACACGGTTATTGGTTCTCTCCGCCGCCTGGGTGTTTGAAGTCTACAAAGGCTGGCGTGATGTTGATGGAGTTGATATTGTGCACGAATAAGACGGCATCAATATCATGCTGGTCAATGTATTCATAGACGCTCTTCTGTTTGTAGTGGCGCATATCTATGATCCGTGTCTCGCTAAAGTTGCGGGACACGAACTGAATCATCGGGTTCACATACGAATCCTTCAGAATCAGCACTTTAGGTCCTTTTGGCTTGTTGGGGTTCTTGATGACAGCCTCCGATACATCTCCAGAGAAATAAGTCTCATAACGGTTGGCATATGTCCCTTCTGACTTTAACTTGGACATGTCATAAAATTTATGGCCGCACGTTTTTCGATAACAGATGGAAATCGGCTTTTCTTTGAACTTCGGCTTAGCAATCGTGATCGTATCCGATTTGGAAGCATACGACTTCGTTGTTTTCCGTGCGTCGGATCCATAAAATGTCTCAGGAGCCTCTTTCCATGTAAACTGGCTTTTCGGAATCGGCTTGCCGACACCAGGATGCTGTTTGCTCATTTCATCAATAACCTTTTCATACGCATAATGTGCTGCACGCGGTTTCCAGTGATGGTCGGTGTGGAAATACATATTGTCCTCTTGAAGATGAGGCTGAATAGTCGGCCTTAAATCCATCGCATGAACATCCTTTGAGAAACCTGCCATCAGCTTGTCCGACAGTTCATTGCCGTGAGCCTCGATGTAATCCGGGAGTTTTTTCTCCATAATGGTGGATTTATTCGGTGGCAATGCAAAATACACATCAATGTTTTTCTTTTTCAGCGTATGAGCGAAGGAATTGACCTTATCGTTTACTTCCTTCGTCTTATCTTTCGGATGCACCGGATTGATCAGGTAGCCATTCTTTAGAGAATACACATCCCGTATCTCATCCTTCTGCATGATGTATTTATCAACCGATGCATTGGCTTCAATAAAGGCCTGTCTGCCCGGGAATTGATCATTAAAATATGCTTCAAATTGTTTAAAATAATCCCCGGAAAGCAGCCTCTGAACCGTCGCATCTGGGCGCATTTTCAAATCCCTGTTCTCCAAGGCTGACACGTGCTGATCATCCTTCAGCCATGTCCATAATCCGAAGCCAAAGATGAACAGCAGCAAAAATCCAACCAAAACAATATCAGCAGCTTTTTTCTTCATGACTTGATCCTCTCCTTTCTCTATGAAATCTTTTAGAAACGGAAATAAATGAATGGGTTAAACGAATTAGACACCATGTAAACGACGGTAATGACGAGGATGACAGCATAATAGCTTGTCACCGCGATATCCCGGCCGAAAATACGGATTCCTTGGGATATTTCCGCTTTGTCCTCGACCTTGTCGATCAAGAGCTTTAATAATGGCGTTGATCCAATGATGGCGAGCAGGATGACTACTCCATACTGGGTAAGATAATAAGAAACATGTGTGTCCCAAAGACCTGTACCATTGAATCCAAACATGGTCTGAATGTAAGCATAAGCGTAACTGAACGTTTCAGAACGGAAGAACACCCAGCCGATAATCACGATAAAAACAGCATAAGAGTGCTGGATAAAACGCGGCAGCTGTTTGAGCAGCTTTCCGAGGAACGCCTTTTCAAGCATGATGAATGCTCCATAATACAGACCCCAGGCGATAAAGGTCCAACTGGCTCCATGCCAGATTCCGGTTGCCATCCAGACAATGAACAGGTTCCAATACGTCCTCATCTCCCCTTTTCGGTTTCCCCCGAGAGGAATGTAAACATAATCACGGAACCAGGAGCCAAGCGAGATATGCCAGCGGCGCCAGAACTCACTGATGGAACGTGAGATGTATGGATAGTTGAAGTTTTCAAGAAAGTCAAAGCCAAACATCTTGGCCAGCCCGATGGCCATATCGGAATACCCCGAAAAATCAAAGTAAATCTGAAGGGAGTAGGCGATGATTCCGATCCAGGCAAGACTAGTCGACATGCTTCCCGGGTTCTGGGCGAAAATATGGTCAGCCACATAAGCGCAGCCGTTGGCGAGGATCATTTTTTTTCCCAACCCCATAATGAACCGCTTTGTTCCGTAAGCAAACCGCTGGAACGTCTCAAAACGCATTTTAAGCTGGTCAGAAATCGTATGATATCGGACGATTGGCCCTGCGATCAGCTGTGGAAAAAACGCGATATAAAGCGCCAGGTTGATCGGGTTTTTCTGCGCTTTTTCTTTATGGTAGACATCGATCACATAGCTTATGGCGTGAAACGTAAAGAAGGAGATTCCCAACGGCAGCGGAATCTTAGGAATATCGATGCCCGTCCCCAACATTGCGTTAATATTATCCACGATAAAGTTCGAATACTTAAACACGCCAAGTAGAAGCAGGTTAGAAACAACCATGGCTCCCATGATCCACTTCACCTTCGTTGTGTCCTCACGCTTCGCATCGACGATCAGTGCAAACACATAGTTCATCGCGGTGGAAAAGAGCATGATAATGGCAAACCGCGGTTCACCCCATGCATAAAAAAACAAACTAGCACCGAGCAATACCGTATTCTTAAACGGACGCGGAGAAAGGAAATAAAGCACCAATACGATTGGCAAGAATAAAAACAAGAATACAGTTGAACTAAAAAGCATAAAAAAAAGTCCTTTCGTTTGTACTTTATTTTGTAAACATTTTTTAAAGAAGCCGTAAATGCCCCCAAAAATTCGACAAATTTCTTTCCACTCATAGTATTCTTAGAGATAATTGGTTTTTTGACAACCGGTTTCCATCTTTTTAGTTCAAACTTCTGGAAATTACGAAAAGCTGAAGCGCCCTGCAAAGGTTCGACAAGCGCTGGAGCTCTTACACAGCAACACGTTTTTTGTGTTGAGAGGTAAGAGTGAAGCGTCTCGAGGAACTATGCTGAAGCTAAAAAAAAAAAAGGGGCTGTCCAGAAAGTCGAAAATTGACCTTCAGGCAGCCCCTTTTTGGCTTGAAAAATCTTCAATGAAAAGTTAATTGAAGTGGAAGATGCGAGACTCCTCGAAAATGAACTTCACATTTTCTTCGTGCGATAAAAAGCTGCCGGAGCCTTCCTTGTCCTGCGGGACTAGCGTGACAGGTGAGACTCCCGCCGGTACTTGCACCAAGAGGCTCACCGCACGCCCCGCGGAAAGCGAGCAGCCTGGAACGGAAATCAACAGCTTACAGACTTCTTGGACAGCCCCTTGCTAGGTTATTCCGTTATTTTCAGTCCGATATTATTTGCTTTTGTAGAGTAAAAATCAAATTTGCGGTCCTTATAGTTGATTTCGTTTTTTAAGATACGTTTGATATTGATCAGTTCATAATCGTTGTACCGGATGAAAACCGTAAAGAATGCTGTCTTCAATTCGTTCAGCTTCTCATATGGGATACGGAATTCTCCTTTATTGCCGCTGATCTTGAAATCCGCTTGAATTTCATTAACATAGTTTTTTCTGTCCCTGATCAACACCGTGTTTACATTGGCAAGGTAATCGCCGTAAATTTCGAAGGTCTGCACATACTCTTCATTTTCGGTATAGGAATCGATAGCCCGTGCAAGCATCGGGATCCGGATGTGCTGATACTTGTCTTTTAAAAAAGGAAGCTCATAATACGGAAGCCCTTCTTTGATCACGTATTTTTTGTTCTTTTCTCTTTTCAGCCACGTGAACAGCCTGATGAAATCATCGATCCGGTCCTCCAGAAAAAGATCAGCGGCCGCTCGGTAGAATGGAACCTGGAAAGACTCCCTGATGTCATAGCGAAGGTCTTTGGCCATTGCCATCGCCTCGCGGAGCACGTCAACAAACGCCTCTTTTTCATCCGATTTTACAAACACCTGGCTGTCAAAGGTCTTGAACATATCGATTTCGTACAGACGTGTTAACGCTGCTCTCTCTTTTTCAACAGGCAAATTCTGCGCTTTAATATGCTGTATGACCTTCAGATCGCAGCGCCGTTTATCCAGCACAGAAGTGACCTTTGTGAGTGAACCAGGATTTTCGTCAGTCCGGTTGACGTAAAACACCGGCTTTGTTGTCGTAGAAATCGTTTCTACATGGAAAAAGACATCACAGAAAAACTGCTTGTCCTCCCCAAACTTCATATCCGGGAAGCCGATATCATGCTCTTTGAGAAGATCCAGCTTTACCGCCCTCGCCCGTGGTCCCATATGGTAAAACATGCGGGGAATCTCGTACGGTGTGATGCTGCGCCTCTCTTTTACCGACTCATGCTCGCCGATCACAGTCTCAGAATCCGAAGTGACTTTGATCGTTTTCCCGACCGCATAATCATCACCGGTTTCCTCCAGGATGTTCACGAGCGTCTCCAGCCCGTCTGGCTCAAGCCAATCGTCTCCGTCTAAAAACGTGATGTACGTTCCCGTTGCTAGCTCGATCCCAATGTTACGCGGAGTACCAGGTGTTCCTGTGTTTTCTTTTAAGGAAACCACACATATGTTTTTATGCATAGACGCATACTGATGAAGAATTTCCTTCGTCTTATCCGTGGAGCAGTCGTCCACGATAATATATTCTATGTCATCAAAGTCCATGGTTTGTTGGATGACTGAATCAACGGTCTTCTGAATAAACGTCTCTACATTGTAAGCCGCTGTAACGACGGTTATTTTCTTTTTGCGGCCAAACCATTTGGCCAGCCTCCTCGAAGGGTGATTCACGATTTCGATTTTATCACTCTGAAGTATTTCTCTGGCTGTCTGGCGAAAAGGTGAAGACATACGATCCCTCCAATAAAATATTGAATACATACGGCCTTATGTTCCCCAGATGGCTCCTTAATAAAACATAAAAAACCTTCATGAAAAATTCATGAAGGCATGCGGACTATATAGTAAAAGTATTATGCATGAAAGGAATCCGGCCGCTCGGTACGCAAACCGAAATGGTAGAGTATAGCCTCGACGATCCGGCGTGATGCCTGTCCATCTCCGTATGGATTGGACGCTTTCGCCATTTCCTCATAGGCCTGGCTGTTGGTTAACAATTCTTTTGTGATCGTATAGATGTTTTCTTCTTCTGTTCCGGCAAGCCTTAACGTTCCTGCTCCGATTCCTTCCGGACGTTCCGTGTTGTTGCGGAGCACGAGCACCGGAACACCGAGTGACGGTGCTTCTTCCTGCACACCGCCGCTGTCTGTCAAAATCAAATGGGCACGTGAAGCGAAGTTATGAAAATCGATGACGCCGAGCGGTTCGATCAAGTGAATTCTTGGATCGTCACCTAAAATTTCGTTAGCCAGCTCTTGAACGGCTGGGTTCAAGTGAACAGGATAGACGACCTGCACATCAGAGAAGTCTTCCACCATTCTTTTAATGGCGCGGAAAATATTTCGCATTGGTTCTCCGAGATTTTCCCTGCGGTGAGCCGTGACAAGAATGAGGCGGTCATTTCCCACCTTTTCAAGGACTTCATGCGTGTAGACGTCCTGAATGGTCGTGGCTAACGCATCAATCGCGGTATTTCCTGTTACGAAGATACTGTCTCCCTGTTTATTTTCATCCAGCAGGTTGCGGGCAGCAGCCGGCGTCGGTGAAAAATGGAGGTCAGCGATCACACCGGTAAGCTGGCGGTTCAGCTCCTCAGGAAACGGTGAGAACTTGTTATGCGTCCGCAATCCTGCCTCAACATGGCCGACCGCGATCTGCTGATAATAAGCGGCCAAGCTCGCCACAAACGTCGTCGTTGTATCCCCATGGACCAGCACAAGGTTCGGTTTGACATCGATCAGGATCCCTTCCAGTCCGGTAAGTGCCTTCGTCGTAATCTGGCTTAGCGTCTGCCGGTCCTGCATGATATTAAGATCGTAGTCGGGTGTGATGTTAAACGTATCGAGCACCGAATCAAGCATCTGTCTATGCTGAGCCGTTACTGTCACAACAGGCTCGATCTCTTCCTTGTACTTTTTCAGCTCCATGACGAGCGGAGCCATTTTAACGGCTTCAGGCCGAGTGCCGAAAATCGTCATTACTTTAATTTTCTTCTTCATATTTATACCTCGCTCAGTACAACTGTGTAGGCTGTATGTATTCATTAATGATTCATGCTACCTTTATTTTACGCTGTAGTCAATCAAGCCACAATCAGTATTTCAATTTTTTGTAAATCCGGTGTGATTGAACCGCCAGCTATCACCCCTTATTATTGAAAAAGCGTCAGTATGCGATTTATAAATAAGTTTTCGCAGCATCTTAAAAAAATTTGTTCAATTAGGTTTAGATGAGAGACAGGCGGGGTACATAGCTAATATAACCACCACCTAACCCCTAACCCCTGAAAAGAGAGTTATCCTTTTGGATAACTCTCTTTTTCTACTGGTTCATTTTTAACGAGATCTGCTGAATAAATGGCCGATTTCATGGCTTCCCCGTTCATTAGTTTTCGGAACGCAGAACCTGATACTTCAATTGTTCCATTAAACCCTGTGATTCTTACCTTCGTAGGCCGGGTGTACTTTTTTTCCACGATCTTGATATCGACTACCTCGCCAATATTGAACGAAGCAGTCCTTTTGCTGATCTCTTCAAAACTTAGTTCGTACGTCCACCAGTTTTTCGCGTATTTCGACTGATCATAAGGATCTGGCTTACCGACTAAATAAGGAAAATCCGTACTCCAGACGAATCCAGAACCCACCGTGTACCCGCCGGCTGAGGCAGAAAAGTAAGCATTGATCAAGGCACCTTTGTAGGTGATGACCTCGCCTTTTGTCTCCCCATTGATGATGGCATTGACGTTGGCTGCTTCCTGGCCCACACCTTTATAAACCTGTGAATCGACTGTGTCGTAAACGTCCCATTTGCCTGCTGGACTAAGGTGCTTTAATGCATAGGTTCTAGCAGCGAGTGTTTGGGCCTTGATGGCTTCAGGATGCCATTTGGAACTGACCTCTGATGGCACCACTCCCTGCAGATACGTTTCCACGTTTAGGCGGTTGATGACATTGATTCGTTTCTTTTTATTGTCGGAAAACGACACTTCCAGCACACCATTGTAATTCATTTTCTTATGAGACAAATATTTTCCTTTTACAGAAACCACTTTAAAAGGCTGATCAATATAGGCCGTTTCGTCCCCGTTAGTAAGTAGAAACTCCCCGTCTTCCACGGTAACGTTCGTTGGAGTTTGAGCAGCCGGTTCAAATAATACATTGCCCTGCATGTCCTGGATGGAATAGCTCCCTGTTCCGTTCAAGTCAACCGATGTTTTTTCTTTTGAGAGGCAGACACGAATATTCTGTTTCGACGTGTCGATTTTTTTAAAATCAACCCCGGTGTAATAATACTTCAGGATATCATGATAACCGAAGCCTTTTTGCGCCATGCCGAGTGCTCCCCATTGCGTCATTCCAACGGCGTGGCCCCACCCTTTTCCGGAGAAAGAATAGCCTTTGTAGGCAGGCGAAACAGTGGCTTTCAGCACGAGCCTCGTCAGCGTTTTCGGTCCGGCAATCCCGTTGTCTTTATACTTGATGGACTGCTGGAATTTACGAAGGGCTTCAAACGTATTTTTCCCAAACACTTCGTCAACACCTACCCTGTATCCCGCTTTCGTCAGGTAAGCCTGAAGCAGCCGGACATCAGGTCCCTGGTGGCCAGATTTTAGTGTCCGCTTAAAGCCTTCCGGGTAAGGCACCGGTACAGCTGGAGCCAGGGGCTTTGCCGCTGATGCCGTTGTATTTGCCTTTACGATGGCGTTTAATGTTATGAGATCTGCCGTTCCAGTAGCGTTCAGCTTATTCTTTTTCTGAAAGCTGACCACCGCATTATAGGTTTGAGTTCCGAATTTCTTGTCCGCCTTAAGGGTTTGTCCAAGCTTAATCAGAAAGGACTGGAGCTTGCCGACATCATTTCCGCTCATCCCCTTTTTTAGATCCCTTCTGAAGCCTGATGGAAAGGCAGCTTTTTGTGCTTTTTTGGGGGCGGTTTCTTTCTTCAGGTCCAGCTGGAGCTGTTTCACACTTGTGCCCTTGCTCCCCATTTTTAAAGCAGGCGAATCCGCTGCCGCTGCCTCGGCAGACGGAAAGGCAATGGAAATGGCCATGGATAAAACCAGTAAACTTTGAAACTTCTTTTTCTTCATCTTCTCCCCCTGCATAAGTCCTTATAAATTGTATAAATATGTATTTAATTACGACTAATTACATAGTAAGGAAAAATAGCCCATTTTTCTACAATTATTTTAAATTTTGTAAAATTTTCATTCGACATAGATAGAGCAAGGGCATCTATCCCCCGCCAAATCTATTACTCTTTCCTTTTTGAAGGACACGTATAAAAGGAGCCGGAATGCTGACCTGTCCTGCAGGCTCAGCATACACGGCATTCTGCGATAAAGCTGGCTGGGCTGCTGTTTGCTTTTTGTGCAGCTCCAGTAACTTGCTTGCCAGCAAAAATCGGGTGCTGGCATCCGGTATTCCTGTTTCATTGAGTCTGTGTTTCTTTTGAAATAACTTCACAGCGGTTTTTGTAAGGATCTCCAGATTTACAGACTTCTTCACAGGAATTGGACGAATAAGTATATTCAGCTTTGAACGCAATGGATCTCTCACTGCCTTTCTATCCTCATCCGAATGCAAGACGGCTAATATGGCCGCAAGCACTGCCTTTCTATCAACTTGGTGTGCTGATCGTTTTCCAGGAGGTTTTTATCTTGAAATAAAAAGGCTGATTGGATGATGAATGTTGATGGATGAAAAGACAGACTTAAACGCTAAGGCATTTGCAGAGATTTATAGTCGTTATATCGGCAGGTTTTCTCTATTTTTGAATACCTTTAAAACAAAAAAGTGGTGCCTGGCACCTCTTTTTGACAATTGTCAAAACAGGGTGCCAGGCACCGATAAATTCTGTTAATATATTATTGATTTGGAATAGACATCCAATAAATAGTTTTATATGATAGAAATGCCATATATATGCAAGTGACAAAGGGAGCAAATTTATTATGCTGGGAATAGTAAAAAAGGTTATGGAAGGATACTCTTCCGCAGATATTAAACGATTTAACAAGCAAGTACAGCAAATCAATGAGCTGGAAGCCCAAATTTCACTCTTATCGGATGAGGAGCTGCAGCAGAAGACACCTTATTTTAAAGAATTGCTGAACAGCGGAAAGACGCTGGAGGATATCAAGCTGGAAGCTTTCGCGGTTGTTCGTGAAGCCGGCAAACGGATCCTCGGCCAGCGCCACTATGACGTACAGCTTCTCGGGGGACTCGTCCTCCATGAGGGCTCGATCGCCGAAATGCAGACAGGGGAAGGGAAAACACTCGTTGCCTCACTGCCAAGCTATCTGAACGCGCTTGAAGGAAAAGGCGTTCACGTTATCACAGTCAATGAATATCTCGCAAGCCGTGACTTTGAAACCATTGGGAAGATCCATCGTTTCCTTGGCCTTGAGGTCGGTTTGAACACATCACAGATCTCTAAAGAAGAGAAGCAAAGGGCCTATGCCGCCGACATTACATACGGAACGGGCAATGAGTTCGGTTTTGACTATTTGCGCGATCATATGGTGCTTCACTCTTCTGAAAAAGTGCAGCGCCCGCTTCAATATGCGATTGTCGATGAAATTGATTCTATTTTAATCGATGAAGCAAGAACTCCGCTGATCATCGCCAATAAATCACAGCTATCAGCTGATCTTTTCTTTATTACAAACCAGATCGTCTCCATGTTTAAAAGAGATGATCATTATGAACTTGTTGCGGATACGAAGCAGCTCTTCCTTACCGAGAAAGGTGTCCAGACGATCGAGCGTTCTTTCGGCATCTCCAACCTCTTTGATGAAGAGCATCAGCTGCTGTTCCATTTTGTTCTTCAATCTCTTCGTGCCCACGCGGTCATGAAACGCGATGTGGATTACATCGTAAGAGATGGGGAAGTAATGCTTGTTGATTCGTTCACTGGACGCGTTATGGAAGGACGAAGCTACAGTGACGGGCTGCAGCAGGCGATCGAAGCAAAAGAAGGGCTTGAGATCAAAGACGAGAACGAGACCCAGGCGACCATTACCATCCAGAACTATTTTAGAATCTACAGCAAACTGTCCGGCATGACAGGTACAGCGTCTACGGAAAAACAGGAATTTTACAACACGTATCATTTGAATGTCGTTGAGATTCCTACGAACCGCCCGAGACAGCGTGTTGACCTGCCAGATGTTGTCTACCGCACACTTGCTGATAAGTTCAAACGAATCGTGACCGATATCAAATCATTTCACGCGACCAAACGTCCGATCCTTGTTGGAACAACCTCCATCGAGCAATCCGAACACCTGGCTTCCCTTCTCGACAAGGAGAGCCTGCCATACCTGATCCTGAACGCAAAAAGCGAAGAACAGGAAGCGCGCATCATTTCCATGGCCGGGCAAAAAGGAACGATCATGATCGCGACGAACATGGCCGGACGCGGTACCGATATCCTGCTTGGTGAAGACGTATCTGATCTCGGCGGACTCCATATTATTGGAACGGAACGCCATGAAAGCCGGCGTATTGATAACCAGCTGCGCGGACGTGCCGGACGCCAGGGAGACCCAGGTTCCTCCCAGTTCATTCTGTCTCTTGAGGACGAGCTCTTCAGCAAGATGGATAAAGAAGAAATTGAAAAATGGATCAAAAAAGCCGAAACAAACAGTACAGGGGAAGTTATCAAGCCTGACCCTCTTAAATTTGTGAACAAAGTACAGCTTTCGATTGAGGGAATCTTCTATTCCGCACGTGAACACCTGCTGAAGGTGGATAACGTTTCCGATCAGCAGCGCAAGGTCGTTTATGCGCTGCGCAACCGAATCCTGGACGAACCATCGGTTTACCCTCTCATCCAGGACAGTACTAAGGAATATGCCACACATGTGGTCGACACCTATTGTGTGGAAGAACTGCCTTTTGAGGATTGGGATCTTAATGGTTTACGGGCTGACCTTCAAAAGATTTTTCCAGAACAGACGTTGACCGATTCTATGTTTAACGATATGGAAAAAGATGAGATCCAGGATGTTGTTGATGGGTTTTTGGCTGAGAGGAACAGCCTGATGGAACGCTTGGCTGCAGAGGAGAACATGGAGCGTGACCATGAGGTGAAAGGCTTTATCCTCCGGTCTCTCGATACCCTCTGGCTGCGCCACCTCGAAACGATGAATTTTATAAAAGAAGGCATGCACCTGAAGAGCTATTCTCAGGAAGATCCTTACCGCATGTTTGAAAAAGACGCGTACGAAGCCTTTTTGGACATGCATAGAGAATGGAACCAAGAAATTACCATCCAGTTTGCGCCTGTTGTTCAATACAGCCAAACGGAATTAACCGGAGGACAGTAATGCTATCCTTTTTCAAAAAAAGCACAAATAGTAAAGATACAAACGAGGCACCCGTGGCGGTCGTAGAGCCGGTTCAAGATACGGATGCGAGCCAGGATCCCGTTGCTGAAGTGGCTGAAACTGTACTGCACATCCATCCGGAATGGGATATCACCGTTCAGGAGCGCTACGTGTATCAGTTTCATCATGCCCAGCTGCCTAAATTAAAACCGAACCAGATTTCGATCTCCAAAATTGATGTTGTATCCGATGACGACAGTTTTATGGTGAACGCGTTTATCCGCAACACCCTGTCAAAGAGCATCCGTTTTGAGGAAGTCACATTGCTCCTTCTTGATACTGAAGGAACCGTCTTCGCACGGAAAACCTTTGACCTCGAGCTCATGGGCGATCTGCCGGCTAACACTTGCCAGCCGTGGATCTTCCTGTTTTCTGAAGAAGACCTGCTCGGAAACGGCTTTCCAGCCGAAGAAGAGTGGAGAATTGCGTTCGAACTTAAGAAGAAAGCACCGTCTGAGCACCAGCTCATGCTCCATGAAAGCTGGGAAAACAGCTTGAATGACATGCAGAAAACGAGGCTCTATGAGATGGTGAATAACCTTCCTCCTCTTACAGCCGGTGAGATCAACTTTATGGGAATCGAAGCCCGTATCGGTGAAAACAGCGATCTGTCTGTTACCCTGCTCATCCGCAACGGAAGCGACAAGGACATCAAGGTGGAGCAGCTGCCGTTATGCTTTGAAGACGCAAGCGGCGAGCTGACCGCCAAAGGAGCATTCCAGCTTACCGATTTTGAAGTGAAGGCCAATACGAGCAAGCCATGGACCTTCATTTTTCCGGAGGCGCTTCTTCTTAACAAAACACCTGATCTATCGGCGTGGAAGGTCTATCCTCCACAATCATAAAGCAAAAGGAGAAACCCCGGCTGGGTTTCTCCTTTTTCATTTATTGCGTCTGCAGTTCCATCTTGTGCTTCATCTGAGGCTGACCTAAAAGACGAAGCGCACTGTTCACACTTTTACCAAGCTTTTGCCCCGGTATTAATTCCTTTACCGTAAGCTGGCCGCTGTTCATAAATGTATACAAGAACCATTTTCGTTCATAGCCTTCAAGGGAATGGCGGTACCCGCTTATCAATTTTTGAGTATTGCGGTCAAACAGAAATTCCTCCAGTTTATACGAAAAACGCGAGCCAGAGAACATCATTGAATTCATTGGCAGGATCGGCAGCATCTGATGGCGCAAAACATGTTCCGGCAGATAAAGATCAAGCAGCTGATGAGGATAATCATTCAATTTATGCAGGTTTGTGATGCTTTGCAGGGCAGGCAGAATAGAGATCCTTCCATAGAAAGTCGTAACGATCATGCTGTCGTTCTCGACTTCAAAGGTAAAGACGATCTCATTGTCAATAATGGCGGTATTCCGTCCGACGATCACCATCCGTTCCGGTTCACACCATAACGTATTCATAAATGATTGCAGGGAAACAAGACTCATGTTCGGACCAATGCGTATGTTCCATCGGTAAGCCGCATGCTTCGTTATATATAATGTTCGAATGTTTTTTTTATATAGAGAAAAGTAATTACGATGGCGGTTTTGATATCCTTTTATCCTCAATCCAAGCAAGGTTTTAAAAGAATGATAGTACCATTCGTTTGTTTGATGAGGAACAATATTACTTTTCCAGTCATGGACTTCAATTGCCCCTGCCTTCATGGTGTGGACCCTTCCCTCAATTACATATTCCAGTAGTATTTTAATATAATATTACCATTTATTATCCAAAAATAGAGTACTATATTCCTATTATGGTAACGAACGGGTAAAAAGTCAATAACTCTCCAACCGATTTTTCAAAGATTTCATGAATTTATTTGGACAATGAAACCTTTCGGAAAATCCGCCGTCTAATCTTATAAATGCAGCTCATTTCTTATGAAGGGACGAATGATGGTAAACACGGACAGCACGTACCTATAAGGCCTGCTGTCCATTGCAACTCATTTGAGAAAAGGGAGATCAAAACATGAAAAAGGGGATATTTTTCTTAGGGTTATTTGCTTTATTGCTCGCAAGCTCCTTCATCCTTCCAAACCAATCCGTTACAGCCTCAAAATCATCTGAAGTATACACTTCCGGTCCAAAAACGAAAAAGGTAGCAGCCCTTACCTTCGATGACGGCCCTGATGGAAAAACAACCGATCAGATTCTTTACATTTTAAAAAAATATCATGTTAAAGCCACCTTTTTTGTTGTCGGAAAACAGGTGAAAGCCTATCCATCAGTTATTAAACGGATCCACAAAGACGGCCATTATATCGGCAACCACACCTACAGCCATCCTTCCCTTACCAAGTCAAACCGCACCAAAATCCGCTCTGAACTAACCAAGACCAATCAACTCCTGCACCCCCTCATCGGATATCAGCCAGCCGTTATGAGACCTCCATACGGAAGCTATAACAATCTCGTCATCTCTGAAGCGAAGCGTGCCCACATGAAAGTCGTCATCTGGTCAGTGGATACCCGCGACTGGTCTGGTGTTTCTACAGGCACCATCCTGAATACAGTAAAAAAGGAGACCCGTCCTGGAGCGATCATCCTCCAGCACACCATCCCCCATAAAAATATGAGCAACACAACAGTAGCCTTACCCAAAATCATCGAGCGCCTCAAAAAGCAAGGATACACCTTTGTCACCGTTCCCGAAATGCTCGGGATGAAGAAATAAAAAGCAAGTTCAAGTTTAAAAAAGGGTGCCAGGCACCACGTTTTGACATATGTCAAAAGGCGGTGCCTGGCACCCAATTTTATAGATTAATAAAGTTGTTTAGCCCCTAGATAGCGGTCGGTCCAGTAGGACAGCCTAATGTCGCTGACTGCTACGCCGCGAGAGCCGCTGTGGACAAAATTGTTATTGCCGATATAGATGCCCGCATGGGATGGCCCTTTTTTATAGGTTTCAAAAAATACGATGTCTCCCACTTTCGGCTGGCTTACCGTTTTTCCAGCATCCCAAATAGAAGCTACCGTTCTTGGCAGCTGTACATTTTGCTTTTTAAACAGGTATACAAGGAATCCGCTGCAGTCAAAGCCTTCTTCCACCGTTTCGCCTCCCCACGTATAAGGCGTTCCGACAAGCTCTGCTGCATCACCTACTAGATTAATAACGCTG
Organism: Fictibacillus sp. FJAT-27399; assembly: GCF_001510655.1. Classification (GTDB taxonomy): domain Bacteria; phylum Bacillota; class Bacilli; order Bacillales; family Fictibacillaceae; genus Fictibacillus_C; species Fictibacillus_C marinisediminis. The sequence goes on along the minus strand of NZ_LMVC01000003.1, from coordinate 339,363 downwards.
AATGGCTTGGCCGTTGTTTGCGGTTTAGCCGGTTCAATCCCCTTCTTTTTTACTTCAGCTTTGATTTTTTCAATGGTCTTGCTGTCGGCTACTCCCGTAACGGAAAGCTTATAGGCTTTTTGAAATGATTTGACACTCATCTCTGTCATCTTTCCAAAAATGTTATCTACCTTATATGTATAAAAACCAAGCACTTTTAAGTCGGATTGAAGCTGATAAACCTTGGGACCTACCGAATGCAGCCGCAGATCTGCAGATGAAGGAGGTGCCGTTTCATCTTCTTTTTTCTTTGCTTCGGCACTGATTATCGTGAGGGTCTTGCTGTCCGCCACTCCTGTAACCGGTAGCTTATACGCTTTTTGGAATGACTTGACGCTTGCCTCTGTCTTTTTTCCGAAAATCCTGTCCAGGCTATAATTGTAAAAACCAAGAGCTTTCAAATCAGATTGGAGCTCATGGACTTCGGAACCTATCGAATTCAAGCGAAGGATGAACGAAGACTCGTTAGCCGGCTTCGGCTTAGCTGGGACAGGCTTTTGGCTTTTCACGGGAGATGCTGATGATGCCTTAAAGAGTAATCTTTGTGTCTTATCATCCGCTATTCCCGATGCCGATATTTTCTTTTCCTTCTGATAAGCCTTTACAGCATCGGCTGTCACTCTGCCGAAATAACCTGTGATCTTAGGGTATTTAAAGTACTTAAGCTCCTTCAGCTTCCGCTGGAGCTGCTCTACCTCATTCCCTTGAGAGCCTTGTTTCAGCGTTTTATAGGTGGCTTTCACCGTTTTTGGAGTACTGGCAGGCGGTTTGACCACTGGTTTCTGTGTGATCGCCCGGACGGTCATCTTGCCTGTTATGCCATCAATCACAAGACGGTGCTTTTTCTGAAACTCTTTTACCGCGTTTGTGGTAACCGGCCCGTAATAACCTGTAACATGTGAAGACTTTAAATAGCCTTGATGCAAAAGCGCCCGCTGCAGTTCCTTAACATCCGGATGCTTCATACCGTTCCGTAACACTTGATCTCCTAATGCTGCCTCTCCTTTGGACGGAAGAAGCAGAATTGCCCCCGCACAAGCAGAGGAAATGACCAGAGTTTTAACCGCGTTCGTGTTACCCTTTTTCAAATGCGTATCCCTCCTTATTCGACCATAAGTGCCATATACTACTAAATATATCGGAAGAAACTGGCAGATGACAAGTGAATTTTTTAACTTTTTTGTATATTTGGGTAGAACGAAGGAGACTTAGGTCTAATTGATTATAAGGGTGCCAGGCACCATCGTTACACAAGTGTGTAAATGGCGGTGCCTGGCACCCAATCAATTGCACCACATACAAAAAGCTCTCCGGATACTAATCGGAGAGCTTTTTAAGCTGATGACTGGATTTCGTTATTTTACAGTAACTTTAGTAGATTTGCTTTTGTTGCCTGCTGCATCAGTCGCGGTCACATAGAGAACCGTTCCGCGTTTTTGGGCTTTGATCGGAGCTTTGTAGGCACCTAAAGAGCTCGCCGCCGCTTTTCCGATAACAGTCTTCCCTTTTTTAACTTCTATTTTTGATTTTTTTTCTGCTTTTCCGGTAACGTATTTATCGTTACTATCGACTTTGTTTACCTTGGGAGCAGCCGGAGCAACAGCTTCGAAGGTAGTGAATTTAACGCTGTAAGGCTTTGCTGACCAGTGGTTGTTCGCTTCATAAACGGTCACATAATTAATGCCCGGTTTCAGTTTGGCATACCATGTTTCTGCTTTGCCCACACCGCTTTTATCAGCAATTTTTTCATACGTCAGCTTTCCGTCAGCTGTGATTCTGTCTACGGCAACGACTGGATCCATGCCTGCTGTGGCTGATACTTCAATCTTCACATTGTATTCTTTCGTTAATTTAAAACGGTACATGTCCCCATCAAACGGAACATCAAACTTATCTTTGTAAACCGTTCCCTTGCTCATCCACTTGGCTTTTGCCGGAATATCCGTTGTATCTCCAGCAAGAGAAGGAAATTTCGTCTCTAAAGCTTTGGCTGCATCAATTCTTCCGTATCCATAAAAATCAGTCAGCCCGGCAGCGTTTTTATAGCCCTCACGATCAGGCTTGAATGCTGATTTTTCAATCATATATTCGACTTGCTGAGGTGTCAGCGCTTGATTTTTCGTTAGTAAAAGAGATGCCAGTCCTGAAACCATCGGCGCGGAAAATGATGTCCCTGAAACATCCTGTGAGCCGTATTTCCCGTTCATAAGCGTCGTCATGATGTTTGTTCCTGGAGCGACAACATCGAGTTCTGGCCCTCTGCTCGAGAACGGAGCGATAACATCGTTGTATCTCGTCGCACCGACACTGATGACCTGCGGATAGGCAGCCGGATAGTTCACACCGTACACTGGATTCTCGTTACCTGAAGCCGCTACCAGAATAATTCCTTTGTGGACAGCTTCCATGATGGCATCATATTCTGCCTGGCTCGGTTCGGCAGATCCAAAGCTCATATTAATGACTTTCGCACCGTGGTCTATAGCGTAATGAAGACCGGCGATCGCGCTTGAATTAGGAATGCTTACTTTCCCGCCAACCCGTACAGGAAGAATCTGAACATGATTGTTTAAACCGCTGATGCCGATCTTATTGTCAGTCGCTGCGGCTATGATTCCGGAGACCTCAGTCCCGTGGCCGACCGTATCATTGGCCGTTTTAAGGTTGTTCACAAAGTCTTTGCCCTTGAGCACCTTCCCTTTTAGGTCGGGATGAGCAGCATTAACTCCTGTGTCCAAAACAGCAACGATGACCGGTTTCTGTCCTGCTGGCGGATTCACTAGATCTTTTGCCCAGTTGATCTTTTTTAATGCCCACTGCTGGTCATACAGTTTATCGTTTGGCTTTACCGTCTCAGCTGTTCTTTTTGAAAGGTAGTTCGGTTCAGCATATTCCACAGCTTGATCAGCTTTGATCTGTGACAGTGTTCTTTCATAGTTTTTGTCGTTAGGAACCTGGTAAACACTGATTCCTTCTTCTTTCAGGATAGAAGGTGCCGAGGTGGTTTCCAGGCCGTATGAAGAAGGTGTAAACGCGTTTCCTTCTTTCGTTTTTACAATAATTTCTCTTTTATTAACGTTAGCTAGATCTATGGATTCGGACGGCTGTTCTATCGTTTGTGTGCTAAAGAATAGGTTTCTTTTAGCAAGCTCTGTTCCTTGCGCATGGACAGCTGTTCCTAATAGGCTTGTACCTACCAATCCAGCGGTTAAAATGGACATCGTGCGTTTAAATGTATTCATTCTCTTCCCCATCTTTTGTCTAATTTTATGCAAGCTTTATTATATCATTTTTCTTTTCTAGTAAAATGAAATATCTTAAAAATATTGGAAATTTTGTTGGTGTGCGGTGTTGGTGTGCGGTGCCATGATGTGTGGTGCCAGGCACCGCGATTACACAAGTGTCAAAAGCCGGTGCCAGGCACCAAACTCAAATCACTAAAAGTTACAGCACCGGTGTCCTTCTCACGATCTCGCCATATTCTGCTCCCTCTATGAAACTCTTATAATTGTCCTGCTTAGGGGTTGGGAATTGAGAGAGGATGTAATCGGTTTTCACTTTTACTCCTTGGTCTATTCCCACGGAGATATAGTGCCTGTAACTCGTCCACTCGTAATCTTCTGCATTGCATACCATCTTAGCCGCTACAGGGTTTTGATGGATGTACCGGCTGACATCAATTAAATACATCATGGAATCAATGAGAGAAGCGCCATAACGGCCCTGAAACACATGTCCCACCTGATCGTATTTTCGATTAATGTACTTTGCATATTGTGTATTCAGGTATCCCATAGCTTCACCAGGGGGGCTTACGGTTGTTTCCAGAAGGAGATGGGTGTGGTTGGGCATGAGGCAATAAGCATGAAGGTTAAAAGGATGGCGCTTGTTTGTCTTTCTCAGCAAATATAAGTAATAGAGGTAATCTTCACGTTCATGAAAAATAGGTGTTTTACGGTTTCCTCTGCAGGTAATGTGGTAGATCGCACCCGGAAACCAGGTTCGTTGTTTGCGCGGCATTACGGGGCTCCTTTCAGGAATTGGGGGATTAAATGATGGGGAGAGATTGATGCAAAACGAAGAGGTAAAATATTATGTTCTACAGCCTTTCTCACTTCCCTGCCTAAGGCAAGAAAAAAATATATGGTGCCAGGCACCGCGATTACACAAGTGTGTAAAAGCGGTGCCTGGCACCATAGTTATCTAAAGTAGCTGTTCAGTCCTTCGGCGATGCCGGCGGCTGCTTTTTGCTGATGAGCGGATGTTCGGACGATCTGCTCTTCACTTTTATTGGATAAGAACCCGAGCTCGACAAGAACACATGGACGCTTGTTGGTACGCAGAACTTGAAGGTTTTTCCCAGCAATTCCACGGCTCTTAAATCCTGTATATTTCACAACGCCCTGCTGTACAAGGGAAGCCAGTCCGCTGTATACAGAACCGGGCTGATAGAACGTTTCAATTCCTGTTCCGGCAGAAGGCCCTGAATTATAGTGAATGCTTACAAACGCATCGACCAAATAATTATTGCTTAATTGCGGGCGTGAAGTTAACGCGATGGCTGTATCGGTGGAGCGTGTCATATAGACCTTGGCTCCTGCCGCTCGCAGCTTCTGAGCTAAAATAAGCGCGGTGGATAACGTTACATTTTTTTCATATGTACCGTAGCCCGCACCTACAGCCCCTACGTCATAGCCGCCGTGCCCGGGGTCAATCATGATTTTCTTCCCTCTTAGGCTGGGGAAACTTGAAGGGAGAGAAAGGTTATTGTCATTAATTTTGGTAAAGGTGATGTAGGCTTTATGTACCCAGCCTTTTATTCCGCTGGATGTTTTGATGTTCAGCCAGTCTCCTTTGCTTGAGTACACTTGCACTTCGGCTCCGGTATTCAGCTTAGCCAAGATCTTGTAAGATGTACCCGCGTTTTCTCTTACATTTAAATCATTCGTCGTGACGTATCCTTTTTTAACAGAAGGCTGTACGGTTACCGGAGCAGTCGCTGATAAGTATTTTTTAGACAACCATCCTTTTGTGCCGTTTGAAGCCTGGATATAGCTCCATGTGCTTCCCGGGTCCAAAACCTTTACCTGCTGGCCTTTTTTCAAGGTCATCAACGACTTGCTTGAGGTTGTTGCCTTCTCTCTTAGGTTCAAAGAGTCAGTATTAACATAGGCATAAACCGTTTTAGCCGGGGCAGGGGCAGGGGCCTTGCTGGCTACATAGCTTTTAAGAACCCAGCCTGTTTTTCCATTAGGAGCCTTTGCATTGTGCCAGGAACCTGATGTTTTCAGGATGGTAATCTTTGTTCCTCTCTTCAGCTGCATCAGAGATTTGCTTGTCGTTGATGCCTTCTCTCTCAGCGTTAAAAAAGAAGAAGCGTTCACATAGCCATACACTGTTTTTGCCTTTGGTGCTGAAGATGGCACAGGAACTTTCGTAGAGATGTAGCTCTTGGACACATAGCCTTTCTTGCTTCCGGCTGCCTGAATATAATACCAAGAACCTGACGTTTTTAAGATGGTAACCTTGTTTCCTTTTTTCAATAGCAAAACGGATTTGCTGGAGGTCGTGGCCTTTTCCCTCAGATTGAGAGAGGAAGCCGTCACGTATCCTGTTTTTGTTGCAGAGGATGCGGATACGCTGATTTTTTTCAGATATTTTGATGATACCCAGCCTGTCCCCTTTTTCAAAGTCACCTGAGACCATCCGTTAGACTCTGCCTTAATCGTAACGGCTGCATCCTTTTTCAGTTTATCGATAATACTGCTGCTGGTACTGGGCTTCGATCTGACATTTAGAATCGATGCTGTAACTTTTGCTTTTGTTTGGCTCGCTGCAGCGTCTGCATGTGTGGTAAAAAGAGATAAAATAAATGCCAGGATGAGAGCCAGTGAAGTAAACTTTCTCAAAAGCTGTAAGCCCCCTTTCTTACTTTCTATCTTCTACTATTTCTATCGGCAAATCGACGGAAAAATCCACCAAAATTCTACTAAAAATTCAGGTGCCAGGCACCGCGTTTTGACATATGTGTAATCGCGGTGCCTGGCACCAGATATTAGGGTGTGGTACATTGGAATAAAATTTAACAGGGGAAGGCGGTATAAAACGATGGAGCATTTTCTTCTTTTTGTGGTCATGGCGGTTTGCCTGATTATTCTTCCCGGCCCTGATACAGCCATTGCCACGAAAAACACGTTATCTCTAGGAAAGACTGGCGGTTTTAAAACCATGCTTGGAACATGCGGCGCCTTGCTCATTCACACCGTAGCAGCTGTTGTAGGCCTGTCTGCCATCATTGTGAAATCGGCAATGCTTTTTTCTATTTTCAAGTATGCTGGGGCGGTCTATCTGATCTACATCGGAATAAAGTCGCTCTGGTCATTAAAGGACCGGAATATTGAAACAGCCTATTCTGCGGAACCTGCAGATCAAACACCCGGAATCCGAAAGTCCTCATCTTGTTTCAGACAGGGATTCCTTACAAATCTTCTAAACCCAAAGGTCGCACTTTTCTTCCTAACGTTCCTTCCGCAATTTCTTGAACGCGGCAGCAACGCCTTTGTGCAATTTTCCATTATGGGTCTCACCTACACACTTCTGACAGCGGCCTGGTTTTTCTTTTACGTCTATTTGATCAACCAGATCAGTGTCTTTATGAAAAGGCCGGCGTCTCAGCGTGTCATGCAGGGAGTAACGGGTGTGGTACTCATCGGCTTCGGCATGAAACTCGCTTTAGAAAAGCAGAACTAAACAACGCTCACCAATCCTCTTGAAGCTGCCAAGAGGATTTTTTTTGTGACATAATGTTACAAATTGAAGCATTACGGGTATTGATTGGAAAGTTATTTTCATCGTTTAAATATTTCACACTTGTAAGGGAGGGGAAGAAAAATGTTTAAGGTAGTTGGTGTTTATAAGACAGAACAAGAAGCAGTGGAAGAACGGAATCAACTGAAACCGAAAAACGAAAACAGCACATTTTTAGTCGTTGGGCCTTATGAGACCATTGAAGAAAAAGAAGATAACGAGGAGATCATACAGCATTTTTTGGACCAATCCGACAACTCATCCTTCTCACAGAATCTCTCAGGAAAAGAGAGACTCGTCTTTCTAGGAGTAGATCATAAAGAAGCGGAACATTACGGAAACCACCTCGAGACAGGGGAATTTTTATTATTGAAAGAGTAAGGCTCCATTTCATCACAAAAAAGGCATCCGTGCTTCGTTGCACAGATGCCTTTCTTATTTTAAGCCTCTAAAGAATCATTGTTTTTAGCCTGGCGGATTTCATTGTAAAATTCAGCTGAAGATGCGGACATATAAGGCATCAGCCATAGAAACCCGATAAACAGTGTCACAACCGCCAGGATCACCCAGCCGATAAAACTAAGCTGAAGAAGGAAGTACTTCCACTTGTAGCCGTCCATTAATCTGCGGCTTTCGGTGATGGCACCCGTAATCGAAATCCCCGGGTTGTCTTTCAAGACATAGAATGTTTGCGAATATGCAAGCCCTTTGATAATACCCGGAACAATCAATAGCAGGGTCCAAAGAACTGTGAAAATCCATACCAGGATCGTTGTTCCAATAATCTTTAAGAACGTACCGATGTCCAAGAAAGGCTGAAACATGTTCTTCACTTCTTGAGGCTCACGCCTTATGAGGCTCAGAAAGACCCAGCTAAAGCCAATCGTGATTGGGTAAACAAAACCGTTAATAATCCAAGAAAAAATATATGCTGATAGATTTCGTTCAGCTCCATTAAATTCGTCCTTTCCTCCCAATAGAAAAAAATCAATCAAGTTAGGAAGAAAAAACGTAAAGATTCCCAAAAGGAACGTCAATAGAACCGCAAAGCCCCATTTGTTTTCCAGGGCAACCCTTGCTTCCTTTTTTATTTCTCCGATTCTCATGCCTCTTTCACCTTACCTTTTTTGTTTCAATTCTTTTTGCAAAATAGTTATTCTTTGGAAAAAGCCATTATATCACAAGTCATTTTGCAATATGCTCTTTTTTTAGGTGAAGGGCTTCTTCTGATCGGTCCAGCCAGTCGGCAACTAAAGCATTGAAGACTGCGGGCTGTTCAATCTGCAGGTTGTGCCCCGCCCGGTCCAATACAGCAAAAGATGCACGAGGAAATTGATCCATGATGGCCCAATGATCTTTGAAGCCGACAACAGCATCCTGCCTGCCAGTAAAAAACAGCACAGGCTTCTCAAAGGGTTTCTGTAAGTCGATAGAAAAGGTAAAAGCGTAGTTTTGCTTTATTTTTTCCAGAAAAACAGGATCTGCCAGCATCACACCTGGTATGATTTCTTCCCTCGTTCGTTTCAGTACATATTCATCCTGTACAACTGCTATAGACGCAAACTCCCTGGCTTCTTCCAACGGAAGGGATGCGATTAGCTGCTCATCTGTTTTAATGACCGTATGCTCCGGCAGCTCTCTTTTTTCATGTTCTGCGTAGATCGGTGAACAAATCGTGAGCAAGCCTTCTACCCTATCCCCCATTTTAGTCATGACGCCTCTCGCCAGATAGCCTCCATAGGATTCACCAGCAAGTAAAAAAGATTGTCCGGGTATTACTTTTTCAATAAAACGCAACACAACATCCAGCATATCATCCGTCCCGGTCAGCCAATACTCCCCTTTGGTCCGGCCCATCCCCGGCAGATCCAAATAGATTCGCTGAAACCCGCTTCGGTCTTTAAAAACCGGCTCCATACAGCCTTCCATCAACCGGTAATCCGGCGAGAAACCATGAATCATGATGATGGGCTTCCCTTCCCCATGTACCTCATAATGAACCTGAATATCTCCAAGATCGCAAAACATGTACATCGCCCTTTCATTGACGGTGCCATCGCGTGGTGCCTGGCACCCAATTTTGTCTTCTATTCTTATCCTCATTTTAACATTACTTCCTGAAAAGAAGGCTTCATTCACCCATTTGCCGAATAAGAAATTGGTGCCAGGCACCACGATTACACACATGTCAAAACGCGGGTGCCTGGCACCAAAATAACAAAACTCCGAAACACAGCAAAAAAGGTTAAGAATTAATATCTGCTGCACATTAAGATAGAGTCATGAGGGAGGCGGACGTATGGATTACTTCAACAGCATTCAGAATACGATTGACTATATCGAGGAGAACTTGGAAGAACCCTTGACGCTTCCGGACCTCGCCAGGATTGCCTGCTTTTCGCCTTTTCACTTTCACCGCGTCTTTTTGATGCTGGTCGGCCACCCGGTGATGGACTACATCCGGAAAAGAAGACTTGCGCACGCAGCGGACCTGCTTGTCCATTCAGAGCTTAAGATTGTGGACATTGCCTTCAGCTGCGGGTTTTCTTCCCACGAATCCTTTAACCGAGCTTTCAAAAAGCTATTCGCGGTGACACCCACACAGTTCCGAAAAGAGAAGCTGTACACCTTTACGCTTCCTGAAAAAGCCGCCCTCATCAAAAAACCTATTGTTGGAGGACCATTTATGCAGCCGAAAATTTATATGAAGCCTGAATTTAACGTCATCGGTTATGAACTCAAAACCACTTCTGAAGATGGTAAAAATCTAAAAGAAATCCCTGTCTTTTGGCAGACCTATTTACAAAACAATAAGATGAGAGAAGCTATCCCCAACAAGATGGACCCTTCAGTGGAACTCGGCATCTGCACAGATTTTAACCAGGAAAACGGCTCGTTCAGTTACCTGATCTGCTCTGAAGTTACGGATTCCAATAACGTTCCTGAAGGCCTTGTGGCCAGGACGTTCCCAGAAACCAAGTATGCCGTATTCACTACCCCGAAAGTTGCAGAAAACGAGTTTTCCGACAGCATTCAGGCGACATGGCAGTACATTTTCAAAGAATGGTTCCCTTCTTCCGGCTACGAACATGCCGGCGGAGTTGAGATCGAGCTGTACGATGAACGAAGCATAAGCCCTGAATCCAAACAGATGGACATTCTGGTCCCTATAAAATAACCTGCAAAGAAGACGGCAATTTCCTGAACCATCAAGGAACTGCCGTCTTTTCAGTACGTTTCTTTTTAAATATTTTATAAAGTTTCTATAAATAATTATTAAGAATGTCGAATTCTGTTGCTCTCTTTCCTTCTTCATTGTTATGGTGTTCATGAATTGCTTAGGAACGCCACATTTTTCAGGAAAGGGGGAAAATACCCTTGATTAAAGAATGGAACCTGTTACGCACCCTAGCCTGTTTAAGCATTGTATTTCTGCACAGTACATCGCTGACAGCTGTCTCTGTCGGAGGTTATCCTGCGTCCGGGGTTTACAGCCTGCTGCGTATCGCTCTTTGTTATGCCACACCGACGTTTGTCATCCTGTCTGAGATCATCCTTGCAAACCGCTATCCCGATCAGCTTCCGAAAAACTTTTGGAAAAAGCGTGTGAAGTGGATTCTTGCTCCGTTTCTCGCCTTTGCGGTGATCGATGCACTGGTCAGCTATCATCTCAACCCGAATATCGATATTGCTGTTATGATTAAAAACAATCTACTTGGAAATTACGAAGGATACTTCGTTCTGATCATTTTTCAATTTTATATCCTGCATTATTTTGTCACGAAATACAACATCAAGATGAACTGGCTGATCCCAATCAGCATTCTTGTTATGAGCCTTCATTTTAAATTGATGGAAGGCCAGCACCCATGGATCAAAGAGAATTTATCGTATTTAAAAATTCCGTTTACGGCATGGTTTGCGTATTTTACCATTGCTTATGCGATTGGAAAAAATTACAAATCGATCGCTGCCAAGCTGCAAGAATACCGATACCACACGCTCTTTGGGGCAGTTCTGAGTCTCGCAATTGTCTTGATTTTTTACAAATCAGGTTATGTCAGCGTCGGATCGAAGCGTTTAGATCTGTTTCCATTAACCGTATCGCTTAGTCTCCTCGTTCTGGCTTGGGGCCAATTGCTGCCAAATATTAAAATCGTGAACTTGATCAGCAATTACTCTTTTGGCATTTATCTCATCCACTGGCAGGTTCAGCGCTATCTTGCACCCTATACGGCTCAATGGTTCGACCAAACCCATCTGCAAGTATTTTCGCTCTTCTTTATAACGCTTTTAATTTCAATGGCGATCATAAAAGTAATATCCTTACTGCCGTTTGGATCGTATGTGGTAGGCAATACTAACCGTAAAATAAAAACGATATCTCCGAAACTGGTCAAAACAGCATAGCTTCTCCCAAAAGCAGATGTCCCCTCCAAGACATCTGTTTTTTTACGGCCATTCATCCCTCGAACACTTCGTTGGCGGATGTTTAGGCTTACTGTATAATAGGTAAAAGATAACAATGGATAAAAATGTTTTTCAAATGCCACTGGAGGTGGAGAAATGAAAACTGATTCTTTGGATTTAAACCCCTTTGTTTTGGACTATTTTTCGACTATTTCTCAAGATGACTTAAAGAAGGATGTATTCCCTAAATATCCGGAAGTCTTTAATTTAATTGCGCAGTCACGCGGATTCGGAATACCTTGGCAATACAAAAAAGCAGCAGAGTCCAATAAAGTTGATCAGCGCATGTTCTTCTTTGAAAGTAACTTAGGCAAACAGTATACCGGGAATCCAAGGTACATTTATGAACGCATGATCGAACGTTATCCGAATTATACATATGTCTGGTGCTATGCCGGCAACGAAAAGATTCCCGGAGATCCAATCATTGTTGATAGAGCATCCGCTGATTACTATAACTTTCTTGCCAGATCACGGTTTATCATTAATAACACAACATTTCCGCTTTGGTACCACCGGCCAGAGACCTTCTACTTTCAAACATGGCACGGCACACCGTTCAAAAGACTGCACTGGGACATTTCATCACGTCCATTAGAAAAACGGTCGACGCCTGAATTTTATGTGAAATCAACCAAATGGGATGCCTTATTATCTCCCAATCATTATTCTACAGAGATATTCCAATCTGCTTTTAGATACGAAGGAGAAATCGTTGAATACGGTTATCCTTCCAATGATATTTTCTATGACAAAAGAAGGTACTCAAACGTCAGAGAAAAAATAAGAGCAAAACTCGGAGTGCAAAATAACAATGCTCCCATCTACCTTTATGCTCCAACTTGGCGGGACGGTAAACACCTTGGGAACTCAATGTTTGAATTCAATTTAATGCTAGATCCATTTAAATTTATAGAGCATGCTCCTGAAGACGCTATCCTGCTTATCCGCTCTCATCATATGAGCAGCTCTGATGATAAATTAACAAGTCTCGCTGGCCGTGTAATTGACGTCAGTGGCTGGGACGATGCCATTGAACTTATGTGCGCAGCTGATGTTCTCATTACAGATTACTCATCGATCGTGTTTGACTGGTACTGCAGCCTAAAACCCGTTATTTATTATGTCCCTGATTACGACCAATATGTCGGCTCAGTACGAGGAGCTTATTTTGAATTAAGTGAGCAGCGAGCAGGAGAGATTTGCTACACTGAAGAAGAATTGCTGCAAACACTGCCTAAAGTCTTAAAAGACAACTCTCCTGAATATAAGGATTTTTATAAAACATTCTGCGGCATGCATGACGGCAATTCCTCAGACCGAGTCATTGATTACCTGCTATCCAGATAAAAATGTAAAAATCAGCAAAGCACCCTATTTGAAAAACGGGTTCGGTTGACGAGGAGAAAATGACAATTCTCAATCGAATTCACAAAGTAATTCACAGTAAATTTGTATGTTAATTAGCAATAGAAAAAGCACGGTTATTCGTTATAACAGGTTTATTTAAGGAAAGCAATTTTAGAATTCCAATAATTAATAATAAAACCCGCTCAGTTATATTTCTGAGCGGGTTTTGCAAGAAAATAAAATGTCATTCAATTTATTTCTTATTCATTGATTTCATAAATCAACGTATCAAATAATTTTCCATCAGTATAAAGTAGAATTGCCCATTCTCCCGACTTAGGAATCTTTACACTTGAAGGTGCGTGAGCATCTGCTCCATTATTTTCTCCTCCAAGTCCTATTGTCCAACCAGTTGTTAATATTTGATGAACAATACCTGTTTCTTTATGATAACCGACTACTGTTAATTCTGTTTGCCTTGTGTTTTCGATTCCCCAAAGATGCCACATCCATTTTTGACCATTGATTAAACTTGGAGCGTCTGCACCGATAACTCCTGACTTATTTTCATTCCCAATAATGTTGCCATTGAATGTGACTGCTTTTTTATCCCAATTAATTTTTTCAAAATCACTTTCTTGAACAAAATCAGGAACACCTTCTGGTAATGATACCTCACTATTTGTTTCATTCGATGTGCAAGCTGCCAAGAATAATAAACTTAAAAAAACTAACACAATCGGTAATTTTCTTATCATATTAATTTTAACTCCCCCCCTTAAAGAATTAGACGAAAAATCACAATAATAGTTTCGTGTTTTTCGGACAATTCAGATTTTATATTGGGGAACAATGCGAGGGTTTGGAACAGGTTCCCTAAGAAAATTGGCATTTCTGCAATTACAAGAGCTGTTCGAACATCATCATTTTCACAAGAAAGTTTTCACTTCATCGGGTACGCACTTAGAATATGAAGATAATCCTATCTTGCATCCTCTTGCAACAATTGATAGAGGTTTGCGTTCCGTAGATTGTACGACAAACCTATCTTCATTGGAACCAAAAGATGTTAACGATTAGGTTTAACAGACAAGCAATTTTCTCTAAAAGATATTATTTACCTTAGATAGCCGAGCGGTTATGTTCTATTATCTTTTTTTATTTGAAAGGTATTTTAGGATATTTTGGTGTCGGCTGATGTATTAACTCGATATGTGTTTCGTGGTGATGTCGCTTATGATTGGGAGATTACACTCGGAGATATTGCCTTAGATACGGTTCTACAAAAAGAGGACCATCTGAATGAGTTTGCAAAAAAATATGCAAGATACCCGAAATATTCGCACTACCCGATGCCGCCTTCGGCAAACGATACGCAAAGTAAAACGGAGTATAAAGAATTGGTACATGCGGAACGGAGAATGAAATATACGGATGGATTACACGTTGGTTCGACTTATACGACAGCTGCACATCTATGGCTCATTAAGCAACTCGTAAAATCCCCTGAGTGGCGTTTTGTGACCGATGAGGACAATTCCCTTATGACATCTATCAATCGAGTATTCTCGAAGGAAATTTGTCTCAGTGATGCCCATCATTTTTTGTGCCAAACAGATAGGGCAAAAACTCGAAAACAGGTTCGTGAAGAATTTATTCAAGCAAGGGTTGATTTGGTTAATTTTCGTTCTATCCTCAATTTCACTCGTTGAAAGAGGGGATAGAACCTCGACTAAATTATCTTCTTTGGTAGCCAATCGCTTTAATTTAGCCAATCTTTTCGTCACCTACTAAATCTTCAATTCCAAGTTGCTTAACCATCCTTCTGTTATTCCTCTTATTTTCAATCCAAGCGATAAAATCTTCGTCTTCTAAAAGGTTGAGAAGAAATAAATTGACGACTTCACTCTCGCTATGCTCTGTGTATTCTGCAATAGCTTTTGACGATATTTCTTGCTCGTTCTGATATGAGCCAATCTACCTTTTCTGCATTGTGATTTTTGGGTTTAATGAACTTCATCCTTATCTATCTCCTGTCTGAAATTGGTCATACAATTAGAATATCCAATTCGCAATGGTTTTAGCACTGGTATCAACAACACCGCATAAATTTATGCGGTGTTGTTGCTTTGTTTGTGAATTGGTATGCTAATTAGCCCATTAATTCCGTTAAAAGTATTGATTTAACAACAAAAAGAGGGACACCAATTCATATTGTGAATTGTGTCCCTAATTACGCTATTATTTACTGTTTTCTCCCCATTAACCGAACCCGTTACTATGTGAAGGGTGCTTGTTTTATTTAATAAAAAAAGCACTGCCTGTTTCCAGGCAATGCTTTACTTGTTTAGTTCTGTTCTTGCTTTTGATCAGCAGCAGGTGCTTCTTCCTGTTTAGTCTGATCTTCAGTTTTTGCTTTATTTTTATTTTCATCACGGTTATTGTAATCGTACTTCGAGCGGTCCACTGGTTTAAAATCACGTGGAGTATAGAAGCGAAGCAGATCTCCATAAACAACTTTGTCAGAAAGTTGAAGAGAATTTTCAGCAAATTCCTGTTCTTTCTGAATTTCTTTATTCTTTTTAACCGGTTCCCCAGTTTTGGCATCAAAGTATTTTCCATTGATAGCGGTAACCTTTGGACTGACAAAGCTTCCGTTACGGAATGGAACAACCTGTTGATGATCTTTGGACAGCAAATCTGTTCCAAATTGGACATACTCTTTTGTATCAATGCCAAGCAAGTGAAGAAGCGTAGGCAGAACGTCAATCTGTCCACCATATTCATGCTTCACTCCGCCTTTCATGCCAGGTACGTGAACCATGAACGGAACACGCTGCAGCTGGGCATTGTCATAAGGAGTGATTGCTTCTTTGTTCAATACTTTAGCCATGGCATCGTTATGGTTTTCGGAAATACCATAATGGTCTCCGTACATGACGATAACAGAACGGTCATACAGCCCAGAAGCTTTTAATTGGTCCATGAAGCTCTTAACCGATTCATCGAGGTAACGAGCTGTCTGGAAGTAACGGTCAACTGATCCGTCACCCGTATCATCTGGTCCGATGCTTGCTTCCGCGTCATCAATCGGATACGGGAAGTGGTTGGACAATGTAATAAATTTCGTATAGAAAGGTTCTTTCAATGTTTTCAACATTGGAAGAGACTCTTCAAAGAATGGTTTATCTTTTAGTCCGTAGTTTACAACATCTTCATCCTTCATTTGGTAGTGGCTCGCATCAAAGAACTTGTCATAACCAAATGATTTGTAGGTCTCATCCCGGTTCCAGAACGTTTTGTAGTTTCCGTGGAATACTGCGGAAGTGTAACCTTTTTGTCCTAAAATAGCAGGTGCGGCTTGGAATGTGTTATTTCCGTTGGTGGTAAATACTGAGCCTTGCGGAAGTCCATAAATGGAATTTTCCAGCATGAATTCTGCATCGGATGTTTTGCCCTGTCCTGTTTGGTGGAAAAAGTTATCAAAGTATAACGTATTCTTATCTTTTGTGAATGAGTTTAAATAAGGTGTAACTTCTTCACCCTTCAGTTTGTAATTGATCATAAAGTTCTGGAAAGATTCTAAATGAATGTAAATCACATTCATGCCTTTTGCCTTGCCAAAGTAAGCAGGGTTAGGCTTTGCATAGTTAGCGTCTTTATAGTTAAGGACGTCACCCATATCGCTTGAATCTGCAGATGCCTTTTGCGCGGAAATACGCATGCTTTGAATAGCATCATATATCACATAGTTGTATGTGCCGAGGTATTTCACCAAGTAGTTGCGGTCAAATGTACGCGTCAAAAGCTGCGGACGATCTGTTTCCGCCAAGCCGATGTTAATGACAAGCAAGGCAATCGCTGAAACCAGCACAAGCTGCACTTTCTTACGAGCCATGCGAACCGGCTCGGGCTTGATGAATTTTGCAGCTACGAGAACAGTTAGAATGATGGTATCAATGAAATACAGCGGGTCATAAGGTTTAAGCAGTTCCCAGATGCTTCCTCCAAGATCTCCAAAGTTTTTCGTTTGAGTCAGGGTCGGCATCGTAATGAAATCATTAAAGAATCGGTAATACACGATATTTGCATATAAAACAAAGGAAAGGAAAAAGTTAAGGACAATGGTCCATATATACGCTCTTTTACCTTTTGCAAATAGTGCCAATCCAAAAAAGAATATGGCTGAACTGATCGGGTTTATCAGCAGCAAGAACTTCTGCATTGCATTTTCTATACCAAGATTAAATTCAACAAGATAGCCTGTATACGTTTTTAGCCAAAAAAGAACAACAGCTAAAATGAAAAAACCAAGATGCTTTTGGACAACATTTTGGCCAGCTTTTAAAAGACCTTTCAATTCTTTCACCTCTTCTAGTACCTCTATAACTTTATTGTCTAATCACTTTTATTCGCACCTGTAAATTTTAGTCTATTTTATTATAAATAGCAAAAGTGAAAATATGATGAAAAGCTAAGATTTAATTTTATTTTTGTTTATTTTTCCTTAAAATTACTAGCTCTAGCCATGGTTTTCGTTTATTATTGCGGTATTTTGATTGTAAAAACGCTTCCTTTTCCGGACTTGCCCGCAACCTGGATCCAGCCGCCGTGGGAATCCACAATCCATTTTGCAATCGCAAGCCCCAAACCGTGGCCTCCAAGCTGTTTTGACCGGGATTTATCCGTCCGGTAAAATCGCTCAAATATCCGTTCGCGTTCTTCAGGCTTTATCCCTATACCCTGATCTTCAACCAATATAACCAGCAATTTAATTTTTTCTTCTTTTTTCAGCGAAAGTTCAAGGTTAACCTCAGCATTTTCAGGAGAATACTTGATGGCGTTCTCCAGCAGAATATAAAGAAGCTGATCCAAACGCTCACGGTTGCCATACACAAAAAGCTGGGCAGGTGCATTCAGCTTTAATGTTATACGTTTTTCATCCGCAAGCGTTTCAATAGAGTGAACCGCTTTTTGAGCAAGCTGATGAAAATCAAACACTTCTTTTCTTACTTCCGTGTTTTCTGCATCAGAACGGGCCAGAGTGAGTAAATCTCCTACAAGCTTTATCATCCGCTTTACTTCATATTTCATATTAGATAGAACAGAGTGTGAAAATTCATCTTCCTGCACGTGTTTTTCCATCTCCAGCGCATTAATAGAAGATAATATGACACTCAGCGGGGTTCGAAGCTCATGTGAAGCATCGGCGGCAAATTCACGCTGCTTCATATAGGACCTGATAATAGGTGACATGGCTCGCTTCGACATAAAATAGCTGATAAAAAAGGAAACAAAGGAAAAGATGATAAGCATGATGGCAAAAATGTTCAATAGCCAGTCAAATAGCTCCACCCTATTAGATATGCTTTTCCCAACATATAAAATGCCAATGAATTGATTTCCTTTATAAATTTTGCGGCCAGCCATCATGAGGTCGATGTTTCGTTTATTCAAATCCTCTTGCCACGGAACAAAATAAGAGACTTTTAAGTTTTCATACCGGATCTCTTTTGGATTTGGATTCCAGCCCTCTAGTTTCTTATACAGCTTCGGACGGAGATGATGGTAAAGTTCATCACCCGTTAAAAGCTTTCCTTTGGCATCGACGACGTAATAGAAGAACTGTTCGTCAGAAAGCATGACAAAGTTTTGTATGGAAGGTTTTTTGCCTTTTATCATTTTTTCTTTGATCACACTTACTTCCTGGTCCACGAGCTTCTTCAGCTGATCCTCCTGGCTGCTGACAATCACTCCGTATAGCAAGAAATAAACGATGACCATAAAAAGAATTAAGAACAGCATCAGAATGCCTGTATAAATCATCGTCAGCCGCCACTGTGTACGGCTGATCAGGTTCAAGTTTTTCAATAGATTCCAGCGGGTAAAAAGTCTAGTTTTCAAGGCGATACCCCACCCCGCGCACACTTTCAATAATTTCTTTTTTTGTGAGCTTTCCAAGTTTTTTCCGAAGCAATTTCACAGTGGCATCCACAGTCTTTGCCGAGACATCTGCATCGAAACCCCAGATCCGGTCAAGGATGGTTTCCCTCGGAAGTACTTGGCCTTTATTCCGCACAAGAAGGTCAAACAGCTGAAATTCCCTTGGGGTCAGCTGTATCTCACGCTTAGCTGAATTTACTATATAACTTGTACGATTCAACACAATATCATAAAGAACGACCTTTTCTTCAACAATAGGAGCAAAATTCCTTCTCGACAGAGCACGAAGCCTTGCAAGAAGCTCGTCAATTTCAAAGGGTTTGACAAGGTAGTCATCGGCTCCTGCATCCAGTCCATGGATCCTGTCCTGAACTGAATCTTTTGCTGTCAGCATCAGAATAGCTTGAGAATAGCCCCCAGACCGTAATCGCCTGCAAACTTCCAATCCCGTTTGCCCCGGCATCATCCAATCCAGGATCACAATATCAAAATCAGATGCTATCGCGGTCTCATAGGCATCTTCTCCATTTGACACCCACTCTACATGATGTTGATTCTTTTTCAGCATATGGACAATCAACTTTCCAAGATGCAAATCGTCTTCCGCTACCAGAATGTTCATGTAAAAGCAGGCTCCTTTCAGCTTGATCACTGACTTCAACAATTGATGATAGCACAATTACTGCAAAGAAGATTGAAATTCCTGCTGATTTCACACAATTTCCTAATAATTTATGTATGGGTTTAAGAAGTGAAGATGGAAATTTTTTTTAAGACACTTTACAAAGGAGAGATTCTGAGGAATAATGAGAGTAGTTAACCGAACATTTGTTCTTATATTGAGTATAGCTTATATCTTAATCTTTTGTCTATAAAAAAAGCCAGCATTAAATACTGACTTTACTTAAACTCATGAAAAGGAAGAAAGTATACTTGATAATTGGGAAGTCTTTCAAAACCAAGTTTTTCTGCGATTGCAATCGAATCATGCCTAAAGGTTTCTGTTGTCCAATGGGGTTTCCTGCCACTTTTTAAGCAGTCATTGATAAAACCACGGGCCATTCTCGTTGCAAGCCCTCTGCCTCGATGTTCTGTTTCATAAACATTTATGCCAATCTCCACGTCACCCCCACACGCTAACACACTGATGCACGTTCCGATGACTTTGCTTTTATGCATGGCACACCAGCCTAGACCGTGTTCTAAAAAGCTTTCCTCCGAGACCCAGAATTTCTTAATCTCTTTATTGATCGTCTGGAGTGGATCCTTCAAAAGGAAATCTTGAGTAATTCTCGATACTATGTACTCTTCAGGTATAGCATTGTTTAATTTTGAAGATAAAAAATGTTCACGGTTAAACTTGAAGGGCACTCGTTCACCTATTTTTAATCCTGCAGGAAAAAGCGAGGATATTACTTCCTGCCAGCCTTGAGGAGGATATACTTCAAGATTAAAATCATTTTCGCCGAGTTCAAGGGCATCAGGTTTTATTCTTTCTATTATGAATGGCTGCAGAAAGGAGTTGAATGTGTGGTTCGTATGGTCTCCTCCCAAATAAAACATTTCATTAACCGCCCAGATTAATGCAGTTGAAGGAGATTCAACATCATCAACAAAGATTTTTCCGCGATTTATCCCTGAAATGACTCCTTGTATGACTGGATGATCGTTTTGTTCTTTAATAAGTTTTCTTACCTTATCGTATCGTTTTAGAGGCAATTCATAAATCATATTGATCCATTCTCCCTTGTTTTAAGATTTTTGCACTCTGCATAATCTCTTAAAACTGAAAGACTGCACGACGTTTACTTATAAGTGCCGTTTCAAACCAACCCCCTCGCCATTTACAATTAATGTATAATCCAAGTTTATCATGATTTTTATCAAAGAGTAAGCGAAGGGATCCAATTTCCCCTTTATACGAACAGAATTTTCGTTTTATTGCCAATTCCACGTTTCAATCTGCTAAAATCCGGAAATATTATCAAGCAAGCATGGTAATAAAATCATAAAAATTCGGGCCCATTACATATAGCGCATAAGACATATTACCCCTTCTTTCGACAACTAGCAGGTATAATCTTCAAAGGAAAGAAAAAAGTAGGAAAACAAAGAGGAAAGGAGAATGGTGATGAGCAGTGAAGTGCTAAAAAAACGCATTCACCAGCATTTCAACACAAAGAAGATAAAGGATGAGCAGCTCGAAACATTGCTGGTACGTTTCATCCTGTCCGTAAAAAAAGGAAAGTAAGAAAAAGGGGCTGTCCAAGAAGTCTGTAAGCTGTTGATTTCCGTTCCAGGCTGCTCGCTTTCCGCGGGGCGTGCGGTGAGCCTTACCGGCGTGAACGCCTACTTTTTGGTGCAAGNNNAGTCTCACCTGTCACGCTAGTCCCGCAGGACAAGGAAGGCTCCGGCAGCTTTTTATCGCACGAAGAAAATGTGAAGTTCATTTTCGAGGAGTCTCGCATCTTTCACTTCAATTAACTTTTCATTGAAGATTTTTCAAGCCAAAAAGGGGCTGCCTGAAGGTCAATTTTCGACTTTCTGGACAGCCCCTTTTCTCAATTAAGCGTGCCTGGCACAAAAACTATTAAATAGGAACTTTTTCGTTATTTTCCGAAGTAAGTTGTTCATGTCTGCCGTAGTGTTTAGCCAACAGATGGCCGTATATAGACGCCAGAATCTGCTGAAATAGCATGCCAACAACGACGGGAACAGCTGTCGCCGGCGAAAAGTACGTTAACGCAAGAACAGATCCAGCGCTGATATTCCGCATGCCTCCACTGAAGACGAGAGCTACAACCGTTTCTCTCTCCCATCCAAAAAGCATGCCGGTCAGCCAGCATATTAAGTAACCACTGGCCGCGATCAACAGGACGAACAAACCAATCAATAAAAGTTTCCCGTTCACATGAACCAAATACGGGGTGGCAACCGAAGCATTGATGGCGACCACAGCACTCATGCAAATTTTAGAAACTGGAGAGATTCTTTTCCCGAGTGTGTTCTTTATTTCTCCCTTCGTCCAATGATTGAGCAGCATGCCAATGACAGATGGGATCACGATCATAATCAACAGGTCCTTCACCATGGACCATTCATCAATGGAGACGGTTTCTCCGACAAACAGTGATAGGCTGTAAGGAACAACAATCGGCGATAATAGCGTATCAATCAATATTATGGAAAGCGCGAGGGTGCTGTTCCCACGATAGATGGATACCCAGATGCTGCTCGTCACGCCGCACGGTATGACCATCGCCAATACGAGTCCGGTTATGGTAAGGGAATCCGAGGAAAACGCAATGTGCCCTACTCCCCACGCCCAGATCGGCATTACGATGTGGAGGATGATGAGTGCTGTCAGGATGGGCACTGGCCGGGACAGTGTATTGCGCAGATGGGTAAAATTAGACCCTAAACTACCTGAAAACGTCATGAATGCAAAAATCCAAGGAACTAAAAAAAGCAAACCCTTTAGTTCGCTCGTAAGCAAAATTCCAAGGATCACACTTGCGGGTGTAATAAATGGCATAAATTTTTCCAGCTGGTGGTTTAACTTTTCTAACACGATTAGCCTTCTTCCGTCTGAGTCTATTACTCTAATAGTATATTAATTTATATTATAAAATATTTAAGTTTACGGTGCCAGGCACCGCAATTACATACTTGTGTAATTCAGGTGCCTGGCACCCTACAAAAAAGGCGCAGGCTATTGTATATTTTTGAATCCCTCTCCCCCCAGGTGCATAGGATGTATGCATACACATTTGAGAAAGCTGTCCAAAACAGATTTTTTAATTGACAAACTATTAATTCTATTTTACATTAAATGAAATTAAATATTCTTATCCAGAGAGGTGGAGGGAATTGACCCTGAGAAACCTCGGCAACAGACTCTTTTATGAGCACTGTGCCAATTTCAACAAGCTTCTTTGCTTGGAAGATAAGAATTGTGTTGATCATTCTTCGGTCTCTTCAACCCCTTCTTATGTTTCCATAAACATAGGAAGGGGTTTTTTATCGAATCAATTCCCACTAAATAGATATGAATAGTTATTTTAAATAATAAACGTTAAATGAGGAGTTGGTGATATGGAAAAACACGACTGTATACACTGGAAGGGAAAAAGGCTTACCGCAACCGTGCATTATCCGAAATCCATGCTAAGCAAAAATAAGATATCCCCTGCCGTTATTATTTGCCATGGATTTACAAGCAACCGGATTGGTGTGGACCGATTGTTTGTTAAAACGGCACAGCAGCTTTCTTCGAACGGATTTGTTGTAGTTCGGTTTGATTATTCGGGCTGCGGGGAGAGTGAGGGGAATTATGGGGAAAACAGCTTTGAAGATCTAATCGACCAAACATACGCTGCCGTTAGCTTTGCCTTGGAGCTTCCTAACGTTGATTCTGACCAGATTACCCTGCTTGGCCATAGCCTTGGAGGAGCAGTCGCTGTACACTCTGCGGCCCGTGACGAAAGGGTTAAACAGTTAATCCTCTGGTCTGCGGTAGGACGGCCGTTTGATGACATCGTAAATATCGTGGGTGAAGAAGAATATAGCCATCTATTCATTAAAGGATTCGTGGATCATTTAGGTTATTCCCTGACCACAAAATTTCTGCAGTCCCTCAAGAATTCCAATCCGTTAGACCAGCTATCACAGTTTTCCGGTGATGTGCTGCTCGTTCACGGAACGGACGACAAAGAAATTCCAGCCCATTATTGCGGGGAATTTTTTGAGAATACACAAAAAAGATCATGTGGAAAAAGCAAGATTCGGCTTATTAAAGGCGCCAACCATACCTTCTCATCCATCATGCATTTCAATGAACTGATCACTGTAACCTCCGATTGGCTCATAAATGATTCTAATTTGAAGGTGCCAGGCACCGGCTTTTGACACTTGTGTAAAAGCGGTGCCTGGCACCTGTATTGATAGCGATGGTGTTCCAATGAAAACTGACCGGGTTTTTCGCATTTACCGAAAATCTGTCCAGATACAATGTTTTTTGTGTGAGCCGCGCTAACACATATACTAAACTTGCCAACAACAGGATGACTGCCGTAACTAATTTTTTCACTTCTTCATCTTCCTTTTTTAAAAAAATCTGCACCTTCGTGGTCTTTAAGCTGCTGCAGAATCTCTATCCACTATGAAAGATACAGCAAATGTGCTTGGTCTTTTTTGATCTTTCAATTAAGAAAGCCGCATAAAACTTGTTCACATTGTCCCCTTCTGCATTCAATATCGTAGTATAATAGCTTTTGTATTTTTATTATGGACGCGTCGCCGTAAACTTCATTACCCTTACCAGGCAACCAACTTGAACGTTCTAAAAATTAAGGGGAGATCAACTTGAGAGAAAAACGCAGAAAAAGTCTGACTAGCCTGATTGTATTCCTGTTAACGGCTTTGCTCATCACAGGGTGTGCACAGGCACCTAGCACAGGCCAATCAAGCACGGATTCCGGACAAAAAACGGATTCACCTGCTGCAAAACAAGAAGATTCATCTTCAAATGATGTTAAAACCACTCCATCCACAGATCAGACATCCGCCGTTAAAGGCATGCCGGCTACTGTTACGTATGTGGTCGATGGCGATACACTGGATGTAAAGTTTAAGAACGGAAAAACGGAGCGAATCCGCATGCTCCTTATCGACACACCCGAGACAAAACATCCGAGGCTCGGTGTTCAGCCGTTCGGGCCGGAAAGCTCGAAATTCACAAAAACCCAGTTAACGGGCAAAAAAGTCGGTGTCGAGCTGGATGTGTCCGAACGCGATAAATACGGCAGGCTGCTCGCGTACATATGGATCGGCAAGCAAAACTTTAACCAGCTACTTTTGGAAAAAGGCCTTGCCCGTGTGGCTTATGTGTATCCGCCTAACACAAAATACGTCGATCAGTTCCGTGCCACACAAGAAAAAGCTCAAAAAGCAGGTGTTGGCATTTGGTCGATTGAGAACTATGCCCAGCAAGACGGATTCCATACCAATTCAAAAACCAGCACATCAAACGGAACAGTTTCCGGAGGGTCACAAACCAACAAGCAGAATACTCAGGTGAAAACGCCAGAGAAACCAAAGGGAAGCTGCAACATCAAAGGAAACCAGTCCGGAATCTATCACATGCCTGGCGGCCAATATTACGATCGGACGAAAGCCGAGGTCATGTTCTGCTCAGAGGCTGAAGCCCAAAAAGCAGGCTACCGGAAGTCTCAGCGATAGGTAGTGGGGATAAAACTAAAAGCCGAATCAGCAGTTTGTGCTGATCCGGCTTTTTTTTTAGTTTTTTTAGAGAGCGGGTCTAGTGCCAATAACGACGGTTGCGTCCAGTTCACTGGAACTGACTACACGTGATAACAATCCGTTAGCATTAAAAATTTCGAGAGTCTGCAGTGCTTGCCGTTCGCTAGTCTCAACAAGCAGATGACCACCCGGCGCCAGCCAGGCCGCCGCACCAGTAGCTATCCTCCGCTGGATTTTAAGTCCATCCTCCCCGCCGTCCAGTGCCACTCGATCCTCGTGAAGGCGGGCTTCTGCAGGGAGCATACCGATCGCATCGGTGGGGACGTAAGGTGCGTTAGCGACTAGGAGGTTGACGCGCCCGAGAAGTATTTTGGGCAACGGCTCGTACAGGCCACCTTCGTAGACACGGCCACCGCTAGCCGTCACATTACGTCTAGCGCACGTTACCGCTTTCGGATCGATGTCAGCAGCATACAGTTTAATCTTTTCCTGGGTTGAAGCCAGCACGGCGCCAACCGCACCTGAACCACAGCAGAGATCAACGGCGATGTCTCCCGGCCGTATGATATTTGCCGCTTGGGAGACAAGAAACTCAGTACGTCGGCGAGGAACAAAAACTTCCGGATCTACCTCGATCCGGAAGCCGCAGAATTCCGCCCATCCGATGATTTGTTCGAGGGGAAAACCGGCAGCACGCTGGTCTATCATAGCAACCAGTTGCACTGGCGTATTCGCCTCAGCCATCAGCAAACGAGCCTCATCCTCCGCATAAACACAGCCAGCTGCCCTAAGCCTCGTGACAACAGTTGAAAAATTCCAATCCTGTTGAATATCAACATTCACCATGATTTTACCTCTGAATGAATTTTTTGGTGCCTTTTTTTGAGGTGCCAGGCACCACGATCACATACATGTGTAACGGAGGTGCCTGGCACCTCACTCGGCACCCCTCTCTACTCCACCCCCCTCTAAAAAAACGACAAACCAACTGCGAAGATGACACCCGATACTAGCAGGGTGGTGACGCAGTATCCCATGATGTCCCGTGCGCCGAGTCCGGCAATAGCGAGAGCCGGCAAAGCCCAAAACGGCTGGGCCATGTTCATCCATGCTTCACCGTAGGCGATGGCCATCGCTGCGATGCCGGGTTCTACGCCGAGCTGCTGTGCAGCAGGCATGATGAACGGCCCCTGTACGACCCAGTGTCCTCCGCCGGACGGAACAAAGAAGTTGACGAATCCTGAGCTCAAGAACGCAAAGAACGGAAACGTCGATGGGTTGGAAATGGAGATAAATGCGTTGGTGATCATCCCGCCAAGGCCGGACAGCTCCATCATCCCTTGAATCCCCGCATAGAACGGGAATTGAATCAAGATGCCAGCTGTTCCTTTTGCCGCATTGGAGACAGCGTTCATATAAGACAGCGGCGTTCCGTGCAGCAGAAGTCCCGTCGTAAAGAACAGCAAATTGACTGTATTGATATCGATTTTAAAACCGTTTGTGGCTATGTAATAGATGATGTACGAATAGCCGAGCACCGCAATTGCCAGGCTGAGGAATCTGCTGTTTTCCATCGTAACGGCAAACGTTCGTTTAACCTCAGTTGGGTCGACCGCTATCGCTGCAGAGGCTTCGTCTTCCGCCAGGATCTTTGGATCAATCCCGATCACGTCTTTTCCGGTAGGCATCATCAGCCTGGCCATGATAGGCAGGATAATAAGGAGTGCGACCGTAATGAACAGGTTATAGCTGGTGAAGATGGTATCCGTCAGGGGAATCAGCCCAGCCGTTTTTTCCATCGGATTTCCCGGAGTGGCAGCCACGAGCGGAATAGAACCTGACAGTCCGCCGTGCCATGTAAGAAAACCGATATACGCACACGCGATCAGAAAACGGTAATCCGAGCCAGGAATCCGTTTGGCTACTTCCTTTGCGAACAGGGCACCAACGATCAGCCCGAACCCCCAGTTGATAAAACAAGCAAGTCCAGAACCTACCGTAACTAAAATGACCCCTTGAGCTGGAGTTTTAGCAATTCCGGCGAGCTTAACCATCCATTTTTTGATCAATGGTGAACTGGCTAGGGCATGCCCCGTCACCAGTACGAGAGCCATCTGCATCGCAAAGGCCAGTAGGTTCCAGAATCCCGATCCCCAGAAACCTACCATTTCGATGGGACTGTGATGTGTAAAAATAACACCGGATAAAAATAAAATGATCGTCAGGATTAATGCAAACACAAATGGATCAGGCAAGAACCTCTGCACAAGGGCAGTGAAGAAATTAGATAACGCTTTCATTTTATTCTCCTTCTCTGTTAATCTATTTACTTTTTTAAAAGTACACTGAATAAATATTCATCTTAACGAAGTGAAAATCCTGTCTGTCTTTTATCCTATTTGTAAAATTTCATCACTATTCGGCGAAAAATATTAGAAAAAGCAAGAATGATATTTGGCCTCATTCTTGCTCTTTTTATTACTCTCCCACCATCAGCACTACTTTTCCCGTGCTTTTTCTGCTTTCCACCCATTCGTGGGCACGGGCTGCATCTTTTAAAGAAAACAGCTGTCCAATATCGATCTCCACTCGGCCATCCTCCAGCAACGGAAACACTTTAGGAGCGATTCTTTGCAGTACATCTGGCCTCTCCTTTCTTGTCGTACCAAGGCTGAAACCGAGCACCGAACGGCAGCTTGAATGCAGCTCACCCGCCGGAATATTGCCATAGCTTCCACTGGAATTTCCGAAAACAACGAGGCGTCCGTATTTGGCCAGACAGCTGAAACTCGCTGCAGTCAGATCTCCGCCGACCGAATCAAGTATGATGTCAGTACCCCTTCCATTAGTCAGCTCATTCATCCTTTGAGCAGCATTATCCTGCTCATAACAAATGACATGATGAGCGCCGGAATCCTTGGCCGTTTGGATTTTGTTTTCATTCCCTACCGTGCCGATCACAATGCCCGCACCAAGAGCGAGGGCCATCTGCACTGCTGTCGTTCCAACACCGCCGGCCGCTGAATGAATGACAACAGTCTCTTCTTCCTCTATCTGCGCCAAATTAGCGAGTAAATGGTATGAAAGAAACGAAACGATTCCGCAAGCCCCTGCTGTTTCAAAGCTCATGCTGTCCGGTATCGCGAATGTCAGACTTTCGTCTGCTGCTATGTATTCTGCATAGGAACCGTTATGAGGAAAGGCAAGAACCCGCTGCCCCACTTGAAGGCTCTGTACGTCTTCACCCACCAGCTCCACCACCCCAGCCGCTTCCAAACCCGGAATAAATGGCAGAGTTCCCTTTCCCTTATTCCCATGCCTCGCTTTAATGTCTGCGTAGTTTACAGAAGTAGCCTTCACCTTAATTAACACCTGTTTGGATTTGATAGAAGGCACATCCATATCCTCCAGATATTCCAGGTTCTCCGGCCCGCCAAATTTCGTCACCGCAATTGCCTTCATCGTTCCGTTGATCGTCCCCTTCGCCATTCCCTCCTTTTTCCTTTTATTATGGTGCCAGGCACCACAATTACACAAGTGTCAAAACGCGGTGCCTGGCACCATCAAGGCCATCAAAGTGGACCCTCACAGGTCTTGGCACCACAAAAATCTCCCTTCTTCTGGTAAACTTAATGAAAATGAAAATACATAGATAGGATGGGATACGATGACTGCTCGAAAACTGCTGATCGCTCAAAATGTTGATGTTGCTTATGTTGAAAAAGTGCAGGAAGTGATACCGGAATGGACCATTGTGACAGGCAAAAATAAGGAAATATGGCAAAAGGAAGCTCCCGATGCCGAAGTGATCGCCGGATGGAAAAAAGGGATGGAGGATTACACCCTTGACAGTGAAAATTCATCTTTAAAATGGGTGCAAACATGGAGTGCCGGGGTAAACAGCCTTCCATTAGATAAGCTATCCAGCAAAAATGTGCTTCTGACCAGTGCCAACGGGGTTCATGCCTTCCCGATTTCTGAGACCATTTTCGCTCTCATGCTCGGGCTGACCCGCAAAATTCATACGTATGTCCGCAACCAGCAGTCCAAAACATGGGATCATTCCAATCTTAAGCTTGAAATTCACGGAAAGACGATCGGCATCCTCGGTACAGGTGCGATCGGAAAAGAAACGGCAAAGATTGCAAAAGCGTTTGGCATGAGAGTTCTAGGTATGCGCCACTCCGGAAAACCCGAAGAATATATCGATAAAATGTATACATCTGATAAGTTGCATGATCTGCTGCCTGAATGTGATTATGTGGCAGTGACGCTCCCGCTTACAGAAAAGACCCATCACCTTCTTGGCCAAAAAGAGTTTCAGCTCATGAAGAATTCTGCTTTCTTCATTAATATAGGACGCGGTGACATCGTGGTCGAAGAAGAGATGATTGAAGCGCTGAAGAACGGTGAAATTGCCGGAGCCGGGCTTGATGTGTTCGAGACCGAACCGCTCGGAGATAACAGCCCGCTTTGGGAGATGGAAAATGTCATCATTACTCCCCATACCGCCGGATCCACACAATATTACGACCAGCGTGTGATCGAGGACATCTTGATTCCTAACTTAAAGGAATATGTAAACGGAAAGACACCTTCCATTAACGCTGTTGATTACAAGAAAGGCTATTAATCCATCACTAAAGAGGTCCTAATCAAAAGGACCTCTTTCCACATTGACAATTATGTAACTGCCCCCTCAACGGCGGGCTCCATTAACTTAGCCCCCCATAAATAAAAAAGGGGCTGTCCAAGAAGTCTGTAAGCTGTTGATTTCCGTTCCAGGCTGCTCGCTTTCCGCGGGGCTTGCGGTGAGCCTTACCGGCGTGAACGCCTACTTTTTGGTGCAAGNAGTCTCACTTGTCACGCTAGTCCCGCAGGACAAGGAAGGCTCCGGCAGCTTTTTATCGCACGAAGAAAATGTGAAGTTCATTTTCGAGGAGTCTCGCATCTTCCACTTCAATTAACTTTTCATTGAAGATTTTTCAAGCCAAAAAGGGGTTGCCTGAAGGTCAATTTTCGACTTTCTGGACAGCCCCTTTCTTCATTTAAAATCCTTCCACGTATAATCAACCGACAGCACACCCGCTGGCACCCTTCTATTCAGCGAAGGATCCTCCTTTACCGCCAGCTCCGGCTTCTTAAAGCAAACAAGGCTTTTATGAAAGCCAAACTTTTGGCATACTTCTGGCCTTGCCGAATAGATGCCGCACTTGTCCTGCTCCAGATCATAAAAGATGCACGTTCCGTAGTAGCGTTTCTGGTTCTCCAGCTCGCTCCGCAGTTTCTGCGGCATGGTCTTCACTTTCTTTTTTATTTTTTTGAGCTCTGCTTCTGTTATGGCAACCGGTCCGCAGCATAGTCCTCTGCATCCCTTGCATGGCAGGGTGTTCTCCATCCGCATCCTCCTCCTCAGCCAGGTACCCCGTTAGGCCGAACTTTCTTTCAGCCCATTAATTTCCACAAAAATCTGTCGAATCCTTTTTTGATTTGTTTTTTGTGTTTTTGGTGCCAGGCACCGCGTTTTGACATATGTCAAAAAGGGGTGCCTGGCACCACTCCCCGCACTTTCTTTTATCTTCAAAATAATTCAAAAAAATCTATAAATTTCTAGGTCTTTCGTGATATATTAATCTAGCAGTGCAAAAAATTGAAAGGCTGTGAATCTATGTCGTTTACACGCTCGTTCAAGAAGTTATTGGCATCATCACTTGCAGTCGGACTTGTATCATCCCAATTAGCCAGTCCAACGCTCGCCGCTTCTAAACCTGCTAAAAAACCTGCTCCAAAAGTACCATTTGAAATATCTGCACCATATGTGGATTTCTCAAAAGGCACGAAAGCTTCTGTAACGGTTACCCCTAAAAAAGGGAACCCGGGTAAAGAAGCTGTCGTTTTTCAGCTTATGAAAGGCAAAACACCCGTTTCACAAGCAGCAGTAGAAACAGACATCAAGAAAAGCTCCAATTTTTCTGCTTATTTCGATTCAACAAACCCAACCTACTGGGTACAGGTATTTGTCGTTAAGAATTACAACGGCAGCACCAGCAAGTTTGGCTCGAACCTCGCAACTCCGGTATCAACATCACCTACGACACTTCGCATCATGGAAACAACAGATATCCATACAAATCTAGTAGCTTATGATTATTACAAATCCGCTCCATCTGACGTCGTCGGCCTGTCCAAAACGGCAACTCTCGTCCAGGAAGCACGCGATGAAGTAAAGAATAACGTTCTTGTCGACAATGGAGACTTGATCCAAGGAACTCCACTCGGAACGTATGCAGCGAAAGTCAACCCACTTAAAAAGGGTGCAGTCCACCCAGTCTATAAAGCTATGAATCTCATGGGCTATGACATTGCTACGTTTGGAAACCATGAGTTCAACTACGGCTTGGATTTCCTGCAAAATGCGGTCAGGGGTGCGAAATTCCCTTACATCAATGCCAACATCTATAAAAAAGACAAAGACAGCAACCCGAATAATGATAAAAACGAATTCACTCCATATAAAATCGTTACGAAAAAAGTGAAAGACCAAACCGGTAAAACAACCACTGTGAAAATCGGTTACCTTGGCCTTGTAGCGCCGCAGATCATGGATTGGGATAAAAACAACCTCGAAGGCAAAGTAACGGCCCGAGGAGTCGTCGAAACTGCACAAAAATTTGTACCGCAAATGAAAAAAGCCGGTGCAGACGTTGTGGTTGTTATGGCTCACTCTGGTTTCAATGGCGACATCAAGAACAGCGAAGATACGATTTATGCCTTGAGCAAAGTGTCCGGAGTCGATGCAATTACGTTCTCTCATACGCACAAAGTTTTCCCTGCCGCCGATGAAAAATCGCTGGATGCGCTTTTTAAAGACGCACAAGGTAATGTCCTTCCTGGCGTGGATAACGCAAAAGGAACGATTAACGGTGTAGCTGCTGTTCAAGCCGGCTATGGCGGAAGCAACCTTGGAATCATCGATCTTAATCTACAAAAAGTAAAAGGAAAATGGAAGATCAACAATACGCAATCCTCCACAAAAGCCATTTTCAATAAAAACACAGGGTACAAAGCTGACGAAGATCCGGAAATCGTTGACGCGGTAAGAAAAGACGTCAACGCAACAATCAAATACGTCAACACGCCAATCGGTAAAACAACGGATGATATCTACAGCTACTTCGCGCTTGTAAAAGACGATCCTTCCGTACAGGTTGTAACGAACGCGCAAAAATGGTATGCGGAAAAATACATCGCAGCCAACAAACCGCAATACAAAGACCTGCCAATTCTATCTGTAGGTGCACCATTTAAAGCAGGACGAAACGGTGTGGAAGAATACACAGAGATCAACAAAGGCGACTTGACGATCCGCAACGCCGCTGACCTGTATCTTTATGACAACACCATTAAAGCAATTAAAGTAAAAGGGTCTGACATCAAGCAATGGCTTGAAATGTCGGCAGGCAAGTTCAACACGATTGATCCGAACAAAGCAGGAGAGCAAAAGCTGCTTAATGATACTTTCCCTGTTTACAACTTCGATGTGATCGACGGTGTAACGTACCAAATCGATGTTACAAAACCAGCTCGCTATGACGTAAGAGGCGTGAAAATTTCAGATTCCAGCCGTATCAAGAACCTGAAATTCAACGGCAAGTCGATCGATCCGGATCAAGACTTCATCGTTGTGACAAACAACTACCGCGCATCAGGCGGTGGAAACTTCCCTGGTATTAAAGGTGCGGAGTATGTCATTGACTCTACAGAAGAAAACCGTCAAATCTTGATGGACTATATCACAGAGAAAAAGGAGATCACTCCCACGGCTGACAGCAACTGGTCAATCGCACCGATCCAAGGAGACGCAGACGTTACGTTTACTTCTTCTCCAAACGGAGCAAAGTACCTTACTCCGGACAGCAAGATCTCTTACACTGGGAAAACGGATGATAAAGGCTTCGGCATCTACAAGTACAACCTAAAAGGTGAAAAACCTGAGGACTTCAAATTGTCCATCATGCACACAAACGATACACACGCTCACATTGATAACGTGGCAAAACGCATCTCAGCAATCAAAGACGTGCGTGCTGCAAAGCCTAACTCTTTATTGATCGATGCAGGCGATGTTTTCTCGGGTACCCTTTACTTTAACGAGTTCAAAGGACAAGCAGACCTTGATTTTATGAACCTTGCAAAATACGATGTAATGACATTCGGGAACCATGAATTCGATCTGGGCGCAAGCCCGGAGGGACACAAAGCGTTATCCGAATTTGTAAAAAAAGCAAACTTTCCTTTTGTCAGCGCAAACGTGGACTTTTCGCAGGACAGCCTGTTTAATGGCCTGCAAACGAAAAAGATCAGTGCAGCGCCGCAAAACGGAAACATCTACACGGGAATTGTTAAAGAATTAAACGGTGAGGAAGTTGGAATCTTCGGGCTGACCACTGAAGAAACGAAAGACATCTCAAGCCCAGAAAAAGTTCAATTCCAAAACTACTTGGAACAGGCACAAAAGGCAGTACAATCATTTGAAGACCGAGGTATCGACAAGATCATCGCAGTAACTCATATCGGCTATGACGACAACCCTGCGTACGATAATGACCTTGAGCTTGCTAAAAGAGTGGATGGCATTGACGTGATCGTAGGCGGACACAGCCATACACAGCTTAATGCACCAGTTGTTGTATCCAAAGACGAAGACGGCAAGGATAAAGACTCCACCGTTATCGTTCAAACGGGCCAATACAGCGATAACCTTGGTACGTTGGATGTTGATTTTGACCAGGACGGAAAAGTAGTAAAAGAAGAAGGCAGACTAATTAAACTCGCTGACCAGAAGGATGACCCTGAAGCAGCGGAAATGCTTAAGAAATACTCTTCAAAGATTAATGATTTGAAAAACACGTCAACTGGAGCAACTGCGGTAAACGCCCTTCCAAACCCTCGTTCTTCTGATGGCGGAGAGAGCGTACGAAGCAACGAAACTGCTCTGGGCAATCTAATCACAGATGCCATGCTTGATAAAGCGAAACAATTAAATGGTAAAACTATGATTGCGTTCCAAAATGGCGGCGGAATCCGTGAAGCAATTAACGCAGGCGACATCACGCTAGGAGAAGTACTTACAACTCTCCCTTTCGGCAACACACTGGCAACAATGAAACTGACTGGAGCTGAAATCAAGCAAGCGCTTGAGCACAGCGTAGACCAGTCACCAAAAGAGAGCGGCGCATTCCTTCATATGTCAGGAATGAAACTGAAATATGACAGCAGCAAACCTGTTGGACAGCGCGTTGTTTCTGCTGAAGTTGAGGAAACAAAAGGTCAATTCACTGCTCTTGACCCAGCAAAAGAATATGTCGTGGCTACCAATGCCTTTACCGCAAAAGGCGGAGACAACTTCGAAGTGTTCAAAAAAGCCTACGAAGCCGGTAAAGTTACCGACCTAGGATTCTCTGATTGGGAAAACCTAAGAGATTATGTAGCTAAACTCAAAACGGTGGACCCTAAAGTTGAGGGCCGTATTATCGACGAAGCAAAGAAATAAAGAATTAGGTGCCAGGCACCCCCATTACACACTTGTGTAATGAGTGGTGCCTGGCACCTTTTTAATGATGGTTTCGTGCATCAACAACGGTGCACTGTGGTACGCCCCTCCTGATCATTTTTTTCGCCTCATCCAAAGGAATTCTCACAAACACCGCCCGGTCAAAATCATCTTCTACATCAAATAAAGCAAACGCCTGGTTTTTATTGATAAAAATGCATTGAAACTCTACATTTACACCCTCTGTTGCTACCGGAATACTATTTTGAATCTGACAGAATTCCAATCCAGCATCGTGGAGCTGCATAGCGGTTTGCTGATCTATACGGATGATCACATACACTGAAAGCTCAACATTTGGAACCGCCGACTCTATTTCTACTACTGCAAAAAAGCGGTTTTTGAGTACTAACAGGCAATTGGCGCCAATTTCAAATACCTCTTCATTTGTCATAGTACCCATGGTGCCCATAGTTTCCGTATTGCCACTATTGCATGAATTGCACGTATTGCTCATCACATTCATATCGCCCATTTGATAATCGAACATCTATATCCCTAACTTTCTATAAAAATTTTTAATTTCCGAATGGATGCACGCTTGTCCAACCGGCCTGTTCTGAAAATGAAAAGGGCCGTAGAAAAACCACCTTGCATCCTTCACTGTCTAGCATATTCAGATATAGGACAAGTGCTACTAAAATAGTACGATCACCTATTAAGTGTTGCAAAAACAGTACTGTATCCCCTTTATGACCGCCATAGATCTATAATCATAGTGGCAGCTGCTATACTCATACTTTGAGAACACATAAAGGGGCTGTCCAAGAAGTCTGTAAGCTGATGATTTCCGTTCCAGGCTGCTCGCTTTCCGCGGGGCGTGCGTTGAGCCTTACCGGCGTGAACGCCTACTTTTTGGTGCAGGCACCGGCGGGAGTCTCACCTGTCACGCTAGTCCCGCAGGAGTCTCGCATCTTCCACTTCAATTAACTTTTCATTGAAGATTTTTCAAGCCAAAAAGGGGCTGCCTGAAGGTCAATTTTCGACTTTCTGGACAGCCCCTAAGTTTTTATTTAATAATATCGTTGCAATCCCTAAATAAAGCTTTGTTCCCTAAGACCGCCGCCTGCAATATAAATACATTAAAAGGACTGAACCAGGAGATGAATAATGGTAGAAATGATTCCAGGTAAACTGTATATTGGTGGTCTAATCAGGAGTGAAGATTGGGGATTTATTCAACAGAATATCACAGCTATCATTAACTTAAGAACAACTCCGGATGATCCTCCGTTTGACTTTTCTGGACGTGTAATGATTTGGGCTCCGTTGACGGTATATTATGCTCCGGATATCCCATGGGTAGTAAAAATGATGAACCAAATGAACCAATTGCTTGATTCAGGGTACCGTATTCTCGTTCATGATACAGCCGGCTATCAGCGTTTGGGATTTTTTATAACCGCCTTTTTTATGCAGAGATTTAACCTAGAGCGTGATCAGGCACTTGCAATGGTGCGGCAAAAAAAACCTGATTTAGATCCCCCTCCAAATTACATGGAGCTATTAAAAACATATGGTGTTTATCTAAAACATCATTTAGTCTAGCAAATAGAGTGCCAGGCACCGCCATTACACACTTGTGTAATGAGTGGTGCCTGGCACCTTTAAATGGCACCTTTGCACTCACCATTGTATAGCTCTTATTATTGGAGAAAAAGATTTGAGGGTCTCTTTTAAACATCAGTATGAGAAGCCCAATATGATAGAAAATCAACATTATCCTTTAACAAAACCAAATAAAAAAAGCCCTCGCAAAACGCAAGAGCAATCAAATATTATACACTCGCCACCTGCAAAAGGGTCAGCCCCGACTCCTTCAAGTTCAGCGGCAGGTAGCCTTCTACCTCGAGGATCGGCTGGTTAGGCCTATCCGGGAACACATGGCGGATCTCCGCTGTTTTCCCATTGCGCAGCGGAATTTTTCTTTCTTTCAGAGCTTCCATCAAGTAGTTGGCAAACGGTATGACCACATCAATATCCAGCCGATTTCCCCGTGCATCCTTAATGAGCTCATCCACGGCAAAAAAGATCGACCGATTGTCTTTATAAACTCTTCTGGAGCAGATGGCATCAAACGTATCCGCCACAGACAGGATCCGGACTAAAAATGGAATGTGCGAAGAGACTTTATTCGGATACCCCGTTCCATCCAGCCGTTCATGATGCATCAGTGTACCAAGTAGAATTTCCTGAGGGATACCCGCTTCTTTTAAAAGATTGTAGCCATACTGCGGATGCCTTTTCATGATCTCAAATTCCTCGTCCGTCAATCGTCCTGGTTTGTTCAGAATCGCCGGGTCGATCTTGAATTTGCCGACATCATGAAAGATACCCATCTGTGCAAGCATGTTTTGTTCATTCTTGCTCAGATACAGCACCTGGCCAATTTTTCTTGCGATCAAACCAACATTCAGACTGTGCTGATACAAATATTCATCCTGGCTGAGCTGTTCCTTAAGCTGAATGAGTGAGATGTTGTCCTTGGTGACCAACCCTGAGAAGGCCCCTTTTATACTGGTGGCATCTTCACTCGTTAAGACTTCCTTTTTATAAATGGACGCATACTGCTCTTTCAGCTTTGAAAGGGTCTCTTGGTATACCTTTTTCACTTTTTCTTCCTCTGACAGAGGCTTCTGCCTGATGCTGTCTCTTTTGATCGTTTTCACATCATACTTGGCCAGCAGACGCATATGAATTTCATTAATGACTGTACCTTTTCGAAGAAGCAAGATATTGCTAGAGGAATACAGATCGTCTAACAGTTCTTGTCCAATTTCAATCTTTACCTGATCCACGTCTCATTTCCCTTCCATTCTTGTTCTATTTGTTTTTATGTAAACCGAACCTGATTTCGTCCGTTTTGTTTTGCCAAGTATAAAGCTTCATCTGCTTTTTTTAGTAAAGGCTTCTCCTGAATGGTTGGATAGTGGGCAACTTGCATCGACCAAATGCCATTCCCATCGTGAAGGCCCCGCCCCAAAGCCATAAATAGCGCAGTCTTCCTCTTGTTTTATCTATTCGAATTCCTAAATCGAGTGTGGCATAGAACGCTGCACAGGCAATAAATATAGAAAGCAGTAATAATGGCAGCCGATAGTATTCAGTAATCATGTTCATGTTGATAGTAAGTCTCCCAGTTAGTCGTTTGCATAAAAAAGATAGTTATATACCTATTATCGGTCTAATGACCTACACGATTAGTAGATTTTTACTTTTTTGAAGAACTCTCTAATTTTTACAGAAAAAATGATGCTGTCTAATAAGCTGTTAGATTGGATATCTGGAAGCAGTTGATTTCCGTTCCAGGCTGCTCGCTTTCCGCGGGGCGTGCGCTGAACCCCTCGGCGCTTGCGCCTGCGGGTTTCACCAGTCACGCTCGTCCCGCAGGACTAGGAAGGCTTCGGCAGCGTTATATCGCACGAAGAAAATGTGAAATTCATTTTCGAGGAGTCTCGCATCTTCCACTTCGATCAACTTGTCATCGAAGATTTCTAAACAAAAGAAGCTGCTAGAAGGTCAGTCTATGACTTTCTGGACAGCTCCATTATTTTTCTACAATTTAAATTTCGAAACAACATCCTGCAGTTCTTCAGCAAGATTGGTAAGAGATGTGGCTGCTGCGTTTACTTCTTCCATGGATGCGAGCTGTTCTTCTGAAGCCGCGACCACTTCCATGGCGCTTGCGGACGTTGTGCCCGCTACGTTCGACATCTCGGCAACATGGCCGGAAACCTGGCTCACTTCCTCATTGATCTTCTGAGAGGTAGCGGAGATTTCCTTGATCTGCTGCGTTACTTGAACGATCGCATTTAATATAGTAGTAAACGATTCATTAGTCTTTTGAGCGATTTCTAATCCTGAATCTACTTTTTCCTTCACATCATTGATCGATGTGACCGTATTCTTAGTTTCTTCCTGAATGTGTTTCGTCATAGCTGAGATATCAAGTACAGATTTCCGTGTCTGGTCAGCAAGCTTGCGGACCTCATTGGCCACGACGGCAAACCCTTTACCCGCATCCCCTGCGCGTGCCGCTTCAATCGCTGCATTCAGCGCAAGAAGATTCGTCTGTTCAGCGATATCATTGATAATGTTCAGGATCGAACCGATCTCCACGGAACGCTGGCTTAAGTCATTCAATGCCTGGTCGGTTCCTGTCACCGAGTGATGAATGGAATCCATCTGCTGAAGT
Source organism: Fictibacillus sp. FJAT-27399 (assembly GCF_001510655.1). Lineage (GTDB taxonomy): Bacteria > Bacillota > Bacilli > Bacillales > Fictibacillaceae > Fictibacillus_C > Fictibacillus_C marinisediminis. The sequence continues at coordinate 300,685 of NZ_LMVC01000003.1, read as the reverse complement.
GTATCGTGCACAAGCGCCGAGCCCTGCTGCGTCTGTTCGCTCGCATTCTCCGCCAGTTCAAGCACCAATGCTGCATTTTCGGAGATCTGCTCAACAGCGTTTTTGCTGTGCTCAACAGACCGGACGGATTCAACCGACATTTTCGTCTGGTTTTCTGCCCCTTCTGAGACCTGCTGAATGGAGGCTGTAATCAATTCGCTTCCTTTCATCGTCTCATCCGCACTCGCCATAAGCTGTTCTGCCGATGCAGCAACCTGCCCGGATCCGTTTCCGACCTGGGTGATAACGGCTCTTAAGTTATCAATCATTTGACCGAACGACTGATTTAATTCGTACACTTCATCTTTCGTTCGTACCGTAACAGCTGGTACAGCCAGATTTCCGTTAGCCACTTCCCCAGCATTTTCGGTAATCCTTTTCAGCGGATCGACAATTCTGCGGGTCATGATGATGGATAGGACAAGGCTTCCGAGAACCAAAATGATAAGAGCAACCATTGAGAAAGTAATCATGCCCTTAATCTTTTCCTTCAGATCCTCCTGCATCCATTCGTACTGATCATTGATCTGCTGCTTCAGCTGATACACATCATTGATTAATCCTTTTGTCCTGAGGGACTGGCGTTTGATCTCTGCCTGGTCACCTTCTTTTACAGCAACATCAGACTCGCTTTTCAGCTCATCGAATTTACTGCCGATCCGTTCAATCAGCTGTATTTGTTTTTTATCTGTCAGCCCTTTTTTCATCTTTTTGTAATCAGAATTCAGTGTCTGAAAATCATTGGCCACATCATTCGTATTGCTCGCTGAAATGTTCAGGGAGTCGGCACTTAATGATTTTTCAAGGCTCTTGGCGGAGCTGTTCAGCTCTTCCACCTCTACTAAAACCTTTACTATCTTTTCCGTTGAAGAATTCAGTTTCGTCATTCCAAAAATGTTATAGCCGATGATGATCACTGACAGCAGCAGCGGCACAATCGATATCATTAAAATTTTTGCTTTCAATTTCATGGTGTAAACTCCTTCTGGCCTCTACAGCTCGATGTGAATCGTTCCCTGTGAGATGCCTTCCTTTAACTCATTCAATTTGGCTTGCTGCTTGGCGTTTAGATGGATCACACGGATCGGGGCGATGTCGATGCCGCCCTCTTTGATGCCGAGCACGCTGTCTTTTTCTTTTAGATGTCCTGTTTTGGCCATCTGTTTTGCTGCTTGATAGATCGCAACATCCACTTTTTTCACCATCGATGTGGCAATCGCTTTTTCTGCAAGGTAGTACTGGTCCGTATCCACGCCTAAGGCATAAACTCCTGCTTTTTGCGCTTCCAGCAAGGCCCCGACTCCTGTAAATCCAGCCGGCGGATAAATATAGTCCGCTTCTTTAGCGATCATCTTTTTGGCGATTTTTTCGCCGAGTTTGTCATCATCAAACGTTCCCGCAAATTCCGAAATCACTTTCGCCTTAGGATTCAAAGCTTTCATTCCTTGGATAAATCCCTTCTCAAACTTGCGGATCAACGGAACATCCACACCTCCGATGAATCCTGCCACATTGCTTTTCGTCTTCATTCCGGCAATCGCCCCGACGAGGTAGGATCCTTCTTCTTCCTTAAAGGTAATGGAATAGACATTCGAAAGCTTGGATTGAGAATCAATCAATAAAAATTTCTGTTTTGGATACTTTTGAGCAACCTTTTCCAAGTCCTTCTGCATGGAGAATCCAAGTCCGATCACCAGGTCGTTTCCTTCCTTTACAAGTGACTCAATCCCGGCTTCATAGCTCTTGCTTGTGGCAAGCTCGCGATAGTTGAAGACGATGTCCTGTTCGTCACGTGCTTTTTCCAGACCGGCAAACCCCGCATCTGAAAACGACTGGTCCCCAAGCCCCGCATCCGAAAGCATGATGCCGATCTTCACTCTCTTTTTTGCGGCAGCGGACTGCGCTTTTTCCATCGAACAGCCGCTGTTGATCAGAAGAGCGGCCAATATTACAAAAAGTACGGTATATCGTTTCATGTGGTTTCATCCTTATTCGTTAAATTTATTACTCTAGTATTAACGGCAAAAATTGTCGAATGTTAACAGGAAGAGTAAATGTTGAAATTTTCTTGCAATAATAAAACAAAAAAGCAACCAGGCACAATCCAAATATGCTTTTATTAATTCGGATCGGGGCGCTTACATAAAATTGAGGTTTATTCCCTATAAAAAGGGGCTGTCAGAAAGTCGAAAATTGACCTTCAGGCAGCCCCTTTTTGGCTTGAAAAATCTTCAATGAAAAGTTATTTGAAGTGGAAGATGCGAGACTCCTCGAAAATGAACTTCACATTTTCTTCGTGCGATAAAAAGCTGCCGGAGCCTTCCTTGTCCTGCGGGACTAGCGTGACAGGTGAGACTNNCTTGCACCAAAAAGTAGGCGTTCACGCCGGTAAGGCTCACCGCACGCCCCGCGGAAAGCGAGCAGCCTGGAACGGAAATCAACAGCTTACAGACTTCTTGGACAGCCCCTTTTGCGTTTACCAGTTAAGGGCCTATTTTTTCAATAGTGATCAACTTGTCCGTATCCACTTCTTTGCTATCTGCATTTAATAGAGAAGGAGGGAGATGTACTATTTCGTTCACCCTATCATCCGAAAAGAGAGCATATCAAATATGTCCCTCGCCGTTTAAGCCTGCTGTCTTCGCTCTGAGCGATCATTCCTATTTGGCAATTCGGGTACTTTTAATGATTATTGTTATTTATTTTTATTTTCAATGTGTCTGAATGTTTGGTAGGTGTGAATTCAACATTTGCTAAAAGGGGACCTGCCACTTTTTGTCCACCTTTTTTCTTATTTTGGAGTTCATTAATGTTTTTTACAGTGGTCTTCGCTACTTTAATGGTGTATTTAGTCGTCAAATCCAACTTAACTTTTGCTTCTTTATTTTCATTTGTAATGATGATAAAACTTTTTGGTAATACGGCGGCCTGATCTGTTTCTTTTCCAACAGTTATAACCGTAAGTAAGAAATGCTGATTTTTTTCCTGTGTATTAACAATTTGCAAGGTGATCTCCTTTGACCTCAAATGGTCCTTTTCTCCTGTTAAAGAACAACTTGCTAACAAAATGACAAGCAAGATACGTATAAGGTATTTCAGCATAACTCCTCCTTTTTTCCTATTTTTAAATGGTTACATTAAAGTATTAGGAGGTGATGTGAAATATGAAGAAACTTAGCTTTTTATTGTTATGTTTGTTCATTGTTGCTCCTCTGTTAACTCCCCTCAAGGCAGCCCCTTTACAACAAGAAAAATTAGGAAGCCCGAGTCAGCTCTATGATAACATCGATATACGAAAACTAGAAAAAGACAAAGTTTCGCGATTAAATGAAAAACTTAAAAGCGCTAAACTGAAGCCCGTAAAAGAATTTAGTGCAAGTGAACGAAATAAAATAAAAAATATGAAAAATAAATTTGCTTCTGTTAGTTCTCAAGGAGACATTATACAAGGAAAGGATAGATCAGTTTTTAATAGCGGGATATCTTTTACCAATTCTGATGTTACTGCACTTGCTGAAGATCATAGAGTGAAAGTGACGAACACGACTACAAGTCCTTACAACGCTATGGCACAAATTGATTTTAAAGATGCAAGCGGCGATTGGTATGTATGTTCTGGAACCTTTTTAAACAGAACCACCGTACTTACTGCAGCTCACTGTGTATTTGATTCATATACTCATAAATTCCATTCCTATTGGTCTGTCTATCCAGGCGATAATGGTACAGCCCTCCCTTATGGCGGATGGTCATCCACCAAAGCTTATGCTCCAATCGGATGGATAAACTCGACTGCTCCTAACGAAGGTGAAATTTATTTAAGAGATGTACAATATGATTACGCAGTCATAAAAATTGACTCCAGCCATTCCTATCATCTGCCTATAAGTTCGACTTCAGGGATTGGAAACTCTATCATTTCATATGGGTACCCCACTGATAAAGGGGAGGGTTCCGGATATTATTATTTATATAAAAGTGCTGGATCCATAACTGATGTTCAATACAATGCAATCATTCATTCTTCGTATGTGACAAGTGGAATGAGTGGTGGGCCAATTTTAAAATCGAGCTCAATTATATCGGTTAATAGTACGTACAATTGGAGTGCCAAGTTCGGTTCAACTCATGTTAATACAATAAATGAATGGAAATCCCTTCCGTACTAGAAATAACCCAGGGAAAAGTAAAAAAGAGCTGCCTCGCTTTTTATGAGTCAGCTCTTTCGCTATTCCAAACAATCGAAAACGTACTTCCATTCGGTTACAAGAAATACTGCAATTCAACACGTGATCGAAAGAATGACCCCGGAACAATACCGAGGTCATGTCTCAATTAAACTTTCTATTATTAAGCATACAGTTCACCATGAGTTGGTATGCTTCATTTATGCATTACTTCTTCTTTTTATTAGCTTTTTCAATTTCCCTGTAATCCGGTTGATCATTGTAAACGACATGAGGGATACGTTGTTATTGCCCGTTTTATACAGATCAATGTATCGGTCATCGAAACGGATGAGCTGAGGTTCAAAACGGTCAAACTGGGCGGCACTGATCCTTACATTGTCGTTGATCAGCCGGTAGTACAAATCATATGAGCTATGCTTCTCAAGAAAATACTTCCATGGAAGCTGGAACTGTGAATCATCGAGCTTCTGAAAAAAGATCTTTTCCTTGGATCGCCTGTCCCTCATAAAGAAACCGATATTGGTATTCCACCCCTTCGCATCAAGGAGGATCCTTTGTTCATCACAAGTGACTTGAGAGATTCGAAGATTAGAAATCAGCAGTGATAAGTTCCCCTTGCCCGTGAAATAAATCCTGTTATTGGCTTTCTGGTCTTCAATCGTGCTCTCCACCATCTTGCTGGAAACACGGAACATACTCTCGGTCCCATTGATATCAATAAACTCAACATAGATATCAAAGATACTTGATTCGTTTCGCCGGTCCACTTCTCCAGCAGCAGAAAAGCTTCCATCGCCGTTTTCCTCCAGCGGCATCACAATACGATCCGTGACGTCTGTTCTTGATCTGAGTATAACAGTCGCCGTTTCAACGTCAAAGACGTTCGGAATTCTTAACCCGCTTACGGTTAAGTGATGATCCGAATACTGAATGCTTCTGATTTTAACAAAATTCGCCAGCAGCACTTTAATACGATAAAATTCATCGGGAATTCGTTCTGAGCCATCCCTAAAAAAAGGCAGTGCCCAATAATAGTGATTGTTCTCCTCAACGATGGGGCCATTCGGTTCCTCAGAGAGATAAAACAGCAATTCCTCTGTCAGGTCGTTTAAAATCATGTAGATATAAAGATTTCTCAGGACACCCAAGTCATTGTCATATACATCTTTTATGCTGCTTAACACGGCTTTTACTTCACGCAGATATACTTCTCTGAATTCCTCATCTTCTGCGATCCCTTTGATCGGAAAGAATAACCTGTCGATGTTTCTTTTCAGAAAAGCGGTTCTTAGTTCTTCATCCTGCAGGCTGTCGAAGTAATTCAATTGATGGTGAAGAGAGCTCATGCGGTCCAGAAAATTTTTAATATCATTCTTCATCTGGGTAATGGATTTGTTATCCGTCTCTTCCTCACGTTTTCTCCACAAATACACCGTGTCTGTAATGATATTGATCTTCTTCGCCTTTGTGAAGGCTTTATGAACCATCGGCCGGTCGGCATAAAGCATCCCCGGAGGCATAAAGCATTCATTATCAATCATGAAGTCGCGCTTATAGATCTTATTCCAATAGAAACCATCGTAAAAGATATCGGGAAACTCAAGCAAATGGTTCACTTCCCGGCTGCTCTTCCAAACATCCCTTTCCCTTTTATAGATAATCTCCTTTTGAATTCCATTGACCAATATATTTGGTTTCCCAATCACGATATCGGAATCTGTTTCTTTCGCTTTTTTATATAGTTTTTCATACGCATCCAATGGAACGATATCATCGGAATCCATAACCGTAACATACTCGCCGGTCGCACGCTTCATCCCGTTGTTGCCGGCAACCGCACCGCCGCTGTTCTCCTGATGAATCACCGTGATGTTATCGTATTTTTCACGGTACTCTTCAAGGATCAGGTGGCTGTTATCCGGGCTGCTGTCATTAACGAGAATGAGCTCAATCCCTTTTAATGTTTGATTCACGAGGGACTCCAGACAATCTCGTAAAAACTCTTCCGTATTATAGACCAGTACGACGACACTCAGTTTGTAGTTATTCATCTTCCTTCACCTAACTCGTATCTGATTATGCTGCAAATTTGATGGACAATCTCTGTTTCCAGTTCCGTATACATCGGCAAACATAAGATGCGTTCACTGACGGAGGAAGCTATAGGCATATCCTGCTTATACTCCGCATAACAGCTGAATTCTGTACACAACGGATAAAAATACTTCCTCGTATATACGTTGTAGTTCTTTAACGATTCATGCAGCTGATCTCTTGTCTCCTGATCGTGCAGCAGAATAGGAAAGTACGAATAATTATGCTTCACATTCTCCATGGAATTCGGCAGATGCCTAATCCCTTCAACCGAACTCAAATGCTCGATGTAGGTATCGTGAACGAGTTTTCGTTTATGGATATCTTCATCAATGGTCTGAAGGTTGCTTAACCCCATCGCCGCCTGGAACTCATTCATCTTGGCATTCGTCCCCACATAGTCAACAGAATCAGGAGAAGTAATCCCAAAGTTTTTCAGGGCTTTTAGCCTTGGCGCCAAATCACCATCCCGGAACGACAGCAAACCTCCTTCAATCGAATGGAACACCTTCGTCGAATGAAAGCTGAACATGGATACATCTCCGTAATCGGCGATGCTTCTGCCGTTCACTTCGACCCCGAATGTATGCGCCGCGTCATAGATCACGGCCAGTTTATGCTTTTGAGCCAATTCTTCAATTCTCTCAAGATTGCATGGCATCCCAAAAACATGAACTGCCATGATCGCACTCGTACGGCTCGTAATTTGCTTTTCGATCTGATCGGTATCGATCGTGAAGTTTTCCATCTCAATATCACAGAAAACAGGGGTCAATCCGCAGTTGACGATCGCATGGATCGTGGACGCGAACGTAAACGGCGTTGTGATTACTTCTCCTGTTATATTCAGTGCCTTGATCGCTGTTTCCAGCGCAAGATGGCCGTTCGTGAACAGCTCAAGGTGATTAATACCCAGGTATCCTCTTAAGCTCTCTTTAAAACGTTCATGCAGCGGTCCGTCATTCGTGAGCCACTTGTTCTCCCAGATTCCCTTAATATACTCCTGGTAGATTTCGAAGTCCGGAAGCTTTGGCTTTGTCACAGGGATCGGTTTCTCAATTTTTAATTCAGTAATCATATTAGTTTCTCCAGTCAATGAGACATTCAATGGCATCCAGGTCGAAAACAGGCATCCCGGTCATCTCTTTCATCATCTTCCGCTCGCTGTACGAGTCATCAATAAAAATAGATGGCTTATCATTTTTGATGTATTTATGTTTGTCATCCTCTTTGGTGATATGGACGATCTCACTGAATATGCTGGGATCTACTTTTAAATGAGTCAGGGTTTCCCTAATGTCCCTTGCATGCTTGGTGATGAGGACGAGTTCAATGTCCTTGTTAATGCACTGGTAGATGTACATCATGACCGTCGGATTAATCTTCTCATCCTTCGTGATGGCATCATCAAAATCAATAAATACCCGTTCATACTCAAAATCCAGCGTGAAACGGTTGATCAGGGCACGGTCGACTTCAATTCTAAAATTGTTCTCAATCACATCAAGCTTGTACTCCTGACGGTCGAACAGGCTTAACAATGGAAAGTTGATTCCTTTGTTTCGGTACAAACTCATCGTGCCGGCGATTCTTGGCGAGATTTCCAAAAGTTTAAATTCTCCGTTTTTGTCTTCTTTCACCTGAAAGAACCATACACCGCGGAAGTTCAGCTTCTTGTTGATCTCTTCTGCCATCTTCCGGATGACAGCAGTCGGTTCCAGTGAAGCCGAGTTCACACTGATCCCGCTTTTGATCCTTTTTCTTTCGCGCATTCCGACGAACCGGAGTTCACGGTTAAAATCGGAAAAGCAATCAATCGTATATTCCTTGCCCGGCAGATACTCAAGCGTAAGCAGATCTGCGTTTTTCTCTATATGGTACTCCAGTTCACTGCGGTTTTTAGCTAGCGCAACGCCTTTAGAGCCTTGTCCAACATCCGGCTTCAAAAAGACCGGGTATTCTGGAATGTCGTCGACCGAACTATACATTCCAGGGGCAAACGCAGAATCTGCAAAATACTCGTATGTTTTCTTTTTCGATCGACAGATTTCACAGGTTTCTTTTGGAGAGGTAATCACTTCCGCCCCCAGTACATCCTGATGCTGAGCGAGCTTCAGGACCGCACTGTCATGGGCAGGAAAGATATAATCGATATTAAATTTCTTCACGACTTCATTGATGTAATCGATGAAATCTGGTGCATCAATGTTTGGAATTCCATCAATATAATTCTGATAAACATATTTCCCGTGATCAGAAACGCTCGAACCTCCGAATAACGCATAGCCCTTTACAAATCGAAGGGCATTGTTAATCTCCAGACCGATTTCTGATCCACAAGGGAAAACCAAGATATTCTTCTTCAAAACCGCCGACACCTCTTTTATATCCGTTATTATTTAAGACTGTTTTCGAAAAGATTGTTGCTTTGGAACAATTTTGTAAAGGGTCTTCATTGACAAGTTGATTGGAGTGCAAGGTGCGAGACTCCTCGAAAATGAACGTCACATTTTCTTCGTGCGATATAACGCTGCCGAAGCCTTCCTTGTCCTGCGGGACGAGCGTGACAGGTGAAACCCGTAGGCGCTTGCGCCGAGGGGTTCAGCGCATGCCCCGCGAAAGTAGGCGTTTACGCCGGTAAAAGCGAGCATCTTGAAACGGAAATCAACCACTCCCAAGAGCAACAAAGGTTACGAAAGAGCCTTATTTAAACACGAGTTCTGCTATTTTTTTCGCGGCATTCCCGTCTTCAAGGGAACAGTATTCGTTATAGAAATCCTCATATTTCTGTCCGTATTGCCTTTTCACGGAATTAATGTTTTGAATCGCCTGAATGAGCTCCGGCCCCGTATGGATGACCGGCCCCGGAAGATCCTTAGCCATATCCAGATAGAATCCGCGGATGTTGTCTTTGTACATTTCATAGTCATACGCAAAGAACAGAATCGGTTTCTTTGAATTGGCATAATCAAAGAACACGGAAGAATAGTCCGTAATCAACAGATCTGAAAGGGTGTACAGCTCCTGGATGTCATCATATTTGGAAAGATCATAGACAAAATCCTTATACTTCGGATCAATTTCCAGCATATCTGATACAAGGTGATGCATGCGCAGAACGAGAACATACTCATCACTCAGCTTGTTATACAGATCATCGAGGTTAAACGGCAGTGTAAATGTATGGTCCCATGAATTCGCCATCTCATTGTCACGCCAGGTTGGCGCATAAAGGATGACCTTTTTGGAAGCCGGAATATTAAGCTTTTCCTTGAGCGACTGTGCATTGGTTGGAGTATCCTCCTGATAAAAAATATCGTTCGCAGGATACCCTGCCTCCAGTACTTTCTTATCAAACTTAAATGCCCGTTTAAAAATATCGCTGGAATACTTGTTGGCTGCAACGAGATAATCCCAGTTTCGAGACTCGATATAGAAGTTTTCACGAGCGAGTGTTTCCGGTCCTTCAATCTCAATATCAAAGCCCAATTTCTTCAGCGGGGTACCGTGCCAAGTCTGCAAATAAACGTTGCCTTCGCGCTTCCGGTGGATCGGCAGGATGATGTTGCTGACCCAGTACTTCGCACGCGCCAAATACTTATAATAATCCTCAGACTCCCGGTTCACGATGATCGGATTACCCGGTATGCATTCTGGATTTGAACCTGAATAGGACCAGACGAAGATAAAGTCTTTAAATCTATTGTTTTGAATCATCTCTTCATAAATATATTTTGGATTTCCGGAATAGTTTTTCCCCAGGAAACTCTCAAAGAACACCATCCTGCTGTTGAGTTTTTCTCTTTCGCTGACTTCATTAAAAATGCTCTTTCCTTTGGCGATCTGATAGGTTCTCGCAAACTGGCTCTTGTCGGTATACCAGAGGGCCAGGCTGTTTTTCCCCATCGTAGCGTAAAGGACCGCCACATGCTGATCATTCAGCTGTGCCGTTTCAAGGTACCTGTACTCTTCCCGCTCGTAGCTTCTGAAGCCCTGCGTGTTCATGATTTCACGGTGGATCAGGTTATTTTTATCATCTCTCAGCTGGAAAAAGACATCCCACCGCGAGTTCATCGCAAGGGCGCTTCTCAGCTTTTCAATAAACACCATGCCATTGAATGTGTACAAGTTTTCACTGCCTGGTTTTTTGAGTTCAAACTTATATCCGAAGCCTTGCCGTGTATCCCTTCTTACCAGCACCATTTCAACCGAAGCCGGCTTCATATCTTCCAAAGGTTCAACTTCCCCTGAAAGATAAAAATTGCTTCCCATCGGCTTGATTTCAAGGAGTGTGCATCGGAACGACGTTCTTTCCGTCATCAATGAAACATTATTTCTGATCGTCTTATAAAAACGGAACTTCTTCTTTCGTTCTTCATCGATATGTTCAAACAATGGAACGTCATGGTTGTGCGTGATCCTTGTCTGCAGCGTACGGTTGAACAGATAGATCTTAAGGTAAAAATCAATCTTGCCGGTGTCGGACATTTCATGCAGCTCTGTCAGATCGATAGATGTCTTGTTCTGCTCGATTTTGCTCTGAAGCCTTCTGCCCGTCGCTTTATCTTTTAACACCAAATATTTTTTTCCCGAGAGCTGGCTTAACTGATCAAACGTAACATTCAGCTTGCTGTTGTCTTCTATTTCAATATGCCTGATTCGATGGCCAAGCATTAACTTTTTAATGGCCTTTTTTACAAAGACTTTCAATCATTCTTCCTCCCCTATACCGTTTCAATCGTTAAGACGGCGATACGTTAGAAGGAGCTACCCTGTAAGACAGAATACCCCCTTCACCTTTTTATTCCTGCACGTTTACATAGGTTTGCTGCTGATAGCTGCCGTCCTCTATGTTCTTGATCCAATCTTGACTCGTTAAGTACCATTCAATGGTTTTAACAATACCGTCCTCAAAGTTCGTATCCGGTACCCAGCCAAGTTCCCTTTTGATTTTTTCAGGATTGATGCCGTACCTGCGATCGTGCCCTTTGCGGTCGGTCACATACGTGATCAGCTTTTCCGAGATATTCGCATCCACATGGGTTTGAAGATAGTGAATAATGGTCTTCATGATGTCAATGTTGGTGCGTTCATTGTGTCCCCCGACATTGTACACCTCACCCGGATTTCCTTTGTTAATCACCATATCAATCGCTTTGCAATGATCCTCTACATAAAGCCAATCCCTGATGTTCAGTCCATCGCCATACAGAGGAAGGTCCTTCCCTTTAAGGCAGTTATTGATGATTAGCGGTATAAGTTTCTCCGGGAATTGATACGGCCCGTAGTTATTGGAACACCTGGTGATATTGACAGGCAATTTGTACGTATCGAAATAAGCTTTGACCATCAGATCAGAAGATGCCTTGCTGGATGAATACGGGCTATGCGGGTCGATCGGTGTACTCTCTTCAAAGAATCCGGTATCCCCTAAAGAACCGTACACCTCATCGGTGGAAACATGAAGAAACTTCCTTCCTTCTTTATAGAGATCATCACCGACAGACCAGCTCTTCTTTGCAAGATTTAATAGATTCAAAGTACCCAGTACGTTCGTTTTCACAAAGACTTCCGGATCTTCAATGCTTCGGTCTACATGGGACTCAGCCGCAAAGTTTACGACATAATCGATATCATACTTGTTAAAAACGTCCTCCAGACTCTTATCGCATATGTCAGCCTGTACAAAATGGTAGTTAGGATTTCCCTCAAACTCTTTTACATTTTCTAAATTCCCGGCATACGTGAGTTTATCTACATTGATGATCTTAATGCTGTCATACCTGTTCAGCATATAATGGATAAAGTTAGCGCCGATAAACCCGGCACCGCCGGTAACTAAATACGTTTTCATCTGTTCACACAACCCCTTACTGTATTTCCGACAAGTGTCTGCTTCGATCGGTAAGACGAATTAAATATTTTCCGTAATCGGTCTTTTTCAAAGGCTCTGCCAGGGCAAGAAGCTGTGCTTCATTGATGTAGCCCATTCGGTAAGAGATCTCTTCAATACACGCGATATAGAGCCCCTGCCGGTTCTGTACAGCTTCTACAAAATTGCTCGCCTTCAGCAAGCTGCTGTGTGTGCCTGTATCGAGCCATGCCATACCCCGGCCAAGCACCTGTACTTTTAATCGGCCCTGCTTAAGATACTCCTCATTAATCGAAGTAATCTCCAATTCACCGCGGTGGGAGGGTTCAACCTTTTTTGCAATATTCACAACATCATTGTCATAGAAATACAGCCCAGGTACGGCATAATTCGACCGCGGATTAATTGGCTTTTCTTCTAATGCTACCGCATTACCGTTGCTGTCAAACTCAACCACGCCATAGTCTTCTGGATTCATAACATAATAGCCGAAAACAACCGCTCCATCATCGACCGATACGGCTCGTGACAGTGTCTCAGAGAACCCCTGCCCGTAAAAGATATTATCTCCCAGGACTAACGCAACCTTATCTGAACCGATAAAATCTTCTCCTATAATGAATGCCTCAGCAAGCCCTCTTGGTTCTTCCTGGACAGCATAGGAAAGGGTTAGACCCAAGCCGCTTCCATCCGAAAGCAGCTCCCTGAACTGCCGTATGTCCTGAGGAGTGGAAATGATCAGGATCTCTTTGATCCCCGCCAGCATCAATACCGACAGCGGATAGTAGATCATAGGTTTATCATATATTGGAACAAGCTGCTTCGATATCGATTTTGTAATCGGATACAATCTCGTGCCTGAACCTCCGGCCAAAATAATACCTTTCAATACTGCCACCTCTTTTACGAATTTGAATTTCAAACAAGAATTGAACCCTGTGTTATTGACAGATATCGCTAAATCATTCGATATATTTACTAAAATTTCGAGGTTTTTCCATGAAAAAATATACCATATTTTCTGTTTTTTATATAGAAATAACTATTATATGGTAATTTCGTACTAGTTTTATAGATCATCGCCGTTATGTCAAAAAGCCATAAAATCGATCTATTGTGGTTCAGAAGCTTTGACTAGTTCGTCAGCAGCTAATTTGGTTTCCAAAGAATACTTGGCCATGAAAAAACTGCACCTCCCATTGATTGTTGTGTCTAACATTGGGGGTGCAAACTTTCACATCGTAATTGTAAATATTAGGAGCGTATATAGGGACAATTTACTCGTTTAAACATTACTTAATATTTATGTTTATTTATAAAATAGTGGTATTTTTTTCCTATATATCTTGCGAGTAATAATTTCGATAGGAAATTATTATATTTTACACTTATTTAAAATAAAGTTAATTATTTCCTATGTAAAATACTTCATATTTTTTAATATAGTGGTATAATCAATTAGTAATTTCTACATGGGTCAAAAGGGGGATGCTTTAATGCATGCAAGATTAAAAAATGAAGCAGGGGTAGTAAAAGAAGTAAAAATTGGTTTTAGCTGGACAACTTTCTTTTTCGGATTCTTTCCAGCTCTTTTCAGAGGAGATTTGAAATGGGCAGCCATCATGTTCATTACTGGAGCATTAGCTGCAGTATTTACCTTTGGGTTTGGAGCTTGGATTCCTGGAATTATCTTTTCTTTCGTTTATAACAAAATCAATATAAAAGATCTGCTGGAAAAAGGATACCGTCCTTCAGATGAGCAAACACAGTCTGAGCTGCAAGCTCGAGGAATTATTACTTCTACTCCAGCCGGGCAGAACGTTGGAGCGTAAAAAAGCTTTAGCTAATCACTTTCATGTGATTAGCTTTTCTTGTGATGTTACAAAACGCAGTTAAAAAAGGGAGATAATAATGGGAATGTTTTTTGGATTTACTAGTTTAATTGCTCTTTTTGTTTTTATAATATTAGCTCTTATTAGCCTGGTGAAGAAGAACGGAAAAGCTAAAAAGAATTTTGTAATTGCCGGAATCTGTGCTGTGATTTTCATAGTAGCTGTGTCTACAAGTGGAGCAGGTGATACAACACAGACCGCCAGTACAGATGACAAGGCAGTTAAAAAAGAGGCTTCAAAAAAAGTTACTAAAGAAGAAAAAGCTAAGGCTAAGGACGAAGCTAAACAGAAGGCTGCAGCAGAACAAAAGGCTAAAGAAGAAGCTAAGGCAAAAGCTGAAGCTAAACAAAAAGCCAAGGCTGCTGCTGAAGCTAAGAAAAAGGCTGAAGCTGCAGCAAAAGCCAAGGCAGCGGCAGCAGCAAAGCGTAAAGCTGATGCACTAAAAATGTCAGGTACGGGAGATACAGCCACAAAACAGTTTGAACTTGAACCCGGTTTTGTAGTATTCCAGGCTAAACATTCAGGCTCGGAAAACTTCATTGTTAAACTTTTGGACGAGAACGGCAATGATGTTGATCTATTGGTCAATGCGATCGGCTCTTACCAGGGTAAACGGCTGGTTGCTATTCCGGACGGCGGCAAGTACATGCTGAACGTCAAAGCCAACGGACCTTGGACGATCCAGGGCAGTCAAGAAATTCCTAAAAAGGAAAAAGGCACAATTAGCGGTTCTGGAGATGATGTACGATTTGTACAAATGGATTCTGGAGCGCGTACCTTTACTCTCTCCCATTCTGGAAGTGAAAATTTTATAGTCAAGATCAACGACTCAGTACTGCTAGCCAACGAAATTGGCAATTATCATGGTTCCACTGTTGAAAACATACCAGAGGATTCCGTTTACGCCATCGGTATTCAAGCCAACGGACCTTGGAAAATCAATATTAAATAATAAATCAACTAGGTATGAAGCTTGAACAAAAAGAAAAGGAAGGAAGCCGGGCTTATTATGGCCTGCTTCCTTCCTTTTTGTATTCATCGATTAAGCACCATATTCCTTTATTGCTTCAGTTCCTGCATTCCGCTTTTTTTCAACGTTTCATTTTTCAGCTTAAAACGCAAGATGCGCTCGACAGCTTCATCAATCCGCTGTTCTGAAAGCTTGTGAGATTGCACAGCTGATAAGATTCCGTTGTACACTTCTTTCTGGCTTTGCAGCGTATGGCAGACAAGCAGCAGGTCGGCCCCTGTTTCGACCGCTTTATAACCCAGATCTTCATTGCTGTAATATTTATGTACAGCTCCCATCTCCAGGTCATCCGTCACAACAATTCCTTTAAAGCCGAGCTGCTTGCGCAATAGGTCGATTTTGATTTTGGAAGACAAACTCGCTGGATTCTCCTGATCATAGGCTGGATACTTGATGTGTGTCACCATTACAAAAAACTTATCATTATCCATTTGGTCAATCATGGATTTAAACGGGTAGATATCGCTGCTTTCAAGTTCTTTCTTATCCGCCTGCACCGAAGACGTATCCTTATGAGGGTCAATGCTGCTTCTCCCATTACCGGGAAAATGCTTGACTGTGGCTGTTATACCCCCATCTGTAAGGCCTTTAATGACCTGCGCCCCATAGCTGCTGACAAGCTTTGGATCTGATCCGAATGATCGGGAATCCTTATCCGAAATATCCAGAACAGGCGCAAAGTTTACATTCACTCCCATGTTCAACAGCTCTTTGGCAGTAGTGGACGCTTGCTGATAGACCGCTTGCGGGTTCTTTTTCACTCCCAAATCATGCTGAGAAGCTTTTGGAGCCACCTGGTCTCTCATGCGGACAATCAGGCCGCCTTCCTGGTCAATACTCACCATGAGTGGAATCTGCAGGGGATCTTTCATGGCCAGGTTTTGCAGCTGGCTGTTCAATTCTCCCACTTGCTGCTGGTTCTTCATGTTTCTGTCGAACAGAATGATTCCGCCGGCATGATAGTCTCTGATCATCTCGGTAACGCCGCTGTCTACCTCCTGCCCGGGAAGCCCTACCACAATCAGCTGGCCGATTTTCTCTTTCAATGTCATGTTCTTTATCAGATGGTTTACTTTTTCATCAAGATTTTCTTGTGTAAAAAAAGTAACCTCTGGCTTTTCTCTTTGTTGATCTGCTGGTTTCTCGTCAGTTTTAATTGGTTTCATGGAAGGCATCGCCTCATCCTGCTGTTTTTCAGGCTGAGCCTTCTGTTCATCCTGCCCTTTTAATAAATAGACAGCACCTGCCAGGCAGACCAAGATGATTAAAATACTCCAGGCAAGTCTTCTGCTTTTCCTTTTTCGCCTTCTCATTGTACGTTGGAATCCCGCTTTTCAAGATGGGCCTGATCGAGTTTCCATTCGCCATCTTCATAGACAAGATCCCATTCCCCGCCCCATTTCTGTATTAATGTATGTCCGCTTTTATTTTATCATAGGATGTCATTTCTACATATGCTGTTGCTGTATCTCCGTCAAATCTGTTCACGCTAAGGTAAGTCACGTCATCACGATAGTTTTCCTTCAGCCCGTTGGACCAGCCGCTTAGCGTTACTTTGCTTTTTCTGGCTGATGAGAACTTTTCATAAGCCCCTTCATAATCATTCAGGCTGATCTTGGCATAATGGGAGCGGATGGCATCCTCAACGCCAGTTTCACTATCCGCATAATTTTCGTCTTCACTTCCGCTGTAATCCGAATCACTTTCATATGGATCAAAGTTCAGGTCCACTTCCGATGTATCTTCGTCCACCGTAACTTCTTCACTTTTTCTTCGGTAATTCCGTGGTCTTATTGTCCCTTTGATGTGTTAGCATCCTACTTTAATAATTGCAGTTTTTCCATTTTTCGAGAGTGAAACTTCATCAGATGGGAAATAACAATCGATCCAATAGTTCCTTTGGTTCACGCTCCGTATGGTCTTCTTCTCCATTTTTAAGAAGATCAACTGCATCTGCATATCTTAGCCACGTTTCAATACTTGAGACAACAATTCTCGCATCTACTGTAATGAGTTCTAATCCAAGCACCGATATCTTTGCGTATACATCGATGACAATGCCTTTATCCAAAATTCGGTCCACTACTTCAACAAGGCTGGAACCATCACTGCATTTTTTGACATGCATCCCTTATCCCTTCTCTCATTAGTATTTTCAGTTGCCGATTACAAATCCGCTCACATCTTCTATTCTGCATCTCCAATAGGAAGAAGAAGGAAGCTGGTTGCCTTTAATTTTTACATTTTTTAGATGAATATAGGCAGCAGCTTTGTGGTCTCCCGCCCCTTTACTTGCCTCATAAAATTTCTGACTCAGTATTTTTGCTTCATCGTCCTCATTTTTTTCAAATCGCTTCCCGCATTCCAATAAGTATTCCTTTGCAGAAATAATTGTCCCAGAGACTAGCACCCCATCGACGGTCAAATGAAGATTTACTTTTATATCATGATGATTTGCTGTTATCACGAGGGTTTCGAGAACGGGATCCTCACGATTTTCGTGACGCACATCCAGTCACTCCCTTCCTTAAATTAACCTTTCTAAGTCAAGAACATCTAGCGGATAGTCTATTCCATCCACGTGTTTTCGCTCCAGCAGCGCAGCTCTTGAACTAAAATAAGGATCTGTTTCCCACCAGTCGAGTCCAACTTCTTTTGCTTTATCTATAGATGCAACGATGAGTCTGATTTTTATGGTTAATAACTCAACATCTGCAAGGTTGATACGTATGTCTCCAGCAATTACGACACCTTTGTCCAAGACTCTTTCAAAAACATCTACAATGGAACCTGCCTGCAGAGAATGTTCTGACAGCATGCTGTTCTCCTCCTTAACACGCACAATATTTAAGCTATAGCAAACTTCCTAATGGACCGAGATCTATATTCAAATCTTCAGCGTCAAGGCCAAAGCCTTCTTTCAATTCTTCCATTTTTTCTTCCAGGTTCATCAAGGCTACACCAAGATTTTCAATTTGCTCGTCCGTCAGCGTTCCACCCTCCACCCTCCTCATCGCATGACGTTCGACAATTTGCCTGAGAAGCTCAACGACGGTAAGGACTAGCTGCGCAAGTCCGTGTTCGGCATTGTCAGGATCAAGCTGAATCCTACCATTTGTTCCGCTTGCCTGTTGCATCGACTAACTCCTCCCTCTGCTTATCGAATTGATCAGATGTGACGGGCTTTCGGTTGCCTGCTTTTGATTGGACAAGCGTTTCAACTGAAGCAATCAGAACCCTTAGATCCAAATACACTAGATCTACACCTGCAATCGAAATAATCAAATCACTTTTAATTGCCACACCCTTATCCAGGATGACATCTAAAATATCAATAAGTGCTATATCCTTATTTTTAACTGATTCTCTAAGAGACATCTGTCAGATCCCTCACTTTTTATGAAAAACTGGAGAAATGGTACGCCGGCCATGGGCCTGTAGCTTCGAATCTCCAGCCAGTGCCGCCAAGTTCCTGGTTAAACTGCTTCATTTCATCCAAGAAGCTTTCCACTTTCGGGATCGGAAGAAGAAACACGCTGTTCCAGGCCATATTTTCTTTTAGACCTGTGACATCTTTGCTCCAATTTTTCTTAATAGCTGCGTGAAGCGAGTGCACCGTCAGCTTCTCATGCACTTGTTCACAAACTCGATTCTTCTCATTTTCAAGCTCATCCTCAATCAGCTTATCGATCTTTTTCTTTTCGAAAAATTGTCTTCCGCGAGGCAGCTCGCTAATTTCCTGTTTCTTCGCTTCAATTGCGGAATTGTTTTCACTTACCTGCTTTTTCAGTTCATGATCGTCAGAATAGATTTTCACATTCCATTCTTCATTTCCCTGAAGCGTGGAAAGTGTCTCTTCAATCCTCGTTTCATTGGATTGAATGGTTTGCTTCAGGCTTGCTTCATTCTTATAAATCGTGCAAAACTTAAGCGGAATGATTGTGAAGCTCTTATACAGGGCGGCAACCGTTTCATGATGATGGAACGCTTTTTCCTGCAGCCAGTCCATATCACTGTCGATCTTGTCTTTAATGGCTTCTTCTGAATAATGATCAGAATCCAGTTTGCAAATAACTGCGGTGACATTGTTGACCGGAATAGTGTATAGCTTGCGCTCACCATCAAAGCCTGTGTAAGATGGGAAAGATTGATGTGCTGCCGCTTCTTTAGTTGGTATCAATCCATATAAATAAATCAAGTCGCCCATCTTGTTATCCCTCATTTCACCAATTCAGTCAGTTGTCCATTTATTCTGATCTTGTCTTTTATTCAATCTCATTCTCTGAATTGGATGTACATTCAATCCAATCAGTCCATGCATTTCGTTCCTTTTCTCTGGCATCTTCGTACCTGCACAACCATTGTAAGTATTGCTGGTCAAACTCTTCCTTAGCCAGTTCGCCGTTTTCATAACTAACTTCCAGCATCAGTAGCTTTTTTTGTATTATTCCAACATCGTAAAGTTCCCGGTCCGCCTCCTCCTTTACTTTTTCAGCTGTCATCAGTAAAAGCTTTAAAGGAAATAAAAGAATGGAAATCATGAGCTCTGTTCAGCCTGAAGCCGGATTTCAACAAAATTATAAGCAGGCCATGGACCAGTATAGACAAAATCAGCTTGATCCCTCCAAGGTTCACAAAGACTATCCACTAGAAGATCGAAGGCTTCTTCCTCCTCTTTTTTGATTAAGTAAGAAGCATTCAGCAGCATCGTTTCGGTTAAAATGCTGTTCAGCCGGGATTGATCAGCAGCATAGGAGAGTTTTTTATGAAGATTCTGGTCAAACTCTTTCCTTAATTTGAGAAAAAACTGTTCAGCCATTTCACCTTGTTTAATACGGTCTTTAGGGCTTATTGATCGTTTGTGAAAACAGGATTCGGCCTCCCCAAGCTTTTTTAAGAGCCACTTCTTTTTTCCAATCACTTTCAGTCCAACTTCTATTTTCCCGCGGATTGAAGGAAACATATTTTTTAGCTGAGGATAAAGCCGCTGGAGCATAGAGGCTGCTTCCTGATATGATCTGACAACGTGCCCGAAGCTAAACGGAAAGACCGCTTCACTTGTTTCTATAAGGGAGCCAATAATCTTCTGGTGTATAAGCAGGTTTTCCTTTGATGGACGAAGATTAAGAGGAACTTCCACTGCAGCAAGAACCATGTCCTGATAAGGAACAAAAATCAACTCTCGTTCCCTTGAGGCAAAATAAATACTCTCGGATTTACTACTCTTATACTGAGCAATACAAAATACATACAATCCCTTTTTTTCTGCCATTACTCCCAATGTCCTGTCTCTCCCCTGTTCTTTAAATAGATGCGCGAATACGAAATAACTTCATTCTCGCTGTTCAATTTCACCTCATAAACTCCTACTATTTCATCTCTTGCATATTTTCTCATATATTCTTTTTCCTCTATAATTTCAACCACAGCCCTAAAGCCTCCATCTTCGGGTTCAACTGAAGGAATTTTATGGGGCGGAGAAAGATGTTCAGTAAAAAAATGTTCAATAATCTCCAGTGTTTTTTGCATAGATCAAACCCCTTTCGTTACATCCTATTAATGTCAGATTTACCATTTTTATCTTTTTTATTAATAATATACTGCAATCAAATAGATCTAGGATTAATAGTGCTTATGAGGAGCATAAATCATGCAGAAATAGAGAAAAGCATTTTTGTATATTTGTGGAGTGTAGATTATATGCTCTAGCTGATTGACTAAAAGTTTAATTTATTAAAGATGACACTAAGCAGCATAGATACCCATTTCTTATTCATGGTTTAATTCATCCTTCCTATTTAAACTTTTATATCCTTTTTACTATTTCCTGCTGTGAAAAATATTATGTGGATTTCTGCTTTTCTTATAGCTGGATGTGCTACTAATGATGATAGGATCCGGCACCCCAAGAGGAAGAGCAAAATGATAAAAATCAAAGGATTTAAATTATCCAGCAATCTGATGAATGGAAGGTATTAAAGTGCCCCTCAAAGGAACTTCAGCCACGTTTGTTGCTCCTGTTAAAACATACAGCAAAAGTGACTTGAACAACTGGAGTGCAGTTGTTCGTTTGGTATCTCGGAAGAAATCATTCCTTTTCACAGGGGATGCAGAGTTCAAATCAGAAACCGACATGATCAACTCTAAGCAGAACTTGCAAGCTAACGTTTTAAAAGTAGGACATCATGGAGCGAAAACATCAACCAGCTCGGCTTTTGTTAAAAAGGTGAAACCGCAATATGCGGTCATTTCTGTGGGTAAAAACCATTATGGCCGCCCTACGAAAGAAGTGGTAAATCTATTGAAACCAGCTAAAATTTTACGCACCGATCAAAAGGGATCCATCGTATTTACAACAAACGGCAGCACGTTATCAGTAAAAACGATAGAAAAAATCCCAAAGACAATTGTCTTTGGGATTTTTCCAGAAAAGGGGTGCCGTATTAAGAATGTTTCCAATCCTTAATTCAGCACAAGTATAAAAATAATTTTTGAAAAAAGCTCTGTAGAGAAGATCACCTACAGAGCTTTTTTTGAAGTATCTCTTATAACAAATTATCTAGTAGTTGTAAGTTTTACTTCTGCTTTTTGGTCATTTCCAACCAAGTCCTCAATATCGAAACTTGCAGCATCCAAAGTTGGAGCAACAGTTTCAACAGTGATAACTTTAGAAGTGTTGAATGCAAGTGCAGAAGTTGTAGCTGCAACTGCTTTCTTAGTAGTTACTGTAAATGTATCTCCATCTTTAGCACCTTTTACAGACACATCAACATTGTCAACTTTAAATGTAGCGTCGCCGTTAGAAAGTGCATACTCAGTAGTTCCATCTGTTACAACAGGTTGACCTTCATTAGCTCCACCAACTACACCAAGACCTACAGTATAAGTATATACTTTATCTTGAGTAGCTTTATCACCATTCGCTACAGTTGCGATCGATGCATTAGTTCCAGATACTGCTGCAGAAGCAGGTTTAGCATCATTGTTAGAAACAGTTGCATTTACCTTAGCAACAATTTGCTTACCAGAAGCACTTACCTTAGTAAATTCGCCATCAGCGAGTGTTACTTCCTTGCCATCAACCACAAACTTGAATTCAGAACCAAGAGTTGCCCCTACTGTTCCAAGATTTTCGCTGTAGTTAAATACGAAAGTTTGACCATCAGCAAGAACTTGTGCAGATGTTAATACTGGTGCTACGTTGTCAGTAATAGTTATAGTTTCAGTAAACAATTTGCTTGTTTCACCAGTTAGAGCTTTAACTCCGTTTACTTGGAATACTGCAGCAGCATCTGTGCTAGAAATTGAACCTGCAGGAAGTACAATTGTAGCTACAGTTTGACCAGCATCAAGAGTGATTTTTGTTCCTTCAGGAAGCATTTTTCCATTAAGAGTATAACGGTCTAAAGAAGTTGCGGATCCATCAAATGCTCCACCTACAACTTTTGTAGGATAAGTAACTGTGATTTCGTTTGATTTCAAAACTTTAGCACTTGAAACAACGAATGTAGTTGCAGTTTCACCTTTACCAAAGTCTACGATAGAAGATGAAGCAACAGATTTGTTACCAGCGATAGATTTATCTACTACGAAACCAGTAGGTAGAGATACGCTAAACTTACCAGCTTTAACTCCAGATTTCACAGTAAGAACAACATTTTTACCGTCTACTTCTGACTTAGTGAAGAATCCAGATTGTAATACACCATTGTCTTGTACTACTTCTAGATCAGTGTAATCCATGCCAGCACCTAAGTTTACTTCTTCATCAAACTTAAGAGTAACTTTTGTAACTGCTCCGTCATTATCCTTTTCAAATACTGTGGAAGCAAGAGTTGGTGCCACTGCATCTTTAGTAAGAGTTACGCTTGCTGTAGAAGCTGCACTTTCGTTACCAGGAACGTCTTTGAATGCTTTGTCTCTAATCGCAATATTTAGAGCGATTGAATTTACAAGAGAGTAATCTGCACTTGCAAGGTTTGTTGTAACAACATATTTAGTACCTGTTACATCATCGCTAACTGGTGCAACACCTGTTACAGATACAGGAGAAAGAGATGCAGTTTTAACTACAGCAAAGTCAGTAGTTTCTACAGTTGCTTTGTCCACTTTTTCCGAGAATTCTACAACAAATTGATTGTCGTTAAGAGCTGAAACAGATTTAACAGTTGGAGCAGAAACGTCTTTAGTTGCAGAGAATTTGTAAGAAACAACTGGAGCCACGTTGTTAGCACCATCAGTTAGGTTTACAATTTCAACAGTGTGTTCTTTAGATGCATCAAGTGAAAGACCTGAAATATCTTGAGAAACACCAGCTGAAGTTACAGCTACTTTAACACCATCGATTTTAATTGCAGCACCAGCTTTTACAGGCTCGGAATAAGAAACTTTAACAGATTTTAAAACATCTCCGTTAGTAGTTCCTGCAACACTGCTGATGTTAGCTGCAACTTTATCTTCAATTGTTACTGTACCAGCAAATAACGGGAATTTATCTTGAGAATCTTTAAGTTTAACACCTTCAACTTGAGCTGCAACAGTTTTAGCTTCAGCATATGGAGCTGCAAGAGTTAAAACTACAGATTTCTCGTCTTCTTGAACTTCAACAGAAGCAGGATGGCTTCCTTCAACTGTATAGTTCGCCTTGTCTCCAGCAGTTGTTTCGTCAACAAGCTTGTTGAATTTAACAACGATTTGAGAAGCGTTAATCGCACTTACAGACTCAACTTTAGGAACAGCAAGTTCAGCTTTTTTAGCTTCAATTCCTTTTCCAGCGTCTTCGATGCGTTTTCCAAGATCAGCTTTAACTGTCTCAGTGTCAACTTTTGCGTAAGAAGCTTTTGCAGTTGCAAGAGCGTCTTCAGCAGCTTTTACAGTAGCGTCATCTTTAAGAGCTTTAACAGCTTCTTCAAGTTTTACAACGTCAGCTGTAGCTGTTTTAACTTCGTTCCACTCAGTTTTGAAATCGCCAAGTGTTTTTTCAGCTGCAGAGATTCTTTTAGAAAGATCAGCTTTTACAGATGCAGTGTCAACTTTAGCGAAAGATGCTTTAGCAGCTGTAAGAAGTTTTTCTGCAGTTGCTACAGTAGCTTCGTCTTTAAGGCCTTTTACAGCAGACTCAAGAGCTGTTACATCAGCAGTTGCAATTTTAACGTCGCTTAGTTCAGCTTCAACAGCTTTGATTTTTTTGTCTACTGCAGTTGCAGCAGTTTTAGCTGGAGTAAGGTATTTAGCAGTGAATTGTGCACGTGGGCTTTCACCGTATACAGTACCTTTTACTACATGCTTAGAGAAGTTAGCTGTAGCTGTTTTAAGAGCAGCTTGATCTTTTTTAGCTCCAGCAAGATCGAAAGAAGCTTTTTTAAGTTCTGCGTTCACGTTGCTTGTAGCAGTTGCTAGTGCAGCACTAAGATCGATTGCTTTGTTATAGTTAGCAGCATAAGTGTGGATGCTTTTAACTGATTTCAAACGGTTCTCTAGAGCCGTTTTTGTTTTGCCTTTAGCAAGTTTTTTAACCTCAGCTACTGCTTTGTTGTAAGAAGCTGTAGCTGTTTTGTAAGAGATCTTTTTGAAGCTAAGTTTTTTAGCGTTGTAAAGATCCTTTACTTTCTTAGCATCTGCCTCTGCTTTTGTTACTGCCTTGCTTGCTGTAGATGTAGAAGCAGCGAATGTTGCTGGTGCTACAGAAACGAATGCGCTTGCTGCAACAGTCGTTGCTGTCGCGATCTTAAGAGCTTTCTTTTTGTCCATTACCTGAAATTCCCCTTCCTAAATCACAATTATTTTATAAAAACTAATCAGAGAGCAAAAACCTTCCGGACTAGGAAGCTATGTAACTATGTACCTATTGCCAGCTCCAACTAATTTTTAAAACCAAAAGCCTTTGTCGGACAAGATCACCTATTAGGTATTTAGTATATTAAAATAGGAATAATCTTCCAACTGTGTAATACATTTCATATGATATAACAAATTACGATAAAAAGCTAGTATTTTTTGTAAACTTAATGTTATTTTTTTACTACCCATTAACATAAATTACAATATTAATAGTACATTAAGTACAAGCCTATTTTCTTATCCTTACTTGCTACAAAAGTATTATCGACAGTTTTTGTCAGATATTAATAGTTTTCTTAAAAAATAATATTCTTTTTTTCCATTTGTCGAAAAAAAGAAATAAGGACTGCCAAATGGCAGTCCTTATTTAGTCCTAATACTATTGATTCTGTTGTATCCAGCCCTTGCCTTCTGTTCCTTCTACATAGAGCCAGTTGCTCCATTTTTTCGTAGCTTTCACCGTTTGCGGCTTAAGGGTGGTTGTCGTTTTCTTTGCTTCGATCGGCAGGGAATACAGCGTTGTATCCGCTTTTAGCTCAACTTGCTGGTTCACAGCTGTCGGATTGAAATCTACTGTATTGCTGTCCTTCTTGATCCAGAGGTCATAATTGAACTTTGTCTTGACCGCGAAATAGCTGCCATACGATTTAATGGCTTGAACTTCACCTGCATAAAGTTTGCTTGTTGTTTTCTTGGATGCAATCGGAGAATAATAAAGCGGTGTTGCTTCTTTTACGAGAAATGTCTTTGGTTTTGTATGAAATTCAGTGACGGTGCCTGTTACATAGTTATCTTTTAAAATCCACTTTTTGCCGTAATCTTTCGTGCTGATTCTAAAATAGCTGCCTTTTGTACCAATTGCCGTCAGCTTTTGCGCTTTTAGCTTTGTGATTGTTTTGTAAGTGGAACTTGGACGGTGGTAAAGGTTAAATGGCGCGAACGTTGTGATCGTTGTGTTCGTTTTTGTAAACTTCTTCTCCCACAGCTTCTTTCCTTCATTTGCTACATAAAGAGCTGCTTTACGGTTTCGGTTCCACTCCTCATTGATCGCGGATACCGGAGGATTGGTCTCACCAACATGATAGCTCAGTTCCGGTGTTAAGCCTGGACGGCCATATTGCGTGATGAACCAGTCTTTGTAGCCTCCACCCTTTTCGTCGTTGTTCGCTTTAACGAGCTTATATTTGGTCATGGCCGCGAATTCCTTGGCCATCGCGTAGTCACGGTTGTAGTTTGCCTTTTTATTTAGGTAGTGCCAGTAAAGAATGCGTCCGGATGTATGATAAGAGATGGTCGCTTCCGGGTTAACATAGGACGTGAAGTTATAGAGAAGCTTTACTTCAGGTGCCTCAAGCGGTTTTGTTCCTTTGTACATTTGATAGGAAGGCTTTGGTGCTTCGCTTCGCGGAATCTGAGACCAGCCGGCTGGATACTGGCGGTTGAGGTCTATACCCTGTGCGTTGGCTTTCCAGCGCTTGAAGTTTTTGCTGCCTTTGTTCATTTTGATGAGGCCGGCATGTGCAGACTTCGGAAATTCTTTTAAGCCCGATTGCTGAAGGGTGACCCCGTCTGGATTAACCATAGGTACGATCCAGATGGATACGTCATTTAAGAGATTGCGAACGTTGTAGCCTTGGTAGGTTGTATTTTTCTTGTAGGCATCACTGTAGGCATCCACCATTTCCATGGCGATGTTCGTCGTGATCCATTCGCGTGCGTGGTGAGAGGCATTGTAGAATACCGTGGCATCCCCTTTTCCCAGCTTAATCGCATAGACGGTTCGGCCGTACTTTGTTTTGCCGAGTGCACGGTATTGAACAAGATCCGGATAAGCTTTTGCAATCTGCTTCATATCCGTTGTCATTTCGGAGTATGTATACGTCTGAATCGGGTTAACATAGCTGGCTGCCGAAGCCGATGGCGTAAAGCTGAAGCCAGACAGGCCGACAAGAACAGCCAGTACTAGAGCAAATAATGTTTTTTTCATCCTTTTCCCCCTGTTGGAGTTTTTGTTTTTTCCCTAACTCTCTAATTATACTAGAAAAGGAATAATTCAGAACATAAGGATAATTACGTATCTTTTTGTCAAATAAAGGTGCCAGGCACTGCAATTACATACTTATGTAATCGCGGTGCCTGGCACCAAAGCGTTCAAATTATTTTTTAATCCAGCCTTTATAGGCCGGGGAACTTACATATTGC
Organism: Fictibacillus sp. FJAT-27399; assembly: GCF_001510655.1. GTDB lineage: Bacteria > Bacillota > Bacilli > Bacillales > Fictibacillaceae > Fictibacillus_C > Fictibacillus_C marinisediminis. Next base: position 273,526 of record NZ_LMVC01000003.1, on the reverse strand, counting down.
CAGCTGTTCCATTCTTTTGTGATGGAAATCGCTGTTCCTTGAGGTATGGTGTTAGCTGTCGTAGCGTTATCCAATGGTAAGAAATACACTGCAGTGTCAGCTTCTGTTGTTTCTTCCAAGGATACGGTTTTTGGTGTGAAATCCGCTGTTTTGCTTTTTGGAATCCACTTTAAGCCGTATTTCGTTTGTACGCCGTACCAGTTTCCGGATTCTTTAATTGCTTTTACTTCACCTGCCGGAAGGGTTTTTGCGTATTTCTTGCTAGTGGACGGCAGACTGTACAGCTGGGTCTTTTCTTTTAATAGAAGAGCTTTTGGTTTTTTCACAAGATCAATGACGTTATAGGATCCTTTTAAGTAGTGAGCCTGAGGAATCCATTTTTTACCCGATGCTGTGTTCAGCCTGAAATAGTTTCCTTTCACCGCAATCACCGTTACCTTTTGCGGCTTGAATACTGCTTTTGTTTTATAGGCTGCTCCTGGGCGGTCATACAAATTGATAGAATCAAAGGTTGTGATCGGCATGTTTACTTTCTTAATTTTCTTTTCCCACAGCTTTCGTCCTTCATTTGCAACGTATAGACCCACCTTTTTGTTTCGGCGCCATTCTTCGGATATCATCTTAACCGGCACATTGGTTTCCCCGACGTGATAGCTGAGTTCAGGTGTAAACCCCGGGCGGCCGAATGATGACACAAACCAGTCTTTATAGCCCCCTCCGCTGGCCGAATTGCTTGGAGCAACAAGGCGGTAGCCGGTCATCGAACCAATCGCTTTTGCCATCGTATAATCGCGGCTGTAGTTTTCTTTTTTCGTACGATAGTGCCAGTAGAGAATTCTTCCCGATGTATGATAGGAAATGGTAGCCTCCGGATCTATATAATAGGAAAAGTCATACATGAGCTTTGTTTCAATCGTTTCAAGCGGCTTCTTTCCATTGAAATTCTGGGAAGCTGGCCCGCTGATGCGCTTGGAGAGGAGGTTCCATCCTGCAGGATATTGGCGATTTAGATCAATGCCCTGGCCGTTCGCTTTCCAGTGCTTAAAGTTTCTGCTTCCTTTATTCATTTTAATCAGCTTGCTTTGTACGGATTTCGGAAAAGCAGTGACTCCCTGCTGCTGTAATGTAACTCCATCCGGGTTTACCATTGGCACAAACCAGATGGAAACATCATTTAATAGAGTTCGAACATCATAGCCATCAAACTTCTTCTTGCTGGCATATGAGCTGCTGTATTGATCGATCATTTCCATGACGATGTTGGTGCCGAGCCATTCCCTGGCATGGTGGGAAGCATTGTAGAAAACAGTGGCATCTCCCTTTCCAAGTTTTACGGCCCAGATTTCCCGGCCGTACGGATTTTTTCCAAGAGAACGGTATTGAATCAGATCTGGATATTTTTTGGCAAGAGCTTTTATGTCCCTCGTCATTTCTGTGTATGTATACGTTTGAATTGGATTCACCATGCTTGCTGCTGAAGCCTCTGGTGCAATGCCGGATAGGAAAATAAGCATAGCCAGAATGAAAATCACTAGGTTCTTTTTCATAATTACCTCCTAAACACTTTTATGCCATAGCAAAGATTGTATAATAAAAGAAAAACGGTAAAGAAAGGAAAGAATAATGAAGAAATTTCTGAGTTTACTAGTTTTAGGAATCGTTGCGTTCTGTTCGTTCACTCCTTCGTATGCAGTTTCCATTCCTTCTCATCAAAAAGCCTTGCTGAAAAAAGTGTATAAAGATAAGAAGGCAAAACAGGCAGTATTTGTGACAGCGGAAAAGGCAGACAAATTCACGGCTAAAATCACGGCATATGAGTATGTAAAAGGCAAATGGGTGAAAAAATACTCCATGCCCGCTGTAATCGGGAAAAACGGCATCAGTCCGAAGAAAAAAGAAGGTGATGGCAAGTCTCCCGCTGGCATCTTTTATATCGGCCGAAGCTTTGGAACAGTTAAGAAACCTTCCGGAGTGGATCTTCCTTACACAAAAACCGATCAGTACGACTACTGGGTCGACGATGTGACATCCAGGGATTACAACAAATGGATCGTGTACAAAGGTGATCCAGAAAAGCGCTGGAAGTCCTTTGAACGCATGAAGCTTGAGCCGCTTTATCATTACGGAGCGGTCATCGAGTACAATACGCATCCGATTGTTAAAGGAGCTGGAAGTGCGATCTTCTTCCATGTTTGGAGAGCGTCGGATAAACCGACAGCCGGCTGTACGGCAGTGTCTCAAGATAATGTGGTCAAGCTGCTTAAATGGATGGATCTAGCCAAGAAGCCAGTGTTCATTCAAGGGACAGAGAAACAGATGAAGGATATGTATTAAAGTTTTTGGTGCCAGGCACCGGGATTACACAAGTATGTAAGAGCCGGTGCCTGGCACCATTTATAAAAAAAACAAAAACACGGGGGCTTTTTCGATGATGAAATGGGTTGTGGTGTTTGTATTGCTGATTGGCGGTATTGGCTACTTTGCTTACAACGCTATTGTCAATTTTGGCGCAAACAAGCTGGTAGATCAGGTAGCCACTCAGATCGTGGACAGCAAGGACGTTGACAAACTGATGGATGACCCTGAAGTTGCACAGTATGCAAAGAATAGCGGAGACCTCGACGCCCTGGCTGAAAAGCGGAACCTCCCTTTTCATACGAAAGAAGAAGCCCTGAAGACCGTCATAAAAAAAGTAGGCATGGATGACCTGAAAGACATGAAGAACAAAGCCCTTGATGGGGTCTCTCCCCAAGAGCGGCGAGAAATCGAAGCCACATTAAATGAAAAGCTTACCCCAAAAGAAATGGAAGCCTTAAAACTGGTGGCACTGAAGGAAATCAAGAAGCGCCAGCAATAGGAGAAATATGAAAAGGTGCCAGGCACCGGAATTACACACTTGTGTAACTGCGGTGCCTGGCACCTTGTTATTTTACTTTTTACTATTCTTTTTCTTTATGCTGTCTTTCACTCGTTTCATCTGCTCGTTTGGATACAAACATTAGGCTCATAATAAAGACAGTAAGGATAGATCCTACAAAACAGCCTGCGATAAACATCAGCATGGTTGAACCTCCAGTACCTCATAAGTGCTATCTTCATATTTTACCTAAAGTTTTCGTTACTAAAAAAAATATTAAGGACTTTGGATTATGAAGCTAATTTAATCATACTGGAATCCATCAAAAAATGGTGTCGAACCTAATCAGCCTGTCCTGTAAAGATACCGACAACCTTTTTAAACAAACGTTTAACGAAAAAATCCCCCTTAGCATCCGTAAGAGGGATTTTCTTCTTTATTTTCCTGTGAAATAATTTATAAGGTATTTTGCCCAAACTTTATCGCCTTTTTCAGTTGGCTGATAAGTATTCATATCTACATACGTTTTCATTTCTTCCGAATCAGGATCCGGCCATGATCCCCAGTGGTTCAAATAAATAAGTCCTTTTTCCTTTGTGAACATTTCCAATCGGTTCACCTGGTCCAAATAAAAGACTGGTTTATAAATAGGGTTTGGCGGCTGAATCATTACGGTTGTGCTTTTAGATATTCTTTTCACATCAGCGAGAAGAACATTAAGGCTTCCTAGCGTATCATCCACTTTTACTTTTCCGTTATCATTCAGCAAAAACGGTTCAATGAGAAGGACATCTGGCTTCTCCTCCAACAGGGATCTATACTCTTTATCTTTGGTAATATTAATTGAAAGCTCATCCTTAATCCCTTCTGCGGTAACCTCTATTGCGCCTTTACCATAAGCTTTATCCAACCCATTTTGCAGAAGTTTCCCCCAAGATCCATCTTCAGTGGACGTTGATTCAGAGCCTAGCGCTGCAAATTTAACGATTTCTCCCGCTTTCATTTTTTCATTGACTTTTGCAGCTAAATCCTCAGGAAAATTTTTCATCAATTCTTCACTGTTAACCTCTGTACTTTTAATGGCTGTCTCTTCGGCAGTTTCTTTTACAATGGATTCATCATGAATTGCTTTTTTTGCAGCATTAGCTGTATTTTCAAGCTTCATATTATAATAGAAATTCCCAAATCCCAGACTTCCCAGGCAGATAATACAAATCATGACGTATAAAAACTTCTTCTTCTTTTTCAACATTTTCCCCCGCTTCCATCTCTGTTATTAAAGATATCGGCAGAAAATGGCTAGCTTACATGGGGAAATAAAATAATTGTCGAACAATTATTGTGCTTTTCGACGAAAATGCCTCCAGTAAATCAGCACCGCAATTATTATCCCCACTAATCCACCCGTTGCATCGATCATAACATCTTCCACATGCGGTGAACGCCCCGCGGTAAAATGCTGGTGAATTTCATCCGACGCTGCATAGGCTACTGTCAGGACAAACGACAGGATGAACGTCTTTCCTCTATTAAAATAAAAGCGCAGCACTCTGAATAAAAGAAAGGCTAACAAAAGATAAACTGAGAAATGAGCCAATTTCCGGATGAGGAACTCTACAAATCCAGCCGGGCCTAGTGCCTGGACACTGACTTCCTCACCGGAATATTGGAACACGGTGGACGAGAAGAAGTTTGCGATCATTTTATGGTCCAAATAATGCGAGAGCGTCGGCCGCATGTCCTGTTTTTCATAAGGCGTGGCTGAAGAGTAAAAAATACCGCCGGCTGCTAAAAGGGCCGGCAGCCAATAAAATAAAAAGCGTTTCATGAGTACACCTGGCTTTCCCCTGACTTACGTTTACATATATATAAGCCAATATACTATGGAAAGCGTGCAATTTCTAGAGGCATCGATTGAATGAATCTGTCTATATTGAGCAAAACTGTGAAGGAAATGGCATGATTATAATCCTATGGAGGTTATCCTTTACGATGTACGCACTGATCATAACAGTACTCATTCTCATTCTAATCGTATTTTTACTATGGCTAAGCTATTACCTCGGATATAAAAAACACCTGAACCTGCATGGCGTAAAGCAATATCCAAAACGCAGCGGCGAACTAACTCTCTTTATTGACGGCAGGGAGCTGTATACCCGCTATTTTGACGACATTCGGAATGCAAAAAAGTCATTGGAGATTCAGTTTTATACCATGTGCGACGACAAGATCTGCAATGAATTTCTCAGTATCCTGCGCCAGAAAGCAAAAGAAGGCCTTACCGTCCGGCTGCTGCTCGATCATTATGGCTCAAAAAATGTGACGAAAGCAGAGATCAAACTCTGCCGGGATGAAGGAGTGAAAGTGGCTTTTTCCAATAAGCCTCGTCTTCCTTACCTGCTTTTCACCTCCCTCACCCACAACCATCGAAAAATCAGTGTGATCGATGGGACGATTGGCTATATCGGCGGGTTTAACTTGGGCGAAGAATATCTCGGAAACAATCCGAAGCTTGGCTATTGGAGAGATTATCATCTGAAGGTTCAGGGGAAAGGTGTGGATGACCTGCGGAATCAGTTTTACAGAGATTGGAACGTTGCCACACAAGAGAAGCAAACCTATCTGCCGCAGGAGAACGTCACGGTAACCGGTGGAATCGAGCATCATTTTGAAAGCACGAACGGAGCACATTTGCAGGATATCTTCCTTGCCCTTGTGAAACATGCAAAAAAGGAGCTGTATATCTGCACCCCTTATTTTATTCCTGGAAAGGAACTGACCGATGAGCTCATTAAAGCTATAAAAAGAGGAGTAGATGTTAAAATCCTAGTGCCGTTTCAGGCCGATTACCCGCTCGTAAAGGAAGCTGCTTTCAGGTACTATGGCCTGCTTTTGCCGCATGGCTGCAAGATTTATCGCTTCTACCAAGGGTTCTACCATTCCAAGGTCATTGTCGTGGATGATGAGCTGTGTAATATCGGTTCAGGGAACTTTAACAAGAGAAGCTTCTATTTAAATGATGAAATGAACGGGTTCTTCTATACCCCTTCTTTTATAAACATGGTAAAAGAATCGATTGAAGAGGACATCCGGCGTTCCGAACTTCTTACCTATGAAAGATACCAAAAGAGACCTCTGCTTCAAAAAGGAAGGGAACAAGTTGCCAACCTGCTCTCCCGGTTCTTATAGAATAGACGGTGAAATAGGCCGTCTGTTTTTAGTTGTTTAAAAAACTTCGCCCTTGAAAGCGTTTACTTTCACATATCGTGTTTCACTGCTTCTATTTAAGGTAAAACATAATGCGACACCGTGTGACAATTTTGCTAGAAAAGAAATAGGAACACAGCAACAAGAAAAAATAACCATGCTGTGTTACACTGTCACGAATAACAGAACTACGTTCAAGGAGGTCCAACTCACATGTGGCAACCCCTCATTATTTTCCTTATGCAGCTATCTCTACTCCCGATTGTGACCGTCCGTACCATCTTGCTTGTTAAAGGCGAAACACGAAAAGCGAGTGTCATCGGGGTGGTTGAAGCGGCCATCAACGTCTTGTCCCTCGGGATCGTGTTTCAGGATATGTCGAACATTTGGAACATTGTCGCCTACGCTCTCGGATTTGGAGTAGGACTCCTGCTGGGCGGAGTGCTTGAGAATAAATTGGCCATCGGCTACGTCACGCACCAGATCAACCTGCTCGACCGGTCAGAAAAACTGGTGAACCGCCTTCGCGAAGAAGGATTCGGCGTAACCGTCTATCAAGGTGAAGGGCGCGAAGAAAATGCGCGGTTTCGTCTGGATGTACTGGCGAAAAGAAGCCGGGAAAAAGAACTCCTCCGCATTATCGACGAAATCGCTCCAAAAGCCTTCCTCGTCTCCTTCGAGATCCGCAGCTTTAAAGGCGGCTACCTTACAAAGAGCATGAAGAAAGATAAACATGCAAAATAAATTGAAAAGGTGCCAGGCACCCGCATATTTGCGGTGCCTGGCACCTTTTTCTGTACGATATTATTTCACTTCTTTGGTTTCGAGCAGCTTGTTAATATAGTAGCCTCCATCGTATGGAGCATATATCGCATAGCGGGATTTGAATTTCTTTCTCTTTGTTTCTCCATCGCCATACGTAATATCAAAGGTTTCGTATGCTGAAACATGGATCATTTCTTCATCGAACTGCTCAACGTCAATCACTTCATAATCCACCAATTTTTCTGTGATTCCTTTTTCGTTCACATAATCGATGTACTTGCTCGTTTCATCGTATGCATCTCCACTTTCATCGAGATAATCGGAGATCATCGAGAAATCATGGGTGTTCATCGCTTCTACAGACAGTTTGACGTACTCACGCATAAAGTTCTTAACTTCATCTTTATATAATCCACTATCGTCATCCATTGTTTCGTCTCCTGCGGCCATAGCGGATTCGTCATAGTCAATGTCCAGGCTCACGTCTTCATCGTTGTTGACCACAACCGATTCACTTTTCATTTTTCCGACGTCAAAGTTTTTTTCTGCATGAAGCGAAATGGAACCGTCTGTAGCCACCGGCCCGAATTTATCGATGTCATCGATTGTTTTGCCGGTGTCCTTGCCGTTGACAAACAGGTTGGCATCACCATAGTTGGAACTGATGTAAACGTATTTCCCTTCAAGAGGAACCTCCACCTCAAGAAGGTTTTTTTCCGCTTCTGACACATCAACGTCCACGTCATCGGAGAGGGTTGCGTACTCTCCTTTGTACTCCACTTTTACATTATGGCTTCCCGGCAGGATTTCCCCTGCTTTTACAATGCCGTCCTCTTTATCCAGAATCCCTTTTTTCTTGCCGTCCAGGTAAACGGATGAATCTTCAAAGTTAGAAGTCACTTTAACAGTTACCGGTTTGACCTCGACCACATAGTGATCAAAGAACAGCCATTCTTTGCCGTCTCTTTTCAATTGAAGCCATTCATTATCATGTTCATCGGTAATCGGACGGGCAAGTGTCTCGCCGTCCATCCCGCTTGCTTGTTTTTCCAGAGAATCGATCGCTGATGAAAACGAGTTGTTTTTACTGGCATATTCAATAAAGTCTTTCGTAGTCTTGTCATCCGCTTCAATTTCAGACTGTCCTTCGTTAATGAAGCCTTTTACCGCTTCCGTGTCTTTGTTTTCAATAGCCTCTTTAAAATTCTTCACGGTAGCAGACGGACCTGTTTTGCCCTCTATCACTTTATAAGCCGTAAAACCGGCAATGAGAAGGACCACCAGGGCAGCCACTGAAATGATCAGCGGCTTGTTGGGACGTTTGCTCTTTTCTGAAGAACGGCTCCCTGTCGGCTCAGCTGGTGCTGGCACTGATTCCTGTCCTTTATACGGAGTTCCGCAGTTTTTGCAGAATCCGCTGCCCCTAGGCAGCTGGGTTCCGCATTCCTTGCAAAAGTTCATGGTTTACCCTCTTTCTTTTCTATCAAACTCTTTTTAATGTTGTCTTAAACGTGCAATATAGCTTCCCGCATAAGCGAGCAGTGCGGAGAAGATCAGACTGGCAAACAACGTGCCGAAGAAGGAGAACCCGAGAGAAAAATGAATGCCTCCCATATCGTCCATACTCATTTGGCTCATCAAGTCACCTGATACCGTAATCGCTAAACGTGTTGCCGTAATAATAAACGTGAGCAGCACACTGTATACCGCACTGAAAATGAGTAAATCTTTGTTGAAATTCTGTGATTTTAAATAAATGCGGTAGCCGGCATAGAGAAACAGTACAACCGGAATGAGCAGCCCAAGATACATGTAAGCATCAAGGTTCAGTGTTTCTTCAATCGCATAGCGAAAACCGGATACAATAGAGTTATCTGTAGCTGTGCCGCCCGCTCCCGAGAAGAGGGACAAATGCAAGGACCCGGAATCACCGTCAGCTGTACCCTGGAACTTGAAGGTAGAGAAGTTAAGAATGTTCCAAACATATAAACCCAGCTGCGTTATGAATACGAAAACGGCCGTCCAAGGTACATTTTCAGAAGGAGCTGCCTCATCGTTAATCTTGATTACACTGACGATAAAGAGCACCAAGGTTGTTAAAATCACACCGCGTACAAGTGTGCTTGCCGCCTGATGGATCGGCTCTCCATAGGAAAGGCGTGAAGATAGATGCCCTGTCGTTTTAAAAGCACCGAGCTGGAGCAAAGTCCCAAGGAAGCTGAACAATGTTCCGATTACAAAGCCATTGAACAATGAGCCCCAGAATGAATAATCCGTATCGATGGAAAGATGCATTTTCATAAATTCTTCATTAACAGAAAGATTATAGGAGAATCCTGCAAAGAAAGACAGGATGGCAAGGACCAGTGCATATACAGCACCAATAATTAAAGCGGCGCTAAAGCGGTTTGCCAATGCTTCACTTTTGTTTTTCGCAGCATAAAAATATCCCCCAGCCACAAGACCGATGAATGGAATGAGAAGCAGAATAAGCACACCTGACTTTGTTTCAAAATCAGCGCTGCTTGAATGCGTTTCTTCTCCTGCACTTCCCTTGATCCCTGCGTGAATGGTCGAATCCACCATATGCGAAGCAAGAATCCAGTCTGTCACACCTACCAGCGAATCAGGCTCGGGGGCATCGACCCCGTCTCCAAGGGAGCCCATCTCTGACAGAATGGAACCTACATTAAATTCACTAATTTCATCATTTTCTAAAAGCGCTTCTACCTTTTTGTTCAAAATCCCGTTAATTGCAAATGAAAGAATAAGTACAACTAAAAAAGAAATCAGTGCTCCGCCAAGGGCGAATTTTACTTTTTTTGAATTCAAAACGGTTTGTTTCACGTTTTGCAGGGTTTGGCTGTTCACCGTGTTTTTCAGCGTATCACGAGCTGCCCCTGTAATGGCTGTTAAATCTTCTTTACCTTTGGTTAATGCAAACAAGCTCGCTGAACATGACCGGCAATAGTTTTGCTGCCTGTCATTTTCTGTTCCGCAGGATGAGCAGAACCTGGAGTCCCGGCTTGTGAAAAGGCCGTTCGGTTTTTTTGGAAGGTTAAGTGCCGCACCGTCTTTGGCGCAATAATTCATGTTCGGATCATTTAAATGTCCACAACTGCTGCAATACACGCAAGTCCCCCCTTAAACCGTTTTATTTCCGCAGCATCCGCAATACTCGGATCCGCTTGGAATCATTTCACTGCATGTACGGCATTGAAGCGTATATTGCTCGCTATTCTGGTTTGGAATCACAACTGGTTTTCCGCAGCTGCCGCAAAATTTGTCAGCGGAACTGACAGGTGCTCCGCATGAGCATGAATATCCGCCGTCCGTATTTTTACGGTTCAGCTCTTCAATGGTTCTGTTCACTTGGAAAATCGCCGTATCCTGTACTTGAATCTCTTCAGCCATACGTGATAAATGAGCAGGAACAAACTCCCCTTTGCGGATCAAGGAATAGACTTCTTCCCCTAATCCCACGATAAGCTCGAGCCGTTTAGCCGATGCTTCTGCTCCCGATTTCCTGAGCTGTCCCACTTCTTGGGCAGTATGCAGCTTCTGCTTTCCCTGCTGGAGGCTGCCCTGAATTTTGGTAAGTCCATCCCCTAACTTAGCCTGCAAATCTGACATAAAATTTTTCTCCCCTTTTTCACCTTTAAAATATATAGAATAGCGTCCAAAAATCAAGGACGGTGCTCCCTTTTGTATCGACCCAAAGCATTCCTTTTTTACTACTTTTTTATTATACCGATATATGACTAAAAGACTACCTTTTATTTACTATATTTCTCATTTTTTCTTTTTATGAGGAAAATGAATGCCGATACTTGTAATAAAATTACAATTTACAATCAAAAAAGTTCCTATCCCATTGTATTGGGATAGGAACTTTTTGATTTCAGTTAAACAAATAACCCAAAATCTCCGGCAGGCGTTTTCTCCAATCTGCTTCGTTATGTATGCCGCCTTCGACTACGTCATAGCGGCAGTCACTCACCTTATCCTTCATGATCTCGTAAACCCGGTCGCTTGAATCGATATACATCTGGTTATTTACGTTTCCGGAGTCTTCCTTTGTACCAACGTCCATGTAGAATTTTTTCACGCTGGAAAGGTCGCTGTCCCGGATCAGCTCTTCAATCTCCTGCTGGCTGAACCAATAGGCAGACGATACAGAAGCTACCCGAGTGAAAATAAGCGGATAGGCGCAGGCCGCGTATGTCGAGATTAAACCGCCCATCGAGCTTCCTGCCATCAGCGTGTCATTGCGCTGGGTACGGTATTTTTGATCAATCAGAGGTTTGAGTTCATGCACGATATAATCGATGTATTTTTCACCCTCGCCGCCGTAAGCATTTTTATCCAGGTTCAGCTTGTCTGCAATGTCGGCATTCTCCCATGGACCGTACTCATCCAGACGGTCAGTTCCATCCGCACAATCAATCCCCACGACAATCAGCTCAAGACCGCTTTCTTCTATATAATCCTTTACACCCCAGGATGTGCCGAAGCTCGCATCTCATCACGGTACAGGTTCTGTCCGTCATGCATGTACAGGACAGGATATGTTTTTCCGCTTGTTTCATAACCATTCGGCAGGCAGACCCTTACCTTCCGTTTTCTCTGAAATGGCGTGATGACAACTTCGAACGTATCAATCATTTTCCACTCTCCCATTCTTCGGTTTTCTTACATCATGACGGAATGAGAGAGCAATTTGCAAACCTTTTTTAGTGGGCTGGTTTCTTTTTGTTTTGATAAGGAAACGCAGCAACCGTGTTTTTGTGAAGAGGTGTTAAAGGCTTATCTTTATCCAAAGCATCTTCATGAACCGGGTTTCGTTTTATGTTCACAAACGCGGAAACGTTCGTCAGAATCCCCATCGAGAACATGATGACCAGAAGTGATGACCCGCCATAGCTTAGAAAAGGCAGTGGAACACCGGTAACTGGCAGGAGCCCTGTGGCAGCGCCAAGGTTAATGAACGATTGGATCCCGATCATACTGGCCACTCCGAACGCCAGCAGCCGGCCGAACGTATCTTTACAGCGCAGGCCAATGATAAATCCTCTGATCACGATGTAAAATAATCCTGTGATTGAGGCCAGAACACCGGCAAATCCAAACTCCTCCGAGACGTTGGCGATGATGAAATCTGTCTGTCCCTCTGGCAAGTATCCATACTTTGTACGCCCGTTCCCGAGCCCTACCCCTTCCATTCCTCCGGCAGAAATGGCGACATAGGAATTGATGAGCTGATAGCCCTCTTTCTGGTGTTCAAATGGTGAGTAGGCTCCCTTAAAACGGGAAAGCTGTTCATCACTAGCCACAAACATGAAGAAAACAATCATCAGTACTGCCGACGATACCGAAAGAATCGCAACATGGCGAAAGCGTATCTTCGCACAAACCAGGATACATGCCGCAATGGAAACCAGGATGAGCATTGAACCGAAGTCAGGCTGCATGAGAATAAGGAAGGCAATAAATCCAACGACGACTAACGGTGGTGCAATGGCCTTGTTAAAGTCGGAAATGTAGGATTGTTTCTTCGATAATATCGATGCCAAGTAGATGATGATCGCGATTTTTGCCGCTTCAGCCGGCTGAAGGTTAAACCCTCCCAGACTGATCCACGATTGCGCATTATTAACGACCTTTCCCAAAACAAAAACAAGAATTAATAGAAAGACCGTCACCGTAATTAATAGTTTTGTTAGTTTCATATACGCTTTGTATGGAAAGATAGAGGAGAGACAAAAAATCACAAAACCTCCGAGTACAAAAATGAGCTGCCGATTAAAGAAGAAATCAGCTTCTCTACCATAATTAAATGCGACCCAATAGCTGCTGCTATAGATCATGACTAAACCAAATATACATAAGCCAACCGTGGCCACTACTAAACTATAATCCATATTCTTTATTAATTTTTTCAGCATAATTTGATCACCCACTCTTATTCTACTCTATATTGGAACATCTTGGATGATAAATTATGCGACAAAATCGATACATTATCCTCTGAACCGGACAAAAAAAGACAGCGTTCACTGCTGCCTGTTTTTTAACTATCCATTTAATAGAAGCTATTTTACAACTCCTCTGTTAATTTTACTTTTTTGTAACAGCACCTCCATAGGCAGGACTCTCAATACTATTGCAGAAAATAATAACTATAAAGCTATGGGGGTGCGATTCTTGAACAAAGACACGTTTGATCTCTTTTTAGTAGAAGCTTCAACAGACCAAAAACGGCAGCGGGCGGTTTACACGGTCTCCTCTGTCCAGGAAGCCTATGATAAATTCATGGGAGAACTCAAAACCAACCCAGAAGTAAACCAAAAACTAAAATCACTCACCATCAAAAGTGGAACCGTCTCGTATGATATTTTCAAGTAATAGATTTAAATTTAAGCAGCCCTCTCCTTATTTAACAGGAGGGGCTTTTTACATTTTAAAAATAGCGTTGGGTGTCCTCTGGTTTTTGGTTATGAGTACTATTCCTATGACATATTTTTAAATAAATAAGAGCCACTAAAGGAGTAATGGAATCGATGCCTAACGGACTAAATTATAAAATGAGAACCCAGTTTCTATTAATAGCAGATGATCGGACCCTTGCAAAATTACTAAAGCACTTTGCACTGAACGGTATAAACATCAATGGCTTCCAACAATTGAAACCAGATCCCAACAGTCCTCAAAATGTCGTTAGATTTGTAGTCGGAAGTACAGAAGGTGAGATTCCGAACGAAATTCAGGCCGTCAGGAATACTCTTTATCCTTTGCATTTGCATTGGACAGAAAAGCAAGTCATTCAAATCCTTGATATTGCTTCAGGTGCACCCGGACAAATCGGAATGATCCATGGGGCATTGTGGTGTAGAGTGACAATCGAAGCGATTTATCTGGGAGAGAAGACAAAAATTTTTTTGGATGTTTCAAACAATAAGGAAGCCATAAGAATTCTTTCTCAGCCACAGCTTCAGCTCTGCCGTTAAAAAAAGAAACGGTGCCAGGCACCACGATTACACACTTGTGTAATTGAGGTGCCTGGCACCTTGAAAAGCGCCTTGAAAGGAATGGCACTGCATTTTCTCTTGTTGTAAGCCGTCCATTCCCTGCCAGGTTCCAGTCAGCGTTAAGCGGCCATCTGGCAGCCATTCAGGCACCAGCCTCCCCACTCCGCTCCGCAGCTCATTGTTCTTGTTCACATGATGGTATTTAAAATGAAGTTCCCCTTCATGATCAACCATGCCGACTAATGTCCCGCATTGTATGCCCTCTCCGATATAAGCGGCACGCACGATCAAACCTTCCTGAATGCAGGTAAAGTAAATAGGTGAACATTTATCACGGACTTCGTGTTCCGGCACAGACACAAATACTTGATTGTGATAGGTAGCCATTGGTTTACACGCCTCTCCTTTTTATTCAACAGGCTTGTAGTACATATCTTTATGCAACTATACGGAAAAATGGCTATATAAAATAGAAATTCGTAATATTTTCTAACAGGAAATTTTGTTTTGGTTCCTTCTGGGTTTAGGTTATTCTATTTTTGTTAAAAAAGTTGTCGTAGATGGCTGCATTATATGTCTACATTTATTTTTCCATCGCCTACTCTTATGTGTATCCGCCAAACATTGAATCTAAACGACATATCGCATCATATTTCCCGGAAAATAATCGACAGCATCCTAATCTTTCTTCTTAACGTGAACAACAGCCTCTGCATCCTATACCACCAAAAGTAATGACGTTTACAGGTTTACGTAAAGCATGCTGTCTTTGTGCTGAACAGTTGCATCTGATTCGCAGCAAACTAATCACCTCCTCCTAGTAATCTATGATGATTTTAATGGAATGCTTGTACGTGGGGCTTATTTTCCTTTATAAAAAATTAACTGTTCAGCCATCAGTGATGATGGTATTCTAAATAATGGTATTTCTTGAATATATAAAGGGGAAGTGGTGAGGTTATGGCTCAAGATAAAAGAATGGGGTTCGTCGTGCTGGCAATGGCTTTGGGGCTTTTCATGTCTTCATTGGATAACACAATTGTTTCAGCCAGCATCAGTCAAGTGATTAAAGACATCGGCGGTTTTGACAAAATGAGCTGGATTTTCACAGCCTATATGCTGTCAGCGACCAGTACAATGCTCGTTTTTGGGAAGATGAGCGATTTATTTGGACGAAAGCTGTTTTATTTGATTGGTATCAGCATGTTTCTGATTGGATCCGCTCTGTGCGGAACCGCCCAGAACATCGACCAGCTGATCTTTTACCGTGTCATTCAGGGTATCGGGTCAGGTGCAATTTTCCCTATTTCTTTTACGATTATCTATTCAGTCTCAACTGATCCGAAGCAAGCAGCTAAAATGTCGGGTATCTTTGCAGGTATCTTTGGAATCTCCTCCGTTCTGGGGCCGCAGATCGGCACATGGATTTCCGAGTCTTCCTTATTAGGCTGGAGATGGTGCTTTTACGTTAACGTTCCTTTTGGTTTGCTTTCGATTGTTACGCTGGCCATCGCTCTAAAAGAATCCAAATCCGACTTTAAACCTAAGGTTGATTACTTAGGAACATTGCTGCTCGTTTCCTCTACCGTCCTGCTTCTGCTTGGACTGGAGTGGGGAGGAAAAGATTATGCATGGGATTCAGCACAGATCATTGGACTGTTTTCCGGAGCCGCAGTATCCATTGCGCTATTCCTATTGGTAGAACGAAAAGCGCAGGAACCGATCCTTCCGCTTTCCATCTTTAAAAATAAAATGGTCCTCGGAACGAGCATCGTCGTGTTTTGCCAAGGTGCGATCATGTTCTCGGCCATCACCTACTTGCCTATTCTTTCGGTGGCTGTCATCGGGAACGAAAACTCAAACAGCGTACTGACGCCGATGATGTTTCCGATCATGGTTGGGGCTATAACAGCTGGTTTCCTTTGTACCAAATTACGCTTCCGCACAATCATGGCGTTTGCGATGGGTGTTGGGATCATCGAAGCTTACTTGCTCGGAACCATTACACACGAAACCGCGAACTGGGTCGTAACGGGAGTCATGATCGGACTCGGCCTCCTCGTTCTTGGGCCGCTCATGAGCGTTTCACAAAATGCCGTTGCCCAGTCTGTAGATCGTAAATACATCGGGATTGCCTCTTCTGTCGTCGGATTCTGGCGGAGCATCGGCGGTGTAATGGGGGCTGCCATTACCGCTACGATCGTAAACAATGATCTAAAAGACAAGATGAAGGAATTTGCGGCCTCCTCTCAGCTTCCAGCGGATAAAGTGGAGCAGATGGCTAAGCCGGAAATCCTGATGCAAAAGAACATTCAGCTTCCCCCTCAAGTCGTCAGCTTTTTAAGAGATGCGGTCGAAAAGGCTTTGCACCACGGGTTTTACCTCGCGTTAATCGCTTGTGCCATTGGTTTTATCGTTGCCCTGTTCGTCGGAGGCGATCGCTATGTGATGGGCAACCGAAATCAGAAAACAGAAACCCGGGAAGAAGTGCCGGCAAGTTAATAGAATTTGGGAAGGGGCTGTCCTGAAAGTCGAAAATTGACCTTCAGGCAGCTCCTTTGACGTGAAAAATCTTCAATGAAAAGTTGATTGGAGTGCAAGGTGCGAGACTCCTCGAAAATGAACTTCACATTTTCTTCGTGCGATAAAAAGCTGCCGGAGCCTTCCTTGTCCTGCGGGACTAGCGTGACAGGTGAGACTCCCGCAGGCGCTTGCGCCAAAAAGTAGGCGTTCACGCCGGTAAGGCTCACCGCACGCCCCGCGAAAGTAGGAGCTCGCGCCGGTAAAAGCGAGCAGCCTGGAGCGGAGATCAACCGCTACCAGACTTCTTGGACAGCCCCTTTTATAACCAAAAAAGACCCAGGCGCCATAGCCCGGGTCTTCCAATTTCATTTACAGCTCTAATTTCGCGATATCTTCCCAATAATGGCACAGAACGCGCATCCCTTTATCAAAATTCTCAAGATGGAAGTGCTCATTTGGTGCGTGGAAGTTTTCATTCGGCAGGCCGAATCCCATCAATACAATCGGCAGGTTAAACAACTGTTTAAATGTTGCGATGATCGGAATGGAACCGCCGCTTCTTATATAGGAAGTCTTCACATCGTACACTTTTTCATAAGCCTCCCCTGCTGCCTGAACATAAGGATGATCGATCGGCGTCAAGTAAGGATGCCCTTGATCAAAGCGAGACATTTCTACTTCAACTCCAGCTGGGAGATGCTTCGTGATATGCTTTTTGAGCTGTTCAACAATCTTATCAGGATCCTGATTCGGTACAAGACGGCACGAAATTTTCGCATGGGCTTCTGACGGCAGTACGGTTTTCAAACCTCCGCCTTGATAGCCGCCATAGATCCCGTTCACCTCAAGAGTCGGACGGGTCCATGTGCGCTCAAGGTAAGAGTAGCCTTCTTCACCGTATAACTCATTCACACCTAATTCCTTCTTCACTTCCTCCTCATTAAACTGAAGGGAAGCAAACTCTTCCTTCTCCTGTTCGGTAACCGTCAAAACATCATCATAGAAACCATCCACCAAAATATGTCCGTCCTCACTATGGAAGGAGTCTACGATTTTAACGAGTGCATGAATGGGATTCTGAATCGCCCCGCCATACAGTCCGGAGTGAACATCTCCGCTCGGTCCCTTCAAATCGATCTGCAGGCCGCACAATCCTCTAAGTCCGTAAGTGATGGCGGGTTTTCCTTTTTCGATCATGCCTGTATCCGAAACCACGATCAGATCAGCAGCTAATAAGTCCTTATGTTCCTCCGCAAAAGCAGGCAGGTTGGGGCTTCCCATCTCTTCCTCGCCCTCAATACAGAACTTGAAGTTCAACGGCAGTGTACCTGTTGTTTCTAAATAAGCTTCCAGTGCTTTAAAGTGCATAAAGGTCTGGCCTTTATCATCACTCGCCCCACGGGCATAGAGCTTTTCATCACGAATCTCAGCAGAAAATGGCGGGCTGTTCCATAGCTCGACCGGGTCGACAGGCTGGACATCATAATGGCCATAGATGAGGGCAGTCGGCTTTCCTTCTGCCTTAAGCCATTCCCCATAAACGACCGGGTGTCCTTTTGTCTCATATACCTTTACATTATCCATGCCTAGCTGGCGCAAGGATTCTGCGGTCCATTGCGCTGCTTTTTCCATATCTCCCTTGTGCTCTGTCTGCGTCGAGATGCTTGGTATGGCGAGAAAATCTTTCAGCTGGCTCAAATGGGCATCTCTGTTGCTTGCAAGGTACTCTTCTATTTTTTCGTTCATGGTATGTACTTCCTTTCCTCTTCGAATTATTGGTTTTCTTCCAGCAATTTTACCAAACGCTTAGGCGCAGTCCGCTGATAGGCTTCAAGAATCAGGCTATGAATCTCTTTCCAGTTCATTCCGCCTGAATGGTAGATCGAGGTCCAGCCGTGCTGGCCGATGTAAGCAGGTCTGAAAAACCGATCCTCTTGAAGAAGTATTTCCTGTGTTTCCGGCAGTGTTTTTATCGCCAATGAAGTTCCCTGTTCATTCTCTCCCATGATGACGAAGGGCTTGTCCTTCACACGGAACGATGTATGGCCAAAACCGTCGACATGCTCCGTTACTTCCGGAAAACCAATACAAATTCCCCGGACCTGCTGCAGCATTTGCTTGCCTGTCTCTGAAACGATTTCTTTATGGCTTGCCACCTTACTTTCCCTCCTTTAAAAGGTCCATTCCGAACGTTTCCTTCAGTCCTTTTTTCCCCTCTTCTGTTACCTTAACCGCCCGGTGCTGCGGAACTCGCTCAATCCATCCCCGCTCCAATAATTGTTCCAAAAGGGCATTGCCCAGCGCTCCTGCCAGATGATGGCGGCGCTCACTCCAATCCAGGCACCGATGGGAGAAGGACCGGCGTTTCTTGCTGATTGTTTCAAGGTCGATGCCCAATCCATTGAAAAAATGAACGCCTTCTTCCGTTACCATAAAATTCTCCTCATCTTCGTCCAAAAAATCTGCTTCCAGCAATGCATCGGTCAGCTGAACTCCGACGCTGCCCGCCAGATGGTCATAGCACGTTCTCGCAAACCTCATCGCCTTGTCCTGTGAGGACTGCTTCAGCGATTTGATTTTTACAGGCGGTGCAATTAAAAGAAAGGACTCCATCACCTTAGCGACCTCTTCGTTATGAATGCCGTAATAACGGTGCCTCCCTTGTTTTTCCTGAGCAATCACACCAGCCTCCTGCATTTTTGACAGGTGAAAGCTTGCGGTCTGCGGTTTGATGCCGGCCATAAAAGCGAGTTCGCTCGCCGTATGAAACCGGCCGTCCATCAAGACCGTTAATATGGCCGCGCGTGAAGACTCGCTTACGATCGAAGCAATTTCAGCCACATTCGATTGTGCCATCAATCTCATCGCCTCCTTTTACATCCATACTTCGATGAACATCGAAGAATTCCTGCTTTATACTGAATGCGAATCCAATATAAAGGAGAATACAAATGAAGACTTTGCCAAACACCTCATTCATCACACCGAAAATTTTATACTACGGAACACCTGTCGTTCTGCTGACCACATTAAATGAGGATCGCACGGTCAACATCAGCCCCATATCGTCCTCCTGGGCACTCGGCAACTGTATCCTATTAGGCATCGGAATCGGTGGAAAAGCCATAGAGAACCTGGAGAGAACACCGGAATGTGTGCTAAATATACCGGACGCTTCGCTTTGGGAACAAGTTGAAAGACTTGCTCCTTATACAGGAAAAGATCCGGTTCCACCATACAAACAAGAGCTTGGCTTCACCTACAAAAAAGATAAGTTTGCCGAAGCAGGTTTCACTTCCACTTCATCCATTTCAGTCCAGCCTGAAAGAATCGCAGAATGCCCTCTGCAGATTGAAGCCGAAGTAAAGCAGATCCGGATTCCCGAGTACTCACCGTTCTTTGCGATTGTGGAGACCCAGGCTGTCAGCGTTCATGCCCACACCGACATCATCAAGGGGGAAAATCACATCGATCCTGCTAAGTGGAATCCTTTAATCTATAATTTTCGCCATTACTTCAGTCTGGGAGAAGAGCTCGGAAAAACATACCGTTCGGAGACGTAAACTACCGCAGATTTAATAGAGCCCCTGAAAGAAGGAGCTTTTGAAGGACCAAACACAACCCCCATCCGCCGATCCCGAGTACAATCGACAGAAAAAAAGGCATGGAATGCTTAAGGGAAAAAGCGACAACAAAAATCAAGACGATGGTGCTCGGCAGCCCGTACAGAACACCATATAAAAACTGGCTCAGGTGATCGGTCCGCTCTCCTTGTGTATAGAGCCAAAACAGACTTAACAGGCTGACCAGCGGAAGAGCCGCGATAATTCCTCCATAACGAGGGGAATGTTTGGCAAGGGCGGTAATCATACCGATCACCAGCGCCGAAATTGTAATTTTAACGACTGTATACATGCTTTGCCTCCGTTCTTAGCTTCTCAAACGCGTCCAAAATCTCTTGTTGTTCTTTTTTGCTCAAACGGCCCAGAACGTTCTGCAGCTTTTCTTCGTCCAGTTCGGTGTTCCGTTTGAGTACTTCCTCTCCTAACCCGGTCAGCTTCACATATACCGCTCTCTTATCCGTCGCCGATCGTTCTTTTTGAGCATAGCCTTTATCGATCAGCCTCTTCACATGCTCGGATGCGGAATGATGCGTAATCTGCAGGACATCTGCCAAAAAGGCAACCGTGGCATCCTTATTCTTTTTCACCGCCTGCATGCACCTCACATTTTGGTGGGTCAACCGTTCTTCGTGTTTGTAATGCAATAAATAATACAGATCGGTCCATATCTCATTTATGAATTGAACATTCATCCTCTTCACCTCTTTTTATATCGTACAATACGATATATTTTTTATCAAGAAGGAGACGCACATTAAACGCCTCCTTTTTTTATATTGCTGCCACTTTTTTCGTTTCTTTTTTAACCGCCTTGTTCAGCGGCCCCGTTACTTTTGTAAAACAGTAGATTCCGAGCATTCCGGACAAGAGATAGGATAAAGCCATGCCCCAGGAAGGAACGAAGGAACCGATCGTGATTCCCGCAGCTCCCAGGATTTTTGCCATCTGGAAGGTTAATCCATGCACCGCCATATAGGAACTCCGTGCATTGTCATTTACGATATCAGCCATCATGGACTGTTTGACTGGAACGTACATGAGCTCTCCGATTGTTGCGATAAAGATGGAAACGAGCAGCAATCCCGCTGAATTGCTGTAGCCCAGTACCGCATAGCCTGCAGCATACATCCAAAATCCAGTATAAATGACTTTCTGGTCCGAATACCGGCTCATCCAGCGTGTGACCAGAACCGTTCCTGCAACAACAAGCACCGTATTGAACGTCCGGATCCAGCTGATCATCCGCAGACCGTCAAGATGGTAGGAAAACAGATCGCCGAACGTTACAAGCCGGGACGTGAATTCTTCCTCAAGACGTACGGAAATATAATTCCCTGTTTGAAATTCAATACTGACGATCAGTGTGGATGCTAGACAGAACCATAAAAACATTTTATCTTTCATGACCGTTTTGTAGTTGCCTGCCATATCTTTGAACACATTCACTTTTTGCGGAACAGCCGTCTGGGTGTAGGATTCTTTCATCACATAAGCCACCAGATAAAGCGTGAAGATGCTGACAAGAGTTATGGCAGTGAACAGCTCAAACCGGTGAGACTTAAACAGGAATCCTCCGACAATGGAACCGAGCGCAATCGACAGGTTCACGGCCCAATAGTTAATGCTGTACATGAACTTCCGGTTTTCCTTCGTACTGACGTCGATCAGCATTGCCTCAGCCGCCGGATTCATCAGCCCCGAGCTGATGCTTTGTATGAGCATCATGAACGAAGTGAGCCAAGCTGAATCGTACCACGGGGAATTGGCTGCTGTCATGAACACGAACGCCACGACCGTAATCAGCTGGGCAACGACCATCACCTTTTTCCGCCCGACCCGGTCCGAAATATAGCCTCCGTAAAATCCGACCAGGATGGATACGAACACGTTGATCAGCAGGATGATTCCCGCAAGCGCCTGCCCGAGCTTGGCAGACAAGTAGATCGCCATAAACGGAAAAATCATCGTTCCGACCACGCGTGTCATAAATGATGTAATAATCCTTATCTTTATATTAGGATGCAAATCCCGAAACATAATTTCTCCCTCCTTTTACCATTTCTTCTATCTGCTGTTTATTTTCCTCTAGTAAAAGGGGAAGAAAAAGTGTAAAATTCAGAAAAGAATTTCACCTTTTATGGAGGAAACCGGCATGGAAATCCTTGATTACTACATCACCCTTCATCTGCAGTATCTCGAGAAGATCGATGAAACCCCGGCAGAAGTCACCGTCAGCCAGCTGGAAACCTTATTTTTCTGTACGAAACGAAACGTCAACCTTCTCTTAAAACGGATGGGCGAGGAAAAATGGCTAACGTGGATTCCTGGAAAAGGCCGCGGCAACCGTTCAAAGGTCCTTTTTCATTACAGCCTGGAAGAAGCGGTTGAGGCTCACTTTGCAAAACTGCTGGCGAAGAACCAAATTACAGAAGCCGCAGAATTTCTGAACCGGCCGCTTCTGCCTGAACACTTGGCGAAAAAGCTTCAAGCCCGTATTCAGGACAACTTCGGCCTTCAGGTCAAACAGACGGTCTCAAGCCGGGTTGATCTGCTGAAGATTCCGATGAGGCGCCCGCTTGCCGCCCTTGATCCAGCTCATTCTTATACAGCAGCAGAAGCACATTTTGTACGGCAGATCTTTGATACGCTCGTGAACTACAACTCAGTGACCGGGAAGTTCGAACCGCACCTTGCCCACCATTGGGACATTAATCAGGATAAAACGGAATGGACTTTTTATTTGCGGAAAAGCGTGCGGTTTCATCACGGCAGGACCCTTACTGCCCAGGATGTAAAATATACACTGGACCGGCTGCAGGATCCTTCGGTGCAATCACCGTACCGCCACCTGTTTTCCGAGATCCAATCCATCCAAACATTCAATGATTACGCAGTGAGGATTATTCTAAAACGGCCGAATGTGTTCTTTTTGCATTACCTCAGCTCCTACCACGCGCCGATTGTGCCGCATGATGTTCCAATCGTCACTGGCAAAGAACTCATCGGGACCGGGCCGTTCAAAGTGATACAGTATAACGATAAGGTGTTTATCCTTGAAGCATTCGATGAGCACTTCAACGGACGGGCACTGCTCGACCGAGTGGAGCTGTGGTTCGTGGAACTGAACGCTGACCGGATTGTCCACTATGAGCTGCCTGGCAGTGAGGCGACAGAAAACCGCCACATGAAGGTGAACAACAACGGCTCTCACTATTTAGTCTTTAATTTTCAAAAGGAAGGTCCACACCACGACCTGTACTTCCGGCAAGCGGTTGATGAACTCATCGATCGGAACCGGATGATCGCCGAGCTTGGCGGACGGCGGAACAGCCCGGCGAGCAGCCTGTGGCCAGAGCGCAGCCAGCATTCATCGTATCCCCCAACATCATTGGATCGCGCCATTGCATTGTTAAGCAAAAGTTCCTATCAGGGAGAGACTCTTACCTTTAAGTATTTGGATTATACGAGCGAGGGATTGAGAGAAGCGGAATGGCTGCAGAAAAGATTCTCGGAAGCAGGTATTTCTGTGGAGCTGTCGCCTTATTCTCTGCTGGATCCGCAGCCCCTTGACGCAGAGATCCTCTCCAAAGGCGAAGTGCTTGAGAGGGATACCCAATACGGCTTCCTTTCCTTTATAAAAAGTAAACGGAGCATGCGCACCCTGCTGTCTCAAGAACAAATTAAGATACTGGATGAATACTTAGCCCGGTTCACACGGGAAGAAAGCTATGAGAAACGGGATTTGATCCTGGAGGAAATCGAAAAATATATTGAGGACGAAAAGATCCTCCTCCACATGTACCATATCGCCAAAGAGTGGAACTACCCTGTATTGCTGAAGGGTATTCGGCTGAATGACTTTGGGTGGGCCGATTTTCGGAAGCTGTGGGTGAAGCCAGAGGTCGGGAGCACAATATAACAAAAAAAGACCAACTCATCGGCGAGTTGGTCTTTTGTTATTTAGTTGTTCTCCACAGAAACCGAGGATACATCGCTTTTTCGACGCTGCTTATTTATCAACGGATATATGATAAAGCCTGCAAGGAACAAACCGATTCCGAGGCCAAACGTCTTAAGGTCCGCTGTTCCCGTTTTGATCACCCATACGGAGTAAATAAGTGCCAATACCGCAATGATGATATCCTTGACTCGCGAGCCTTTTGATCCTTCCATGGCTTCCCCTTTTAAGGTGAGCTTCAGGAAAAAGACGGCAGAAACAAGATATGGGATCAGATAAGCAAGTGTAGCTGCTGTCGTCAGGAATGTATACGCCTGACTGATGGTTCCTGAAATCGTAGAGAAAATTAAGATCTGTGACATCACATTTGTAACAGTAAGAGATCTGGTTGGACTTCCTTTTTTGTTCACTTTTGCAAAATACGCAGGAAAAGTCCCCGATTTTGCCGCTTGATAAGGAACCTCTGCGCTTAAAAGGATCCAGCCGATCGTTGCCCCAAATAAGGAAACGAGTGCGAGAATAGCCATAACATTTGCACCTGCACTGCCAATTATGGCAGAAAGAGCATCAACAAAAGGTTTATCAGAGGCTTTTAAGACTTCCTGAGGCAAAATTCCCATCGTCAGAAGCGTAATGGCCATGTAAATCACAAGAGCAACAATGAGTCCGAAGATCGTAGCGCGGCTCACATCCCGCTGTGATTTCGCACGTCCTGATAAGATAACGGCCGATTCAATACCGATGAACGCCCATAGCGTAGAGATGGCGGCCATTTGCACCTGGCTGAACAGTCCATGTGACGTCCCGCCTTCATCAGCAACAGGTGTATAGAATTCACCGAAATTGGATGACTGGAATGCAAAAAGTGCTGCGACAATAAAGAGTGCAAAACCGGCCACTTTTGATGCTGTTGCAACAAAATTCAATTTTCCGGCTCTGTTCATGCTGCTCACCAAAATAAAGTGAATTCCCCACAGCAAAACCGTACAAACTCCAAACGTAATGATTTTACCGAGTTGAATATCCTGTGATCCTATAGAAAAAACAACATGCTGTGCTTTCATAATGGGTAAGAACGTAGACAGGTAACCAGCAAAGCTTGTGACCATCGCCACATTGCTGATCCAGTTGGCTACCCAGTATCCCCATACCATGCTAAAGCTTGCTACATTCCCTGCGCTTTTTGATTTAAACATCGCGCGTGCATAGCTTTGCGGTCCAGCAGTTAAGTCCGGACGGCGGATGGACAGCTTACTGAAGATCAGCGCAATCATCATGACACCAAAGCCCGTGACAAGCCAGGCAACGGTTACTCCAAGCGGGCTGGCTGTTTGAGCCAATGAACTTGGAAGCATGAATATGCCTGAGCCAACCATATTTCCGATAACGAAGGCGGCTAAAAGCCAGAACCCCCATTTTTTTGTTGTATTCGTAGGTGTATTCATCTAAACCTTTCCCCTCTAAATATAAAAAAACGCATGGTGAGCCACCACCGCGTTTCATATCGAAATTTATTTATTACTTTACCATGCTAATATATCAGATAGATAAAGAAAATGTCAATCCGGCAAACCATTTTACTCAATTGTAATATTTTACCTCACTCTATCGATTACAAAATTTCCTCATTCTTATTTACTAAAAAATCTTTAAAAGGTAAGATATACCTAAAATTAACAGGATGTGAAATGCAGATGGAGATCACTGTGCATTTCTGGTTTAACCTCTCACTGCTCATTGTTTTGCTCTTTTTTTGCCTGCTGGGGACTGGAAGATTTCATGCACAGCAGCGGTACCGAATGATGTTCTATGCTTATTTCATTGTGTCCTTGGTGATTTGTTATCTGTTTTCATATAAACTCAGCAGCAGTATGTATCTGGATCTGCGCAATATACCAGTCATCATCGCTGGATTTTATACAGGGTATGCTCCACTCTTTTGTTTGATCGCTGTTCTTTTAAGAGCCTTTTACGGATTCGACAGCGGGTTTTTCCTAAATATTGTGCTCTATGCAGTGCTCGGATTATCCCTATGGCGCCTCTCACCGTGGTTCCTTAAGCTTTCTTCTAACCGCCGCGTCGGTTTGGCCAGTCTCTTTACGCTGCTGATCAGCTTTTTAACCATGATATTTACCCAGATGATGTTCTCTTCCAAGGTGCTGCTTGATGTCTGGTTTGCCTATATGGTTATTCCTCCATTAGGTGCCGGAATGATTGTTTATTTTATGGAGCTCATTGATAAAAACCTGGTGCTTCAGGAACATATCGTAAGAACCAAAAGACTGGAAGCCGTAGAACAGATGGGGGCTGCCATTTCTCATGAAATCCGCAATCCGCTGACCACTGCCATAGGCTTTGTTCAATTGCTGCAGGAAAATGATGCCCCTCAGGAAAAACAAACGGAATATTTGACCCTTATTAAAAGTGAGCTGGAATCTGCTGAACGAGTGATACAGGATTATCTGACGTTCTCAAAACCATCGCTAGTAACCTTAAGTGATATCTTCCTTCACGAGGAACTTCATCACGTCCTTAAAATTCTTCAGCCGCTCGCTAACCAATATTCAGTAGAAATCACAGAAAAACTTGAACCCGTATCTTCCATTCATGGAGACCGCCAAAAGATTCGCCAGTGCTTTTTAAATATCGTAAAAAATGCCATTGAGTCGATGCCAAACGGTGGAGTACTGACCATAGAATCAACGGCTTCTCCCATAAATGCCATCGTCAAAATTGAAGATTCAGGAGTAGGCATGACAAAACAGCAGATCGACCGCCTTGGTGAACCTTATTATTCTACAAAAGGATCAAAAGGCACAGGCCTCGGAATGATGGTCGTCTACAGCATTGTTCGCGCGCTGCGGGGAACCATCAAGGTCCAGAGCAAGGTAGGGAAAGGAACCGTATTCTTACTTACCTTTCCCATTAAGCCCGAATCCTCACAGCACCTCAACCCATAATTTTTGAAAGCAAAAACTCCCCGCTATGAGGGAGTTTTTTATCCAATAAGAAGGGGTGATAGCTGGCGATGATTAGAGCCAGCTGATTTGTGAAACAAATGAAGCGCCAGAAAAGCAGATGGGAAAAAGCTTGCATATACCTTTCTGCTTTTCTGATGGCGCTTCAATCACCCCCTACCAAAAATCAACAACATGGACCAACAGACCTTATATTAAAAAACCCGCCATTTCAGTGGCGAGTCTCGATAAATTGAAAATAGTTTCCTTTCCCTCCGATGGTGATGAACGAGTGGGTAAGCATAGTCCCGCCTTCCTTCTTGCGGACACCGTCCAGGAGGATGCCGTCCGTGATGCCCGCCGCGACAAAGAAACAGCTGTCACTTTTCACAAGATCATCCATTCTTAGGATTTTACCCGGATCGCTCAATCCCATCGTCACACAGCGATTAAACTCTTCATCATTTTGGCAGACCAGCTGTGCCTGAAAATCACCGCCCAGGCTTCGCAAAGCCGCAGCCGCTATTACTCCCTCTGGCGCTCCCCCAGTTCCCACGAGCAGATCGACGTCAATCTCATCGATTCCTGTAGCTATGGCTCCTGTCACATCTCCATCGGAAAACAGCTTCACTTTTGCTCCGGCTTCAAACACTTGCTGAATAAGATCATGATGGCGGGTTCGGTCTTGGATCATGACCGTAACCTCACTCACATCTTTACCCAATGCATCAGCAACAGCCAAAATATTCTCCGTCAAAGGGGCCTCAATGTAAATTCGCCCCTTTGCTTTTGGTCCCACCGCAATTTTCCTCATATACATATCAGGCGCGTGCAGCAAATGGCCGCGTTCAGCAACAGCAATGACGGTTAAGGAATTGTCCTGTCCCTTAGACATAAGGGTCGTGCCTTCCACCGGATCGACCGCAATGTCCACAGCAGGGCCAACTCCTGTACCAACCTTTTCTCCGATATACAGCATAGGTGCCTCATCCAGTTCTCCCTCACCGATAACGATTGTTCCATCCATCCCGATCGTGTTCATCCGGGTACGCATCGCTTCTGTACCTGCCCCGTCAGCTTCGTTTTTCTTTCCCTTGCCGACCCACGGGTAAGAAGCAATGGCCGCCTGCTGGGCAACTGCTAGAAAATCCAGCGCCAGCGTCTGAATGTCTTCTTTTTTATCCAAGCTCATATTCATGTACGATCCCTCCTCTTCTGATTTTGGACATAGAAAAAGAGGGCCGCCTTCCTGGTTGTTTTCAGTTCAGCGGCCCTCCGGCATATAGCTATTACACGGTTTGTACAGATGTGACGACGCTTTCAAAGGCGGATAAGATAAGATAGGAAGAAGTGGCGCCCGGATCCTGGTTGCCGAGTGACCGCTCTCCCAGCCGGCTGGACCGCCCTTTTTTAGAAAGAAGATCTTTCGTCGATTCCATGCCTTCTTTTGCCGAAGCAACCGCTTTCGTGAATGCGCCAGTAAAGTCCCCGGATTTTTCGTACTCCAGCTTCAGCGTACCCAAAGCCGGCTGAAGAGTATCGACCATCGTTTTATCGCCGACTTCCGCCTGTCCTCTTTCTTTAATTCCTTCAATAAAAGCAGTCCAGAAGCTGTATAGGTCCTCCCCTGAAAGTTCGGTCTTGCCTTGAACTTCCTTACCGCCTCTCAAAAATCCTGTCGCATAAAGAGGGCCGACCGTTGAACCGACCGCGCTTAAAAACGTACGGCCTGCTGTGATGCTGATTTTTCCGCAATCTTCTTCCTCATGCAGTTCACCCTGGAGCTTTTCCTGAACAGCCTGCCAGCCGATCGACATCGTGACACCATGGTCTCCGTCGCCCAATTTGCGGTCAAGCTCGGATAAGTAATCTTTATTTTCCTCGACTGTATCCACAACACTCTGTAAAAAGCCTTTCAATTCTTTCGCTGTAAATGACATGTGATCTCCTCCTTATCGTTGAACATACATCGGGCAATCTGCCGGTGCATCCACAAATTCTGCAAGTTCATCATCAAGCTTGATCAGTGTGACCGAACAGCCGCCCATCTCTAGTGACGTACTGTAATCGCCTACAAAAGAACGGTGGATCTGAATCCCTTTTTCATTTAAAATCTGTTCCACTCTGCGGAAAACGATATAGAGTTCCATCTTGGTGGTTGAACCCAAGCCGTTTACAAGAACAGCTACTTTTTCCCCTTCACCTAATGGCATATCGGCTAGAATATCTTGAACCAATCGGTCTGCTACCTGATCAGCCGGCTGCAGATCGCCTTTTTCTACTCCTGGCTCACCATGGTGTCCGAGGCCGATTTCCATCTCATTTTCTTCAAGCTCAAAACTGGGCTTTCCAGTCTGAGGAAGAGAACAAGGAGAAAGTCCGACACCCATCGTACGGGTTTGATCGTTTGCTTTATTGGCGACTCTGACGACATCCTCTAAGCTGTAGCCTTTTTCAGAAGCCGCACCGGCCACCTTTGTTACGAAAAATTCTCCAGCAATCCCTCTTCGTTTTTCCTTTTCCTCTTTCGGAGCGGATGCGACGTCATCGGTGACGATAACTTTGCCGACCTGAATGTCAGCCTCCAATTCTGCCAGTTCAGCCGCCATCCCAAAATTCATCAGATCTCCGGCATAGTTGCCGTATACATAAATGACTCCTGCCCCTTTATCAATAGCCTTCGTCGCTTCCAGAATCGGATCCGGTGGTGGTGAAGCAAAAATGTTTCCTACCGCTACCCCGTCTGCCATTCCTGGTCCGACATAACCCATAAAAGCAGGTTCATGCCCAGATCCTCCGCCGATTAATACGCCGACTTTGCCTTCTGCTGTTTCCCGGGCCGTTACGATCGAGCGGCTGTTTTCTGACAGCACTCTGACATGCTGCGGGTGGGCTTTTGCGTAACCATCGATCATTTCTTCTACAACACGATTCGGATTATTTATAAGTTTTTTCATGATGAACGGCATCCCCTTTCAGAAATTCTTGTTCTTTATCTGTGATCTGCTGTACTTTTCTTCCGGAATTTCCTCCTGAGAAATGAGATTCGAGATAGGTTTTAACCACCTGTTTGGCGAGCTCAATCCCGATAACCTTCGATCCCATCGTCAGCACCTGAGCATTGTTGCTTTTCTGGGCACGTTCTGCAGAATACGTATCATGGCAGAGGGCTGCGCGGATGCCTGGCACTTTTCCTGCTGCGATCGCCACTCCGATTCCTGTTCCGCAGCACAGGATTCCTCTGTCCAGTTTGTTTTGAATGATTCCTTCTCCTACCTCAAACGCCACTTCCGGATAATCGACCTCAGAACACGAATGGCAGCCGTAATCTACTACCTCGTGGCCCAGCTCTTGTATATAGCTTTTAAGACTTTCTTTCATATCAAAGGCATTATGGTCAGAACCCAATCCTATCCTCATTATACAACTCCCTTTCTCTCTATTTTAGTCTTATAACGAAATTTTCTAATTATTGTTTTCTTTCATTTATTTTTTCATTTATTTCGTTTTATGTCAATTGTTTATTGTTATTTATTTTCATTTATTTTCGTTTTGTGTTTTGGGGTAAAAAGAAGAACGCCTCGCAAAAGACGTTCTTTTCATCTTTTTAAAATTCCAAACTCTCTTATGCCTTTTGTGCTGTTTTAAATTCCTCTATTGAGATCCGTTCTGCTTCTTCCGCTTCCTCTTTGGAAAGAGTTACAAATTTCATTAGAACAGCACTCACAAGATACAAGCCTGTGTAGATCCAAATAATGCCTACCGTATCTACCATTCCAATGAAAGCCCCTACGATTGCCGGACCGACGAATGTACTCAGTCCTGCTCCAAGGTTAAGAATAGACATCGCTGCACCCCTGTTTTCTGGGGCTAGCGAAGGAATTAGTGCTGATAAGGGTACGAATCCTGCAAGACATGCGCCATAGCAGGCAGCTACTGCTGTTGCCACAAAGTAATTAGGACCGGCCGCGAGCGGTACATAATAGAAGGCTGCTGTAAAAATAGCGCAGCCGACGCCGCCGAACCACATGACCGTGTTCCGCCACCCCAGCTTGTCACCAACAATGCCGAAAATAAGGTTAAAGATGATGTTGCTCGTCCAGAGAGAGCCGTAGATTTGCAGCCACTCCGATCGAGTAAACCCAAGATCCATCATGAACGCCGGCATGAAGACTACAAAACCGTAGGCAGCGGATGTGTTAATCGTCCGTACGATTCCACCCATGCCGATTTTCGGATTTTCAAATGCGATGGTCACGCCTTTTAATAGATATCTCAAAGCGTCGCCTTTATTTTCAAATTTCTTTTTGTGTTCTTTGTCTTTGTTCAGAAAAATTGCAACAGTCGCTCCCAATAGTACGAAAACAAGTGCGCTCCATAACGTTTTCATTTCACCCAGCACCGGCAGTGCAAAGCTTGAATAGTACGCGCCAAGTACGTTTAATCCGCCGCTGAAAGCAAACCAGAACCAGCCTACTGCTGTTCCAAGCTTGTCAGCCGGGGCATAATAAGTCACCCATACGAGGAAAGAATAGGCGAAAAGCGGATATCCCAGTCCCCGTAAAGCATAGGTTGGGAGCATAATAGCAAGATTCATGCTCGTAATTCCGAACGTCAGGAAAACTACCGAACCAGCTATAAACAGCGTCAGCCCCAGCATCATCGCTTTCCTCGGTCCGAGCACTTCGGCCAGGACACCTGACAGCCACGCTGCTATCGCAACAGCAAAGCCATAAACACTAAAAATAAGAGCGGATTCCTGCATCGTTAGGCCATGGTCTGTTAAATAAGAAGAAAGCCAGCCTAACTCAAGGCCATCACCCATCATAAAAATCAAAACCCCGAAATAACCGAGAGCCATTTTCCGATCCATTCCGATTCTGTCCAAAAGACGATCCACTTGTATTCCTCCTTTGCCTGATGGTTTTTAATAAGAAGGCTGCCAGCTTCCAACCAGCAGCCATTGTTTTTATAGATTCGGATCAAGCACAACTTTCAAGGACTCTGCCCCGTTTTTCACAAGCTGGAAGCCCTTTTCGAATTCTTCCAGCGGCAGTGTATGCGTCACGACACCGTCTGTCGGAAGGTCGCCGTTGGAGATTCCTTTAATCACATGCTCGTAGCAGTATGGGCCGAGGTGGGAACCAAGCACATCCAGTTCTTTGCGATCGCTGATGATGCTCCAGTCTACCGTTACCGGCTCCTTAAATACGCTGAATTCCACGAAACGTCCAAGCTTGCGGATCATGGTCAGTCCTTGCTCCACCGACTTCTGTGCGCCTGTTGCTTCAATATAAATGTCACAGCCATAACCGTCCGTTAATTCTTTGACAATGGCATTCACGTCATCCTTTGCCGGGTTGAGCACCATGTCAGCTCCGAATTTTTTGGCAAGCTCTAAACGCTCTTCGAAAAGGTCAAGCACGATTAGTTTCCCAGGGCCTGATTTCTTGATGGCACCAATCATCCCAAGACCGAGTGTTCCCGCACCTGCAAGAACAACCACATCTCCAAGCTGAATCTGCGCACGCTGTACAGCATGGAAAGAACATGCATATGGCTCGATCAAGATAGCTTTTTCAATCGGAAGGTTCTCAGGCACTTTATAATTGATGGCTTCCTTCGTAAACTTCATGTATTCTGCCATGGCACCGTTTACATTATTCTGAAATCCGTAGAGATCATGCTTTTCACACATCCAGTATTGTCCGCGATTACAAAATCGGCAATCCCAGCAAGGAACGATCTGTTCCGAAATCACACGTTCGCCCAGCTCAAACCCGGTTACCCCTTCACCAAGACCTACTACATGACCGATAAATTCATGGCCAGGAATCATTGGAGCTTTAATATAAGCAGGCTGCTTTTCATCTCCCCAGAAGCTTGGTGCACCGTCAAACGCTTTTAAATCTCCGGCACAAATTCCGCACGCTTCCACTTTTACAAGAATCTCACCTTCTCCGATCTCAGGAACAGGAACCGTTTCAAACCGGTAATCTCCTGGCGCATATGCTACAACCGCCTTCATGGTCTTCGGAATACTCACATTCTTCGTCTCTTGTTCAGCAACCGTCTTCATGCTCATCAATATCTCTCCCTTTGTATGATAGTTATAGAGAACGCTTTCATTTTCTCAAAAAATAACTGACTTTCCTCCTTTTTGTTTTTATATTCTTTCTTTTTTTATCGTTTATTTTCGTAATTGCGAGGTATTGGGTTCATTATAGTACCTTTATGTTTGAATAGTCAATTAATTTTTGGTTTTTTTATATTTTATTTTCGTTTTATTTTGTTTTATTATTGATTTACAATGTTTATGAAAGATGGTGTAATAGAATAATAAAAGTAAAACAGCCAAAACGATAAACATAACTAATCGATTTGTAGGTGATTTTATTGGGAAAAATGTTTGTGCCAGAACGACGCAAAGCCATACTTGATAGATTGAATGAAAGCCAGAGAGTCTCCATCAAAGAACTTGCTCAAGAGATTCAAGTATCTGAAGCCACCCTCCGGACAGATCTAACACGCATGGAAGAAGAGGGACTGCTGAAACGAACCCATGGCGGAGCTGTCTTGGCAGAGTCAAATGACAATGAAACGAGCTTTTCCATTCGTGAAAAGAAAAACAAAACCGAAAAGTCAGTGATTGCCAAAGAGGCCGCCGCATTGATCGAGAACGGACAGTGCATCATGCTCGATGCCAGCTCCACCGCCCTCGAACTTGCCCGTGTCTTGAAGGAAAAGCAAATCAGGCTCACTGTTGTTACCAGCGGAATCAACACCGCTCTCGAGCTGAATGAACATCCGGACATTACCGTCATTTTATTGGGCGGCATCGTAAAACGGGGATCACACTCCCTAGAAGGTACACTCGGGGTCAACATTCTAAGCCAGATTAATATTGATCTGCTGTTTACCTCTTCCAACGGGTTCTCCATTAAATCCGGACTTACCGATTTCAGCGTCTATGAAGTCGAGCTGAAAAAAGCGATGGTAAAGGCAAGCAAGAAAGTAGTAGCCTTGCTCGATCACTCCAAATTTCACAAAAACTCCATCGCATCCTTCGCCGCTCTCGATGACCTTGACATCATCATTACGGACAGCAGTGAAGCAGAAAGCGATAAATCCGCTCTCGAGCAGCATGGTGTTGAATTGATAACGGTGGAAACGGAATAAAGAAAAGCAGCCTGACACAATTATGTCGGCTGCTTATTTTATTACCAAATGGTATAACCTCCATCGACAATAAAGGTCGATCCTGTTGCAAAGGTGGAAGCGTCCGATGCCAAATAGATCGCTAACCCGCCAAGTTCATGCGGTTCTCCCAGCCTCTTCATCGGTACAAGATCAAGCACATGCGCGAGTTCCCCTCCCGGCGCAAAGATTGGCTTTGTCATCTCCGTTTTCATATAGCCTGGCGCGATGGCGTTCACCCGGATGTTATAAGGTGCCCACTCAGAGGCAAGACACTTTGTCATCATGGCTACTGCCGCTTTTGAAGCATTGTACGCGCACTGCGCTTCTGTGTTGGCGATAAAACTCGACATGGAAGCAACATTAATAACCGAGCCTCCTCCATTTTCTTTCATAACCTTTCCCGCATATTTGGAAAGCAGAAAGACACCATTCACGTTCACGTCCATTGTTTTCTTCCAATCTTCTAAACTCTGTTCTTCCACCGTGATCTTCTGGCAGATTCCCGCGTTGTTAACAAGAATATCGATGGCACCGAAATCGCTTACAATTTCGTTGATACAGCTTTTCACTTCATCCTCTAGGGTCACATCCAGTTTAAGACCTAGCGTTTTTACCTGATGAGCTTTGAGTTCTTCAGCACTCTGCTTTGCCGTGCCCTCGTCCATATCGGCGATCACTACGTTCGCGCCTGCCTGCGCGAGCGCTTCAGCCATCGCTTTCCCCAATCCTCTTCCTCCGCCTGTAACAAGAGCTGTCTTCCCTTTTAAACTAAAAAGCTGCTGATAGTCCATACATATCCTCCCTAAACTAAAAGTTATGTAGAATTCTATCATTTACTTTCGTTTTGTCAATTTTATTTTTGTTTTATTTCGTTTTCTGAAGTTAGATGGTAGGAATGGTTTCGATAACCTCCTGAAGATGGGAGATTCATAGAATGGAGGATTTTCGCTGCAATAGAAGGCGAGGCTATGTTAAGAAAGTTGCGCAACTCGCGGTTTGTTATAGTACTTCCGAACAGCGCTACATAATCATTGAGCGCTGGAAGGTAAGCCGTTTTAGAAGAATGGGAGCAGCTTGTGCAAAACCACTTTCCGTAAAACCTTGTCATCGGTAAGTGATTGCAGTTTGGACAGTGCACACCGTTTAGAATTTCATTGGGCGAAATTTCATAGAGCGAGAGAATGTCGGGGGTAAAAGGGCTGTGGGCTTTGAGTAGCTGACGGGAAATTCTATTCATCTCTTTTTGGGGAATTTCTTTTGTATATTGGCGTTGGAAGGCTGCAATTCTGAAGGGAATGTCTTTGTTCTGGGTTACTTTTTTTGAGGATTCTGGGGATAGCTTCATAAGAGAGTTTTTAATTACTGTTTTGGGATGGCTGATGACAACCAGGGTTTCAACTGGGAATGCAGTCAGCTTTTGTTGTGAGAACCAAGAGAGCAGCTGTACTTTTTGCAGTTCAGCTTGAAGGATTGGATCCGCGAACGCCTCCTCTTTTTCATTGGAAATTCTGATCAATTGTCTGAAGTCTTCATCAAAAATGAGGGTACCTGCAATGTTCTTCACCTCCAAAATTAGAGCAAAACTTTGAGAAAGTATGAGAGTATCGAGTTGAAAGTGCCGTTTTCGGTCAGGAAGCCTAAGATCATGGAAAATGCTGAACTCCTTTTCCTGCAAAAAGCCCAGCGGATAGTCCAACGCCTGTTCGCCCCGATAACCGGCCAGCCTTTTGGCATAATCCAGCTCAATTTCCCGCCGTTTAGGATGATTTTGGGGAATTCGCCGCAATAATGCCTCCAAAGCGGTTATATATTGCGGGTACGCCCGTTCTTTTATGATCAAATTATTACTCTCCTTTCTTTTTGGTAGTTATTCCCGTTGATTGAGAGCGATTCCTGCTACGGTGAGTGAAATAATTGGGGTGCGTTATTTTGGTTACGTGCGGGTTTTGTTGGTTTACTGTCCACTTAAGGGAACTTACTGTCCACTTTTTCTTGTTTACGTGCGACTTTTCGTAGCTTACATGCCAAACACAGCACTTTACATGCCAAACAACGCATCCACATCCACCCGCCCGCAAAATGGTGTCCCGCTCATCAAAGCGGGACACCATTTTGCAGCACTTCTTCTGCCTCTCCACTCTTCAGCCGCTTCAGTCCATGCATCAACGAACGCTTCTCCTGTCCGAAAAAATCATGCAGCTCCAAATAATAGCGGTACAGCTCTTCATACTTCCTCACGTTTTCAGGAATTGGCTTGAATGTTTCTTCCTTCACTCGTGCCATCTTCTCAGCTGCTTCAAAAATAGAATCATAGCCTCCTGCCTCACGCCCTGCCGCTACTGCCGCATACATCGCAGCGCCAAGTGCGGTCGTCTGGCGTGAGTCGGCGATTTTAATCTCGCGGTTCGTTACATCCGCATAGATCTGCATCAACAGGTGATTCCGTTCAGGCAGTCCGCCCACGGCAAAGATTTCATCAACAGCCACGCCGGCATCAACGAAACTTTCAATGATCTTTTTTGTGCCAAAAGCCGTTGATTCCAACAAAGCCCGGTAGATTTCTTCCGGTTTTGTTGCCAGTGTGAGACCAACAATCGCCCCGGACAAATGAGCATCAACGAGAACAGAGCGATTGCCATTCCACCAGTCCAGTGCAACAAGCCCAGACTGACCCGGCCTGCAGGCTGCTGCCTTCTTCTCCAGTAATTGATGGACGTTCATTCCGGCATCGGCCGCTTCTTTTTTCACATAATCGGGAACAGCCTGGTCAACATACCAGGCAAAGGAATCACCAACAGCAACCTGCCCGGTTTCGTAACTGATGCAGCCTGGAATAATGCCGTCTTCTACAATCCCGCACACACCTTTAATCGGTTCTTCCACATCAGAAATCAGCATATGGCAAGTTGAGGTCCCCATCGCCATTACAAGCTGGCCAGGGTTTACAGCGCCAACTGCCGGAACCCCTGCATGAGCGTCAATAATCCCTACCGCTACAGCAATCCCGGGTTCTAATCCTATAAGCCTTGCCATTTCTTCTGTAAGTTCTCCCGCTTTTTCTCCAATGGATAAAACTGGCCCTCGCATTTTCGTATCTAAAATGTTTTCAAGGCGTGTGTCGAGCGTGCTGAAAAATTCAGCGGAAGGATAACCCTCTTCTTTATTCCAAAAGGCTTTATAGCCGCATGTGTTGCTGCTGCGGACCATGTTTCCGGCAAGCCGTGAGGTAACCCAGTCACCCGCTTCCATAAACAGATCCGTTTCTTCAAAAACGTCAGGCGCCTCCCTCAAGATCTGCAATATTTTTGGAAACATCCATTCTGACGAAGCCTTTCCTCCATATCGTTTCAGAAAACCCTCGTTCCTCTCTTCTGCAAGTTTCGTGAGTTCGTCCGCTTCTGGCTGTGCGGCATGATGCTTCCATAGCTTGACCCAGCTGTGCGGATTATCTTCCCAGTCTGGCTGCAGGCAGAGCGGTTCACCCTCTGCAGTTAGCGGCATAATCGTAGACGCAGTAAAATCGATCCCGAGGCCGATAACATCTTCTGCGCTTACCTTAGCCTGTTGAAGGACAGCAGGCACCGATTCACGCAGAACATCAAAATAATCCCCGGGATGCTGCAAGGCCCAGTCCGCTTCAAGGGCTGTACCTCCAGGAAGTTTCTCATCCATCACACCATGTCTGTAAGCGGTAACACTTGTGGCAATTTCTTCTCCGGAAGCAGCATCCACAAGCAAAACCCGCCCGGATTCCGTTCCATAATCAATTCCGATCACATATTTTTTCTGCAAAACAGCATCCTCCTTTGGTCTATCGCTCTTTTGTAGAATAGTACTACACTTTTTCGGGAAACGCACAAAAAATTAATCTCACCCCTGCTTCAAAACCCTCAAAAACACTTCCATTGCCTTCGTCTGAAATTCCGTATCCTGTGTCACGAGAGTGAACTGCCGCTGGACCGGAAAGCCCGGCAGATCAAGGACCTTAAGCGTTCCTAAAGCAAGCTCCTTCCGTATCGTCCATGTGGAAAGAAACGAAACACCGAGACCCGCCTCGACCGACTCTTTAATGATCTGCGTGCTCCCGAACTCCATCACTGAACCTGGAGTAAATCGATGGTCAGCAAACATCTGCTCTGTTGCTTCACGCGTTCCGGATCCCTGCTCCCGTACGATCCACGTTTCATCCTCAAGACCAGAAAACGAAACCACTTCCTTCTGAGCCAGCGGATGTCCAGCTGAAACAACGACCACGAGACTATCCACAGAAAAACGCTCCATCGCCACGTGCTCATCTGTCATCTTTCCTTCAATGATTCCCACATCGATATGCCGGGATGCCACTTGGTGAACAATTTCGCGGGTGTTGCCGATCATGATGGACGGGTTGATCTGCGGGAACTCCGCACGGATCGTAGCAATGATGTGAGGCAGAATATACTCACCAAACGTGTAACTCGCCCCGATGCTCAGCTTCCCGCTCGGCTCGCTCATCAAGTCAGCGACAAGCACATTCATCTTTTCATAGAGCGACAGGATTTCCTTGGCATGATGGTAGACAATTTCTCCAGCCTTCGTCATCTGCACCATCTTGTTATTCCGTTCAAGCAGTTTCGCATTCATTTTACTCTCTAAGTTTTTGATATAACGGCTCACCGCCGGCTGGGTGATATGCAAAACTTCCGCCGCATGCGAAAAGTTGGCTTTTTCCACGACCGTCACAAATACATGCAGTTCCTGATCCACTGTCTTTCCCTCCGGTTTTTAAACATCTGTTTAAATCCTAGTTTGGTACATTTATAACAAATTAGTTATCATCACTATCCAAAAGAGTGATTTTACTTATACTACCACCAAGAGTAACATGGAAGTACACAGGAGGAAAGACTTATGGAATACACTGAAACTTCAACTCACATCGTAAAAAGCCAGCGCCTTCAATGGCTTGCCGGCATCGCTTTTACCTTTTTTATCGCATTGCTGGGATTAGGCTTATCCAAACTGCCCGGATTCGATCACATCGGACCGCTTGCCAGTGCCATCCTGATTGCCGTTGTTTACCGGCAAGTTTCCGGCTATCCTGAAAAACTCCGATCAGGCATTGAGTTTTCAGCGAAAAAGCTGCTGCGTTTTGCGATTATTTTATATGGATTAAAACTGAACATCGACGTTATTTTTCATCAAGGACTGCCTCTGTTAGTCCGGGGTATCGGAACAGTTGCTTTCTCCATCCTTGTGATGTATGCATTGTCCAAATGGCTGAAAGCGGACGCTTCCATTTCCCTGCTGCTCGGCATCGGTACAGGAGTATGCGGAGCAGCGGCTATCGCAGCCATTTCCCCAATCGTAAAATCAAAGGAAGAAGACACGGCGATCAGCGTCGGGATCATCGCCTTGATGGGGACGCTTTTCTCCATCCTTTATACCGTACTCTGGCCCTTGCTTCCCTTGTCGGACAGCGATTATGGGACGTGGGCAGGCCTCTCTCTGCATGAGATTGCCCATGTGGCATTGGCGGGAGCACCAGCCGGACAGGATGCTCTCGCGGTAGCTTTGCTTGCCAAACTGGGACGCGTTTTCCTGCTTGTCCCGCTCTGCTTCATCTTTATGTATTGGATGAAAAAGCGCTCACCGGAAAACCAGAAAAACTCCGCAAAAGTAGAGTTTCCGTGGTTTCTCATCGGATTCATCATCACGAGTCTGATTGGCAGCTATATAGTGGGAGACATCATCCCCGCCTCTTCACAAGTGCAGGATGACATCTCAAACCTCAGCACGTTTATCCTCACGATGGCGATGGTCGGTCTTGGTTTGAACGTCAGCTTTAGCGCACTTAAAAGCCGCGCGCTGCGTCCGCTGATCGCGATGACATTGACCTCGATCTTTTTGTCAGTGCTTACTTTTTTCACTTTATAAACCTTCTTGAAATCTCCATTTCCAGAAGGTTTTTTTATGCTTGAAAAGATCTTGTCTGTTATATTTAATAATGTGTAATAATTCAATCTGATAAGGTTTGTCAGCGACAAGATATTCAAGGAAACAAACGACGACTCATCGGAGTGTACCTAGACGTACATGAGGAAGAGGAGGAGTGTACTTTCGAAGAAGATCCCGTTGATCCAAACCATACAAGGAGTTATCATCTATGAAAAAACCCTGGATCCGGCAAGTTACCGTCGTTGTGCTTGTCTGGATGACGTATATGTTTTCGTTTGTGGACAGGCTGTCGTGGCCGCCCGTCATTCCGCTCGCTTCAAAAGAGATGGGACTGACGGCCGCGCATGCCGGCAGTTACATGACCGCTTTTTACATAGGATATGTCATTACCCAGTTTCCGGGCGGCGTGCTGACCGACCGGTTCGGCTATCGAAAAGTTCTGCTTAGTTCCTATTTTATGATGGGAATCTTTACGTTCACCATGTCGACGGTGCATTCCTTTGAACAGGGATTTGTCTTCCGCCTGCTGGCCGGACTTGGATCAGGCGCCATCTTTTCTGCATCACTGGCTGCTATTTTCGATCACATCTCACCTAAAAGAAGAGGTGTGGCGATCGGCTTTTTTATGACGGCAACGTCTCTTGGCGTCACGGTCGTTAACTTGTTTGTTCCGACAGTCGCTGCCGCTCATGGCTGGCGTTCTGCCTTTATTGTTGCGGGTCTCCTGCCGATTGCCGGCATCGTGCTCAGCTTCTTTTTCCTAAAAGAGAGCAAGAGGGATCATGGAACAAAGAAATCCGTATCCTCCATGAGTGAGATCCTCACTGTACTGAAAAATAAAAACCTCATTCTCGCAGGAATAGCGGGGTTTGGAGGTCTTTGGGCCACATGGGGAACCGCTACCTGGGCGAATGCATACTTGAACCATTCGCTTCACCTTTCGCTCGTTTCAGCAGGCCGGATGATGGCGGTTTATGGCATGGCAGGTCTTTTGTGCAAACCGCTGATCGGATTCGTGTCGGACTACGTGAACAAAAAGACGATCGCGTTTTGGGCTTTATTCTTGTTCGCGCCGGTTTTGGTCTGGTTCGGCGTGAATACACACACAGGAATTCTCTTTACGCTGACTGCTGTACTTGGCGTTACTGCGTTTATCTACAGTCCGGTGATGACTGCCATTATCGGTGAACTGGTGGAGGAAAGACTCGTTGGAACGGCGATGGGTCTCGTCAATGCCATCTGGCAGCTCGGCTCGCTCATCTCACCGCTTGTCGTCGGCATGATTGTAGATGCTACATCAAGCTACTTTTACGGATTCCTGACACTTGCCGCCGGTCCGTTAATGGGCGCCATCGTTATGCTGTTTGTTAAAATCAAATCAAAACAGGCAGAGAAGCTGAAGGCCGCTTAAGCAAATCGAAGAGTTAATGATGCAATCGGGCGGCTGGAAGGAATAATGTGGCGGCTGGGCCGAATAATCTGGCGGCATCCATTTCGAGCCTTCTATCCACGATCAAACATCATCTTTTCACTCATAAAACAGAGGGTGTCCCCTAAGTAAATGGGACATCCTTTTTTCTATTTCCCATCCCCTTTTATTTAATCTTCAAAATTCGACATAAAACATTTAAGTATAATAAAACCTCACTATCTTAAAAACTTCTTAGGATAGTGAGGTGAAATTTAAAACAAAGCTATTAATTTGTCACTTACACAACCCCAGTAGAAAAACAAATTCTACGATGTGAACATAGAATGGCCGTTCCTTAAAATTCTTAACACCCTCAAATAGATAGTGAGTAAACATAAGGCCGATGGTTAATCCTTTGTATCCCAAGATGCTCATTCAATCACCACACTACAAATATTTTACATATTTCTTCGATATGGTTAGGGTTTTATCCTTTTTACGGTAAATGAAATTCTCCGATGCCAGAAATTCTTTTTTCCAGTCTTACTAACATCCTTTGCATATACTATTCCAAGTCGGATGAGGAAAATTTGCGGCAGGAAGGTGATAGCCATGGTGAGAGGTTATATTTTCGACTTGGATGGAACGGTGTATCTCGGTGACCGCCTCATTCCCGGTGCGGCAGAAGCCATTCATCACCTGAAAACACGGGGCGACAAAGTTTTGTTCGTAACCAATAAATCGATCGCGACACGTCAGGATTATGTGAGGAAGCTTAGGAAACTCGGCATTGAGGTTTCGTTGCAGGAAGTCATCAATTCCAATTACATTGCCGCTATGTATTTAAATGAAGTACTTGTTCCCGGAGAGAAGGTCCTTGCTCTCGGGGAAGCTCCCCTCCTATCAGAACTTCAGGAGTTCGTCATCCCTTTGACCGAAAACCCTGCAGAGGCAGCTTATGTAGTGCTGGGCTGGGACCGGGAATTTAACTATGAAAAATTGAATCTTGCATTTCAGGCCTGTCTTCATCAGGCAAAGGTGATTGCGACCAATCCTGACCGGACATGTCCCATGGAAAATAACCAGCAGCTGCCTGACTGCGGTGCCATCATCGGCGCATTGGAAGGAGCCACAGGAAAACCTATTGATCTGGTCGTCGGCAAGCCGTCCAGCTATCTGGCGGAGGTGGCCGTGAAAAAGATACTATTACTTGAATATGAGAATTGTTATATGATTGGTGACCGGCTGGAAACGGACATTAAGATGGCCAATGAAAGCGGAATGAACAGCGTCCTCGTCTTAACCGGTATTTCCAACAGAGAGATGGCAGCCACCTCCCCCTACAAACCAAAGTATATACTGGAAAGCATTAAGGACATTACCAGCTTGTAGTCCAAACAGAAAACCTCAACCCCTGTAGGCTCTTGACCTCCAGTGTTCAGGAACTATTTTTATGTTCTTTAAGACCGCATAACGCTGGGCATACTGCAAAGTGAAAGGCGGGCGCAGGTTTTAAACGATTGTTTAAATATTAGGAAGGGAAAAGCAGCTAGCTGCTAAGACGCTTCTCCTTCCTATTCTTCAACGGGACCATCATCCTGCCAATCCTGTAACATACAAACCCGAGCAACCCGCCGATCGTATTTAAGATTAAGTCATCCACATCAATGCTCCTGCTCATTTCAAGGAGCCTGAAAAAGCCTAAAGTCAGCTGAAGCAACTCGATGAAAAAACTCGTTAAAAATACTCCGGCGATGACTCTTTTCCAGGAACCTTTCTTGAATAATACAGGCAGGTAGATGCCCATCGGAAACAGCAGCAGCACATTGAAAAATGACAGCTTGACCGAGTTCCAAAAGAACCAGTCAAATCCATTATTCTTATAATCCTGGTACCAATCTGACAAAAAGTGAAAAGGCACAGACTGCAAAAGAAGCTGAAAAGGCTGGTCCGATCGGGGAACAACAATGCCTTCAGCAACCAGCTGAAGTACATTTATGATGTAAAAAAGGAAGGAATAAAAAATAATCCGATGCAACAGCCTCTTCATCTTATGAAGAAACATGTCCACCACAACAAATAAAAGCAAAAACACAGACCCGAGCCAGGCCAAATCCACTACCCTGTACACCACAACACGTCCCTTTCTAATCTGATCCCCATGTCAGTTTAGCATATTTTTACAAATGCTTGATTACTCCTTAAACACTCGTTTAAAATACAACAAAATACCGTGGTCGTTGCCAGTACAAAAAGTGTCGGCTTGTCCTTGGTACTAACCTTTCTATTCGGCTCTCTCGGCATGTTTTATTCTACAATCACAGGTGCCATTATCATGCTGATTATTGAAGGAGCTGCCGGTGTCCTCACACTGGGATTCGGCTTGTTGATCACCCATCCCATCTGCATGATCTGGGGAGCCTTCGCAGCCCATAACTACAATAAACGGCTGCTGAATCATTAAGTTTTTTATTTTTGGTCTATCGGTTACGGGCAGCACATTGCTGCGCTGCCCCCCGTTCTCC
The DNA here is from genome assembly GCF_001510655.1 of Fictibacillus sp. FJAT-27399. Taxonomy (GTDB): domain Bacteria; phylum Bacillota; class Bacilli; order Bacillales; family Fictibacillaceae; genus Fictibacillus_C; species Fictibacillus_C marinisediminis. The sequence continues at coordinate 229,532 of NZ_LMVC01000003.1, read as the reverse complement.
TGACTACTGCAGCTCATCACTCGCTTTAGGCTGTGTGAAGAAAAAAATAAAGATAATTAAGGGCAGGGCCAGCAGGAAAACACCCGTCGCAGAGGGTTTAACTGTTGGAATATCCGTTAATGAAAGAGCCACCTTATCACTCCTTTTTGGGAGATTCTATACCACTATATTGCGCAGACAAGTTATCCGTACACTTTTTCAAAGAAATGTTCACTTCAGGTTGTCTCGAATTCCCATCGCCTAGTTGCTTGAATAGGATAGTGGGTGAGGTGTGACGACATGGGGAAAACAGCTGAACAGATTGAAAACGAGCTGCAAATTATAGGGGCGCTTCAGCGGGGATTGAATTTGGCAACAGCGGCCTTGCTGCTGACTGGACAAATTACGATCATCGGGGTATTTGTGACACCAGGTGGTTTTCGCCCATCTTTAGCGGGGCCATTAACCGGAGACACACGCCTGGAGGGTATTAATGGCAACCAGGCTGCCACCACTCTTATTGATGTGATTGACATCGGCCTCGCCATCCTCCTGATTGCCGACCAGATCCGTGTGACCGGAAGCTTCATCGGTTCCGCGCGCTTCACCATCAACGTCAGCGGACCCATCTTCGGCGTTCCTAAACCTGTCCCCACCCTTCCCTCCATCAGGCGTGAGTCCGCGTTCTTCCAAAAGGTCGTTTCCAGGCATTTTAATGTGGATCCGGCAGTTTTTAAGCAGGGGATGCCCTTTCATAAAGGGAGTGACAAATAATATTTCCTATCTTTAAAGCTTCCTGAATGCGGAACGTTAAGGGACAAAAGTAACCGTTTTGCAGCACTTGTAGAGGATAATTGAAGAAACTCTTTTAGTTTTCTATTCGTAATCTCAGATCCTAATAAAAGGAAATAATCTTCAAGCGCGGTATAATGCACTAATTTGTCATAATGATCACAATTCATACATTTCCATCCTTGTCTGGACCTGGACATGGAAAAGCTCAAGCAGACAGGGCATAGTATACCTTTGAGAATCTCCTGATAGGAAATTTGAAAGCGGTTAAGGATATCGGCGTCATGCGGATATTCATTTTTGATAAGCAGATTTGTTAAATACTGAATTTCTGTTTCCGTGACAGCATCCTTTTTGTATCGTTTTTCAAGATCTTTAATGAGTTCAATGAGGTTAGAAAGGTGAGTAACTTTTCGTGAGACTCCAGTTGAGGAAGATCTGATGAGGGTATGCGGGCTGCTTACTACAACGATGGTTTCAATCGGGATTTGATGGCGAAATCCCATGGAGGAAAGCCATGTTTGAAGCTGGGTTTTATGACGTGCAACCTGAAGGATCGGGTCAGGAAATGCTTCCTCTTTATCCATTGAGGTTCGTATAAGCTGTTTAAATTCCTGATCAAACTGGAGAGTACCAGAGAAGTTCTTTACTTCTAAAATAAGAAGGAAATGCGGGGAGATCAGCAGGGTGTCTATTTGAAAAAAATGAGAGCTGTCATAAAGTCTAAGATCAAACAAAATAATATACTTATTTGGGGGCAGATAACTTAATGAATATTCTACAGACTGCTCTCCTCGGTATCCAGCCTTTCTCCTGGCCAGCTGCCGTTCAATCTCACTTCGTTGAGGATGATTGGATGGCAATCTTCGAAGTAAAGCCTCTAACTTTCTTATAATCAGCGGTACTTTTAGCTCCTTTACAATCAAACCAATCACATCCTTTTACATAATTTTAGAGAAGGCCTCTCTTCTGTGAAGAGTGGCCAATTTATTTTTTAGGCTTACTGGCGCGTTTGGACTTTTTACTGGCGCAGTCAAGGAAAATACTGGCGTATATGCGATATTTACTGGCGCGTTCTCCAAAATTGCTGGCGCATATGCGATATTTACTGGCGGCACTGAATTCCGACCTCAATGAGGCGCCTCATTTCTCCTTCAATTCTCCCTAAACTCCTACAACTCCGTTCGAATATCCCAAAGTTCCGGGAAGAACCGCTGGTCGAGCACCTTCTTCAAATAACCGACACCAGATGAACCGCCAGTGCCCATCTTAAACCCTATGATTCTCTCAACCGTCTTCATGTGGCGGAATCGCCATTGCTGAAGCCAGTCTTCAATATCTACGAGTTTCTCAGCGAGCTCGTACAGATCCCAATATTGATTTGGATTACGGTAGACGGTGATCCATGCCTGGTGGACCGAGTCATTCTCTTGATACGTGCGCGTCACGTCGCGATTCAGCACTTCCTCATCAATCGCCAATCCCGCTTTATTCAGCGCACGAATCGCCACATCATACAATCCCGGAGCTTCATAAGCCTTCTTCAACTCAACTAACAGCTCAGGATCCTTTTCATAGATCTTCAGCACATGCGGCGTCTTATAACCGAGTGCGAACTCGATCATCCGATATTGATACGACTGGAAGCCGGACGCCTGGCCAAGCGAATCACGGAACTCCATGTACTCTGAAGGTGTCATTGTGGAAAGCACGTCCCACGCCTGAATAATCTGCGACTGGGTTTTTGATACTCTCGCCAGCTTTTTGAACGCACTGGACAAGTCATCGTTCGTGATCGATTCAATCGCCGAGTGCATTTCGTGCAGAATGAGCTTCATCCACAGCTCGCTCACCTGGTGAATAACGATGAACAGCACCTCGTCATGATGGCCGGACAGCCGGCGCTGTGCCGATAAGATTTTATCAAGCTGCAAATATTCGCCGTACGTCATATTATTTTTAAAATCCGTATGGATGTTCGTCTCCGTGCTTGTTGCATTCACATCTGGCTGATCATTTTTGTTCAGCATGCAGAATCCCCCTTTATCCTGTTAACGCTTTCATTTATCCCTTCTCATCATACCTTATCCTGCCAGAACATGACCACATACTTTTATTAAACAGTCGTTTAATTGCTATAATGAAAACAACAGTACATAGAGAAAAGGAGCCAGGCCATATGAATAATTTTTCGTCCCAGCACGCTCATGAACAGCTCGATCACGAAATGGTCATGATCGAAGTGAATCTAGATGACTGCAGCAGTGAAGTTCTCGCTTATACGATGGATCAACTGCTCGCTGCCGGTGCCAATGATGTGTATTATACGTCCATCTATATGAAAAAAAACCGCCCGGCGTATAAACTGTCTGTGCTTACCTCCCCAACCAAACAGCAAAAACTGGAGAAGATCATTTTTAGAGAAACGACCAGCTTTGGCCTTCGATTTTTTCCAGTATCCTGCCACCGTCTCGGAAGGGAATTCTGCAAAGCAAAAACACAATGGGGAGAGGTTTCTGTCAAGATCGGATTCTATCAAGGAGAGCGTATTAAGTTTTCACCCGAATTTGAGGAGTGCAGGGCTCTTGCTGAAAAGCACAACCTCCCTCTGCAACTGATTTATGACGAGGCGAAATCCATCGCGATCAGCCAAAACAAATAAAAAAATCCCGCCCTTTTAAGAAAGGAACAGGATCTCACAGAGATAATAGATTCCAAAGATGACGCTCAGTATACCGGTGCTTCGCGTTAATAACAGATTAAGCTTCTTATGGTCTGAAGCCCAGGAATAAGGCATGCCGATCAGCAGTGTAGCGAGCACCATGCTAAAGAGTGTTCCGACACCAAAAACAAGTAGATACAAAAAGCCCATATACTTGTCCTCAATCGTGCTCAGGAATAAATAAGCGACACCGGTACTCCCTGCAAGGCCATGCAATAAACCAACAATAAGCGGCCTCAGCATCCATCTGTTTTTTTCACGGGATGCAGCATGTTCATGTGTCTTTCCCAAGCTCAAAGAGTAGAACGCCTTTACTCCGAGGTAAATGATCATGACGCCTACAATGCCCTCAAGGAGCTTTTCAACAGAATGAGAGATTAGGAGGTTGAAATAAATAATAGCGCTGCCAATCACAAGGATGGTCGTCATATGCCCGACACCCCACCAGGCACCAACAAGTGCGGAAAACCGGGCTTTCTTCTTTTCACTGACGATCGTCGTCACCGCCACAATGTGGTCCGGATCAAGGGCATGCTTTAATCCGAGCAGCAGCGCCATGACTAAAATGGTTGTAAACTCCATATGTAATCTCCTATTCTCTTTTTTTGCTTATTTTCTCATAATTGTCGTTAATTTACCAAGCCCTTCTACCTCCACGGTAACCTCATCTCCGTCCTTGAGCCAGAATCTTTTGCCCTCCGGTTCACCCATAATCACGCCTTCAGGGGTACCCGTTAAAATAAGATCGCCGGGATAGAGGGTCATATGCTGTGAAACATAGCTGATGATCTCTTCACAGGAAAAAACCATATCAGCCGTATTGGAATCTTGGCGTACCGTTCCATTTAAGACCGTTTTCAACCCTAATTGATTAGGATCCTCTATCTCATCACTGCTCACAAGATAAGGCCCGGCTGGACTGAAGCCATCACACGTTTTACCGAGCAGCCATTGTCCTGTTTTAAACTGAAGATCCCTTGCCGACAGGTCATTGGCCGTGCAATAGCCATAAACATAATTTCTCGCTTCGTCCACTTCCACCTTACTGGCTGTTTTCCCAATCACCATGCCCAGTTCAACTTCGTAATCTACCTGAAGAGAGCGCTCTGGTATTTTCACTTCCTGAAGATGTCCCGCCAGGGCGTTGCTGAACTTGCTGAAAAGGATAGGTGTTTCAGGCAATGCCATGTTGGACTCTTCGGCGTGCTTTTTATAATTCAGTCCGACACAAATGATCTTCTGCGGAGAAACGACACAAGGGCCGAGCGTAAGGGAATCCTCTGGATAAAACACGCCTTCACGAGACGCAAGCTCCGTATCTGCCAGTCTTTGAAGAGCCTCTTTCCCCTTTTCTCCCTGTAAAATCAGCTCATCAACGGTAACTGGAATGCCTTCAGTATCCGCCATCCTCAAACGAACGGCTTCCTTTACGTCCAATATGCCTCCCTCGGTTTTAACCCCAAGCGTCCATTCTCCATCCTTTTTAAACGTTAATGTTTTCATTTGCAATGCTCCTTTTTAAATGAAATAGGAGGCTGTCCGGAAAGTCGAAAATTGACCTTCAGGCAGCCCCTTTTTGGCTTGAAAAATCTTCAATGAAAAGTTAATTGAAGTGGAAGATGCGGGACTCCTCGAAAATGAACTTCACATTTTCTTCGTGCGATTAAACGCTGCCGGAGCCTTCCTTGTCCTGCGGGACTAGCGTGACAGGTGAGACTCCCGCCGGTGCTTGCACCAAAAAGTAGGCGTTCACGCCGGTAAGGCTCACCGCGCGCCCCGCGGAAAGCGAGCAGCCTGGAACGGAAATCAACAGCTTACAGACTTCTTGGACAGCCCCATCTTTATTATCCTTTGACAAACACGGTTTTGATCGATGTGTAGAATTCAATGGCTGCCTGTCCTTGTTCTCTGGAATGAGAGCTTGACTGCTTCATGCCTCCGAATGGCGCCTGCAGTTCCACACCAGCCGTTTCTGCGTTAATTCGTACAAGCCCCGCATCCATATCATTGATGAAAGAGAGCATGTGGCTGATGTTGGTCGTGTAGATGGAAGCACTTAGGCCATATTCCACATCGTTCGCAAGCTCGATGGCTTCTTCCAGCGTACTTACTTTAATTAATGCAAGTACAGGTCCAAAGATTTCTTCCTGAGAGATGGCCATGCCCGTCTCTACATTTTCAAAGATAGCCGGTTCCACATAAAAGCCGTCTTTTGTATCAGCTTCGGTAAGCTGACGTCCGCCATAAACGAGCGAAGCCCCTTCTGCCTGGCCTTTTTCAATATATGACAATACGGTTTCAAGCTGTTTTTCGCTCGCACAAGGGCCCATCCATGTTTCTCCGTCAAGTCCAGGACCCACCTTGAGCTCTCTAACTTTAGCCAGCAATTTTTCTTTAAAAGATTCATAGACATCCTCGTGGATGATGACCCTGCTCGTCGCTGTGCATTTTTGCCCCGTTGAGCGAAGTCCGCCGCTGATTGTACCGTCTACGGCAAGATCAAGGTCTGCATCAGCTGCAATAATAACCGGGTTCTTTCCGCCCATTTCAAGCTGATATTTGGCTCCGCGTGAGAGCGCCGCCTGTCCGATTGCTTTTCCTGTTGCATTCGAACCGGTAAAAGTAATTCCATTCACATCAGGGTGATCCACGATCGCCTGTCCGACCACAGAGCCGGTGCCTGTCACCATGTTTACAACTCCGGCAGGAATTCCCGCTTCAGCGAGGCATTCGATGACCTTAACGGCGGTTACCGCTGCTTCTTGTGCCGGTTTAATCACAATCGCGTTTCCGTAGATGAGGCCAGGCGCCATTTTCCAGATGGGAATCGCGACCGGGAAGTTCCATGGCGAGATGACGCCAACAACTCCGAGAGGCACTCTCGTCGTAAACATGAGTGCCTCACTGTCGCTTGAAGGAATCACATCACCGGTCTTGCGCATCCCTTCACCCGCATAATAGCGAAGGATGGCAACGCCTCTTAACGTTTCCCCTTTTGCCTCAGCTAGAGTTTTTCCCATCTCATTCGTCATCGTCTCTGCGATTTCATCCGCCCGGCTTTCCATGATGCTTGCGGCTTTATACAGGAATTCTCCGCGTGCCGCTCCGGAAAGCTTCTTCCACGCCGCTTGTGCGCGTTTAGCAGCAGCTACGGCTTGATCGACATCTTCCTTCCCCGAACGCTGAACGCGGCCTACTGTTTCATTTTTATTGGCGGGGTTGATGCAAGGGATCGTTTCATTCGTGGACGCTTCCACCCATTCACCGTTCACATAGTTCAGAAAGGTTTTCACTTGTGTTTGTACCGTCATTGTTCATCTCTCCCTTTTATTATTTAGGCTTGGTTAAAACATGTAGCTGAATTTCTTTTATTTTGGACATCGCATACTGATGCTTGAAAGAGACCCTCAAGTTTTTTCTTCTTAGTAAGGGGGGTGACAGCTGGCGATGATAAGAGCCGGCTGATTGGTGAAACAAATGAATCGCTTGAAAAGCAGATGGGAAAAAGCTTGCTTATACCCTTCTGCTTTTCAAAAGGAGGTTCAATCACCCCCTCCTAAAAACAACACCATTGACTAGCAGCCCTATTAAAACGTCGGCCCGATTCTCCAAATACCAAAGTCATGCTGTTTCAGCACTTCCGACTTTGTCAGTTTCCCTGAAGATACCTCTTTGATCTCGTCAAAAATCCGTCTGCCGGCAGCTTGAATCGTTTCTTCTCCATCAATGATCGTCCCGGCATTCAAGTCCATGTTATCCCTCATCTTTTCAAACATGGCCGTATTGGTGGAAATCTTAATAACTGGAGCAATCGGCGATCCTGTCGGCGTGCCGCGTCCGCTCGTAAAAAGAACGACCTGTGCTCCTCCAGCGACCATTCCTGTCAGCTGCTCAATGTCATGTCCGGGGGTATCCATCCAAACAAGGCCCTTTTTTGTCGGGTACTCTGCATAATCAATGAGTTCCTGAAGTGGCCTGCTGCCGGATTTATTGGACGCGCCAAGCGACTTTTCTTCAAGTGAACTGAGGCCGCCTTCAATGTTTCCGGGACTAGGATTACCGGTTCGGATATCAACTCCCATAAGGATGGCTCTGCTTTCCATCTTTTCAATCACTTCATACACCCGCTTGGCTACCTTTTCATTTACGGCTCTTTTCGCCAATAAATGTTCTGCCCCGATCAGTTCGGTCGTCTCTGCCAGAATGGCTGTTCCGCCGGCATCCACAACGAGGTCACTGACCACCCCGACTGCAGGGTTTGCTGAAAGGCCGGAGCAGGCGTCCGATCCTCCGCACTCGGTGCCGATGATCAATTCACTGAAATCAAAGGGTTCCCTGCGCTGTGCGGAGGCGTCCTGAACCATTTTTGCCGCTGCCCTTGCTCCCTCAGCGATCGTCATCAAAGTTCCGCCATGATCCTGAATGGAAACAACCTCCACCGGTTTGCCGCTCTTGGCAATTTCGCCCGCAACACTTCTTGCCTGATGGGTCTCACAGCCAAGTCCAAGGACCACCACGCCATAAACGTTCGGGTTCAGCCCCATCCCGACATACGTGCGAAACGTCTGATCATAATCCTCCCCCACCTGCGCACAGCCGTGCTGATGGATAAAGCTCACTGTTCCCTGCACCAGTTCCGTAATTTGTTTTGCCGCCTGGGTGGCGCACGTAATCGTAGGCAAGATCAGCACATGATTGCGCACGCCTACTTTCCCGTCCGGCCGCCTGTATCCAAGCAGGTCCGTGTTAAGCTCCGGATTCAACTTTATCTCCCCTTCCTCTTATGCCTTCCAGATTATGAACGTGAACATGCTCTCCTATTCCAATATCAGCAACCGCCCGGCCGATGACTTCGCCGTATTTCAAGATCTCCTCGCCTTGTCCAATGGCCTTTACCGCGAATTTGTGGCCAAAACGAATGTCGTGCTTCAGTTCCACCTCTTGTTCTTTGTCTTCACATCGGACATGGAGCAGTGACCCTTGCGGAAGATCCATTAAGGCGATCGCCACATGATCAAGCGGCTTCATCATGATCGTTTTATAGTTCATAGCCATATACCTCCTTTTAAGAAAAACGCAAGCCCCGAAAAAGCGCTGGAACTCTTTACGCGCGGGTTCATGGTATTTACGCGCTCTTTTGGGAAAAATACGCGCCACTCTCATTGAAATACACGCCAATTGCCAAATGGGACCTCCCTGAAAATTCAGTCTTTTTAAGGTTTAGCGAGCCGTTGGGATCTTGCTTTCCTGCTTTTTCACAGGGTTGTTCAGTACACCGATCGATGAAATCTCAATCTCAATCCGGTCGCCGTCCTTTAAGGTAAAGTCGTTAGGAGGCACAATGCATGTACCTGTCAGTAAAACCGTTCCGTCAAACAAGTCGTTGTCACGGGCAAGAAACTCTACCAGCTCATCAAATCGTCTCTTCAGCTGCTTCGTATTCGCCGTTCCATCCACTATCTTTTCCTCCGCCCTGTAGATCCGGCACGCGAGATCAAAGGAATACGGATCGTCTACCGCATCAGCCAGTAAGATGACCGGACCGATGGCACACGAATGCTTCCAAACCTTGGCCTGGGGTAAATACAGAGGATTTTCACCCTCAATGTCACGGCAGCTCATATCGTTCCCGGCCGTATACCCGAGCACCTTTCCGCTCTTGCTCAGCACAAGCCCAAGCTCCGGTTCAGGAATCTGCCAGTCGGAATCACTGCGCAAATAGACGGGCTGTCCAGGGCCAACCGTCCTTGCTGCCGTTGACTTAAAGAAGATTTCCGGGCGTTCTGCTTCGTATACTTTGTCGTAAAATGTGTCTGCATCCAATTTTCCTGCGGTGGCTTCATAATTTCTGGCGTCCTTGCTCTTCTCATACGTCACACCAGATGCCCATACTTCCGGTGCCGTAATCGGAACGGCCAGCTGGAGCTGCTCCAGTGTTTCTTCGATCGGCTCCTGCCCTGCGATCAGATCTTGAACATAGTGAAGCGGAGTTTTCCCTGATTGTTCAGAGGCATAGATCATATCCATAAAGTCAGGATAAGGGAGATCATAGATTCTTTCATCATTTGCCAGCGCCGCCAGAGTGTAAGTCCCTTTTTCTCTTTCGTAACGTAAAATTCGCATTGGTCGCTCTCCTTTTGTTTTATATTATAAAACCTTGTTCTCGTTATTAGGCACACTCCTGCAATACGGAGTGCCGACAGGATCAGCTGGAAGAGGCTTTTACACCGAACCCGAGCTCATGTGAGATTTTATCTGCCGTATCCTTCAGCATACTGACAACCTCGTTTACCGTTTTTTTATTGATCCGGTGAACCGGCTGTGACATGCTGATAGCGGCAATGACGTTCCCCGAGTGATCCCTGACCGGTACGGCAATGCAGGATACTCCTGGTTCATTTTCCTGGTTATCGACGGCATAGCCTTCTTCTTTTACTTTAACCAGCTCTTCCAGGAAATCTTTTTCATTCGTAATCGTTTTGGGAGTCTGGCTGATGTACTCATAATCTTTTAGGATAGATGCCAGCTCGTCCTGGCCTTTAAAAGCGACGAGCGCTTTTCCGACAGCACTGCAGTGAACAGGAATCCTGCGCCCGATTCTGGAGTATAGAATAGTAGCCGCAGAACCTTCTACCTTATCAATGTAAACGCCTTCTTTTCCGTCTAAAATAACGAGATGGATCGTGTTCCCCGTTTGCATTGAAAGTTCCATTAAATGCTTTTTAGCGACAGAACGGATGTCCAGATTATGAATGACAAAGTTCCCGCGTTCGAACAGCTTCATCCCAAGCTTGTATTTTCCGTTTTCCAGGTTTTGTTCAATATATCGATAGTGCTGCAATGTTTTTAATAGCGAATGGACGGTGCTTTTATGAAGATTCATTCTTGAACTGATATCCGTAATCTTCAATTCGGTCTCATATTCATCAAAAAGATCCAGAATTCGAAGTGCACGGTCTACGGACTGAATAATTGGCATTTTTCAATCACCCTTTAAAAGAAAGTTTAGTAGGTTTGTCTTTTTCCTAATAGTAACATACCTCATATTGGAAAGACTCTAATTAACGCATATTGTCAGAGAGGGAGAGTGATTGGCGTGCACCATTAACGATGGAAACAAATTGCTCAGCGGTTCGCTGAATACGGGTATAATCTTTTGTTTGAACAGCTTCAGCATGGACGAGGCTGCCTCCTACCCCAACTGCAACAGCACCCGCCTCGATATAGGAGGCTGCATTATCAAGGTGGATTCCCCCTGTTGGAACGACTGGTACGTGCGGAAAAGGAGCTTTGACGTCTTTTACATATTGAGCACCTAAAACAGAGGCAGGGAACAGCTTCACCATATCAGCTCCCCATTCAATGGCTTGAATCATTTCTGAAGGGGTCATAACTCCCGGCATCACCACTTTTCCATAGCGGAGCGCCATTCGGATAACCTCCTCATGCAAGGATGGACTAAATAAGAACTCTGCACCGCTTTGAATGGCGAGTCTCGCAGATTCACTGTCAATCACCGTACCCGCCCCAACGATCGCACGGCCTTTCAGCTGATCAGACAACTCCTCTATCACAAGGAAGGCGTCTGGAGAATCGACCGTTACTTCAATGGCACTGACTCCTCCGTCTACTAGACTTTCAGCGATAGGAATGATTTGTCCTCTCGGCATTCGGCGTATCACTGCTATGATGCCGCTTTCCGTTAATTCCTGAAGCAATTTCACTTTTGACAGCATGCGATGCCTCCTTTTTCCTCATCTAAGGATTTCCTCATTATCCCGTATGATTTGTTCAAAATACGGGTAGCCTTCCACATCTCCAGAAACGGTTACAGCATAGGCACCTACACGATTCCCCAGCCTCACAGCCTCCTGATACGTCCATCCTCTTAACAGACCCGAAAGAAAACCTGCAGCAAAACCGTCTCCCGCCCCAATGGGATCCACCATGCGTGAAACAGGGAAACCTTCTACATATCCCCTTTCACTGCCATTATCATAATAGGCTCCTTCAGCTCCTAATTTCACAACAACGGCTTTGCTTCCATTCTTCAAAAGCATCCGGGCAGCTTCTTCAGGCTGAGATTTGCCGGTCATTAAAATCCCTTCTTCTATTCCTGGAAGAACAATATCACATCGAGAAGCGATTTCCATTAAGGTTTCTTTTGCCTGTTCCTTACTCCAAAGCTTCAACCGGATATTAGGGTCAAAAACAACCATAACTCCGTGCCGTTTTGCCATCGCAATGGCATGGAAAACCAAATCTCGGCAGCTGTCGCTTAACGCCGGAGTAATTCCCGTTACATGCAGATACTTTGCCTTGGATAGATAGTCTTCGTCCAAGTCTTCCGGAGACATTCTGCTGGCAGCGGAACCTGAACGGTAATAGTAGACCTTTGGTTCTTGTTCTGTACGTTTTCCTTTAAAAAAAATGGCTGTTGATCTTGCTTGGTCAAACACTACTCTGGAGGTGTCCACTCCTTCCCCTCTGATAAAATTCCGGACATATATTCCAAAATCATCATTCCCCAGTCTGCTTATCCATCCTGCTTGATGTCCCAGCCTCGAGAGAGCGATGGCAACATTGGATTCTGCTCCTCCGATCGTTTTTTCAAATTGTCCCGCAAAGCGGAGAGGGACCGCTGATGATGGATGGAAGAGCACCATCGTTTCGCCAAACGTTACGACGTCCATACTTTTTCACCGTGCACTGGGGTGGCAATGCCTTCTGCTCCCCTTTTTGAAACCTTTAAATGAGGAGCATACCGCTTAATCATTTCAAGTCCGAGCTTGGCTCTTCTTACTCGCTCTTTTGATAGAGCAATTGAGGTCTTTTCAAGGTGGGAACCTGAAGGATAAATGTTCGGTGCGTTCCGCAAGCCGAATTTGATATAAACGGGAGCTGCTACACGGATGATTTCTGGTATTTCATAGTGCCGGATAAACCCGCCTACATCGTCCGGTACCTCTACATAAATATCAATAGGAAGATCAACAGCCTGCCTGATCGCAGCTAGCCTGGACAGTGTGAGATCGGTAGGAACATTGTAGGTTCCGGCCCCGATCTGTTCCATTAGCCGGATGGAAACGGGGTTAGCCTGGGCGACCTGTACCGAAACCTTCACAATAAGGTCTCCCGGCAGTTCACCCATTTTCTTAAACTCGTTCACCAGCCAAAGCAATCCTTCATCCGCCACCAGGATGCTCCTGATTCCGGCGTTGCATGCTCTCTTTATATCCTCAATGGAATAAACGAGCTGGTCCATTCCCTGAACGCGCAGGCCGGCTATTTTTCCGGCGCTTGCCCATTGCATGGCTGATACATCCCACGTTCCCCTCGGCCCTACAAACAAACTGACCTCAAGGTTTTCCCGCTTGCCGATGGCTGACATCTGTTCGAGTTCTTCATCCGTCAGCAGCATGATGCCGCTTCCCTGTGAAATACGGTGAATGTCTACCTCATATTGCTCACAAGCTTCAACGACTGCTTCAAAAGAAGCCGGCCCTTCCACACTTGGAATCTCCACCCGATACTGTGCGCCATCAGGGAAAGTTTTTGTTGAATCCGGCAGTTCATGACAGTCTCGTCCTGGAAACCCCAGTTTCTCAATCGCGTTTCTTGTCTGTTCCAACATGCATTCCACCTTTCCGTTTTTAGTAAAGGCTGTTTTCGTAACCTTTGTTGCCTTTGGGAGTGGTTAATTTCCGTTTCAGGCCGCTCCCTTTCCGCGGGGCGTGCGCTGAACCCCTCGGCGCAAGCGCCTGCGAGTTTCACCTGTCACGCTCGTCCCGCAGGAGTGTCGCACCTTCCACTCCAATCAACTTGTCAACGAAGCTCTTTACAAAAATGTTTCCAAAGCAACAATCTTTTAGAAAAGAGCCTTAGTAAAAGGACTTAACGTTTAGCCAGTTTCAGGGAGACTACATCTTTGGTGTAATCAAGGTCAGCTTCTTCAAATACTTGCAGCGGGACAACTCCGTGCGCTGCATCCGTATGGCTAGTCAGTCGATTGCTCGCCGCAACCATCCGCTGGCGTTTGCGGATTGCTGTCATCCTGCTTTCAGCCAGGGCTTTCCGATGCTGCATTATGTGATCAAACTCAAAGACCAGCTCACCTTTTTGAAAAGAAGCTTCCTCCATGAACTGAATGTTTCGTTCTCGAAAATCGAGGAACAGAACATCTCCTGTCTGGAGGTAAAGAATCCCGCCGTCTTCCTTCGCTTCAGGCGTCATGTGGCCGACAGCAGCTCCATATGTTACGCCTGAGTAGCGTCCATCACTGATGAGCGTCGCCAGCTTTTTCAGCTTCCTGCTGGCGTTGATATGCTGCATCGGAGTAAACATCTCCGGCATGCCGAAAGCCACAGGGCCTTGACCCGATACGACAACGGCGAGTTTTAAAATACTTTCTTCCACCAGGGCATCAAACAATGGGTCATAGGAAAGGTCTGCATAAGCTGAATAACGTTCTGGAGCGTTCTGCTTCAGAACCGCAATCAAGTTTTCATGGGAAAACAGCCGGTCCTTTTGGAGCTTTTCAATCAATTCATCATCAAGCAGACCTTGATTCGCATCCTCTTCATTTTCATAATAAAGAACAAAAGCTGCCTTTTTATCAAACTCATCGAGCTGCCGGGTGGTCATCCCGCTGATTTTCACGACGGCACTTTCGAAAAAATTCCCGGTCAGTACATCCACTCCGCTGTATGGGCGGCGCGGCTTAGAAAGGATGACAGGGTTTTGCGCAATCCTTTCGATCGGGCTCTTCCCTTCCTTCTCCAGCCGGTCGCGCCAGCTTGTTCCGGTTACAGTCGGCGCGTCCACATCCATCGGAACTCCGTTCTGGAGCAGTTCATAAAACAGCGACTCCATGCCCCGGCTGTTGCCTGAGCAGCATTGCATCGCCAGGGCAAAAATATCCCTGCCCTGAGTAAGGCTGTAATCAAACAAATCGGGTACCGGCACTTCATGGTGGATCCTGTCCAGTTCATGAAGACTGAACGTGTAACCGCCATACAGCATGCCCGCTACAATATGCATCATCAGGTTGGTAGATCCTCCTGAAGCACTGTGAATACGAACTGCGTTTTTGATATTTGCCGCCAAGATATTCGAAACACCAAAGGCCGGCTGATTGATCATGGCAGAAAGTGCATCCAATGCCGTATTAATCTGCTCCTGCGAAGGCGGATCGGTCAGAAGCTCCAGTTCTGGATGGACCAGACCCATCCCGGCTACTAAATGACGGGAGCTGTTTCCTGTTCCATTAAAGGCGCATACGCCGCCGAGCCCGTCACACGTATTGACCGCAAGGCGCTTTTCATAATCATCGTGGGCCGCCTGGGTTATGAACCCTCTTTCTTTCGCCCGCTGAAGCACTCCTTGAAAAGCAGTGTTGGATGAGCATTGAAGGATGTAGGCCATGGCATCCCGAAGATCAAAGGCAATATCCTCAGCCCCCATTTCCTCTGCAGTTTTTGCCACTGATTCAAGCTCCTCAAATAAATCTGCAGGAATTGTTCCCCCCTGCAAGACATGAGCCGGTGCGAATGTCGCAAAAAAAGGAGCCTCTCCCCTGTAATTACGGATGCGGTCCAGATGAGCCAGGGCGCTTACAACCCCAAGCGGCTGTTTATCACAGCCCTGAATAACAAAGGCGCCATGATAGCTATGTGCCTCAATCTGATTCACTACCATTTCCGCCACCGCATTTCTGCTTTGAAGTGAATAGCTCATCCCCTGGTTGCTTTGAGCCGTTCCATCACACATGACGGGGGTTGAGAAATAGAAGGGAACACCGCCGTTCTGCCATATCCGCAAAGCTGCTCTGGAAGACGTCTGAAAGTCCATGATATGTGCCGGATGGTCTGAAGAACCTCCAATGATAGCGATCCTCGGCGCATTCTCATGAAGACGATTGTAGATCTCCTCCAGGGTCCAGTCCGGCGCTTCTCCTTCATAAGAGTGTCCGATGATCTGCTTTGACCGGTCCAGGAGGCCTGCAACACAGATCGGCTCATTGGCCTTTCCCTGAACATTGTCACGATAAGGGTTATATGTATTGTGAATGTAAGGATATTTCATTTTATTTCACCGCCTCTTTTTTCTTTTACCACTCAGCCACACTGCCGTCTGCATTTCTCCATACCGGGTTTCTCCATTCATGACCCCGTTCAGCAGCCTCTTTCACACTCTCCTCACATACTTCAATTCCAAGACCAGGACCCTCAGGGATCTCGACAAAGCCATCGTCGTACTTAAATACAGAGGGATCAACAAGATAATCCAATAAATCACTGCCCGCGTTGTAATGAATGCCCAGGCTCTGTTCCTGAATGATCGCGTTAGGAGTACAGGCATCCAGCTGTAATGAAGAAGCCAATGCAATAGGTCCAAGCGGACAATGCGGGGCAACAGAAACGTCATAAGCTTCAGCCATGGCAGCTATTTTTTTACATTCCAGTATACCGCCGGCATGTGAAAGGTCAGGCTGAATAATGTCGACATACCCGTCTGTCAGCAGCTGCTTGAACCCCCATCTTGTATACTGCCTCTCTCCTGTTGCGATAGGAACGGTGGTATATCTGGCAATTTCTCTTAACGCTTCATTGTTTTCAGGCAGCACTGGCTCTTCAATAAACATCGGGTGGTAGGGTTCCAGTTCTTTGGCAAGAATCTTAGCCATAGACTTGTGGACTCTTCCATGAAAATCGATTCCGATGCCAAAATCCTTTCCTACCGCATCACGAACGGCCCCTATCCGGTTTATGGCTTCTTCAACCTTTGAAAAAGAATCAATATAATCCATTTCTTCTGTTGCATTCATTTTTACAGCGGTAAAGCCCTGCTCTGATTTTATTTTTGCTTCAGCCGCTACATCACTTGGCCTGTCTCCGCCGATCCATGAATACACTCTAATCTTTTCACGGGCTTTGCCGCCCAGCATTTCGTAAACAGGAAGGTTATATAATTTCCCCTTGATGTCCCATAAGGCCTGTTCAATCCCAGAGATCGCACTCATAAAGACTGGTCCGCCCCGGTAGAAGCCCCCACGGTACATGACCTGCCAATGATCCTCTATACGGCGAGGATCCTTACCCAAAAAATAAAACTTGAGTTCATTAACACATGCTTCCACTGTATTCGCTTTTCCCTCAACGATTGGTTCTCCCCAGCCCGAAATACCTTCGTCTGTTTCAATTTTTAAAAACAGCCAGCGGGGTGCGACTTTATACAGCTGAAATCCTGTAATCCTTGTCATATGACCTCCTTCTTTGGCACTGCACTATTTTCACAGCAGCAGCAAGGCTATTATTGTGCCTACACTGCTGTATAGAAAGGCAAAGCCAATGTTCCAGAATGTAATGCGATAGGGATTCTGATTTAACAAACTTCCGGTTAAGGAAACGGTAATGTTATATGGCCCTGCCATAACGGTAGAAAGCCCAGATGTAATAAGGACGATCGCAAAGCTCAAAGGGTTAACCTGTCCTAACAAAGGCTGAATGACTTCACCCAGAATGCTGATGGTCACGAGGGGATGGAATCCAATCATGGCGAGCCCCAGAAAAATGATCTGAATCATAACGAACATATAAAAGGGCATATGCTGCACGGAAGCAAAAGGCTGCTGCAGATAGTCCAGAAAAGGTGTTTCTTTCAAGGTGCTGATTAAAAAACCGGCCGCCAAAAACAGAACGATGTAATTTTGCTGCGACCCGGCCCTGCGCCGCCATTCTCTTAAACTATAAGATGCATACGATTTAGCCCTCTTAATCAGCAGCGCCCAGATGATGGAATAGGGAAGGATCACGAGAGCGACAGACATGAGAAAATTCACGCCCAGCCATCTCTTGGCCAAAATGACCGCTGCAATAAATACGCTCAGATACAGAAGAAGGACAGCTACCTTTTTGGCGGTTCTGGCATCCAGCGGCACGTCCTCAGCCGCTGCAGACTGCTCCACCCGGAACTTCCGATACCGCAAGCCAATCAGCCAGTCAACGAATAAGAGAATCGTAGAAAACAAGAAAAGCCACGGCAGCAAGTGAACATAGTCAGAGTGTGTGATATCCACACTGATCGCCACCAGGATTTCCATAGGGCTCCATGCCAGGCAAAGGGCATATCCCCTGAGCATCGCCCGGCTGATGAAAAGGTCTCTGACATGGTCTTCTACCTTCTGAAGATTGCGCCGCAGCACCGATTCTACGAGCGGGATGGTCGCTATATTTAAAAAAGAGCCGAGCAGAAAACTGGCAAGAGAGCTTCTGTAATAGAGCTGCCCAAGATGGCCTACGCGCCGCTTGAGCAGTTTATTGACACTCTTATCGTACCGCCCGACGATAATAATACTGTTGATAAAAGGAAGAACATAAAAGATAACGAGCAGGACCACCGTTGAATTCATGTAATGCGGAAGCTCAAGGAGCGGCTTCTGCAAATAGAGATACAGAGAGAAGCCGATCACCATGAAAACCGTTCCAGTGATTTTGTATAAGCCTGACGCCTTGGGAAAGGAAAGAATGAGAGAAAACAGGGCAAGAATACCCGTCACTTCATCAAGCATGACGCTGTCCAAAAACAGATTCACCGTATAGGAAAAAACCATCATGCTGTAAACAGCGAGTAATATCACCCTTTTTCGCCAGCTATACTCATTGCCGCCGGTTCAGACAGCACTTCTATTTCCTTTTGTCCCGCCGCTTCCTCCATCAGGCTTTCCGAGATCCAGATATGCTCTAATTCAAGCGTATTTTTAATGCGGACGACCCTGGCTTTTGTAAGATCATACGCATTGCAGGTTTTAATGGCCGCTTTGATCGCCATTTCCTCACTTTCGAGAACCATCGGCACTTTGATGACGTTGATTACCGTACTCGTTAAGGCATTGGCATACCCTTTTTCCCAATGGATGCTGTCAACCAAAGCCCTTGTTGTCATATCGGCCATGCCGATTCCGTTTGCGTTTCCATGCGTCTTCTCTGTCAGGCCGAGTACGGCGATCCTGGACACTTTAGGTCCGCCAAAAGCATACGGGGTAGCATATCTTCCTGTAATGTTTGGATCCATTCCGTCACCCGAAATGTCTTTTCCGATCTCGTCGACGATCAGCACATCGATCGGATCAAACATGATCTTTGGCATAAGCTGCTTGGCTTCGAGCAAGAGTCCGGGCTCAGTCTGTTCGAGTTCTTCGGCTGGAACCGCCACGATTTTGGCGGGACGGTCATAGGCATTTTCAATCGTTCCAAGCCCAAAAATGACTGGAACCTTGGAGAGGACGATCTTGGCCATCTCTGGAACATGCTCGGCCATGTGTTTAAAACTGTAGGCATGGGCGGCTTCTGCTCCTTTTTGCTTTCCAAGGCCGATCGTGATCATCTTCATCAGTCCGCTTTCAACAGGACCGCGAAACGCAGTATGAGGCTTGATCCGGTTAATGACGATGACCTTATCTGCTTCATAGGCATGTTTATCGGTATACACCGGAAGTCCGTTTGGCAGAGTGCCGGTCTGCACGACTTCCATGCTCGACAGAATAGGTGCACCTGTTGACGCTTCCGTTACACCAAGCTGTTCGAGAACCTCCTGCTGCCCTTCAGCGGTCGCTCCGCCATGGCTTCCCATGGCAGGAACAATGAATGGAGAGCCTCCAACGGATTCGACCGCCGCTGCTGTCTCCCTGACAAGGATGGGAAGGTCAGCAACTCCCCGGCTTCCTACCGCAATGGCTACCCGGTCTCCCGGAGATATTCTCGATAAAAGGCCGGTATCCTTAAGGGTTTTCCGAACCTCCTCCGCTGTGTCTTCCAGCACAGGGGCATGGAAGACCTGCTTTACTTTCATCATCTTTGGCAAGGGTATGTCATGAAGAAGCTGTGATATGATTTCCATCCATCTTCCTCCTCAATTGGTGCTTCTCTTTATTGGTTTCTTACTTTGTCTACTTCATCCATCATTTGTTTGACCAGGTCTTCTCCAAACTTCTTGGCGTATTTATCGGTGACCGGCTTAATGATTTCTTTCATCTTTTCTTTTTCAGCATCAGATACTTCATTGACCTTCATGCCTGCTTTTTCAAGATCTTTCAACGCTTTTTCATTTTCTTTACGGTTTAAGTCGCGCTGATATTTACCGGCTTCCACCGCAGAATCCTTCATGATCTTCTGTTCTTCTTTAGACAGCCCGTCCCAGAATTTTTTACTGACGAGAAAAACAAACGGTGTGTAGACGTGCTTTGTCATGCTTAAGTAAGACTGAACTTCATCGTATTTGCTTGATTTAATGGTTGCGAGCGGGTTTTCCTGGCCATCTACCGTTTTACCTTCCAAGGCCGTAAACACTTCTGAAAAAGCCATTGGTGAAGGATTGGCACCCAGCTGTTTAAAGGCATCCAGGTGAACCTCGTTTTGCATCGTTCTGATTTTCAGCCCTTTAAAGTCTGCCGCGGTTTTCACCGGATGTTTACTGTTCGTCAGGTTACGGAAGCCATTCTCCCAGTATCCGAGTCCAACCAGACCGTGTTCAGGCAGTTTTTTCAAAAGCTCCTGCCCCACTTTTCCATCAAGGACGGCATAAGCCTCTTTCTCGGTATTAAATACGAAAGGAAAATCAAAAATACCGTATTCCTTGATCATTCCTACAAGTGGAGACGTAGAAGGAACCGTAACCTCCTGAAGCCCGCCCTGCAATGCTTCTGTCATCTTCTGATCATCACCGAGAGTGGCACTGAAGAAGTTTTGGACTTTCATTTTCCCTCCGCTCTTCTTCTCCACAAGCTCTTTGAACTTAATCATTCCTTGTCCTTCTGGATGATCTTCATTTAAACCGATTCCTGCTTTAATCGTCCGCTGATGAATTCCGCTCTTCCCCGAACCCGAAGCTGTTCCTCCCGATTTGGAAGCACCGCAGCCCCCTAGAACCAACATTCCCGGAATGACAATCCCTATCGCCAGCTTTTTCACCCATTTTTTCATTTTCTTTCCCCCTTGAATAATTTGGCTAACTCATCACATAACGGTTTTCAGGCTGACTGGACTTAAGCTGTGATTGCTCTTTGACTTGAACATTGACAAGATATTTCGGAAATTCCTTGCAGATCAGCACATCCACTGCTCCGAGCGCAGCTTTTGTTCTCATCTCCTTCGCCGCTTCCTCGGAATACCAGGCGACATGCGGTGTAATAATCACATTCTCCATGGAGAGGAACGGGTGGCTGACGGAAATCGGTTCATCCTCAATCACGTCCAGAGCCGCCCCGCCGATTTTTCCTGATTCCAATGCATCAATTAAGTCTTGTTCATCCACAACCGGGCCCCTTGAAGTGTTGATCAGAAGGGCGGTGCTTTTCATCACAGAGAACAGTGAGGCATTGATCATTCCTCTTGTTCCCTCAGTCAATGGAGCATGCACGGAGATGACGTCTGATATCCGGCATAGTTCCTCAAGGCTTGCGAGCTGTACGCCTTTTTTCTCAGCTTCTTCCACAGGATAATACGGATCATAAGCCACCACCTTAAACCCTAGAGGCTTGACCTTTTCCGCGAGGCTTTGGGGGATTTTTCCGAATCCCACAAGTCCGAGCACCTGCCCGCGCAGCCGGTGGATCGGCTGGGTGACTTTAAAATCCCACAGCCCCTTCTTCACGTTTTGGTTGGCGGCCACGACTTTACGTTTCGCAGAAAGCAGAAGGGCCAGCGCGTGGTCAGCCACTTCATCCATGCAATAATCCGGCACATTGGCGACACAGATTCCCTTAGCTGTTGCCGCTTCCAGGTCAATCGTGTTGACACCCACCCCATAACGGGTGATGACTTTGCATTTTTCGAGCTTCTCAATAACGGCTTTGCTGAGAGGCGCGTACTGATTAATCAATGCGTCCGCATCCCAACAGGCCTCAATAACCTCTTCCTCTGTACGGCACTGAGCCGCAATCAGTTCTATTTCGGGATATTGATGAAAAACGGCTTCTTCAAACCGCAGATCATCATATTCCCAGTCTGTTACCACAACTTTAAACTTGCTCATCTCTTTCACTCCTTATTTATCAGGTAAACCATCCAAGCGGAACCATGACAATGGACGGGAAGAATATCAGCAGAATCAGCACGACCACTTCCACTAGGAGAAACGGCCATATTCCTTTCATGATGTCTTCCATACTGATCTTGCTGATTCCGCATACTACGTTCAATACTGTACCCACCGGAGGAGTCAGAAGACCGATGGCGTTATTGATAATAAACAGGACTCCGAAATAAACCGGGTCAATTCCCGCTTGCTGAATAACAGGCATTAAAACAGGGGTAAGGATAAGAATCGTTGGTGTCATATCCATAGCCGTTCCGATCAGAATGACCAAAAGGTTAATCATGAGCAGAATGAGCAGCGGATGACCCATGAGAGGCTCGAGCAGTCCAATGACTTGAGCAGGCAGATTGGCTACCGTAATCAGCCACGAGGATACAAGGGCTGCTGCAACAAGAAACATGACAACACTCGTCATTTTGGCCGCCCTTACCAAGATGGTAAAGAGCTCAGACACCTTCAGTTCGCGGTAGATCACCAATCCGACGAACAGCGCATAAACTGCCGCAACTACCGCCGCTTCAGTCGGTGTGAAGATTCCTCCGCGCAGGCCGCCGATAATAATGACCGGCAATAAAAGGGCCCAGAATCCTTTTCTGACAGAAGTCAAAATCTCTTTCATGGAATTCCGAGGCTGAACCTGCACCTTATCTTTGTGGGCAACAATACCCCATGTGACACAAAGCCCTACTGCCAGCATCACACCAGGTACAATCCCAGCCATGAAAAGTTTAGTGATGGAGACTCCGCTCGTGACCCCGAATATGATAAAGCCAATACTCGGCGGGATAATCGGAGCAATGATCCCCCCAGAAGCTATAAGACCGCTCGAACGGTTAATATCGTAGCCGCTCTTCACCATCATCGGGATCAAGATGGCTCCCAGTGCAGCGGTATCAGCTACAGCGGAGCCAGACAGACTTGCAAACAAGACACTTGCAATGATGGCTACATAACCAAGGCCGCCTCTGATATGTCCGACCATGGACATGGCCATCTGAACAATTCGTTGCGACAGCCCGCCGGCATTCATGGCTTCACCAGCCAGCATAAAAAATGGGATGGCCATTAATGGGAAGTTGTCTGCTCCGTTGATTAAATTTTGCGCAATAATCTGACTGTCGAAGATACCGAGAAAGAACATAAGAGCAACCCCGCTTAACAGCAGAGCAAACGCTATAGGCATACCAAGTGCCATCGTTCCAAGGAGAGACCCAATAAACACTCCAATCATGCTTGTTTTTCCTCCTTTCCTAAATCGCTTTCCTGATAATCTACCAATTCTTCTGAATCACTGATTAAGATCAAATCTTCATCTTTTATCTTGTTGAATAGAACTTTATACAGATTGTTGATAAGTATTAGCCCCATGGCTAAACTGACTAAAATCCCCGTTCCATAAACGAACGATAGCGGCAGGCCTGTAGCAGGTGCTTTACTGTCCATATTGATAACGGTCATCTTCCAGCTTCCTTCCATCACCAGAAAGAGAACAAACAGCATAAGCAGATCACTGACCACAAGGACAGCTTTCTTTGCTCCCCTGGGCAGCCGCCTGACCAGCATGTCCACCCCAAGGTGCTCCTTGCTTTTAAAGGCACCAATAGCTCCCAGAAATGTAAGCCAGACAAATAAGTAACGCGACATCTCCTCTGACCATGTAATTCCTGAGTTGAAAAGGTAGCGCAGAACCACGTTTCCAAATACAAGAATGACCATTAACCCCAGTGCTGCGGCCATAAAAATATTCAGCAGTTTTTCCAAGAACCTTGAGACCTTCTCCATCTTTTTCTCCCGCCTTTCATCCCGATTTACCGCCTGTATTATTGTTCAGCTTTTATCCTTTTAACGAGATCCTCGGCCCAGTCATACTGCTTGTAGAATTCGTCGTACATAGGCTTTGCTGAATCTTCCATTTTCTTCTCAAATGCTGCATCAGGTGTTGTAAATTTCACCTTTTTTCCTGACAGGAACTTTTTATCAGCATCATAGCTTTTTTCCATCAGATCAAATTCATAATCAGCAGCGGTTTTGGATGCTTTTTCAATGATTTTTTGCTGTTTCTTGGACAGCCCGTTGAAAAATTTGCTGTTGATGATGTAAATATTCGGACTGAACATGTGCTTGGATTCCAGTACATTACTCTGAACCTCATACCAGCCGGACGCCCGCAAAGTAGCTACCGGGTTATCCTGGCCATCCACCACTTTTTGTTCGAGAGCAGAAAACACTTCAGAAATCGGCATTGGTGTTACATTCATTCCCAGCAGCTTCCCAAGCTTGATATAGTTAGGGATGTTTGGCATTCTCATCCTCAATCCCTTTAGATCATCCATACTTTGAAGAGTTTTGTTACTGGAGAACATCCTGAATCCATTCGCGCTCCATGCCAGCGGCTTCACTCCATGCTTCTTTTCCAGGTCTTCAGTAAGCTCCTTGCCAATTGGCCCGTTCAGCACCTTCTTGACATGCTCATAATCCTTAAACAGAAACGGCCACTCAGGCACTGCCATCTTCTCAATGTCGGACTGCATGATCAGACCGGGTACCCCCATTTCAATCGTGCCGTTTCGCACCCCGTCATAAAATTCCTTTTCAGCACCAAGCGTGCTGTTGTCGTAGATCTGAACCTTCAGCGTACCTCCCGATTCCTTTTCTACCATCGGCTTGAACTTTTCTCTCAGCGCTACGTTCTGAGGATGGTCTTTAGCAAAATAGTTGGCTATTTTGATCGTCTTTGTCTTTTCTCCCGAGGAGGAAGACGAAGACTGGCTGCCGCAGCCTGTTAATAATACGGATGACAATAAAGCCGTACCCATTAAAATCCCTAAACTTTTTTTCAATTTCATCGAGTCCACCCTTTCTTTTCATTTAGTTTTGAAAGCGGTAACATTTTTGCCAAAAAAATTTTGTATGTAAAGATGGAGAAACTGATTTTGTTTTACATTATAAAACTCTGTTCTTGTTATTGGCCGTAGAAAAGACATTGCTCCCTTAATGAATGTGCGTTGGACGTTCTTCTCTGGGTGCAATGTCTTAGTTGTTTTATAATATAAAACTCTGTTCTTTATTTTCATTTCTGTGAATATCATAGTACATGGTGTCAAAGCATGTCAATTCGTTTTTTAATTTTTCTGAAAACTAATGATAATGTACTATTTTTAGTAAGGGGTGTGATAGCCGGCGATGATAAGAGCGGTTCAATCACACCCCACTAGAAAACAACAACATTGACTAACAGAGCTTTTAGTTAAAAGTAGTCTCAGCCGCAATCAAGCAAACTACAACTCAAATAAAATAGCACGAAGCACGTTCGGATGTTCGAAGTCTTTCCGGCCGGCGCCATAGCCGATCCTATCGATCGCAAGCGCTGGCATGTAGCCATAATCATCCGCCAATGCCTTTAGAAAGCCAGCCCCAGTAGGTGTCGTTAATTCACCTCTTACATGGAAATCTTCAAGAGGAACCCCTCTCAGGATTTCCGCAGTGGCAGGAGCTGGAATCGGATAGAGACCGTGAGCCATCTTCACTTTCCCGTGGCCTGTTGGTACCGGAGAAGCTGTTATTCTATCAATCTCAAGACTTTCAAGGGCAAGGCACACGCCAATAATATCAATAATAGAGTCCATCGCACCGACTTCATGAAAATGAACCTCTCTCGGATCCATCCCATGAATCTTTCCTTCTGCCTCGGCGATCACTTCAAAGACCCTTCTGCTCCTGTCTTTTACCCGTAAAGGCAGATCACTCGTTTCAATCATCTCTAAAATGGTGGATGCCTTGCGATGTTCATGGTCATGATGATGGTGATGGTGATTATGTACGTGATGATGGGAATGGTGGTGCTCATGATGAGAGTGGGCATGTTGGTGGGAATGGCCCTCTTCTTCATGTTCATGATCGTGTTCATGGTGATGGTCTGTGTCAGCTTGTGCCCCTACAGCCGCCAATTCAGCTTCCGCAAACTGAAGGTCCAGCAGGTTGGAGGAGATGCCCCTCTTATTGACCCGATTGACCGCCATAGAAAACGGATCGATCGGCAAGCTCTTTAGATGCCCGGTAATATAAGCAAGATCTGCCCCCAGGTCAATGAGCGCAGACAAGGTCATGTCACCCGAAATGCCATACTGGCAATCAAGATAGAGCTGTTTCATGATGAACCCCCTCTGTAGCAAGTTTAAGAATCAGCGCAGCTTGGTAAGCAGCCCCGAATCCGTTATCGATATTGACGACACTCATCCCTGAAGCGCAGGAAGTCAGCATGGCGAGAAGCGGTGTCAGTCCTTGCAGATGAGCGCCATAGCCGACAGAAGTCGGAACAGCAATAACAGGCCGCTGGACCATACCGCCTACAACACTGGGCAACGCTCCTTCCATGCCCGCCACGACAATAAGCACACTGGCCTTTTTAATTTCCTCGCGATAAGCGAGCAGACGGTCGATACCTGCGACTCCGACATCATACAGGCGGTTAACCTTGCACCCCATCCAGTCCGCCGTGACTGCCGCTTCTTCAGCAACAGGAAGATCCGATGTTCCGGCGCATAGCACCATCACATCTCCGCCGTATTTTTCCCTCGGTGAGCCGTAGAGCAAAATACGTGAGACGGCATGATAACGCGCATCAGGGTAGGCCTCCGTCAAGATTTCTGCTTTTTCTTCTGAAAGCCTCGTCACCATTACCTTGCCATGGGTCTCAATGAGCGGTTCCATGATCTGACGGATCTGTTCCGCTGTTTTTCCTTCTCCATAGATCACTTCCGGATAGCCTGTCCGCGTCTCCCGATCCAGATCCACTTTACTGAAGCCTAAGTCTTCAAACTTTTTCATCCCATTCGCCTCTCCTCACGTCGTTTTTGTTTCGGCAAGGACTTTGTTCATGCTTCCGCTCTTATAGCCGGTAAGATCCATCGTCACATAGGAATAGCCGAACTCCTGCAGCTTGGAGGTAATCTCCTCATGATGCTGAAGAAGCCGCTGCATCTCATGAGGCTCCACTTCGATCCGTGCCATGTCGCCATGAGTACGCACTCTCACCTGGCGGATGCCAAGCGCACGGATAGCCTGCTCTGAACGGTCGATCTTGCGGAGTTTTTCCATCGTAATCTCTTCGCCATATGCAATCCGTGATGAAAGACAGGCGAAAGAAGGCTTATCCCAGGTGGGCAGACCCATCTCTTGAGAAAGCTCACGGATTTCGCTCTTATACAGGTCCGCCTCCTGAATCGGTCCCCGTACGTTATATTCTCTTGCTGCTTTTGTGCCCGGCCGGTGTTCTCCCATATCATCGGCAATAAGACCGAACACTATATTCGCATAGCCATGCTCATGCATGATCGGTATCAAATGCTCAAACAGGCTCTTTTTACAAAAGTAACAGCGATTGGAGGTATTCTCAGAGTAGCCTGGAATGCTCAGTTCTGACGTTTCAATGATTTGGTGCCTGGCACCGAGAATGGCTGCGAACCGTTTGGCCTCCTCCAGCTCCTCAAGCGGATAGGTTTCACTGTCGGCGGTCACCGCAAGCACGTTTTCAGTGCCAAGTGTATCAAGAGCCACTTTCAGCAGGAAGGTACTGTCGACCCCTCCTGAAAAAGCAACAACAACTGTCTTCATCTCGGTTAGAATCTCTTGCAGTTTCTCATACTTAGCCTGCAGCAATTGGATCCCTCCGTTCTTCTACATAGGGAATGGTAAGCGGACCGAGCGGCAATACCGCAACAGTCATATCCTGCCCGTACTTCTGCTTCAGCTCTTCAAGCGTCCCTTCGATATCATGGGTAGGCTTAAGAATAGCCCCTTTAACCTGTTCATCTGATAGTTTTGAATAAACATACACATCAGCCCATACCTGGGTCACCGCCTGTTTTTGCACCTGCCATTGATCAAACATCTTAAACTCCGGATCATTGATCAAATCCAGCAATGCTTGAGGCGTTTGGGCAAACTGAAAGATCTTCGAATAGTTTCCATGATCCGGCAATCCGTCTGAACACTCTGAAGCAATAATGATCGTGCCGCCTTCTTTTACAATCTTATGGGCAGCACTCATCCCCTTCACAGCCTGATACAGATTTTGGTCAAGCGGATAGCCGGAATTGGAGGTAATGACGACATCAAACCGTTCTTCGCATTGGATCATGGCATGCTCTTTTGCAAACGCACACCCCTGGTCATGCGCTTCATACAGCTCACCGGCGAACACATTCGTGATTTCCTTCTCCCGGTTTAACGTCACGTTCAGCATGAAATGCGGTTTGCACATGCGGTTGATTTCCCGTGTCATCTCCTGAACAGGATTGTCCTCCATGTTTCCCCATGTGGAACGCGGGTCCCCGATCATCCTTGCATTATGGAACGTCATGATGGTCTCGATCCCGGCAATGCCAGGCATGATCCCTTTAGGACCGCCTGAAAAACCGGCAAAAAAGTGTGGCTCAATAAAGCCTGTAACGATGCGGAAATCAGCTTCCGCATATTCTTTGTTCAAATACACATCACAACCGAACTGGCTTCTCCCCAAATTTACAAGAGAGTCTTTATCATGGCATTGGTTGTTGATGATTCTGACATTATCCACTACCCATTCTCCAAGCATCTGAACAAATTCTTCCCTCGTCTGGTCCCTGTGCGTTCCTGTTCCGTTAATAATGACAAAGTTCTCAAGCGGCACATGCTCCAGTTCCCTGATCAGCAAAGGAACAAGCTTGTCATTCGGAGTTGGCCTGGTAATGTCGCTGATGACAATCGCCACTTTATCTGATGCTTTTACCATCTCCTTTAATGGAGGTGTACCGATCGGATGCCGCAGTGCCTCCATTAAAGCCTGCTCATCATTTTCAAGTCCCGGCAAATTGTTTGGCTCCACGATAAAAGCGGAATCAGGCAAACGAAGCGTCAGCCCTTCTTTTCCATATAACAAGGTCGATTCCATTTACGCTCTCTCCTTTTGTATAGGAATGTTCTGTATCAGACAGTAGTTGAAGGAACACGTTCTTCCTGGCTCGAGCCGCTCTCCAACTCAAACTTCTCTAGCCGGCCGTTGATTCCTTTTCTTCTTTGATACTTGTCCACCAAAATGACTGCGATCGGGCATAATAGAGCCGTTGTTAGGGTGGCAATCGAGATCTGTGCGGTGGCGATGTTCACAATATCCTGGTAGGACTGTGCTTCAGCGGCACTCATCATTCCCGACCCTGCGGCAACGGACGCCGCAGCAGCTATGGCTGCAGGCGTACCGGCTGCGTTCCCGGCTGTGGAAGCTTCGGATACCGGTGCGATATAGCTTTTTTCCCTGAATAATTTAAACACGAGAATGCCAGTGAATCCTGTAAGAACTGTCGTTAGAATTCCTATTGTAAGACCTGCAGTAACGACTGAAGGGTTAAAGAAACTCGCCAGGTTCATACCGGCTCCGAGTGCGAAGGCAAAGAACGGAACAGGCAGAATCTCTCCCGCCTTGAGAAAATCGCGAATATCTTCGTCCAAATTTCCGAGAATCATCCCGATCGCGATCGGCAGGAGAACAGCAATGAAAGCAATGATCGGAAAGCTGGATCCCAAAAGGCCCAATGACATTAACGTGAAAAAAGGTCCGTCGTTCAAGGAGAGCACTGCTACTGCCCCAACGTCAGAACGGTTGCCGTACTGGCCCGTGAGCGCGGCATACATTCCTCCGTTTCCATTCGTCATCGCCGCGATAATCGCCAGAGTCGATAAGCCGAACAAACCATCCATTGGATCAAAGAAGCAGCCGAACAGCAATCCCACAGCAAGCCCGGTCAGATACTTGGAAGTAGTGAGCAGCACACCTTTTTTTAGGGCGGCGCCTCCTACACGCAAATTCATCTGGCTGCCCGCGCAAAAGAGAAAGAGGGCAATCAAGACAAGGGCACTGTCTTTAAACAGTTCCTGAGAGAATCCCCCAATCCTCAAAAACTCGTAATAGCCTTCGGGCGTCTTTGCCACACCAAGTGATTTTAAAAATTTCATCACAGGGGACAGATGAAGCTGATCCACCGTATTAAGCAACGCACCGAACAATAAAGGCACGACCATTAATCCGCCTGGCACTCTTTCAATCGTTTGTTTAAGTTTCATAGTGTAAAACCCCGCTTTCCGTTTTTTTATTGCACTGTATAAACGTTCTTACGAGCTGTTCTGCACTATACTCCAGTAATTGAGGCGCACGCCGCATCGCCTCCTCGAGTGTTAATGGCTGCTGGATCATACTTGTTATACTGATCACTCCGTATTGATAGAGAACTTCAACCCCTTCTCCGACAGAACCGGCAAGAATCATCGTTGGAATTCCGCTTTGTTTGGCCCGCTGTGCCACACCCATCGGCGTTTTTCCTGAAGCGGTCTGAAAATCAACTCTTCCTTCACCTGTAATGACGAGGTCCGCTCCATCCAGAGCCTGCGGCAAACCGGCATACTCTGTGACAACGTCCACTCCCCTTTTCATCTGTGCCGGAAAGAAAGCCTGGAACGCGCCGCCGATCCCGCCTGCTGCTCCGGCACCGGGCATATCGTGAAGCCTGATTCCTGTCGCTTGCTCCACCATATCTCCCCAGTGGACCATATTTTTATCGAGTAGTTTCACCATCTCTTCTGTCGCCCCCTTTTGCGGGCCGAAAACAGCAGATGCACCTTCCTTGCCGACCAGCGGATTTTGCACGTCTGAGGCAATCAGAAAGGTGCATTCTTTCACTCTCGGGTCGAACCCGGACAGGTCTATTTCTTTTATGTTATGAAGCTCACCGCCTCCGAACTGAACACGTTGTCCGCTATCATCCAGCAGCTCTAAACCTAGGGCTTGCAGCATTCCCGCTCCGCCGTCATTCGTAGCGGATCCTCCGATCGCCAATACAAAAGAACGAAAACCATCATCGAGCGCCTGTTTGATCAATTGTCCCGTGCCATATGTAGTCGCTGTCAGAGGATTAAGCTCTTCAGGAGAAACAAGACACAGGCCTGAGGCAGATGCCATCTCGATCACACAAGTCTTTTGATCTCCCAATATGCCGTATTCAGCACTGATCTCACTGTGAAGAGGACCGGTTACCCGAACCGATTTTTTCCTTCCACCCGTTGCAGTAACCAAGGTATCCATCGTTCCTTCACCCCCGTCAGCTGCCGGCACAAGAATGGTCTGGATCGTGGAGTCGGCTTTCTTCACTCCCCTTTCTATGGCTTCCGCTGCCTCTACCGCTGTCAAGCTTCCTTTATAGGAATCGGGAGCGATCACAATTTTCATTATTAGAACCCCTTCCTGAGAAAACGCTTTCAGTTTTCAGTTTTTTATATTATACTTGTCTGAAAATTAGAAATCTATGGTCGAAACAACTATAATATCAGGTTAATAACTTTGTTTTTTTGTAGGATTCTAACAATGGAGGCCCTAATGCTTACAACAGAGATGGCTGAGATGATTGTAAAAGAAACATCTGCCCGCCTAAACCGAAACGTCAATATCATGAGCAATAAAGGAATCATTATCGCTTCCTGTGACTCTTCGCGCCTGTATCACATGCATGAAGGTGCATTAGAGGTATTGCGAACCGAACAGCCTTTTACCATTCCGATTAATCACAAAGGAAAATGGAAAGGAGCTCAATCCGGCATTAACCTGCCGATTGTTTTTGATCATAAAATTGTCGGTGTGATCGGAATTACTGGAGATCCAGAGGAAATGAGGGACTTTGGGGGACTGGTAAAAATGACAACCGAACTGCTGATCACGCAGGCTTACATGGCCACACAGGCGGTGTGGCAGCAGCGAACGAAGGAAATGATCATTGAAAACCTGCTTAAAGAGGTGCCCGCCATGGAACATATCGAGCGCCGGCTAAGCCTCCTTCACATTAGCCTTGCTCCTCCCTTTTATACCGTTGTGATCCAGCTGGAAGACCGTTCTCTTTCCGATACGATGATTCTTCAGCAGCTTGAAAAAGCAGCTGGTGCATCCCGCTGCCTGATTGGCTTTGTGAACACCGACCGCTTATGCATTGTCCTTTCCGGCATCGGAGATGAAATGATCCAAAAGAAGGTAGAAGCGATCGATCAGGTGCTGAATTTTCTAAGACTGACTTTCCGGTTGGCTTACAGCACGCTTTTTATGGACCTTAAACTGTTTAATCAATCATATGAAGATTGTTCTCTTGCACTTGAAATCAGTGATGTTCATCAGAAAGTGGTCTCGTTTGCCGAGCTTGAAGCAAAAGCGCTCATCCACCAAACGGAAACGGCAGCTGGCAATAGACTGATTAAGCGCGTGCTCCATCGATCATTGCGTCCATTGATTGAAACCCTGCAGGTATTTTTTGAACATCATCTCAACATGCAGAAAACGGCAGATCACCTTCACATTCACCGTAATACGCTGATCTACAGGCTCAATAAGATAAAGGAGGAAACAGGGTATGACCCCAGGAATTTCAAGGATGCCCTTACCCTGCAAATGGCAATATGGATCTTGGAGAAAAAGGAAAAGGGAGCAGATTAATTTTTTGCTTATGCCTGGAATATGCTCTTATCTATTTACGGGCGCGTTTGGGAGATTTTCTGGCGCGTTCGTGAAAAATACGGGCGCGTTCCACAAATTTACGAGCGCATTCGAACAAAATACAGGCGCGTTTCCCAAATTTACGGGCGTCACCTACTTCCCCCCTCGCAAAAGGGTTTAAAACCTCTAGCATTAGGTTATTGAAAAGTATAAACACTACTTTTAACACTAAGCCATTGAGCAGAACATACACTAGTGCTTCTCGCTGCTATTTTCACTTGAAAAAAGGAGGAGAATGATCATGAAGTATGGAAAAATTCTCGTGGCGATGGATGAATCGGAAGGAAGCAAACAGGCGCTGGAATACGGAATTGAGCTGGCAAATAGCATGGGCAGCGAATTAACGCTGGCTCATGTCTTGAATGAGCCTGCTTACCCGCTTTATGGAGAAGGGTATTCGATGGCGGCTTATCAAGATTCGATCGAACAGGAAGTCAGACAGGCAGCCACCCTGGAAAAAAGTCATGGAGAAGAGCTTTTAGCTCAAGCGAGCGACGCTGTTCCGAAGGATTTCATCAACGTAAAAACAGAACTGCTCGAAGGAGAAGCAGCTCGCTCCATCTGTGCCTATGCCAGCACAAATAACATCGACCTGATCATCATGGGAAGCCGCGGCCTAAGCGGATTAAAGCGTTTGGTGCTCGGAAGCGTCAGCCAAAGAGTGCTTTCCGAAGCGAACTGCCCGGTATTAGTGACGAAATAGGACAACAAGCAAAAAGCTTGCCGGCCTCTAATGAGACTGGCAAGCTTTTTCTGTGAACAGGAATCAGTCATGCAGAACTTTATCAAGTAGGATTCTTGTGTCTGCATCAAATACACCCGTATCCTTTACCTCAGGGTATTTCTTTTGAAACGTAAGAACAGCTGCTTTTGTTTTAGGGCCATAGATTCCGTCAACTGTAAGAGCAGACCCAATTTCATTTAGCGCTTTCTGGAGAATGCGGACCGCTTCCCCCTTGCTGCCTTCCTTCAAAACAATTTCCGGAAAACCAGAGGAATTGATTTTTTCCGAAAGGGCAGCATGTGTTTTCTTCCCATAAATGCCATCGACAGCTAAATTTTTAGTACTCTTTTGAAATTTAATGACGGCATTTTTTGTTTTTGAACCGTAGATTCCGTCTGTTTTCAAACCGGCAGCCACTACTTTATTTAACGCCCATTGTAAAACTTTAACGTTTTCTCCTCTGTCTCCTGCTTTCAGCACGCCTGATTTTGGCAGCTGAAAAATAGAATAATCGGGTTTTTCTTGTGCTCCCGCAATTGAAGGTGCTCCCATAAGCAAGGCTGATGCTGTCAACACTGAAGCCGTAACTTTTTTCCATGGTTTCATAACAAGACCCTCTCCTTTAGACTCTCGTTTTTTTATAAATCATTTGTGATTTACAATTCATTAGTCGTCACCGCACTTCAGAAGTTACAAAGAAAAAATACTTTTATCGCCCAAATTATGGTATAATATTCGGAATAATTAGAAAATAAAAGGAAGTGATTTCATGAGCATATTCGTTAGGCAAAAGAAAACACTCACTGTCCTTGCCCTTCTATTGTTCACCATTGCTGGATTGGCCTGGTACTATATCTCAACCACTTCCGTAACCGAACAGGTGGAAGCCTCCGGGACAGGACAAGCCTCTGCTGAATCCTACTCAACGATCATTGCTTCTTACCATCAATATTACAACAGGACCCTTTGCTTTGATGCCGATAACCACATCAACTGGAATGATCAGCAGGAACATGCACGCCAGCTCGTATCCAGAATTGAAACGCTCCAGGTAAAAAATGAAAACGTAGAGAAGGATCTGCAGAACGCCAAAGACCTGGCGCAGGATGTGGCAGCCTCTAAAGACAGAACAGCCCTGCTCTATCTGCACCGGATCTTCCATGACCTGGATAAAGCCGTAAATCATTACAAACAAAAAGACAGCTTCGGCTATACCTACACTGGAACCGGAAAACGCTGGTTCGGTGGAGGAGTCAATAAAGTAGAAGGATATATTGCAAAAAATTAAACGACCGTTTAAATGAAAAGAGCTTGGGAGTCCTATCGATCCCAAGCTCTTTTTCGATGGCTCTTTTCTAAAAGATTGCTGCTTTGGGAACATTTTTGTAAAGAACCTTCATTGCTAAGTTGATTGGAGTGCAAGGTGCGAGACTACGGCTAGGAGCAGCGGGACAGGTGAGACCCACAGGCTTCATTAGCTAGCTCACCGCACGCCCCGCGAAAGTAGGCGTTTATGCCGGTAAAAGCGAGCATCCTGAAACGGAAATCAACCACTCCTAAAAGCAGAAAAGGTTACGAAAACAGCCTTTTCGATTCAAAAAATTAGTAACTCAACCCAAACCCAAACTCGTACTTCCCGGGAATCGTAACCGGCAGCTTTCCGCTCGGGTTGATCTCGCCGACAAGCGCTTTGGCAAGCGACCTAACAGATACATTTTGATTTCCATAGGTTAAGATATTGGACGTAACGTCCGGCAGTGTCATAATGTCGTACGGATTGCGCATGGAGGCAAGCACCACTGGTTTACCCGCCGCTTGCAGGGCCTTTACGAATTTCTGCTGAGCACTGTTCGTGTTAGCCGTATAAGCGGTAACCACCACTAGATCCGTGCTGGACGCTTGGTTCACAGCACTCGCCAGCTCGGCTGCAGTCGGACTGGCTGAGGTCGCATACCCGCTCGCCGCTATTCCTTTTTCGTTCAAAGCTGCGGCCAGCTCTGCCGGCTTACCGAGAGACGGCCCGGTCACGAGCACCTTGCTTCCCTCTTTTAAAGGCAGCGTATGGTTGTCATTTTTGATCAGGGTAATCGAGCGATCCGTCATATTTTCCGCTTTCTGAAGATTCTCTAGAAGTCCGATCTGGTTGATCGCACTTGGATCTACTAACGGCTGGCGGAACAAGCCGCGTTTAATTTTGGCTTTTAGAATTCGAATCACGGACTGATTCAGACGTTTTTCAGAGATTTCTCCGCTCTTCACCGCATTCAACAGCCCATTATACGCAACATCCACATCCGGCGGATTTAAGAGAATGTCTGCCCCCGCTTTAAACGCTTCTACCGGCACGCGGTCAGGCGGTACGATATTGGCACCCGACATACCCAGGCTGTCCGTGATGATCAGCCCTTTGAATTTCATTTTTTCACGAAGCAGGCCGGTCAGGATTGGCTTCGATAACGTAGCCGGCATACCGGAATCATCAAGCGCAGGAACGACAAGATGGCCGGACATGATCGCATCGATGCCTGATTTAATGGCAGCCTTAAACGGCTTGAGGTCAACTTTATTCAATGTCTTCAGATCATGGTTGATGATGGGAAGACCAGAATGTGAATCCACATCTGTGTCACCGTGGCCCGGAAAATGCTTGGCGGTCGCCATCATGTTCTGTTCCTGATAGCCCTTCACCTGGGCGACTCCCATACGCGCGACGACATCCGGATTTTCAGAAAATGAACGGACACCGATGACCGGATTGTTAGGATTCACGTTCACATCCAGATCAGGAGCAAAGTTCAGATTGATTCCGAGGCTTTTCAGCTCAAGTCCCATGATGCTGGCCGACTGTCTGGCATAGTCTGTGGATTGAGCAGCAGCCAGCGCCATGTTCCCAGGGAAAACGGTGCCTGGCTCCGTCACCCGTGCCACAACTCCCCCTTCCTGGTCAGTGGAAACGAACAGCGGAATCGGAATCCTTTGTTTCATCGCCGCTTTTTGAATGCCATTAGACAGGGCGTTTACTTGAGCTTTATCCACCGGCATCCCGATATTATCGGTCCAGTTAAAATAAATGACGCCTCCCAAGTGGTACTTCTCAATCGCTTCTGCGAAGTTTTTCGCTCCTCGTTTTTGCTTGATATTGATTTGTTCATACGCAGGATCCTCAGCTGTTTTTCCAT
Source organism: Fictibacillus sp. FJAT-27399 (assembly GCF_001510655.1). Lineage (GTDB taxonomy): Bacteria > Bacillota > Bacilli > Bacillales > Fictibacillaceae > Fictibacillus_C > Fictibacillus_C marinisediminis. Next base: position 193,479 of record NZ_LMVC01000003.1, on the reverse strand, counting down.
ACACATGAATGATAAACACTTGGCCTGCCTTTTCTTCAACCGTCATGTGTTTCACAATACGCTTCAGCCAGGCATCATCCTTCTCCTTTTTCACCGGGCTTGAAGCGGCGAGTGACGATTGAGGAAAGACCAGCATAATGGCCATAATAATGAACAACGCTCGAATAAACTTGCTCGTCATTTTACTCCCTCCTTAATGTTTTATCTGCGCGGAATGGTCAGGTCCGCAATAATCGGACGGTGATCGGAAGCGAGTGTGTCGGTAATAAACGAAGATCTTGATTCGATCCGCGGTGAGGTTAAAATGAAGTCGATTTTGGATGAAGGTTTGTTCGCTGGAAACGTGCTCCCTGGTTCTCCGCTTCTCCATGTATCTTGGAGAATGCTGAAAAGCGGCTTTAGTTCCGGTGCATTCAGCTGGGCGTTCATGTCTCCGAATAAAATCTTTTGGCGGGAGCTCTCGGAAAAGATAGAGAGCATATCGTTCACTTGCATGGACCGGACGGCTGGATCCGCTCGGTAATCGAGGTGCGTGGAATAGACATGAAGCTTGATCCCTTTAACATTGATCAAGGTTTGGGCAAAACCTGGTGCAGGAGCTGGAACCGGGTTGGGAACCTGCGTAGACAGTCTTGTGATCTCACGGTTCTCTGCCTTCAGAATGGGATACTTGCTTAAAACAGCGACCCCAAACTGGCGGTTCGGTTCTCCGGCATACAGCGGCGGCAGATCATAGATTGGTGCGAAAAAATAATTCATTTGAAGCTTTTCAGCAAGGAGTTTAATATCGTCTTCAAACAAACTCCGGCTGCTCCAATGAACATCCACTTCCTGCAGCCCGATGATCTCAGCACCCGACTGGCGGATCACTTCAGCCTGAGCATTCAGATCATACACGTTCCCCATGCTGTTTCCGTAGTGCAGGTTATAGCTCATCACGCGGATATTGACTTTGTGCCCATATCCCTGATCAGCCGCACTGGCGGCTAAAGGAGCAGAGAGCCCGGCGAAGAGTATAACCAGCAGCATACAGGCTACTAGCTTTTTCATTTTCCTTCCTCCTCTCATTTCACATTCCTTTCCTTCCCTAAGATGTCATTTAAAGGGTATTATTCTGCCGACAGGTTGTCTATACCACTATGAGCCTATCTTTCAGAGCATTTTTTCAACGATCAATACTGATAAAATTAAGAAAGGAAAAATTAGTAAAAAAGTTATGTAAGAAAATTGTGTAAATTGCGACATTTTACCCAATGCAAAACTATTAATATTTGCTATTATTGTTGTAAATTGTAAGATATTGTTGAAGGAAAAGGAGGCCGGGAGCTTTTATTATTCGAAGTCCTGCACCTGAGAAACTTCAGCAGAAACAAAAACACAGAAAAAAATAAATATTGAGGGGTGTCAATATGAAGAAAATGGCAAGTGCTCTTGTAGGTATTGCGTTGGCTGGTGCTTTGTTGATTGGCGGCTATATCGCGGATCATTCAGCGGTAACGAATGCGGAACACGGAAAGACATTTTCTATGACAAATGGGTAACTGGTTGCAGATTTGTACACCCAGACATTCACATAAACAGCAAAGAGGGAAAGAGAGCAATCTCCTTTCCTCTTTTTTTATGGGTTGCCAAACTATTCTCTCTTGTATAGTAAAAAATTAGTAGAAAAGTTACCCTTAAGTTTTCAGGTAATTACGACAATTTACTCAATCGTTAGTTGACTTGTTATGCTAATATTGTGTTAAATTGTAAATTTATGCTAAAAGGTGGGCGTACGTTATGGAAGTAGAGCTGACGAGCACGGAACAGATGATTCAACTATTAAACGGCTGGTATCGTGAAATTCTCTCCCAAAACCTCGTAGAATCCCGCAGATTAAAGCTGGAAATCGATGAAAAGATTGAAACCATGGAAATGGACCCTACACAGACTCTCTTTATCTACTACTCTTTGTTAAGCTTCAGGTACCAGCTCCTTGTCAATGACCTTTGGGAAGCGCGGTACACCCTGAACAAACTGGATGTGGAGAAAAAAAGAGAAACAGATGATTTCTTATCCTATTACTTTCACTTCTTCAAAGCCATCTATGCTACCGATACTGGAAACTATCTCGAAGCCAAGCTGCACTATCAGCTGGCCGAAAAGATGTTAAACCAGTTTCCTGATGATATCGAAAAAGCAGAATTCAACTACAAAGTCGCTACCTTTTATTATCACACCCGTCAGCCTCTGCTTGCCGTCCGCCACGCCATAAAGGCAAAAGAATACTTTGAAGACAAATCCGGCTATGAAGTGAAACTCGCCGGCTGCGAAAATATCATCGGTCTTGCCTCAACATCATTAAAACAGTTCCGGGAAGCCGAGCATCATTTTCTAACCGCCCTGGACATTCTTCGTGTATACAATTTGAAAAAAGAACCGTTCGAACTTAAGATCCGCTACAATCTGGGCCTTTTATATGCCGAACAAAACCTCTCGGAAAAAGCGATTGCCCAGCTCACCGAGGTGTTTGAAGACAAAGCAACCGACTACAAAACGACCTTCCTGATTGCCCGGGAACACGTCAAGCTCAGGAATCATGACATTGCCGACGACTGGATCATTCAGGGACTGAAAATAGCAAGAGATGCACAAAACGAGGAATACATTCACCATTTCTCCATCCTGAGCGAGTACAACCAGTCCTCCTCAGCTGAACAATTGGAACAAACAGCAGCCGCTGCCATTCCATACTTTCAATCCGTCCAGCTCTGGGGATTTGTCCAGGACTACGCGGAAAAACTCGCCTCCGAGTTCTACAACACCGAGAACGACCAAAAAGCGAGCAAATACTTCCACATGGCGTATACAGCCAAGCAAAAGCTAATGTATGAGACAAGCAGCTGACAAGTGTCAGCTGCTTTTTTGTGAAATGGCATATTCAATTCAAGAACCCGTCCCTGCAGACTCCACATAATATCCCTTATCATTCTTCTTCACATAGAAAATGGCAGGCGTCATTCCGGTCTCGCTGTTAAAATCGTTCCAGGCAACCTCATATCTTTCCCCGTATTTTTTATCCTGTCCATTGCTTGTAATACGGGCGAGGAAGCTTTGATAGGGATGGCCCTCATTGACCAAGTATTCTCGTATCGCCGATTTTTGAGAAGAACCATCATGGATGGAAGGAGCCAGAATCGGTGGAAGAACAAATAAAAGAACGGCAATCATCAATCCCCATAAGTAATGCTTTCTTTTCACGGGATAACCCCCTTACCCTTCTCATTATAAACAAATATTGGAAAAATATCGTGGTAAATAAATCTCTTCGTATCTCCATTCGCTGACAATCCGCTGCTGAAAAGATATAACGGAAGGAAAAGCCCCTTCTGTTATTGAATGTATGAAAGAGTATTTCTGGTGGTGGTGAGTTTTTCATGGGATTCGCATTATTTGCGATCGTTTTAGGAGCGGGCATCTTATTTTCCGATGCCGGCGGCGACATTAAAACATTGGCGATTTTAAGTTCTTTTCACAGGGAATGTTTTACTTTTTGAGCCAAAAAGAAGCAGACTAAAGGAAAAAGCAGCTAGCCAAAAGGCCAGCTGCTTCTTTTTTTAGATTCTTTTCTAAAAGCTCTTTTCTAAAAGATTGTTGTGCTTTGGAAATGTTTCTGTTTTGAACCTTCATTGATAAGTTGATTGGAGTGCAAGGTGCGAGACTCCTGCGGGACATGCGGGGCAGGTGAGATCCGCAGGCGCTTGCGCCGAGGAAGCTCAGCGCACGCCCCGCGGAAAGCGAGCACCTGAAACGGAAATCAACCACTTCCAAAGCTTACTAAAACGCTATTCAATCGAATCTCTTTTTGGCACTTTACTCAAGAAAGCCAGCAAAGTGATCACGGCCACGATCACGAGACAGACTGTTGTGCCGATAATGTTATCTTTATTGAAGATGAAGAAAATAAAAATGACGGATAATAGCACCGCACCGAGAATCGTCGTAAAAGGAAAACCCCTCACTTGGAAGAATGGCTTTTCCTCATAATGGCGGCGCAGCTTTAACTGGGCAAGACAAATGGCGATCCAGATGAGAAGGATCGTGAATCCAGGAATCGACATCATATACCCAATAATCTTTTCCGGTGTCCTATATGCAAGATATACACCGAATAAAATACAGATGGACGTAATGATGATACCGTTGATCGGAATACCGTTTTTGGACACCCTAAGAAATTTTTTAGGCGCTTCTCCGCTTTGTGCCATTGAGAACAGGGTTCTTGACGTCGCATAGATCCCTGAGTTTGCCGCTGATAGCACAGCTGTTAAAAGAACAAAGTTCATGATGTGCCCGGCTCCAGGGATTCCTGTAATATCGAAAACCTGGACGAAAGGACTTTCAACAAGGGATACTTTATTCCAAGGCATCAGACCACAGATGATCAAAATCGGAAGAATATAAAAAATAACAACTCTCCCTACCGTCCCTTTGATCACTTTCGGCAGTACCTTTTGTGCATCCTTCGTTTCGGTTACCGCAACTCCGATCAGCTCGGCTCCGCCATAGGAGAACATAACGATTAAGAACGCGCTGAGCATACCGCCGATCCCGTTAGGAAAGAAACCGCCATGAGCTGTGTAATTATTTAATGGCTGATCAATCGAGCTCGGAATCACACCGAACAAAATACAGGCTCCTAAAATGATAAAGGCCGTCAGCGCAACGATTTTAATTCCAGCAAACCAAAACTCGATCTCACCATAGTACTTTACTTGAAACAGATTGATTCCAATAATGAAGATGGCACAGAAAAGAGCTAGCAGCCATAGCGGCGTGGAAGAAAACCAGTATTTCAAAAAGCTTCCCGCAGCCAATATTTCAACAATCGTGACGATCCCCCACTGCACCCAATAAAGCCAGCCAACGATAAATGAAATCCGATGTCCAAATGCTTTGTGAACGAGATTCTGAACATTTAAATTTGGATAGACAATGGCCATCTCCGCCAATGCCGTCATAACAATGAATAATAATGCCCCGCCTAATAAATAAGCTAAAGCGACACTAGGCCCTGCCAAACTGAGCGTGTCTGAGCTTCCTTTGAATATCCCCGTTCCAATCATCCCTGCTAAGGCGATAAATTGAACATGACGCGGCAATAACCCCTTTTTTAAATCCTGATGATCTTTTTCCATGCTGCCCCTGCCTTCCTTTAGCATTGTTTACCATGAAACGCTTTAAACGCTTAAAGTGCCATTATACATATTTTCAGAGAAATACACCATTTGTATTTATAACCAGCCACGGTCTGAGCCCGCTAGTTAACAAGCCGCCCTTGGTCCTTCCAGTAGGCTTTCCTCAAATGCACCTTTTGGATCTTTCCGGAGCCGGTCTTCGGCAATTCTTCCACGAAAACGATAATGGTCGGCGCCTTAAAGTGTGCAAGCCGGCTGCGGGCAAACGTGATCAGCTCGTCCTCACTAGCCTCGTGCCCTTCCCGGAGCACGACGATGGCTTGCGGTGTTTCTCCCCATTTATCATGAGGGACTGCGATAACGGCTGCTTCCAGAACAGCGGGGTGATCATACAGCACACCCTCGACTTCGATGGAGGAGATGTTTTCCCCGCCAGAAATGATGATGTCTTTTTTCCGGTCGGCAATCTCAATATTGCCTTCCTCATCGACCACCGCCATATCTCCCGTATGGTACCAGCCGTTTCGGAGGACATGGTTCGTTTCCTCCGGGTTGTTCCAGTACCCTTCCATAACAGTGTTGCTGCGCACAACAATCTCGCCGATTTCATGGCTGTCATGGGCTACTTCGTCTCCGTCCTCATTGACGACCTTCACTTCACTACCAATAAATTCGTATCCCGCTTTCGATTTCAATCGGTATTTCTCATCACTCGTCAAATGATCCTGTGTGTCCCGGATGATGGACGTCGTAATGAGCGGCGAGGCTTCCGTCATGCCGTACACCTGGATAAACTCCCACTGCAGTTCTTCCTCAACCCGCTTCACGAAGGCTGGCGGCGGTGCCGAACCGGCAATGACAATACGGAGGTTGCTAACCTCTTTAACGGTCTCTTTCTTGTCCGCATACTGCAGAAGTCCATTCAGGACGGTCGGAGCCATATGCATGACCGAAACTCCATGATCGTTCACTTTTCTAAAAATCTCTTCAGGTACTACCTTTTTGAGGAAGACCTGTGTCGCTCCGTTCGCCGTAAAGTAAAAAGGCGAGCCCCAGCCGTTCACATGGAACATCGGAAGCACATGAAGCAGGACATCACGATCGGAAACCCGCAGATGATGCATAGATGTAAGCGCATGCAAAAAATTGCTCCGATGTGACAGCATAACCCCTTTCGGTTTGCCGGTCGTCCCGCTCGTATACAAAAGCGTCGCCAAGTCATTCTCATCGATCTCCGGACGTTCAACAGGTGCTGTGTCGAACTGATCCAGCCAGTTTTCATAGGGAATTAAACCGTTCCCTGCCCGTTCAAGACCATGCACTATAATGGCTTCAACCGTCGTTAACTGTTCTCGAATTGGCTCGATTTGGTTCACCAGTTCATGGTCAACAAGGAGTACTTTTGATCCGCTGTGATTCAGTATGTATAAATAATCTTCCGGCTTTAGCCTTGTGTTGAGCGGTACCATAACAGCCCCGATCTGCAGCACACCGTAAAATCCTTCATACATCTCGGACGTGTTCGGAGCAAGGTAAGCCACACGATCTCCTTTTCCAATCCCAGCTTCCATTAACCCGCGTGAAAGCTGGTTGACCCGGTTATTCACTTCACTGTATGTATAGGTTTGCTTTTCACCGATTATCGCAGCTTTCTTTCCATACAACTTTACCGCACGATCAAGAAATTGAGGCAACAGCATTGGTACATTCAACGAGTGATCCCTCCGTAACTTAAATAATTAGAAATTTTAGTCTATTATATCATAGTCTGTTATATAACAAGTAGGGTTAAGATATCTCTTAGAATACGATATTCCTTTTTCTTTTCATAAAATATTAAGTAATACTAGACATTACTTAATAGAACTCTTGTCGTTCTACAGCTTTCCCCTGCAAGCGGTACTTATGGGATTTGGCTCCGTAACGAACGATAAAAAATGAATTTAGACATATAAATTTACCTGCGGAAGCGTTGAAAAAGAGATCAACTTGTCAAAACCTTCATCAATAACCCTCTTCTGTGGATTAGGAAGCACTCCAGGCAGACCGTTACTTGCGATTCGACACTCTTTACTTGCGGAAACGAGGCTGTTACTTGCGGTTCGACAGAGTTTACTTGCGAAAATGCTCCTGTTACTTGGGGTTCGACAAGGTTTACTTGCAAAACACATCATTTTCATAAATGCGCCCACCTGATCCAACCCACCACACAAAAAAACCACCCAGCACCGCTGAATGGCTCCCTGCTAATCTATTACTCTTTCGCTTTTCCCCCAACTGCCCAGTGCTTCCCTTCAACCTCAGTAACGAGCACTCTGACCTGCTCCGGCTTCACGTTCAGCGTGCTGGCTGCCGATTCAGTCACACTCGCAATCATGTTCTGAATCTGCTCGTCGGATCGGCCTTTAATGATCTGCACCTGAATGATCGGCATCTCTATTTACAGGAGAACGATACGCTGCCGAGCTCGTCAAACGTGGCAATAATGGTGTCGCCCGGCTCAAAGGCAATGGCTTCTGATAAAGCGCCGCTCAGGACGATGTCGCCTTTTTTAAGGCCTTCGTTCCTCTCTCCCATCTTATTCACGCACCAGGCAACCGCTGCTGCCGGATGCCCGAGCACGGCCGCTCCAGCTCCTGTTGTGGCCACTTCGCCGTTTTTGGACATAACCATGCCGATATGGGCAAGATCCAACTTGTCTGGCGAGATCCACTTGCTTCCGGCTATGAACTTCGCAGACGAGCAATTATCCGCTACCACATCAACAAGCGTGAATTTAAAGTCCTTATATCGGCTGTCAATGATCTCGATGGCAGGTGCTATGTACTTGGTCGCCTTCAGTACATCCTCAGCCGTAACGTTTGTTCCCTGCAGATCCTCACCCATTAAAAAGGCGATTTCAGGCTCGGCCTTTGGATGAATTAGCTGGTTGAACCGAACAGGCTCCCATTCGTACGCGAGCATATCCGTGAGCAGAAAACCATAGATTGCCTCGTGAACGCCCATCATCTCCTGCTTCGCTTTGCTCGTTAAGCCAAGCTTAATCCCCGCTCTTCCTGCTCCCTGTTCCATCTTTTTTTCGATCAAAAGCTGCTGGATATCATACGCTTCATCTATGGCAAGGTCAGGATTCTGGTCCGTCAGCTTGATGACTTCACGGATATCGCGTTCTGCGCCCAAAAGATAGTCTACCATTTCATCCTGTCCTCTTTTTGTTACCGTCACGAATCACACCTCCTGTTTGGTCTTGGCCAGCTCGGCCGCTACATCAAGTATCATATCTTCCTGTCCCCCGACTGCCTTTCGCTTGCCAAGCTCTACTAAAATATCCCGTGAATCCAGTCCGAAACGAGCAGCTGCCCGTTCGGCGTGCAGAAGGAAGCTCGAGTAGACACCGGCATGCCCCATCACAAGACTGCCTTTACTGATCTCCTGCGGACGCGGCAGCATCGGTGCTACGATATCCTCCGCGAGGTCCTGCATTTTATAGAGGTCGATCCCCACATCAAGACCGAGGCGATCAAGTACAGCCAGCAATACCTCTGTCTGCGTATTCCCCGCTCCTGCCCCCAGACAGCGGACACTGCCATCAATCCGGGTCGCTCCTTCTTCAATAGCCACCAGTGTATTGGCCACGGCGACTGAGAGATTGTTATGGGCATGAAACCCGATCTCGATATCCAGCGACTGGCGAAGAGCGCTGATTCGTTCACGGACTTCGTGAGGCAGCAGGGCACCCGCGGAATCCGTCACATACACCGCCTGCGCGCCATAGCTTTCCATCAGCTTGGCCTGTTCGACCAGCTTTTCGACGGGAGCAGAGTGAGCCATCATCAAAAATCCGAAGGCTTCCATCCCAAGCTCTCGTGCCAGGTGAATATGCTGAGCAGAAACATCAGCCTCTGTAACATGAGTCGCCACACGAACGAGGCCTGCCCCTAGGTCACGAGCCTGTTTCAATTCATGAACCGTACCGATTCCAGGAATTAAGAGGACCGCAACTGTTGACGACTTACACGCCTCGACCGCTGTTTCAATCAGTGACATCTCATCCACTAGAGAACGCCCGTATTGCAGGGTTGAACCGCCGAGTCCATCCCCATGGCTTACCTCAATGTAATGCATGCCAGCCTCATCCAGCGCTTTTGCTACCTTCCACACCTGTTCTGCCGTGAACTGGTGCTTCATGACATGGCTGCCGTCACGAAGGCAAACTTCGGTCAATTTTATGGGCTTTTCGCTATTTCGTTTCATAGGTACCCTTCCTTTCCGGCGACTTCCCTTGTTCCATCCGGTGTTTGACGTATTGCTCCGCGACCCGGACTGCAGCTGCCGTCATGATATCAAGGTTGCCGGCATACGGAGGGAAATAATCTCCAGCCCCTTCCACCTCAAGAAAAACAGTGACCCGGTTGTCTTCAAACAACGGCTCTTGTTTTAAAAGATAGCCAGGCACATACGCTTGAACTTGAGAAACCATGTCATAGATGGACTGCCGGATTGCTTCTTCATCCATATTTTTAACCTCACAATACACCGTGTCTCTCATCAGAATCGGGGGATCGGCTGGGTTCATGATAATCAAAGCTTTTCCGCGGTCCGCCCCGCCTGCCTCTTCAATCCCTCTGCGGGTCGTAATCGTAAATTCATCAATGTTGGCCCGTGTTCCAGGTCCGGCGCTCTTGCTGGCGATCGTCGCTACGATTTCCCCATACTCCACATCTGCCACCCTGTTGATCGCGTGAATGATAGGAATCGTCGCCTGTCCCCCGCACGTGATCATATTTACATTTGATTCATCAAGATAACTGCCAAGGTTTACCGCAGGGCATACGAACGGTCCGCGTGCTGCCGGAGTGAGATCGACTGCAAACTTCCCCAGATCCTTCAGCACTTCTGCATGGCGCACATGAGCCTTGGCAGACGTTGCATCAAAAACGATGTCCGCAAGCTCAGGGTTTTCCAACAACCCCTGAATTCCGTTATCAAACGTGGTGTACCCCGCATCTTTAGCCCGCTTCAAACCATCTGATTCCGCATCAATACCAATGACAGCAGTCAGTTCGAGCCATTCACTTCGTGCAAGCTTGTACATGAGGTCCGTTCCGATGTTCCCCGAACCGATGATTGCTGCTTTTACCTTCTCCATAGCCTTTCTCCTTTCTTATGCAAAATGGACGGATACCCAGCCCAATGGACCGAATTCTGCCGTCACTGTATCTCCTGGCAAAACGTCAATGGCCGCCGATAAAGCACCTGGCAGAATGAGCTCGTTTGCTTTTAACGGAATGCCGAACTCGTAAAGCTTGTTGGCAAGCCAGGCGACCGCGTGAGCCGGGTGTCCAAGTGCTGCCGCTCCTGCCCCGGTTGCAATCAGCTCTTCATTTTTGAATAAAACCATGCTGGCACTTCTAAAATCAACCTCATCAATGGTTTTCTTCTTGTCACTAAGGACGACCTTTGCCGATGATCCGTTGTCTGCAACCGTATCCACGAGCTTGATTTTCCAGTCGGCGATGCGGCTGTCGATGATCTCAAGTGCTGGAACCACATAATCGGTTGCCATAAGTACATCTAAAAACGTCACGTTGGGCTGAAACAGCTCTTCTCGCAGCACAAAGCCGATTTCTGCTTCGACCCTTGGCTTGATCATGGAGTTAATTCTAACGGTCTCTCCATTTTTCACAGCCATATCATCAAACAAGTGGCCATAATCCGGTTCTGTCACACCGAGCATGTTCTGCATTGCTTTGCTCGTCAGGCCGACCTTCTTCCCGATCACTTTTCGGCCTTCTTCTGTCTTGCTTTTGGCGATCGCAAGCTGAATCTGATAGGCGTCCTCCACGGTAAGGTTCTCAAATCGTTCCGTCAGTGGAGCCACCGGCACGGTCGTGCGTTCAGCCTCAAGCAGTTCCCCTGCGAGCTGATCTATGAATTTTTGCATTGGCGTTTCATCCCTTCTCTATAAAATAAGGAACGAAAGGCATTTAGCACCTTTCGTCTCTTAGCTTTTTTCTAAAAAATTATGAAGGCTTTTGTTTAATTAGCTTCATTGCCAAGTTGATTGGAGTGGAAGGTGCGAGACTCCTGCGGGAGTAGCGTGACAGGTGAGACTACAGGCTCACCGCACGCCCCGCGGAAAGCGAGCATCCTGGAACGGAGATCAACCACTTCCAAGAGCAACAGAAGCTGCTGAAACAGCCTTATAATTTCATCGTGATCGTTTTTGCCTCGGTATAAAATTCGAAGCTGTGCCGGCCGCCTTCACGCCCGATCCCGCTTGCTTTCGAGCCGCCAAAAGGCGTTCTTAGGTCACGAATATACCAGCAATTGATCCAGAGCAGTCCTGAATCCACACCTGCCGTCACCCGCTGTGCCCGGCGGATATCGTTCGTCCAGACGACTCCTGCAAGGCCGTACATTGAATCATTGGCGATCCGAATGGCATCTTCTTCGGTTTTAAATGGAATAACCACAAGAACCGGACCGAAAATCTCTTCCTGGGCGACCCGCATGCTGTTGTCCACATCATAAAGGACGGTCGGCTCGTAAAAGTTACCATGCTCCAGCCCTTTAACCTGCTTGCCGCCGCATGCCAGCTTCGCCCCCTCAGTTAGCCCGATCTCTACATAGTTATGTACCGTTTCGAGATGGCTCTTTGAGACAACTGCGCCCATATCTGTCGTTTCATCGGTCGGATCGCCGACTTTAATTTTCTGAACAGCCACCGTAAACTTTTCCAAAAACTGATCATAGATGCTTTCCTGCAATAACAGGCGCGACCCCGCTAAGCAGATCTCCCCCTGGTTGCGGTAGATCGCATCAAGTGAACCTTGTACCGCTTCATCCAGGTCGGCATCTTCAAACACGATATTCGCTGATTTTCCGCCAAGCTCCAATGAAACTGGGATCAGGTTTTCCGCCGCATTGCGCATGATCGTTTTGCCTGTATTCGATTCACCCACAAATGAGATCCTGCGGACTGACGGATTGGTTGTCATCGCCGTGCCCATCGTGCTGCCCGGACCGGTAATTATGTTCAATACTCCCGGCGGCAGCCCGGCTTCGTTCGCAATCTCGCCGAGCATGACCGCACTAAGCGGTGTATAGGATGCCGGCTTTACAACGACCGTATTGCCTGCTGCAAGAGCGGCCGACGCTTTCCACGTCATCTGCATGAACGGAAGGTTCCACGGGATGATGAGGCTCGTAACCCCGGCCGGAGTATATTTAGCGTAGGACATGATATTGTGCTTGTCGTAATGCTCGTGAACCATGTATTTGGACATCTCGGCAAAAAAGCGGAAGTTGGAAGCGGCCCGCGGAATATCAAATCCACGGCTTTCTTTGATTGGCTTGCCAACATCAAGCGTTTCGACCATCGCGAGCTCGTCCACGTTCTCCATGATCAGGTCGGACATCCGGCATAGAATATCAGAGCGTTCCTCTACCGGCATCTTGCTCCAAACACCGCTGTCAAAAGCTTTCTTGGCCGATTCGATCGCACGCTCCGCATCTTCCGGACTTCCGTTCGCAACAGCTGCGAGCTTTTCATTGGTCGCCGGATTGATGGAGTCGAACGTGCTGCCGGAACGGGCCTCTACGTACTCGCCGTCAATAAAAAGAAGCGCGTCTTTCAGTGTTTTTTTATCAGCCGTCATTTCTTTCGTCATGTGTGAACCTCCTTACTCTTCGATCTCCAGAATCATCTCGATCTCAATCGCCGTATTGTTCGGAAGCTGTGCCATCCCGACGGCTGAACGCGCGTGTTTTCCTTTTTCGCCAAACACTTGAACGAGCAGATCCGACGCCCCGTTCATCACTTGGGGAGTCGCGGTAAAATCCTCTGTACAGTTCACCATGCCAAGTATCTTCACGACACGCTTCACTCTGCTCAACTCACCAAGCTCCTGCTTCACGACACTGAGAAGATTCAGCATCGACTGTTGGGCGGCCAAATATCCTTCTTCAATCGTTAGTTCCCGGCCCAGTTTGCCATGATACTGATCAACACCCTGACCGGATGTAAAAAGAAGGCTTCCGGTTCTTACACAGCTCACATAGTTTCCGACTGCCGTCCGGACAGGAGCGAGGGTCAGCCCGAGCTCCTCCAGCTTACTCTCCGGATTTTGCACTGTTTGCAAGAACTGCACCCCGTTTCCCGAGTTCCAAATTTAAAAACCGTGCTGCATTCTCACCAAGCATGCCGCGTTTCTGCTCAGCTGTTAACTCGAGCGTTTCATCGATCACCTTGCCAGGATTGATTTCACGCAGCAAAAACGGATAATCCGAACCCATGAAAATTTTCTCGAAGCCAAACCGCTCCATCATATATTTGATGTTCAGCGGATCGTAGTTTAACGAATCAAAATAAAACTGTTTGGCATAATGGCTCGGCGGATGAGTCGTCAGCCTGAGGTGCGGCCAGACGTTCCAGCCTTGATCCAGTCTTGGAATGAGGTAAGGAAACGAACCGCCTCCATGGGCAAAACAGATCTTCAGACGCGGATGCTTCTCCATAATGCCGCTCCAGATGAGCGAGGCCGCTGCAAGCGCCGTCTCACTCGGCATGCCTACCGTATACATGAAGTTATGGTTCGGCATCCGATCCCGTCCGAGCGTCTCCCACGGGTGGATGAAGATTGGCACTTCCCATTTTTCTGCCATCTCAAAAAATAGCAGAAATGACGGATCATCCAAGTTCTTGCCGTTGACGTTCGTTCCGATCTCAATGCCATACAGACCAAGTTCATTGATGCAGCGTTCCATCTCCCGGACGGCGGTTACACTCTCCTGCATCGGGACCGTCCCTAAGCCGACAAAACGGTCCGGGTGCTTTGCGGCCGTTTCTGCAATAAAATCGTTCTGAATCTTTGCCATCTCGATTGCAGCTTCCGGATTCGCCCAGTACGAGAACGTGACCGGAATCGGGGACAGCACCTGAATATCAACGCCTTCCCGGTCCATGTCCTGAATTCGTTTTTCCGGCGACCATACCTGGTCCGTCACATCCCGAAAATTTTTTCCACCCACCATGATGGACGCACCGCACGCACACGTCCGGTTCAGCACCGGCCAGCGCTCTCCGCCGTATTTTTCCGTAAAATCCGGAAAGCTCTCCGGAATGATATGGGTGTGAAAATCTATTCGCACTTCCATTCCTCCACGTTTTCCGGCATGTGGTGGCCGCAATTCTTGCACAAGCGGACTTCCGCATCTGAATTAAAGCTATGGATTGCTTCTTTCACTTGTTTTTCAATATCGTTCAGCTGTACGGTCACCCGGTGCATCTCATGGTTGCACTCATCACAGAACCAGACGAAATCCTCTAGTTCTCCTTCTGCACGCTTGCGCTCGATGACGAGTCCGTACGTGTCCGCTACACGGTGAGGAGAATGTGGAACCATCGCAGGCAGCATGAACACTTCACCTTCTTTTACTGTAACGACCTTTCTTGCCCCGTCTTCCGTAATGCACTCGACATAACAGTCGCCTTTGATCTGGTAAAAGAACTCGTCTGAAGGGTCGACGTGAAAATCACGCCGGCGGTTCGGTCCGCCGATGATCATGCAGATGAACTCAGAATCCTGCCAGAGCACTTTGTTGTTCACAGGCGGTTTTAACGCATCCTTATTTTCCTCGATCCATTTAAGCAGATTAAAAGAAAACAGTCGTTCAGCCGTCTTTGTCATTTGGTATTCCTCCCGAATTTTTAATAGAAATACTAGACTTCGATATATCCAAGCTCTTTTGATAGAGTGTTAGCCGTGAGCAGTAGATGCTCCAGAATCCCTTTGCTGTCGCGGCCCTGCATATAAAATGGCTCCCCGACAATGTTCAGTGACGCAATGGTATGGCCGGAGTAGGAGCGGATGGGGGCAGCCACGCCGTACAAACCAAGTTCATTTTCGTTATCGCTCACGGAATAGCCGCGCTTTTTCACTTCCTGAAGCTCGGTTTGCAGCTGAGCCGCACATGTGATGGTATTCGGAGCCCGCTGCACAAGCCCCTTCTCCACGGTGACCTTCACCATGGGAGGGTTTGAGGATAATAGAATCTTTCCTGAGCTCGTGCAGTAGGCAGGCTTTCTTGAACCGACATACGTCGGAATTTCCCGGCTTTCTTTAGGGCTGGCTTTCAGGACAAACACGACCTCTCCTTGATCAAACATGCCGATATGAACCGCCCCGTTAAAACGGCGGATGAGCCCTTCCACAATTGGGAAAGCTCCGCTCAGCATTTCCTTCTGATACATGACCCGGTTGCCCCATTCGAGCAGCTTCCATCCTAGCCTGTATTTTTTCTGGCTGTCCTTGATGAGCATGCCTTCCTGGCACAGGGTATGCAGCAGATGGTGGACAGAACTCGGGTTTAAATCAAGCTTTGTAGCAATGTCGAGGTTCCCCAGCACCGGTTCTTCATCCGTAAAACAGTTCAAGATTCTAGCAATCTTCTGAACAGATCCAATCACATCTCTTCCCCCTTCGCTTCTTTAAAACGGTAAGCTCTGGGCTGCCGGCCATTTCTTATTGCATTACTGTATCAGCGTCAGCGATCCCCTCCTCTTTTTCAGAATGGATAGCTTTTGCCGTTTCCCTGGCCCGGTCTGCCTCATGTAAAGCCTGGTCCACCAATGGGAATGCGTTCTTGCGTTTATGGTTGTTGTAAAAGATGGCCCGCTTTCGGATCGGGTCTCCCGTGTAATAACGTTCATACTGCAGTGCACGCTGTCCAAACGCTTCTCCTGACAGATCCCATGCGAGTTTAAAGATGCGCACACGGTCAATGGACGAAACGCCTTCACGTCCAACATAGTAACGATCCATATCCTCTCTTAACTCCGGATTTTCAAAATCATAGCCTGACGGTGACATGAGCAATCCCCCGGCACCAATGATCTGGATGACTTCGATGGCACGCGGATAAAAGGTTGGCAGCAAGCCGCGGATGGTCTCCAGCGGAGCGGCCGCCGGCATGTACTCGCCAGAAGGCGTAACCTCACATTCATATTCAGAAACACGCAGCAAGGCACGAATCGTTTCCACGCTTTGAATGAGTTCCCCAAGATCGTTCTGTACGTTCAAATACACATCAACCCCGATGGAATCCGCTAAACGGCAGGCGACATCCACAGCGAACGACAGCTTGGCGAGCCCACGAACGCCTGACTGATGTGCAGGCTGCTGGGCGATCCCTGTTTTCGGATAAAGCAAGTTCGCCGCTTCCACGTTATTGTGGATAAACACACGGTCCCAAGGAACAAGGACATCATTGAACACAAGGAGTGCATCCATTTCCTCAAAACGGGAAGCCAGCGGATGGTCGAACAGTGAACGTTTGCCGTCCTGCATCGGCTCACGGCAGATGATGCGGAGTCCCTGTGTATCAATCGGAAGCGCAAATGCCAGTGCATACCGCTCATCTCCCGGTTTGAAGCCTGGGAACGAATACACGATGACTTCATCTGTAATTGGAGCAAGTGTCGCAAGCATTTTCGCTCCCCGAACAAGCAGTCCTTCCGGCGTCTCCTCCACTGCTCCAAGGTGAGTGAATGCATCTTTTTGTTCATGCGATGTTTTGCTTCGGTCATTTTGCGGGTTGATGATCGCATGCGTAAGGAACAAGTCGTTATCCCGGATGTATCGGTAGTAATTTTGAATGTTAACGGACCATTCCGGATTGTACTTGTCCAGGAACCAGGAGTTGCTCGCCATCCCGGTGACCACGACGTTCAAAAAGTCCGGTGTTCTTCCCATCAGACCGTATGTAGCGTTAGCATATGCTTCAAACAAGCTGCGCCTTGCCATAACGTCCTCAAGCTTGCGCGGCACGAGAAACGCGTTGGATACACGCTCGCCCGTCTCTTCACAAACATGCGTGATCTTTTCCTGCTGATCAGGATCATGCTGCATATCATACAGCTTCGCGATCTCCAGGATTGGCTGGCGCAAAACAGGCTCGTTGACAATATCCGTCACTTTCCTGCCCTCCAGCCAAATCTCAGGCTGACGGGACTTTAACCCGTCGATATACTGAGCTCCCGTTCGGATTCCCATAGCACTTCCTCCTTCATTTTCTATAGCCTGTCCACACTATAGATGAAAGCGCTTTCTAAACTCAATGAGGTAATTTCATATTATGAAAGTCTAAGATATTTTTTCGCTAAATTTGAATCGTAGAATGGGTGGAATTGAAGTTTTTTAATGTAGAAAAAAGAGGTGTCGGGTAAATTTTAGCACAGGACGTTGGCGGTTTTGGGCGGAATCGTTCGACAATTTTTGGCGAAATGGCGTGGTTCTGGAGGGTATGAGAAAGCCTGTAGGGTGTGCGGTATTGAATTACTTGCGATTATACCCTGTTTACTTGCGAAAACCGCTCCGTTACTTGCGACTTTACATAGTTTACTTGCAAAAATCGACCAGTTACTTGCGGTTCGACATAGTTTACTTGCAAAACACATCATTTTCATAAAATATGCCCCCTTATTACAAAGATGCAAAAGGTACAGATTGAACCCATTCCCCACGTCTAGTATAGTTTAAATAAAAAGGAGGCTGTGTGATGAGGAGTTCTAACCCTAGTTTAAAAGATTCCACGTTTTCCAAGCTGAGAGGGCAAGGGATCGACCGCCCGATGACCCTTCAGGGGACGGTTAATAAAACGTTCATCCTGCTCGTCTTATTATGTGCGACTGCCTTTTACACGTGGAATCAATATTTTGATGGAAAACAGGTGGCTCCGCTTCTGCTCGCAGGAGTCATCGGAGCTTTCATTGTTTCGCTGATCACCATTTTTGTTCCAAAGGCATCACCCTTTTTAGCACCGCTGTATGCGATGCTGGAAGGTCTGGCTCTTGGCGGCATAAGTGCCATGTATGAGGCAAAGTTTTCAGGCATTACCACGCAAGCAGTTTTACTCACATTCAGCGTGCTCTTTGCGCTTTTGATCGTATACAAATTGGGCTTGATCAAAGTCACGAAAAATTTCAGGCTTGGCGTCATGTCAGCCACTCTGGGGATTGCCATCGTTTACCTGATTGATTTTGTTCTTCGCTTTTTCGGGCTTCATGTTCCTTTTATTCATGAAACTGGTGTAGTCGGCATTATCATCAGTCTGGTTATTGTCGGCGTAGCCGCTCTCAATCTTGTGCTTGATTTTGATTTTATTGAAAGAGGCGTTGAACAAAGAGCGCCAAAATATATGGAATGGTACGCAGGATTTGGGTTAATGCTTACACTCGTCTGGCTGTATCTTGAAATGCTCCGCCTGCTGTCCAAACTTAAGAACTAAAAAAACCTGCTGCGGCAGGTTTTTTTTGTGTCATTAGCTAAGGACAACCCCTGCAGAACTGGCGCCTGAAGTAATTAATCTGGCGCCTGAGCTAAATAATCTAGCGGCATCCATTTTTAGCCTTCATCCACTCAAAAAAAAGAAGGGGCTGTCCTGAAAGTCGAAAATTGACCTTCAGGCAGCTCCTTTGACGTGAAAAATCTTCAATGAAAAGTTGATTGGAGTGCAAGGTGCGAGACTCCTGCGGGACTAGCGTGACAGGTGAGACTCCCGCAGGCGCTTGCGCCAAAAAGTAGGCGTTCACGCCGGTAAGGCTCACCGCACGCCCCGCGGAAAGCGAGCAGCCTGGAGCGGAGATCAACAGCTACCAGACTTCTTGGACAGCCCCCTCTTTTCCTGCTTCATTACGCATCCTGGCTCAGTGGGAAGCCATCTTGCTGGGACATCTTCACCCGCTGGCGTTTTGATTTTCTGAAATGAAGCAGCTCATAGAAGACCGGGACGATGACAAGCGTTAAAATGGTTGCACCTGTCAGTCCACCGATAACAACGACAGCAAGTGATTTTGAAACGAGGCTGCCGTCTTCGGATTGAGAGAACAGAAGCGGAAGCATCGCAAAAATCGTAGCGACCGCTGTCATGATAACTGGGCGTAAGCGTGTACCGCACGCCTCGATGATCGCGTCGCGAATGATCATGGTTTCTTCGTTCTGCTTCACGCGGTCGATAAGTACGATCGCGTTCGTGATGACGATACCGATCAGCATGAGTCCGCCGATTAATGCAGTCGGATCAGCTGGCACGCCTGAAATCAGGAGGCCGAGAACCGCACCGATGGAAGCTAGCGGAAGCGTCATTAAAATCGCGAGCGGCGCACGGAACGTTTTAAACGTAATGACCATAATGAGGTACACGATTAAAATGGAAGCGAGCATCGTCAGACCAAGATCAGCAAAATCGCTGGACTGCTGCTGTGCCGCTCCGCCCTGCTCCAGGCTGACGCCTTTTGGCAAGTCGACTTTTTTCACTTTCTTATCAATTGCTGCGGATACAACTGACAGCTTTTCAGGTTTCACTTCCGCAGAAATGCGGATGAACGGTTTGCCGTCTTTATGAAGCTCGGTGCTTGGTTTATCTTCCTCTGTAATCTGAGCAACTTTGGAAAGAGGCAGAATACCCTGGGCTGTCTGGATGGAAAGATCCTCCAGGTCAGATGCCTTTGAAGGGTTGATTCCTGCGTTCAGCAGCACCGGTGTTGATTTCCCATCCAGCGTAATGGATCCGATCGGCATTGGCTGAATAAGAGAAGCCACCTGCTGTGCAGCCTGCTGGGTGTTCATTTTTTCAGTGTCTACTTTGACGGTATAGACAGGAGCAGTTTTTTCCTGGTTGCTTGAGACCTTCTTCACTCCGTCTACATCTTTTATCACACTCATTAGTTCTTTAGAGGAACTCATGATTTCATCCGGGTCATTCCCGCTGATATCATACGTGATGGCAGAACCACCGGATCCGCTGCCGAACATTGATCCGGCAGAAGCGGTAATGGTTACTCCGTTTTCGTCTTTCTTCAGTTCTTTTACCTTTTTGATGTAATTATCGGCGCCGCCCTTTTCTTTCATGATGACGGTAAATTTGACCGTATCCGGGGTGCTGACCTGACCGTATTTCGCTTCGTCTTCACTGGCTCCATACTGAGTGATCAAATAATCATAGCCCTTGATATCAGCCAGCTTCTCTTCAAAGGCAACCATGCGATCTTTAATGTCGTCTGCCGGCGTGTTGCTCGGGAACTCCATATTGACGGCAACCATGCTGGCATCCTCTGCACTGACAGCTCCCTTCGGCAAGGAAACATACAATCCAAGCGAGCCGACAAGTACAACAATTGCGATAATGATCGGAACATATTTATGGTTAAGCGACCATTTTAAAACATTCAAATAACGCTTTGGCTCGGAGTGGGCAGGAAGCTTCATCTTCTTCAGCATGCCCTGGCTCAATAACGGTACGACGGCCAATGCTACTAAAAGAGAAGCAAGTAGCGAATACGTCACCGTAAGACCGAACGGCAATAAAAATTCTTTTAGGGAGCCGTTGACGAGGCCCATTGGCAGGAACACGGCGACTGTAATCAAGGTTGATGAAGTAATGGCCCGTGATACTTCAGCCGTTGCTGCCATGACATTTTCTTTCGTAAATGCTTTGCTTTGGCTTCGTCTGAAAATATTTTCAACGACCACGATGCTGTCATCAACAAGCCGTCCGACAGCCACCGCCACTCCTCCCAGAGTCAGGATGTTCAGTGTAACCCCTGACAGCCAGAGCAGAAGAAGTGTGATCGCCAGCGAAAGCGGGATGGATACGATCGTCACGAGGGTCGGCTTCACTCTTCTCAAGAAAACAAGAATGACTAGAGTCGCAAACAATGCTCCGAGCAGTACTTCCTTCATCATACTGTTTACGGAGTTTTCCACCATGTCTCCAGTCGTAAATACCGTACTGGCTTTTACACCCGGAAAGTCTTTATTGATTTTTTTCACGGTTGCCTTCACATCTTTACTGGCTGTCACAGCACTTGCACTGTTGTCTTTGAAAACAGTGATGGCCAGGCTTTCTTTTCCGTTAATGCGCATCACCGTGTTCTCAGTTTTTTTCAGATTAATAGATGCGATATCTTTTAAATGGATGACTGGTGCTTTTGGATTCATCACTTGAACCGGAACGACCAGCTTTTCCAACGCACTGACGGATGTTAGATTGTCCGTCACATTGATCGTACTTTTCTTGCCGTCAATCGTTGCGCCGCCTGCAGTTACCGAGGCGTTTTGTCCTTGAAGAACACTCATCACGCTATTGACGGGTATGTTTTTCTCTTTCATTTTTTTCGTATCCAGCTTCACTTCTACACGGGAATTGTTTTCCCCGAAAATACTGGCTTGGGAAATGCTTTTCTTATTTTCAAAAAGAGGGAGCAGCGTCTTTTTTGCCTTTTCCATATTTGCCTTGGTCAGTCCGTCAGCAAACGTAAAGGAGATCTGCCCGACCGGTATCATGGAAGTGTTGAGCTGTGATACTAGTGGTTTGCCGACCGTTTCAGGAAACTGCAGTCCGCTGACCGCCTCCTGAACCTCTCTTTTTGCGTCTTTCATATTTGTTTTCGAATCAAAGTTAATCGTAATCTGAGAATAGCCGTCCCCTGTCGTCGAAAGAACTGACGACTTTCCTTTTACCCCTGAAACGGCCTGTTCCACTGGCTCGGTTACTTTGTCTGTCATGGATCCTGCATCATATCCCTGCCCGAGCGTCACGACGCTTACCTGCGGATTATCCGCTTCCGGCAAAAATTCCATCGGCAGACGGAAATAGCTCACCGTCCCGATAATGAGCGCAATAATGACAAGCAATGTCACCGACGCTTTATTCCGAAAAGCCCATTTTGTTATAAACTGCATACGTTTCCCACCATTCCCCATTTAATTTGTTATAGAGCTGTTAGAACAAACTACCCCTTTGTTTGTTCATCCTCCCCTATGTATGACGGACTGTCTGCCTCATTTGTTCACATTCTTCAAGCAGACTAAATGCCCATATACAGTATACTTACATTTTATGGATATATAAACCAAAAAAGTAAATATACCTTTAAAATTCATAACATTAGTTTACTTGCTGGCCGATTTTTCCATAATGTCCTCCGGCTGTATTTCCACATACGACTTGAGGCGTATTTACAGGTTTTGTGGGACAAATGCGTCGAAAACAGTCGATTAGCGTCGGGCATATCCTGTTCGATAATAAAATCAGCTGTTTCGATAATATATTGACTTTTTCGATAATAAAACGAGAATTTCGATAAAATATTTGGTGTTTTCGATAATTAAATTTCCGCAACATCAAATCACAGAAGAAAAAAACTAAATTTTCTCTGAAATCAAGTGCTAAATGACCTCCTGAACCCTCCTAAAGCTGCTTAAAACGCGAGTGAAAGCTTCACGAAGAAAAAATCACTTGAAAATCCTCATTTTATCACCAAAAACAGCGCTAAAATCATCCACATTGCCTTCATTACACGCGTTAAAGGATCGCCTGCTCAGCCCAGTTGAAGTTCCCACAAAAAAAGACCATCCAGACATCGTCTGAATGGTCTCTCCACTATTCTAAAGCACCCAATGCCTGATCGCCTGGGCGACACCATCTTCCACGTTGGTGCCTGTCACCCAGTCGGCCGCTTGTTTTACAACGTCCTGAGCATTGCCCATCGCCACGCCAATCCCGGCTTCCGTAATCATTGCGATATCGTTCAGGCTGTCGCCCATCGCGATCACATGACCCATCGTGATGCCAAGCTCCTGGCACACTCGGTTGAGCGCCCGTGCTTTGTTGATTCCAACTGCGTTAACCTCGATGTTCGTGAGACTTGAGTTACTGATCTCGAGCTCCTTGTTCTTCGAGAGTTCCTCGAGTACGAGCTTCCGAACCTCATCATCGGCAATGTTGAAGCCGAATTTCAGCCACTCCATCTCTGCGCAGTTTTCCGGAAAATTTTCGCGCCATACCTTATCCGTCGACACGGCCCAAAACTGTGCACCATGTTTTTTCGTTAACTCCATCATTGCCTCGATATGATCGTTATGAAGCAGAGTCCGCTCGACAAGGCTGCCTTTGCTGTCCCATACCTCACTGCCGTTTACCGTTACAAGATAAGAATTAAGTTCTAACGATTTTGCATAGTCCCGGCACGTCAAAAGCGAACGGCCTGTGCTGAGGACAACATGCACGCCCTTTGCCTGAGCCTCTCGAATCGCCTGCCGGTTCCCTTCAGAGATCTCCAGCTGTTCATTCAATAATGTTCCGTCCATATCCAGGGCAATAAGCTTAATTTCCTTTTGTTCCACTCCCACTCATAACATCCCTTTCTTCGTTTCGCTACCCACAGATTAGCATAAAATGCACAATATTTCTTACGTTAGGGCTTTTCAGCCAGACCCCTGCTACTTATACCTATGAATGAAAGGAAGGAACCATTCTGGTTAAACACTTGTTTAAACCAGAAATAAAAAAAGGGGCTGTCCAGAAAGTCGAAAATTGACCTTCAGGCAGCCCCTTTTTGGCTTGAAAAATCTTCAATGAAAAGTTAATTGAAGTGGAAGATGCGAGACTCCT
>NZ_LMVC01000003.1:0-169814 GCF_001510655.1 Fictibacillus sp. FJAT-27399 | reverse complement strand
GCTTGCACCAAAAAGTAGGCGTTCACGCCGGTAAGGCTCACCGCACGCCCCGCGGAAAGCGAGCAGCCGGGAACGGAAATCAACAGCTTACAGACTTCTTGGACAGCCCCTTTTGCTCAATAATCTTATAAGCTCCTCTTGATTTTCACGAACAGAAATCATCTCTTTTTCCATTACGTCCAATCTCTGTTTTAAAGGTAGCAATGCTTCATCAAGCACGTGCTGCAGCCTTTCTGCTTTTTCATTTTTAGTCATTTCCATAATTATCACTCCATCTCTATTTTTATCCTGCTTCTAAGTTTAAATCATGTACTCAAAGGAAGCTGTGAGCCAAGTCACATAAATCGTTACTTTTATGAAATTACAGGTGTAAAAGCCTGGTAATTAAAGCCACTTCGCTCATTTCTTCCGATCTATGTTATCCTAATTATCAGAATTATGTTGCGATAGTTAGGGAGATGTGGGTATGACAGATCAAAGAGAACTGCTTGAGCTTGAAATCGAAGGAATCATCAACGAATCTGGCGAGAATATCATCGTTACCGACAGCGAGGGATTTATTTTGCGTACGGTCAAAAACAGCGAGGAGATGTACGGCATCTCGTCCGAGGAGCTTGTCGGAACGTCCGTCAGAGAGCTCGAGCAGAAGAAAATCTTTAATCCGTCCGTGACACTAAGGGTAATCCAGCAGAAAAAGCCGGTCACCTTCATGCAGAAAACGGGCACCGGTAAGATCATCATGACCCGCGGTGTACCCATCTTTAATGAAGAAAACGAGATTAAGAGGATCATCAGTTTTTCACATGATATGACGGAAATTGAAGAACTGAAAAGCGAATACGAGAAACTCCGGCTGAAGATGATGCGTTATGAAAACGAAATCGAACAGCTTCGCGGCCGTGAAATTGTGCCATCCGGTGTGGTCATCAACAGCAAAGCGATGCAAACCGTGTGGGGACTTGTCCATAAGGTCGCAAAAAGTGACGCCACTGTCGTGCTTCAAGGAGAATCCGGTGTCGGTAAAACGGTATTCGCTAAAGCGCTTCATAACGGAAGTGACCGGAAAGACAAGCCGATGATCGAGGTGAACTGCGGGGCGATTCCTGAGAGCCTCTTTGAATCCGAGATGTTTGGATATGAAGCAGGCGCCTTTACCGGGGCGGCCAGCAAAGGAAAAATGGGGCTCATCGAACTCGCCGATCAAGGAACACTCTTTTTAGATGAAGTCGGAGAACTGCCGCTTTCCATTCAGGTCAAACTTCTCAAAGTGCTGCAGGAAAAGAAGGTAACCAGAATGGGAAGCACAAAGAGCCGGACCGTGAACTTCCGACTTGTCGCGGCAACAAACCGTGATCTCCAAGCGATGGTGAAGGCAGGCACCTTCCGGGATGACCTTTTTTATCGGCTAAATGTGGTGCCGATCTCCATTCCCCCGCTTCGGGAACGAAAAGAAGACATCCATCAGCTGACTGAAACCTTCTTGGACAAATTCAACGAAAAGTATGATACCGATAAAACGATGCACCCATCTGCGCTTAAAGCCTTCTGGCAGTATGATTGGCCGGGCAATGTGAGAGAGCTGGAGAACTTAATGGAACGGCTCGTCGTCACGCTCGAAAACAAGACGATCCTGCCTGACCATCTGCCGTTTACGCAAAAAGTGGAGGAAGATGGCGTTCCAGAATACGATGCACAGAGCTCTTCCCTGCAGGAGGCGTTGGAACATGTGGAAAGAAACTGGCTGCTTCGTGCCTGCCGAGACTGCAAATCTACCTATGAAATGGCAGACTATCTGGGGCTGAGCCAGCCGACTGTCGTTCGCCGTCTTAAAAAATACAATATCGATTCAAAAACGAATCATTGATTCTGAAACGAATCAAGATACGTAATGTTTAATTCACAAGTGAATTAAACACTTGTTCAAAACCTTAAATCACTGTTTGGCACGGAACTTGCAACTATCTTTTGAAAGCGCTTATAAATCTGAAAAGTGCAAACATACTGGCAAAGGGTGGTTATGATGGAAACTCAAAAATCCTATGGACAATTGGCAGAACTTGATAAAAAGTATTTTTTGCATCCAACAACAGCAATCAAGCAGCAGCAGGCAACCGGGCCTGATTTTATTTTAACGAAGGGCGAAGGCATCCGCCTTTATGATCTAAAAGGAAGAAGCGCCATCGACGGCCTCTCCTCTCTTTGGAACGTGAACATCGGGCATGGGCGCGAGGAAATCGCTCAAGTCGCTTACGAGCAGATGAAAACACTCGGCTACAGCTCTTGCTTTGCGACCTTCAGCAACGAGCCGGCAATCAAACTGGCCGCAAAACTGGCTGAGATCGCACCAGGCAATCTGACCGCGACCTTCTTTACATCAGGCGGATCTGAATCCAACGACACGGCCTATAAGCTCGCACGCCACTATTGGATCTTAAAAGGCCAGCCGGAGCGCAAGAAAATCATCTCCAGATCGCAGTCCTACCACGGGGTAGCGATGGGAGCGACAAGCGCGACTGGCCTCAAGCCGTTCCGTGATTTCACGAACTCCTTGGCTCCGGACTTTTATTATGTGGATCATTTTTCACCGCAAGCACTCAGAGACAAGATTCAGGAAGAGGGCCCTGAAACGGTTGCTGCTTATATCGCGGAACCGGTTCAAGGAGCTGGCGGCGTTCATATCGCACCGGATGGTTATTTTAAAGAAATCAGAAGCATCTGTGACGAGTTTGGCATCCTTTTTATCACGGACGAAGTGATTACTGCATTCGGCCGTACCGGTACGTATTTCGGAATCGACCATTATGATGTTGCGCCTGACATGATGTGCTTCGCAAAAGGGATCACAAGCGGCTATGCCCAGCTCGGCGGTGTCATGATCTCAGAAACGATGCACAACGATTTTATCGAGCTGTCAGAAGGAACGCTTCTTCACGGCTACACGTACAGCGGACATCCGATGGCCTGTGCCGTTGCATTGAAGAATCTGGAGATCCTTGAAAGAGAGAACTTAATCGATAATGCCCGTGTGATGGGTGAAGAATTACTGAAAGGCTTTAAACAGATCCAGTCAGAACGCTCGATTGTCGGTGACGTCAGAGCACTCGGCCTCATAGGAGCGGTTGAACTCGTGAAGAACAAAGATACCAACGAACGATTCCCGGAGCCACTCGCTCCAAAAGTATTGGCAGAAGCGGCGAAACGCGGGCTCATCATGCGTTCTGTTACGTTCGATAACCAGGATACGCTCGTATTCGCACCGCCGCTGATCATCAATAAACAGGAAATCAGCGAACTCATCCAGATTTTAAACGAAGCGATCGAAGCGGTAGAAAGCAAAGCCGTTTCAACATTTAACTAGAAACGACAGGAGGGATTTCATGCTATCACTGATCGAAGTAACCAACCCGGCAACAAACGCCGTAGTCGATACCGTACCGAACGGAGGACGAGAAGAAGCCCGTGCGTCAGCGGATGCCGCTTATATTGCGTTTAAAGGCTGGTCGAAACGAACCGCTGAAGACCGCGCTGCCCTGCTTATGAAATGGCACCAGCTCATTGAAGAATCCAAGCTGGAATTGGCCGAACTCATGACAAGTGAACAAGGAAAACCGTTAAAAGAAGCGATCGGCGAGATCACCTACGCCAACAGCTTCATTTCCTGGTATGCGGAGGAAGGAAGACGGGTGTATGGGCAAACCATTCCCGCTTCCCATCCAGACAAGCGAATCCTCGTGCAGAAGCAGCCCGTCGGTGTGATCGCCGCGATTACGCCATGGAACTTCCCGGCCGCCATGATTACGAGAAAAGTGGCTCCTGCTCTTGCTGCAGGATGTACGGCGGTCGTCAAGCCAGCGGAACAAACACCTTTAACGGCCATCCGGCTGGCTGAACTTGCTGTGGAAGCCGGCATACCAAAAGGCGTGCTGCAGGTCGTAACCGGAGAAGCAGCTGAGATCTCGGACGCCTGGATGGAAGACACACGCGTGCGAAAGATCTCGTTTACAGGTTCTACTGAAGTCGGCAAGCTGCTCATGCGGAAAGCTGCCGATACCGTAAAAAAGATTTCCCTGGAACTCGGCGGACACGCTCCCTTTATCGTGATGGAGGATGCCAATATTGAAAAAGCAGTACAGGGATTGCTCGCTTCCAAGTACCGAAACGCCGGCCAAACGTGCGTATGTACAAACCGCGTGTATGTTCAGGATTCGATCGCTGAGGAGTTCAGCACCGCTTTTGTAAAAGCTGTTTCAGCGCTAAAAGTAGGAAACGGCTTGGAAGACGGAACGGACATCGGGCCGTTAATTGATCTAAACGCTGTTGAAAAAGTACAGCAGCATGTGCATGACGCTCTGGAGAAAGGCGGAACGCTTGCTTGCGGCGGATCATCTCATGAGGGCTCCCTGTTCATGGAGCCGACCGTCATCACAAGCGCAACCGACGACATGCTCTGCATGAACGAAGAAACGTTTGGACCACTGGCACCAATCGCCACGTTCAAAACGGCAGAGGAAGTCATCGAGCGGGCCAACAACACACCTTATGGCCTTGCAGCTTATGTTTATACAGAAAACCTAAGCCAGGCACTCACCCTTTCCGAAGAGCTCGAGTATGGCATCGTCGGATTGAACGATGCCTTGCCATCCGTCGCTCAGGCACCATTTGGCGGAACGAAGCAAAGCGGATTGGGCCGGGAAGGCGGCCATTTTGGAATCGAGGAGTATTTGGAAGTGAAATACGTTTCCATCGGCTTATAGCATTTTGAACCATACTTTCACTATAAAAGTTAGGGAGGCGAAAACGATTGAAGAATAAAGAAGGACTGCAGAAACAACTGAAAACAAGGCACATCACCATGATCTCCTTGGGAGGCATTATCGGAGCAGGGCTGTTTGTCGGCGCAGGCTCCGTCATCAACTCTACCGGACCGGCCGCCGTCATGTCGTATGCATTTGCCGGCATACTCGTCGTGTTCCTTATGCGGATGCTTGGCGAGATGGCCGCCCGCAATCCGGACAGCGGCTCATTTGCCACCTACGCCCGTGAAGCCATCGGGCCATGGGCAGGATACACCATCGGCTGGCTCTACTGGTTCTTCTGGGTCATCGTCATCGCCATCGAGGCTGTAGCCGGCGGAGCGATTGTTCACGGATGGATTCCTTCCATTCCGATCTGGACATGGAGCCTCATCTTAACCGTCTTGCTCACCATGACCAACATCTTCTCCGTTAAATCATTCGGAGAGTTCGAATATTGGTTCGCATTAATCAAAATTGTCGCCATCACGCTCTTTATGGGAATCGGATTGGCGATCATCTTCCATCTGTTCCCGGGCATTAAATCTCCGGACACAGCCAACCTGGTCGGAAGAGGCGGTTTTGCTCCGAACGGATTAAGCTCTATTTTCCTTGGAGTAGCAACCGTCATCTTCGCCTACTTTGGAGCTGAGATTGCGGCCATTGCGGCAGGCGAATCAGAAGATCCGAAAAAGACGATCCGGATCGCCATCAAAAGTATTGTCTGGCGTATTCTCATTTTCTACATCGGTTCCGTCGCCATTCTCGTTACCTTGCTGCCGTGGAACTCAACAACTGCGCTGGAAAGCCCATATGTAACGATGCTGAAGATGGTCAACATTCCAGGTGCAGGCCTGATCATGAACATTGTTGTCCTGACGTCTGTGCTTTCCTGTTTGAACTCAGCACTCTATACGAACTCACGCATGATTTATTCTCTCGCTCAGCGTGGAGATGCACCCAAAGGATTCCTTAAGCTGAGCAAGCAAGGCGTTCCGGTCCGGGCGGTTTGGGCAGGAACCATCGTTGCCTTTATCGCCGCCATCTTTAACTTTGTATCACCGGACAAGCTGTTTCAGTTCCTTGTCAACGCATCCGGTGCCATCGCCTTGATCGTATACCTGGCGATTGCCATCTCGCACATCGTGATCCGGCGTCGAGCAGAAGCTAAAGGCGAAGCCCTTGAATTGAAAATGTGGCTCTTCCCGGGCTTATCGTACTTCGTGATCGCAAGCATCGTCGTCATTCTCGTGTCGATGGCATTTATCAGTTCCATGCGCTCACAGCTGCTCCTTACCTTGCTCGTAACAGCAGCGGTCATCGCTTCCTATTTCTTATTGAAAAAGAGAAATGAAGCCGAGAGAAGCCGTTATGAAGAAAAAACGGCGAGCCCGATGATTGATTAAATAAGGAAGCCCCGCCCTTTTGCTGGTTTGCTGGCTGGAGGGTGGGGTTTTTGCGGTTTTATGGCTGGAGGATTTTCTGATCGTTTAGTTGAATTTCATTTACAGAAAGGAGTGGCATGATGAATTTTAGTATGACAGAAGCGATAGAAATTCTGGAACGCACCCCGCAATCATTAGCGTATTTTTTGTCCGATTTATCCCCTGGCTGGCTGCAATGCAATGAAGGCGAAGGAACGTGGAATGCAGATGAAGTAATCGATCATCTCATTGAGGGAGAGAAAAGCAACTGGATCCCAAGGCTGGAGATGATTCTTAGGGACGGTGAAAGTAAACCCTTTCCCCCGTTTGATCGCTATGCTCATATAAATAATGAACCTGAGACGCCGATTAAACAAAAGCTGGCTGAATTCAAATCTCTTAGAACAGAAAATATCAATAAACTAAAAACGCTGATGGATGATGACGGAGCGCTTCTTGAAAAGAAAGGAACCCACCCTGCATTTGGACCGGTAAAGGCGCGGGAACTCATTTCTACGTGGGTCGTTCATGATATGACGCACACCGCTCAAATCGTGCGTGTGATGGCGGAAAGGTACAGGACAGATGTTGGGCCGTGGGTTGAATATTTGGGGATATTGAAGAAGTAAAACAGCTGGTAGTTTACCATAATTGCAGTTTGGACAGTAAATGTCTGAGTTTGGACAGTATTCCTTCACTTTGGACAGTATTTCTCTCATTCTGGACAGTAAATCCTGTATTTCGGACAGTATTTTCCCTCACACATCACAATACAACCCACACGGCTTATGCCGGGTGGGTTTCCTAATTTACTTACATCGACGTCATCGCCCAAATCGACACCGACACACCCTCTCCAGAATTAATATACCGATGAGGCGTCGTGCTAGAGAAATGTATGCTGTCTCCTTCATGAAGATGAATCTCTTTTTCTCCCAAAATAACCTTCAGTTCACCCTTCAGCACAATCCCGCACTCTTCACCCTGGTGAGAAACAAGCTCTGCTTCACTCATTTCCCCCGGCTCGATCTCGACCATCAGAAAATCGAGTTTCCCACCGCGGTTTGGCGTCAGCTCATGGTACTTTACCTTTTCATCAGAAAGCTGGATCAACCGGCGCTGCTGTTTCCGTACGACGAGCTCATCTTCTTCCACACCTTCAAAAAAGTAATGCAGAGGAACACTCAGACTGCTGCAGATTTTCCAAAACGTGCTGACCGTGGGATCGACCAGTCCTCGCTCAATCTGAGACAGCAGGCTGGGGCTTAATCCGGTTTGCAATGCAAATTCCTGCAGTGTGAAGTTGCGCTGCTTCCGCAGTTCTCGAAGCCGCTCTCCCTGAATCAAAGCTACTCCTCCTTATTCTTGGAGATGACAGGCAAAGCCATGCTCCTCTGTCTTATTTTCAAACGGGGGAGCCTTCAGGCAAACCTCCATCCGGAAAGGACAGCGATCATAAAACACACACGCCTCATTCCCCGCTTTCACTTCAGCAGGCTGTGCAAAACTTAACTTTTCCGCATCCTTTGACTCAAAAATACTCGGCAAAGACGAAAGCAATATTTTTGTATACGGATGGCGCGGCCGTTCAAAGAGCTCAGCTGAAAGGCCCAGCTCCACAATTCTGCCTTTGTACATGACCGCTATCTGATCACACATGTATCGAATCACAGACATGTTGTGGGAAATGAACAGATACGTTAAATGACGTTCTCTCTTCAGCTCCTTCAGCAAGTTCAGCACCTGGGCCTGAACCGAGACATCCAGTGCAGAGGTTGGTTCATCCAGCACGATAAACGAAGGATCAGTGATGAGTGCACGGGCAATCGCAATCCGCTGCCGCTGCCCGCCGCTGAATTCATGCGGATAGCGGTCAAGGTGCTCCGCTTTTAATCCAACACGTTTCATCAGAGAAATAAGGCGCAAGCGCTCTCCTTTTTCTTTTCGCTGCTTGCTGTCCAGTGCCAGCAGCGGCTCGAGAATAATATCCTTCACCCGCATCCGCGGATCGAGTGAAGACTGCGGATCCTGAAACACGGTTTGGATTTCGCCCGGTCGGGGACGCTTAAATTTGTTCTTTTTCCATAAAGGATTCCCTTGGTAATGAATTATTCCATTTGATGGCACTTCCAGGCCGATCAGCATCTTTCCGAGCGTGCTCTTCCCGGAGCCTGATTCACCGACAAGTCCGAGAACACTTCCTTTCTCAACACGAAGATTAGCGTCACTGACCGCCTGAATCACATGCTTCCCTTTAGAAAACGACTTCTCCACTTTTTCAAATTGAATGAGTGTGCTCAATGGCTTGTCCCCCTCAACCAGCAGGCTGCTGAACGGTTATCTGAGACCGGTTCAAGAGCAGGCGCAGAAACACCGCAAATGTCGATAGCTTTGCTGCACCTTGAAGCAAAGGCACAGCCGGCCGGCCGGTTCTGAAGATCTGGAACTTCACCTGGAATCGCCTTTAACGGCTGGCCGGGATCCGTCAGATCAGGAAGGGCGTGCAGCAGTGCTTCCGTATATGGATGAGAAGGCGCGTTCAAGACCTCTTCTGTCTTCCCTTCCTCCACCACCTCTCCGGCGTACATGACCATGACCCGGTCACATACCCTGGACACAACACCTAAATCATGCGTGATCAATAGGACGGACGTCCCTCTTTTGGCATTCAGCTCTTTGATCAACTGTAAAATTTCCTGCTGAATGGTAACATCAAGGGCAGTTGTTGGCTCATCGGCGATCAGCAGATCGGGTGGTGCAGACATCGCAAGTGCAATCACAATCCGCTGGCGCATGCCTCCGCTCAATTCAAACGGATACTTTTTAGCCACAAACTCAGGATCATGGATATGCACATCACGCAAGGCTTGAACGGCCAGCCGGTACGCTTCTTTTTTCGAGACGCCGCGATGGCGCTTCATCACTTCTGCGAGCTGATTCCCAACTTTCATCGTTGGATGCAGGGCGGTCATTGGCTCCTGAAACACCATGCCGATCTTCTTGCCCCGAAGGCTCTGCATCTCTTTTTTTCCAAGCCTCATAAGGTTCTGCCCCAGATAGGAGATCTCGCCGTTTGAGATGTGAGCGTTGGAGCCGAGCAGCCCTAAAATGGATAGAGCGGTCACCGATTTACCGGAACCCGACTCCCCCACAACTCCTAAAATTTCTCCTTTATCAATCGAAAGGCTGACATTGCGGAGGGCCTGAACCTTACCTCTCATGCCTGTAAAATCCACACATAAATCTTTCATCTCCAATACCATGATGCACCCCTCCTAACGTCCGGCCTTGGGATCCAGAATGTCACGGATCCCGTCACCGATTAAATTTAACGAACCTGCAGACAGGAAGAGGAACAATCCAGGAAACGCCGGGTACCACCAATAATCCAATAAGTATTTCCAGCCAATGCTGATCATCGCGCCCCATTCCGGTGTGGGCGGCTGAGCTCCCAAACCGAGAAAACCGAGCGTAGCAATCATGAGGATGGCATCGCCGACATCAAGAGTCGCTTGAATGATGACCGGTGACACGGAGTTTGGAACGATGTGTTTCACAATGATCCGCCATGGGTCAATCCCGAATGATTCTGCAGATTTCACGAACAATTTTTCCTTAATAACGAGCGACTCCCCCCGAGCAAGCCGGACATAGACTGGTATCTTCACGATCGCTATGGCGAGCATCGCGTTTTGCAGGCTCGGTCCAAGAGCAGCAGCAAGAGCCATCGCCAGGATCAGCGTCGGAAAGGCCATCACCATATCCATGATCCGCATGATGATCAAGTCCAGCACGCCGCCAAAATAACCTGAAACCGTTCCTATTAGAATTCCGATGATACTCGCAATGATGATAACGGTAATCCCGACACCAAGCGAGATCCTTGCTCCGTACAAGATCCTCGTTAGAATATCCCTTCCTACTTCATCCGTACCAAACCAGTGATGAAGCGACGGTGCCTGAAACTTTTGGGAGATATCAATTTGCGTTGGGTCATAGGAAGTCAAGACCGGCGCGAGCAGCGAACAGAGGACGATGAATGCCAGAATGCCTATGCCCACCCACGTCAACTGGTTTTGTTTCAGCTTGTACCAGAAAGGGTGAACCGCCTTAAATTGCTGGGGCTGATTGGTTTCCCTGTGCAGAGGTGTCTCCATGTCCTCCCTCCTATCCTTTAATTTGCGGATCCAAAACGTAATACGTCAGATCCACAATGAGATTGATGATGACGTAACCGACCGCGATCAGCAGGGTAAAGCCCATCATGGCCGGAAAATCAAGATAAGCAATCGAGTCGACCACGTATTTTCCCATACCCGGCCAGCCAAAAATCGTTTCAGTCACCACGGCTCCCCCTAAGAGTGAGCCAAAGGAAATGCCGACGACGGTAATAGTGGGAATCAACGCATTTCTTAGTGCGTAACGGAAGAACAAGAAAGGCCCATGAATGCCATTGGCAATCGCTGTACGAATGTATTCCTGCTCCATAATTTCAAGCATGCTTGCCCGCACCTGCCGCGTAATGACCGCTAATTGCGCGTAAGACAGCACGATGGCCGGCAGCAGAATATGATGAAGACTGCTTTTCAGTGCGACCATATCTCCGCTCAGCAGACTGTCCAAAATATAAAAGCCTGTGATGTGAGTCGGCGGATGGATGTTGATGTCCAAACGTCCGTTGGCTGGAAACCATCCCAAATAGCCGTAAAAAATTAAGATAATAACAAGCCCGCTCCAAAATACAGGCGTGGAAACTCCGCTGATGGAAAAGATCCGGCTGGCATGATCCCAGATGCTGTTCTTTTTCACTGCCGCCAGCACGCCGAGAGGAATGCCGATGCCTAAGGCAAAGATAAAAGCAAGCACCGCCAGTTCCATCGTGGCAGGAAAAAAGGCTTCCAGATCATCCAGGACCGGCTTTTGCGTACGGATAGACGTTCCGAGATCACCACTAACTATTCCTTTCATGTACGTTTCATATTGAATCCAAAGGGGCTGGTCCAACCCGAGCTGCTGGCGTACCTGCTGCAGGGTTTCCTGATTGGCCCGCTGCCCGACCATCATCCGGGCAGGATCACCCGGAATGACGTGTGACAGCAGAAAGGAGACCAAAGTGACGCCAAACACGACGAAGAGAAGGAGGCCCATTCGGTTTAGAATCATCTTCTTCATGTTTCAACACTCCACTTGTCTGTTATTTGGACATATCTGCAAGGTTATACATGCTCTCGAGCATCGGATTGTACACGAAACCTTTTACGTTTTTGTTCATCGGAAGCAGGAAGTCCTTCTGATACAGAAGAATATAAGGTGCATCATCAATGACCATGTTCTGAGCCTCCTGATACAGGGCCTCACGCTTCTTTTCATCGTTTAACGTGGCCGCTTTCCTCAGCTTCTGATCGACGGCATCACTTTTGTAAAACGCACGGTTACCGGCAAGTCCGAAGTTCTTGGAATCAAACCAGTAGTTCATGAACGCGTACGGATCACCGAAGTCCGGGCTCCACATTCCAAGCGCCAGATCAAAATCGCCTTTGTCGATCATTTCCCTTGAAGTCGCGTATGCTACTTTTTTCAGGTTCACTTTTACACCAATGTCCTTCAGGTTCGACTGAATGGTTAACGCCTCCGTTTCCCACCAGGTTTTGTTGTCCGAATACAGAAGGTCCAGGCTCAAATTGGATACGCCTGCTTCTTTCAAAAGCGATTTTGCTTTTGCTTTGTCATACTTGTACTGCTGTGCTTGGTCGTCATGGCCCCATAAACCTTTAGGAATCGGTCCGCGCATCTGTGTTCCGTACCCTTGCTGTACCGCGTCGATCAATTTATTGTAGTCGATAGCATAGTTCAAAGCCTGACGTACTTTCTTGTTCTGAAGGGCTTTATTGCCTTTGCTGGAGTTGACGTACACATATTCCACGAGCAGACTTGGTTCCTGAAGCAGCTTGGCGTTTTTCATCTTCTTCACGCTGTTGACCTGATCTACAGGAATGCCTTCCGCGACATCAATCTCGCCTTTTTCCAGCTGTAGACGCTGTGCAGATGGATCGGCAACAATTTTAAAATAAACCTTCTTAAACGCTGGTTTTTTAGCGGCATACTTGTTCTGATCCAGTCTCACATACTCGCCTTTCTTCCATTTTGCGAGTTTATAGGGGCCGCTTCCCATCGTTGTTGTCGCAAGATAGTTTTGCCCTGAGTCACCGTTCTGTTCATGCTCCATGACTTTTGGGTTTACA
Organism: Fictibacillus sp. FJAT-27399; assembly: GCF_001510655.1. Taxonomy (GTDB): domain Bacteria; phylum Bacillota; class Bacilli; order Bacillales; family Fictibacillaceae; genus Fictibacillus_C; species Fictibacillus_C marinisediminis. Next base: position 157,355 of record NZ_LMVC01000003.1, on the reverse strand, counting down.
ATGCTTCCGTAGTTCGCTGCCAGTGTTGATAAAAAGGGAGGAAAATTTTCTTTGAGTTTAAACGTGATGGTTGCAGGATTTTCAGCCTTAATTTCGGAAACGAGGCTGTATACTTCTGAGGGGCCCTTTGCAATTTTCTTGAGGCGTTCAAAGCTTTTTTGGACCGCTTGTGCGTCCACTGGGGTTCCGTCGGCAAACTTATGGCCTTCGTTCAGGGTGAACGTCCACGTCTTGCCATCCTTGCTTACTTTCCATTCTTTAGCGAGTCCAGGTTTTACTTTCGTGCTTGCTCCGTCATATTCCACAAGGCGTTCATATGCCGGATATGTAAGTTTCCATGCGGAATTATCCATTGTTACTGCGGGATCAATGGTACCTTGGTCAGCAGTCGTCGCAATCGTCAGGACATCCTTTCCGCTTGCGGCTTTTGAATCCTTCGAACCTTCGCCGTTGGATGGTGTTGCGTTTGAATTCTTCACACAGGCCGATAGCAAAGCAAGAATCATTACAGCAATGAGTAACAAACTAAGTTTCTTTTTCATCGTTCTCCTCCATAACCCTTAATAGTTTTGTGAAAAAGTTATGCCGATTCTAGGAGCCTATTTCGAAATACCAAAATAGAGAATGCTGTTGCCTGTTGCGCTGGCCCACCTCCGATTCCCATAATCATAGTGCCACCACTCTACTGAATTCGACACAAAGCCAGCTTCCTCCATCACCTTCCGCAGCAGTCTGCGGTTATCCCGAATGGTTTCTTCCTGCTGAGTCAGCTTATCCTTTTTTTCATACCACTCAAGCTCTGCCTTTTCAGTAAAATCATCAAAGTCCGTCCCCATGTCGACCCAGCCGTTCTCGTCCGCAATCGTCAAATCAACCGCTCCACCCGTAAGGTGCGGCGAAGGCTTCGTAAGATCACGAGTCGGCACCGCCACATATTTTGAGATTTCTTCCTGGATTTTTTCTTGGGTAAGGTTTTGTTCTTCAAGGTCTGCTTTAATAGCTTGATAGATGGACAGCTGAGTTTCATAGGATCGCCAGCCGTCGAGGACGACCAGTTTTAAGTTTTGAGGTAAGTAATTGGCTGCTTTGATGAGTTTTCCGACTGTTCCTTTTCGCAAAAAACAGTCATTTTCTGATCCAGGCAGATTCATGTGGTAATAGTAAGGATACACTTCAATGTTCGGCGAGATGTTGGATAGGGAGAGTAAGGGGTCCTTCTGATCGGTTAATGGGCCAGTTAAATCCGGATTGGTTTCGTCTGACAAATAGTTACACCTCTTTTCAATAAATTGAATTTTCTAACAATATATTAAAGATAATGATATATTTAATGACAAATTATTGCAATAATCAATTGGAATATTTGTGAGTAAGGTTTAGATTGGCAGTTTACCATAATCCCAGTTTGGACAGTAAATATCTGTTTTTGGACAGTAAATTTTGATTTTGGACAGTATTTCCCTCATTTCGGACAGTAAATCTCGCGTTTCGGCTTGTATTCTCATTCCCACACCACAAAAACAACCCACTCGGTCTTAGCCGGGTGGGTTTCGTAACTAGTTTTGCTCCATTTCATGCGACTTTGAGGCAATATTACTAAAATACTTCACTTTTACAGCTGAAACTTCTCTTTAATCATCCTCGCTGTTTCACCAGCACTCAAATGTGTATTATTGATCCTCAAATAGTTCTCTCTCTTAATCTCACACCTTCAAGGGAATTAAGCCTGTATTTATCCATAGAGGTTACAAGGTCATTTTCCGACCACTCCAGATTGCGTTTCGTCGGCTTCTGCTCCAAACGAAACTCGCTCTTGTTCCGTTCCAGCCGTTCGTCCACATCGGCCTCCAGCTCGACAAAATAAACCTCTGCGCCCCTGGACTCGAATATCCTGCAAACCTTCTCTACATAGTCCCAGTCACTCTGTTCATTAAACGCCCAAACATAGGTGAAAATCAACCCGTAAAGGTCACTTTTGGCCACTTCTTCAAAAATTTGCTCACGGAAGGAATGGACGAGCCGGCTCCCAGCTTTTGACCCGTAATCGAAAAAGTGATGAACCAATTCAATCGTCATATGATTGTGAAACAGCTTTAAATCTGTTAGTTTAGTTAACTCGTGTCCAACGGTCATTTTCCCGACCGCCTGAGGTCCAAATAGTAATACGAATTTCATAGTTCCTCCTGCGCTGTATGGTTTCATCCTATTATTCCATAAAGAAAGGCTTATCTCCTGTTGTAACGGACCGTTCCTTACTAGGACTTCTTATCATGGTTATGAAAATCGAGAACAGCGATAACAAACATTCCAAAACTAAGCATTAACGAGATGACTTCGAATGTGTTCATTAACATCGCCTCCTTTATTTTCAGTCTCCCCGGCACCAAATTTGTCCTATACAGTTTTTTTTGGAAAATTTCAGCTGAATCTGGAGCGGTTTGAGGATGGAATTGAGCCTAACTGGCAATTAATAGATCCGATCTGAAAATTCAGACTTTTCCACACAAGCAATAATCCCTCCTTACAAAAAAGAACCCCGAAGTCACCAAGACTTCGAGGTTCAAAACACTCACTAAATCGATTTAGTTTTAATCAGCACTATTCCAAATTACTATGCCTCATAAAAGCCGATTCATTATCTTCTGTTTGCCTTGCCCCATAGCTCAAGCAAACCGCGTCGCAAAAAACGTGTACACATTGATCGAAAAGAGAACCCAAAGGCTGAATGCTTGCTGCTTCGTTCTCTCCTCTGTACTTTGTAGCTGCAGGAAGGTACGCCACAAGGGTTGCATGCCCAGCTAATTCAGAATCCGTTTTTGTTGTAATGGCAATGACCGGGCATCCAAGCTCTCTTGCCTTTTCAGCCGTATTCACTACACTTTTGGTTGTTCCTGATCCGGACACTGCTACAACCACATCACCTGATTCCAAAGCCGGAGTAATCGTCTCCCCCACCACGAAAACGGATGCGCCTAAATGCATTAATCTCATAGCGAAAGATTTCGCCATAAATCCTGATCTTCCCTCACCTGTTACAAAAATACGTTCCCCCAATCCTATCTGCTCCGAAACAGACTCTACGAGATTGGGCTCAACCTGGTTCAACACACCTTGTATCTCAAGCAATATGCTGTTCAAATCATTCATGAGCATTCTCCTTATGCTGTTTTGCCATCTCATAAAAGGTTTTAGCAGCAAGCGCTGGATCCTCAGCCTTTGTGATGCCAGACCCGATAATGACAACGTGAGGATCATATTTTGCTGTGTCAGAAAAGGAATCAATCGAAATCCCGCCGGCGACCGCTGTATTTACTTGCTGGCCAGAAAAAGACGGGACATGCAAACGGCCTTGATCTTCTCCGCTTTCCTGCTGATCTTTACTTACATGTGTACAAAGGATAGCATCCTCCAATTGACTGCACATCTTTACTTGTTCCTCTGATGTGTTAAGCAGATCAATCATGACCTGTTTGCCATGCTTTTTAGCGGTCTCCATACAGGCTTCAATAGAGACAAGAGGGGCTGTTCCGAGCACCGTTGCCACATCGGCACCTGCTGCAAAACAAAGCTCAAATTCATAAACGGCATTATCAAATGTCTTACTGTCTGCCACGATCGTTTTATGAGGAAAAGCTTCCTTTAAACTCCGTACACTTTCCATACCGAATTCTTTAATCAACGAAGTGCCTACCTCAATCCAGTCGATATACGGCTCCACTTTTTCAGCTATGGACAAAGCTTCTTCAATCGATAACCGATCCAGAGCAAGTTGAATATTCACAGGGACTGAGCCTCCATTTTTTGAACGCTATGCTCATTGTTGATTTTCACAAGCAACGTAAAGATGACAGATAGCACAAGGGAACCTGCCATAAAGATATAGGATGCGCTTGGTCCGCCCGTCGCTCCGTTCAGGTAGCCTACAAAATAACTGCCTACAAATGATCCTAAAGCACCCATGCTATTGATCAAGGCCATGGCTCCTCCCGCAACGTTTCGCGGCAGAATCTCTGGAATGATGGCAAAGAACGGCCCATATGGTGCATACATTGCCCCGCCAGCGATCACTAAGAGACCAAACGATACCCAGAAGTTTGACGTGCCTACTGCATAGGAACCATAAAATGCGAGGGCACCGATCAGCAGTGAAACCCATACAAAGCTTTTACGATTGAGGGTTTTATCAGAGTAATAGGAAACGAGCAGCATTCCAATTACCGCAAGAACATAAGGGGCAGCTGAAAGCCAGCCTGTGGCCACGATGTCCATTTTGGACGCTTTTGAAATAATGGAAGGAAGCCACATCACAAAACCATAAACACCAATGCTCCAGAAGAAATATTGCAGAGAAAGATATATGACTTTCTTTGTTTTAAAGGCTTCACGGTAATTTTTCACAGGTTTCATCCCTGTTTGTTCTTTTTGAAGCTCAGTTTCCAAGTTCTTTTTCTGCTCAGCCGTCAGCCATTTCGCTTCCTTAGGACGGTCATTCACAAGTTTCCACCAGATAAACGCCCATAGAATGGCAGGAGCCCCTTCAAAAATAAACATTGTACGCCAATCGAACGCTTTTAACAAATAACCGGATAAAATAGACATCCATAAAACCGTAACCGGGTTTCCTAAAATTAGAAATGTGTTGGCACGAGAACGCTCAGCCTTTAAGAACCAGCCGCTTAAAAAGACGAGCATCGCCGGCATAACAGCGCTTTCAACAACCCCCAGAAAGAAACGGATAGGATAAAGCCAGGTGACATGGGTTGCAAAACCGGTAGCTGTTGCAAGACCTCCCCAAAGAATCAATGACCAGAAGACGAGCTTCTTTGCACTTTTCTTTTCAGCATAGATCGCTCCGGGAATCTGAAAAAAGAAATAACCTAAAAAGAATAAGGAAGCCAGGAGGGATGAAACAGAGGTTGTAATATTCAAATCTTCACCCATTCCACCTGCAACACCAAAACCATAGTTCGCACGATCAAGATACGCTAAGCTATAGGTAATAAAAGCGATTGGAATTAAGATCATCCAGCGCTTTCTGCTTGCTAATGGATCGATACTCTTCATCACAGTACACACTCCTTCAGTTTTAAGCTGTTTTCGTAACCTTTGTTGCTCTTAGTAGTGGTTGATCTCCGTTTCAGGCTGCTCGCTTTCCGCGGGGCGGGCGGTGAGCCTCCTCGGCGCAGGCGCCTGTGGGTCTCACCTGTCCCGCTGCTCCCGCAGGAGTCTCGCACCTTACACTCCAATCAACTTGTCAATGAGGTTTCTTACAAAGTAAGTATGGTCATGCATGGGCAAGAAGAGAAGTATAATTTAACGCTTCATCACCATCCGTTAAAGGAAACTCAATGGCTCTCGGAATATCAGTTGAAAAATACTGAATGAGGTTCTTCCATTGGGAAGAATCATCCTTGGGCAATGGCAAGGTTACAAGTCTATCATTCCGTTGGTCTACGTATTTAAAATGCAGATAGACTACATATTCAGATAGTACTTTTGCGGCAGACAAAACATCTTCCCCTGTAAACGCCCAATTCCCAATATCAAATGTCATTTTTACAGGAACCTGCTGTGTCTTTGATTCCTTAAGGAAATGATGGATTTTTTTAATGGAACCGCCATTTTCCGTCTGATCATTTTCAATCGTAATTTGCAAATCGAGATTCTCTATTTTTAATGAAGCAAGCCATACTTTTAACTCCATGACGCTTGATGTTTGCATGTTGTAATGGCCGAGTGAGAATTTCACAATGGAGGCACCAATTGTAATCGCTTCCATAATAGTCAATGCAACCGCCTCTTTATTTAACGATCCTGACTCATTAAATAATTCAACAGGTGCCGAATAAACGGAGGTTAAATGATACTCCTCCAATTGGGTGCGAAGTTCTTGCAAGGAGAACGAATCGCCAGTAAAAAGTTCTCTCCTGATCTCCGCACCGTGGGCACCTGCTTGAGCAATAAGCGGAAGGAAGTGCTCCTGTCCCTTCTTTAAGACTTCTTCTGCCAGAAAGGAATTTAACGTAATAAAGATATTCTGCATATACTCCCCCTTACCCGAGGGATCAGTCTGAATCTCTTTCGATAAGACTTGGCTTATAGCGAAAGACCCCTAAATCCCGCTCGTCTTTGTTTTTGATCTGGCTCAGCAGCAGGTCAACGGCTTTTTCAGCCATTTCAACCGCTGGCTGCGCTACTGTTGTAATAGGAGGCGTAAAAAAGCTTGCGAACGGCACTTCATCAATGCCAATCACTGCCGCGTCGTCTGGGATGCTTAAGTTCCGCTCCTTCATAAATCTCAGCACTTCATTGAGGACAATATCATTTCCGGCCAATATCGCGTCCGGGGGTGCAGGAAGGTTAAACATTTCCTCAAGTACCGCCGGCAGCTGATCGGCAGCTGCACTCTTCACATACTCTTCTTTTACCGGAAAGCCGTGGGCATTCAAAGCATTTCTATACCCCTCAAGCCGTTCAACTCGCGGACTGATGTTGCGAATAATCGATGTGGTAACCAGCGCGATTCGCTTCCGGCCATTTTTCACAAATTGATCAACAGCCAGTTTTGCTGCCATATGGTTATCAAGCATAACCGTGGCAATATTCATATCCCTAATCGTCCTGTCAACAAACACAACCGGAAATTGCATTTGTTTCATACGTTCATACAGATCAAGATTGCTTCCTGTCGGGAAAATCATGATTCCATCCACTTGCTTGGCCAGAAGCATCTCAATATACTTCTTTTCTTTTTCCGGCTCGTCGTCTGCATTGCACACAATAATCTGATAGCCTTGTTCGTGAAACGCATCTTCCATTGCCCTTATAATTTGCGTGGAAAAGGTGTGAAGAATATTGGCAACTACTACTCCGACAGTGAACGTTGCTTTTTGCTTTAAACTTCGCGCTACAATATTAGGCTGATAGTTTAATTCTTCAATGGTTGCTTCAATTTTTCTTTTTGTTTTTTCACTCATATAATCAAATCTGTTATTTAAGAATTGAGATACGGTGCTTTTTGATACTCCCGCATGTTTGGCTACATCAGCTATCGTAATGTTTTTCATGTCATCATCCCTGTCTTATCCATTCAATTCAAACATTATAAGACACCTGAAAGTGCTTTACAATCGGGGATTTTGATGGGTCTCACCTATCCGCCGCCACCTCCGAGAATTGATTTAATGTTTGGATATACTCTCTGCTTAGCGACACAGCTTCTTCATAGCCGCCCTTCTGATAGGCTTTTGTCAGATTGCTGCCAACACCGACAGCAACTGCTCCTGCATTGAGCCATTCATTCATGTTGTTCAGCGATATTCCACCGGTAGGCATGATGCGCACATTCGGCAGAGGACCATTAACCGAGCGGATAAAAGAAGGATCAAAAGCATTTGCCGGAAACAGCTTTAGCACGTCACACCCAGCTTCAAGCGCTTTTGCCATATCTCCAATGTTCATGCAGCCCGGCAGATATGGAACACTGTACCGGTTACAGAGTGCTGCAATTTCTTTCACGAAATGGGAACTGACAATAAACTGAGCTCCCGAGAGAATGGCATGGCGAGCTGTTTCTGAATCCATGACAGAGCCTGCCCCCAAGAGAACATTCAACTGTCTTAGTTCCTTAAATACCTCTTCTACTTGAGGGGTCGTATAGGTAAGCTCAATAGCCCTAATTCCTCCCTCGATGGCCGCTTTAGACACTTGTACAGCTTCATGGCTATCTTTGCCGCGGATGACTGCAACGACCTGTGATTCCATCAGCTTCTGAAAAACTGAGTATTTTGGCAGCATCTTTTCTCCTCCTTTCGTCATTTAGCGTTCAACCACTGCTTCCTTGTTGATAAAAGAAAAAACTTCTTCCAATTGCGGCAAGCCTTCATTATCACCGGAAACCGTGGTGACAAGAGCTCCCACAGCATTGGCAAATTCCAGTCGTCTTTCCGGTTCAAATCCATGAAGAAGAGCGTACAAATATCCGGCATCAAATCCGTCCCCAGCCCCAACTGTATCGACAGGATTTACCGGGAATGCCTCCTGATGCAGCCATTGATGATGGGAATAAAGTGCCGAACCCTGGGCTCCGTCCTTAATGACAAGCTGGCTGATGGAATAACGTTCAGCAAATGATGTTAATTCCTCTTCCTCATCACTTCCGATAATGCTCTTGATCTCATCCCGGCCTGTCAGCAAAATATCGATGGCTGGAAATAGTGTTTGATACGCCGCTCTTGCTTCATCTATGCTCCACAGCTTTAACCGTATGTTCGGATCAAAAGAAATCAGTAGGCCTTTTTCTTTCGCTATGGCGATCACTTTTTGGACAATATCCATATTTTTTCGGTGAATCGCCAGAAAGACACCTGTCAGGTGAACAACATCAATGCCTTCAAACATCTCCTCCTTTATATCATCAGGTTCAAGGGTTAAAACAGGTGATTGATGGCGGTAGTAAAAGGTTTTTCCTGAACCATCTTCACGGATTTCCTTTACATTTAAAGAAGTGGGATACCCTTCCACAAAGGCAACATCATCCACATCCACCCCTTCACCTTTGGCAAAGTTATAAATAACTCTTCCAAACTCATCCTTTCCGAGCCGGCTGATCCATTTTGAACGAAGATCCAGTCTGGCACAGCCGATGGCAAAGTTCAGTTCTGCTCCTCCTACTTTTCTTTCAAAGGTCGAAACAAATCGTAATGGTCCAGTGCTTGCTGGATTTAAGGTGATCATTGCGTCACCTAAAGTTAGGATTCCATAGTTCAATGACAAATTCATACCCCTTTCTTTTTCTAATTACGGCAAGAAGAGCTTGCTGCAAGGGTATTAAAAAATTACTAAATCGGTTTGGTAAACCGGTTTAGTAGAATTCTAAATGAAAACCCTTACAAATGCAATCATTATTTTTCTATCAACTTTTTAAACTTGAAATCAATAAAAAGAGACTTCCAGGAAGCCTCTTTTTGATCATATCTATTTCTTCTTCATAATCGCCATCGTACACCGGGAAACACAAACAAGCTTCCCTTCCTCATCCGTAATTTTGATATCCCAGACCATGGACGTTCTGCCTTTATGCAACGGTGTGGCTGTAGCTGTAACAATCCCGTCCCTCTTGCCTCGCAGATGGTTGGCGTTGATCTCCATTCCGACTGCCATCTCCGTTTCCTCATCGATAAAATGATAGGTTCCGATACTGGCGATCGTTTCTGCCAGCGCGACAGACGCCCCGCCGTGCAGCAAACCAAACGGCTGATGGGTCGCTGAGTGCACCGGCATGGTGGCTACCGCTTGGTCGTCGGACAGTTCCACAATTTCAATTCCCAGTGCTCCCAGCATCGTATCTTTCAAATTTTTCATCTCCATACCAAATACACCCCTTATGTAAATTGACTATATTTTCAGAATATATGAATATGGGCCGGCAGACAACAAAAATGCCACTCCCATGAGAATGAAAGCCGCTATTCAGGGGTTGCTGGAGCGTTACTCGCGATTCGACAAAATTACTAGCGAAAACGCTTTGATTACTTGCGATTTTGCTGCCATTACTCGCGAAAATGAAGACTTTACTCTCGATTTTGCCTCATTAACTCACGAAACACATCATTTTCATAAAAACGCACCCCCCGCATCTCTCATTTTCGTCTGTTCCATCTCAGTTCATTTTTTCCGTGGTAAACCCTTACCTTATTTATATTTAAAAAAACTGAATAATTTGCGATTTAAATTTTTTGAGAAATCGCTTACAATAGAAGCAACTAAGAACAAGGAGGAATTCAAATGAAAAACATGAGAACTCAAACACTCCAAACATATAAGGGTGGAACACGTTCTTAAATGTAAACGGCGTGCCCCCTAATGTGTGCCTAGCTAAAAACACAAAGGGGTAAATCATGCATTTTCCAATAAAAAAATTTCTCTCCTATTACAGACCGTATTTACGTTTGTTTCTTTCGGTATTGGCTTGTGCCTTTATCGCGTCCGCTGTGACTCTGATTCTTCCGCTGCTCGTTCGGTACATTACGAAGGATGTTCTCGAAGGAGACTTGTCCATTGCGCTGAGTAAAGTGTACTGGATCGGCGGGCTGATGCTCCTTTTAGCTGCCGTTCAGAATATCGGAAACTACTTTGTGGACTACAAGGGCCATGAAGTCGGCGGCCGGATGGAACGTGATATGCGCAGTGAGCTGTTCGCGCATATGCAAAAGCTTTCGTTCAGCTTTTACGATAAGGAAAAGACAGGCCAGCTCATGTCCCGCATAACGAATGACCTGCTGCTGCTTTCCGAGCTTTATCACCATGGACCCGAAGACTACATGAAGTATCTCGTCCGCTTTCTTGGGGCCTTTGTAATCTTGTTTATGATCAATGCGCCATTAACGCTCGCTGTTTTCTGTTTCTTGCCGGTCATCGGTATCTTTTCTTTGGTTCTCAATAAAAAGCTTAACCGGTTATTTAAAAGAAACAAAGAGCGGATCGCAGACGTGAACGCACAGGTTGAGGATAGCCTTTCCGGAATCCGGGTCGTCAAATCGTTTGCCAATGAACATGTAGAAGTCAGGAAGTTCAACCAGGAAAATCAGCGGTTTTTCGAAAGCCGAAAGAGTACGTACAAAGCTGAGGCCATCTATTACGATGGCGTTGAGACGCTCATTCAGCTGATTACGATCACGGTAATCGTCTTCGGCAGTGCCAGTATCGTCCACCACACGCTGGATCTGGCGGATTTGATCACGTTTCTTCTCTATATCAGTTATATGGTCGAACCGATTCAAAAGCTGACCCATATGAGTACCCAGTTACAGGAAGGAATAACCGGCTTCCAGCGCTTTATGGAAATCATGAACTTACAACCGGCGATTGAAAGCAAGCCGGATGCCCTGACACTAACAAAGGTACATGGCGACATTGAGTTCAAGCACGTTTCTTTCCGTTACGAAGGCCATCTGGACCCTGTCTTCGTTAATCTGTCGCTTCATGTACGTCCGGGAGAATATGTTGCATTGGTCGGTCCCTCCGGCGCGGGAAAAACGACATTATGCTCGCTCATCCCCCGCTTTTATGATGTGACGGACGGCGATGTGCTGCTCGACGGATGGAGTGTCCGGGAACTTGACCTGAAGTCGTTACGAAGTCAGATCGGTATCGTTCAGCAGGATGTCTATCTCTTTGCGGGAACCGTGATGGATAATATCCGCTACGGCAGTCCAGAAGCGAGTGATGAGGAAATTATGGCGGCAGCCAAACATGCCAATGCCCATGACTTTATCATGAGTCTGCCCAACGGCTACCACTCCGAAATCGGACAGCGGGGTGTCATGCTTTCCGGAGGCCAAAAGCAGCGGCTAAGCATCGCTCGGGTATTCTTAAAGAACCCGCCCGTTCTCATTTTGGATGAGGCAACGAGTGCACTGGATAACGAGAGTGAGAGCATCATTAAAGACTCACTTGAATACTTGGCAAAAGGGCGCACAACGATTGTCATCGCTCACCGCCTTTCCACCATTCGCAATGCAGAGCGGATTATCGTCTTAACAGAGGATGGCATTGAGGAAGAAGGCACACACGAGGCGTTGCTTGCCCGCGGTGGCGCGTATGCGCACCTGTATTCCAAGCAGTTTGAATTACAAGCATAATTGAAAAATCGGCTCCCATCTCCGGGGCCGATTTTCTTTAGTTGATCTGTCCTAGGACAAGTTCTGAATGCTGGCATATACTATAGCATCCTAGGGGGGACAACAAAATGTTTAATTATCGATTGAGGGAACAGTTCCTTTTTGCCGCCAGTGACGAAACCATTGCTTGTATGTTAAGTGCACTCGCTGACAAAGGCGGAAACATTACGGCTTTTGAACAGACACGTGCAGCAGGAAACCGGACATTCCTGAATACGGTGAGGCTGGTCAGTGGAAATGCTGAAGGTGAAAACAGCGATGATCTCCGCACCTTGAAAAAGATACTAAAAAAGCTTGGTGTATATTATAAGCAGAAAACCGTCATTCAGTTTATTTTCACACCAGACGTACCCGGCCAGTTTAGCGCTGTATATAATCTACTGTGGTGCAGGGTGACCATTAATGCTTTTTATATCGGAGAAGACAATACCTTATATATGGACGTGTCAAATATCGAGAAGGCACAGCGCATCTTATCCAATCCAAACAGTAAACCTTGCCATAAAAATACTGAATAAATAAAAAAGGGCTGTCCTGAAAGTCGAAAATTGACCTTCAGGCAGCTCCTTTGACGTGAAAAATCTTCAATGAAAAGTTGATTGGAGTGCAAGGTGCGAGACTCCTGCGGGACTAGCGTGACAGGTGAGACTCCCCGCAGGCGCTTGCGCCAAAAAGTAGGCGTTCACGCCGGTAAGGCTCACCGCACGCCCCGCGAAAGTAGGAGCTCGCGCCGGTAAAAGCGAGCAGCCTGGAGCGGAGATCAACAGCTACCAGACTTCTTGGACAGCCCCTTATTGCTCTTTACTCGTATTTCTGAAGTTCGTTTACCGTCACGAACTTGTAGCCTTTTTTGCTCAGAGCAGACAGTGTTTTATCAATCGACTCCAGCTCATTGCCGGTTTTGTCATACATCGGATGGAACAGAATGATCGAGCCCGGTTTCACATTTTTCGTAACATAACGAACCTTATCCGAGACAGACGTATAGTACGTATCTGGTTCGAGGCTCCACGTGATCGTATCCATGTGCAATTTATTAGTATAGTAAGGCAGTCCGATCAGCTTCTTACCGTTAGGCGGCCGGAAGTCGATCGTCCCTTCATAACCCGTCTGGCGGATCAGCGCATTCGTTTTCTTCAGTTCCTGCTTGATAAAGGAAGGCGACTTGAACACCATCCGCTTATGGTAATAGGTATGATTGCCGATCTGATGGCCAGCTTGTGCAAGCTTCTTCCCTTCCGCCATGTTCTTCCGAAGTTCGTTTCCAATCAGAAAAAAGGTCCCTTTGGCGTGGTATCGTTCCAGTACCGGCAACAGCTTATCCACCTTGTTTGTCGGACCGTCATCAAACGTGACCGCAACCGCTTTTTGCTTCGTTTCAACATGGCTTGTCAGCCCGCCGAACAACTGGAAATTGCGGGCGTTCATTAATTTATAGGTGCCGAATAATATAAAAATGACTAACGAGAAGTACAGACACGGTGATTCCTATTCGTTTTTTCATGATAATCCTCTGTGTTTTTGCTTTTATTATAGCAAACTTCAAAAAAGACCTCTCAGGACCCTCTTTCCCGGTGATTGATATACCCTGATGGAATTTTACTTGCGGTTCGACATCGTTTACTTGCGAAAGTTCATCCATTACTTGCAGTTCGACACCAATTACTTGCGGAAATGCTTCCGTTACTTGCGATTCGACAAGATTTACTTGCAAAACATGTCATTTTCAAAAAAAGAGTATCACCACAAAGCCAACAAACAAAGCACCCATCTGCTTCATCCCGGGGGCTTTTTGATTTGATAGTAAAGCTTTTCTGCTTTGTAATTGGCATCGGCCGAGGTTTGAATATAATAAACTGCAACTCCCACATAATTAATAACGTTGGATTACACTCTCTATTTTCTGGATATTTCTACCTGTTCTATTGATGGGGAATCTTTTTCATGAAATTAAAAAAAGTGACATGCGCTAACACCGCATGTCACTTCTTTTCATATAGCTATCTAAATAGATTAGTCTTCGCCAGATCGATCAGATCGTCTCCCTTGCCGTTGAGCACGGTTTTGAGCATCCAGAGCGTAAATCCGTGCGCCTGTTCGAACTCGATTTTTGGCGGCAGAGCTAATTCCTGACGGTTGACGGCCACATCAAGCAGCACGGGGCCATTATGTTTAAACGCTTGTTTAACGGCACCCTCCAGGTCACCCGGGTCCTCAACACGTATACCCTGGATCCCCATGCCTTCGGCGATTGCGGCATAGTTGGTTTGTCCAAGGCCCGTACCGGTTTCCAAGTATCCCGCCGCTTTCATTTCCAGCTCCACAAAGGCAAGTGCCTCATTGTTGAACACGACAACTTTTACCGGCAATTGATGCTGCTTGATGGTCAAAAGATCACCCATCAGCATCGAGAGCCCGCCATCCCCGGAAAGGGCAATGACTTGTTTATTTCTTTTTGAAACCTGGGCCCCTATCGCTTGAGGCATCGCATTGGCCATCGTGCCATGATTGAACGATCCCAACAGCCGGCGTTTTCCGTTCATCTCCAAATAACGCGCCGCCCATAAGGTTGGGCTTCCCACATCACAGGTAAAGATCGCATCCTCAGTTGCGAGGTCACTGACCACTTTTGTTAAATACTGCGGATGGATGGGTGCCTTCCCTTTTTTCCCGGTGGCCAGTTTGTCCAAATCCTTCCGTACTTTCGCATAGTCCTTCACATGCTTGTCCAGATGACTCGTGCTTTTCTTCACTTTTATTAATGGAAGCAGCGACTCCACCGTATGCTTCACATCCCCGCATAGCCCATACGTTAACGCAGCCCGGCGGCCAAGGTGCTCCGCCCGAATATCAACCTGTAAAATAACCGCTTTCTCTGGGAAGAACTGGCGGTACGGGAAATCTGTCCCGAGCATGAGCAGCACATCGCAGTCCATCATGGCATGATAACCGGACGAATAGCCGATGAGCCCCGTCAGTCCGACAGAGTAAGGATTGTCGTACTCCAGATGCTCCTTCCCTCTAAGCGCGATGACCATCGGTGATTTGAGCGCATCACAAAGAGCCATCACCTCGGTATGTGCTCCTTCACACCCCGCTCCGCACAACAGCGTTACTTTTTTTCCTTTATTCAAGTAATCAGCAAGCTTTTGCAGCTCGTTTTCTGATGGACGGATGACTGGCTCTGTCACGTGTATGACTTGTTCCGGCACAGTCTGTTCATCATGAAGAGAAGCCACATCACCCGGCAATACAATCACTGAAACGCCTTTGCGGCCGATCGCATGCTGCATCGCCATCGTAACCATGCGCGGCATCTGCTCCGGACGAGTCAGTACCTCGCAATAATGGCTGCAATCCCTGAACAGCATCTCCGGACGGGTCTGCTGAAAGTATTCTCCGCCGAGCTCATTGCTTGGAATGTGCGCCGCAATGGCCAGCACCGGAATCCGATTGCGATGGCAGTCGTACAATCCATTGATCAGATGCAGGTTCCCTGGACCACTGCTTCCCGCACAGACGGCGATACTATTGCTTAAAATCGCATCCGAACCTGCAGCAAAGGCCGCTACCTCTTCATGGCGGACCGAGATCCATTCAATTTTTCCGGAACGGCGGATGGAATCCAGCACCGCGTTCAGTGAATCGCCCACAATCCCGTAGATCCGCTCAATTCCAGCATGTCTCAACGAATCGACCAGTAGATCAGCAACGGTTTTCTTCATTATGTAGTCTCCTTTTTAGTTATTGCCTCAATCAAATAAACTCTTCCATATTATCCCTTGTGTTAGTAGGAATATTCGGAGGTTTGAGCATAAAGCTTCCCTAAAAGAGGTCTACCCTGACGTTTGCTTAAGGAAACCTTCGTTAAGGTGTTCTATTGTGACAAATGACCGAGTAATAATGGATCATGCCATTCTGGAAAATGAACCCAAAATACTTGTTGTAATTTTAATGTAATCACTGTAACATAAATGTAACACATATCGATGATCGACTAAAGTTCGCATTCTATCATTAATCAAAAAAAGAAAAGGAGTCTTTATGAAAAAATCAATTTTCCGCCTAACCATGGTTACCATTGCTATTGCCTTGATTGCTTCCGTATTTTTTGTGAATAGTGAAGCAAAGGCCGCATCCGTACAGACAGCTTTTGTAAATGTTAAAACATCGCTGAATGTCAGAAATGCTCCAAGTGAGAAAGCCACCATCATCGGCTCTTTAAAATCCGGCGCCACCGTATCCGTTTATTCAAAAACCAAATCCGGCTGGTCTGAAATCCGATACAAAAGCAAGAAGGCTTATGTCTCTACCAAGTATCTTAAATTTTTCACGGGTGTAACGATCAGTAAGCATCAGTATAAAAATACAAAGGCTGTGTCCTATCCTCAAGTGAAGGGACTAAAAAGCAAAAAAGCTCAGGATAAAATCAACGCCGCTCTGCTGAGCCATGCGAAACAATCGTATAATGAATATTTACAATTGCTGAAAGATGAAAAGGAAATTCAGGGAGATAAAATGTGCAAGGAATATCCTTTTTCCTGTGATTATGATTACTCATCCAGTTATTCCGTAAAATACAATGATGGCAAGCAGCTGAGTATCCTTTTTCAAGACTATGAATATACCGGCGGTGCACACGGAATGTCATCCCTCGAAGGGTATAACTTTACGATCAGCGACGGCAAAGAATTGAAACTGAACAACATTCTTACAAGTAATGCGAAATACAAAGCCGTACAAAAATATGCGTATAACTATATGAAAAAGCATAAAGATATTTTTTATGTAACCAGCCAAAGTGATGTGAACATAAAACGTGATGCCCAGTTTTATTTTAACTTTAACGGCATTACCTTAAAATTCGGGGAGTATTCTGTTGCCCCTTATGCAGCAGGAACTCCAGCAGTAGACATACCCAGGTCTGTCTACAAATAAAAAATTCTTAGGAGAAGGGATATGCCCTTCTCCTTTTTTAATTTCTTTAGGTCCAGCAGGTGAGTCCTAAAGCTGATTGATTGTACTAGTGACTCATCAACAGTCTGGCCATAGGAAGCGAATCAGACTAATCACTATAATATAATTGATAATACTCCATGTTTGTCCATTGCGGTTCGTCAGCTCACCGCATCCTATAATGTATCAACTATAAGGAGGTAAGCTATTGTCACCTCGAACAAATGATGTAGTCCTTATTGTGTTTGAAAGCGTTCCAAGAACGAGACGATTTCGAATTTCTGATTTTGCCGTTATCGGCAGTGCAGGCCGATGTAGGGAGTTTCTAAAAATAGGGGAAGATGTAGTACATGCTGAAAGCTGTCTTTTAAGAAATAACTTTCGGGTCGTTTTTGAAAGTTCAAATATTCTGCTTTTCGTTCGTAATTAAACATGGCAGCTTTTACGGAAAGTGACTACGTCCCATTTATTTAGGCCAATCAAGAGAAATCTGTACAGTGGTAATATTATTTCTTTAACTACTGGTCGGGGCTGTCCAAGAAGTCTGTAAGCTGTTGATTTCCGTTCCAGGGTGCTCGCTTTCCGCGGGGCGTGCGGTGAGCCTTACCGGCGTGAACGCCTACTTTTTGGCGCTAGCCCCTGCGGGAGTCTCACCTGTCACGCTAGTCCCGCAGGAGTCTCGCATCTTCCACTTCAATTAACTTTTCATTGAAGATTTTTCAAGCCAAAAAGGGGCTGCCTGAAGGTCAATTTTCGACTTNAGGAGTCTCGCATCTTCCACTTCAATTAACTTTTCATTGAAGATTTTTCAAGCCAAAAAGGGGCTGCCTGAAGGTCAATTTTCGACTTTCTGGACAGCCCCTTTTCTTCTTGAATTAAAGAATATCAACGGTCTGATTGGTCGGCCCAAGTATCGCAATCCACTGCTGGCCGTTATGGGTGCTTCTCATTCTTGAAACAGTACGAATTTATTTACCTTTGATTTAATGTTTGATAAGTTTAAACTTAGAGGTGACTTATGAACTATTCAGATGAAAAAATTACCGAAGGACATATTTTTTATAGTTTTAATGACGAAGATACTTATCTAGAAAATTTAATATCTTATATACTCTCTGGCTTAGAGAATCATCAAATTATTCTAGTTATTGAGAACATGAAAGTTCTTCCCAAATTAAAAGAGAAGCTTAACGTGTTATTCACCAAAGAACAACTAACATATGTCCGAATGGTTAATAATTTTGATTATTACCTTTCAAACGGAGATTTTAATACAACTACAATAGTGAACCACTTTGAAAGTGATTTATCCGCTTTAAAGAATCGCAATTTACCTATTCGGACTTGGGCACATGTTGAATGGTATTCCTCTGAACCGGATGCTGAGTTGCTCAACGATTTTGAAACAATCGCAGATGAATTTGTCTTACAGAAAAATACACTGTCGGTATGCGCATACCCTTCTGAACGTTTAACTTCTGAATTGAGCATTCTTTTAAGACAAGCACATAAATATTTTATGACAGATAACAATTTCTCGCTGTCCTCTTTGTATAATAGAACATCTTCTTAAAAAAACAGTATTAAATTTTAACTTAATTATGTTATTTGTGGCTTATTGCTAAAGGGGTTGCTGAGGCAACTCTTTTTTATTTTTGAAGTAGGATTGTGAAGATGCATTCTTATTTATGCTTCAATTACCTATTACAAAAGAAAAAAACGACGTGCCCACTCGCACATCGTCTTTACCATTAAATCAACAGCTGAAACAGTGTCTTGTCTTTATTCACTTCCTGATACGCAAAGCCCTTTCGGTTCATGCGCTGGATCAGCTCCGGATAATCCTCTTTATGTTTCAGCTCGATGCCGACCAGCACCGGCCCGGTTTCTTTGTTATTTTTCTTCGTATATTCGAACCGGTTGATGTCATCTTCCGGTCCGAGCACTTCATCCAAAAACTCACGAAGCGCACCGGCACGCTGAGGAAAATGAACGATGAA
This sequence comes from Fictibacillus sp. FJAT-27399, assembly GCF_001510655.1. Lineage (GTDB taxonomy): Bacteria > Bacillota > Bacilli > Bacillales > Fictibacillaceae > Fictibacillus_C > Fictibacillus_C marinisediminis. The sequence continues at coordinate 138,718 of NZ_LMVC01000003.1, read as the reverse complement.
ATAATGCTGCAAACCCTCGTAGATCATGGAACGTTCCTTGATCTCCTGCATACGGCCGATATCATTGTTGCCGCCGCTCACGATACATACTACTGTTTTTCCCTTAATTTGATCGGCATACTCATCAAGAGCAGCGAGAGAAAGAGAGCCGGTTGGTTCAGCGACAATCGCGTTTTGATTGTACAGCGCCAGCAGCGTGGAACAAACTTTTCCTTCTGGTACAACAACAATGTCATCCAGAATCTCCTGACAGATCTGGTACGTGATCGCCCCGACATTTTTTACAGCCGCGCCGTCGACGAACGGGTCGATGCGGTCGAGACATACATGTTTTCCCTGAAGCATGCATTCATTCATCGCCGGTGCACCCGCTGGTTCAGCACCGATCACCTTCGTTTGCGGAGAAACACTCTTCAAATACGTTCCGATTCCGGCAGCAAGTCCTCCGCCTCCGATCGGAACAAACACATAATCAATGTTCTCGTCGCAGTCGTTTAAAATCTCCACTGCCACAGTGCCTTGACCCGCGATCACATCCTCATTATCATATGGATGGATGAACGTCCGATTTTCGGCTTGGCTGCAAACGATCGCTTCTTCATACGCATCATCAAATGTATCCCCGACTAAAACGATCTCCACATGTTCTCCGCCAAAAAACTTCACCTGATTCACTTTTTGCTTTGGTGTTGTCGTAGGCATAAAGATCTTCCCTTTGCTTTTCAGCAGATGACAGGAATAAGCGACACCTTGTGCGTGGTTTCCTGCACTCGCACACGTGATGCCGTTCTCAAGTTCCTGCTGGCTCAGCTTTTTGATCCGATTGTACGCACCGCGGATCTTAAAGGAACGGACGACCTGCAAGTCCTCCCGTTTCAAATAGAGTTTACAGTCATACTGCGCGGACAAAAGTGGATTAAACTGCAGCGGCGTATGGAGGACCACATCTTTGATTCGTTGATTGGCGATCATGATGTCTTCGACGAGCACCGTTTTTTGCTGTTGCTGTACCTGTTCCATGTTCCTCTTCCTTCCTACAATCATTTTTTTAAAATGGCTGTTTTCGTAACCTTTGCTGCTCTTGGGAGTGGTTGATGAAGGTCATTACAAAAATGTTCCCAAAGCAACAATCTTTTAGAAAAGAGCCTTTTCAATAAAAAAAATCTCATTTTTTTACTCCAATAAAAAAACTCCTCCCATAATAGGGACGAGTCAGCTCGCGTTACCACCCTAGTTCCGAAGCAAAAAACTCCGGCACTTTAGTCAAAAAGACTTGTTAACGGACTACCCGACAAAGCTTACTCTCATTTCAGCTTTGTATCTCAGAGATGATTTTCAGATAATGTTTGTTCATCGGCTCCCACCACATCCGACTCTCTTTGGAACAAAAATATTATCCTACTGTTCTCGTCATCGACTTTCGTGTTAGATTTTAAAACTAAGATTAACAGCTTCAAAATGCCACGTCAACAAATTTATTGTAAATTTAGAATATTCTTTTTATGAAAGCGCAACCAATAGAAATCCAATAAAAAAAGCCACCTAAAAAGGCAGCTGGTCTTAAAGTATTGCACATAAACGAATTCATTTAAATTATGCTTTTCCATTGTACTCATGATACTTAAGAGTGCTGTGACCTGCCCTTCACGGACAGCTGGTCATTTTCAGCGACCAGCTCGGCTTCGATGTGAGAGACCTTCGAAGACTCACCCATACGCCAGTAGGTGATGAAGCTTACGGCAATGCAAGCAGCTACGTAGAAGTAGAAAAGCGACTCGGCTCCAATGCTCTTCAGCCATAATGCGATGAACTCCGCCGTCCCGCCGAACACAGCGACAGTGAGTGCGTAGGGGAAACCCACGCCAAGGGCACGGATTTCTGTCGGGAATAACTCGGCTTTCACGATTGCATTGATGGAAGTGTAACCGGTGACAATGATGAGACCCACCATCATGAGCAAGAAAGCAACGATAGGGTTCTTCATCTGCTCCATGATCATAAACAGCGGCACAGTCAGCAATGTACCAAGGATACCGAAACTGATCAATAGAGGGCGCCGTCCTATACGGTCAGACAGCATGCCGGCGAGCGGTTGAAGAACGACGAATACCAGCAGAGCAATAAAGTTGATCCAGCTGACGACCTCCTTTTGGAGGCCCACAGTATTCACCATGAATTTCTGTAAATACGTCGTGTAGGTATAGAAGGCTACGGTTCCGCCGAGCGTTAGTCCGACCACTGTCAGCACCGCCTTGGGGTGTTTCATTAAAGCCTTAACGGTCCCTGCGTTCGCCCGGTTTTCAGAACCCATTTTTTCGAACTGCTCCGATTCGTCCATCGTGCGGCGCAGCCACAATACAGCCAATGCTCCCATTGCTCCAATGACGAACGGAATACGCCAGCCCCAGGACATCATATCGGATTCGCTGAGCACTTGCTGGAGGATGATCTGAACACCCAGAGCCACTAACTGTCCGGCAACAAGTGTCACGTACTGGAAGCTAGAGTAGAAGCCGCGGCGACCGGAGCTGGCCATCTCGGACAGATACGTTGCCGAGGTTCCATACTCTCCACCTAACGACAACCCTTGTAGCAGGCGGGCGAGAATCAGAATAATAGGTGCTAGTATACCAATGGCGCTATAACCTGGGGTACAGGCAATGATCAGAGACCCACCGGCCATGATGGTGATGGAAAGCGTCAGCGCTGCACGCCGGCCATGTCGATCGGCGTAGCGGCCCATCAGCAGACTCCCAATCGGCCGCATCAGGAATCCGACGGCGAAGATCGCCGCAGTGTTGAGCAGTTGGCTGGTCGGGTCTCCCTTAGGGAAGAAATTTGCAGAGAAATACACGGCAAAAGCAGAATAGACGTACCAGTCGTACCATTCGATCAGATTTCCAACCGAACCCTTGAAGATGTTTCCCGTAATGCGCCGCGTCTTTGCGCGATCAATAGATTGAGACATTGTTAAATCCTCCTCACGATGTGCCAGTGTTAGACACTCGGTTTATTGACTCCGTCAACACTCACAAGCTTTGAAACTACCTGAAACCGCTTTCTTTTTTGGCTTTGCTAAAGCATATTGTTGATTTTCTTTCCAAGTGGGCATCGCATACTGATGATTGAAAGAGGCCCTCAAGTTTTTTATACGGCTGTTTTGTGAAACAAATGAAGCGCCTGAAAAGCAGAAGAGAGTAAGCTTACTTATACCCTTCTGCTTTTCACAAGGCGTTTCCAATCACACCCCACTAGAAAACAACAACATTTACTAACAGAGCTTCTTTGTTAAAACTATACCATTTATCATTCGACAGCAACAGACAGATTGGAATGTAAAACCTGTTAATTTACATCGACAAGAGAAAAGACCCCCACAGCTAAATCGCCTCTCCCTCATGAAAATATTGCCAATTTCCTTTATGTAATGATACACTTCCCATGTAACAATAAATTTAGATTATATATTCGAGGAGGAGATGACTTTGAATCGAATTGGCTTGCTCCTAAACGTGCTAGATACAACCTTCGACAAGGAGAGTTGGTATGCACCGTTCAAGCATGCATTAGAAGGAATCACGGCAGAACAGGCTAACTGGCGACCAACTGGAGAGGCAACTAAAACAATTTGGGAGAACGTTAATCATCTCATTTATTACAAAGAGAGACTTGCAGCAAACATGGAAGGCCGTGAATGGCCACATAATCTCGACGGTAATGAAACCTTCTATCTCACCGAACAATCAAATGACGATAAGGAATGGAAGAAAGTCGTTGAACGTGCCGAAAACGTACAACGAAGTTTAAGACAGATACTGAGTAAAACTTCCGTCGAAGAGCTTGACCAAAATTCCCTTGAGGGAAAGTTACTGGACATAATGCTTCATGACGCTTACCATACAGGCCAAATTATTCAAATCAGAAAAATGCAAGGATCCTGGCCTTCCCACCGCTGACCCGAACGAAAAAACAAAAAGACTCAGCTTTGAGATTTGGATATATCGAGTACAAAAAGTAACACAAAGGACCAAGTCTTAAATTCTTCGATAAGGAATTCAAGGAACTGTTTACGAAAATAAAATAAAGAGATTACTCTCCTTATTGCGATAAGTACGAGATCCATATCTAAATTCAGCTAAGATCATTGAAGCCTCCGACCTCGACTATACGATTCTGAGACCCGGATGGTACCAATAAAGAAGAAATTGATTATGAGATAACGAAAGAGGAGGTCTAAAGACGAGACGTTGATTTTTTCGTGGGCTGCGGTATTAGTAGCCCACTTTTTCTATTTCGAAGGTGTATTTCAAGTCCCCTTTCTCTTTATATGAACAAAAGATTGAATCATATAGTTGACTCAATCAACTATATGATTTTATAATATGGTTGACTTAGTCAACATTTATTTAAGGAGGAGAATTTTTATGAGTTCATTTAACGAAATAGACAAAATAAGAAAATTTAACAGGTATTATGCAAACATCTTAGGAAGAATAGATCAAGAAATCTATAACCAGTCTTTTCCTTTAACAGAAGCTCGCGTAATCACTGAAATTCAATCGAAAAGTGGTTGTACAGCGACTGAAGTCAGAGAAACTCTGGGTATTGACCGAGGTTATATGAGTAGGATGGTTCAGCGATTTGAAGAAGAAAATATTGTCGTTAAAAAGCAATCATCAAATGATAAACGTCAATACTTGCTCTACCTAACGGATTACGGTAAAGAAATCTATAATGGATTGGTTGAACACGCGAACCGGGAAGTAGGTAGAATGATTGAAGATATACCGGAACCTTTACTTTCCAAGCTGCTAACCTCCATGGCAACCATACAGGACATCTTATCAAAGGATCATTCTTCTCATTCCGAAGTAACAATTCGCTCCTTTCAACCGGGTGATGTTGGATTCGTGGCACACCTTCATGGACGGCTTTATGATGAAACTTATAAGTTTGGACGGATGTTTGAATATTACGTAATGAAGGGATTAACGGAATTTATGAATAATACCAATGGGGGAGATTTATGGGTTGCTGAAGTAAATGGGCAAATCGTTGGTTCCATTGCTATTACTAAATCCTCTGATACAATGGCTCAGCTGCGATGGTTTATTTTAGATGAACATTATCAAGGGATGGGCATAGGAAAGAAACTTATGGAAACAGCCATCAAGTTTTGTAAGGAACAACACTATCAACATATTTTCTTATGGACAGTAAATATACTTGCCGCAGCTCGCTACCTTTACCAAAAATACAATTTTAAATTAACGGAAGAGAAACCAAATGAAGATTGGACCGAAACGTTATTGATGGAAGAACGATGGGATTTGGACCTCGATGAAGAGCAAACATCGTAAAGAGAGAGAAAAGGATGCATATTCCTTTATTATCCAAAATAAAGAAGCACCCTATTAAATGGATGCCTCTAGATAAAACTTAATAAGATTCATTTTATTCTTCTTATTTATTAATTCTCCTCTTTTAATAAAATAAACATAACTGTTTATATATAAAGTTTGTCCTATTGTAATATCTTCGCTGGAAACAAATAATGACAGGGCTTGTCCATTTCCTTCAAAAATTCTTTGGTTCTCAAACATTAGTTCATAGTTGTAGTCATTAATAACCATCAACTCCCCAATTTGAGATTACCTTTGTAATAAACTGAACCTCTCCATCAAAATGATTTCTGAACAGGTTTGTTCTTCAGTTAGGCCTACTGTACGTCTAAATAATGCTGCAGAACCCTTGGCGGGAAATATTTCAGGGGCAGGGGTCTTAAGGATACAATGGTGGAGGGGGAAAGGATCGAATCCTGTTGTGCCTGTTTTAGACAGTTGTACATCGCTTTGCCGCCAACTGAATTGGCAGAATGAATGGTGATGCGGTTAGCAAATCGTTTTTCTTCCACCATCATTTGAACAAGCATTAATCCATTCCTGTCTTTATTTACTAAATCGTGATCCAAAGAAAGATGTTCGATAGTGCAATTTCGCAGCAGCTCTAAACACTCGTCAATCGTCTCCGTTAAAACATAGCCTTCAGGTGCAGTCCGGTAGTCATCTAAGAAAACGCTAATATTACCCATTTCAGACTCCTTCCCTTATAAAGGGGTGACTAAGAGAAGTCGAAAATCCCTAGATAAATAGATCTTAAATAGATCTTGAATCAACCTTAACATAGATGCTATTTGAATGGGACATAAACGACTTTTAAAGCTAATATTTGACAAACATTTCATGATTAAGAAGAGGATTTAGTTTAATCGAGAAATATCGATGACTTTGCTAGAGAACTTTTGATGTGATCCAGTCCCTCTTTAAGAGGGCCTTTTTTATGTGATAAAAAGAAGCATATGGAAACTTGATAAAGTATTGTCTTCTTCAACTAACCAGGAAATTAAAATATTAAACGGGGCTGTCCAGAAAGTCGAAAATTGACCTTCAGGCTGCCCCTTTTCGGCTTGAAAAATCTTCACTGAAAAGTTAATTGAAGTGGAAGATGCGAGACTCCTGCGGGACTAGCGTGACAGGTGAGACTCCCGCCGGTGCTTGCACCAAAAAGTAGGCGTTCACGCCGGTAAGGCTCACCGCACGCCCCGCGGAAAGCGAGCAGCCTGGAACGGAAATCAACCGCTTACAGACTTCTTGGACAGCCCCGCTTAAACTGCATGATTGGCATTTACTTTTTTTCCATTACTGCAAAGTAATTTTCTTCACTATCTGCAAAGTTAAATACTCTGCCAGAAGGCATATTTACAATTTCTCCGACAGTGACATTTTTATTTGATAAGTCGCTACGTAATTGATCGAAATTTTCCGAGAAAAACATTAAAGAAGGTGTACCAAGATTTAATTCAGGCGACATTTTTGCAACGAATTCCTTACTGTGTAGAATAATACTTGTTTCTGCATCCTTTGTTGGAGCAATTTCAATCCATCTCATTCCCTGACCGTTATCTTCTTCAGAAATTACACTAAATCCTACTTTTTCTGTCCAAAAATCCACTGCCTCATCTTGGTTATTTACATACAGCATAATTTGACCGACTTTATTAATCATTTATTTCACTCCCTTGTCCACTTTCTTAATAATAAATTATCATATCTTGCACTTGCATCACCCCCCGATTTCAAATAATTTTTTTCGTTTTGAACCCTTATGATTTCAACTACTCTTTCAACACGAACTGTGGTATACTATTTAAGCGATGAGCTAATTTGCATAAGACGAGATTGACGCGCCTTTAAGGCAATGCACTATGTGGAGTGCTGTCTCTCGCCGCAAAACGCACAAAAAAGATGTCCTATTGGGCATCTTTTTTTTAATGAACAAGGTGCACTCAAGAAAATGAAATAACTATCTCCGTCGTAATCTAATTGTTCAAGTTCTTTTTGTATTAACCTGCTCTTACGTTCAAAAAGAAAAGCTTCCATCAGGGCAGCTTTTAAGAAGAATTACAATAAAAATTAAAACTTATACCTTAATATTCTTTAATAAAAAGGTAAGCCCCCTCTGAGGACTTACTCATTCCCTTCAAATTTCTACGACCTCATGCTCCCTCGCCGAAAGATATGCCGCTTCAACAATCTTTGTTGCCGCCACCCCGTCCCAAGCAGTGGCCAGCTCTGTCGGATTTTTCCGTATCGTCTCAACAAATGCATTCATCATATGAAGATATTCAAAGTCACCAAAGTTATGGTGGACCGTTTTCGTGCTGTTATGCTGGATGATGTTCTGGGCATACGCTTTTAAGTCGATGGCCCCTTCCGTTCCTGTCGCCCGAAGATCAATGCTACCCCACGTCGGATAGCCCTCGGGCCGTGACCAGCTCGGATCGATGTCAGCGATGATTCCATTCTCAAATTCCAGCTGCACGTGGCCGACGTCATCAATGGTGATGCACGGGACCAAGAACGAATCTGCCTCCGCATATACCCGTGTCACTTCAGCTCCTGTCAGCCATCTCATCAAATCCGCGAGATGAACGATATGATCCATCAGTGCGCCCCCGCCGGACAGGTTCTTATCAATAAACCATCCTTTCGGGCATTGCCCCGGATTCTTGCCGTGAAAAGCCAGAACATCACCAATTTGTTTTTGATCGATGACCCGTTTCATTTGAACAGCCGGCGTATTGAACCTCAACGGAAAAGCAGTGGCCAAAACAACATCCTGCTCAATAGCCTTTTGCGCCATGATGGTGGCACTTTTTGTTGATACAGCCAACGGTTTTTCACAAAGGACATGCTTGTTCGCCTCTAAAGCTGCCAGTACCAACTCATCATGTTTGACATTCTCCGAGCAGACGATCACCGCTTCACATTCGTTCAACGCCACTCCCAAATCATCATAAAAAATAGTGGAATGCTCTGCCGCTTTCTTCTTCCCGCGATAAGCATCATCGTCATAGATGCCCGCCAGTTCTGTGCCTGGACACAGTTTTACGGCAGCTGCAAACGCCTCTAAATGAACATGAGCCGCTGATAAAATGGAGATTCTCATCGTGTGTACAGCTCCTTTTCTAAGGAAATCGGCCGCTTTTCCTCTGCAGACTGTAATGCCAGAAGTCCAAGTTTCGTACTCTCATAGGCATCCTGCAGCGTGACAGGAGCCGGCTCATTATTTCGAATGCTATCAATAAAATCTCTCAATTCGAGAGACCAAGGGTCATCCCGCAGCAAGACTGGCGGAACCTCTGTGGAATCTTTTTTAAGCGAAATATTCCGGTGAACAGAGAGCGGAGAAACCTCCTGACTGTTAAACGTAAACAGTTCATTTTCCTGCGCGATCTCCACTTCCTGCGCGAATCCGCCGTCATATCTCCAACTGCCTTCAATACGGCTGATAGACCCATTCTCGTGGCGCAATGTGATGAGAGCATAGTAATGATCGGGATCCGTCTGTGCAAAAACACGCGTTACCGGCCCGAACGCCCACCGAGCGAAGTCGATATCATGCAGGCTGAGATCCAAAATAACCCCGCCGCTGTTGCTGCGGTCGAGAGACCAGTTTTTTGCGCCCACAGGTAATTGAGAGCGCCTTGAAAGTAAGGTGGACGCAGGCTTATCCGGATCAATGCATTCCTTCAGCTTACGGTACTCAGGAAAATAGCGCAGCACCTGCCCGACCATCACTTTTGAGCTGCAGCGCTTTTCCAGCTCCAGCATGCGCCGGCAGTCTTCATCGGTATGCGCCATCGGTTTTTCGAGAAAAACATGCTTGCCTTTCTCCACCGCTTTTTCAAAAACATCCCGGTGCATAAATGTAGGAAGACAAACGTCAACCACATCCCCGAGCTCCAGGCACTTCTCTAAATCGTTATAAACGGGAATCCCTTGTATATCACCGGTTTGGGTCGTTGAATAAATCCCTGCTACTTCCACATCCTTCATCTGCAGATACGCGTTCAGGTGGATGTTTCCGATAAAGCCGTAACCTAAAATAACAATTTTCACAGCAGCCACTCCTTTCAAAGGACTTTTTATATAGATTCCCTGTTTTAACGGGGAGACCTGCAACAAATTCACTTGCAAAAAAAAACGGTCCTCCCATTAGGAAGGCCGTTTAAAGTGATCAATCATAAAAGTAAATATTCGCATATCGAGAGCTGCTCTTCTTCAAGAAAAATTCCGCCTGGCCGTCAGTCCCGTCTGTAAAACCGCCGATACTTTTGAACACTTCACAATCTCCAGGTGCTACGCTTCGGCTTCCGACATAATCATTGTAGCTTTCAGGATCATACTCCCACAGCTCAATCACATCCGTACCTGAATCATATTTATCCCGGCAATACTTGAAATCCCCGCCACCAGAGCGGAAAATTTCACTCTCCTTCGTAAACGTATCCCAGCCTATGTAATCCCAAGAACCTGATCCGGAAAGCAAAGGTGCATTAGCTAATCCATTTGTTGCAGCATTAGCTGGTGAAGCAGAGAGTACCAATCCGCAAACCAAAGCAAAAAAAGCAGTCAACTTTTTCAATACCTCATCTCCCTTAGTTTTTTAATAGAGTACTCAGAAAATTATAACAACATTGGTTTTTATTGTAATCATAGTTTAGACACATTTTGGACACAATCCAAGAACAAATTATACGGGAAATCTTCAGTCAAAAGTCCTTCGGGAGTGTTAGTACAACCAAATTTTTACACGATGATGCTTTGAAAAAAAAGACGAAGAAAGTTGGATGTTTCAATCTTCGGGAGGCAGCATGTAAATCCGGTTTCGGTAAGAGCCGGAATAATGCAGATTCATCGAGTGGAGCATTCGGGAGGAAACAAAAACAGACGGAAGGTGCAGAAAATTCTTGAGTTCACAATTGGAGATCGAGAGACCGATAAGCAGTTTATATTCGGTAATGGCAGCAAAATGAGCATCCTTTGAAAATGAGCCACACTGGGTGCAAACCCACTTCGCATGCAGTCGAACCATCGGGAGAGCAGAGCATTCAGGGCACTCTACACCGGTCAAAATTTCAACTTTGGAGATTTGAAACTGCTGGAGAATTTGAGGGTCAGATGGAGTGTGGCTGTTCACAAGTTTACGGGAGAGCTTCTTTAATTGCTGGGGATTCAGCTGCTCTTTGACATGCATCTTTTCATACATTTTTATTTTCAAGAGGAGATTTGCACCGTGAATGACTCGTTTGGAAGTGGAAGGATCCAGATTCAGGAGGGTATTTTTAATTACCGTGTTGGGGTTGCTCATGACAACAAGCATTTCAATGGGAACCTGTGGGAGTTTTTGTGCGGATAGCCAATCTTGCAGCTGTACACGATGACGTTCGGCCTGCAAAACTGGGTCTGCGAAGCCTTCCTCTTTTTCACCAGACACACGAATGAGCTGTTTATAATTATGATCAAAAACAAGTGTTCCTGAGATGTTTTTCACTTCTAAAATGAGAAAGTAATGAGGAGAAAGGATGAGCGTATCTATCTGGAAAAACCGTTCGCCATCTGTAAGCCGGAGATCATTGAAAATGAGGTAGTCTTTCTTGAGGAGATAGCCCAAATGATAGTCTATGGCAAGCTCCCCTCTGTAACCCGCCATCCGCCTTGCTAATTGGTCACTAATATCGGGCCGTTTCCGGTGATCCGGCGGCAGCCTTCTCAGCAAAGCCTCCAATTTGCGTACCGTAATAGGAACTTTTCGTTCTTTTACAATCAAATTCTATCAACTCCCTTTCTTAATAAGAAGGAAATTCGAATTGTGAGAAGGATTTTCCTGCTCATGGTGCAAAAATGAGTTGAAAATATGTATCATAGCCCGCGATTGATCATGCATTTAACTAATTATATTGGTTTCTCGGGCTTAGCCGGCCTCCAGCTTGTCCAAACCTTCATCAATAACCCGTTTTTGGGGTATTGAGACCCTCCTGTTGGCTGTTACTTGTGATTCGACATGAATTACTTGCGGAAATGCCCTCTTTACTTGCGATTCTGCATGCATTACTTGCGAAAACTCCGACTTTACTTGCGGTTCGACACCACTTACTTGCAAAACACATCATTTTCATAAAAACTGCACGCCAGCATAGACTTCGAGATCATGCTTCGCCCTATAAAATCAGTTAAAACGCCACAAAAAAACGCCGTCTCTCAACGGCATTTTCTATCAAGATGCATCCGTAACATTCTTTCCATTCTGATACTCCGACTTCAAAATATTATAGTACAGACAGACAACTTCCTGCCCATCCAATCGCTCTAATATCTTATTTTCACTAAATCTGTAGTTGAATCCACATTTCTCATTCACTCTCTTGGAATTATGATTAAAATCATAGTGTCCACACCAAACGATATCTAAATTCAGATCTTCAAAACCATGCTCCAGCACTCGGTTTACCGCTTCAGGAACATAGCCTTTCCCCCAATAGGCTGGATTGAGAACATAGCCGATTTCCTTTTGGTTCAAATGGGACAAGGTTTCATCCGGTTTTCGATCATGCAGTCCGATGCTGCCGATCACCTTATGTTCAGAGAGCAGTTCAATGGCATACAACATATCAGTGCTCTCAAGGAACATTTGAATGATCTCTTTGCTTTCTTCCTCATCTTTATGCGGTTTCCAGCCGGCATTCGGGCCCACTAAATCACTTTTCGCGTATTCGTACAAGTCTTTGACGTCTGATTTCTTCCAAGGTCTCAATAATAATCTCTCAGTCTGCAATTCTCGCATGTAGTAGCCCCCCTTATTTTTAACCATTATAGGCTAAAAAGGAATAAAAAGGAACATGGGTGCCAGGCACCGAGATTACACAAGTGTGTAAAACCGGTGCCTGGCACCCTTTCAAGGCACCCTTTCAAAAAGGAACTGCCCTTCCTATCACTCTACCACTTCTTCAACCCCAACAGCTTCTCCCCTAACTCAGTCAACTGCGCGGTATCATATCTTTCGTGCTCCAGGTTGCGCGGATCGCCAGGGAAAGCCTTGCCGCTTGGCGGAATTCTCTCTTTCCATGACTCCACCCTTGTCTCGACCAGCTGCTCATTCCCCTCCTTCGCCGGGAACATGGAGATGTATTGGGCAAGGCGCGGCTTATCCGAATAATTTGGACGGATGCCATGCGGCTGCATGCTGTTAAAGATGAGCAAATCGCCTGCTTTGGTTACCACTTTTGTAGGTGTGTAGCCCGTCGTATCCGGCTTGTGCGGATCACGGTCAGCTGGCTGATCTTTTACCCATTCATCAAAGTCACGGTACAATTCAGGAATACACTGAAATCCTCCCATGTCCACGTCCGTATCAACAAGCGAGAGAACACCCTGAACGTTTACCGGAATCGGATCAAGCGATGTGTCCACATCCCAATGGATAAAGCTGTTATATTCATGCCCAGGCTTCATTGGAAGGTTGAGATTGCACCGGTCAATGCTGGCCCACAATTTTTCCGTTCCCCAAATGTCCACAAAGGCATCATACACCCTCTGATGCATGCGGTTATCCCAAAGATACTGATGGTTGTAAAGCTCGACCATCCCTGTATTCTTCAATTCTTCCATCTGAATTTCACGCCGTGCTGCTGTATACCAAGTAGAGGAATCGTTCGGATCTTTTTCTTCAAAGTCCCAAATCAGCTTCGCCAAGCGATCGACATGGTCTTGTGGAACGGCGTCACGAACAATCACATAACCGTTCTCTTTCCAAAACTTCCAACCTTCCTCACTAAGCACACGCAACGGTTCATTGTTTTTCCTCTCATTCAACGGAACAGCAATCTCAAGAATATTATTCAGCTTCTGGTTCATTTTCCTTCCTCCTTTTGTATAGTAGCTTTTCTTGATTTCCATGTTAGGCCCCACGAGCTTCCAATACAATAAACGATGTTGCTGTCTCTTTAATAAAACTAAGATATCTTGCTGTTCCATCAAGAATAAACAATGCTTCTTACTGTCATGTATCCGTTTCCAATCATGCAGTATCAATATCTTGTTTATTTTCCATAAAAACTATCATATCTTGCTCTGAACTATGGTTAACAACCATCAAATCCTTTACACTTAAAGGAACCATACCAGGGAGGTCATCGTATGAAGTTTTCAATGAATCAGAATGCATCTTCCCCAGAAACTCTGAATATAAAAAAAGCCCCGCAGCTTTTATATGCCGGGCAGATCAGTGACAATCCACATTGGAAATTTTCGAGCCATAAACATGATAACCTGAGTGAAATCGTCTATATTAGTGGTGGGCAAGGGACGTTCATTATTGATGGAATAACATATGAAGCTTTACAAGGAGATATCCTGGTCTACAATAAAGACGTGCTCCACGAGGAATGGTCCAACCCTGACCACCCACTACAAACGTATTTTTGCGGGATCACCAACCTATCCATTCAGGGCTTGAAGGATTTTCATGTCATCCCATCTGACATCGAGCCCGTTATTCGCCGCAATAAATACTCTTCTAAAATAGAAACATACCTGTCCGAAATCTTTGATGAGGCGGCGCTTCAAGCAAAAGGATATGAGATGATCTGCCAGAACCTGCTTACGTCACTCATTACGGTCATCCATCGCATCATCCATCTGCATCATCAAGACGCGTCTGCAGAAAAGCAAGACTCCCTCTCTCATCGGATAAAAGAATATATTGATAAACACTATACAAGGAACCTCTCATTGGATGACTTGGCCGAAGCATTCTTCATCAGCCCTTACTACCTCTCGCATGTATTTAAAGAAGACATGAACCTGTCGCCTATTCACTACCTCATTACAAGGAGAATGGGTGAGGCCAAACGGCTGCTCGTCTCAACTAACCTGAAAATAAGAGAAGTCGCCCAGCTGGTCGGGTATGACAACCCGAATTATTTTACGATGCTGTTTAAAAAGTTTACGGGAGAGTCGGCTAAGAAGTTTAAGGAGAAGCATATGGAGAGGCTGTATTATCAGAAATAGAGGGGCTGTCCAGAAAGTCGAAAATCGACCTTCAGGCAGCCCCTTTTTGGCTTGAAAAATCTTCAATGAAAAGTTAATTGAAGTGGAAGATGCGGGACTCCTGCGGGACTAGCGTGACAGGTGAGACTCCCGCCGGTGCTTGCACCAAAAAGTAGGCGTTCACGCCGGTAAGGCTCACCGCACGCCCCGCGGAAAGCGAGCAGCCTGGAACGGAAATCAACAGCTTACAGACTTCTTGGACAGCCCCTTGTCCGTTTAATAATAACTTGTGTTGCCAAAACCCCAAAAGTAGATGCCGTTTTTAGACCAAGCACCCTGGGCTCTGGCATAGTTTCCTGCAGGGTTATTGACCATCGCAGAATAGCAGCTGAGTTGTCCCGGACGGACTTTTCCGTTTCCGCCTGGACTTGCACAGTCATATAATCTCATGAAATTTTTGTGACTATCGAATTGACGTATTTCAGCGTTTCCGGTTTCACCCTTTTCCAAAGGGAATCCAAAGTAAACCTGCGCCCATGAGGCATGACATTTGTTACTATGACGAATATAAACTTCTCCTCTCACTAAATCAGTTTCTTCACGTACGATGTCAGCTGAACGAGCGGTTCTATCGTCCTTTGAACATCCGGTGGAAATAGGGTTCTTACCGTTATAAGAAGCCATTGTAATATAAACCGGAGGAATTTATTTTCTCATAAAAAAGCTCCACCTCATCGTAGAGGCAGAGCTGGAAGCTAGTTGAAAGTTAGGTTATATGATTTTAATCAAGAGGCTCGTAATGCCTTCTGTAGAAATAAAAAATGATAACCAGTTTTTTTGCACCCGAATCATTTCTTATTCTTTGTCCATCATTCTAAAACATGCTCCCATAATCCAAGCTTTCCTTTCGCTGGTATAAAGACATCCAGCTGCTGCATGTCCTGCACTTCCCAAGCGTATCCTCCCACTTGAAAGTCTCCTAAAAAATAAGTATTGCCTGTTACCACTTGTCCATTTTCCAGTATTGCCTGCGTTCCGTTATTTTCCTTTACCTTCAAACAATTTTCAAGGTTGCATACACCAATGATCATACCAGTTGGAAGATTATCCTTTGAGTAACCATGCTTACCAAGCAATAACTCAATTAACGGATGGCTGCAGAAAGTCTTATCCATTTTTTTACTTGTATGAATCGCCAGCGGACCACGATAATTCGTTCTCCATGACCTTGTTTCATATATGGCCTCCCCCAGGACAAATAGACTTGCCCAAGGCTGGATCATTGATAAAACCTTCATTCTCGCGGCCTCCAACCTATGAAAGTTTACTATGTCTATAGAGTGTCCATGTAAAAGAATAATATAAGTATTTTAGCCACCTTCCATTTAGAGAAAGTGGCTTAAAATCGTTACTTGCTTCTGTCCAAAACGTTGATAAGGGCTCCTTCAATACTTTCGGCTATGCTTTTTAACTCTTTATCTTCAATAAAACCAACCATGAAAAAAGCCCAAGAATGTATCCACATTCTTGGGCTTTTAATTTTACTTCAGTTTTTCAACTTTTGATAAAACACTATTTAATTCATCAGATGCCTTAGTTAAAGTCTTTGCATCCAGAGGCTTTGATTTTGCACCCGCTTCAATGGTGTGCAGCGGCGTTTCTACTTTTTCATAAAGATCGGCGTCTTTTTCTTTAACGCCGTCTTCGAATTTTTCCCATGATTCCTCTAACTGTTCTCCAGATTCTTTCACTTTATCTGCTTCGTTCGCTTTTAATTGAGATTTGAGGTCGGCAAGTGTTTGTTTCATTTCTTTGGATCCTTCAGCGATCGTCGGTTCTTTCGGTTTTTCTGATCCGTTATCTTTAGTTCCACAAGCTGATAATGTAAGAGAAGCTGCTAGTACGATAGGTACGATGTATTTTTTAGTTTGCATTTCGAAGTTCCCCCTGATGTTTGAGTTCGATTTTTAATTTGATATCTTTTTTTCTATTCAAAATTGCTGCCACTATGGCGACCAAAATAAGAAAAGCCTGTGGAATCATGCTTTCGAGCGTTGGGTAAAACGCAAGAAAATCAATAGTTGTTAAAGAATTCACTTGTGTCACAGGCAATAATCCAGCAAGTTGCAATCCGTGAATCCCCATACCTGTAAACTTGAAGCAGAGGTAAAACATGAGAACACTGGATACTAAGAAGAAAGGGCGCATCGGAATTCTTAACCCTAGCTTAAGAATGAAATAAGAAAGGATAACAAGAACCAAAACTCCTATACCAATACCTGTTAATAACGAAGGCAGCTTGATCGAATTCGCCATTCCTATGAAAAACAATACCGTTTCTGTTCCTTCACGGAAAACGGCAAGGAAAGACAGGGCGGCTAGTGAAAATAAACTTCCTGTGTTCAGTGCATTTGTACTTTTTGTGCGAATGTATCGCTGCCATTCCGCAAGACTGGATTTGCTGTGAAGCCAATAACTCATGTATAGCAGCATCGCAGCCGCAAAAACTCCTGTCCAGCCTGCAATCAAGAAATTGTTGCTTCCAAAGGCTCCTGCTGAAAAGAGGAGATTCACAATGACACCCAGGATAATACTGACGCCAATTCCTGAACCTACACCCATCCAGATCCATTGTTTTTTGTCTTCGTGCCCGGCTTTTTTCAAGAAACCAAGCAGTGCTACTACGACAAGCAAAGCCTCAAGTCCTTCACGAAGCAGAATGGTTGTGGCATCCATCATGTTATAGCTTGTTTTCATGGCGATGGGAGCCAGATAATCCCGCATATCCTGAATGGTTTTTTTAGCACCGTCTATATTGTTTGATGATAGCTGGGCATAAGAAGTAACCATATCCCGTTCAGCGCTGCTATAAACTTTTGAAGATTGGGTAAGTACAGCACCTTCAGCATTTAACCAGGATTTTCTAAACTTTTCAATGTCGGCTTTAGCCCCTTGAATATTGTTTTGATCGATATTCTTCAAAGAGTGGTCCAGTAAGGAAACAAGGCCAGCCACGTCTCCCTCTTTACTTGAACCGCTTTTTTTATCCTTGGATGCGGCAGGAAACTTCCCGTCGATGAATTTTTGGTTCATTTGCTTTAATTGTTCCAGCCCAGCGGTTACATTTTTCTTGTTTACTGGCTGTTGAGCGAGAGCGAACTGAACTTGTCCCATCGCATCCTCAATATCATGATAAGCAGTTGTCGATTGATCCTTTACTCCATCCTCAATGGACAGCCAAGTGCTTGAAAACTTTTTGAACTTGCTGGATGCCTTGGTGATATCCCCTTGCTGAGATGCATTCATAGCTTGTGTTACGAGCTTGTTTGCTTCTGCCATATCACCCTTTGCATTCCCCTTCGCAAAGCTATGTAAAGGTAAAATCATGACACCAGCCAGAAGTATGGCAAGAATGATTTGAACCTTATTCTTCAATGTAATCCCCTCACTTCTCAATAATGTTATATCTATTTTTAGTTAATGAAAATCATTGTCAGTTACTCACTTTCAAATTATATTGTTAATGATAATCATTGTCAATTACATTTTACTAAGATTTTTGTATGCAAAAAAGAGAAATCCTTAAAAATCAAAGGATTTCTCTTAATAATAAGGGTTTTTTTATAAGCCCTCCTCTTCCTGTTGTCTTATAAACTCAACGGTTCAATTTTCACAATATAATCCACTTTGACTTTCATGTTCTCATAATAATTCAGCCATTCTTTTCGGCTCATCGGCTGCAGCAATGGAGAAAGAGTATGTGCTCCTACTTCAAGAGGCTCTGCCTTTAATTTTTGTGTTTTCTTCACCAAATCCATTGATTGTCCTTGCAAATAGGACTCGATGTCTTTGTTAAGCTTTCTCATTTCACTGCTGCTGAGTATATTTCGATGTCCTCTGTATTCATCTATTCTTCCTTTCACATGTACCTTGATGGATAACGTTTTATAATTCCTGTCCACCTTCATATGAACCCTGGAACGTACTTGGCCCAAGGAAACCTTCAAAGGAGAAAGAGGAAGATTCTTTAAGTAATGGTCGTTGGCTAACAGCTGGAACATCTGATCTTCCATATCCTTAACGGAGCCCACATAATCATTATTTTTAAAAAAGGCTGTTCCTTCGTACGTAACTTTTTTTTCATTCACTTTAAATATCGGCAGCACAGGATCCGAATAAGGAGAATAGACCTTTTCCATAAACTCATGAATATTGACAATCGTCATTTCTCCCTGATTTCTTCTTTCATAATGCCTGAACATCCGATATAGAAAATAATCCAAGTTCTTGTGTTCGTTCTTTTCCTTCTCTAAGTACTTCTCAAAGTTCCCTCTGACCAGCACAACATAAAGACGAGGGGATACATCCGGATCTGAAAGGATGGTGTTCATTAAAGAAATGACTTCTTTCTTCGCCAGATTTTCATTGATTAACAGCATTCGGAGCTGACCAAGCTTTAGTTCCCGGTAAAACTTTAAGTTGAAATCCTTTTTTCCCTGCTTTAATAAATCCACATCCAGTGTAAATAGCCGCTTTTTCTCATTCATAACGGGAGGAACAAGTGTAGTAATTTCCAATTTGCCATTTTCCCCTTTATTCAGCGACCAAAAGGTTACCGGAGCAACTTCTTCAACTGTATTATCCTCAACAAATGGTGAGGAGCAGCCCGAAAGAACCAGTACACAACAAAGCAGCGGCAAAATAACCCTCTTTATATATCTCATACTAGGAGCTACCTCTCTTCCATTTCATTGCAATAAGAAGGAATGAAGGCACGAGAAAATAAGTAATCGCACCCAGCCAGAGCTGCAATGTTGTCCATATATTCAGCTCTTTCCCTTCCCTCCAGTACCAGCCATCAATAATCAGCATGCAAATAAAAATGGCGGCAGCGCTTCCCAAAAAGCCTTTACGATTCGTGGGAACTTTTATTCTCCCTGCTGCAATTCTTACTGCACCATAGAAATACAATAATAAGAGAGCGATCAAAAATAAAACGTAAATCATGATGAGAGAAATTATTATCAGATCAATGCGCTCAAACACCGGTGACTGCAAATAGCGGAGCATGTTTACAACAGGAAAACTGATTTTCTCGAGATAATTAGAACCAAAATATAAAAGACAAGCGACAAATAGAATGAGATATTCAATGACAGAGAGAGCATTCCCAATACTTAACCCTTTTAAAATCTTTTCCTTCGGTCCAATCCATGGGCCTAAACAGATTAAATATTCCGGTCCGGAAAGAGCTGACCAAATCATTAGAAACCCATACCAGGAATGAATCGAAATCTCTCCAGGTACCAATGGATACAGATGATGTATCTCGGCAATGGGAGGCAGGAAATAAGGGACATAAAGGACAATAATCCAGATCGTTGCTAAAAAAGCAATAAGGCCAAGCCGGATGGTCTTCTCCATTCCTTGAGAGGCAATGTAAAAGCTTGAGGCCATCAAGAAGAAAATGAGCCAGCTCGTCTTCATGGAGGGAAACATAAATTGGTGAATAATCTCAACATAGCCCAATGCTGTTACAATTACTTTTACTAAAATGACAAAAAGACCAAAAAATGCAAACAAACGGACGAGCCTCTCACCAAATAACTGTACAAAGCCAAGATAACCTTGAGAGGAATAATTTGATTTTAAATAGTAAGACAAGATCAAAAGGTTAATCTGCGAAAGGATCCCCACTCCGATAATTCCTAAAATCATATAGGGATGCATTAAGTGTTTCGGCAAAATGAGAATATAATACAGCATTTGCATCCGGTTCACCATGGCAAATATATAGCCGGTTCCCGTGATGGCCGTATTATCGAATAAGACAAACCTACTGCTCATTCGATCCCCTCCTTCTTTTCACCCTCCATTTTTGCAGTGGCTGTAAATATTGCGGCCGCTGCTTTATCCAGGGTAACGGTATTCTAACAAAAAGGTCATTCCAATCCTTCCAATGAAGAGGTGCAACGGGAGCAAAAAAAGGCTGTTTAAGGGAAGATAGTCCATTCAGATGGGCCAATAGGAGAATTAACCCGAGCGCAATTCCCAAAATACCGATAAACGACGATAAAATTAGAAATAGGAATTGTATGACCGTTGTAGCTTTTGTTACTAAATAATTTGGCACCAAAAAGGAAGCAATCGCAGATATTCCCACAAGAACAATCAATACCTTACTTGCAAACCCTGCTTCTACTGCGGCCTGTCCGATAACAATACCGCCAATGATCCCGATCGTCTGGCTCGTTTTGGTCGGCATCCGCAAACTGGCTTCTTTAATGATTTCAATGATAATCATCATGATCAACGCTTCCCAAAACGGAGTAAACGGCAATTTGCTCCGCGATTCCATCATCACATATAGAATTTGGAGCGGGATCATCTGATAATGATGGGTCGCTAACGCTACATAAAGCGGAATGAGTAAAATGGCGATAAGGAAACTTAAATAGCGAAGGGTTCTTAAAAAACTAGCAATGACCCAGCGGTGAACATAATCTTCTGGTGATTGGAAAAGATGAAAAAAAGTAATGGGAGCTATGAGGGCAAATGGTGTATTGGCAAGCAAAATGACGAGTTTACCAAGCCCGAGAGAATAAGCACATGAATCTGGACGGTCCGTCTGCATAGACTGAGGAAACAAGCTATTTGTATGATCATCCATAAAAGCTGAAAGGTTCGATGACTCCAGAATAAGATCAAAATTCACTTCCGAAATATTTTTCCTTGCAATATCTACAATATCCGGATTGGCAATCCCCTCTATGTACAACAATTGAACTTGTGTTTTTGTCAGGGAACCCACTTGAAATTTTTCTGTCTTCAGTTCAGTCAGAGGCAGCCGCCTGCGGATCATGTATAGATTATGCTCAACTCTTTCCGTAAAACTGTCTTTCGGTCCATACACGATCGTTTCAGTTTCCGAATTTTCGATGGCCCTGCTTAACGGGTTCTCCAGTTTAATGGCCCACCACTCGTTCTTCTCCACATCCTGGACAAGGACACACCCAATCAGCAAATAATTCTTTGCTTCTTCCATGGAATTCATCTTTATTACTTTGCACGTAGCGATACATTGGACAAATTGTTTGTTCGTGCTATGAATGATCGGATTGAGGATTGATTCATTCAACCTCTCATGATCGATTAAGGTTTGTATGTAGACAAGAGAAAAGGGAATGCCACTGTTGGTTTGCCGTTGAACGATTTCGGCATCATCCATTTTTGCCGTAATTTTTTTAAATGCTTCCAGTGTAACGGCTTCATGTGGAACACTCGTCTTCTGTTCTTTTTCTTCTTGGCTGGTTGCTGCCTTCTTCTTTTTCCAAAACATCATTAAATCCCACCTGCCAAATTCCTCGGATAGTCTCTTCTTTTTATTATGTTCCGGAGATGCAGTTTTATCCAAATGGTTTTAACGGTTGATCGTATTAGGTTAGTATTAGGTTGAAAATAAAAAAAGCCTTAACTAGATGATGTAAATCGGCGTTAAGTTTGGAAGAATAAAAAACGTATGGTACATGCTAAAAAAACAGGGGCTGTCCAAGAAGTCTGGAAGACGTTGATTTCCGTTCCAGGCTGCTCGCTTTCCGCGGGGCGTGCGGTGAGCCTTACCGGCGTGAACGCCTACTTTTTGGTGCAAGCACCGGCGGGAGTCTCACCTGTCACGCTAGTCCCGCAGGACAAGGAACGCTGCGGCAGCGGTGCGTCGCACGAAGAAAATGTGATTTTCATTTTCGAGGATCTCGCACCTTCCACTATAATCAACTTTTCATTGAAGATTTTTTGCGCAAAAAAGGAGCTGCCTGAAGGTCAATTTTTGACTTTCAGGACAGCCCCGTTTATCGCGCTCTTATACGATTCCATCGTACATATCCAGCTTACGGTCATTTTGGCAGTTTTCACAGATGTGCAGGATTTTAGCAGGAATACTGGTTTGGTCGTTTTCCCTCTGTTCTTCCATTCCACAGATTTCACATTTCTTCATGATGTGCCTTCTCCTTTAGCCTATCAGAATTATTGAAGCCCACCATCTTCAACAGCATAGCCGCTTTCATGGATGGCTTGAACAAAGTCCTCATAGGAAGCCATATTTTTATCAAAACTTATGGTTGCCTCTCCCCGTTTTATATTTACATCAAGCTGTCCAATCCCCCACACGTGCTGAAGCACATGGGCAATTTTATCGGCATCCTGTTCATTTACGATATCTTTGATTTTTATGATTTTTGTTTCCAATCCTGGCTTCACCCTTTATTTATTATGTCTTGGTACATCCGAAATACCTTCACCCATGCCCTGCAAAAACTCTGTCATCATCGACATCGTTGCCCTCGTTTCAGGGTTTCTCATCCTTTTGCCTAATTCCCAGAGGCTTGGCTTTTCCTGTTTTTCAACGGATTCGGCCGCCCGTTCCAGCCCTTTGCTGAGTCCCGACAGCATGGTTTTCAGTTGATCCGGGTTTAAGGTGCCTAAGAAGTTAAAAGCGTTGATTCCGTTTTTTATCGTCTTGTGCATCTCAGGCTTATTCAATTGTTGAACGGCGATCACTCCCACATCATTGCGTTTTTCAATCAGTGCCGAAAGCGTATCCAGGGCACCCATTTCATGGAGGTTTTTCACGATTCCTATCATGGTCAGAATGGCCTCGCTGTTGTTTGCAAGCTCATTGACAATGCCTGAAACCGCTTCTTCCTGCACTTCTTCCCGGGTGTGAATTTGCTTTTTAATTTGCTTGATTGCTTTCGCCATATTCGTCCCCCCTTATTAAATCTTCTATTGGCGTAAAATCCGAACGCTTCCACTTGCCTTCTACACGAACACTGATCTGGGGAATGCGGTTGCCAAAACGGTGATTCACTTTCGGAAGCGGCGGTTCTCCTGACGCCTCCAGTACTTCCATCCTGACATCCATTTCTTTGTAGGCCGGTGTATGTGTAATCGTGTCATGGTAGCTGCTCGTTAACTTATTTACCGCTTCAATGTCTTCTGATGTGTTCATCGTTAAATAAAGCTCATTGCCTTTTACCCGGTCGGTAACCATAGCCCGTACTTCCACATTTCCATACGGAGAGGTCAGGCTGACTAACGCACCGTCCTCGATCTTTCGCTCAAGAGCCAGCTGAGGAGAAATTTCCACCCAAGGATGAGGAACTTTGTGTGTCAGGCCATCCGATTTATACGTCATGTTTCCTTCGTGGAAGTGCTCCAGCAAACGGCCGTTGTTTAAATGCAGGTCATACTCTTCTCCCGGTTTAAAGGGCTCTGTCCACTCAACAGCGACCAATCTCGCTTTGCCGTCAGGAAATGCAAACCGTTCCTTGTATAACAGAGGAGAATCTGTTCCATCTGCCGCCACAGGCCAAAGCTGGCTTTTCCACCCTTCCAGTCTTTCATAGCTTACACCCGCGAACATTTTCGCAAGGCTCGCTGCCTCTGCCATAATTTCACCTGGATGAGTATAGTTCCAATTCGCCCCTAAAACGTTGGCAAGATCCCGAAAGATTTCCCAATCCGCCTTTGACTGTCCAAGCGGTTCCAATACTTTATAAAACCGCTGGATGCGGCGTTCGGTATTCACGAAGGTTCCATCCTTTTCAAGACTTGGCGCGGCAGGCAAGATGACATCTGCGAATTGTGCCGTTTTACTGAAGAAAATATCCTGTACCACAAAAAAGTCCAGTTTTTCAAATCCGGCATCCACGAAGTTCGAATTGGAATCCACCAATGACATATCCTCTCCAAACAAATAGAGCGCTTTTAGTTTGCCTTTATGAATCGCCTCTACCATTTGATGATTGTCCAATCCAGGCTCTTCGGACAGTGTAACTCCCCATGCTTGTTCATAGCGTTCACGCACCTGCTTGTCCTGTACAGGCTCATACCCAGGAAACCATGCGGGCATGGTTCCGAAATCACAAGCACCCTGCACATTGTTATGTCCTCTTAATGGATAGGCGCCGGTCCCTGTTCTTCCGTAGTTTCCTGTGATCAACAGCAGATTGGAGATCGCTGTACTCGTGTCCGTCGCTCCCATGTGCTGGGTCACACCCATTGCCCATAATGCACAAACGGATTTCGCCTCATGAATTGTGGTCGCGATTCGAATCAATTCATCTTTCTTTATGCCTGTTTTTTCTTCGGCATATTCCAGCGTGAATTTTTGCAGGGATGATCGATAATCGTCCAGCCCATTCACCCGGTTTTTCAAGAACTCTTGATCTTCCCATCCTTGATCGATGATATATTTCGTAATCGCTGAAAGCCAAATCAAATCGGTACCTGGTTTTGGATGAAAGTGTATATCAGCCCGCTCTGCCAGTTCATTTTTCCTCAGGTCGGCTACAATCAATTTTTGGCCGTGCAGTTTATGCGCTCTCTTGATCCTTGTAGCCAGCACAGGATGAGATTCAGCTGGATTGGCCCCGACAACGATCACAAGCTCTGCGGCCGCGATATCTTTAATTGTCCCGGCATCACCGCCAATACCCACCGTCCGCATTAAACCAGCTGTGGCTGGGGACTGGCAGTATCTTGAGCAGTTGTCCACATTATTAGATCCCATGATGGCACGCACAAATTTTTGAAAAAGGAAATTCTCTTCATTGGAGCATTTGGAAGAGGCGATATAGCCAATGGAATTTGGACCATGCTGATCTTTAATCTCTGTCAGCTTGCTCGCGATTAATTTCAGTGCTTCATCCCAGGTCGCTTCAACAAATTCTTCCCCCTGACGGATTAAAGGTTTTGTCAATCGTTCTTCACTGTTGACAAAATCCCAGCCCCATTTCCCTTTTACACAAGTTGAAATGCCATTGACAGGAGCTTCCTCACTTGGTTCAATTTTTAGAATATCCCTGCCTTTGGTCCACACTTCAAAGCTGCAGCCTACTCCACAATACGTACAAACCGTTTTGGTCCTTTTAATCCGGGCTTTCCGCATGGCTGCTTCCATTTCAGAAATCGCGAAAATTTCGTTATACCCCGGTTCTACTTCCTTCGTAAGATCGATCATCGGCCCCAGCATGTTTGCTGGAATCCCTGTCAGATAACCCGCTTCTCCCAGCATGGATTTCTCCATCAGCGCATTGCATGGACAAACCGTCACACAATGACCGCAAGAAACACATGAAGATTCATCGATCGGTACATCGTTATCCCAAATCACACGCGGAGCTTCACGTTCCCAATCGATCGTCAGCGTCTCATTTACCTGCAGATCCTGGCATGCTTCGACGCATCTCCCGCATAAAATGCACTGATCTGGTTCATAGCGGTAGAAGGGATGAGAGTTATCCGGCGGATAGGGCTTTGCTTCGAATTTATATTTTTGATGTTCAATCTCCAAATATTCCGCGGTGTTATGAACCACACAATTACCATTGTTGTTATCGCAGACGGTGCAATAGAGCTCATGGTTTTTCAAGATCCGGGACATCGCTTCATATTGCGCATCCTTTACCGTCTTCGATAACGTATCTACTTCCATTCCTGGCTTGGCTTTTGTTGAACAAGCCCGTACAAGCTCTCCTTCTACTTGAACAAAGCAGGTATCGCATGTTTGAATGGTGCCAAGATCAGGATGGTAACAAATACTCGGTATCTCGTAATCCTGAGATTTGGCAACTTCAAGAATGGTTTTTCCCTCAATGGCAGCAAAGTCTTTTCCATTGATCTTGATTGAAAACTGTTTTTCTTCCATTGAATGCGCTTCCCTCTTTTCATTATTTCATTTCCTTTGCATAGCATTTCCAAAAATGAAAGTAATTAAAAGGAAACTGCATATGAGATAGCAGGATTGGTTACTATTTTTATAGACAGGATTCAAGAAGGAGTGTTAGATGGATGGAGAATGACGCATTGTTTTCGCATGTCAAATCGATGATTGTTTCATCTACGAAAGTGCCGAAATGTATGGCGGTATCCACAGTGAAGGTTGCTGATCTGTATGGGGTAAAGCCAATGGAAATTGAACAGGGACTGAATGCACTGGTGGATGAAGGGAGATTAAAACGGGAGAAATTGAACGATTATCCACATTATGAGGTGTATTTATTGCCATAAGAATTTTAAAAAATTATATATAAAAACAGGCTGTTGAACTTGTGAGGTCAACAGCCTGTTTTTTTACCCATCGCTTATAAGGCTTTCTGTTTAAGCTGGGAATTGTCATTATCATTTTCATTTTCTTCTCTAACAAAGCTGTTGCTTCCTGCACCCATCCCTACTACATAGAGAAGTATGGCCGCAACGACTAAAATGATAAGCGGAACCGTCCAGCTATGGGTCTGATCATGCAGGAAGCCGAAAAGAGCCGGTCCTATGGCAGCCAGCAAATACCCGACAGATTGTGCCATCCCTGAAAGCTCTGCAGCTTGATGAGCATTCTGCGTTCGCAGTACAAAAAACATGGTAGCAAGGCCGAACCCTGATCCGATTCCAATTCCAATCAGGATGACATAAACAGGTGCGAGCCATGTCATTCCACTAAGAATACCCGCATAGCCCAAGAGCAAAAAGATGACAGTGAAAGCTACTAACTTGCGCTGGTTAGCACTTCTTCCCGCTAAAATCGGCACAATAAAAGTAGGCGGAAGGCTTGCAAATTGAGTTAATGATAAAAGCCAGCCTGCTTTTGTCGGGTTAACCCCCTGTTGATGCAAAATAGCCGGGAGCCAGGTAATGATGGCATAAAAGACGGTGGATTGCAGCCCCATAAACAAGGTAACCTTCCATGCAAGCCCGGAACCCCAAAGGTGCGTCCCTGAAGAAGAAGATTTAGGAATATGCTGTTTTTGAAGCAGCTGAGGGATCCACACAATGATGGATACGAGAGAAATGAGTGCCCAGCATACGAGGGAAAAGCGCCAGCCATACCCCAACCCTTTTGTAATCGGAATACTGACGCCAGAGGCAATAGCAGCCCACATATTCATTGAAACGGAATAGGTGCCAGTCATCATCCCGACTTTGTTTGGAAATTCTCTTTTGATTAAGCTTGGCAACAATACGTTACACACCGCAATGGCAATTCCGAGCAAAATCGTCCCGCTGAACAAACCTGGTGTAAAAGGAACAGAACGCAAAAGAATACCTGCTCCCAATAAAAGTAAAGCTCCAAACAGAGTATGCTCCAATCCAAACCTCCGGGCGATTTTTGGGGCGACCGGTGAGATCAGGGCAAAGGCAAGCAGTGGCAGCGTAGTCAGCATTCCTGCTAATGTATTGGACATTCCAGTATTTTTACGAATGATTTCGATGATTGGACCTACACAGGTTAACGGTGCCCTTAAATTTGCACCTGCAAAAACGATGCCCAGGATGAGCAGCCATACTCCAGGCTTAGAAACGGATTGAGTATGATAAATCTGTTTTTTTGAAATCACATTGCATCCTCCTCAAAATTCTTGGTGCAGCTTTCTTCTATGATGAAACTCCTGAAAAACAACAGAACACAGCGGTGCTTTCTAAAAAAGAAAATGCCCGACTCCTCCACAAACGCTACTCGTGTGGGGGGGTCTGGCACTATGTAGTCAGCCTATTTGTGTAGAAAGCAGCTGCCTGAAAAAGCGTCATAATTCCATTATAACACAAATCCCTGTCCTTTACAGGGATAAAGGGTAAAAGGATGTTGAATGAACATGTTATGCCCCTTCAACATTAAAAAGGACGGCACTTGCTTTAGCAACCATTTCCTTTTGATCATTAAAGACTTGGCATTCGGTATGGGTCAGTGTTCTACCCTCTTTTACAACCTGTGCATGCGCAACTAATAAATCACCTTTTCCTCCTTTTAAAAAGGAAACATTTAGGTCGACAGTTACCACCTTTTGCTGATTGTTTTCATTGGGTTCAATCGTATTGCACATGGCTACATCCGCCAATGAAGAGATAATGCCCCCATGAACGACTCCCAGACTATTACGATACATCGATTTTACGGGTAAGCTCACTTTAACCGTTTTCTGATCCACTCTTTCATACTCAAGCTCCAAAAATTGATCAAACGCTTGTTTTATGAACATGAACACCCCTCCTCCCTCTTCTATTTATTAGTTAAAAGTATAGGGCTCAACAGGAAAAGCTGTCAAAAATGACAGCTTCGGCTTTATATCAATAATGGAATTGCCGGACGTGGTAATCAAGCAACGCAAAGCGTCCTAACTAGTCCACTCTATCCTTCTCAAGAACCGTAAAATCCTTGTCTACCAACCAAACTTGGTTCACTCGCCTCCCCGGATCACTTTCTGTACCACTGAAGTGCTGCGCCACACATACATCAAAAAAGCTCTTTACCTGTTGATTATAGGCAGCCTTTTTTGATTGAATGATAAAGAACTTTTCTTCCTTCGCGATAATGGCTTGCGTATCAAGAACGGCGTGATACCGATTTAAGTCGCCGAAGTTGTAGGACATATACGTATTAAACGCTGACTCTATCTCCTTTTTCGTTTGGTTTCTGGCTTCTCTTTGCTGGCTGACTGAATCATAGGGCTTTTCTTGTCCGAGATTTGATGAAACCGGTGCCGCCTGCACGTATTTTGCAAACAGCGCATCATTCACTTTAAAACCAATATATAAACCCGTCACGACCATCAACATGAAAATGATTATAGGCTCTCTTTTACCCATAGATCCCTCCACACTCTACCAATAATCCATTCTCTCTTTACATCCTATGTTTACTAGGGGGAAAAATAGTCTACTAATTTTATTCTTTCAAAAAAAATGTTTAGAGGGTGGCTCATTTTCCTCTTTCTGAGGCGTTACTTGCGATTCGACAAGTTTTACTTGCGGAAATGTTCTCATTACTTGCGATTTTGCCTTCATTACTTGCGAAAAGTCGGACTTTACTTGCGGTTCGACAAGGTTTACTTGCAAAACACATCATTTTCATAAACTTCTGCGGGCTGAACTACAGGATGTATAAACTCTCTTGAATATTCTAAAAATGTTGATAAACTCAATTTATATAACGATTTGATAAAGAGGAGATTAATATGATTAATAAAATTGGAAAAATAACGGTGTATGTCCAAGATCAAGAAGAAGCTAAAGATTTTTGGCTCAATAAAATGAACTTTGTTTTAAAAGCGGACCAGCCTATGGGGCCAAACGCATCTTGGATCGAAGTGGGACCAAGTGAAGACGAATTTACCACCTTAGTTCTTTATTCAAAGGCAGCAATGGAACAGCAAAAACCATCTAAAGTTGCACATCCGTCCGTTTTATTCAGTACGACTGATATAGAATCCGCTTATGAAGAAATGAAACAACGTGGAGTGGAAGTAGATGAAATGCTAAGATTGCCTTTTGGAAACATGTTTTCATTCAAAGATCAAGATGGCAATGATTATTTATTAAGGGAAGACAAATAAAGGATACACGAGAAAAGGGGGCTGTCCAAGAAGTCTGTAAGCTGTTGATTTCCGTTCCAGGGTGCTCGCTTTCCGCGGGGCGTGCGGTGAGCCTTACCGGCGTGAACGCCTACTTTTTGGTGCAAGCACCGGCGGGAGTCTCACCTGTCACGCTAGTCCCGGCAGGAGTCTCGCACCTTCCACTACAATCAACTTTTCATTGAAGATTTTTTACGCGAAAAGGGGATGCCTGAAGGTCAATTTTCGACAGCCCCCTCAACTTTTGGAGAATTTAATTCACTCCTACCTTTCCCACACTAACCCCAACCTTCACAATCTGCTTCATCTTGTTCGACTCAATTGCAGCCAGGATGACATCCAGCGACTTCATGCCTTCCTCTCCGGTAATGAGAGGAGTTTTCCCATTCAGAACACAGTCGGTAAAATGGTCAATGACATGCGACTTCGTCTGGCCGCCTTTATCGTTGGACTGGATCCGTTCCAGTTCGTAGTTAACGGTTTCGCCGGTTTAAATAGTAAGGTCCCATATCATACATCGGACCGCCGCCCACCTGGTAAAAGAACGGAGGATTTGGATGCCAGTTCTCGGGTCCGCGCTTTAACATAAAGGCCGTAGCGGCAACCGGCTGGCCGATCGCTCCTTCCTCAATAGCGCCCTGCATTGCTCCTAAAAAGGTATCGGGTGCTGCACCGATCAAAAGTCCATTCTTTTTTGTTAATGAAGATGAGTTATTCAAACCAAAAGAAGAACTTGAAAATGCAGGAGTCGAAGTAACCATTGCCAGCACCGTGGCAGGTGAAATTACTGGTGACTATGATGGAAAAGCAACTGCTTCTGTTATCTTTTCGGACGTATCGCCCACAGAATTTGATGTTGTTTCGGTCATTGGAGGATATGGTACAAATGATCATCTATGGGGAAATCAAAAATTACAAGGCTTTTTGAAGCAAGCTTACAATGAGAAAGTTCTTGTAACAGGAATTTGTGCAGGGCTGTTACAGTTGCTAAAACTGGTTTGCTTTCTGGAAGAGAAGCAACTTGCTATCCAGTAGACGTTCAAAAGAACGAATTGATAGCTGTTGACGTTAACTATGTTGAACAACATGTTGTTGCATACGATGATATTATTACTGGCGATGGTCCACAAGGGGCCAAAGAATTTGGAAAAGCCCTTGTTAAAGCATTACGTTAGTATTTTAGTTGGATAGAGAGTGGTTCGGAAGTAAATTTCGAGCCCACCTCTTCCATTAATTATAAGCATTTTTTTGAGAAAGTTTTTGCGATTACAAGGAGGGTTTTTAGATTGGACAAAAAAATTGCTACACTTATAACCAATTTATTTGAGGATGTTGAATTTACAGAACCTGCAGAAGCATTCAAAGAAGCTGGTCATCAAGTAATTACAATTGATAAACATGCAGGAAATGAAGTCACTGGTAAAAAAGGCGCAACCGTAAAAATTGATAAAGCCATTGATGAGGTTAATCCTGCAGACTTTGATGCTTTGCTTATTCCAGGTGGTTTCTCCCCTGATTTACTTCGTGAAGATGACCGCTTTGGTCAATTCGCAAAAGAATTTATCCAAGAAGGCAAACCTGTTTTTGCCATTTGCCATGGACCACAAGTATTGATCGATACAGACCTGTTAAAAGGCGTCGACATAACTGGTTTCAAATCTATTCGTAATGATTTAAAAAATGCAGGGGCTAACTACAAAGATGAAGAAGTTGTGGTAAGCAATAAAATTGTGACTAGCCGTTTTCCAGATGATATCCCTGCATTCAATCGTGAAGCGCTAAAACTATTAGCAAAATAAAATAATGTAGCGTTGGTTTATATTATTTTCACCAAAAGTAGTATGTAATATTGTTTTCAGATACAACCTAAAAAGAATTTTTCAAGGAGGGTTCATACAATGTCATTAAAAGGAAAACGTGTAGTCGTAATAGGAGGTACTTCTGGTATCGGATTATCCGCAGCAAAGGCATTTCTTGATGAATCTGCTCAAGTCATTATTGCAAGTCGTTCTGAGGCAAAACTATCGGAGGCAAAGAATGTACTCGGTGGTAATGTGGAAGCATACAATATTGATTTTCGCAGTGAAGAAAAACTAGCTGACTTTTTTAAAATGGTAGGGAATTTTGATCACCTTGTCGTTACGGCAGGTGAAGGTGCAATGGGTCATTTTAGTGACTTACCTGTTGCGGATGTTAGAGAAGCGTTTGATAGTAAGTTTTGGGGGCAATACTCAACCGTTCGTGCTGCTATTCCGTACTTAAATGATACCAGTTCTATCACATTGACCTCTGGTGTTTATGGAATCCGTCCGCCACAGGGGGCCACTACACTTGCTTCGATCAATTCAGCGATCGATGGATTGGTTAGAGGGCTTTCAGTAGACCTGGCTCCTATACGGGTAAATGTTGTTTCACCTGGTATCGTAGACACCCCACTCTACGGAGGGATGCCTGACGAGCAAAGACAAAATTTATACAGCAACATTGCACAGCAGCTACCTGTTAATCGCGTGGCACAGCCTGAAGACATTGCAGAGGCCTACGTGTACTTAGTGAAAAATGGTTTTACAACTGGTACTGTTCTTCTTATTGATGGCGGAGCTCACTTGGTGTAAGTGAGCATTAAAATGTTATTTTTGTGGCTATACTACAACAATTTATAGCCACATTTATTTTTTAAATAATAATCCGATTTTTCAATAAATGGTAATAAATGAAGAATTGCAGTTCAAGAAAAACAAGGTGAGCTTTGAAGGGGATGATGAAAATGAGTGTACATGACCATGAAAAAATATTAAGAATGAAGCATTCACTTGAAAAACGTATCGTAACTTTACCTGATGGAACCTTTCTTCCAAGTATTGGTCAAGGAACATGGTACATGGGTGAAAATCCTCAATCGAAAAACAAAGAAATCAAAGCTTTGCAACTTGGAATAGAACTAGGCATGAAGCTAATCGATACGGCTGAAATGTACGGAAATGGCGATTCCGAGCGTTTGGTTGGTGAGGTAATCAAGGGGCGTAGAGATAAAGTTTTTTTAGTATCGAAAGTATATCCTCATCATTCCGGGTTAGATTTGATTGAAAGCGCATGTGAAAATAGTCTAAAACGATTAGGAACAGATTATCTTGATTTGTATCTTTTACACTGGAGAGGCCGTGTTCCTTTGACAGAAACGATTGAAGGAATGGAGAAACTGCGCAAGGATGGTAAAATTGCAAGATGGGGAGTTTCTAATTTTGATACGGAAGATATGATTGAGTTGTGGAATACCCCTAACGGAAAAAAATGTGTGACAAATCAAGTGTTATATCATCTAGGTTCTAGAGGAATTGATTATGATCTCCTACCCTGGCATCATGAACATAACATGCCAATTATGGCCTATAGTCCCCTGGCCCAGGGAGGAAGCTTAAGAAGACAATTACTAAGCGATCCAACCATCATTGAGATTGCGGAAAAATACAATATGCAACCATTACAAATTGCTCTTGCGTGGACCATTCGTTCGAACAACGTAATTGCTATCCCAAAAGCTGTTAAGGAAGAACATGTTTTAGCCAATGCTCAAGCTGCTACTATTCAATTGACCATAGAAGATCTGAACAGACTTGACGAGGTATTTCCAAAACCAACAAGAAAAATACCTTTGGATATTATATAAAAGCAGTTGCTGCTCAAGTCGCTAAAAATTTTGTAGAAAGAAATCAGAAGCGGGTGCTTGTGGTTAAAGACGTTGAACTCCCCGGTAATGATGATGTAGGTGTATTGTTTGTTCATGGCTACTACAAGGATAATAAAGAAGAAGTAGATGTTATGGTTCAAGAAGGACCCGAGGAAAATGATTTTAAAGTAGTTTCAATCGGTACAGACAATTAAAATAGCAGCTCCCGTTTATTAAGTTAATTAAATACAAATAATTTAAAACCCCTCACTTTGAGAGGTTTTTTTATTAAATAATTCTTTTAAGTCCAACATTCATAATATCCAGGACTTTACAGATTTCCTTCTTGTCCTTATGTAGTTCTTTTTGGACTAGCTCCTCTTCGGAAGCTTGTTTAAATTCTAAAAACAGAGATCTGGCTGTCAATAGTATTTTGTTTGAGTTTTTCTTGTCCGGATTATCTGTAGACTTAAAAAATTTATTAAATTAATGACTTTTACAACATTTAGAGCAATAGCTTCATTAGGCCATTTGTAAGTAGTTTCCCTGCAGCTCCACTGCTGCTGCACCTAAAATTCCACTACCTCCAACAAGAACTGTCAATCCACCGACCATACCTAGGCCACCAGCTTTATAACCTTTAGTATGACTTAAGGTGATCCTGATTGAGAATAAACAAGGAAAAAGAAAATATTTATTTACTGGTATATAGATTATATGAAGAGGTTGAAAGCATAAAAAGGGGAAAATGTATGCGTAAAATCGTGAATCTCCTATTTCTTATCATTGGGTTTTGCTGCACTATTTGTCTATAAAGCTGTTGTCACTCATGAGGGCATTCTGCACTTTTAACAGCTCCTTACAAAAAAAGCCTGTCTCATCAAAGAGATAGGCTATTGATTCTTATTCATACCAAACTTTGTAGTAGACCCTGGTGGTATCAGAGTTCTTTAAAAGAAGCCGGTATTGAGTATATGGAGATAATGCCGTGCTGCTGTTTTCCTGTGTGAAAGTGATTGTTTGAGCCCCTGTTTTAGGAGCATCAGCTTGTCCAACACTTGTCCAGACTCCATTTATGGTTTTTTGCAGATATACTTTGTATTTCCCGACCGTTGTACTTGTGGAATCTACTTTTACAATAATATCATTGTCGCCATTATATGAGATTGGATAGATGGCATCCGTTCCTACATTATACAAGAAACTGCCCGTTCTATATTTCCCTTCCCAAGTAGGGATAAAGTTCATCGGGTTCATCGCATATGTTTTTGCAGATGTCCAGTAAGGTTGGTGAACTTCAAAATGCAAATGCTGTCCGGACGAAGACCCCGTGTTCCCCATTGATCCTATCACTTGACCCTGGTAGACAGTAGCACCCACACCTACATTTCTAGTATTCAAATGAGCGTAAACCGTTTCGTATGGCACGCTGTTAATCGTATGTTTAATAAAAATTACATTTCCATAGGAACTAGATAGGTAGGATCTGCTGACCGTTCCTGGAGCTGATGCAACGACTTTAACATATCCGCTTTTAGCCATATCTACACCATAGTGATTCGTACCGTTTCTAAGTCCGAAATTAGAAGTAAACGTTCCTTCTGCCGGCTTAATAAATGTGTTATCCCCTGCCGCGGCCTCGGCCTCAATACCTATAAAGAATACCGAAAATAAAAAAGCAAAAACCGTTGATAGAATAAAACTCTTTCTCTTTATGCACATACTTCTCAAGCTGCAATCCCCCAAATATTAGACTTAATGACATAATATAGAATTATATACTAATATAGTAATTCTTTTTCCCTATACAAAAAAGGTAAAAAAGACCCAAAAAATAAAATTAAAATTAGAGGATTAAAACTTTGTGTCTATTAAACTTTAGATAAGGTAGGGAAATAGTTGGTTCTAAATAAAGAAAATGACGTATGCTCATTCATACGTCATTTCTTAATGACTAACCTAAACATGAGTGATATTCCGAACCCCGTTCCGATCCTGAACGAGGAGCCCGCTAGGAAGACAATTCCCAACTGTCATTTAATCATTGGTTATCATTAATTTGTTTAATTTTAGATAGATTCACTTTAGGTTTTCTGCTTTCGGTCAGCAGTCCGTTGACTTCTTGCTGAACATCGGTAATCTGGGTATAACAAAAGCCGCAAATGTAGTCCAGGCTCATGATCGCTTTGGTAATGGATTCATAACGATCTAAAAATTCCTGCTCGTCTTTTACCTGGTTCCCATATCCCCAGCCCTCTTCGGAATTAAAAGCAATGCCCCCGTATTCACTTATAATAATCGGCTGGCCTTTATACTCATATCCTTGTGCCATGGCATGTTTAAAATTATTAAAGGCAATCTTATTATCCACGACTTTTTCTTTTTCCTTATAGCGGCTTAGGAATTCGTCACCATATTCCACATAGTCATGAAGGGTAATGATATCAGAAACTGTATGTTCCCAACCGTCGTTTACGATGACAGGCCTCATAGGATCCATTGATTTCGTCAGATGATAGATTCCTTCCGTAAACTTTTGCTGTTGTTCGTTCGTGTAAATATTCTTTATTCCCCAGGATTCATTGAACGGTGTCCACGTAATAATACTTGGGTGATTATAGTGCTGCTGGACAACGGTCATCCATTCCTCCGTGAAATTTTGAATCGCCTCATCCGAAAATTGATAGGCTGCGGCCATTTCGGACCAAACTAAAAGGCCTTTCTTATCCGCCCAATATAGAAAACGCTGATCTTCAACTTTCATATGTTTTCTTACCCCGTTAAAGCCCATTTCGAATGTCTTCTCGATATCTAAAATGATCGCTTCTTCTGAAGGCGGTGTAAGATGGGAATCTTCCCAATATCCTTGATCTAACAGCAGTTTTTGATAAATGGGTACATTATTCAATAAAATATTGCCATTCTTTATCGATACTTTTCTCATACCGAAATAGGACTGAACGCGATCGAGCTCTTTTTCCCCATGGTAAAGGGTGAATTCCACATCATACAAATGAGGATGCTGCGGACTCCAATGCATGACCTTCCATTCGTGGATCTCACTCACCAGATTTACTTTCATCCTTGCATTTTCACGGTCAGCCTTCAAGCTAAATTCCTTCACAGGCTGACCATCAAATGTAATCGATGTTCTTAACGAAAGCTCCTTTTGATCTTGTTGAACATTCGTCAATTTATAGTCGAACTCTACGGAATCCGTATCCAGATCTGGAGTGATTTTAACCGAATGAATACTCGTTTGATTTAAGAATTCCAGCCATACGGTCTGCCATATACCGGTGGATTGTACATACCAGCAGCCAAAGTTCTTATCAATCCATCGTTGCTTCCCTCTTGGTTGATGTTCATTGTGGCTATCCTCTATTTTGACTACTACGTTATTTTCTTTTCCTGCATTGATATAGTTGGTAATGTCAAAGGAAAATGCCGTATATCCCCCTTTATGCTGCCCGGCAAAAATACCATTCACCCATAGTTTGGTCACATAATCGGCTGCTTGAAAGTGCAGAATGGTTTTTTTATGGGAATACTCTTCAGGCACAGTAACTAACCTTTGATACCAAATATAGGGGCAAAAGGTTTCCTCATGAATTCCGCTGGCCTTGGTTTCATAAGTAAAGGGGACCCTTATTTTTTGATTTAATTTTGTTTGTTTGTACCACTGCTCTTCTTCACCGACATTCGTCTGATCGAACTGAAAATCCCATTCTCCATTAAGATTCAACCATTCTTTTCTTTCAAATTGCGGTCTGGGATATTCCTTGCGAATGTTCACTTCCATGATCAACAGCTCCTTGATAAATTAGTGGGTTGGCTCTGCCTGACTATGTAACTTCGAAATCGTTTTATTTTTTGCCAAGGCTAATATTCCGCCCGAAAGAAAAAGAACAGTACTTAAGAAATCCATGAAAAAGTAGGATGCAGCACCTAATAAAATAAACCAGAATGATAGTTTTACTTCGACCTTGTCATCTTTAAAGTTTCTTGCCAGATAAAGATTCAATAACCCTATGGCTACAAAAAAGAGGCCGAATGTTACAGCAAAGCTATATAAACTGCCAAACAAAGATTCCATCGCTTTCATTTGTGCAAATTGCGTTTCATGAATACCGTTACTTTGTGATTTGATATACGATCCATAGACAAAGATGGTAAGCAGACCAGAAAGCATCTGCCATACCGATCCAATGATGATCAGTTTTCTTTCCAGTTTTCTATTCAAAACGTTCCCCCCTTATCCTTTTACTCCAGAAGATAAAGACATCGATTGTAAGAAATAACGCTGAGTAAACAAATACAAAATAAAGGTTGGGACAATCGCAATAATAGCGGCTGCCATCGCATGTCCGATATCTGTGACATACATTCCTTGCAGAAGCTGCAGCCCTGGTGTGATCGGCATTTTATCAATATCATTGAACACGATCGAAGGCCACAAAAAGTCATTCCATGAACTCGTAAATGTAAATAACGCCACAACGGTTAATACAGGTTTGATAAGCGGAAGGGTAACCTTCGTATAAATTTGAAAATCGTTGGCTCCGTCAATCCGCGCTGATTCATCCAGTTCAAGCGGAATTCCGATCATAAACTGTCTTACTAAAAAAACATTAAACACCGCTGCAGCTCCTGGAACAATGGCCGCCCAATAACTATTGACCCAACCGAGGGTATCAACAATTTTATACAACGGAATGAGGTTCACAACGGCAGGGAACATCATGGTTGCGAGTAAAAAGGAAAAAAGCCAGTCCCTTCCCTTAAATCGCAGCCGGGTATATCCATACGCTGCCATTGAAACAACCACCAATACAAGAATGGTCTGTGTGACAGAAATGATCATTGAATTCATAAACCACTTGGCTACAGGAGCACTTGTGTTATTAAAAAGAACGTCCTGGTAATTGGCGATGACCCAGTGGATGGGCAGCATCGTAAAACCAAAGGTTTGGATATCGATCTCATCTTTAAAGGATGTGAAAAGTGACCAGGCAAGAGGGAATATCCAAATTAAAGTCATGCATAACAGAAAAATGAATGAAATCAAGGTGGAGATGTTTACTTTTTTCAATGGTACCCGCCTCCTACTTCCTCTCTCTTAATAAGAAAAATTGAATAACCGAGACAGCCATGATGCACAGACCAAGGATAACCGCCATTGCGGATGCAATTCCTGCGATGGATTGACCCGATCCAAAGGCATTCTGCTGGATATACATAAGAAGCACGGTCGTTGAACTGGATGGACCTCCCTTTGTGAGCATGAGCGCCTGTCCATAGATATTAAACTGGGCGATGGTTGTAATGACGATCGTGAACAGAAGCTGATTCTTTATACTTGGAAGAGTGATGTGGAAAAACTTTTGCAGCCTGCCTGCCCCGTCCAGTGACGCAGCTTCATAGTATTCTTTGGATACTCCGTTTAATGCTGCCTGGTAAATGATCATGTTCCCGCCGATCCCCCACCAGACTGTTACAACGACGAGTGCGATCCATGCGTAAGGCTGTGTGCCCAGCCAGTTGGGTGAGGAAGTGAAATAATGATTAATCGGTCCAAACGAAACGTTAAACATCATGGACCAGATGATCATGACAGCTGAAATGGAAAACAATACGGGCAAGTAGAAAATCGCTTGAAAGATCTTCATCCCTTTTGGTTTCACATGGAGTGCAGCAGCTAAAAGCAAGGGGATAATGATGCAGGCAGGAACCGTAAAAGCCACAAATTTAAAGGTATTTCCCAGCCCGGTATGCAGCTGGGTGTAGAACGTTGATTCTTTATTGAATAAAATTTCCTTATAGTTATCCAACCCGACAAACTCGGGAGTATTGACCAAATCCCAGTTCGTAAAAGAAATGTACACACCAAAAAATATAGGGATAAGAAAAAATAGAGCAAACAACAAAAGATGCGGCCCGATAAAAATCATGGGCGAAAAATTGATTCCTTTACGATGCGGCTTGCCCATGGCTGGTGAAAGCACGTCTATTCTCTTTTTTTCAGTCAGCTTAAGATCCATATTTTTTCTCCTTCTCTTTTAGTAGAAGGCAATAGAAGAAATCCTCCCATTGCCTTCTATCCATTCTGCTGGAGACCTGGTTCCTCTTACTTATCCTGTGCAATCTTATCCTCTACGGTTTTCTGGGAATCCTTTAGAGCCTTCTTAATATCGAGCTTTCCAAATACCGTATCGTTGCCGATCTTGTCCAGTTGTTCAGAGATATAGCCGTTGTACTTGTAGTCAAAGATTTTTAACGATTTTTGTTCTGTTGCATCTTTAATCAAGAAGGATTGAGGCATCTTTTGATATTTAGGATTATCCAATGTAGCTAATGCTGCCGGGTTTTGCCCCGCTTCTGCCCATGGAAGGGAGTTATCCCTTACCCAGTCAATAAACTTTATGACGCCTTCTGTTTTCTTCTTGTTTCTTTCAGGATTTTTAAGAAGTACAAATTGGTGGGAAGAACTCCAGTTCACCATTTTGTTCTTGTCATCACTTAGCTGAGGGAAGTTTGTCATTCCCCAATTTAAATTCTTTGCCTTCTTAATATCATTTTGCATCCAGATTCCTTCGGGGTAGAAGATCGCTTTTCCAGATTTAAAGACTTGACCCGCATCCTGGCCATCTTTATTGGTGATGCCTGACTTTACAAAACCATTGTAGAGTTTTAACGTGTCTACGGCTTGTTCCGTGTTTAAAGTCGGCTTCGTACCATCACTCGTAATGCTTCCACCCATTTGGCTGTACACCGACAAGAAGGCAGGCTTCATCCAAGTAACAGGGGTCGCTATAATACCATCTTTTTTCGCTTTTAAGCCTGCTTCTTTTATTTCATCAAATGTAACGATATTATCATCAAGGGCATGAGGCGCATATTTGGCTGCCAGATCTTTGTTGTAGTACATAACAAAGCTATGCACATCCAAAGGGACGCTATATCGCTTATTGTCCAGGCTGCCAATATCCCAGCCCGCTTTTACATAATTTCCACCTTTAATTTCAGGATATTTTGCAAGGGAATCATCCATTGGAATCAGCATGTCTTTGTCCACAAATTGTTTGATCCGTTCAGCATGAACAATGTTTAAATCAGGGATATTTCTGCCCGAATTGACAACGGTAGGGATCTTTGCGTACATATCGGCTTCTTTTAGTGAGATATTTCTCACTTTAAACTTCGGATTCGTTTTGTTATAGGCATCGACCATCATCTGCATGTTTTTACCATCTGGACCTACAAACGGATTCCAAAACACAATTTCATTTTTCCCTACCTTATCAGACGATGAACTTTGACTGCACGCCCCTAAGGAAAGAATAAAAATAACGATGATCAAACAGCTAATTATTACCTTGATTTTCTTATTCATCTTGAATTTCCCCCTCGTTAATTAGTTAAGGCAGCTGGAAAAACAGAAAACTATGACCTGCTTGATCACTTAGTTCCTCCTTCCTGACAAAAGTTAAAACATTCTGAAAATTTATGTTACTAATCATCGATGCACCAAGAAAAATACTGTTTTTTTCGAAACAAATACTGTAGTATTTAATACAAATATTATGTTTGAAACAGTATTATTGTATTAATTGTTAAGATAACGCTTTCATTTTGATAAGTCAATATCTTTTTACATTTCCAGATATTCCTTTATTATGGAGCCATAGGTTCTCCTCATAAAAATAAGATAGGGGTTGCATTTTCTTGCTAGAACTCACAATTGATGAATCCGACGCTTTGATTAAGGTAGCTCATGCTCTCTCGTCAAAGGTAAGAATCGATATTCTAAAATTATTAAATACGAAAAAAATGAACATCAATGAAATGGCCGAACAATTAAATCTGCCAGTTTCCACTATTGCTTTAAACATACGAGTATTAGAGACAGCTGGGATCATCTATACTGAACTGCTTCCTGCAACGAGGGGGACAATGAAGGTTTGTTCGCGGGTTTTTGAAGATATTCATATGGATTTAAGGATGGATCTTGGTTATGGCAATAAAGAAAATATGTATCAGCTGGAAATGCCGATTGGTCATTACTTTGATGCTAATATTTCGCCAACCTGCGGAATCATTACGAAGACTGGGGTACTCGATCCCTTGGATGAACCTGCATTATTTTACCATCCGGAAAGAATGAATGCTCAACTGATCTGGTTCCGCAAGGGGTATATCGACTATCGATTCCCATTGCAGCTTCCGCCCAATGCAAAGATTCAGTCTGTTCAATTTTCAATGGAGCTCTGTTCAGAGGCACCTCACTATGACCATAATTGGCCTTCAGATATTACGATATGGATCAATGATCAAGAAATTTGTACGTGGACATGTCCCGGGGATTTTGGTGAAAGGAAAGGGAATTTAAACCCTGTGTGGTTTCCGACAGAGGGGCACACTCAGTATGGTCTTTTAAAATCATGGAAAATTACCGAGGATGGAAGCTATTTAGATGAAATACAGGTTTCTAATACTACGTTAAAAGATATACTTGTCGATAAACAAAAACATCTGAATTTCAGGATCGGTATTAAATCCGATGCTCCGAACATTGGGGGGATCAACCTGTTTGGAAATCAATTAGGTGATTATCCACAGAATATTTTAATGAGGATTATTTATTCTTAATTGAAAGAAAATAACTTGAGGTGAGGGGAGAAAGCAAATGAACCTAGAACTGATGGATATTTTTCGCATGGAATTTGACTTTAGTTGGGATACTGAGACCTGGTTTTTACCTTTAGAATCTGCTCTTGAGGGTTTAAATTCCACAGATGCAAGCTGGCAACCTCCTGGAGGAGGGAATACAATTTGGCAAACTGTGAACCATCTGAATTATTACAACGCCCTACTTGTTAGACAAATCAATGACACAACGCCCAGAAAAAAGGTATCTATTAACAAGCCTTCATTTGGAGATATTGGGGAACCACCAAATTCTAAATGGCAGGCAGTCTTGGCAGAGAATACCTTTGGGGATATCGGGGATCCATCAGACTCTGAAAAATGGAAGGCGGTCTTGGCAGAAACACGCCTAATTTGTGAAAACTTGCGTCAATCACTGGCACAAGTCAATGACAGTCAGCTGGATGAGGAACTTGTTGGGGGCCTGGCCCGTCAAATTTTACACAACGTATACCATATAGGACAAATTGTATTAATTCGTAAACAACAAGGCTCTTGGCCAAAGGAGCGAGAATAATTTGTATATACGCGATAGGGCGCAATTCTAAAGCATTGGGTTGCGCTCGTTATTACATTATAGGGAGCTTACATGTTTATCCTTTCATTTTATTTACAGCCTCTTTTAATTGTTCCACTAATTAAGTTGCGTATATGAAATCATATTGTCCGTACATAATTACTCCTCACTCACTTAAAAATCTTCTTCCCGATGCTTCTTTCGTATCCAATAACCTCTGAGATAAAAACCCATAAA
This sequence comes from Fictibacillus sp. FJAT-27399, assembly GCF_001510655.1. Taxonomy (GTDB): domain Bacteria; phylum Bacillota; class Bacilli; order Bacillales; family Fictibacillaceae; genus Fictibacillus_C; species Fictibacillus_C marinisediminis. The sequence continues at coordinate 95,800 of NZ_LMVC01000003.1, read as the reverse complement.
AATTCATTGCTGTAATGTTGTCATCAAGCCCCCCCCTTGTCAATTCCACACTATCTTCAATAACGACCAGATTCTCACTCATTCTTAAATTTCTATCTTTCTCTGATTGAATAACAATAGAAGCTATATTCGTAAGAAATTTCTTGATAATTAAAAGTTCCTTGCCCAATTGATCATTATCAAATATTTTTACATTTGCACCTAATTTAATAAGACAAGCCTTTTAAATTTTCCATTTCACCAATATCGTCTGCATCCGTTTCAGCAAACAAATCTTTATTCTCAATTTTCGTTTTTATGTCTGTAATTCCTAAACCAGTGAGCTTTCTTATAGGTACTATATATTTACCAACCGGACCATTAAGAAGTATCTTAATTGCCATTTTACTCATCTACCGTTCTCCTTCTGTTCAAACTTAGAACCGTCTTTCATTTTTATAACCTATTACCTCTTTCCGCTTGCACATACCCATAATATAAGTTCCCGATAAATAGAGTGTTCAACTATAAACAACTTGGGGAATGGAAATGGTAAAGAGATCATTCAAAATTATTTCATAGTGATACTATCCATTTTAAACCGTTTAAAAAGGAGCGTGTAAAACATGACCTCTGTAACAAACTTTGACAGTACAAAGGAATCCCTGCAAGATCTGTTAAAGAGTATAAGCTCTGGGAAAACTCAACTTCCTGATTTTCAGCGGGGTTGGGTTTGGGATGATACCCATATTAAAAGCTTGATCGCCAGTGTATCTTTGTCTTATCCTATTGGAGCTGTTATGATGTTGCAAACTGGGAACAGTGAGGTTAATTTTAAGCCGAAACCTGTTGAAGGAGTAAATTTGCTGCAAGCACAAGAACCAGAGCGGCTGATTTTGGATGGCCAGCAGCGGCTTACTTCTTTAACTCAGTCGCTCCACTTGGAACAGCCGGTAGTAACCAGGGATATTAGAGGAAAGACAATAAAGAGATGGTACTACATAGACATCCATAAAGCATTAGATCCTTTTTTTGATCGGGAAGACTCGATTATCGGCCTGCCAGAAGATAAAGTAATCAAAAATTTTCGTGGACAGGTCAAAAGCGATTATTCTACCTTGGAGAAGGAGTGCGAAGCTGGGTTGTTTCCATTCACTCGGATTTTTGATACCGCCAAGATTACGGAATGGCAAATGAAATTTTTACAGATTGACCCTGAGAACATACAAGAGAGACTGCAAACCTGGAACCATTTTTCCGACATCATCCAGCGTTTTCAGCAATACCAGATCCCTTTAATTATCTTAAGAAAAGAAACACCAAAAGAAGCGGTCTGCCAGGTGTTTGAAAAAGTAAACACAGGAGGGGTCCCGCTAACGGCTTTTGAGCTTCTCACTGCTACATTTGCGGCAGAGGATTTTAATCTGAGAAAGGACTGGGAGGCTAGAGAGAAAAGGCTATTTCAACAAAAAGTACTTAAATCCAATCAAAGTACAGATTTCCTGCAAACCATCAGTTTATTGGCCACCTACGACCGTAAAAGGGAAAACTCTGATGTACCTATCAGCTGCAAACGAAAAGATGTGCTTAAACTAAGCTTACAGGAATATAAAAAGTGGGCAGAACTAGCCACTGCAGGATATGAAAGTGGGGCAAAGTTTCTTTTCAGCCAAAATATTTTTTCAGAAAGAGACCTTCCCTATCGTACTCAACTGGTACCTTTAGCAGCCATCTATGCGATTCTCGGAGACAAAGTATACAACGACCGTATTCGACAAAGAATTGCCCAGTGGTTCTGGTGCGGGGTATTAGGAGAATTATATGGGAGTACAATTGAAACCAGATTCGCTAAAGACGTTCAAGAAGTTTTAGAGTGGATCAGTGGCGGAAACGCACCCTCTACCGTTCAGGAGGCCAACTTCTCTCCTTCCAGGCTATACACACTTCGCACTAGAAACAGTGCTGCCTATAAAGGAATTTCCACATTGCTTTTACGTGAAGGCGGGCAAGATTTTCGAAGTGGAGAAACTGTCACTGTCCAAATGTACTTTGATGATCAAATTGACATTCATCATATCTTCCCGACCGCTTATTGCATATCAAAGAATATTGATCGAGGGAAATTTGACAGCATTGTCAATAAAACACCGTTATCTGCAAAAACCAACCGAATGATTGGAGGAAACGCTCCTAGTTCGTACTTGGAACGAATCCAAAAGAACACCGGAATATCAAAGGATCGAATGGATGAAATCCTTCATTCTCACGTCATCGACCCTGAATCATTAAGACTGAATGACTTTGATGCCTTCTTTGAAAAAAGAGAAGAAAAGTTATTAAGTATTATTGAGAAAGCTATGGGAAAACAGATGGCAAGGGCTACTCTAAATCAGCGTTTTTAAAATAGAGGGTTCATCTTCATATATTTCCTTCTTATCAACATTTTTCAAAAACACAAAGTAAGCTCCTAGCATGAGACTAGGAGCTTACTTTGTTTGTAACTTGTGAAACGGAATGCTTTAACACAAAATTGCTGAATTCCACGTGAAGTTAATAGTCTGATAGCTGATCAAAAAGAATACACGACACGCATGCTCAATTCTCTAAATAAAACAAGACATTAAAGGAGTTTGTATTACGGACTAGGATATTATCTTAGGATTGATCTGAAGATACAAAATCTATATATCTTTGACATTAACATATGGTAAAATAAGGTATATATTTATAAGGTGTAGGAGTGGATAGAGTAAATATTGGTTATAGGGTTTCATCTCTAAAATATTTTTCTTGGAGGCAAATAATTATGTTTAAATTTAATACTAATGAAAACAAATTAGTCATAGATAATCAAAGTAAAAATGATGAACAATACCAGGAAGTAAATAATATTTCAATAACCAAGATGAAAACACAAAGTAATTTTCTAAATGAGTTACCATACTGTGATATTAATAATGTTTATCAGATTGATTTAACTAATAAAAACAACAGGGAACCCGACATAACATATGAAGTAATTTGCTCGAAAAATGAATTTGTCTTTGCGATTCAAGATTTCTATCTCAAGTTGCTAGATGATAAAGATTTAAACTTCGAAGACTTAGCAGCTAATGTTTCTCCTAGAACTCAATTGTTTGAACACATTCCTATAAGCCAAGGATATAAAGTTTATATTAAAAAGAAAGAGATTAATTATTTATTGAACTTTGATTCAGATGACCTAGATTATCTTTCAAAAAGTATGGAATCTTCCCAAAACAGGCTAAAATATTTACTAAGTGGAGGTTATAATAATAAATTTTTAATTGTTGTTGGCAAATTTAAAAATCTATATAAAGATGTTCATGATGACCTTGGATTAACAAGATTACAAATTAATGGAGATATTGTCGAAAAAAAAGAAACAATTGAGCCTGGTAATAAGCCCCCAATTATAATAGTTCATGGTTTAGCATCTAGAATTGGCAGTTCCTATTTCCACCTAATCAATCATTTAGAAAATAATTACACAGTGTATGGATTTGATTACCTCACCATTAATCAAAGTATAAATGTAAGCAGTAAATTGCTAGAAATAGAAATAAAGCACCTTTCTAAAAAATATAATAATGATGATGTTTTAGTCATTGCTCATAGTATGGGGGGCTTGGTTAGCCGATCATCTATGATTATTAACAATTCAAAAATAAAATACATTATAATGGCTGGGACGCCTAACAATGGAAGTCGCTTACCTAGTGTACCTTTAATATCACGATTTATTTTAGTACTTAGTAACATCATTCAAATAAAAGAAAAAGATTTTCAGGATTTGGTACGGTCAAGAAACATAGATGGACTCCATGATTTAACCAATAAAACTAAATTTATTGATAAGTTAAATTCTAGAGATAATTATCACAAAAAATATTTCACATTAGCTGGAGCCAAATACTTTAGCTCTTCAGACGGATTAGTTTCAATAAATAATATGGTTATAATAAATAAAATATCCATGCTTTATATAAAAGAAAAGCAATGGTCTCATATTAATTACTTTAATTCAGGAAATTTTGAAATACCACTAAATCAAGCACTACAATACTCGATTTAAAAACTATATTATAAATTAGTTGGAACGATACCCCAGATAATAATTTTAGAATTGTTTTCAATAGTAAGTAGCCTTTTTTATATCAACCATTATCTAACTTGCAACCATCCTATCAAGAGACACGCAATAAACTTACACACATTGGAATGCAACATCATCGTTTACGACGAGTACACCGGGGAAGTACCCGCTCCATATAAAAAGGTGGATTTGGATACTTTATTAAAGGAATCAGATGTGGTTTCCCTCCACCTTCGTCTAAGCAAGGGCACCCAGCACTTTATCGGCAAGAAGGAACTGGACAAAATGAAACCTTCCGCCGTGCTTATCAGCACTGCACGCTCGGGTCTCATTGATGAGAAAGCACTAGTTCAAAGTCTTAAGGAAAAGAAAATCATGGGGGCTGCCCTGGATGTGTTTGATCATGAACCCCTAGATCCAAATGACGATCTATTAAAGCTGGACAATGTAACGATTACTACTCATATTGCGGGAAGTACCATTGATGCCTTTAGGAATAGTCCCAAGCAGATGGCAGATACTCTTTGTAATTGAATTAATCTTTTCTAAGCTTACTAGTATTCAAATGCCTTAGGAATTTATTACCGTGAAAAATAAAGCAATTTTCGTCTAAAAAAGAAGTGATACCCGTACACAAGAGTGTACGGGTATCTATTAAGATATAATTCCTCATTTACATTTATATTTACTTTCCAAACAGATAATCCTTAAACTTAAGTTTTGACGCTTGAGTTGATTTTTCAACATATCGCTCACCAACAATATAATAATAAACTGCATCAGCTAAAAGTGAAGTTAAATTATCTTTCAAATCGCAAGCTGCTTGCTCTAACTTTTTTTCAATAATCTCTATAGGGGAGGGACTCCCTGTTACCTCATCAGATGATGCAGACATCTCATTTATAGTTTTATTTCTTAATGTTAATTTATTATTTGTACTAATTGCTTCAAATTGAGCTTTTAAATACTCGTTCCTATCTATAAAATTTTTTATAAGTTTTCTCAAGCGCATCTCTATCCAACAAGTGCGTTTCAATCCATAATTTAGTGGAATATGGACTGAGGGATAAAATGTTTTTTTCATAAGATAAGGATTTATTTATAATAAAATAAGCATCAGATATGTTCTCGTCTTTTATTAATTTCATGTTTTTTTTTATAATATCCGCTTCTAATTTGAAAGAATTAAAGTACTCAAACAGAGACACTGCTCTTTCATAAATGTTATAGTTATTTTTAGAATTAATTAATTTATTATTAGACAATTCATATCCATAATTACAAGCAATTTCTTTGCAAAAATTGTCAACTATGTAATCAATAATATATGAAAGGTGATCAATATTTTCTCTAGAAAAGTAGATCATTTTACTTAAAGCAGACAAATTTTCAACATGTAATTTTATAGCTTTTTCATATTTTTCATCATATAGTTTTCTTTTTGCTTTTGAAGTTAACTGAGATCTTCTAAGTACGAATAGAACCAAAACAGAAGAAATGAGTGTTGCCAAGCTGACTAATTCATTAATTGTTTTTAAGTTAAAATGAGCCAAATATAAGTGAACATGGAAAAAAATAAATTTCAAAAATTCCACCATCATAGTAGGCTGGTGATAAGAAATAATAAAGTACCAAGAAATTAGATTGAAAATAGAAATTCTAAATATGAAAACTGCAAACCTTATTAAATTTTCATATACATTTAAAATGCTATACGCATTAGTAGCATCCATTCTATTATTATTAGATGGCTGGTTTTTATAGTAGATCCTAGGTTGAATCTTATAAAGAACCTTATCATATATATAATACAATTCACTTAAAAATCTTATAATGCCTAATTTTTTGTTTCTTCTTAATTTATTATAAAAGACTTTCAATCTGTATCTAATTTCCCCTATTACTTCTTGAATAATAGAGAGTACCAAAATTGCAATTATTTGTAGTGCTAAATACTGAAAAACTACTGTTCCCCAAGTCGAATCTATCGTTTGATCAACCCATTTTAAAATATAAAAAATAACATTAGAGTATACCCATAACAACAATGCATAAACTTTCAGAAGAAAATGCATTACAAATCTCCTATTCCAACTTTATTTATAAACCCGTATTCAGAATCTCTAAAAAAATAATTCTTTCGTTTAGAAAATACACCATAAGCTTTTGGTTAGTTCATTGGCACCGCCTTAAACTTTTTGTAATTGTATTATATAAACAAAAATCAGTAAGTGACTGTTTCAAAACGCAAATTTAAATAATAATTAAATTATTTCTTAAAAATTTCACTAATTCTTTTGTAATCGGTTTGTTGTATTATAAATTAAGTCTTATATATTTATGTTCTCTTCATCTATTAGCTTTCCATCTTGATAAAACTCTAAAAATACTTTCATGTGACGAATATCAATTTCATAGTAAATACCTAATATATATCCAAATACGTGTTCAGGAAACTGCTTTCTGTAGTCGCTAAACACATAAAGCACTTGTGTCGTTAACGCCTTTAAGCGTTCTTTATCTCTTTCTTTATTAACTCTACTTCCTGTAGACTTTTTCATTTCTATAGCAATCAAGTTATCTTGATGAATGTTTTCCCCTCTACTATGAATGATTAAGTCACAATTAATTGTTATAATTTCTCCCCGTCCATTAACAATTGTCTTGATTTTACGATTGAAATTCCGGTTGTATTCAACATCAACATAATATTGATCATATTTTGTCTTCTCGATAGCCTTATTTAAATAGAGCATCAATTGACCACAAAGTGTTCGTTCTGAGACTCCTCTTTGAATTAAATTCTTCTGCTCCAGTAAATATATTTTATTAGCTGAATTAAATAAGCATTTCAATTCATTAAACTCGTCCATTGAGATCTCCTCTAACCTTTATTTAAGAGATTATGTTCAATTCTGTTTCCGTAGGATTTAATAACTCATTAAATTGATCATATAAATCATCCTAATTAAGGTAACAGAGACGTTTCTCCTCCTATAATAGGATATTCTGTAAATTACAACTTTCTATAATATATTATTTTCATATGAAATCCTTAACTCGATCTCATTATCTTCTAGTATTGCAAAGCCATTCTTTCTATAAAACCCCTTTAATTCTTCTATAGATTATTCCCCCAACGACCTAATAATACTGGTAATTATTTTTACCCCGAATATAAGTGCAAGAGCCTTTAACAATTAAAACACTGCCTATTCCTATTCTTTTTTCAAAGACTTCCAAAATACCAATATATATTTTGTCTCTTCTTGGTTCATAGCGAACGTTCATTTTTGCTACTTCTCTATCAGAATTATAAACCCTGAAATAAATGATTTTATCATTGGAGATTGATGAAGATTCAATGTCTTCTAGTCCATCCTTCGAGTTATTGTTGGTTAACAATCTTTTGATTTTATAAAGATTTTGATATTTGCAAACCTCATTATTAAAGATTAAAAAGTATTTTTTTATTGATTTGAAAGGGCTTTATCATGTTATCCCTGGTCGATAATATATTAAGTAAACTTGAATATTTATTCTCTGTTGTCAAGGACGTTTAATTTTATACAAAATCGTCGGGGTAAAATTGTACAAAAGTGGCACCTTAACGGGTGCCTTTTTCATTCAATCGATAACTCTGTCCATCCACTGAAAACACACGAGAGTGGTAAAGCAGACGGTCTAAAATAGCTGTTGCTATAATTCCATCTCCTAAAACTTCTCCCCACTGGCTGAACGTCTTATTAGATGTTAAGAAGATCGAGCTGTTTTCATACCTTCGGCTGATCACCTGAAATAAGTAATGTCCACCATTATTATATAAGTTCAAGTAACCCATTTCGTCGATGATCAGAAGAGAAGGCTTGGCAAGCCCTCTCATCTTTTTATCCAATTTACCCTGTGAATCTGCTGTTTCAAGTGTAGTAACGAGCTCTTGTGCTGTCATAAAGTACGTTTTCAAACCTTTTCGTATCGCTTCCAAGGCGATAGAAACGGCTAAATGGTTTTACCGACTCCAGGAGGGCCCTGGAAAATTAAATTCTTATTCTGTTCAATGAAACTAAGGCTTAAATATTCTTCAATGTCCCTACGGGACATGCCTTTAACATGATCAAAATCAAACGTATCCAACGTCTTCTTAAATGGTAACCTAGAGAGCTTTAAGAGAGTCCGTCTACTTCGCTCTATACAAACTTAATTTCCACTTCCAGTTCTACCACTCTTCGAGCAAAGAAAAAAGCAGCGTTTAAAGGCTGGCACCTTCCACGCTGCACAGGATATAGAGGTCGCTGTTCGTCCCTTAAGCGTTTACGACCAATTCCTTCAAGAAGGAGAGCAATAGAAAATGAATCAAGCTATTGACACATATTGCGAATCGCTCAAATTACCCACAATTCAATCTGATGGAGAACCCTTACTGAAGAAGCTTCTAAAAATAATATACCATACCATGCATTCTTGGAGCGAACCTTGTCGTCTCTTGTATAGGTTAAAATGGCCTCCCCATGATAATAAACCGTGATCTTTCCACTTAGTGTTTCATTAATCATTACTTCTTGCCCTGCAAATTTTGAACCCATTAAAATCTTTCTTGAGTGGTAGTTCATAACCCCATCTTTACCAATCTTTCGATAGGTAATATAACTGGAATCATACATAGATGGATTAAAGAGGCTGTAGTGACTCTTTCAACCAAAGTTCGACCGGTTTACGTTCTGTAGTAGAGTGGATGCGTTGGTTAGCTATTTCTTCTATCCATCTCAAGCTCCCTCAAAAAATATTCAAAGCCATGACTCCTTTTCCCCCCTTTTCTCTATTTAAAGAGTGAAGACCTTTTTATAGAGAGGAAGAGCCCAATGGTGCCTGGAAAGATTACGAATTTTAAAAACTTGAGTGAGTTTCAAACGATAAAGGAGTTCAATGAATCAAACAAACAATTCTTGGAGGTACATAAGGAGAAGTTTACGAAGGGGGAGCTGATCGCCTTTCACCAGCTCACACGATATAGTGCCAAAGTCATCGGCGTATGCAATGCAAGAATCGGTACGCTTGTTGCCGCCTGCCATGAAAAGGGAGGCATTTCCCGTTCCACGGTGGAACGCATGCTTCGCAAAGCAAGAAAGTTTGGAATCATCTCCATACACCACACGATTCGGAATAAGGGCGGATATGCCCACAACATTTTTGTGTTCCATCATTTTGACAGACCGCTGCCACAAAGATTGACAGGCCGGCAAAGCCCTCAAACACCTTGCAGCTCTATGAAGAATCCCGACATTCCGGCATCAGAAACTAAAAACATAGAAACAAACGAAAGATTAAAAACCAAAACCATACGTAAGCAACCCGCATTTTCCCCGACATTGGATTATTCCTATCTTCCTGATTACATACCGAGGGACTTTATGCAGGCGGTCAAACCGTTCTTCACAACCGCTGCAGAGATCTGCTCTCTCTGGCAAAAAGCTCGGGTTGCCTACAAGAAATTGAATATTGAAAAGCCGCTGGAGATGCTGATCCCGGAAGTGATCCAAGGTTTCAAGATCACTGTTTACCAGTATAAGCGGCAAAAGATTAAGACAAGCTTTGCTCAGTACTTCTATGGTGTTGTTTATGGAATGCTGACGGTGGAACGAAGGCGAGAGAGCTATTTCAATGTGCTGGGGTATGATTGGCTGAACGAAGACTCTGGAGAATCATGATTATTTCCTTGGACCATTCAAATAGGTGGAGATCCCAATATATTTTGGTCTTTGCTTTGGACGGGAATGCTTAACAGCTGGGGGTTTTGGCAAAGGCGAATAAGCCTCTAAAATTTGCTTGGCCCGTTTTAGAGGCATTGATGCTTTAGGATTGCGGATCTGTGCTTCGTACTCCAGAATGTTTAGTGTTTTCCGGTCTTCTTTTGTAGAGGGAAGATGAAACAAATAATCTTCAACTTGAACCAGGACATCCAGTCGCTGCAAGGCTTTACCCGGATTCGGGGAATAATTTAGCCCTACTTTCTGTGCTTTACCCTGCTTCAGCAGCTTCTCAATCGCCCGCTGCTTCATCTCATAAAGAGCAGGTGCATTTTTCGCGTGTTTGTTAATAATATAGATGGCTATCGCTAGATCTTGGGTTGTCGTTTTCATTCTATCCAACCTTCAAAGAATTTAGATTAAATGGAGAAAGCATCTATTTTATAGGGAAATGATGCTTTCTCACTCTTGTTTATGAGTTTTAACCATTGATATACCATAACAATGCCTTACGAGTCAATCACCACATCATACAGCAAAACAACACGTAAGCAGCATCGATACCATTATTGACTTTACCATTTAAATAGCCGGATAACCCGATATAGGTAGTAGGTTGTTTTTGTAGGGGCTCCTTATCAACTGGTGACTCTAGCAAAGGGGAGTATAACTCTAAAAGTCGCTTCGCACGTTTCAAAGGCATATATACTTTGGGGTTACGATATTCGGGATCATCTTCTAGGATTTCCAAGTTTCTTCGATCTTCTTTCGTGGAGGGAAGATGAAATAAGAAATCTCCGACTCTTATGAGCACATTTAACCGCTGCAACGCTTTTCCCGGGTTGGGTGAATAGGTTAAACCTATCTTTACAGCTCGACCTTCCTTCAGCAATTTCTGGATCGCTCGATGCTTCATGGGATAGAGTGCAGGCGCATTTTTCGCATGGATATTAATAATATAGATCGCTTTATGTACATCTTGAATGGTTGTTTTCATGGTATCCCCTCTGTAAAAAAGCATCTATTCCCAGGGAATCGATGCTTTCTCACTTTTGTTTAGCTTTAACAACTGATAAACAATAACAATGCCTAACGAATCAATAACCACATCATATAACCGACCATCCCTGCCAAAGTAAAGCTGAAGAATTTCTGTAAATACGGCAAAACAAAATGTAAGCAGCATCGATTTTCTGTGATTTCTTAACCATACAAATACCAGTAAGTCTAAAATTCCAAACCCAATCAAATGTCCGGTTTTTACAAGATAAAAGGAAGGATGGATCAACGTGATATCCGATAGATTAAAGAAAGATAAAAAGTCTGGAGATGCATTCCATGTAAATTTAATAGATTGATTGCTTAATAAAGCTTCTAAATTGTCCGTAAAGGTATGAAGTCCCAAAAAAAGCGCCCATATAATAACGATAAGTAATTTAAATGTATTCATACCTCAGTTATAACCATAGGAACATTACTTTATAACTTCTTCTTTAAAACCATGAACATTGTTCTTTTGCCAGTTCCACGCATCACGGCACATATCATCCAAACCTTTTTCTGCTTCCCAGCCAAGCTCTTCTTTTGCTTTTGTTGGATCAGCATAGCTAACAGCTACATCACCAGGCCGGCGATCGACTACTTTGTAAGGAATCGTTTTTCCTGTTGCTTTTTCAAAAGCACGTAAAACTTCCAACACACTATAGCCCTTACCTGTGCCAAGGTTATAAGCCTCTACACCTTCACTCTTCATTTCCTTATCCAGTGCTTTTAAGTGACCTTTTGCCAAATCTACGACATGGATATAATCTCTAACGCCTGTCCCATCTACAGTGTCATAATCGTTGCCAAACACTTGAAGTTCTTGCAGTTTGCCTACAGCTACTTGAGTGATATAAGGTGTTAAATTGTTGGGAATACCATTTGGATCTTCCCCAATTTGTCCGCTCTTATGAGCCCCAACCGGGTTAAAGTAGCGAAGAAGGGAGATACTCCATTCATTATCAGATACATACAGGTCACGGAGGATTTCTTCAATCATGAGTTTTGTACGGCCATACGGATTAGTAGCCCCGAGTGATACTCCTTCTGAAATTGGAACTTGATCTGTCAATCCATAGACTGTAGCGGAAGAGCTGAACACCATCTTCTTCACATTAAATTGCTGCATTACCTCGCAAAGTACAAGCGTTCCGGCAATGTTATTTTGATAATAATAAAGCGGTTTATTTACAGACTCGCCCACTGCTTTTAATCCGGCAAAGTGAATAACTGCCTCAATATCATGTTCAATAAACACGCGCTCTAATTCAATTTTATCCAATAGATCGACTTGTTCAAAAACAAGCGATTTGTTTGTAATTTCGTTAACTCTATTTAAAGATTCTATGTGACTATTGGATAGGTTGTCCACGACCACAACCTCATATCCGGCATTTAAAAGTTCAACACATGTATGGCTGCCGATGTAGCCAGCGCCTCCGGTTACTAGAATGGACATATTATTCCTCCTGCTTGTTGTTTAAGAGAAGATTTCAAATCACTCAACTCCATAATAGTCTACATACCAATCCGCAAATTTCTGAAGCCCTACTTCAATAGAGGTTTGAGGTTTAAACCCTACCGCTTTCTGAAGAAGATCGGTCGATGCATACGTAGCAGGCACATCTCCTGGTTTTATCGGCTCAAACACTTTTTCAAAAATTACTTCTCTGCCCGTAGCATTGCTTAAACTTTTCTCTAGTGCTCCAATAAATGTCATCAGTTTCTCAGGATTATTATTTCCGATATTATAGACCTTATGAGGAACTGAATCGACAGGAGGATTGCTTATTAACCGTTCAATTCCCTCTACAATGTCATCAATGAAGGTAAAATCCCTGTAAAGGTCATTATCAAAATCACCATTATTAAAGATTTTAATAGGTTCACCTGCAAAATACTTGTCTGCAAATCCAAAATATGCCATATCAGGACGTCCCATTGGTCCATATACCGTGAAGAAACGAAGTCCTGTAGCGGGAATTTTGTACAAATGACTGTACGTATGAGCCATAAGTTCATTGGATTTCTTGGTCGAAGCATAAAGGGATACAGGTTGGTCAACAAAATCTGTTTCTTCGAATGGAACCTTTTTGTTCGCTCCATAAACAGAGCTGGATGAAGCATATACCAGATGATCTACAGGATGATGCCGGCAAGCCTCTAAAATGTTATAGAATCCAATAATATTACTTTGGATATAAGCATCAGGATTTTCGATAGAATAACGGACACCTGCTTGTGCAGCCAGATTGACTACAACACTTGGTTTGTACTCTTCAAAAATTTCTTCTACCCTGTTTTTATCCGCAATGTCGCTCTTAACAAACGTAAATTTCTCAAAAGGTTGAAGAAGGCTTAAACGTGTCTCCTTTAAATTGACATCATAATAGTCATTAACATTATCAAGGCCTACCACTGTACAGCCTTGTTTAAGTAATTTTTTTGATAAAAAATAGCCTATAAATCCGGCTGTTCCGGTAATAAGATATACTTGATTAGGATTTAACGGTTTGCAGTCCAATGTTTCTTGACTCCTTTTTACCTTCTCTTAACGCGGGTTTTCTACCAATAGAATAGTATTCTACTCCTGCCTCTTCCATCTCTCCTACATCATAAATGTTTCTTCCGTCATAAACCAATGGTGTCCACATTAATTTTTTATAGGTTTCGGGTGTCAGAGCTTTAACCTCACCCCACTCTGTGAAAACAAAACATACATTAGCCCCATCCAAGGCTTCCTCAATGTTTTCTACATAAGTGATGCTGCCACGCCCATTAGTTCCCTCTGGATACACTCTGGCAAAGTTCTTTGCACCAACTGGATCGAATGCATAAATGTTTGCTCCTTGCTCCAATAGTAATGGTACATTTTCAAGAGAAGCGGCTTCTCGAAGGTCGTCCGTTCCTGGCTTAAAGGTTAGACCAAGGACGGCAACTTTAAGCCCACTAAACGTGATAAGACGCTTGCGAGCTTTTGAAAATAATTTAGTCTTTTGTTCTGTATTAACCTCAATGGCAGCCTTTACGGTTTTTAACTCATAACCATTCTGCTTGGCTAAATATTCAAGAGCTTTAGTATCTTTAGGGAAGCAAGAACCCCCATAACCAATACCGGCATTTAAGAACTTGCTGCCAATGCGCTGATCAAAACTCATCCCTTTCGCAACATCTTGGATATCTGCCCCCACAAGTTCACATAAGTTGGCGATATCATTCATATAAGAAATTTTAAGCGCAAGGAAATCGTTAGACGCATATTTAATCATTTCAGCAGATCGACGGTTAACAGAAACAATAGGCAATCCAAATGGTTCATAGATTTGCTTTAAAATTCCTTCAGCCCATTTACTCTCTGTTCCGATGATAATTCGCTCTGCATGCAATGTATCGTGTACAGCTGAACCTTGTGCCAGGAATTCAGGATTTGAAGCTACTTCTACTTTTACGTCATTAACCAAAAAGTCATTTATAAATTGTTCAACTTTATCATTAGTACCTACTGGAACTGTAGATTTTACAACTACAAGACAATCCTTTTCTATATTTTCTGCTATTTGTCTAGCAACAGTTGCAATATATGATAGGTTTGCAGATCCGTCTGGTTGTTCCGGTGTTCCAACACCGATAAAAATTGCATCCGCATCTTTATATGCTGATTTATAATCAGTGGTATAGTCAATTCTTCCAGCAACATAATTTTTTTGCATCAGCTCCTCCAAACCTGCTTCAAAGATTGGAGAAACTCCAGACTTCATTACATCTACTTTTTTTTCATCAATATCCACACAGGTTACTTGATGACCAACTTCAGCAAAACAAACACCAGCTACTAAGCCAACATAACCTGTTCCTGCTACCGCTATTTTGTACATTTATAGACCTTCCTTTAATAAAGTATTTGGAAATACAAATCATCAGCACTATTTTTTATTAGGTACCATCTAAGTACGATTAGCAGAAACTTCACTGACAGAAATAAAATATTTTTCTGCAATTTTACTATAGAATTCTTATCAGTTAACCAGTCTGTTTCTTGGAGCAGTAATTCACTTTTTTCCCCAACATTAGTACTATGAATTGGGGGAAATCACTTTTATCCTATAGTTGAATCATTGGTATACCCCGAGTCCATTTTAACTGGAATAATCACTTTATCATCAATTGGTACGTGCGGTATCGTTAGTCACAATTAGTTCGTACTTCCTTGTTTCCTTTGGTTTGTTTTTGAAGATATGATAAACCTATACTTCAGTGCTACAGACAAGTTACTATTATTGTCTTGATTTCTCTAACCTCTCGTCATGTAAAATCTTGTATCTTAGTTGTAGAGTTCCAAATAGAATAAATATCCATATAACATTAAAAAAATTAAAACGTAGTATGCTAATTTCTACTATTTGATGAATTAGAATTACAACTAAAATACAACTATTTACCAAAAATGGTATATATTCTTTTTTTAAATAATGCCTTTTTCTAAAATTAAATAAAGTCGAGAATATTGGAATAAAGACAAATAACATAATAATCACAAATATGCTACAACCAAAAATGCCAAGCTCAGATAAAATTGCTAAATATAAACTGTGGCTGTGATTCACCAGTCCTCCACTTTCTTTTTTTAGTAGTTCAGCACTTGTATTAAAACCTGTACCAAATAAAGGATTTTCATTAATAACTTTTTTTAAAAGATCCCAAGCAACTATGCGTCCATTTAAATCTAGACTTAAACGAGTGTTAGAGGAAAAAGAATTATATAAATACCAATATAAAAATAATAACCCTAACGAACATAGAACAAAGAAGAAAAAAAATAAAATGAGTTTTATTATCTTATTTCTTTTTGATAAAGCCCGTGGATGAATAAATAAATTAATCAAAAAGATACTTATAAGTGTTGCAAACCAACTGTTTCTTGAAAACGTAAAAATTAATGACGTGATCAAGATGGTGACTGTTGTTATAAATAGAAAAATATTTATCTTTTTCATATAATAAAGTCCAAAAGCCGAAGATATTGAAAAAAATAACATAAATCCTAGATTATTTGGATTTCCTGTTAATGAGGAAATTCTATACACTCCTGAAGAGTAATATAAAGTTTGATTTAAGGAAATTAAACCTATATTAAGCGAATTATAGACCAAATCTCCTTGCCAAATTATATCTCCAAAACTGTAAATAAATAGCCCTATAGAACCTAATAAAAGACCAAATATCATTAGAGCCTTGTAGAATAAAATCATTGTTTTATATAAATCCTGTTCTTTTAAAAAAAGCATCCCTATTATCACACTTGGCACAAAAACAATAAAAGATCTCCAAAGTACTTGAAGAGGCATATTACTCCACAAACTGGAAAAAAGACAATAAGAGAATAAAATGTAAAATAACATTAGTACATTGATTAAAGAGTTATTCAATAAAATAACTCTTCTTCCATCAAATAAACTTACAAAAAATAATGCTAAAACTGAACAAATAAAAATAATATTACCGTACGGTAGTAACGGATTCATTTCAATAGTTACCGGAATAAATATAAAAAAGGAAATAATAACCAAAACAACTAAAGCACGCTCCGAAAAATAAGAAGGTCTGAAAAAATAGGGTTTTTTTGATTTATTATTAATCATCCATTTAAGACCTCTTTATATTTATCTAGAACTGTAGTGGTTTTCATTTTATTTAAGTGCTCATTAAAATCGGTATAGTCAAATTTTAAAGCGGGATCTGTAATCGAAAGATAAATTATATCAGCCAGTGTTTTATAATCCCCAACAGGTACTAATGATCCAAATAATCCATCTTTTAAAATTTCCCTCGGACCACTTGGGCAATCTGTAGAAACAACAGATGTTCCTGATGCCAAAGCTTCAACTAATACGTTACCGAAACCCTCCCATTTAGAAGATAGTACAAATAAGTCGCAACTTCGCATATAACCATATGGATTTTCAACAAATCCCTGTAAGTCTACGTCTTTTTCGAGCTCTAATTTTTTTATTAGAGTTTCTAACTCGGAGCGTTTTTCCCCTTCCCCTAGAATTATCAGACGAACTTTCATTCGCTTACGTATTTCATAAAAGGCATGTAATAAAGTTGGAAAATCTTTTTGTTCAGTTAAACGACCCACTGATAAAATGACCGGTGGTTGATCATCTTGGAACCACGGATGATCTACTCTCTCTTTAGATTTCTTTATTAATTCACTATCTATTATAGGATTGTAGATTACCTTAATTTCCATCTTAGGTAGATTTAGGGATAAAGCTAAATCTTCAGCTACACCTTCAGAAACGGCTACAATACCATCTGCCTTAGGGTAGAAATATCGCATAAAAAAAGGGAGAATTTTATCTCTATAATTTCTAGAATGTAAAAGTGATTGAGTTAAATTATTATGTTCACTAATTACTATCCGAGTATTTACTTTTGCTAATTTTACTGCCAATACACCTATAATATTTATATGATTCATTGCACATAATATTGAATAGGGCTTACTTTGTTTTAAATACTTTATTAGCGGTAACAAACTTTGAAATACACGTGGGGCTTCTAGATCGACAATTCTAACATTAGATGGCACTTGAGATAAATAGGCCCCTTCGGAATTGATTACAACAAGATCAACATCATATCCATCAGTTACAAGCCCTTTTGCTATATTTAGCATTACTCTCTCCGCTCCACCCCCTCTAAGAGAGGGAAGAAAAAGAGCTATTTTTTTTGACATAGTACTATCTCCTTTTAAAATGTCTCATTAGACGGTAATTAAGAACATTTGGAATGCGTTTGAAAATAATTTTAAATGTTTGAGGTTTTTCAAATACATTTACTATAATCTTTTTATACTTTCGTTCTTTGATATTTTTAATAAATTGGTAATATATTTGCTCTTCACATATTCTATTTTTTCGTTTTTCTAACGCAACTATTAAATTAGGCTGTTTTCTATAAGCAGGATATGTTAACAACTCATTTGTTGTCTTTTTGATTTGGGCTAATGCATTATCTTTTTGAGTTACTAGAGAACCTTTTCTAGCTCTATAAAAGTAAAGGGGCTCAGGTAGAAATATACAATTGGCATTGCAAACTAAACAATCAAGATAAAGCTTAGTATCCTCACCATTCCTTAGACTCTCATCAAACCTGATTTTGTTTGATATTAAAAAATTTGATTTAATGAGTGGTTGCATGCCTAATTCATTATCTATTAAAAATTCAGGTGTAATTTTAATAGGTTTAGAGATTTTCAAGGATTTATTTACCAACTGAGTACTCCAAGGTCTTTCTTCTCCATCTACAATCAAATACCAATCGTCAGAAATCATATCACAATTAAATTTTTTTGTATTTGATAATAGTAGTTCTAAGCGATTTTCTTCCCACCAATCATCTCCATCTAAAAATGCTATCCATTCTCCCTTTGCTTTTTCAAGTGCACGATTACGTGAATATGATGGACCACTATTCTTATCGTTAATTAACAAATGAATTCTTTCATCAAATATCTTCTCTACAACCTTCACCGTTGAATCTGTTGAAAAATCATCAACTATTATTATTTCAAAGTCTTGATATGTTTGATTTAAAACGGATTCAACTGCTCTATTAATATAAGCTTCAAGATTGAAAGTAGGAATAATTACTGAAACGCTCGGATTCATAGAAGACCCTCTTTTCTTTTAATTTTGATTTTACTAAGAATCCATTTGCGAATTTCACGATCTAAAGAAACCGATAGACACAGAAAAATAAGAATACATATTGGGATTCCAATAAAAGGGCTTATGTTTACCAAAACAAAAAATCCAATTACTATAATAAAAAATAACGAAATGAAATTATATCGTATTCCACAACTAATCAATTTGAAGCCGGAAGGATTTGAAATAGTAAATCCAATCATTAGTATAATTTCAATTATAATTGCTGAAAAACCACCGCCAATGCTACCTAATCTACTTCCTAGGCTGATGTATGAAACTAATCCTACAAACAAAGCTACCAATAAAGTTAATGTTCTTCTCTTTTGCAATCCCTTAGTTGTCAATGCATCTGCTAATGGATAATTAATTGACTGTAAAATTACCATACAAGAAAGAATGGCTAGAACCCTTGAGGATGCAATCCATTCGTCTCCAAATAAAAATGTGATCCACCATGTTGGGTAAAAAAGGAAGGGTATTGCCATAATAATACCTAATGTACTCATTAACTTTAATTGAAATATATTTAATTTCAAATGATTTTCTTTCTGATTTTTATTACCATATTCAAAAAGCAGAGGATAAAAAGCTGTTGCTAGAACTCCTGGAACCTGATATAGAACAATTGGAATACGGATAGCAGCTGCATAGTATCCAACTTGTTGGAAACTTGTAACTCTTTCAAGTACTAAGGGACCTAATTGAGGAAGCATCAATACAACGATACCACCTAAAGTAAATGATATAATACCTCTCAATATCGACTGATTCCAACCATGTAATAAAGAAATGCGTTTCGTAACCATCAAAACACTAGTCACTCCACCTAAAATGCTAGAACATCCGTATACAGAAGAGATGAGGAGTAAGGACCAATTTGAAGTAATCCCCACTAAAAGGGAGCCAGCAGTAATTAATCCTGAGAGACCACGTATAAAAGCTGTATATTTCATTTGGGAAGTGACTTGAAAATATACAACTCCAACGCCTTGCAACGCAGATCCTAATATAGTAGGTAGCACCATAACATAGAGCACTTGCCTTATAAGAAGTGTATCAGTGTAAAGAATCCGAATTATAATTATCGAAACTAGGGCTGTCCCTAAAGCAAACACTATTCTTGTTTTAAAAAAACTACTGATTAGATGGTCCAATTTAACGTTTGGTTTTGTTCCTTCTCTGATGAATGTGTGCGTTAGACCCATGTCGGTAAAATAAGCAGCAATTGCAGTAAACGCCATTCCTACACTAAGAATTCCATATCCATGAGACCCAAGATGTCTAGCAACAAGAATAGCTGCAACCGAACTAATCAATCGGACAAGTACATCACTTGAAAAAAGAAAAGATGCATTTTTAAGAATTAATTTGTCATTCATTATTTCTTAACCAGTTCACAAATTGAACTAATCCTCATATAAGGTATAATAAAAACTATTTGGCTTTTCATATATAAGTTAACTCCTAAAACTTAAAGTTTAAGTTTATTATCAGAATTGTATTAACTAAATAATCACATCTTTAAGGTTTTCTTATTAAAAATAAATTCCTGATACCACTTTGCTGTCTCAGTTATATCATAGCCAGCTTTAACTATATGATTATAATTGTTTTCACGCTCATAAGACTGCTTAATCTCTAATATTTTTTCAGCCCAGAAATTTGCACTTTTAAGAAGTGAAACACTATTTACTAAAGAAGTTACATTTATTTCATCTGTAATATTTTTTGAAATAACACATGGTAGTCCGGCGGCCTGAGCTTCTATTAATGTTACGGGCAAGCCTTCAAATATTGATGGGAAAAGAAATACATCCATCGACTGTAACAAATCAGGAATATCAGATCTCACACCGGTCAAAATTACTTTATCTTCCATACCTAAGTCATATATCTTTTTCTCAATTGACTGCTTTAGATTACCGTCTCCAACTAACAATAATACTGAATTTTCATTTTTATCATGCACAGCTTTAAATATATCAATTAAAAATTCATGATTCTTTGGTGTATTGAATCTCCCAACGTGACCAATTACAAATTTACCTTCAATTTTTAATTCTTTTCTTTTATTATTCCTAAGCTCATTATTAAAAATGAAGTTTCTAGTATCTATCGCATTCTTAAGAATTTGAAAGTTCCGTTTTTCACAAGCTTTCTTACCGTACAACCATTCACCTGCTGCTTTAGAACACGTAAAAAGATAATCCGCAAGGTACCTAACAGGATATTGTAGTAAATTTTTCACAATAGCTGAAGGGCCAGTTCCTGAAGATGTACTATGACTATGTGCAATTGTAGTAACCCCATACTTCTTCGCAATACTTAAATAAATAGAAGCAGTACTTCTAACATGACCGTGTATAACTTTATATTCAGGGTGTTCCTTAAAAAAATCATTCCAAGATTTAAGATATTTAAAAATATTTCTTATATTGAATGTAGGGAAAAAGTATATTTTTCCACCCAATGCTTTTATTTCTTCTGCATAAAACAGCTCGTTCTCTCTATCAATAATAAAGTCAAATTGAATCTTTGAGTGGTCTATATTTCTGTAAAGATTCATAATCATAGCTTGAGATCCGCCGTTATTCAAGCTACCTATTACTTGTAAAACTTTTATCATTACCTTAACACCTACTTTTTTGAACAGCTGTTGTTTCTCTCTTTTGAACTATCACCGTGTCGTCATTAAATTCACCCTTAACGACGCAACCAGCTCCGACAACACAATTATTTCCAATTTTTGTTCCTCTTAATATGACGACATTTGCCCCAATCCAAACATTGTCACCAATTTCTACTGGAGTCGTTTTAAATAACAAGTTTTTCAGTCCATCTTTCTGCTTATAGTCATGATCATGATCATAGATTAAAACATTGGGCCCAAACTGAACATTCTCACCTACAATAATTCTCTCATGAGCTGTAAAAATACAACCGTGATTTAAGGACGTGTTCTTCCCGATGCGCATTTCTGCACCTTTTCGCACTCTTATTCTAGATCCGCTTTTTATCTTTATCATCTTTCCGAAATGGAGTTTTGCCTTAATTCCAATCTCTAATTCCGTAAAAGGCGAAACAAGGTTAATTGTTGTGAAGTTAAACTTATTAAAGTGAAATAATTTTATAAAGTAAAACTTTACTAATGAGTAAAGAATACATACTGCTGCTCTCATATATTTTTTCAATTTCTCTTCATCCCTTACACTTTCTTAAAATTCTTTAAGAAAAAGTATTGATATATTTTTCTATCATATTCATGCTCAATTACAATAATAAGTCCAACATAACAAGTCTTTTTTATTTATCAACCTCAACAACTGTTACCGAATGTTCAATATCAAACAGGATTGCTCATGATACTTAAATCCTGCATAAACTTTAGAGATAAAAACACCTACTTTTCATTTAGCATTTGATTAATCTTGCTTATATAAGCATTTACAACTATATTTCGATCAAACTCTTTTTCAACTTTAATTCTTGATCTTTTCCCCATCTTCACTTTAGCGTCGTATGGCAAGTTAATAAATTTCTCGATTTTTTCCACTAACCTCATACTGTTTTTAGCCTCGAAGATATAACCATTCTTACCCTCATCTATGGTCTCCCGGCAACCTGGAATGTCAGACGCAATCAAAGCTCTTCCTGTGGCAGCTGTTTCAAGCAATACGTTGGATATACCTTCACCGCCATGTGAAGGTTGAATTAGGCAATCGGCCTTTTCTATTAAAGGAATAACATTGGACTGGAAGCCTAGGTAATTTACGTAACCTTTATTTTGAAAAGAATTAATTTTATCTCTATAATAAGACTGGGTTTCCTCGACAAATCCGATCAAGTTAAATTCAGTATTAGGATACTTTCCACTGATAACTTTTGCCGCTTCGAGATATTCATCAATTCCTTTGTCTTTCATAATTCTTCCAATGAAATTAAACGTCACGCTATTTTTATTTGGAATTTCTTTGTATTGATAGTCGTTCAAGTTTACACCAGATCCCGGAATTAATTTATAGTTATCCTTCACTACATTAAGATCTAAAAAAGACTTCATATCAGATTGATTTTGAAAAAAGACACAATCGGATTTTTTTAAACTAATTTTATACATAAAGGAAAGGTACTTTTTCATCAAAGAGTCTCTTAAAAAGCCACTACCCAGTCCTGTAATATTATTAATATAGTGGACATTTAATAATCGACTAGCTAAACCACCATAAATGTTAGGCTTGATGTTGTATGCAAGGACTGCATCCGGCTTATATTTTTTCAAGATTTTAACATAATTTAAAAATAATTTTATGTCATTTAAAGGATTTTTCCCTCTTCGATCAACCTTTGTTTCTACAAAGTTGCATCCCCAACCAACCAATCTTTCTATGTATTCTCCTTTTGGTGAGGAAAGATACACCTCAAATCCTTCATCAAGAAGTCCTCTAATCACTTCTTTTCGTAATTTATAAAGCCAAATATCATCATTTACTAATATCATAATTTTTTTCATTACTAGATCCTCTGCATCAATATTTTATAATAAATCACCCATAATTTGGTAACGATCAGAAAACTTTTGTCGATATAAAAATGGAATCAACTATTCTCAAATTTGTTACCACTTTATGTACCATCTACCTGTAAGCTAAAGTTTTTTCATCTTCCATGATTATCGTGCTCCATCACCTGTAAAAACAACTTTTATTGTTTTAACCAGTATCTTACAATCTATTAACATACTCAAATTTTGTATATAATACATATCTAACAATAACTTTTCTTTGGGTGTAATGTCATAACCACCATTTACTTGAGCCCAGCCTGTAATCCCTGGTTTCACAGCTAAACGATTATTGAAACCTGGTATTTCATTATTAAATTGATCTGAAAATACCGGTCTTTCTGGACGTGGACCAATTAAACTCATATCGCCTTTTAATATATTTAAGAGTTGAGGGAGTTCATCGATTCTTGTTTTTCTAATAAAGCTTCCTACTTTCGTTACCCTAAAATCATTTTTAGCCGCCCATTGCGCCCCATTTCTTTCAGCATCAATAACCATGGATCTAAGTTTTATAATGTTAAACACATTTCCATTTAATCCCACTCTTTCTTGAGTGTAAAAAGCAGATCCTTTAGACTCTATTTTTATAAGTAAACAAGTCAAAAGTATTATTGGGCAAGTAAGTAAAAGTCCAATAAATGCTAATATAAAATCAATGATGCCTTTCAAAGAAACATAAATACGATGATTTGAATAAATTACGTCAGAATTAATAATCTCTCCTAGAAAGTATTCCCTAAGTTTTCTCTCACCCACATAAATCCGCCTCTCAATCACCTTTTGTTTTTATTATTTACTTACAGTTTTCTGTAGGATGAGATCCTCCATATAATTGAGAAGAGAATCTCTTAATTCGACGTCTTTTAATGCAAATTCTAGAGTTGTAGTAATGAATCCCAATTTTTCCCCAACATCATACCGTGTTCCTTCAAAATCGTATGCAAATACTCGTTGATACTGATTTAGCTTTTGAATCGCATCCGTCAGTTGTATTTCTCCGCCAGCTCCTTGTTCCTGTTTATCCAGATAAGTAAAAATTTCAGGCGATAATATATAACGGCCCATAATTGCTAAATTTGATGGAGCTGTTCCTAGTGCAGGCTTTTCTACAAAGTTTTCCACACCATATAGCCGGCCTACTTGAAAAGAGGAATCGACTATTCCATACCGGTTCGTTTCGTTATCTGGAACTGGCTGAACACCAATCACGGAAGATCCTATCTCTTCATATTGATCAATCAGCTGTTTTAAACAAGGCTTGTCTGCCTGAACAATGTCATCACCTAGCAATACTGCGAACGGTTCATCACCGATAAATTTACGGGCGCACCATACAGCGTGTCCAAGTCCCTTAGGTTCCTTTTGACGGATATAATGAATGTCTGCCATTTTGGATGACTGCTGTACTTTTTGAAGTAAATCGATTTTGCCTTTTTCAAAAAGATTCTGTTCCAGTTCGAAGGCATGGTCGAAGTGGTCCTCGATCGCACGCTTTCCTTTACCGGTTACGATAATGATGTCCTCGATTCCAGATTCAATCGCCTCTTCTACGATGTATTGAATCGTCGGCTTATCTACTATCGGCAGCATTTCTTTCGGCATAGCTTTTGTTGCCGGCAGAAAACGGGTCCCTAATCCCGCTGCCGGAATAATGGCTTTCCGTACTTTTTTCATCCCTATCATCCCTTTTCTTTAAAGATTCCTAGTATTTTTCTTTAAAAAATACCAAGTATTTTTTTCTTCTTGATCGGTTTTGGTTCTTCTATATAAATACTCTCATTATTAATTATTAGGTGTGCGTTTTCTTGCAGGTAATAGGCCATATGATTACCGAGTTTTTTGCCTATTTCGTTGTACGCCTCCCTTAAATAGAAGCCACGGGACGAAATATTATGGGCATCAGATGCTATAAAGTGTGTTAAATAATTTTCTACTAATTTTAGTGAAAAAGACTTAATATTCTTCCCAAACCCGCCGATAATACTATTGGCTGTTACTTGGGTTAAAGCCCCCTCTTTGACGAGGTTGTATAAAAGGTGTGGATTTTCTATTAATTCACTATTGCGTTCCGGATGAACGATGATGGGTGTAATGTCCTGAAGCTTGCACTCATAAATCATTTGACGGGTGTAGTTGGGTACAGCGTTAGATGGAAGTTCGATCAGAATGTACTTACCCAGGTTATTTAACGTCAGCAATTGATCGTTTGCCAAATCATCTAGAAATTCTGCATAGATGCGTATTTCCTGTCCTGGAAGTATGGTTAGAGGAATTTGATTGTGTAATAGCGCTTCGTTCAGGCGTTCCGTTTGGAGCAGAATGTCCTGTTTGCTATTTTCATATTTACCGTTGCGGTGATGAGGTGTTGCAAATAATGTTGTAATGCCATCTTCGACTGCTCGTTTGGCCATGTCGAAACTCGCAGTCAGATCTGGTGCTCCGTCATCAATACCTGGTAAGACGTGACTATGGACATCAATCAAAATACCTACACTCCCTTCATAAAAAAAGGTGAAAGAACCAACGTACACACTTTTGGTTCTTTTTACCATAAAACTAATACGTTTCCTATGGTAGCATAATTATGCAATCCATCAAGGGGCTTATTTTGTCGAAATGTATTAATTTTTTGTTACTTACTGCCATAATAGTAAGAATAGTTTCGGTCGTTCGTTTCTTTTCCGTTCAATACGACACCTAAAATCTTTGCATTTGCATTTTCCAACAATTCCTTCGCTTTTAACGCTTCTTCTTTCTCCGTTCTTCCACTGCTTGCTACAAGTACTACTCCGTCACAGCGATTCGATAAGATTTGAGCGTCGGTTACAGCTAGTACTGGTGGCGAATCAAACAGTACATAATCATAC
The DNA here is from genome assembly GCF_001510655.1 of Fictibacillus sp. FJAT-27399. Classification (GTDB taxonomy): domain Bacteria; phylum Bacillota; class Bacilli; order Bacillales; family Fictibacillaceae; genus Fictibacillus_C; species Fictibacillus_C marinisediminis. Next base: position 69,770 of record NZ_LMVC01000003.1, on the reverse strand, counting down.
TTACTGTTCGCGTCTTCTACAAGAGCTTCCATCGCTTTGGAATTTAACAGTTCAGAAGGGTTTGGCGGGATCGGTCCGCTTGGCAATACATACAGATGCTCTACATTTGTCTTTTGAACAGCATCCTCAAAAGTGAGCTGCTTCGTCAGGACACTGGTCATTCCCTGAATGTTACTCACCCTGAACGTATAATGAACGGTCGGCTTTCGTAAATCTCCATCGACTAGGAGAACCCTTTTTCCTTGCTGGGCGAGTACAACAGCAAGATTGGCTACTGTCGTTGACTTTCCTTCTCCCTGTCCAGCAGATGTTACGAGTAACGTTTTATACTGTTTGTCAATGGATGAAAACTGAATATTGGTACGGATTGTGCGGTATTGCTCAGAAATCGGCGACATTGGATTATTGTGAGTGATTAAACTTCTCTGTGTGAGATTGCTGATGGTTTTACGCAATTTACGGCTCAATGGTCGTTCCTCCTACAGTATTTATACTGCTTTTCTTCGATATGATGGATCTTTCTCTTCGTTTGCGGTCATTTTCGGTATCGTTCCTAGCACCGGCAGTTCGAGGAAATTTTCGATATCCTGTTCTGTTTTCAGCGTGTTATCGAGGTATTCTAGTAAGAAGGCAAGTCCTACACCTGTCATCAATCCGACAACCAGTGCAATCGCCATGTTCAGCATTGGATTTGGTTTGACTGGAGATGGATTCTCTTTCAGTTCCGCTTTGGACAAGACACTTACGTTATTTATATTCATGATGGAAGGTATTTCATCCTTGAAAGTATCAGCAATGTTGTTGGCAATTTTGACCGCCATGGCCGGATCGGGGTCTTGAACTGTTACGTTAAATACCTGTGATTCCTGTTCACTGTTAATCGTGAGTTTATTGGTGAGACCTTCAACCGTTGTATTTAGATTAAGGTTATTGATGACTTTAGAAAGAATGGCTGGACTTTTTATAATCACACTGTACGTATTGACCATCTGAACATTGGTTTGAACTTGATTGTAATCTGGACCGTTTTTATTTGATTTTTCCTGGTTGACAAGAATCTGTGTGGAAGATTGGTAGACAGGGGTTAATACGAAATAGGAAACCACTCCACTTATGGCTACAGCCACGATTGTAATGAATACAATGATCAGCAGCCGTTTTCTAATCGTTTGATATATATCTTTTAAACTAATCGTTTCTTCCATAGCACCCTCCAAAGTAAAAATTTACATACGATGTATTATAGCACAGTAATTTGGCAGATAAAGACATGAATTAAGATTTTTTGTAAAAATTTATAAGTTAATGTTATTTTGAGATAACTATGGGTCTATAGACTGCTGTTACCAGTTACATATAAATACTCTATAGGAAATAATTTCATCCCTTGTGATGGGTGGTAAACCAGTAAACTAGTATTCCTCTTTTCATTATTTAGCAAAAGCTTTATACTACTAAAGGATATGCGTTCAGTCTGTGTAACTTTTTGTCTTATTTTAGGGAACATATTTCCTTTTACTAGGAAATATGGTTTAATGAACAAAACAATTATCACCAAATTTTAGGTCTATGGGAGGAAACATTATGTCGGATATTCAAGTAGTCATGATCATGCCCAAAAAAAGACCGCACATTACTTCAATCCCCAATACAACTAAAAAGTTTGAGGAAATCGTAGGCGGTCCAGTCGATATCTTAAGTTTTCATCAGCAGCGTTATAAAATTTTGTGCAATATTGATGAAGGATATGACCTCACATACAATAAAAAGGCGCCTGCCAGCACCTTTTTTATTGCCAAATATCAGGGTCAATTTGAAAGTTTAAGTGATGCAGAAATGGACGAAGTTAAAGATGTCTTAAGGGCTAAAATGAAGAAGTGGAAGTAAAAGAATCTTTATATCCAGTATTACCATTTAACCGTTGAATGAAACGAAGTTGGACATAAAACGTTTAGGAGGTGCCTGGCCGCACCTTCTTTTATTATGTTCTTTTATGGAGTTGCCTGCTTTATGATCTGCCTGCGCATATGCCGGTAGTGGCTCTCACAGTATCCTTTACAAAAGTGCGGTTTTTCACAGCCTATCATTTGGCAAACATTAATTACTTTTGTTATCTCCGGATTTCCATGTCTTGCCCACCTTTTATAATGCATGTGACAGAGGTCCCTGGCTGCAACTTTTTTGTTACACTCTTTTATCTTGCATGTCTTCATTTAGATCATCACCTTAAACTCCCTTGATAATCTATTTATCGGACGTTACTGTAAATTATTTACCAAAATTTATACCGCTGCACGATTGATGTATATCGCAGCAATGATTACTAAGGCCCATATCGGGAGTGATAATCCCAGCCCCCACATACAACCTTTAAAAAAACCGATTTCTTCTATCATCTCTCATTTCTCCATTCCTAAATTCAATATATGTAACCTCGTTTAGATCAACTTATATCAAGGTTGATAATCTATATATCGGACGTTTTTGCTAATAATTTAGGAAAGATGTATTGGGAAAATAGATAGATCTCAGTGTCGAATGATGGAGGTGAGCTCATCCAATTTTCCCAAGAAAAACAGCTAAAGATTTGTCGTTACATGCCGATAAGGGATTTGGTTTTGTTAGTGTTAATGTAAAGGTGCCCGGTGCCTGACACCAATTACTTTTTATCTACCATTTCGTAAGCTCTAGTACAAAAAAGCAGAATTCCTATAGGAGTTCTGCTTTTTTGCTTGCTAACAGAGGTAGATTTCATGCATTAAAAATGAACTTCATCTTGATTGGTTACAACTAATAACGCTTTTCCCTTGTCTAATTCTTCTTCTAGTTGTTCAGCCTTTGATTGGTCAAATCCAATTTCCGTCATTTTGGACCTTAATTTATCACCTTTGCTTTTGAACACATTTCTCGTCGCAGTGCCTAACCCAGTGACGTTTACCCCAATCTTATTGGCATCTGTTTCCTTCCTGTCGCGTCTGACATGATCATTGTCATGAGCAAGAATGTAAATATCATCATCTCGAATTCCATTGTTTCTAAGCTTGTCAATCGATTCACTCATATGTTCATCATTGTGGAATATTTTAAATTTAGGATTCAATTAAATCAGCCTCCTCAGGACAAAAAGTACCCCCTTTTGAAAAAAACTAAACCATTGGATCGAAACAACGTTTATTTAAGTACTAACGTTATGGTCCCCCGGCTTTTGGTGTTAGACTAAAAGAAAAACTCGATCCATGAGGAGGCGTTTGTATGGGTTCTTATCTTTTTGATCAATTGCGTTTTGTCAGGTCAAATACGCTGAAATTGGTTGCCGGTCTCGACGATGAAAGGTCTGAGATCATCCCAGATCCTTTAAACAACCATATCAAGTGGAATCTTGGACATATTTATTTCATTCACGAAAGAAATGCCTTTCAATTCGTAAAGGAAAAGGAAGATTGGATCATGCCTGAGTCTTTTCCGTCGCTATTCAGCCCTGGCACGAAGCCGGAAAACAGACAAAAGATGCCGGTAGACCTTTCAGAGATCGTGCATTTAATGGAAAATCAGATCGACCGGATTGAATCCACATTCAAGGACCGGTTAAAAGAAAAGACAGAACCCTATACTACATCCATGGGGCTGCACCTCTCCACTGTTGAAGAGTTTCTCAGCTGCTGCCTGTTTCATGAAGGCATGCATTTGGAGAGGATTAATGTGATCAAGAAGCTAACCTAAAATAATGGCCATGAACAGTCCATGGCCACTTTTTAAAAAGGAGTTTTTTTTATGATGAATCAAAAAGCAGGATGGAACCTGGAGAACAGTTATGCCCGTCTGCCAGAGCTGTTCTTTTCCTTGATCGAGCCAAATCCCGTCCGCTCGCCAAACCTTGTCATTTTGAATCAACCTTTGGCAGAATCGCTAGGCTTGAATGCTGATGCACTAAGAGCTGAAGATGGAGTTGAGGCACTTGCCGGCAATCGGGTACCGGAAGGCTCTTTGCCGCTCGCCCAGGCTTATGCCGGTCATCAGTTCGGCAACTTTACTCGTCTGGGGGATGGCCGGGCTTTACTCATCGGTGAGCAATTGACTCCGAATGGTGAGCGGTTTGATATCCAGCTTAAAGGATCCGGCAGAACACCGTACTCCCGCGGGGGCGATGGCCGGGCTGCACTTGGACCGATGCTGCGGGAATACATCATCAGTGAAGCCATGCACGGACTTGGCATCCCTACCACCCGCAGTCTGGCTGTAGTAACAACCGGTGAGCCCATCTATCGCGAGACCGAACTGCCCGGTGCGATTATGACCCGTGTGGCTTCGAGCCATCTGCGCGTAGGCACTTTTGAATATGGGTATCACTGGGGTAAGCCTGCGGACATTAAAGCATTGGCGGACTATGCCCTGGAGCGTCATTTTTCAGAGGTCGAGAAAAAGGAAAACCCTTATCTTACCCTGCTTGAAGAAGTGATCAAGCGCCAGGCCAAGCTGATCGCCCAATGGCAGCTGGTTGGCTTCATCCATGGCGTGATGAACACCGACAACATGTCCATCTGCGGGGAAACGATCGATTATGGCCCTTGCGCCTTTATGGATGCCTTTGATTCAAAAACGGTCTTCAGCTCCATCGACATTCAGGGCCGTTATGCCTATGGCAATCAGCCGAGTATCGCAGTATGGAACCTTGCACGGTTTGCAGAAACTCTGCTTCCCCTTCTGCATGAAGAACAAGAGAAGGCCATCGAGCTGGCAGAGAATGCCCTTTCGACATTTAAAGAGTGGTTTCATAACCACTGGCAGAACGGAATGAAGGCCAAGCTCGGATTGTTCGGTGAAGAGAAGCAGGATGAAGCGTTGATCGGTGAATTGCTCTTTCTGATGGAAAAGCACCGTGCGGACTACACCAATACGTTCCTCGCTTTAACCTTCGATCGGAAGGAAGATCATGCTCTTTTCGATGACCAGGAGTTTACTAAATGGCGGGAAAAATGGCAGGCAAGGCGGGAAAAGCAGTCTGAATCAATGGCTGATTCCCTTCAGTTGATGAAGGACAGCAATCCTGCCGTCATTCCTCGGAACCACCGAGTAGAAGAGGCGTTGGATGCTGCTGTAGAGCAGGAAGATTACAGCGTGATGGAAAAGCTTCTTAATGTTCTTACAAACCCGTTTGCGCACACAGCGGAACAGGCTGAATACTCCAGCCTGCCGCCGGAGGATGGGCAGTGCTATAAGACGTATTGCGGGACTTGATTTAGTTTAAAGCTAAATAGACATCCTAAAAAGGAGGCTGACACCCGAAACTCATTTTATGTGAGCATCAGGATCAGCCTCCTTCATTTGTTAAGTAATTTACTCAACCGTTTCCGCTTCTAAATGTGGGACGGTAATTTCAAAGCCAGCCTGGGATTTATAGGTTAAAGAACCTTCAATCGTCCCATACACTGTAACTGTATCATCTTCTATAAAAGGTGTTGTGCCCGAGTAGGTTACATAGACTATATCATTAATATCATAACCATAAGAAGCTTTCGTAACGGCTAAACGGAACTCAGTGGAGCCATTTTTCTCCATTATTTGAACAATTTGACCTTGGAATTTAACAAAATCCCCTTTAAAAGTATCTGGATTCTTCTCCAGTTCGCCGTACCGTATCGTTTTGGCACTTTGCTTTCTTTCTTGCTCTTCCTGCTTTTTAAGGTTTTCATCATACATTTCTACTTCTTCTTTCGTATGGGCATTTGTTATTTTTATTTTACCCAAATGTGAAAACTCGATATCATAATGCTTGCCATCAGGAACAATCTCGCCCTTTGATACTTGATAATTTTGATGGAATGTATCGTAATGACCGTATTTTTCCGGAAACTTCAGGTTATTTGCTGTATCAACATAAACAGTTGCGGATACCTCATAGTTTCCATTTTCGATAAGGTAATATTCTTCCCCCATATTTACAGTGAATTTTCCGTCTTTAACTTTACCACCGCCACCATACGTTTCATCTGTATTTTTGTCTTCAATACCAACACCGACCTCTGTGCCGTCATTTAAATTCGTTTTTCCAGAAAACACAACGGTATCTTTAGCTTTATCATAGATCACCTGCTCTTGCTTTATATATAAGGTTTTCTTTTTCACAGGCTTCACCTCTTTCTTGGAAGCCTGTTTATGATCTGTTCCACTTACCGGCACTGTACTGATGCTCATACATGAAAAAATGAAGGCAATAACAAAGGATAGAATCATATAACCTACCCATTTCATAAACCCATTGTCACCCATATAAGCTTTAATAGCTAAAAATAAGAATAATATTCCAACCATAACACTAATGGTTGTAAAAAAAGTAAACATCGTCTGTATTCCCCCTGATGACTATTAAATTGTATCTGAATAATTTTACACCTAAACTATCATTTGCGAATCATATTTTTGAAGAATTACCTTATATTAAGAAAATTTCTTGTTATTTACTTTCGTTTACTTCCTGAAGCCCAGTTGCCGAAGAAGCCGTTCACTTCTGCTTCAGGTTCGAGAATTACTGCCTTTGCATTTTAATTCGGCAGGAAGGATTTTATAAAGAGAGATGGAATAGTAACTAAATATTCTATTTGGGGGAGATATCGTTGTCCATTTCCAAAGATATTAGTTACGTTGTTCGTACTGGAAAAATTGAGGATGCCGAGGCCATTTTAGACATACAGAGGTCCGTCGTATCCGAAGGCGAGTATCTGATTTCGTTATCCGAAGAGTTTAATAAAACGTCATCTCAACAAAAAGAATGGGTACAAAGCCTATTGGAGAATGAAAATGAAACCTTAATTGTCGCTGAAAGAGATGGTGAAGTTCTTGGCTGGATCGTATTTCAAGCTGCCCCGAATAGAAAGCGATTGTCTCATACAGGTTCTTTAGGGATGATGATCAGCAAAGGTTACAGAGAAATGGGAATTGGAAGTATGCTGCTAAAAGCTTTATTAGACTGGGCAGAGAAAAATCCTTTGATCGAGAAGGCAAGTTTAGGGGTTTTCTCAACGAATCATAGGGCAATCTCACTGTACAAAAAGATGGGGTTCATTGAAGAAGGCCGTAAAATTAAAGAGTTTAAGATGAATGAAAATGACTATGTTGATGATATTCTTATGTATAAATTCGTTAAATGAAAGTGGGGCTGTCCAAGAAGTCTGTAAGCTGTTGATTTCCGTTCCAGGCTGCTCGCTTTCCGCGGGGCGTGCGGTGAGCCTTACCGGCGTGAACGCCTACTTTTTGGCGCTAGCGCCTGCGGGAGTCTCACCTGTCACGCTAGTCCCGCAGGAGTCTCGCATCTTCCACTTCAATTAACTTTTCATTGAAGATTTTTCAAGCCAAAAAGGGGCTGCCTGAAGGTCAATTTTCGACTTTCTGGACAGCCCCTTTTTACTTTACACTTCAGTTAGTGATGCCATAATCTCACTCAAACTCAGCTCCGCACACGCCATCGAGGTATCTGACACCCCGTAATACATCTTCACGGTATCCCCTTCCACTAATGCCCCGCACGAGAATACGACATTGCCGAAGAAGCCGTTCACTTCGTAATCTGCTTCTGGCTCAAGGATCGGAGTCTCCGAACGGGCGATGACTTTGGACGGTTCGTTGAGGTCAAGCAGGACGGCACCCATGCAATAGCGGTTGTCTTTCGTCGCACCGTGATACAGTTCAAGCCAGCCTTTTTCCGTCTTGATTGGAACAGCGCCTCCGCCGATTCGTCCATCATCCCACATGCCATCACGCAATCCGAGCAAGTATTTATGGTTGCCCCAGTGGAGGAGATCTGGCGACTCAGCGATCCAGATCTCCGGCGCTCCTGTGCTTTTTGGTACCGGGCGGTGAAGAGCGTAGTATTTTCCGTTCACTTTTTCCGGGAAAATGAGGACATCCTTATTTTCCGGCGCGAAAATCATGCCATGGTGCTCCACGTTTTTAAAATCTTTCGTAGAGACGAGCGATTCTCCTACTCCGACAGGTGAAACCGCACTGTAATAGATGTAGTACGTGTCCTCGATCTTTGTGATCCTCGGATCTTCAATGCCGAACGTTTCGAGGTTGTTGGACGGATAGATGAACGGCTCGGGATCAATCGTGAACTCCCGCCCGTCCTTACTCCTTGCAATCCTTAGATAGGATAATGAAGTTAAGTAGACAAATTGCTCCGAGCCGGCTTTCCGAATCACACGCGGATCTTCGAAATCATACCTTTCATCAGAAAGCTGAAGCTCCAGGATCTCGAGTTCATTTTTTTCCACATTAAAAACGGGAGCTTTCACGATCTCAGGGTCCTCGCTCACCGGGCGTTCGGCTACACGCAGCAGCATGATGACTTCATCATTGTGCTGGGCGATGCCGGCGTTAAAGGCACCGATCACTTCAAAGTCCGGACGGTGAGGTTTAACATCACTAGGTGTTACTAAGGGGTTCTGTTCATATCGATATACATTCATGCTGCAGTCTCCTTATCTCTCATAGGGTAGGAACGGGTCTTGAATCGTCAGCTTATGGGCCTCTGCGTCACTGATGCCGGCATATAGATCGGCGGTGCCGTCTTCCTTTCGCACCAAGCCGCCGCTGAAGACCACATCCACCAGATCAGGGCGTTTTGACGCTCCTGGCAGAAAATCATTTCTTACCGCAATCAGTTCGATATCGGAATGCTCTCCTGTTTTCGGATTCACGACAAAGCGCATCGGGTAATAATGGCGGTTGCCTTCCGAATCAAAACTCGCGATGTGTCCGAGCACACCAATCAATCCACTGGAGAGGACATGCAGCTCGTTCGCTCCTCCCCACTCCTCGTCTGTAAACTGATTTTCCAAGAGCGGTGCATTTTCTATTGACTCCAGTGTTAAGTCGCTAAGCGCGGGAACGACCGTGAAGCCGATCTTCCCTCTTCCACCTTTTTCGCCTTGAGGCCTTGTGAAAACAGCGATGGATCCGTTCAACAGCTCGGCAATCCGCAAGTCCTTCATGCCATCCGGCCCTTTGAAGAACTCTTGAAGAGTATTGATGCTGCTTCCTTTATAAAAAACAGTCCGCCAGCCGAGGGCGTTTTCGATACTTGGATGCGGAAAGGTCTGCACGCCGCCAAGGACGAGCTCTCCGGCAATCCGGGTGAAGAACGGATCCTGCAGTTGGTAAACCGGTGATCCTTCTCTCGGAACCCACGTCTCCCCTGCTTTTATGAAAAAATGAACTTCGGATCGCTCGCTGTCACGCGCCTCCACCCTGCCGGCGATCACAAGCTCGCCATCGTCTTCAAACGGTGCGGTAATGTTGTAGACATCTTTTCCACCGACGCCTTCAAATAGCAGTTTTTCAGGATCTCCGGGCTTAACTTTTTTCTGGTATTCTGCGAGCAGTTCGCTGCAAGTTTTTACGTTGGATTTAACTAGTTTCAAAGGATTGTCCCTCCTTATTTCAGTGTGAATTGCATGCCTTCTTTAAACTTTTTGGCAAAGAACAGGAACAGGATGATGATCGGCACGGTCAGGATCACGGATGCCGCATACATCGGTCCAGGATAGCCGCCGTACGGACCGAACATCTGCGACAGAAGCACGTTCAGGGTCAGCATGTTGTCGCTCTTGACGACGAGCATGTCCCAGAGGAGCTCGGTCCAGCGCTCCATGAACAGGAAGAGAAAGACAACGATCGTGATCGACTTCGACATCGGCAGGATGATCCGGAAGATGATCTGCCAGTCGGACGCGCCGTCCAGTTTAGCCGCTTCAATAAACGTGTCGGGTATTGCCCGGAAAAAGTTCGTGTACATGAAGACCGCCCACAGACTCAGAGCTTTCGGCAGGATCATCGCCCAATAGGAGTCGTACAGCCCCAAGCGCTGGATGATGAGGAACGTCGGCACGAGCAGGATGATCGCCGGGAAAAACATTTGAAACAGGATGGCGTTGTTCAGGAAATTCCGCCCGCGGAACTGAAGCTTGGCGAGCGAGTACGCCACGATGATACCGGTCACCATCATGAGAGCCGTGGACCCGGTTGAAACGATCAAACTGTTGAAAAAGGCACGGATCCATGGCCGCGGTTCAGCGGACTGGCCGCCGCTCAGCAGCCATTCATATGACCGGAGCGAGAAGTGAGACGGAATAAGTGTCCGGTCCACCTGGTTCCAGTCGGCGAACGAGTTCAGGACCATATAGAGATACGGAAAAACCATGACGAACAAGAGCAGAAACGCGATGATATAACGGATGATGAGCGTATTTTTCTTATGTCCAACCATTTCGTTTCCCCCACATTTCTAAAAATTTTCGAATGATAAAGATCGAGATGAACGTAACGACGGACGCAATGAGCGCAACGGCGGATGCATAGCCGGCGGACAGGTTCTGGAACGCCTGCTTGTAGATCTCCATCTGCCACGTGTTGGTCGCGAAGTTCGGCCCTCCGCCTGTCAGCTGGTATACCTCGGTAAAAATCCCGAAGGTCACACCGATCGAAAGGATGAGTGTCGTGAAAAGAGCCGGGTACAGCAGCGGCAAGGTAATTCTCCAAAAGCGCTGCCAGCCGTTTACGCCATCGATGGCTGCCGCTTCGTAAATTTCTTTGGAGATCGATTCAAAGCCTGACGTTAAGATGAGCGCGTAGTAGCCGGTAAACTTCCAGGCCATGATTATGGAAACGACCAGCAGGGCTGAAAACGGTGTTCCGAGCCAGTTTACGTCAAGTCCGAACGAGCTGCGCAAGAATGTGCTGACCGGGCTGTTGTACGAAAGAAATCCTTTTACGATAAAGGAAGATACAACGCCGGATGCCAGGTACGGCAGGAAGAAACCGATCAGGAACAAGCCTTTGAACCGCGGCAAACCGTGAACGACGAGCGCCACGATCAGTGAGGACGCGATGACCATCGGCACGAACACGATCATGAACTTGAACGTAACAATGAATGCGGCATGAACGCCGGGGCTTTGCAGTGCTTTAATGAAATTCTCAAAGCCGACATGATGAAAAACGGGAGCGATCAAATTCCAGTCGGTGATCGACAGATAGAACGACCAGCCGAGCGGAATCAGGAAAAAGATCAGCCCATATAAAAGGTAAGGACTGGCGAATAGCCAGCCCAATCTGTTATTATGCTTGGTTCTCATTACTTGAGATCCCCCTCAATGGCCTGCTTCATCTTTTCCCAGCCTTTCTTCGGCTGCACTTCCCCTTTTACTACAGGGTTGACGGCATATTGGCCAATATAGGTTTGAAGTTCGTTGTATTTTGCGTTATCAATGGACGGCACGGCGTTCGGAATGGCCTCTGCGTAGGGCTTGAGCGCAGGATTCTTGTCAAAGATCGCTTTGAACGAATCGTTGGACGCCAAATCGTCGCGTGCAGGCGGAAGGTTCGTTTTCTCCATCCATTTCACATCATTTTCAGGTTTTGAATACACCCATTTCATGAATTCCATCGCTGCTTTTTTCTCGTTTTCAGGAGCGGAGGAATAGATCACAAGACCTTTTGTATCAGCAAACGTGGATACATCTTTTGTGCTGGCTCCGTCCGGCATTGGCGGTGTTGATAAAGCGAACGTTTCATTGTATTTCATCTCCGGGAACTTCTCTGCCCAGTAAGAAAGTGTCCACGGTCCGATGTCAGTGAAGATGCCGAGTCCTGTTTCGAACGGATCCTTCGACTGCTTGGTAAGGATGCCTTTTTCCTTGCGGATGTCGTTCATGAAGTTCAGCACATCCACTCCGGCTTTATCGTCAGCCACAAGCTTGCTTCCTTCTATAAAATTGTTGCCTTGTGACGCAGCGTCATAAAGCATGAAGAAGTCAAACCAGCGCTTCCAGGCGGTCGGATCGGCAAGGTCAGGCTTTGCCCACAAGTATTTATCCGGGTATTTCGCTTTTAGTTTTTTCGTTACATCGAGTACTTCGCTGTATGTTTTTGGCGGCTCGTTGTACCCCAGCTTTTTCAGGATATCGAGTCTCCAGCCGAACAGCATGGCGTTGGAGTAGATTGGCAGTACGTATTGGTTGCCGTCAGAGAACTTCCAGCCTTTGATCGTGTTGTTCATATTGCGTGATTTGATGATGTCATTGTAGCCATCAAGCTTGTTCAGCGGTTCGATCGCTTTGCTTTCCGCCAGCTGTGCCGCGAATCCGCGGTTGATGTTCTCGGACATCGTCGGTGCTTCCTTACCAGCGATCGCGGATTGGATGCTCGCTTCAGACGTCGGACTTTCCTTGATCGGGCTTACTTTGATCTTGATTTTCGGGTGATCTTTTTCAAACGCTTTGGCTGTTTCTTTCCAGTACGCTTGCTGCGGCGGGTTTGGTGCGGCCCAGAATTCAATCGTGGTGGTGCCGTTCTTTGATGAATCTTCACTTGCCGGGTTTCCGGTCGAACAAGCTGACAGAGCAGAAACTGTTAATGATGCTCCAAGCAAAAGTGATGCGGCCTTCTTCATTTTCATCACAATATCCCCCAATACGATAGTTTGAGTAAGCGCTGTCATTTATTATGAAAAAATTTTGCGCTTGCTCGGTCGAAAAAACATTACTTTTTATTCTATTTGTAACTTTGTAATGTGATTAATAACTTTACAATTACAGTTTTACATGATTACAAAAGTTCTGTCAATTCTTTTTGCCTTTCGCAAACGTTGTTGCTCTTGAGAGTAGTTGATCTCCGTTTCAGGATGCTCGCTTTCCGCGGGGCGTGCGCTGAGCCCCACGGTGCAAGCGCCTTTGGGTCTCACCTGTCACGCTACCCCCGCAGGAGTCTCGCACCTTGCACTCCAATCAACAATCAATGAAGTCTAGTTACAAAAATAGCACAAAGCATAGAAAAGAGTCTTGTCAGAAAATTAATAGGGATAATTTTCTTGTTGTGGTTTACGAGGGTTGTTGATTAGGTTATAGTGAATTTGTAACGTGACAAATGTAATTTATGTAATCCATATGATGATTTTATTTGAAAGGTTTGAATAACAATGGCGAAAAAGGTCTCCATGCAGGACATTGCAGATGCATTGAATATATCGAAAAACTCCGTCTCCCAAGCGCTGTCGGGGAAACCGGGTGTAAGTGAAGCAACTCGGCAACTTGTTGAAAAAACAGCTCAAGAGATGGGATACAGTGTGAGGAAGTCGTCTGTGTCCGCTGGTGTGGTTGGGAGCGGCACAGGCAGCATCGGGCTGATCGCTTCGGATTATGCCTTCTCGCTGAAAAGCTTTTTCGGGGAAATTTATTTGAGTGTGGAAAAAGAAGTGACCGAACGCGGGATGAACCTGCTCATTCAGTCGATCAATACTGTGGCGCGTGACAATCTAGTCCTTCCTTCCTTTATAGCAGAGGGCAAGGTCGATGGTGTCTTGATTCTCTCGCACATCAGCACGGAGTATAGTAACGCAGTCATCGCGACCGGCATTCCGACGGTCATTATTGACCATCACCATCCCTTGATTCAGGCGGATGCCATTCTGACGAACAACCGGTTCGGCGCCTATACCGCGGTCAAGCATCTGATCGAGCTTGGACACCGGAACATCGCGTATGTTGGAAACGTCAGGCTGTCCCCGAGTTATCAGGAGCGTTTGGAAGGCTACAGGCTCGCGCTTCAGGAGCATGGGATCGAGCTTAATGAGGAGTTTGTGTTTAGTGACGTTCTTGAGGATGATCAGGATGTAACCGGGCTCGTGCAGGGGCTGGATGTTCAGCCCAGTGCCTGGTTTTGCGTGAATGATGGGTTTGGCTTTTTTGTGAGGTCTGCCCTGCAGCAGCACGGCATTGCTGTTCCGGGTGAGGCTTCTGTGTGCAGTTTTGACAACGGAATGCTTTCTCGCTTGTCTACCCCGAAGATCACCACGATGAATATTGATTTGGAGCTGTATGGCCGGAAAGCCGTCGAGCAGCTCACATGGCGCATGCATTATAAGGATGAACCGATTATTGAGCTGCTGCTTCCGGCAGAGTTGATTGTGCGGGAGTCGACGGCAAAAAGGTAGTTCTTATTGGTGCCAGGCACCGGCGTTACACAAGTGTGTAATTGCGGTGCCTGGCACCAAGTTTTTACGGCCCTGATTAAAATACAAAAAAATCAGGCTGCATAGCACCCAAAGAATTTGGGCCTATAACAGCCTAATGATGTTGCCTTCCCTTTTTTGGCCACAACAAAAGAGCACCCTCCTGGATGCTCTTACCTCAATGATTTAATTATTATTTTCAAAAGAAATAATATATTTTAAGCCAGCATGAGCATCTTTAAATGTTGGGATCTGATTTAACTCCTGTATGCTCATTGCTAATTCAGGATTAATGCCAACTATAACACACTCTACCCCAATCAGATTTAGACAGTCATATAGTTTGGTTAGATTATATCTAACACTATCATCAAATGTGGTTATACCTCTTAAACTGACCATTACAAACCTGACACCATTTTTTACACATTCTTCCAACACTGTGGTTATAATATGTTCTCCGCGATCTATTTCCAGGCTTCCTATGAGCGTTAGAGCGATCGTTCTATCCCAAATATTCAGTATCGGCACAGAAAGATCTTTAATTAATCTTTCTTTTCTCTTGTCCTCTTCAACCTTTGAGGTAACGTCCATCAACATAACCATAAAACCTTGTTCTTTTCGAATGGGTGTAATTACGATATCTGCAATCACTTTGTCCTTAATATTAATCCTTGCCCTATGTCCTCCCTCGAGCCGTCCCATTACTCTGCGTTGATGATCAGGCTTGTTGTGAAAATAGTCCATATTCAAACCTATAAAATCATCTGAACTGGAAAGACCATAATACGGAGCAATCGTTCCTAAAATCTCCTTCGCCTTTATATTCATCCATATAATTTTATACTCTTTATCTGCAAGAATGATGACTTCACCAATACTGTTCAAAACATCAGTACTAGATAGATCAAATGGTACTTGATGCATGCAAGCATCTCCTTAAACTGGCATAGGTTTATTATAAAACAAAACACTATTTTTTTACACCAAGACAGCGCGGCTCAAGAAACAAGAAGTTCGAGGAGCAGCAGATTCCGAGGAACGGAATTTGGCATGAACCAAATGAGGATCTGAGGATATCAATGCAACAAAGAAATTCGCAGTTTTATGGAAGGCGCAAGAGAAAACGGAGCGTCTTCATGCTCCGCCATTTATCAAAGTATATTTTAGGTGCATTTCTTGAAAAGCCAACTTCCTATGTTGACCCATTTTCCCTATCATTCCACAGGCTCATATTTTTAAATTCTTTATGTAAATGCACTCAATAAAATTCTACTTTTCTCCCAATATTGCCACCGGACGAAAAACCTCGTAATGGATATGTTCCTTGGGAACTTCCCATTCATTCAAGGCTTTAATAATCGCTTCCATAAACGGAATGGAACCGCAGAGATAAAAATTAGCTTCTTTCTTAGCGAGTATGGATTGCAGGGAGTCCAAATCAATATATCCTTCTTTATCATAATTTTTGGCTTTTTTATCCTCTTCAGTGGGTGAATCATAACAAATAAATGATTTTACATTTTCATAATCGTTTTCCAATTGCTTCACATGTTCTTTAAATGCATGTGTTTTGCTGTTCCTTGTTGCATGAATGAACGTAACTTGGTTTGGTGCTCTTTCTTCGACGATTGTATTTAACATACTTAATAAAGGAGTAATTCCAATTCCTCCACTAATCAGCACAATTGGTAAATGATCATTGTTGAGAACAAAATCACCAGCAGGGGCAGAAAATTGAAGTGCATCACTAGATTGAATGTGATTATGCAGATAGTTTGAAACAATTCCATCTGGAGAATCTCCATGCTCATCTTCACGCTTAACGCTGATGCGGTAGTAATCTTTACCAGGTGCTTCAGATAAGCTGTAATGGCGAATATGCGTGTATTTCTCGCCAGGAATTTCTGCCTTAATCGTAAGATATTGACCAGCTTTATACGAAGCAATTGCCTTACCGTCTTTAGGCTTTAAATAAAATGAAGTGACCTCTTCGCTTTCCTTTACTTTCTTATCTACGTAAAAAGCCCGATATCCTTCCCAGCCTCCTGGCTGTTGTTCGGTTTCTTCGTAAAGTTTTTTCTCAAGATTAATAAAAGCGTCAGAAATATATCCATATGCTTTACCCCACGCTTCGATAATTTCATCTGTTGCAGTATCACCAAGAACATCTTTTACTGCTTGAAGCAATGTTTCACCTACAACAGGATATTGTTCAGGTTTTATTCCAATGGCCCGATGTTTTTGTGAAATCCTTTCAATAACTGGTTTAAGAGTATCCAGATTTGTAATGTATTCTCCAGCTGCATAAACGGCATATCCTAATGCTTCCTGCTGGAGACCTCTTTTTTGATTGGTTTGATTGAAGATGTTAAGTAAGTCAGGAGCTTTTTCAAATAATAGTTCGTAAAATCTTTTTCCTATTTCTTTACTGTGCTCTTTTAAAACAGGGGCGGTTGATTGTACGATATTAATGGTTTTTTCATCAAGCATATAACGTATCCTCCATGTTAAAATTTTTACCGAATTTTACTAATATGCCCCAATAATTTACCAATAGACTTCTTTCCTGTCTTCTCTTTGGTTTTACCTTTATAAAAAATTTCGTAATACTTTCAAAAATAGGATTTAGCAGCACCCGGATTGTCATAAAGCCATGCATAGGACTTCCTTTTATGCCGGGATTAAATTCCAGAAAAAATTTTAGCAGTAGTAAAACATAGGTTTAATTTTGCGTTGTGTTTTGGTGGAATTTGAATCGTAGAACGTATCAAACATCTCCGAGCTGCTCATTCTTTTTGTTATTTTCATGCAAAAATTGTGGAATTTCCCCGGAAATAGAAATGGTGCCAGGCACCTCCATTACACACTTGTGTAATTGGAGTGCCTGGCACCGTTTTTTGTTATTTCGTAATTAGATCCAAATCTACTGGAACGAACTTCTCTACCTTTTCGTCCTTGTTCACTTTGACCGCTGTTTGAACCGCCTCGGAACCGATCATGTCAGGCTTCTGTGCAACAGTTGCCGCCATCTTGCCTTCTTTGATTGCTTTTTGCGCATCGTCCGTTGCATCAAATCCGACAACAACGACGTCTTTCAAACCGGCTGCTTCCAATGCCTGAAGCGCCCCGAGCGCCATCTCATCGTTATGAGCAAACACCGCATCTACTTTTTTGTTGCCTTGCAGGATGTTTTCCATTACGTTCAATCCTTTAGCACGGTCAAAGCTTGCTGTTTGTTTCGCTACGATTTTAATGCCTTTTTCTTTATCGACTGCTTTATGGAAGCCTTCTCCACGCTCGCGCGCTGCAGAAGATCCAGAGATTCCTTCAAGCTCTACTACATTACCTTTTCCTTTAAGCTGCTTCGCGATATAGTCGCCGGCCATTTGACCGCCTTTGACGTTATCTGATGCAATGTGAGAAATGACTTTTCCGCCTTCTGCACTGCGGTCAACCGTGATGACCGGAATGTTGGCGCTGTTCGCCGATTCAATCGCTGAAGAGATCGCTGCTGAATCTGTTGGGTTCACTAGCAGTACATCCACGCCTTGCTGGATCAAGTCTTCAATGTCATTGACCTGTTTGGCAGAATCATCCTGTGCATCTACTGTTTTCAGCTGTACGCCAGCTTTCTTTGCTTCTTTTTCAGCCCCTTCTTTTAACGTAACAAAGAATGGGTTATTTAAAGTTGAAACGGAAAGACCAATCTTTAGATCACCCTTGCCCTTTTTCTTGTTGTCATCTGTTCCCGGCGCTTTTGTGGAACAAGCCGTAAGCATCAAAGCCCCTATGACGAGAATAATTAAACCCTTAAACATATTTTTCATCGTAAATCCTCCCTTTTTTTGTTTGCAGTTTGTTTGGTGCCAGGCACCGGCGTTACACAAGTGTGTAATTGCGGTGCCTGGCACCGAACCTCCTCGAATAATCTAAGCCGCCTTCTTCCGATCAATCAGCACTGCGAGCAGAATTACTCCGCCTTTAACCACCTGCTGGTAGAAGGATGAAACGTTTAATAGGTTCAAGCCGTTGTTCAGTACACCAATGATGAGGGCACCGACTAATGTACCGAAAATCCATCCCTTACCACCGGAAAGGCTTGTCCCGCCAAGCACGACAGCTGCGATGGCATCGAGTTCATACGCTGTACCTGCCGTTGGCTGTGCAGAATTCAAACGTGACGTTAAAATGATGCCGGCAAATGCGGACAGCAAACCTGTCAGCGAGTAGATCATAACTTTGATTCGGCCGACTTTAATACCTGACAGCAATGATGCTTCCTCGTTTCCGCCTATCGCATACGTTCTTCTTCCAAAGGTCGTCTTTTTCAGGATGAACCAGAGGACCGCGAACGCGAGCAGCATCCAGATGACCGGGAAAGGAATTCCAAGGAAATACCCACGTCCCATCAAGACAAAGCTCATATCATCCGAGAGGCCGGTGATCGGTTTTCCCTCGGTATAAACGAGCGTCAAACCTCGGAAAATGGTCATCGTCGCAAGTGTTGCGATGAACGGCGCCACTTTCCCTTTGCTGATAATGATTCCGTTGATGGCTCCCATTACAGTACCCGCAGCCAGACCTGCCAGCATCGCGAGAACTGGGTCTGTTCCGCCAGCCATCAGTCCGGCTGTGATCGCTCCGGACAGTGCCAGCATCGAACCAACGGAAAGGTCGATGCCTCCCGTTAAGATGACGAATGTCAGTCCAAACGCAATGAGCGCGTTAATGGAGACCTGCCGAAGCACGTTGAGGATATTCGTTAACGTGAAGAACTCCGGACTTAAGATGGATAGAACAATTAAGATAATGACGAGTCCGATGAGCGGACCGAGCTTCTGAAATATACTAATCTTTCGTGTTGAGGCTGACATGTTACATCCCTCCTGTTGCAGCATGCATGATTTTTTCCTGATCCGCTTCTTCGCGGTTGAGAATCCTGCTGATTTTTCCTTCATGAATGACGAGGATCCGGTCACTCATTCCTAAAATTTCCGGGAGCTCGGAGGATACCATAATGATGGACACTCCCTGCTCCGTCAGTTCATTCATAATCTGATAGATTTCTTTTTTCGCACCAACGTCCACGCCACGGGTCGGCTCGTCCAATATCAACACTTTCGGCTGATTGTTCACCCATTTTCCGATGACGATCTTTTGCTGATTTCCACCACTCAGTGATTTGACGATCTGTTCCCCGCCGGACGTTTTCACGTGGAGTTTTTTAATGAGCCGCTCCGTTTCTTTCTGTTCGGCACTTGCGGAGATCACACCGCCGTTTGACACCGCTTTCAAATTGGTTAGCGTGAAATTTTCACGAACGGTCATCCCTACAACAAGCCCTTTATCTTTGCGGTCCTCTGTGACAAAGGCCAATCCGGCCTCAATCGCATCTGATGGCTTCGAGATGTTCATCGGTTTGCCGTCGAGATAAATGCTGCCGCCATCCTTTTTCTTATAGCCGAAGATGGCTTCCATGATCTCGGTCCGGCCCGCGCCCATCAAGCCTGCTACACCGAGGATCTCGCCCTGCTTGACATCAAAGTGAATGTCTTCGAAGTGCTCTTTTCTAGAAAGTCCTTCCACTCTCAGCCGTTCCGGGCCGATCTTCGCCTTCCGCTCAGGAAACCGCTCGCCAAGCTGTCGGCCGACCATCATTGAAACAATCTCATCAAAATTCGTTTCTTTAACGATTTTCGTACCGATAAAATCACCGTCACGAAGAACTGAGATCCGGTCACACATCTGGAAGATTTCCTCCATCCGATGGGAGATGTAGACGATGCCGACGCCTTGCTTTTTCAGCTTTTCAATCACGGTAAAAAGCGCTTCTATTTCACGGTCGGTAAGTGCGGCTGTCGGTTCGTCCATGATGATGCAATCCGAATTTGTTTCAAGCACTTTGGCGATCTCGATCATCTGCTGCTGTCCGACCGAAAGCTCGCCGGCAACCGCATCAGGATTGATTTCCACCCCGAGCTGCTGCAGTGCTTTTTTCGTTCGTTTTCGCATATCGGACGTCCGTAAAATGCCAGTCTTGCCGTAAGTCAGCTCTTTTCCCAGGAAAAGATTTTCCGTCACGGTCAGGTAAGGAATGATATTCAGCTCCTGGTGCACGACTCCGATCCCCATCTCCTCTGCCTCTTTCGGATTGGAGAAATGTACGTCCTTCCCTTTTACTGTGATTGTCCCTTTGTCTCGTTCATAGATGCCGGCCATGATTTTCATCAGTGTCGATTTCCCCGCGCCGTTTTCTCCCATGAGAGCATGAACTTCGCCAGTCTGCACGTCAAAGCTCACATTTTTCAGCACATGAACATCTGAAAATGATTTATAGATACCTGTTAAATGAACAAGTGTCTTGTCACTCATTAGAAAATCACCCCCGCATGTAAAATGATGTTGGCATAAGGCGTTGTTTCACCCGTACGGATGACCGCTTTCGCATTCTTCGTTAATTCCTTGAACGTTTCATGAGAGACCATATTTTGCGCGGTGCCTGGCACCGCTTCGAGGACCTTGCTGAGATACGCTTCGTTCTCCTTCAATTCCTGAGCAAGCGTTACTTCCTCCACCTGCATGTCATCCGCGACCGCCTGCAGCGTTTCCAAAAAGCCTGGTGTCCCCATCGTCAGGGCGATGTCAATGCGTTTAACATCGTCCGGAATCGGTAAGCCGCAGTCTGCGATGACAATCGTATCTGTGTGGCCCATTCGTGCGAGAACCGAAGCAATCTCGCTGTTCAATATCCCTTGTTTTTTCATCTGCACCACCTCTTCCTCATGCTGTCTATTGGTTAAGTAAATGTTGGATCAGCCGTTAACCGCGATGAACTGCTCAACTTCTTCTTTCGTTGGCATTCCTGTCTGCGCCCCGAGCTTTGTCGTCGAGAGGGCCGCAACCGCGTTGCCAAATTTACAGGCCGCTTTCAGCGACAGCCCCTGGCTTAATCCAACGGCAAGCCCGCCGTTGAAGGAATCGCCGGCCCCTGTCGTATCTTTAACATCCACCTTGTAAGAACGGACGTTGATTTCTTCTCCATCTTTATAAAAAGTAAGACCATTTGAGCCCTTCGTTACGATGACCTTTTCCTTGATAAACTGCTCATTGCGGCCTTGAAGCAGCAATTCGAGCTCGTGTTCATTCGGTGTGATGTAGTCGACTTCCCGAAGGAGTTCTTCAGGCAACTCCTGAATAGGAGCAGGATTTAGGACTACCTTTACGCCGTTTTCCTTGGCGATGCTCACTGCT
This sequence comes from Fictibacillus sp. FJAT-27399, assembly GCF_001510655.1. Lineage (GTDB taxonomy): Bacteria > Bacillota > Bacilli > Bacillales > Fictibacillaceae > Fictibacillus_C > Fictibacillus_C marinisediminis. The sequence goes on along the minus strand of NZ_LMVC01000003.1, from coordinate 48,514 downwards.
TTCTGAACGCTTTCCAGCGGTATTTCAAGCTGCACAAGGAGAAAATCACTGCCGGCTATTATCTCACGCTTCTTCTCGACAAATTCAGGTGTCACTTGATGATTGGCGGCCGGCACGACGATGATGCTGTTATCACCTTCTGATACAAGGATGGTGGCTGTTCCCGTGGATCCGGAGACCTGCTCTACATGTGTTACGTCTACACCCTGCTTATTAAGGTGATTCACAAGCTCAGAGCCGAAAACATCGTCACCTACACAGCCCACCATTCGGACATCAGCTCCAAGTCTTGCGGCAGCCACCGCCTGGTTCGCCCCTTTTCCGCCAGGAATCGTTTTAAACTCCTGCCCGAGGAGCGTCTCCCCCATCTTCGGAACCTTGTCCGAAATCGTCACCAGATCCATGTTGATGCTTCCCACTACCGTAATCTTAGCTGCCATCGCCAGCCCTCCTTTTTGTTTGATTGTGTTTGTTTCGGTGTCATTGATTCGGTGCCAGGCACCGTCGTTACACAAGTGTGTAATTGCGGTGCCGAGTTCCCGCCGCTCTTTACGGGAATTTGGCACCATCCTAGACCTTCCGCGTTGATTCTCGTTCGATCAGTTCAACATCCAATTCATAGAAGGTGTTTTCCACCTGTTTTTTCTCGATCAGTTTCACAAGCATTTCTGCAACAATCGTTCCCATTTTGTAGATCGGCTGGCCAACGGTGGTCAGCTCCGGTGTTGTTGCTTCAGAAAGTACGATGCCGTCAAAGCCGATAATCGCCAGCTCCTCCGGTACCTTCTTTCCGAACTGATGGGCCGCTTTGATCGCGCCAATTGCCATCACATCGTTTCCGGCAAATATGCCGTCAATCTCAGGGTGGCGGTTCAGCAATTCAAGTGTTGCCTTGATCGCTGTCTTCATCTCATAGTTGCCATCCTCAATATAGGTGGCGTCAAACCACGGTTCACTTCCCACTTCTTCGAGATAACCGGCACGCCGCTCCATCGCATTATCAATATGCTCTGGGCCGCTAAGGTGGGCTATTCGTTTACAGCCTATTTCTTTTAAAAAACTCGCCGCTTTTTGTGCACCGCTCTTATTTTTTACAACGACAGTAGGAATGTCTGCATTGATTTTCCGGTCAATACTGACAACCGGAATGTTCAACTGCTTCACTTTCGCGGCCGTCAATGTATTGGAAGCTACAATGAGCCCGTCAACATACTTTTGAAGCAGAATTTCAAGATAGTCTTCTTCTTTTTCTGCGTTTTCATCGGTATTGCAGAAGACAACGTTATAGCCCAGCTTATGTGCCGTGTCTTCCACTGCCCTAGCAAGCTCCGGGAAAAAAGGGTTAACTATATCCGGCACCATTAACCCGATGGTTTTCGATGTTTTTTTGTAAAGGCTTCGGGCTACTGCGTTTGGCTTGTAATTCAGCTGCTGGATCGCTGCATCAACCTTTTTCTTCGTATTTTCATTCACGTACCCATTGCTGTTGATCACCCTGGACACCGTCGCAACTGAAACACCTGCCTGTTTCGCGACATCTTTAATGGTTGCCATAATCAAACAACTCCGATAAACTGCTATTTTAAAAAGTTAGTTAAGAATTCACTATAACATCATGATGTGTAACCGGTTACATACCGTTGAAATAAAAATCGGCTATAGCTTATGTAACCGGTTACACACAGTATAATCTCCTCCCTTTGAGTTGTCAAAGAAAAAAATATAGAAATTTGTAGAAAGCTTTTTTTGGTGCCAGGCACCGGCTTTTGACATCTATCAAAAAGCGGTGCCTGGCACCATTGTTAGAAAAACTTTTACAGCCAAACTTTATCCCTATTGACAAGAGCTCATCATCATAATAAGATAACTGACAGAATAGATAGAATTATCTGTTTATTTTTTTGTTCCTATTCCAAAACTTAGTTTTATATTATAAAACAAATAAATCATTTACCTCTTTGTTTATACATAAAAGACAGATTTAACGCTCTAATTTTTATCTTTTGAAAGCGCTGCCATTTTGGCGTTTTATAAAAAACAAGGAGGGATTGGGTATGGAAGCAAGACTTGAGACAAAGCAAGCTAAGCCGGTGAATTTCGCACGGAAATTTCGCTGGACGGTTGTTGTTTGGTTGTTGATCGGGGGTATCATCAACTATCTAGACCGGGCGAATCTTTCCATAGCAGCTCCAGAAATGATGAAAGAACTCGGGCTGACTGCCACAGACATCGGATTGCTGGGAACCGTTTTTTCTTGGAGTTATGCGCTGATGCAGCTCCCTTCCGGCTGGCTTATCGACCGTTTCGGAACGAAAAGGGTCTATACAATCGCATTGATTTGGTGGAGCGGCGCTACCATGCTGACTGGGGCAGTACATAAAATGTCTACCTTTATCATGGCCCGGGTTTTGCTTGGCGTCGGTGAAGCTCCATGTTTTCCGACCATGGCCAAGATTACTTCTTATTGGTTTCCGAAAAAGGAAAGAGGGCTTGCGACTGGGATATGGGACTCATCCTCCAAGTGGGGACCCGCTATAGCACCGCCATTGCTCGTTTTTCTCATGGTAACTTTTGGCTGGAGAGCCCTCTTTTATATCACGGGGGCCATCGGCATAGTTTTTGCCATCGGATTTTTCATCTTTTATAAAAATCCGGACAAAAGCCGCAAGCTTTCCGAGATGGAGCTGGAATATATACAATCGGAAGGCGCTGGTTCGGAACATAGCATTCAAACATCCAAAATTAAATGGGGAGAATTATTTAAGTATCGAAGTGTATGGGGGATGATTCTTGGCTTTTTCTGTACGATTTGGATCTGGAATATCTTCCTTGTTTTCCTTCCGCTATTTTTGACCAATGTTCATCATGTCTCTTTAAAGGAACTGGGTATTTATGCAGGAATTCCATGGCTTGGCGGGATCTTCGGAAATATTTTTGGTGGATACCTTACGAAAAAGCTCGTGGATAAGGAAGTTACTACACCGATCAAAGCAAAGCGTGCGCTTATTAGTATCTGTGCCATCTCTGCGGCCGTCGTGGTTTGTGCCGTTCCGTTCGTGACAGGACTTGCGATCACACTCACACTGTTGACGCTTGCTCTATGCTTTATTTCAGCAATGACGGGAAGCGCCTGGGCGCTCGCGGGTGATATCGCACCGCCTTCCATGGTTGCATCAGTCGGTGCCATCCAGAATTTTGGCGGCTATTTTGGAGGAGCCTTTTCTCCTGTTGTAGCCGGAATAATCGTGGATACTACAGGTTCCTACTCTCTTGCTTTTATCTCCGGCGGTCTGATCGCAGGCTGTGCGGCATTATGTTATTGGTTTATCGTCAAGAATCCGATTCAAGAATAAGGATAAGGAGGAGCACTATTGAAACCGAAAGTTTTTCTCGCAAGACCTATCTCTGCTGAGGCAGAAGCGTATATTTCAGAGCATTGCACATACGAAAAATGGCAAGGTTCTGCACCGATAACGAGAAGTGAACTGCTAGAAAGGTTGGAGGATGCAGAAGGACTGCTCATTACCGGGGAAAAAATTAATGACGAACTGCTGGATCATGCCCCAAAGCTAAAAGTCGTCAGTAATATTTCCGTTGGTTATAACAATTTTGACCTTGAGTCCATGAAAAAAAGGAACATTATGGGTACGAATACCCCTGATGTTCTCAATGAAACGGTGGCTGATCTGGCTCTGGCCTTAATGCTTTCCACAGCACGCCGCATCCCCGAGCTGGACAAGCTGGTGAAGGACGGCAAGTGGGAGGAGCAAGACGACGAACCGCTTTTCGGTGTCGATGTTCACGGAAAAACATTGGGTATCATCGGCATGGGCAGAATTGGCGAGGCTATTGGAAAGCGCGCCAAATTCGGCTTTAATATGAACATTCAGTATCATAACCGGCACAGGAAACCTGGATCAGAAAAGATTCTGGATGCTGACTATGTTCCGCTGGAGGAATTGCTGCAATCCTCGGACTTCGTACTGTTAATGGTTCCTTTTACTCAGGAGACGAGGCACCTTATGGGTCAAGAGCAATTTGCACTCATGAAAAACTCCGCCATCTTCATCAACACTTCACGTGGACAGACGGTCGATGAAAACGCCTTGATCCAAGCTCTGCAAAACAAAGAAATCCTGGCTGCCGGACTCGACGTATTTGACCAGGAACCCGTCTCAACAAGCAATCCGCTGTTGAAGCTTCCTAACGTGGTGACCCTGCCTCATATCGGTTCAGCGACTCACCAGACGAGGTTTGATATGGCCATGCTCGCTGCCAAAAACCTGGTCGCTGCAGTTACCGGAAACGAGCCGCCAAACATTGTCCAGGAACTAAAAAGCGGCATCATGCTGTAAACGGTAAACGGTGCCAGGCACCTCAATTACACACTTGTGTAATTTGTGGTGCCTGGCACCAATTTATTAAAAAGCATACTTCTTGCTTACTATAAAATAAACCCATTGATGGATAATACTTTCCTATTTGTTTGTTACTGTAAAATGGTAGCGCAAAAAATAGCGAGAGGTGATGTGTTTTGATGAAGATGGTAAAAAAAATGCTGGTTCTGATTGTTATGGGATTCACGCTAGCCGCAACACCAAGTTTATCGTACGCACAAACACTGGGTAAGGGAAGTACAGGCAATGAGGTTAAGACCCTGCAGAGCCGCATGAAGAATGCAGGCTACTTTCATGGTCCTGTTACCGGCTATTATGGACCTCTCACAAAGTATGCTGTCGCTAATTTTCAGCTGGCCACTGGCATTGTTCCTGACGGAGTTGCCGGCCCGCGCACATTCGGTAAGTTAAACGATGTCGAAATTATGGCAAGGGTAGTCAACGGAGAAGCGCGCGGGGAATCCTACCTTGGGAAAGTCGCCGTAGCTGCGGTCATCCTAAACCGCCTTGAAGATTCACGTTTTCCAAAAGATACGTTTAATGTCGTCTACCAGACCAACGCTTTCACTGCCGTCCATGATGGACAGTATAATATCTCTCCTAACGCTTCCGCCTATCGTGCTGCCATTGATGCCATGAAAGGCTGGGACCCTACACACGGTTCTATTTTCTATTACAATCCTCACCTTGCATCGAACAACTGGATCTTTTCACGCCCAAGCGTTACCCGAATCGGCAATCATATATTTGCTAAATAATATTATTTTGGTGCCAGGCACCCGCTTTTGACATATGTCAAAGAGCGGTGCCTGGCACCAATTTTGTAACCCCACTTTTCGTATTGTCGAAATAAAATTTTTTATTACAAAGTATTTCGACACAATTTTCTGATATTTTTTGATAAATTATTAACTGCAGTCTTATATTGATGAAAAGGGGATAGAAATTTGAAGAAAAAGCTTGCTGTACTTTCAATGTGCTCAGCCCTGTCATTCTCACTGTTTTCGGGACTTGTTTCCCAGCCTGCCAGCGCTGAGGAATCAGCCTCACAGGTGCATTATCTTCTAACGTTTAAAGGCAACAACGTCCCTTCCAACCTTTCTGCAAAAATTGAACAAGCCGGCGGTTCTGTGGAACGTGTCGTTGAGGAAATTGGTGTTGTAGAAGCCAAATCATCCTCCCCTGATTTTCTTGCCAAAGTGAATGCAGATTCAAATGTTCAAGCCGCGGACAAAGAATTGGAAGTTTATTTGGAAGACGATCCAAATCCAGCTGACGGACAACCCATTACATCCATTCCGCAGCCCGACTGGAACGATCCGAACCAAAACTACCATGAACTCCAGTGGGATATAAAGAAGATCACGAACGATTTTAAATCCTATGACATCAACAAAGGAAACCATAATACCGTCGTCGGGATCATTGACACTGGTATGGACTTCAATCATCCTGATTTAAAAGCAAATGCCGATCTTGCCGGCAGTAAAACCTTTGTGCCTGGCACGAAAGATGCCCGGGACGAAAACGGCCATGGAACACACGTAGCCGGTTCCATTGCTGGTAACGGTAAGGTATACGGCGTCGGCCCGAACTTAACCGTACGCTCGTACCGGGTTTTCGGTGCTACAGGCGGTGCACAGCAATCTTGGATTACCGATGCGATCGTGTCTGCAGCGAACGATGGAGTTGAGGTCATCAACATGAGCCTTGGCGGATGGCGCTGGATGGCAAACAATCTTGGCGACAAAGGCGATTCCGCTTCCATGGTGGCTTATCACCGTGCCATGCAGTACGCTACGCAAAAAGGTGTGACGGTAGTCGTTTCTGCCGGCAATGACTCCCGCAACTTGAACGACATCCATGACATGCAAGCTTACTGGAAGGAAACGTACGGATTGGATATTAAAGGACCTTCCCGTGTAGCACCTGCACAGGTTCCTGGAGTCGTTACGGTATCCTCTTCCAATGAGTGGTCTAAGGATAAAATTGCGTTCTATTCCAACTACGGAAGCGTGATTGATGTAGCTGCTCCTGGCGGCGACAACGGCCCGACATACGATGCCCTATACCGCCAGGATCCAAAAGGAAACTATCTTGATAAGCGTGACTTTATGTACCGCGCGTTCTCAACCTGGCCAACCTACCTGGCACCCTATGTAACAGGAAACTTAAAAGGTTATGCCCTTCTTCACGGTACTTCCATGGCTGCACCGAAAGTAGCCGGTATCGCAGCGGTCATCAAATCACAGCATCCTGAATATTCGCCAGCACAAGTTCAGGCCAAGCTGCGCCAGACAGCTGTTGATCTCGGAAAAGTGGGACAAGATCCACTATTCGGGTCTGGAGAAGCCAACATCTATAATGCATTAACGAAATAAAAAATTGGTGCCAGGCACCCGCTTTTGACATATGTCAAAGAGCGGTGCCTGGCACCAAATTTACTCCTCCTTATTTTATTTTCACATCCACCAGATCAGACATCTTCACCCGATGGACCTCATGGTGGAAATCTACGACGCGCAACTCTTTTTTATAGGAATCTACATAATGGACCCTCCCGATCAGTAAATGAAAATCCCCTTTTTCAAAAACGGTCATACACAGATCCAAATCCTCAGCCATCGCTTCACAGATCGTCTCTTCCATCAGCTCGTATTGCTGTTCATCCAGTTCCGGTTTTGTCTTCTTTTTATGATCCCAGTCAAACTCCCTTAAACCCTTCACATGCTCAGGCATAAACATCCCTTGCCATTTCATCTTTCCGCGGTCCCGAAGCATATTCATCACCTTCCTCACCCTATTATATGCGAATGTATGTTCGGTTTATACTGAAAATAAATGGCAAATAATGCATGTCATTTGCGGAATCTTGTAAATGGAAGGCAACCAGCCTAATGAAGTGCCCAACCTTAGGCTCCAACCAATCATGAGGAATGAGTAAATTTTAAAATATTTTTAAACAAACCTGTCATTTTCTGTTATATTATAAAAGATATTGCAACTTTTAAACTATTATATTCCAAAAATTATATACAGTCGTTTTTAATTTTAAAGAAGAGGTTGATGAAATGGACAGACGTTCAGCAAAACAGCAGCGCAAGAAAAAGCGCACGGGCTTAAAAGTTACACTGATTATACTTGGAGTTCTCTTGCTCATTGGAGCAGGCGGTTTCTACTATGTTTATGGCTCGGTGAAAAATACGGCCAACAAAATGCATGATAGTTCTGCGTGGGACGGTTCCTCTAAACGAAAGAAAGAGCTTACTCCCTCAAAAGGCGACCCGCTTTCTATTTTGATTTTGGGTGTTGATGAGCGGCAAGGTGACCGCGGCCGATCCGATACGCTAATTCTTGTCACCGTTAACCCGAATACAAACAAAATGGTAATGACCAGCATCCCGCGTGATACGCGCACAGAAATCGTTGGAAAAGGCAAGGAAGATAAAATTAACCATGCGTACGCATTCGGTGGTACGAAAATGGCGATCAAAACGGTAGAAAACTTCCTCGACGTACCAGTCGATTACTTCTTGAAAGTAAACATGGAAAGCTTCAAAGGAATCGTGGATGCCCTTGGAGGCGTCACTGTAGATAACGAACGTCTGGCGTTTAATTACGATGGCTACTCGTTCCCTAAAGGCGAGCTGAAGCTGTCCGGAAAAGAAGCACTTGCTTACACCCGTATGAGAAAACAGGATCCACAGGGTGACTTCGGCCGTAACGAACGCCAGCGCCAGGTGATCAGCGCAATCATCAACGAAGGAGCTCAAATTTCTTCGGTTACAAAAATGGGCGACATTCTGGACGTAGTCGGCACTAACGTAAAAACAAACATGACGTTTGACGAAATGAAAGACATTCAATCGAAGTATAAAGGCGCACGTAAAAATGTAGAAAACATCGAGATTAAAGGCCAAGGCCAGCGAATCGGCGGCATTTACTACCTCATCGTGCCGGAAGACGAGAAAACCAAAATTCAAACCACGTTAAAAGAACAGCTTGAACTTTAAGATGACAGCAGTGATCCTTGCACGAGGGTCGCTGCTTTTTTATGCTAAACCATTTATATAGAAATATTTTACAAATGGGGAGCCTCTCATGCATTTAAACTATGACTACAAACAAAAAGAAAAACGAAACGGAACCAGCTACATTGAAGTCCGGGATAAAGGAGAAAATGCCTTATTTGAAGCTGAACGCAAAGGCAATCAAGTGGTTTTGACAACGTACTGGCGAAACGAAAAAACGACTCGCTTTTCCATGCCTGTTGAGCTGTTTGAGAAACTGTATCGTGATCCAGGTATTTCGGAATAGGTCTTTCCCTAAGGCTCTTTTCTAAAAGATGTTGCTTTGGGAATCTTTTTGTAAATAGGCTTCATTGACAAGTTGATTGGAGTGCAAGGTGCGAGACTCCTCGAAAATGAATTTCACATTTTCTTCGTGCGATATAACGCTGCCGAAGCCTTCCTTGAACATAAATCGGTATTTTTGAACAAAAACCCTATAAATTTGAAAATAAAATATCTAGGGCGAAGACTTCGCATGTAAAAAGAGCCGATTCAGTGCTCGCTTTCGCCGCAAGATTAACCACTGAGGTAAAATTTACTCAAAATCATTCATAAAAGACCCTATTGCTTTTCGGTTGCGTTGATTTCCACAAAAAACTTAGGCAGAATGCTCTGCCAGATCTTTTTATTATCGAAAACAGGAGTTTATTATCGAAATTCTGATTTTATTAATGAAAACGCCGATATATTATCGAAAAGTCCACTTTTATTATCGAACGGTATATACACGACACCCCGCAACATAAAAAAAGCCTGCAGCCCTTTTGATTCGGGACTGCAAGCTTCATTTATTCAGGAAACTCACTTTTCTTTTCCGCCAGCTTTCTGTGCAGCTCCTCTTCTTCCTCTGAAACATAGCCTTTATGAAGGAGGGAGTTGATTTTATGGTGCTGAAAATAGATGGTGTTGTTGCCGTCGATATGTCCGCCAGGGTAAAAACAACCGATGTAATCAAAAAGCACTTCACCTTCTCCGGCGGATTGAAGCCTTCCGTAGATCATCACCGGCCGGTCGGTGTTTTCCAGGGTGATCACTGATCCGATGGGCAATGGGAAATTCTCTGTCATGGGTCGGCCTCCTTCTTTATGGGCTACTTTCCTCTTCTATCCTTTGTTTAATCCTAAAAACGAAAATGTTTACGATTTTTACAAAGTCGCTGTGAAAAAGGGTGAAAGGAAACGGAATAAGATAAAAGAAACCGTACAACGCTTGGTTGTACGAAATCAGCCATTAAATCTTCCCATCATAATGGTGTTATAGTATTTACCATCAGAAAGGATCTTGTCATTTTTTAATACCCCTTCTATTTCAAAGCCAAGTCTTTCATAAAGATGAACAGCGTTCTCATTTGTTTCTAATACATTCAATGTGATTTTTTTAATTTCATTGGAGTCCGCCCAGGCTATCGATTCTTTTAAAAGATTTTTTCCAATACCATATCCCCAAAACTCTTTTAAAATGCATATTCCAAATTCGACTTTATGGGAGAAACGAGTTAACGGATTTCCCTCGCACCTTGAAAACCCGACGATTCGATCATCAACTGCCGCAACTAAAAATAAGTTCGTTTTATTTTCACGATCTGTTTGAATGATTTGTTCAAAACCTGAGGCATCGATGAACGCCTCTCCTTTTTCTCTGTCTAAATTTTCGGTCTCTCCATCAATCTGCACTCTTAAATCAGAGAGTTCTTTTGCATCCTTATCCATTGCAGACCTGATCTTGTAATCTAACCCCTTAACATGAAATTCTTTTTTGCTAACGATCATGATACGTATCCCTCCCTGTACTTAATTAACTTGTTTACCAATTAATTACACTCCAACAAGAATAACTAATAATGAAAAAAGCCGCAAGCACTGATGCTCGCGGTTTCTTTTACCACTTATAATTGTAAATTTTCCAAGCGGCTTTGGAACTGGATTTTGAGAGATAGAGAGTTTGGTGGTAGGTGTACATATCATCTTTGTGATATTGATAGACTTTCAAATACCACTTGCCGTTCTTCGAATAATACGTAACGGAAGGCTTTTTAGGCGCCTCTTTCCCGCTCCAGTCAAATCCCCAGATTCTGTACGCTGGAAAGTCTGTCGCGAGCCACTCATAGAGTTTGTTGCCTTTTTTATCTTTTTTGTAGGACGCCATGTCATATTTTATGAGTTTGTCGATGTAGGCTGACGTGTGGGTGGGTGACAGTATCTGATGAACCTGCTTTTTCGTATACGCTTTGTTGCTTGCTATCTTGTTCTGCAGGCTGATGGCTTTGTCTGTAATCGATTTTGCTTCTGTACGGGACATCGTGTGGTAGAACCTCAAGTATTTTGTCGCAACATAGCCGTTTTTCTTGTTGTATTTGATCTTGGACCATCCGCTTTTCGTTTGGGAATAGATGGTCAGCCTGGTGTTGTCTTTATGGGACCCGATTACTTTATACTGTGTTCCTGGTCCGCTTCTGACGTTTAGCTTGCCTGATGTAACATCCACATAGGCGATTTTTGCAGGTGAGGCTTGCGCAATTTGGGACGGAAAAAGAGAAGTGACGAGCCCGATGGCCAGCAATAGAATCACTACGATTTTTAGAAAGCCCTTTTTCATGCCGGATTTTTCCTCCCTTAAGGTTTGGTATGGACATGCCTTATCGTTCCATCGTATGCTGGATGACTTTTTATTATGTAAAAATATAGAAACAATAACTAGCTTTTTCATTCCCTATTTTTTGATATTATAGTCCACAAAAAAAAACGACGAAATTTAATCAATTCGCCGCTCTACTTGTTTAGGATTTGGCTGACTCTGTTTTGCATGGATGCGATGACGGTTTTCTTGTACTTGACAGCAAGCAGCAAAACTTTGATCTGCTGGGGCCGCGACAGTTTTTTAAAGCGAGGTTCCTTCATTAAAAAAGATCGGACGATGGACCAGCTTTTCGGATGCATTGGAAAATCATCGATCGGCTGACGGCCGCTGAAACGTGTGAGCCACGTTTTGAGGCTGGATGGTTCATCGACAATGCACGGAGCGTATTTGTTTTTCGTATGTTTTTTCAGATAATCCAGCCGGTCCTGTCCGCTAACCACTACATAATGGCCGTCTTTTTTACATTTTTGGACCACGAGCACATGCATGCAGTCCCACATGATGGTACGGAGCTTCTTTAAATGCTCCGTTATTTTTATGGAGATGCCGGGTTTGATGCTGCTCAGAGGGATGTATTGCACGGTAAACTTCATGTTCTGCCTCCTCCAAATGATGAGTGAGCGTAATGTTTCTTAGGCAGTATATGAAAAGACTGGGCGGATGATACTTTGACTTTGGATGACAGAATCGAATGGTTCGCCGCCCTTCTCTTTGGCCATAATGGTAAGGATTCTAGAGATGAGGGGGTGAGGTTGTGAGGCGAAAAACTATCTGGGTGTTAAGCATACTCTTTATGATCTTCATGCTTGTCCTGTTCATCGTTTACCTCATCAAGGGAGATTCGTCTCGCTGGCAGGTCGCTTTAGGTGGTGTCGCGGTTAGTGCGCTGCCGCTTTTGCTGCTGCGGTTAAAACCGGTTCCTTTTAATACCGCCCTTATTATTGGATATTATCTGTTTCTTTTTTGTACTACGTATTTGGGCTCTATTGCGAGTTTTTATCTGCATTTCAAATGGTGGGATTCGACGCTTCATCTCTATAAGGGAGTCTTTGTCGGGTTCGCCGCTATTTCATTATATAAAATGATTGTGCCAGCACGTGTAAGGAATGATGTTTCCCCCTGGCTGATCTTCCTCTTCGTCTTCTCTCTTCCTGTTATCGCCACGGTATTTTGGGAGACCTATGAGTTCGTGGGCGATCAGTTCTTCACCCACACGATGCAGATGGGCGGAAACAAAGACACGATGCTCGATATCATCTTCGGCATGGCGGGCGGTCTGATCGTGGCGGTTTATGCAAGGGTGCGGCGGGGAAGAGATTGAATGAGTTGTTAACCGGTACCACATAGTCGGTGCCAGGCACCGGCGTTACATACTTGTGTAATTGCGGTGTCAGGCACCGTTTAAGGGAGGTTGTTGTATGTGGAGTGCAGCCATGTGGGGAGGCATTTCCGGCTCTGCTGTTTTACTGGGTGCTATAGCAGCTATGGCATTCCCCATCAAAAAGAAAATCATCGGCTTCATCATGGCGTTTGGGACGGGTGTGTTGATCGGCGCAGCCACATATGAACTGCTGGGAGAATCCGTTCATTCTGGAGGTTTGTTTCCAACATCGATGGGATTTGTAACTGGTGCGGTTGTGTTTACCGTGCTGGATCTCATTGTTTCCCGGAAAGGGGCACAAAAAAGGAAACGGTCTGCCGGCCAGGATGGAGCACCCAGCGGCTCCGGCCTTGCGATCTTTATCGGAACTGTGATGGACGCCATACCCGAATCCATTATTATCGGGGCCAGTCTCATTGAAAATAACAGTGTCAGCTGGCTGCTCGTCATCGCTATCTTTATCAGTAATATACCTGAGGGGCTCTCGAGTACATCCGGTATGCTTAAAAGCAATATAAGTAAACAGAAGATCCTCATCCTCTGGATTACGGTCCTGGTGATTTCTGCCTTCTGTTCGTGGGCTGGCTATATTTTTCTTGAAGATGCTTCTGAAGATCTGATGGCCATCATTGCCTCCTTTGCGGCAGGCGGTATCATAACTATGGTCGGCTCAACCATGCTGCCCGAAGCTTTTGAAGAAGGAGGATCCCTCGTCGGTTTGATTGCTTCCATCGGATTGCTCGCTTCTCTTATTTTGACAAAAATTTAATCATGTCATGTGGTGTCAGTCCTTGGTAGTATGGCAGTGCCAGGCACCGCTCTTTGATATAGTTCAAAAGCGGAAGCCAATATAAAATAAAGGGCCCTTTCTCAATGAGAAAGAGCCCTTTATTTTACTCGGCACTATTTGTGTTATTTTTAGCTATTCGCGCGCCTGCCACTGAACTTGCCTACCGCTACAACAAGAATAGCGAGTGCAATCGGCAAGACGAGATGAAGGTTAAAATGAACTCCCTCTAAGTAATGTCCGACAGCCTTGTCCTTTAACATCATTTCGCCAGCTGTGTAGCCTAAAAGTGCAGCACCAATGATGATGATAATTGGGAATTTCGCCATGATCTTCATAAGCAGCTGGCTTCCCCAAATGATTAACGGAATACTGATGATCAAACCAAGAATGATGAGTACAATGTTCCCGTTCGCTGCTCCCGCCACGGCTACAATGTTATCCAGACTCATAACCAAGTCGGCGATAATAATCGTTTTAATGGCTCCAGAAAGGCTGGAATTCGCCTCGATGTCTTCATCTTCTTCTCCCTTCAAAAGACTGATGGCGATCCATAAAAGCAGCAGTCCGCCAACAAAATTCAAGAAAGGAATTTTCAGTAAGTATACTGCAGCAAATGTTAAAACTACCCTTAGAAATACCGCCCCGAACGTTCCTAAGAAAATCGCTTTGTTCCTGTGCCGCTCCTCCAGGTTCCGGCAGGCAAGCGCGATGACGACCGCATTATCTCCGCTCAATACAATATTAATGAGGAGGATTTCCAAGAGATTAACCAATAAATTATCCATGAAACCACCTTATCTATAACAATTAATTTTTCTATTACCACATTATAATAGTTTACCATTTTTTAATCTATATCATAACTGTTTTGTTCATAAAAACTATTTTTGAAGCTTTGGACCGCGGTGCCTGGCACCGCACAGATGAAATTTTATCATACCTCAACATTATTAAACACAACTTAATAACACCTTGTAATACTAACGAATAAGTGATTTAATTTGCTCCCTTCCCCTTTAACACTTTGTTTAAGAAAAAACAGCTTTACAAACTAGAGTTAAAAATGAACACACTGCAAGGCTGCAGCAAAAACGGCGGTTTTGGGAGCTGCAATTTCTTTATAGGTTTTTCATTAGACTTTACGAACCCTGCACGCTTGTAGTGTCATGAGGCGTCTCTGCAGGATGCTTATGTCTATAATTTCGACATATTTCCCGGGAAAAGCACAACGATCTTGGTTGCAGGAAATGATTCACATTCTACCCATAATCTAACTGCTAACCAGCTTTATTTTTAGCCCTTCAAATTTGCATTAGAGTTTATCTTCTCACTAGGGATTGTCCCAAGTAGATTATGCCTGTCCTCATATACTGCTAGAAACACGCACACCATGTGTTTAGTTTCAAAATGTATGGAGGAGAAATTTATGAGTAAAAAAAATGAGAGCAGCAGCTCAAGCTCTAGTTCTAGCAGTTCTAGCCAGAACAAACCTGGGATCAACTGCAACATACCAGGCCCTATTATCCCATTGAACCCTGGACCTCCAGGATTCACATATTTTCAAGCTTTAAAGACAACGCCGCAGCCATTCATGGCGAATTTTATCGATGTCGTCACGTTTAATGACGTAATTTTTGACCGAAACAACGAATTTAACGTATTTGCTTCTGAATTCACAGCAACACGCACAGGTTTCTATACGTTTTGTGCTCAAGTCAAATTACGCGGTTCTCAGCCTGGCGGCGGGAACGGTCAGTTATTTTAATTTAAAAACCGGTCATCTCAAGGATTTATTGCTGAATTAGGCTCAGTTACAATCCAAGGAAACCAGTGCGTTCAAATTTCAGGATGCACCACCCAGGTCTTTCTTCAGCAAGGAGAGACTGTACAAGCCTTGTTTCAGTCTACTGTTCTGGCTACGGTCCACAGCGGCTATTTTGAAGGAATCCGCACCCAATAGTTTTTTGCAAAGGAAAAAGAGCCTTTCTGGGATCAGCAGAAAAGCTCTCTTTTTTATTCCTGCAAACGGGATCCGGATGTGTCTACGTCAGTATCTACAGGTGAATGATGCTGCACCTCTGCAGTTTCCACTTTCACTGGACGTTCCCTCTCCAGGCGTTTTACGGCATTTTTTAATTGAATGATCTTAATGAATCCAAGAAGTCCAACAGCCAGTCCCCCAATGGCAGCAGAGCCTAAAATAATGAGAACAAGCGGCCATTTGACACTTCCAAAAATATAATTAAATTCTACATTATTGCCGTTGACTACCGCAAAAACGGCGATCAACACAGCGAACAGCAAACCAAAAAGCAAATAACCTTGTGCTTTCATATTCTTTAGTCCTTTCTGTGTCCATTGATGGGATAGACGATGGTATTCAATAAGGCGCCAATGATGATGATCATGGCGGACAAGTAAAACCAAAGCATCAGAACGACAATTCCGCCGAGTTGGCCATAGAGCGCCGAATAGTTGTTTCCCCTGACATAAGCGGCAAATCCCATGGAAACGAGCTGCCAGCCGATCATGGAAAAAAAGGCGCCCGGAATCACTTTCGTCACGTTCAGCTTCACGTTCGGTGCAAAATAATAGAGTCCGATGAAGAATAGAAATAAGAAGAGACTGCCTAATCCCCATTGCATGAAAATCCATAATTTATGATAGCCATCTAATGAAAAAACATCGTTTAAATAATGCTTCATCAGCTGTTCAATGATCGGAACGAAAACGGAGAACAAGATTGCGATCATAAAGCCGATCGTAAGTATGATTCCTTCTAGAATTTGTTTTAAAAAGCTTTCCTTGACCTCCACACCATAGGCATCATTCAATACACGTTTGATACATTGAAAGCCCATGGAAGAGAGCCATAAGGTGAAAATCAAACTGAATGACAACAGATTTCCCTGCTGGTTCGTAACGGTGTACGTCAGGGTCTTCTCGATCAAGTGATACGTATTTTCAGGAGCGTATGGTTTTGCTAGTTCCAAGATGTTTTCTTCTTGTATGGGCATGTAGGACAATAAAGAATAAATCACCAATAAAAACGGAAACACAGACATCAAAAAGTAATAGGCCATTTGGGCAGACAAATCATATACTCTCAGCGTAAAAAAGCGGTTGGCGAGCTTCTTTAGAATATCAGCAGCTGTCATATTAGCCCCCTTTCTTTACGGCCATCAAGTCATTCAGCAATTATACAAAGATTATACATATCATAAAAATAAATGCAAATGAAAGGCAGTCCCACTACACCTTTAAAAAGATGGACATGGTACAGAGGATATGAAAGTTCCGTCCGATTTAGAAGTTTTTTCGTGAAAAAAGTGGTGCCAGGCACCGGCTTTTGACATATGTCAAAACGCGGTGCCTGACACCATTATGTTAACTCCTGGTGCACCTCGTGAGCCGCACGTATAGCGGATTCAATGGAGCCTTGAATCCAGCCGTGGGTCTTAGTCGCATGCTCTCCTGCAAAATGGAGTCTCCCTTCTGGTGAGGATATCGCCTCCCCGAACTCTTTTTCCTGATATGGCTTGAACATCGTAAACGCCCCGCCGGCATACTGGTTATTCGTCCAGGAATAGGATGCACCGGTTAAAAACTCCCGAAACACTTGAGATCCGTGAAAAAGGGAGAAGCACCGCAAGGTTTCCTGAACTCTTGTCTTGTTCGGCAGACAGCTCCAAAGGTTGGAATCATCCTCCCACGTATAGCTTCCAAGCACCACTCCAGCCTGGCTGCCGTTTGGATAGTGGCTCGGGTAATACGTAAACCGTGATGCCTGGTCAGATACTGCTTTTCCTCCCCGCAAACCCTCATCTTCCCAAAATCGCCTTTTAAATTGCAGTCCCACTTTTGTGGAAGGCACATAATGAAGCTCACGGATCGCTCTTCTTTTATAATAGGACAGCGATTGCTCAGGTTCGATCCGCACAAAGTTCAGAACTGAAAAAGGCAGGGTGATGATGGCACGGTCTGCTTCAAAAGTTTCTCTTTCTCTGCTGGACGGATTTTCGGTATAAAGCATAACATTTTTGGGGCTCTGTATGATCCCGGTCAATCTTTTACCCATCTGCAGCCGTTCACCAAGCCTAGGCACAAAAGCTCTCGGCAGTTGGTCATTTCCTCCTGTAACCTCATACCATTTTAGCTCTGGTTTAATAAAGATGAGCAGAATATCACGGAACGTTTCCAGAAAAGAAAGCTCAGGAAATCCTTCCAGTGACAGAAGCACCTTGATTTTATCCACCGCACCTGAAGATAAAGACCTGCCGAAGGGGTTATGTTTCAGGAAACCATCTACCGAATAGTTTCCGAAGCGTTTGATGATGAGGGGCCAATGCCGTTCAGAATCCTCGTTCACATAATCCACGAGCGGCTGAATGGCATATCTTAAAAGGTTTTCTGCCGTTTTTCCTTTCTCATGCGCAGCAACCGGGAAGCCAAGCAGATCGGGATTCTTATCATAAATACCAGAACGGACTTTTTTTCCATTAATATAAAATAAATCATCCGGCAGGGCGTTAACAAATCGGTTATACGGCAGTTTGAACTTATGAAGGTACTCAAACACCAGCTTGTGATTTTCAGGTATCCTCATAGCCCCTGCCTCAAAATGGTGCCCTTCTGAAAATGGTGATCGGACGGAGTAAATTCGTCCTCCGACCCGCTGAGACGCCTCCAGGATACGTACATCATGGCCAGCATCCAGGAGCAGCGTCCCTGCTACCAGCCCTGCTATTCCAGCCCCGGCCACTATTATTTTCTTTGGGGCTGCAGCAGGTTCCAGCCCGTTCCTGATCACGTTCAGCATTTCATCTTCTGATAGGATCCTTCTTACCATACGAAGCCCCCCAACCCTTGAATTTCTTCCCAATATATTCCTCATGCGAAAAGAAAATTAATTTTAATATAACAATAAACTTAAAGCCCTCTACTAGAATCCCAGGCGTAGGGACTGTTCTTATTCTAGAGTAAAGCCCGATTACGGTTCATAGACCAATTGGCTGTTTCCTATATAAAAATAAAAATCCCGCATCTGCGATTGACTCGCAGTTGCGGGATTTAGTTATTCGTTGTTTTGATTATGGTGCCAGGCACCCCTTTTACACACATGTCAAAACGCGGTGCCTGGCACCATCAAGTAGAGTGGCACCATTATGTAAACTCCTATACAGACAGTTCCAGCGACACCGTTGTTCCCTTTCCCACCTCTGAATGAACTTCCAGCGTCCCGCCTACAGCCCGTGCTCTTTCTTCCATGCTGAACAAACCGACACCAGGTTCATCATGTTCAGCATCGAACCCTCGGCCATTATCGCTCACATTCACATGGACACTCCCATCCGTATCCGTGCCCTGAATCGATACCGCCGCTTCAGTTACACCTGCGTATTTCCGCACATTCGTTAGCGCCTCCTGAATAACCCGGTAAATGGTCGTTTCTTTTTCAATGCCCAGCCTTCCGAAAAGCGAGCAATCAAACTTCACGTCAATCCCATAGTTTTCACCGAAACGAGACAAAAATGAACGAATGGCAGGAACAAGTCCAAGATCGTCCAGAACGGACGGGCGCAATTCCCAGGAAATATCGCGCACTTCTTCAATCAGTTCTGATGCCTCCTGCTGCATTTGCTCCAGCAGTGGATGCTCCTTTTCCGAACGCATCCGGTTGATCGTAATCAAGTGACTGTACAAATTTTGCCCGATGCCGTC
The DNA here is from genome assembly GCF_001510655.1 of Fictibacillus sp. FJAT-27399. Lineage (GTDB taxonomy): Bacteria > Bacillota > Bacilli > Bacillales > Fictibacillaceae > Fictibacillus_C > Fictibacillus_C marinisediminis. Next base: position 29,518 of record NZ_LMVC01000003.1, on the reverse strand, counting down.
ATGCAAATTCCGCGACAGACGCTTCCGTTCTTCCTCCTGTACGTCCAGCAAGCGGGTCATCATATGCTGAAGCTCCTTCTCCACCCGCTTTTTATCAGTAATCTCAGAACGGATGGCCAAGTACTGATAAGGTCTTCCGCTTTCATCAAGAAATGGGACGATGGTCGTGTCCACCCAGTAATAGGATCCATCCTTTGCCCGGTTTTTCACTTCACCACGCCATACCTTGCCGCTTGAAATGGTTGACCAAAGGTTCTGCATGAACGCCTTAGGATGATAGCCCGAGTTGATCAGACGGTGATCCCGGCCCACCAGCTCCTCCCTCGGATACTGGGACACGCTGCAAAACTTATCATTCACGTAGGTGATGATCCCCCTGCGGTTGGTAATCGCCACGATCGCTGACTCGTCCAGTGCAAATTTAAAGTCGGCCAATTCCTTTTCGCGGGCATAAGTGCCAGCAGCATCCTCTGCCTCAATCTCAATATCTTGAAGGAGCAGCAAAGAATACGTCGCACCATCCAGCTCAAATGAACTCTTTCTTATAAAAAGAGGAAATTCACGGCAGCTCTTTTCTTTCCCAAAGCAGGGGACCAATTTCTCCTCTTCCAGCTTCTCGATGTTCAAGACAGGAACCAGTTCTTCAATCTTAACCTCATCTAAACTCGGCCATCCAAATCTATCTCGAGCCGCTTCATTCATTGACTTAACCGCACCGGAGGAATCAATGATTATCTGTCCTTTCCTCCCTTTATCCTTTTGGTCCACTTTCATCCCCTCTTTTCAAAAGAGCTATTTATACCCTAGGAGTCCTTTTTTTAGAGCATATTCAACCAGTTCTGGCCTGGTTTTCAATTTAAGTTTCTCCATTAGATGGCCTTTATGGGTCTCCACCGTCTTCACACTGATAACCAGCTGTTCACCGATTTCTTTATTAGAATAGCCTTTGGCGATCAAGGTCAATACTTCCTTTTCACGGTCTGACAGCAACCTGTAGGTATCCGTTGTTCCCTGTTTCACATGATTTAAATATTCTTCCATAAGGCGTTTGATAGCCGCCGGATTCAAATAAGCATTTCCATGATAGACACTCTGGATGGCTGCCATGAGTTCTTCGTGCGGTGCACTTTTCAAAATACATCCTGAAGCACCTGCCTGAATCGCCTGAAATAAATATTCCTCATCGTTGTGCATCGTTAAAATCAGGATGGCACAGTCAGGAAGCTGCTTCTTTAACTCAGAGGTCGCCGACAGCCCATCCTTGCCATGCGGCATGCTCAAATCCATGATGACAACATCCGGCTTGAGCTCCAGTGCTTTTTGAATCCCTTCGTTACCTTCCGATGCCTCCCCGGCTACATCGAAATCCGGATGAGCGTTCAGCAGCATCATGAGCCCCTGCCGCACCACCGCATGATCATCCACAAGCAAAATCCTAATCAAGGTAGGTCCCTCCTTCCTCTTTTCATCACATTTCTTCTAGTTTACCATTTTCGGTTTTGGTTTGGTGCCAGGCACCGGCTTTTGACATATGTCAAAATGCGGTGCCTGGCACCAAACAATTCTCCACCAAACCCCTCCACCAAACAATCCAATTGTTAGCCGCATTAATATTTGGGTTAGGTAAAGAGGATTTTGTTTCTTAAGCAAAGAATTTAGTAGGATAGAAAAATAATTTCAGTATAAGAATCCAAACGAACACCACTACTTCCCTGATTTCAACTTAATCGATACAGTAGATGCTTACCCGTTTCATCACAGCCATTGTTGCGCTTACGAACGGAAACATGCCATTCTGCACGGAAAATTTTTTAAAAAAGGGGAGGTTCAATAAGTGGTGATCGAAAAACAGCTCTATACGTTTATGCTAGACCATTCACATCACATGGCAGAAGATTGGCTTCAAAGCAGAGCCACAGAAGAATATTATATTTATTCGCTTAACGCTTCAAGAGAGATTGAAAGTACGCTTCGAAAACAGCATATTAAATTCACCAATATGCTCGCTGACTGCATGATGAGTGGGCACGATCCTTATCCGTGGGCCAAAGAACTCGCCCAACAAAGGAAGAGTGCTGGCGTTCCGCTTATTAAAATTCTTCAGAATTTCAACCGCTGCCGAGAGATTTCCTGGCGGTATATCCAGCAGTTTGCCGATTCCTATGCCGAAGACGTCCGCACCTCTCACATCGGTGCGTGGAGTTTACAGTTTAACCGTGCTTTTGACCGTGTGATTGAAGTTTTCACCAGCCATTATCACCAATTCGACGATGCCGTAACATTCGAGCATCGAAACATGATCCAGATGGGAGTTCCCGTTATCCCCATTACTGAGAACATTGGAATTTTGCCGCTAGTCGGTGAATTGGATACATTTCGGGCCACTTTCATTCAGGAGCAGACACTAAACAAGGCAAGCAGCCTGAAGCTTCAGTATTTGATCATTGATCTGTCCGGTGTCTATACTCTCGACACCACGGTAGCCGATGAGCTCTTTACGGTCATCAAGCAGCTATCCTTGCTCGGCATCAAAGCAATCATATCTGGAATTCGTCCGGAGATTGCACAAACCAGTATCAAGCTTGGTTTGAATTTCTCGGATATCTTAACGTTTGGAAGTCTTAAAGTCGCCTTGGCCCATTTACTTGAACCTAAGAAAAAAGTGAAGATTTAGGTTAACTGAATTTGAATTGCCGCAGAGTCTTCTATTCATTTAATCTTAGTCATTCAAAGTTCACAGCCTGTCTTTTAAAATGCTTCTTCATGGACTATGGAAGATTACAATAAAGCAAGGTTTAGGGTAGTTAATAGACTTTTTTTACCTCTGAATAGTACGTTGCCTCAATCCCCTATCGCCGAGCTTTCCTGCAAACACGATACCTATACTTTTAATTCCCAATGTTTCGAGATCACTAGGTTTTTTCTGCCAACACACAAAAAACCGAATCATGGCCTTTTTAAAAGCATCTTAGATTCGGGGTTACAAACACTTTTCTTATTTTAATATAATTCTTCCCTGAACATCTGTCTTTTTCTTAACTTATGCTTTGGCCACAAATAAAAGGGCCGTAATTGATGAAAATAACTTTTTCCAAATTAAACCAAACAACCTTCGCTATTTTATTTATGGGAAAATAACAAATATTATTTTACATAAATAGCAATGAAGAATAAAAGTAATTTAGAGGTCCCTGTTCTATACCCCTTATACCTTCCACCCCAATTCGTTAATGTAATAGTTTAATAGTTTTTTATAGTTTTCACCGTACTTCTCGTCCAATTCCTTGCTGAAGTCCTGTTCGATCTGCTGCATGATCAGGTCATGGTAGAAGCCATTTTTCAGCATCTCAATTACAGCTGGATGATCTGTCTCTGCCGAAGACGGTTTGAGTGTCCCGCCAAAGCTCCCTATAAAAGCTGTTTTTGAATCGCATAGAAGAGAGAATTTACGTTCATCTGTATGCCATTGATCATCTCTTTGGCGGACGATCACATTTTCCAAGGGTATGCTTGTTTCTCCAATCGATATGAGCACAACCGTTACTCCCCGTTTTTCTGCGTCGAGCAGTACGTCTTCCATCCATGAAAGGTCCTCTGCCCAGATTTCAGCTACAATCGATGTTTCCGCATTGGCGATCACTCTGCGGAGTGCAAGATCAAGTCCCCTGTTTCCCTGCCAATTATAAAAGGCGGGTGCAGGCTGCGGAGGAGTCTTCAATTCTTGGATAAGCACTTTGGACGTTTGCTCAAATTCTGTTTGAAAAAGACGCACCAAATCCTCGATCGGCACGGCATTGTATCGAACCGAATCTCCTTCCTTGCTTCGGCATGCCCCTTTTTCCGCGAGAGACCTTAGCGCGGAGTACACATTTGCCCGTGACACCGCTACCCTTTTCGCCACTTCATAGCCTGTCAGTTCAGGTTCTTCGTGCAATGTGATATAGCATTTAGCCTCGAGTTCCGTCATTCCTAGTTTTTTCAATAGATCAATCATTATTTTCCCTCCGATTATTTCGGTGCCAGGCACCGCAGTAGTGTTTCTTAAAACTACTAAAGAGGAGTATTTTATAATACTACATAAGTTTATTCTACTTTATGATAGCCGAATATTCCATTATTTTTCATCTTCCTGTTGAATGATTGCCACAAATTTTAACGTTCGGTGTGTGCCTGGAGGAATTGCAATCGGATCTTAGTGATGGCGAGCCTTATGAAGGCAAAGAGCAGATACACGGGCGCGTGATCAAGATGAGTAGCCTTGCAGAAAAGGCATCAACACAGGTTACTTCCTATAAACTTAGTCCCCGTACGCTCATTGTTGTCCGAGAAGGAGTTTTAGTTGCCATCGAAAAGCAATTGATCTCTTTTGGAATTGATGAGACGCTGAGGGTATCCAAGCTACAGCTGGAAAAAGGCCTCTTGCAGCAATTTGATGACTATGTTTCTATATTGAATGTAGATATCCTGGATATTTTTGTGGACTGGGACTTCGAACTGGATAACAGTGTGATTACGTTCATTTTAAAACCAAAAGAATAACGTGCGGCAGTAATGAATTGGACAATGTGTGTCAAACATGAGCCGAACGAAGAGTGAAGGGCAGTCCTTTTCTTTTCGGCTCTTTTTGCGTCCGGAAAGAGCTAATCGGACGAGCAAGTTATAACAAAGGGGTTTTGTCGATATTGCTGACCAACACGAGATTTTGTTGTTTATGAAAGAGCTCCGTCGAGTGCTTCAAGATTACAGCAGATGCAAGAAAGGGTTTTTCAGAAAAAATCGGTGAGGACATCCTGTTTTCAGCACCATTGTTTATGAAGAGCAGCTTAGCCGATTAGATGAAACTAGCGAGCCGGACCTGTTAGAACGGGATGGTTAACAGCAGTAAATCGGGAGGAAACAACGAATACTATATTAGGAATAAAAGAGGTACCCTGTTTGAAAAAATGATCTGAAATGTCATCATAAAACTAAAAAATTCAGGTGGAACTCGATGGATAAATTGAAAGCAGAAAAGGATTTAAGCAGTTATATCGGAAGAATTCTTAGAGATCATTTTGGAAGAGGACCTGGCTCTGTTTTGTCACACTGTCCAAACCCTATGTGACAATGTACTTTACAAAATTTCTTTCACCCACCGAACGTTCACTGCTTAACACCAACCAGGCAGCTTTTATCCAAAAGATACGGGATATGCTGATGGAGCAGGTCATTGGGGAAATTTCGGATTACCTTAAACTGCAGCTTGGGATCGATGTTCAGGAATTTTATTATGATTGGAACCTGGAGACCCAGACAGGCATGTTTGTTGCTGTCAGTAAGGACTCCGAAGCTGGATTATCTGACCTCATATATACAAACCAAAGGCAAGTGCATGATGAGATCGACCGGATGAGCTTTGAGGCGGAAAAGAGCCCCGAAGGAATTTCGTCCTACCTGCTGAATGCCAGAACGCTGATTATTTTCCGCGACAAAATTTTGGTTAATATTGAAAAAGAAATGATCGCTCAGGGGGCCGATGAAACGCTCCGAATCGCAAAGCGGAGGCTGGAAAGAAGGCTGCTGGGTGAACATACGCCACAGCTGGAGAAGCTTCTTGGCACCACGATTGCTGACTATTTTATTGACTGGGATTTTGAGCTTGACCGGAGCGCTGCGATATTAATATTAGAACCAATTTCATAAGGGCAGCAACAAGCTAGGCATGGAACTAGATGTAAGCCAAAAGGAAGGATGTCACAGCCCTCTTTTTGGCGTTTTTTTATGATGTGCAGCAAAGGGGATGGTACGCATGCTACATAATCACCACATAGGAAATTTAACAGGAAAACAAAGGGTAACGCGCTATGCTTGATACCATCATTGTCAATATTCACTCAGAACAGGATATCGTGGATGCAAGACAGCATGGGAAACGACTCTCCAAAAAGCTAAAATTCTCAACGATCAACCAGATTCGGATTACTACAGCTGTCTCAGAACTTGCCAGAAATATTTATTTATACGCAGGAAAGGGCAAAATAACGTTTGAGTCCCTTTTTAAACAGCAGAAATCCGGCATTAAAATCATTGCTTCTGATCAAGGGCCTGGGATCAAAGAGGTTCGAAAAGTGCTGGAAGACGGCTACTCTACCTCAGGGGGCCTTGGAATGGGGCTGCCCGGGGTAAAACGGCTGATGGATGAATTTATCATCGATTCACACGACGGGGCTGGCACGACCATCACTGCCGTAAAATGGGTGCAATGACGGTGAAAATCCAAGGTGTGTGATGGATCTGCGCCTTATTTTGACAAATGTTTGTCATTTGCTTCAACTCAGTTGACTACCGGCTCCGTATACCCCATGATGTCAAGTGTGAGTATATATTACTAAAGGAGCTTTTCTCTATGGATAAAGCCTTTAAAGCAATGGCCGTCTTTACAAGTGTCATCATGTTTTTATTAATGATCGCCGGTACTCTTGTGACTGACACAGACTCCGGCATGGGGTGCGGCAGTGACTGGCCATTATGTAATGGTAAATTTATTCCCGAATATACCGTTGCAACGATGATCGAATATACGCATCGTCTGATCACCGGTTTTGCAGGGATTGTTGTTATTATTTTCTCGATTTGGGCATGGCGCCGTTACCGCGGCATCCGTGAAGTGAAGGGTCTTGCCATTCTCGGAATCAGTTTTATTATCGTAGAATCCATTATTGGTGCAGCAGCTGTTTTATGGCCGCAATCGGCTGAGGTTCTTGCGATGCATTTCGGATTTTCGCTGTTAGCCTTTACAGGTGTAGTTCTCTTGAGTGTGTTTGTCGTACAAAAGGACAGGTCCCATTTGCTCGTTAAAAGTGCCGTATCGAAGCGTTTTAAGTGGTTTGCCTGGATTACGGTCGCTTATGCATATCTTGATATCTATTCCGGTGCGTACTTGCGCCACGTAAAAGCAAGTCTGGCGTGTACTGATTTTCCTGGCTGCTATCCCGGCAATTTTCTGCCGCTTTCCGGACTGCCTGGTATTCACTACCTTCACCGTATGGCAGCTGTCGTACTGTTCTGTCTTGTACTTGGATTGTTGATCTACTCCTACAGGCATTTGCGCGGCAACCGGCCGGATCTTTATTACGCATCACTTACCGCGTTTATTTTAACACTCTTGCAGGGTGTCAGCGGCGTGCTCGTCGTTCTTACCCGCTTGAACATTTTTGCTACATTGTCTCATTCAGCTTTAATCACTCTGCTGTTTGCGGTGCTGTTCTATATTGCATTGCAGACGAGGAAAAAACCCGAATAATGAAGAAAAGCGGTCCAGGACGAGTAGCCTGGGCCGCTTTTTTATGTTGCTTGTACTTAGCCAGATGAAAATGATTGCGTCGAAACCGGTCAATTCATGTCGAAAGGAATCCAATCGATAATAAAAATGTCCTTTTCGATAATAAATCCCGGTTTTCGATAATAAAAATAGAATATCGATAATATATCCGTTTTATCGATAATAAAAGCCTTGGACAGTGGATGGACAAGATAAATAAGCTGAAAATCCTCCTTAACATGCAGTAAAAAGGCTTCCCACACCTCACAAAAGCCGAAATGCCACGGTTTTAAGCGTATGTAGAACTATTTACTTATTTATTCATCAAAAACACTTCAAATCTTTCAAAAAAAGCTAAAAAACGCAGCATATGAGAAGAGCAAAATAAAACCACAGAAGGAACACACCTTCTGTGGCACTTAACTTTAGTTCACATGCAAAAACTTCACGCAAACCGGATAAGGAACGAACGCATCCGATTGTAAAAGCGTCAGTTTGCCTGTATTTTCGTCTCTTGAGAACAGGACGAGGTTGCCTGACTCCTGGTTGGAAGCCACGATGAATTTTCCGGAAGGATCGAGCATGAAATCACGCGGCCAGTCGCCTTCTGTCGGCGTGCGGTCGACAAAGGTCAGTTCGCCTGATTCATCCTTCACGCTGAAGATTGCGATGCTGTTGTGTCCGCGGTTACCTGCGTAAACAAAACGGCCGTCGGAAGAAACATGAATCGCACTTCCTTGGTTGTTTTCCGTAAAATCTTCAGGAATGGTGGAAATGGACTGAAGGATCGAAAAGCTTCCATTTTCTTCGTTGTATGCCAATACGATGACTTCCGAGCTGAACTCCGTCATGAGGTAGGCGATTTTTCCGTTCGGATGGAACTCGAGATGCCTCGGACCGCTCCCAGGCTTCACAGACAGGCTGCTCACCTCTTTTAGCTCTCCGTTATAGAGCTGATATGTGATGAGCTTGTCGATTCCAAGATCAACGACAGCTGCATATTTTTCATCCGGAGTAAAACCTGCATAGTGGGTGTGCGGCTTTTCCTGTCTTTCATCGGGGCCAGAACCTTCATGCTGGATAACGGAAGTTGCAGGGTGCACGCCTTTTCCTTGTTCGACCGCCAAACGCTCAACCGTTCCTCTGTGATAGTTCGCCGTCAGCACGTTGCGGTTTTCACGGTCCACACTGACATGGCAAGGAGAAGCTCCCTCTGTCAGCTGGCTGTTCAGCAGTGTCAGCCCTCTTGATTCATTGGTGATCGAGTAAGCAGCAACGCCTCCCATATCTCCGTCCTTTTTTACGGCATAAAGATATTGATTGTCTTCACTGATCGTTAAGTATGTAGGATTCCCTAGTTGAGCTGCTGCTTTAATATCTGTAATTCTGCCTTCTTCTGTATCGAGCGTAAAAGAGTAGATACCTTTGCTTTCACCTTTAGTATAGGTTCCGATATAGCCTGAGTACTTTGTCATCGTAATGATCTCCTCTCTAAAATTCTGATTTCTTAAATTCTAACACAAGCTGTCCTCGAGAAACCCGTTCGAACCCTTATTGTTCACGCAAAAAAAGCATGATATTCATTCCGAATACCATGCTTGAAGGTTTTATTCGACTGCTTCCTCTGCTGTCCAGGCTGCTTTTGTGAGCGATTTTTCCAGTTGTTTCACTGCTTTTTTGAAGGCTTCAGGATCCTTCGCCTGCTGTGCTTCAACTAATGCCGGCAATGGCTGAGCGGCGTAACCGGTAGTGAGTCCCGGTGCAAAAATCTGATGCTTGAACCAGCTTCGGCTCGCAAGCCCCTGTTTGCTGATCAGGTCACGCTCCTGCTGGATCAATGCGGAGTTCAGCTGTTTCCATTGCTTCGGCTTCCCTTTTCCGCTGTTCAGGAGCCCTTGGCTGTAAGTTTCCAGTTGTTTCGAGGCTTCTTCCCACTCTTTCGCCTTTGCTTTTAAACCGCTGATATCCACACCTAGTGTTCCGTCTTTCTCCACGTCAGCAAGCAGTTTTTGCACAGATTCCGCATACTCGGAGTATTGGAACGGAAGAACTTGTGCGTTGGCCAGCCTCAGGGCCATGAGACCGGTAAAACGTCCAGCTGCAGCCTGGTGTTTGTAGCCTGGGTCAAAAAAACGTTCCACAGAATCTGAGTTATCATAGGCACTGTGATAAAGGCCGCCCGCTGCACCAAAGCCGACATCAGCAGAAGGCACACCGAGGTGCTGAAGAAAGGCCGTATAGTCTGAGCCGCTGCCCAACAAGTCGATCTCTTGTTCTTTGCCGTCGTTTCTGACGAGCATGTCATCATAAACGGACAGACCTGATCGCGGTTCTGTGACCTTTTTGGCCACATCATAGATCAAAGGATTTAGAGAAGGCACAGCACCGGCACCGAAAAACTGTCCGGCGATACCGTCCATGTTAATGTAAGCGACAGCATCCTTCGTCAGTTCTTTCTGGTGCTGTTCCGCGTATTCAGTGGAACCAAGCAGTCCGTATTCTTCTCCATCCCAGCCTGCAAGGACAATCGTACGATCCGGGCGCCAGCCGTTTTCATACAGCTTGCCGAGGGAACGGGCCATCTCCATGATCGTGGACCAGCTGGAAATGTTATCACTTGCACCATACGTCCACGTGTCTCTGTGGCCGCCTATGATGATTTTTTCATTCGGATACTTGGCTCCTTTAAACGTCACGGTAATATCATGAATCGGTTTTGTTTCATACTCAATATCAAGGTTGAGGCGAACCTTGGAAGCTTCATTTCCGAGGTGATATTTAAAAGGAAGGCCTCCCTGCCATGCTTTTGGCGCCTCTTTGCCGCCCATGGCCTGGAGCAGTCCTTGTGCCTCGCCGTAGGAGATCGGCGTTGTCGGGATTCTTGGCAGTGAATTGGCTTTATTGGCCTGGATTCGTTTCACACCGTCGACCGATGCTTTCCCGGGAGTCAGCGGATCGCCCGGGTAACGGTAGATATAGAGGATACTTCCGCGCTGGATGGCATCTTTCGGGCGCCACGGTCCTTCAGGGTATACCGGCCCTTTGACATATCCGTCATCTTTCGGATCGGAATAGATTAAAACACCTTTCGCTCCGTATTGGGAGGCAAGATCCGGCTTCACGCCGCGGAAGTTTTTGCCGTAGCGGACGATGACGATCTTGTCTTTGACCGATACGCCCTGCATGGCCAAAGCCTTGAAGTCTTCAGGTGTACCGTAGTTGGCATATACAAGCTCACCTTCTGCATCTCCTGAAGGGGAATAGGCGTTATAGCCTTCAACGACTTCATTTTTAAAAGGCGTGCCTTTCTTTAAATCTTCGGTGACTTTGAGTTCTCGCTGAAACGGTGCGGTCTGGGTGACGGAGATGCTGTTGGGGTGGGATAGGTAGACATCGTAGGTGTGGACCTTCGGCTTTAAGCCTGCTTTCTTCAGTTCGTTGAGCGCATATTGGACGCCGGCATCATTGCCCTTCGTGCCGACCAAAGCCGGTCGTTTGCTTAGCGCTCTGCCGTACTTCTTGATCGAGTTTTCCTTTACACCGTTCTGGAATTTCGTTTCAAACTCTGTCTGCCAATCGGACTTGTCCTTTGCAAAACCTGTCAGATCCTCTTGCTTTGTCTGTGCGGATGCATGTGTGAAAGGCAGAGCTGCGGATGCCAAAAGTGCAAGCGCCATGCTGCTTGCCAGGTACTTCTTCCTAAGTGATCCGGAATTTTTACGTTTTCCCAATCCTAAAACCTCCCTCGCTTTTTGATTATATTAGTAGAAGTCTGTAAATTCAGTCAATTTATTACGTACGATTTGGAAAAAAATGAATCATTAGTCTTGCGAGGGGTAAATGTTTGGTGCCAGGCACCGCTTTTTGACATATGTCAAAAGACGGTGCCTGGCACCAAAACAATTTTGAAACATCTCTAGTTTTTCAGGAAGAAGCACAGCGCCCTTGGCAGATCGTCCTTCCAGAAGATCCAGCGGTGCTCTTCGTCTTCCACATGATAATCAAGGGAAAGCTCTTTCTCCCCAAACACCTTCATCATGCTTTTGTTGCCGTCATAAATATGGGCGATTTCCCCGGTAACCGGCGACTTAAAGTTATTCTCCCGCTCACCGACGACCTGATAGATCTTCCAGTTCGGCTGCTGGATCTGACGCCGTGCATCCTCCGCCATCTCGTCATCAAATGCGGCTGACTGCAGCATGAGGTGAGACCATATCTCCGGCTTTTTCATGGCGAGGTAAAGTGAGATGACTCCAGCAAGCGAATCACCGAGTGATCCCATTTTGACCACGTTCATATTGATGGCCTTCAGCTTTTTCTGCACGTCCGGCAGCACTTCGTTATAAAAGAATTCGGTAAACGCCTCAAAGTGCTCGCCGTTCGGATGATACACCTCTCTGCGCTGTGAGGGAGATCCCGGGCTGACCGTTACCATGACTAGGTTCTTGGCGAGTTCAGGCTTTTCCTCCAGCAGCTTTTCAAACGTTTCCTGGAGTCCTCCGAGTTTCATGTAATAATAACCGTCCTGCACGAAGAGAAGCTGCACATCCCCTTCCTGAAGCTGATCAGAAAACAGCCACTTCACGTCAATCTCGCGGTTTAACTGGCTGCTGTGCATTCGATTTTCATTGATTAATAGACTAATGGGTAACCCTCCTGACTGACTGCTCTGTTTTATCCAAGAATTATCATAGCATGAAAAGGCCTCGCAGTTAAATTGCCCTATGAAAAACAATTCAGGACAGGCAACAATGAGTTTTTGAAAAAAGTGGTGAAAAATTCGCTGTTTCTTGTTTTACAGACAGGATGAAGCTGCTAAAGGGGGGAAAACACCCTAATTCATTAGAAAATTGGCTGCTGAGAGCGGCTGGAAATGGGTTCCGAGCCCATAAATTATTGATTTCTACCCATTTATTATCGAAAACGGCTCTTTTATTATCGATTCGCTCCATTCCTTCTTCAAACATAAAAAAACAGCCGCGCTTAACTGTAAACACGGCTGTCTTTCATTCTATTCTCCTGCTCCCTCAACGGCTTTTTCTTTTTTAATAAAAAAGGTAAGTACAATTCCAATGAGAGAAAGAACAGAAATGACCATAAAGGCTATGTTCGCGCCATACATATCCGGATGAGCAATGTCAGGGAGATGCTTGGCCGTTTCTTCGGTCGTCGTCATCACCGTAACAAGGATCGCTGTACCAACAGATGCAGCAATCATCCTCATCGTATTATCCATGGCCGCTCCATGAGGAATGAGCCGTTTTGGCAGCTGATTTAAACCTGCGGTGGCTACTGGCATCATGACCATGGACAAACCGAACATTCGGACTCCATACAATACGGTGATATGTGTGAACGATGTCGCCGGTCCTAAAAAGGAAAAGGCGAATGATGATACCGTAATGATGGTTAAGCCGGTTAGCGCCAGCCATTTCGCTCCGATCCGATCAAAGATCCTGCCTGTGATCGGTGACATAAGGCCGGTGATCAAGGCACCAGGCAACAGGGCCAGACCTGCTTCAAACGCTGTGAAGCCTCTCATGTTCTGCATAAACAACGGAATGATTGTTTCCGCTCCGATCAATCCCATAAAGGTGATCATTCCAATGGAAACAGTGATTGGGAAGATTCCTTTCGTGAAGACACGGAACTCAAGCATCGGGTGTTTCAAGCGCAGCTGCCTTGTAATAAACAGCACGAGTGCTGCCGCACCCGCCAAGAGGGAGATCACCGTACTCTTCGCCGTCCATCCGTAATTGCCCGCGCACGTAAACCCGTACAGCAGACCTCCGAAACCAACCGAAGACAAAACGATGGAGAGAACATCCACTTTCGGTTTCGTCACTTCTGTCACGTTTTTCAAAGCAAAATAGGCGATCAAAATATCAATAAGTGCGATCGGTAAGATGATAAAAAACAGAACTCTCCATGAATAATGAGAGGTTACCCAGCCTGATAATGCGGGACCGATCGCTGGTGCAAAGGATATGACGAGACCGATTAATCCCATGGCTGCGCCGCGCTTATGCACAGGGAAAATCATTAAAAATACAGTTTGCATCAGCGGAAGCATGACCCCTGCACCGCTCGACTGGATGACCCTCCCAAGCAGCAATGTCTCAAAATTAGGGGCAAATCCAGCCACTAATGTACCAAAAGCAAATACGCTCATGGCGGTGATAAAAAGCTGCCTCGTTGAAAAGCGTTCCAATAAAAAAGCACTGACAGGAATCATGATCCCGTTCACAAGCATGAACACGGTTGTGAGCCATTGGGCACTGTTTGCTGTAATGTGCATCTCTTTCATAACCGGCGGTATCGCTGTGATCATGAGCGTTTGGTTCAGTATAGCGATAAAAGATCCTGCGAGCAGGAGCGCTACGATGGTAGACTGTTTATAACTTGATGTTTCCATTCCTTTTTTGAGCCTCATTCCCTTTTATAGTTATTATTGTCTTCATCTTATCTTAAACGTTTACGTAAAGCTATTGAGCCGACTTGCTTTTTTGTGGTGTCAGGCACCGGCTTTTGACATATGTCAAAAAGCGGTGCCTGGCACCCTCAAACGGGCACCCTCAAACGTCCGAACAAAAAACCACCCTGCTCTGCCGCCAGGCGGAACAGGGTGGTTTTCACCTCGTCTGTCTTACTTCACTGTCACCTTCGCAGCTTTGCTTTCGCGTTTAGCGGCATCCGTCACGGTTACGTAAAGGACAGTGCCTTTCTTTTGTTTCTTGATGCTGGCTTTGAAGGTTCCTTTTGCGCTTACTTTTGCAGAAGAGATGACCTTTTTGGCTTTGTCTTTCACTTTGATCGTTCCGTTGGCTACTGCTTTGCCCGTTACTGCGGTGGATTTCGTCGTTACTTTGTCCACTTTTGGCATATCAGGAGCCGGAGCTTTTCCTACCACTGCTTTCAGGGCTGTTTTTTCAGATCCTGAAGCGTTGGCAATTTCAACGTGGAGCACTTGGCCTGCTTTTTGAACCGGAATTTTAACGGCAAATGTTCCTAACACGGGTACCGTTGTTTTTCCAAGCACTTTCTTGCCGTTCTTCACGGTAACTTTAGAGCCTTTCGCTGCGATACCGGAAAGGGTGTTCAGATTATCAAGAACCGGGTTCACTTTTGCGTTGAGTTTAACCGCACTAAGTGCACTGAACGCATCCAGTCTTCCCCATCCTGATGCTTCATCATAGCCTGGAACCGGTTTTGGACCTTCTTCATATTGGTCATCCGGCTTATCGACTTCGCCAAAGGCAATGTCATCCGCACTCTGTGTTAGAACTCTTTCAATATCTTTTGCTTTTAAGCGCGGGTTCTCAGACAGCAAGAGCCCTGCAACCGCTGCAACGTGCGGTGTGGCCATGGACGTTCCTGACATATACGTGACGTTTCCGTTAGGCACAAGACTTGGAATGTTGGAGCCCGGTGCTACGAGATCAAGTCCTTTGCCATAGTTAGAATAGTCGCCCACGACATCCATATCATTTGTTGCGCCAACACCGATCGCGTATTTCGAAGAACCTGGATAGCCGACCATGGAATCGCCGTCATTTCCAGTCGCTGCAACAATGGTCGCACCTTTGTCAGAAGCATATTTCATCGCATATTCAAGCACACGGCTGTATTCGCCGCCAAGGCTAAGGTTGATGACCTTTGCCCCTTTATCTGCCGCGTATTTAATTCCCTTTGCGATCTGTTCGGTATCCCCGGAGCCAGAAGCGTCAAGAACTTTGACCGGAAGAATTTGTGCGTTCGGGTTGATTCCTGCCATGGAGTAGCCATTGTCTGCGGCTGCAGCGATGATGCCGGATACGTGAGTACCGTGGCCCATATCATCCAATGGAGCCTCACCAGATGTGACAAAATTTTTCCCGAGGTCAGGACGTACTTTGTCTTTCAAATCAGCGAGGGTATAATCTACCCCGGTATCAACAACCGCGATCAGTGTGCTGTTCAGGTTTGATTGATCTGCGAGCTTTTTCATCGGTTCAAAATTGATGTCTGCTCCTGCAGCACCTTCATTTTTTCCTGTATTCTTCAGTGACCATTGATCGTTGTACTGAACATCATTGGACATGGAGTGATAATGCTGAACAGGTTCAACAAATTCTACGCCCGGCAGCTTTGCAAGCTTTGCCGCTGCTGCTTTTACTGACGCTGCTCCACTTTTTGATGTGGCGCTGTATTTGCCTGAATCATCTGCTCCATCCACGTTCACCACATACATGCTGCCAAGAATTTTATCTTCGGATTTGAATGCCGATTTTGCAGCTGATTCGATGCCATAGGTTTGAAGCTTGTTGTTTAGTGACTTGCTGGTATAGCCGTCTTTCATTTTAACAATAAGCTTGCTGGACATTTCTTTTGTGCTTTGCGGAACGAGTTCTGCTTTTCCTAAAAGATCAGACAGTCTCTCCCCTGCAAGCGAAGAAACGCCTACCTGCTTGCCGATTTTTTCGATATCGTCCTTATAAGCATCAGGAGAGGCTTTCAGCACAATATCATAAAGTTCCTTAATCGAGTTCTGGTCTTTGCTGGAGAGGACATACGTGCTTTGTGCACCGTTCTCTGCCAGTTCATTAAATAAAGGTTTTAGAGCTACTAGATTGTTGTACACATCTTGGCGAAGATCCTTGCTGAACACCATCTTTACTACGAGGAATGGTGCGGTATTGTAATAGAGGGAGGAAAGAGATCTGCCTTCCTCTGTCTTTGACAGCAAGCCGTCACGCAGCTGGCGAAGCTGTGTTAAAAGCGCTTTTCCAGATTTCTGCTGGCCGGTACTCATTTCTACCGGGCATTCTTCTTCCCCGGCTGATTCAACGGATGGCGGAAGTTTAACTCCTTTATATCCGAGTGAGTAATTTGCTTTTTTCGGCTCAGCAGAAGCCGGCGGATCCTCAGGTGTTTCGGTATCTTCACCGAGGTATTCCATCTTTATGTAATAAGGTCCCTGCCATGCATACGGCACGTCCAGTTTTACCGGTTTGTCAGGTGTTTCGGTCGTTGTAAAGCCGCGATACATGCTAAATGTTTCATCATTTCCTGCTTTTTCTATGCTTGGATATACGGAAATGTTTAAATTTGCATCACTAGTTAATGAGATTCGCATATGAGAATCTTTTTGAATATCCTCTTGATTCGGTGTAATCTTGTACCATTGTGTTTGTTCAGGCTGGTCGAACGTTCCATCCACCGTTTGATCCTTTTCGAGCGGTGCCGCTTTTTCAAGGGACGAGCCGCCTTCTGCCTTCGCTACACGTGCTGCCGCTGGTGAAAACATGCCTGCGATCAGCGCAAATACGAGCAATAAGGCTGTCATACTCGATGTCTTTCTCATTCTCATTCCGATGCCTCCTTGGGTTATGGTCAAAAAAAGAAAAGGGCCTGTTTCGCCCATAACGCTATTTAAACACATTCAGCAGATTAATAGGTAAAATCTTCTAAAATTAGCAGAAAAACATTCTATCGGCCTACGTAAACGGCCTCAGTTACCGTAAAATGGTAATTATTTCCTACTCTGTTACCAAAACTAGCAAACCATATTTTTTATAAAAATTTACAATTCTCGTCATTGGGGATCCGCTCAGTCCCCTTTCATTGATTTTTATGGGAAAATTTGCTTTAGTTAAATAAAGAATCATAACAAGAATGACGGAAGATCCGCCAAAGAAAGGAAACGATCCTCTTGTTTATTACGTTAACCATGCTCGTCATCGGACTGATCTGCGGTTTTGTCGGAGTCGGCGGAGCAGGTTTTATCATCGCTATATTGGTGCTTTTTCATATTCCGATCCACACAGCGCTCGGCACTTCGCTCGCCGCCATGGCCTTTACAACCCTGTCAGGAGCCTACAGCCATTTGAGGGAAGGAAACATATCGCTCAAGGCCGGCGTTTGGACAGGCGGATTTGGAGCCATCGCTGCGTTCTTCGGATCCAGGCTGTCCTCTCTCATTCCCAGTGAACATCTGCATTATTTGACAGCTGGCATGCTGTTCCTGTCAGCAATCTTGTTTATTTTGCGTTTCTTTATGATGAAGCGCAAAGTGGAGGAAGTCATCGATGAAACACTCGGCTACCCTACCTTGCTGGTAAAAGCGCTTCTGCTCGGTATGACAACCGGGCTTTTATCCGGAGCGTTCGGCATCGGTTCTGCCCCGTTCATTCAGATCGGGCTCATGCTGCTGTTCGGGCTGTCCATCCGCCAATCGATCGGAACAACGATGCTCGTTATTCTGCCGATCGCGGCTGGCGGCGGGTTTGGGTACATTATGGAAGGCTATCTTGATTTAATGCTGCTGTTTCAGGTGCTGGCCGGTACGATGGCTGGTGCTTACCTTGGCGCCAAACTGACGAAGTTTGCTCCGAAACCCGTGCTGAAGACTGCGATGGTTGCCACGCCGGTGGTCGCTGCGCTGCTGATTTTGTTTGAGTAGAGTGGTTTTTGGGGAAACGAAGTGCCGAAGAGGGCTTTTTTGAAGCGTTTTGCTTCAATTAAGCGCTCTTTTTTTGATTAGCATTCGTAAAAAGCATGCGAAACAGGGAGATAACGTAGTGGATCTAGAAAGCCTTCGTGAGTTTTTTTCAGGAATACGCGCCGATTGGGTTAAAATACGCGCGAATCTTCCGGTTTTACGATCCAATCTTCCCAAAATACACGCCAATCTAAAAAATAGAGTGCTGCTCGCACTCTATTTTTTATTTTAAAGGATTGCAGTGCTTCATCGCTCCAACGCGAAGGGATATTTCTGAAATGCTTTTAACGCGATTGTGATTCCTGGAGGTTAGCGCCAGTTTTCACCCCTGAAATAAAGCTCCATGACGATTTATTATCGAAATTAGCTTTTTATTATCGAAAAAGCAATTTTATTATCGATAATCTCATTTTATTATCGAAAACCTCCATTTATTATCGATCCGTTTATACGCGACACCATCCGACAAGTTTTGACACAAACATTTCCGCAGCAACCTACCACCTCCACCAAAAAAAGGCGGCCCTCAAGGAACCCCCTCTTTCTTCTTCTATATTAACTTGCTGACATCGAGATAGCCTTTTCCTTGCGTATTCCCCGGCAATCCCCAGTCTTCAGCGCTATGAAGCAGCTTTTCTTTTACTTCGTCAGGCGTCAGTTCCGGATTTTGCTGAAGAACGAGCGCTGCCACACCCGCACAGATCGGTGTTGCCATGGAAGTGCCGGAAAGTGAGAAGTAATTCTCGGCTACACGGCTGCTCTTAGAAACCTTGTCCAAGTAAGAACCCGGCGAACGCAGTGAAACAATATTGACGCCCGGGGTCAGAAGGTCTGGCTTTGTTATTCCGTCAATCGTAGGACCTCTGCTGGAAAAATCGGCAGGAATATCATCCGTGCGTTCAATCGTATTTTGATCGTCCATCGCGCCGACTGTAATGACTTTCGGGCTGATTCCTGGACTGGAAATCGTTTTTTCATCTGGTCCTTCGTTGCCGGCAGCGATACAGACAACGATCCCTTGTTTCCAGGCTTCCTCTACAATTTTCACAACAGGATCTTCAGCAGCCGGCTGAGTCGCCTGGCTTCCAAGCGACATGGAGATAATTTTAATCCCATACTTCTCTTTATTATCAATGCACCATTGCACACCCGCAATAACGGTGGACAAAGAACCAGAGCCCGTCTTATTCAGCACTTTTACGCCTACAATGTTCGCTTCCGGCGCAGGGCCTTTGTATTTTCCATCCGACAAGTAGCCGTTTCCTGCTGCATCCCCTGCACAGTGTGTGCCATGCCCGTTATCATCGTAGGTTTCCGATTTCTGGTTTACTAAATCCTTAAACGCTGCAATACGGTCTTTCAAATCGGCGTGAGGATAGACCCCAGTATCGACTACCGCAATCGTGACATCCTTTCCTGTGACTCCGGATGAGTTCAGGACATCCGCCCGAATGGAGGGTGAAGCCTTGTCCAGCAAAGCTTTAACTTCGCGGTCATGGTGTATTTTCTTAATATGAGTGCAATTATTTAAAAGTTCCTCTATCACATTGGCAGTTAATGTCGCAGAGCAAAAAGGAATACTTGTGAACTGATGATGGACGGCACACTTACGATTGCCTGAAACCGTCTGATGAACTTGTTCCAGTCCTAAAGAGCATGCGTCACCCTCTTCATAAAACTCAATAATCACCGGCAGTTTATTTCTCTTTTTCAATCGATTTTCCAGCATGGTATGAAGAAAACAGGGAACTTTTTGAAACGGCCGATATAAATTTACGAGCTGTAAACGCATTGACCGGTCCAGCTTATTGGCATGCTGGCGAACCATTTTTATCATAGAAAAACCAAACACCGTTTTTCCCCCTTTGTTTAGAAGTTGTACTATTCTATGAAAACTGCCAGAAAGGGAAACGGTGTTTGTCCATGCTTTTACTAGATTGTCAAAAATGATAGAATCGCCCTTATGTAAGTAGAGCGCCGGACGGGACTTTGTCCCATCCATCCGCTTAGCGGTGATGACAAGCCCTCGAGGGTTCATCTCAGCAACAGTATGAATTTCAATAAAAAGGACAGCTCCTTGGAAGAGCTGCCTCAATTATGCTTGTTATCTACTTTTTAGAGGGGGCCTTATCCTTCGGTCCATGCCCGAGCCCGCGCAGAATCTGAAGAAGGATATAGATCCCGCGGTTGATCTCAGGGTCACGCAGTGCTTTCAGCAATCCGAAGAACCCTACATTTTTGACAACCGGCACCTCTGTACCTTCTTCTTTCTCTTTTCTCGTGTACCGAGCCGTAAGATGGTCGATGCCTTCAAGGTCAAGCATGCCGAGCAATTCTATTAATCGGGTGGCATTATGCAGGATGGTAGAATTCGGTTTTTGATTGGCTTCATACGCAATGTTCCCCATGATGTGCTGCTGTTGGGAGATCATCGCGTTCAGCATGGACATGTTGCCGGTCTCATGCAGCAAAGAGGAGAATCGGATCGTCTCCAGCATCGCCTCCTTATTGTCAGACAAGGCATCCAGCAGTTCGTTCAGATTGTCTTCTCGTATTTTTTCCTTGGGTATCTCCATGCGTTTAATGTCCTTGATCCGCTCAGCCATCTTGTCTAACCTCCTTGCTTCCAGGGTAAATATAGTCTTTTCGATCCCACTTCTTCTGGACGTTCACGCCCGGCTGGGGATTGCGGTGCCCGCGTCTGTAATTGAACAGAGGCAGCGGCGAATCGCCCTTCTTCTCCAGCACTTCCACTTTTGCCGGAATCTCTTTGTAAGCCGGGGTGTTCGTATCTTTATCCGTATCGTTGTTCGTTAAATAGTTGATGGCGCTCTTGCCGTTGTCATTAAGCGGCAGGTACATCTCGTTTCCGAACACTTCAGGGGAAACATGCACCCGGGCTACCGTTTCACCTGAAGGGTTTTCCATCCGAATGGTCGAGCCTTCTTCCATTCCGTATTTTTCAGCGGCTTCTTCGGATACAGCGATCCATGAGTTCGGCACTTTCTTGCGGATGCCTTCTGTATGGTACGTCATGTTGCCTTCATGAAAATGCTCGAGGATCCGGCCGTTATTAATATGAAAGTTATGTTCTTCCGTCGTACGATAATGGTGGACGAATTCCAAAGGATGCAGTCTCGCCTTTCCGTCATCAAAATGAAAACCTTCCGTATAAAGAAGCGGTGTATCCGATCCATCCTCACTGACCGGCCATTGCAGGCTCTTGAATCCTTCGAGGCGTTCGTAGCTTACACCTGCAAACATAGGCACGAGGCTTGCTGCTTCCGCCATGATGTCGGCAGGAGAAGAATAGTTCCAGTCAAAGCCCATTTCTTTTGCTATCTCACAATAGATTTCCCAGTCCGGCTTGGATTCGCCAAGCGGGCTTAACGCCGGGTACAAGCGCTGAATCCTTCGTTCTGTATTCGTAAACGTCCCTTCTTTTTCAAGGCTTGGAGAGGCTGGCAGAACAACATCCGCGTACTGTGCGGTATTCGTTAAAAACATTTCCTGTACGACGAAAAAGTCCAGCTTCTCAAAAGCATTGGTCACATAGTTGATATTGGAATCAACGACACCCATATCCTCGCCGGTCACGTACAGGGCTTTGAGCTTGCCGTCATGTATGCCCTGCACCATCTCATGGTTGTCCATTCCTTTTTCTCTCGGCAGGTCGACGCCCCATGCTTTTTCAAACTTCGCAATCACTTCATCATCCGTTACCTTCTGATAACCCGGGAGTGTGTCAGGCATGCTTCCAAAATCACTCGCACCCTGCACATTGTTGTGGCCGCGCAGCGGATAGGCTCCGGTTCCCGGACGGCCATAGTTGCCCGTCACGAGCAAAAGATTGGAGATGGCGGTCGATGTATCAGAACCGATTTGGTGCTGGGTCACGCCCATCGCCCAGCAGATGCATGTTTTATCTGAATCGGCGATTGCTTCTGCCGTTTGGATCAGAACCTCCTTAGAGATCCCGGTGATTTCTTCCGCCATTCCAAGGGTAAAAAGCTGCAGGCTTTCTAAATATTCTGCATAACCGTTCACCTTTCCAGATAAAAATTCTTTATCATGCCATCCCTGGTCGATGATGTATTTCGTGACCGCGGAAAGCCATACGAGGTCTGTCCCAGGATTCGGATGAATGTAAAGATCGGCCCGCTCCGCCATCTCATGCTTGCGAAGATCGGCTACGATCAGCTTCTGGCCAAACAGCTTATGGGCACGTTTGATTTTTGAAGCGAGAACAGGATGGGCTTCTGCTGTATTGGAACCAACAATGATGACAAGCTCCGCGTTCTCCAGTTCTTCCATGGAACCGGCGTCGCCTCCATAGCCGACGGTCCGCTGCAGCCCCATCGTAGCAGGAGACTGGCAGTAGCGTGAGCAATTGTCAATGTTATTCGTGCCGATGACCTGTCGGGCCAGCTTTTGGATCAGGTAGGATTCCTCGTTCGTCGCTTTGGAAGAAGCAATGAAAGCCAGCGCATCCGGTCCGTGTTTTTCTTTGATCTCTTTAAACTTCTCCGTGATCAGACTGATCGCTTCGTCCCATTCGACTTCTTTAAAATATTCTCCGTCACGGACGAGCGGCCGGGTCAGGCGGGCCGCACTGTTGATATGGCCCCAGCCGAATTTCCCTTTGATGCAAGAGGAGATGCCGTTGGCCGGAGCTTCCTCTACCGGTTCGATTTTCAGAATCTCCCGGTCTTTTGTCCACACCTCAAAGCTGCAGCCTACTCCGCAGTAAGTACAAACGGTCTTCGTTTTTTCGATCCGGTCTTCCCTCATCTTCGCTTCAGAGTCTGAAACGGCGAACAGCGGGCCAAAACCAGTCTCCGCCTCCTTTGTCACTTCGATCATGGAACGCAGATAATCAGGACGGATATCCGTCAGAAAACCCGCTTGCCCCTGCATGCTGTTCTCCATTAAGGCGTTGCACGGACAGACCGTGACACATTGTCCGCAGCTGACACAGGAGGATTCCTCAATCGGTACATTGTCATCCCAAATAACCCTCGGCTGCATGAGATCCCAGTCGATCGAAAGGGTTTCATTGACCTCAACCGTCTGGCACACCTCCACACATCTACCGCACAGGATACACTGATCCGGGTCATACCGGTAAAACTGTCCGTGGTCTATGTCATATTCCTTCGGCTTAAACTCCTTAATCTGATGCTCGAGGCCCATATCTTTGACCGTGTTATGAAGGGTGCAATCTCCATTATTATTGTCACAGACCGTACAATACAGTTCATGGTTCTCCAGAATATTATCCATTGCATTGAACTGTGCTTCTTTCACCTCAGGAGTGCTCGTCCTGATGTCCATCCCTTCCTCCAAAAACGTCCCGCAGCCTCTTTTTACCTCGCCGTTTACAAGTACGGCACACGTATCGCACGTTTCAATGCTTCCCAGGCTTTCATGGTAGCAGACGTGAGGAATTTCAATGTTCTTATCAAGCAGGAGCTGAAGAACCGTCTGTCCTTGATCTGCCTGGTACTGATCTCCGTTTACAATGACTGAAACCTCTTTTTTCATGAAGCTCCTCCTTTTTTTGTTAGGCTGTTTTAGTAACCATTACTGTTCTTTGGAGTGGTTGATTTCCGTTTCAGGATGCTCGCTTTTACCGGCATATACGCCTACTTTCGCGGGGCGTGCGCTGAACCCCTCGGCGCTTGCGCCTGCGGGTCTCACCTGTCCCGCTGCTCCCGCAGGACAAGGAAGGCTTCGGCAGCGTTATATCGCACGAAGAAAATGTGAAATTCATTTTCGAGGAGTCTCACACCTTGCACTCCAATCAACTTGTCAATGAAGGTTCTTTACAAAATGGCCATTAGTTATTAAAAAGGTAAAACTTTTATCACGAAATTATAAAAAGTAAATAGCTAACTTTATGAATTATCCAGCAAAAAAGATACACGGAAATGATAAGCCACGAATAGGGAGTGCAGCCTCCTTAATAAACAAGTAACTGCACATAACTGCTGCAAATCATTCATGGGTTCACCTCACTCTTCCCGGATTGGTTAGTCTGTTCCTATCCTTGTTTCATTTCCCTCATTAACGAACGCGATAAACTATTTAAACGTAAAAATTATGATGATTAACGTCAATGTAAGAGTTCAACGTTTTATTCTGGGCAAAGAGGGGATTAAACACATAAAAGTCCGTTTACATACAGGCAGCTGCCTGCCACTCTTCCTGCTTTAAGATCCCGCCTCCATTCAGCTGAAAGGAGTTCCTATGAAAAAAATCTTGTATTTGTTCAGCAGTTGCTGCCTTCTTTTTATATCCGGCTGTTCCTCGATCGATGTGCTGAATCCGAAAGGTAGCCAGGGAAACGAACAACTCTCCTTAATTAAGCTGAGCATTTATATTATGATGATCGTCATTTTTGTCGTTGTCGTTCTCTTCATCTGGTTTGTCTATAAGTACAGAGCAAGGCCAGGCCATCAACCCTTACCCCGCCAGGAAAACCGCAATAAAAAACTGGAGATCACGTGGACCGTGCTTCCATTCATCCTCCTCTTCATACTTGCCGTTCCAATGGTGAAGAGTGTGTTTGGAGAAGCTCAGATGGACAATTCCAAAGCTATGAAAATAAAGGTTACAGCGAGTGAGTTCTGGTGGAAATTTGAATATCCAGAAAAAGGTGTCGTGACCTCTCAGGAGCTTCACCTTCCAAAGGATCAACGCGTGGTCCTCGAACTTCATTCCAAGGATGTCATCCATTCGTTCTGGGTGCCGCAGCTTGGCGGCAAGCAGGACCTCATTCCCGGACGGACAAACAAACTCGCCATCACACCAGAGAAAATCGGCACCTATCAAGGGAAGTGTGCAGAATTTTGCGGGACCGGCCATTCTTACATGCGGTTTACCGTTAAAGTGGACAGCAAACAAGATTATGAAAAATGGCTGGATCACATGAAAAAAGACCAAAGCAGCGGCCAAAAGCTCAGTGCTGACGAGACTGAAGGCAGAAAGCTCTTTGGTAAGAACTGTTTAAGCTGCCATGCAACAAGCGGATTAATCCGTGCTGACAAAAAAGGCCCCAACTTGGCCGACTTTGGTGACCGGGATCATGTGGCAGGAGTGTTAAAAAATACTCCGCCAAATCTCAAACAGTGGCTGAAGGATCCTGAAAAAGTAAAACCAGGCTCACATATGCCGAAACCTGAAGGGCTCAGCGAACACGACTACACAGCGCTTTCCCACTACCTGCAGACACTCAAAAAATGAGTCATCCAGTAACGAAGGGGGTCCAACATGTCGATACCGTTTTTCAACACACACATCAAACTCGCTTCTGATATTATTGCGGCAGACCTTTCAATCATCGTCATGATGATCGCAGCACTTGTTTTTCTTACCGTCGCGAAAAAATGGAAAGCCCTCTGGATGTTGATTCGGACGACCAATCATCGTAAAATCGGGATTCTGTATATCGCTTTTGGTTTTCTATTTTTCCTGCGCGCCGGCCTTGATGCCATGCTCATGCGAACCCAGCTCGCTTTTCCGGACTTCCATTTCTGGGTCTTTCATGGCGAAAAGTACAATCAAGTCATGACGACCCATGGTACGCTCATGATCTTTTTTGTCGCCATGCCTTTCCTGATCGGATTGATGAACATCGCTGTTCCACTGCAGATCGGAACACGGGATATGGCGTTCCCTTTCTTTAATTCCCTAAGCATGTGGCTGTTCGTAATAGGCGGTGTTCTCATTAATTTAAGCTTTGTTTTGGGCGGTGCCCCTTCCGCCGGCTGGACTTCGTATGTCCCCCTTGCCGTCGATAAGGATATCGCCGGAAACGGAACAGCCTTTTATGCAATGGGCCTGCAGGTCTCGGGAATTGGAACGATCATGACGGCCATCAATTTCATCGTCACGATCTTGAAGAACAGGGCACCCGGCATGGGCTTCATGAAGATTCCTCTGTTCACGTGGTCCGCTCTGATTACCTCGATTCTCATTCTTTTGGCTTTTCCGGCATTAAGCGCCGCCCTGATCATCCTTATCTTTGATAATCAGTTCGGAACTCAAGCTTATGACGGAGGAAACGGAAGTCCTGTTCTTTGGCAGCACTTATTCTGGGCGTTCGGCCACCCGGAGGTCTATATTGTCATTCTGCCGGCATTCGGTATTTTTTCAGAGGTGATCGCCACTTTTTCATCCAAACGAATCTTCGGCTATTCCTCCATGGTCTTATCCATGCTCGTCATCGGCTTTTTAAGCTTTATGGTCTGGATTCACCACATGTTTACGGTAGGGCTTGGACCGCTCGCCAATGTCGTATTTGGGATCACCTCCATGCTGATCGCCGTTCCAACGGGGATTAAAATCTTTAACTGGCTGTTCACCCTAAGGGGAGGCTCGATCCGCTTTTCGACGGCCATGCTGTTTTCTCTCGCCTTCATACCGTCCTTTGTAATCGGTGGTGTAACCGGGGTCATGCAGGCCGTCGTTCCTGCCGATTACCAATATCATGATTCCTATTTTGTCGTCGCCCACCTTCATTACGTCATGATCGCAGGCACCATTTTCGGGGCATTTTCAGGATTCTATTATTGGTGGCCCAAAATGTTCGGCTATATTTTGGACGAAAAGATCGGCAAATGGCAGGCATGGACCTTTATTATCGGCTTTCATGTCACCTTCTTTCCGATGCACATTTCGGGCTTGAAGGGCATGCCGCGGAGAACCTTCACCTACCTGCCCGAAGACGGCTTGTTTGAGCTCAATTTCATCAGTACGATGGGCGCCTACTTAATGGGCATCAGCGTGCTGCTGTTTGCCTGGAATCTCTTCTTAAGCTACCGAAAGAAAGAGAAAAGTGGTGTGGCTGATCCATGGAACGGCCGGACGCTGGAGTGGGCGGTCTCCTCGCCTTCCTCCCACATGCGCTGGCCGCGTGCCCCGCTCGTCCGGGATCTTGAAGCCTTCTGGCATGAAAAAGAACGGGGAGACGGAACGCTGATTCCTTCTGCGAAAGAAGAGAGCCAAATCTTTGTAGAGAAACCGACCATCTTGCCTGTCCTTCTCAGCGGCGGTTTTTTCACCCTTTCATTCGGGCTTATTTTTAAAGTTCTGTGGATTGCAGTCATTGGAGCGGTGGGAATTCTCTTGCTGATGGGCTGGCGGTCGATTTCTTTTGAGCGGAACATCAAGCTGTATACAAGCAAACAGCTGGAGAAAGCCATCAGAAAGGAGGAAAGTTAAATGGGTATGGAGACGACGGTGCAGGATACGGCCGAAAGTGTTGTTGAACATCATTCCCAAAGAAAGACAGCGATGTTTCTTTTCATTTGTGCGGAAGCCGTTATCTTCGGCTGTTTGTTTGCAACCTATTTTGTCATGCTGCATCACCAGGGTAACGGGCCAGGTCCTAACGAGTTCTTTCATTTTAAAAAAATCATCCTTCCCACTGTCCTGCTTGTGTCCAGCAGCCTGACCTGGTACTTTGCCGATGTAACACTGCGGATGAGAGAAAGCGGCAAAGCGCTGATGTTTACAGCCATTACTGCCGCGCTCGCTCTCGGGTTCCTTAGTTTAGAAGTGTTGGAGTTTCTGCAGAATGTGAGTGACGGAAACACGCTGTCTCGAAGTCCATTCGTGTCCTCCTATTATCTGCTGGTCGGACTGCACGGCTGCCACGTCCTGTTTGGAGTCTTGTGGATGGGTCTCCTGCTGAAGCATGTGAAGACAAAAGGTGATACCGAAGCGAACCGAGGCCGCTTTGCTTCGTTTGGGATCTACTGGCACTTCGTCGACTCCGTTTGGGTATTTATTTTCGTTCTGCTATATGGATTAGGGGAGTTTTTGTAAGAAAAAGCCCGTCCCACTGCGAAAAAGCGGGCCGGGCTTTCGTTCATTTGGTTGTTTATTGAGGGTTGAGGAAGCAAGTGAGAGGTTTACTGGCGAGAATGAGAAATTTACTGGCCAAACCGGAATTATGGTAAACTAGCGGTCGGCCTTTGTCACTCTATCCTCGCAATCCCCCAAAACAGCACTTTACCTGGTTATCGCAGAATAATTTTTTTCAATCTCAGTAAGCTCGACTCTCCTGCCCTCTTTATGAGAGAGTGCAGCCGCTTCGTTCACTAGCGTCAAATTACGAATGTCCTCTTTGGTTATGGCAGGAGCCGTATTGTTCGTAATCGCGGCCACCCATTGCTCCATCGCTGAAGGCAATGCTTTTGGCAGCTGATCGGACATGATGACGCCTTCTTTTTCCACACGGTCGCTGATCAGCTCTCTCGGTTCGCGGTTCTCGATCAGCAGTGTGCCTTCGGTTCCGTAAAGCTCGAGCTGATCCGGGCATCCGTAGGAAAGGAATCCGGTCTCAATGGTTCCGAGCGCGCCTGATTCAAACTCAACGATGACAACTGCATTGTCATCTACGTCATGGCGGTTGGTCTGCTGCAGACGTGCCGTCACTGCTTTTACTTTTCCGCCTAAGCGGTTGGAAAGATAGATCGGATGCGCCCCGAGATCGATGAGTGCCCCGCCGCCTGCCTCTTCTTTGTTAAAAAATTGCCCAGGCAGCCAGCCATGCTGGCTTTCTTCTGTCGGGACAGCACCATGATGGGCTACTCGGCATCGGATGGACGTCAGATTCCCAAGACAGCCCTCGTCCAATATTTTTTGCGCGTAAAGGTAGAATCGTTCTGTTAGCCTCGGCAAGGAAACCATCAGCTGAACGCCTGCCTCCTCCACCGCTGAAAAGATTTCATCGCACTCTTTCACTGTTGGAGCCAGCACTTTTTCCGTAAAAATGTGCTTGCCATGCCTTGTAGCAGCGGTGATGATCTCGGTATGAGCGGTCGTTGGCGTCGTCACAATGACCCCCTGGATGGAGCTGTCGGAGAACACGTTTTCAAGATCGGCTTCAAACGGGACGCCAAGCTCTTGAGCCCACTGTTCGCCCCGTTCGCTGTTTTCATCCCAAACGACGCTGATGTTGATGTCCTTGTTCTCGCTTGCTTCCTTCGCGTAATCCTTCGCATGAACATGCCATTTGCTTAATAGTGCCACATTGATCATCTATTCCAGCTCCCTTTATGTATGAATATGTATGACTCCCTTATTTCCCGTTATAGCCGTCTTGGAAACTTGGCGGCATTTTTACTGGCCGATTTCCTTCAGCCGCTTCTCCACTTTTACGAAAAGCAGGACGATGAACAGCAGCATCACTCCCATCGTGGCAAACACCCCTGCCAGCTCGTTTTTTATCAATAGACTGAAGACCACGCCGAACACTGCCATCGCCACACCATATTTCATCATAAGGCCGGCACAATACGTATTGGCTTCGTTCCAGAGCTTCTCATTCTTCATGGAACGAAACGTGCGATAGCCGTACAGTGGATTGATTTTGGCCGGAGGCTTCACTTTCATGAAAAGTCCAGCTAAAAAGAAGATTACACCAATCAGCAGACTGAACAGCAGGTTGGCCATCATCCATTCCCCCTCTTTTCTTTTTCCCTAAAAATACCATATGTTCATCAATAATGCTTCTTTTTTTTTGTTTGTTGTTTGAGCGTGGGGTGATGGGTCGCTAGTTTACGTAATCCAGTTTTGGCGGGTAAATGTGCAATTCTGGCGGGTAAAATTCTCATTTCGGCGGGTAAATCGGTTGTGTCAAATAGTCTGTGTATGCCAATTATAAGTAGAGGCTCTCGTTTGTCCGTTTTATTTAATTTTGGGGGAGAGTGGTTGGAGGGCTAGCCCTC
>NZ_LMVC01000002.1:1797384-1800667 GCF_001510655.1 Fictibacillus sp. FJAT-27399 | reverse complement strand
ATTTTTAAACTTTAAGAGCTATATCAAACACTTTATTGGAGAGTTTGATCCTGGCTCAGGATGAACGCTGGCGGCGTGCCTAATACATGCAAGTCGAGCGGACCAAAGAGAGCTTGCTCTCTGAGGTTAGCGGCGGACGGGTGAGTAACACGTGGGTAACCTGCCTGTAAGACGGGGATAACTTCGGGAAACCGAAGCTAATACCGGATGATAAAGAGAAACGCCTGTTTCTTTTTTGAAAGTCGGCCTTGTGCTGACGCTTACAGATGGGCCCGCGGCGCATTAGCTAGTTGGTGAGGTAACGGCTCACCAAGGCGACGATGCGTAGCCGACCTGAGAGGGTGATCGGCCACACTGGGACTGAGACACGGCCCAGACTCCTACGGGAGGCAGCAGTAGGGAATCTTCGGCAATGGACGAAAGTCTGACCGAGCAACGCCGCGTGAGCGATGAAGGCCTTCGGGTCGTAAAGCTCTGTTGTCAGAGAAGAACAAGTACCGGAGTAACTGCCGGTACCTTGACGGTACCTGACCAGAAAGCCACGGCTAACTACGTGCCAGCAGCCGCGGTAATACGTAGGTGGCAAGCGTTATCCGGAATTATTGGGCGTAAAGCGCGCGCAGGCGGTTCTTTAAGTCTGATGTGAAAGCCCACGGCTCAACCGTGGAGGGTCATTGGAAACTGGGGAACTTGAGTGCAGGAGAGAAAAGTGGAATTCCACGTGTAGCGGTGAAATGCGTAGAGATGTGGAGGAACACCAGTGGCGAAGGCGGCTTTTTGGCCTGTAACTGACGCTGAGGCGCGAAAGCGTGGGGAGCAAACAGGATTAGATACCCTGGTAGTCCACGCCGTAAACGATGAGTGCTAGGTGTTGGGGGGTTCCACCCTCAGTGCTGACGTTAACA
The DNA here is from genome assembly GCF_001510655.1 of Fictibacillus sp. FJAT-27399. Lineage (GTDB taxonomy): Bacteria > Bacillota > Bacilli > Bacillales > Fictibacillaceae > Fictibacillus_C > Fictibacillus_C marinisediminis. The sequence continues at coordinate 1,799,762 of NZ_LMVC01000002.1, read as the reverse complement.
CATTAAGCACTCCGCCTGGGGAGTACGACCGCAAGGTTGAAACTCAAAGGAATTGACGGGGGCCCGCACAAGCAGTGGAGCATGTGGTTTAATTCGAAGCAACGCGAAGAACCTTACCAGGTCTTGACATCCTCTGACCATCCTAGAGATAGGACTTTCCCCTTCGGGGGACAGAGTGACAGGTGGTGCATGGTTGTCGTCAGCTCGTGTCGTGAGATGTTGGGTTAAGTCCCGCAACGAGCGCAACCCTTGACCTTAGTTGCCAGCATTCAGTTGGGCACTCTAAGGTGACTGCCGGTGACAAACCGGAGGAAGGTGGGGATGACGTCAAATCATCATGCCCCTTATGACCTGGGCTACACACGTGCTACAATGGGTGGTACAAAGGGTTGCAAAGCCGCGAGGCCGAGCCAATCCCAAAAAGCCACTCTCAGTTCGGATTGTAGGCTGCAACTCGCCTACATGAAGCCGGAATTGCTAGTAATCGCGGATCAGCATGCCGCGGTGAATACGTTCCCGGGCCTTGTACACACCGCCCGTCACACCACGAGAGTTTGTAACACCCGAAGTCGGTGGGGTAACCTTTTAGGAGCCAGCCGCCGAAGGTGGGACAGATGATTGGGGTGAAGTCGTAACAAGGTAGCCGTATCGGAAGGTGCGGCTGGATCACCTCCTTTCTATGGAGACATGAGTGCACTTCGTTGCCTCATGAACTTACCTGAGCTTTTGTTTGGTTTTGAAAGAACATCTCTCATCTATAATATGGTGCATGGGCCTATAGCTCAGCTGGTTAGAGCGCACGCCTGATAAGCGTGAGGTCGATGGTTCGAGTCCATTTAGGCCCACCATAACATTTTCATACAGACAAGATGGGGCCTTAGCTCAGCTGGGAGAGCGCCTGCCTTGCACGCAGGAGGTCAGCGGTTCGATCCCGCTAGGCTCCACCACTAGAAAATATAGTTGATATTTTCTTTTTTAGTCGGTATAATATGAAAGTTGTCTCTTGAAGGCAACGCCGATATGTTCCTTGAAAACTAGATAACGAAACATCCAAACAAAGCCAACTAATTCATTAGTTGTGCGCTGATTATGCAAGACCCATGATCTAACGATCATGTGAAACGATTCAGCTGAAAAGCTGATTCGGTTAAAGGTTAAGCTAGAAAGGGCGCACGGTGGATGCCTTGGCACTAGGAGCCGAAGAAGGACGGGACGAACACCGATATGCCTCGGGGAGCTGTAAGTAAGCATTGATCCGGGGATTTCCGAATGGGGGAACCCACCATCCGTAATGGGATGGTATCCATATCTGAATACATAGGATATGAGAAGGCAGACCCGGGGAACTGAAACATCTAAGTACCCGGAGGAAGAGAAAGCAAATGCGATTTCCTGAGTAGCGGCGAGCGAAACGGAATCAGCCCAAACCAGAGGGCTTGCCCTCTGGGGTTGTAGGACACTCAACATGGAGTTACAAAGGAACGGGGTAGATGAAGCGGTCTGGAAAGGCCAGCCAAAGAAGGTAACAGCCCTGTAGTTGAAACTTCGTTCCCTCCTGAGTGGATCCTGAGTACGGCGGGACACGTGAAACCCCGTCGGAATCCGGGAGGACCATCTCCCAAGGCTAAATACTCCCTAGTGACCGATAGTGAACCAGTACCGTGAGGGAAAGGTGAAAAGCACCCCGGAAGGGGAGTGAAAGAGATCCTGAAACCGTGTGCCTACAAGTAGTTGGAGCCCATTAACGGGTGACAGCGTGCCTTTTGTAGAATGAACCGGCGAGTTACGATAACGTGCAAGGTTAAGCTGATAAGGCGGAGCCGCAGCGAAAGCGAGTCTGAATAGGGCGCCATAGTACGTTGTCGTAGACCCGAAACCGTGTGATCTACCCATGTCCAGGGTGAAGTTCAGGTAACACTGAATGGAGGCCCGAACCCACGCACGTTGAAAAGTGCGGGGATGAGGTGTGGGTAGGGGTGAAATGCCAATCGAACACGGAGATAGCTGGTTCTCCCCGAAATAGCTTTAGGGCTAGCCTCGCGGCTAGAGTCCTGGAGGTAGAGCACTGATTGGACTAGGGGCCCCCACAGGGTTACCGAATTCAGTCAAACTCCGAATGCCAGAGACTTATCCGCGGGAGTCAGACTGCGAGTGATAAGATCCGTAGTCAAGAGGGAAACAGCCCAGACCATCAGCTAAGGTCCCAAAGTATACGTTAAGTGGGAAAGGATGTGGAGTTGCCCAGACAACCAGGATGTTGGCTTAGAAGCAGCCACCATTTAAAGAGTGCGTAATAGCTCACTGGTCGAGTGACTCTGCGCCGAAAATGTACCGGGGCTAAACGTATCACCGAAGCTATGGATTGTACCGTAAGGGTA
>NZ_LMVC01000002.1:1367002-1797267 GCF_001510655.1 Fictibacillus sp. FJAT-27399 | reverse complement strand
AGTGTGCGGTGAAGTCAGACCGGAAGGACTGGTGGAGCGCTTTGAAGTGAGAATGCCGGTATGAGTAGCGAAAGACAAGTGAGAATCTTGTCCATCGAAAGCCTAAGGTTTCCTGAGGAAGGCTCGTCCGCTCAGGGTTAGTCGGGACCTAAGCCGAGGCCGAAAGGCGTAGGCGATGGCCAACAGGTTGAAATTCCTGTACCACCTCCTTTCCGTTTGAACGACGGGGGGACGCAGGAAGGTAGGGAGAGCGCGCGATTGGAAATGCGCGTCTAAGCAGTTAGGCTGATTGTGAGGCAAATCCCGCAATCGTGAAGGCTGAGCTGTGACGGCGAGGGAAATTACAGTACCGAAGTCCCTGATCCTACACTGCCAAGAAAAGCCTCTAGTGAGGAAAGAGGTGCCCGTACCGCAAACCGACACAGGTAGGCGAGGAGAGAATCCTAAGATGATCGGGAGAACTCTCGTTAAGGAACTCGGCAAAATGACCCCGTAACTTCGGGAGAAGGGGTGCTCTGATAGGGTTAACGCCCGAGAGAGCCGCAGTGAATAGATCCAAGCGACTGTTTAGCAAAAACACAGGTCTCTGCGAAGCCGCAAGGCGAAGTATAGGGGCTGACACCTGCCCGGTGCTGGAAGGTTAAGAGGAGGGGTTATCCCTTACGGGAGAAGCTCTGAATTGAAGCCCCAGTAAACGGCGGCCGTAACTATAACGGTCCTAAGGTAGCGAAATTCCTTGTCGGGTAAGTTCCGACCCGCACGAAAGGTGTAACGACTTGGATACTGTCTCAACGAGAGACCCGGTGAAATTATAGTACCTGTGAAGATGCAGGTTACCCGCGACAGGACGGAAAGACCCCATGGAGCTTTACTGCAGCTTGATATTGGATTTTGGTACAGTTTGTACAGGATAGGTAGGAGCCTGGGAAGTCGGAGCGCCAGCTTCGATGGAGGCGTCGGTGGGATACTACCCTGACTGTATTGAAATTCTAACCTGGAACCGTGATCCGGTTCGGAGACAGTGTCAGGTGGGCAGTTTGACTGGGGCGGTCGCCTCCTAAATTGTAACGGAGGCGCCCAAAGGTTCCCTCAGAATGGTTGGAAATCATTCGCAGAGTGTAAAGGCACAAGGGAGCTTGACTGCGAGACCTACAAGTCGAGCAGGGACGAAAGTCGGGCTTAGTGATCCGGTGGTTCCGCATGGAAGGGCCATCGCTCAACGGATAAAAGCTACCCTGGGGATAACAGGCTTATCTCCCCCAAGAGTCCACATCGACGGGGAGGTTTGGCACCTCGATGTCGGCTCATCGCATCCTGGGGCTGAAGTAGGTCCCAAGGGTTGGGCTGTTCGCCCATTAAAGCGGTACGCGAGCTGGGTTCAGAACGTCGTGAGACAGTTCGGTCCCTATCCGTCGCGGGCGCAGGAAATTTGAGAGGAGCTGTCCTTAGTACGAGAGGACCGGGATGGACACACCGCTGGTGTACCAGTTGTTCCGCCAGGGGCATAGCTGGGTAGCTACGTGTGGACGGGATAAGTGCTGAAAGCATCTAAGCATGAAGCCCCCCTCAAGATGAGATTTCCCATCACGTCAAGTGAGTAAGACCCCTTAGAGATGATGAGGTTGATAGGTCTGGTGTGGAAGCGTGGTGACACGTGGAGCTGACAGATACTAATCGGTCGAGGGCTTATCCTTATTAACAAAAGCGGTATGAACCGTTTATATCCGACAAGCGTTGGAGATCCTGACGAGAACACGTTTTTGGTGTTCGTAGGAGGGATTGAAACGACCGCATCAGTGAAAGTTTGGATGAAGAAGTTATCTAGTTTTGAGGGAATATACCTCAAAATATGTCTGGTGGCGATAGCGAAGAGGTCACACCCGTTCCCATACCGAACACGGAAGTTAAGCTCTTCAGCGCCGATGGTAGTTGGGGGCTTCCCCCTGTAAGAGTAGGACGTTGCCAGGCTTATATTATTCCACAGTAGCTCAGTGGTAGAGCTATCGGCTGTTAACCGATCGGTCGTAGGTTCGAGTCCTACCTGTGGAGCCATATTTTGGAGAGCTGTCCGAGTGGCCGAAGGAGCACGATTGGAAATCGTGTATACGGTTACCGCCGTATCAAGGGTTCAAATCCCTTGCTCTCCGCCATAACTTTTCAACGTATGGCCCGTTGGTCAAGCGGTTAAGACACCGCCCTTTCACGGCGGTAACACGGGTTCGAATCCCGTACGGGTCACCAATTTTTTTCGTAATAACGAAAAAAACCATTTTTTATACATATAACTTATTCGGAGGATTAGCTCAGCTGGGAGAGCACCTGCCTTACAAGCAGGGGGTCGGCGGTTCGAACCCGTCATCCTCCACCATTAATACTTAACTTTTTCTACATTCAAGAATTTGCTTGTAGAGGAAGAGGCAGTCATTAACTCGGACATATCGTCCGTAAGCTTAATATTATCGCGGGGTGGAGCAGTCTGGTAGCTCGTTGGGCTCATAACCCAAAGGTCGCAGGTTCAAATCCTGTCCCCGCAACCAAAATGGACTCGTGGTGTAGTGGTTAACATGCCTGCCTGTCACGCAGGAGATCGCCGGTTCGACCCCGGTCGGGTCCGCCATTTTGGCTCGATAGCTCAGTCGGTAGAGCAGAGGACTGAAAATCCTCGTGTCGGCGGTTCGATTCCGTCTCGAGCCACCATTTTTTTTGCCGGTTTAGCTCAATTGGTAGAGCAACTGACTTGTAATCAGTAGGTTGGGGGTTCAAGTCCTCTAGCCGGCACCACTTTTCTTTTCAAGAACTGTAAGAAATTTCTTCTTGAAGAATAGATGAATTTGTATTAAAATAGGATTTGTCTCTCATGGAGGGGTAGCGAAGTGGCTAAACGCGGCGGACTGTAAATCCGCTCCTTTGGGTTCGGCGGTTCGAATCCGTCCCCCTCCACCATCTAAATTTTAGTTGCACATTAACAATTTAGGGGCATAGTTTAAAGGTAGAACGAAGGTCTCCAAAACCTTTGGTGTGGGTTCAATTCCTACTGCCCCTGCCATGTGGCGATTGTGGCGAAGTGGTTAACGCACCGGATTGTGATTCCGGCATTCGTGGGTTCAATTCCCATCAGTCGCCCCATATGATGGGCTATAGCCAAGTGGTAAGGCAACGGACTTTGACTCCGTCACTCGTAGGTTCGAATCCTGCTAGCCCAGCCATCAATGCGGAAGTAGTTCAGTGGTAGAATACAACCTTGCCAAGGTTGGGGTCGCGGGTTCGAATCCCGTCTTCCGCTCCATATTATCTTGTTTGTTTCTGGCGGCATAGCCAAGTGGTAAGGCCAGGGTCTGCAAAACCCTTATCCACCGGTTCGAATCCGGTTGCCGCCTCCACTACATAATTCCCCTGCGCCGGGGTGGTGGAATTGGCAGACACACAGGACTTAAAATCCTGCGGTAGGTGACTATCGTGCCGGTTCGAGTCCGGCCCTCGGCACCATAATATTTTATAACTTAACTGCCTAATGATTAATTGCATGCCGGTGTGGCGGAATTGGCAGACGCGCACGACTCAAAATCGTGTTCCCTTGGGAGTGTCGGTTCGACCCCGACCACCGGTACCATACATAATGAATATTCCCTTTGTCTAAAGGGCTGCTAAGAGATCTGAATTAACTTCAGATCTCTTTTTTTGTTCATAAAAAATATTTTTAATTTTCAGACATAAAAAGAAAGGATTTTTTTGTCATTTATTAGAATAATTAGTGTTAATATAGGTGATTGGTCATAAGCCCTTCGCCTGTATTTTATTTTAATCTTAAGCATGGGGGAATAGCGGATGAAGGTCTTTAGTTTGTTCAAGGCGGAGATGGCTGGCTTGGCAGCGAAAAAAGGGCTGCTGATTTCAGTCATTATCACCTTGCTCGTACCTGTTGTGTACGGCGGGATACTCTTGTCTCCTAGGTGGGGGCCATATGACAACCTGTCAAACCTGCCGGTAGCGGTCGTTAACAACGATCAGGGAGCTGATACAGATGGTGATGCGATTAATGCAGGAAAGGATTTAGTCGCTGATCTGGAAAAAGGAAAAGACCTCGGCTGGAAATTTGTTGATTCCGATGAGGCGAAAAGCGGGTTGAAGAGTTTGAAGTATTACATGGTCATTGAAATCCCCAAAGATTTCTCTAAGAAGGTAACGACCGTTCTCTCAACCGATCCTCAAAAACCGGAATTGAAGTATGTGCAGAATGAAGGTTTAAACTTTATGGCTGCACAGGTTACAAAGAGCGCGACAGCACAGATCCGGGAAAAGCTGGCAGACCGGATTACGGAGAAATACGTGAACAATATGTTTGTCAGCCTGAAAGATGTGTCTGACGGGTTTCAAACGGCTGCAGACGGTTCTTCAAAGCTAAATGGAGGCACATCTGATTTACAGAAAGGAACCGGCACACTTTTGGAATCGCTTACAAATAAATCAGGCGATATATCCAGACTTGCTGCAGGGGCGAAAGAACTTGAAAAAGGAACAGGGCAGATGTTTCAATCCCTGTCTGGAAAGCAGAATGATATTACCAAATTAGCCAATGGCTCGGCGCAGGTCAACAATGGCCTTGGACAAATGCTTCAATCCTTGACAGGCAAGCAGGGTGATATTAAAAAGCTAGCGGACGGAACGAGTGATTTGGAAAAAGGCACAGGACAAATGCTCCAGTCATTGACTGCTAAGCAGGGAGATATCAAACGTCTTGCTGACGGCTCACAGACTCTTAAAAATGGAACAGATGAACTTTTAACTTCATTAAAAGGCGGCTCAAAAAACATAGCTGCTTTAGCGGCAGGATCACAAGCTGCGAATGAGGGGACAGGATTGCTGCTAGACAATCTCAAGGAAAAACAGCAAGGTGTTGCGGATTTGGCAGCTGGTGCAGATTTGCTAAATCAAAAGATACCTGACCTTAAAAAAGGAACATCTGACCTGTTAAAAGGTTTAGAACAGACACAAGGTGCTCTTAAAGAAAAGGTATTGCCTATAAGTCAGCAGGTCGCAGCTGGCATTGGTGATGTTACCGCTCAATCACAAGCATTAGGAGGGGGCTTGCAGCAATTATCCTCTGATCTACAGGCATTTTTAAAAGAACACCCTGAATTGCAAAATGATCCTAAATTGCAAAAAATCGTAGGAACAGGTAAAGCTTTATCTGATGCCGCCAATAAGCCGGAAAATAAGATAAAGTTAGAAAAACTACAACAGGGTGCAAATGGCATTGCTGCAACACTAACTGAACATGATGTACCAAGTAATTTATCAGTTGCAGATGGGATAAAGCAACTGGTTCAAGGCCAAAGAACTATTGATAATGGTGTAGGACTGCTCAACGAGAAGGTGCCAGCATTAAAAAATGGAACTCAGCAAATTAAAGATGGCTGGAATACCATGGTAACTAAAGTCGGTGACCTTCATGCAGGCACGTCACAGATTGCAGCCGGCAACGCAACCGTCAATAAGGGCTGGGGGACGATGACGGATGGTGTTACGAAGCTTGATGCAGGCGCAGGCCAAATATCAGACGGAAATGCTTCAGTGAATAAAGGATGGAAGGACCTAAAAGGTGCCACAACCCAAATCCATGATGGACAAGTCCAGGTGAGAGATGGGAATGCCGATGTCAATAAAGGATGGCATAAGCTGACTGACGGTACAAGTAAACTATATGCCGGGTCTGGACAGGTCAGCGATGGAAACGCAGACGTTGATAAAGGGTGGAAAGACCTCACATCAGGTGCAAATAAAATCCATTCAGGAACGATGCAGGTTAGTGATGGAAATGCAACAGTGGAAAAAGGATGGGGAGATTTAACTTCAGGTGTCACCCGGTTAAATGATGGTGCCCAAAAACTGAATGATGGTTCAGCTGAACTGGCTTCGGGATTGAAAGATGGAGCAGCTAAAACAAGCAGCCTGAAAACCCCTGAACAGAAGAATTTCAACATGTTTGCTTCACCAGTGAAATTAAAGAGCGATAAGGTGTTCAAATATCCGCATTATCGTGATTCAACAGCTCCTTATGTATTAACACTTGCATTGTTTGCCGGAATTTTGATCATGTCCCTGTTCATGAATTTCAAAAGACCGGAAGACGTATCAGCAGCTGCCTGGTTCGGTGCAAAGTTTATGAATTTATCCGTTCTGGCTATTGCTCAAGCTTTGCTGCTTTCCATTGTTGTTATGGTCTTGGCAGTAAACGTTGAGAACCCGGCAGGATTTGTTCTATTCGCTATTTTTGTTAGTATCGTATTTTCTGCAATTGTCAGCTTCTTTGCTGCACTAGGAGTGATTGGACGGTTTCTTGGACTGGCATTTGTTGTGCTCCAGCTTTCCATTACAGGAGCGAATCTTCCAATTGACATGCTCCCTGCCAATATGCGGACTTTAAGTGAGTTCCTGCCGTTTAGGTACAGCATTGCAGGATTTAAGTCTGTTCTATCTCTGGATGCTCCAGGAACCGCCTTATTTAATGCAAGTGTCCTGTTTATCTATCTTGCAGTATTTGCTCTTCTGGCGTTTGCAGTCATGCTTATAAGCAGCGGAAGTTATAAGTCACAAGATGACACAGCAGGACTGAGAGCATAAAAAAATAATATAACAGGTTGTCATATTATTTGAAGTTTGGGACTATATTGAATCAAGGCAGTTGTAGGTTTTAGCGCAGTACTTCGTTTTAAATGAAGTACTGCGCTTTTTTTATTGAACGATAAAAGATTCTGCAGAACCGCCATGAATCTGGATAAACATTTTTTCAATCGCAGCCAGTAGCTTGGCTGCTTCTTCTGTTGACATGGAAGGGCGCAAGTAAACGATCTGGAGCGCACTTGTCACATCAGGGGAAGTCATTGTGCGCTTGGAGTCAACGATTGGACTGCCAAACGGGCCGTTGGCATCAGAGGATAGCAGTTTGCCCTCCATGTTCATTAAACGGCCGTTTAATCCCTCGTATTGATCCTCTGGATTCCCCATCCTTACTTCAATATCTCCGGCCAGCACACCTGCATTATAAATGCCTATAGGTACACCATATTGAAGAGAAAAGAAATTATTAACGTCTACCGCTGAATTGACCAAACCTATGTCCTTCCCACCGTATACTCTGCGAAGCAGGGCTTCTGCTGAAGGCCTGTATCTTGAGGGATCCATGGAAAGCGCCTTGAAGGTTGTTCTCCATTCCTGAATGCCGGTATGGTCAGCGATGGTGAGCTGCTCAGCATCCATTTTCAGCGATTCAAGAAATAATTGGAATCTGCCCTTTAGCATTTGCGGTGATTCTCCAATCACGATATCATGATATAGTATTGTTCCCAGTTTAAAGGAAGGGACAAGCTTTTTAATATCCTCTGCTAGTTTTATCATCAGATCACCTTGGCTTATCAATGTATTTTATAGATAGTTTACCATAGATGAAGAAATCCTTTTATGAAGAAAGGAGGTACAGTTATGACAGGCGCCCAGTTTAAAGAAGAACTTATTGCATATAGTAAATCAATTGGTATCGACAAAATTGGATTTGCTTCTTCAGATGTTTTTACTGAATTGAAGGAAAGGCTTATCCAGCAGCAGGAGCTCGGTTATCAATCAGGGTTTGAAGAAGAAGACATTGAAAAGAGAACGAACCCTCAGCTTTTGATGGAAGGTGCACATACCATTATATCCATCGCTCTAGCTTATCCCTCAAAAATGAAAGATGCTCCCCGCAGTGTAAAAGGTGCACGCAGAGGGATTTTCTGCAGGGCATCTTGGGGAGTGGATTATCACCACATCTTGCGTGAGAAGCTCCGGCTGTTAGAGGCCTTTATTACAGAAAAGGTTCCGGAAGCAGAGGTGATGTCAATGGTCGATACCGGGGAATTGTCCGATCGTGCTGTTGCAGAGCGTGCGGGGATTGGATGGAGCGCAAAGAATTGTGCCACCATCACACCGGAGTTCGGTTCTTATGTGTATCTGGGCGAATTGCTGACTACCGTATACCTGCCTCCCGATACACCGATTACCGATCAATGCGGAGATTGCACGATTTGTATCGATGCATGCCCAACTGGAGCTCTTGTACAGGGAGGACAGCTGGACTCCAATAAATGTATTGCTTTCTTAACACAAACCAAGGATTTTCTTCCTGACCAATACCGTGAAAAAATAGGAAACCGTTTATATGGCTGTGATACCTGCCAGACGGTATGCCCGAAAAATAAGAGGAAGGATTTCCATCTTCATCAGGAGATGGAACCGGATCCTGAGATAGCGAAGCCTTTATTAAAGCCGATCCTTCATATGAGCAACCGGGAGTTCAAGGAAAATTTCGACCATGTCTCCGGCTCATGGAGAGGGAAGAAACCGATCCAGCGAAATGCTATTCTTGCCCTTGCTCATTTTAAAGATGAATCGGCTGCAGATGAACTCGTCCAGCTGATGAATGAAGACCCTAGACCAGTAATTAGGGGAACAGCGGCCTGGGCTCTAGGGAAAATAGGGGCAGTGAACGCAAGAAATCATCTTAATGCGGCAAAAGAACGAGAAAAAGACGGAAATGTGGCTGCAGAAATCGATAAAGGGCTGAATTTACTTGAAAATCACGGAATTTACTAATCGCATCACAGGAACATGTCCGTTAGTATAGAAATCATTAAGAAAATAAAAGAAGGGATTTTTATGTGTAATATAAAAACATTATTCTCATATGAGGAAATGAAAAGCCCGATTGGCCTCCTGACTATTATTGCAACCGAAAATGGTGTTTGCCGGATTGACTTTGGGAGCCTTGAAGAAAATTTACCATCCCTTCAATCCTGGATGTCGAAGAACTACCTTAAGGGGGAACTGATTCATTCACCAGGACAGCTGCAGAAGATTGTTGGGCAGCTTGAGAGCTACTTCAGCGGTACACTGCAGGAGTTTTCTATTCCATTAGACCTGTATGGCACTCCTTTTCAAATTAAAGTTTGGGAGCAACTGAAGGGAATTCCTTATGGCGCTACATGCTCCTATAAGGATATCGCACAGGGAATAGGCGCCCCGAAAGCAGTGAGAGCTGTAGGCAGCGCAAACAATAAAAACCCAGTCCCCATCGTTATTCCATGCCACCGGGTAGTTGGAAGCAATGGTGCGCTTGTAGGCTATGGCGGCGGATTGGATAAAAAAGAACTTCTTTTAAACATTGAACTTCAAAACATTATACCAAAGACCTCATGAACCGTTTTTAAACGGTTCTTTTTTTTTGGCTCTGTTTCATATGCTGATAGTACGTTAATTTTGCAACACGGGGGTGGCCTATGTACTGGCTTGAGCATCTGAAGTTCTATATTCAGCGGCTGACCGATTGGATGGTCAACGAAAAGTGGACTGATAGTGTTTATTTGCCATTGGAAGAAAGGGAGAGTTTTGCCCGTAAAAAACAGGCATTGCATGAGAGAAATGCCGTCCTTGTTAACAATAATGTAGAAGCACAGGTTCTTAGGCATTCCAGCTTTGATGATCTTCGTCAGGTGGATTACATTCTTCACTTCAGTAACCTGATCAGGCATGGTTATGATTTTTATGTAGAAGAATGGACCCAGGAGAGGAGAGCGGTCTTTAAAGAAGATCAGCTGATCAGTGATAAAGTGTTAAATCCTGAAGGGCAGCATAAAGAAAAAGTAAAGATCGAAAGAGAGACTGAGTCTCCCGTCCTTCGAAAGCAGCCGTATGACCGGCTGGCGGCAGTAAGGTACGCGGAAAGATGGTGGAATACGTATAACCCTTCCTTCAAATCCTTTGATGTCGATTGTACAAACTATATCTCACAGTGTCTTCATGCTGGCGGGGGCATTCCTATGGTCCATCATGGCACCCGTTCAAAGGGATGGTGGTTTAAACATCATGACTGGAGCTACAGCTGGACGGTAGCTAACGCCATGAGATGGTATTTGAGCGGCTCCAAATCACAGCTGCAGGCGAGGGAGGTGTCTTCAGCGAGCCAGCTTATGCCAGGTGACGTCATCTGCTATGATTTTGATGGTGACGGGCATTGGCAGCATACAACGATTGTGGTAGCCAAGGATTCTTCTGGAGAGCCGCTGGTCAATGCACATTCAACAGACAGCCGGATGAGGTTTTGGAAGTACGAGGATTCCACCGCCTATACCCCGCAAATCAAATATAAGTTTTTTCATATTGTGTAAAAACGTGTGCCTCAAGGCTATATTCCGATAAAAGTGCTATAATAATGGAGGAATAAGCATTCGAGGTGAGAGTTTTGGGTTTACATGTCGTTCTTTATCAGCCCCTGATCCCGGCCAATACCGGAAATATTGCCCGTACATGTGCGGGAACAGGAACATCTCTGCATCTGATCCGTCCGCTTGGATTTTCAACGGATGATAAACAGTTGAAGAGGGCAGGACTGGATTACTGGGAACACGTTGATGTTCATTATTATGATTCTCTGGAGGAACTGTTCGAGTGTTTTCCAGAAGGATTGTATTACTATATTACCAAATTCGGAAAACAGCGCTACTGCGATATGAATTACAGCGAGTCATCACGCGATCACTTTTTTGTGTTCGGCCGTGAGACGACCGGATTGCCGCAAGAGCTGCTTAAGGCAAATGAGGAACGCTGTTTCAGACTGCCGATGAACGAGAACATTCGCTCACTGAACCTGTCCAATACCGCAGCGATTTTAATTTATGAAGCATTGAGACAGCAGGAGTTTCCAACATTGGATTAGCGCAAAAAAAATAAAAAAACGTCCCATATTGGGGCGTTTTTTTATATGTACAGCTTATTTTGCTCCGGGATTGTCATTGTATCCCGCAGTGAAAATGGCGGTTAAGAACGCGAGCATAACTCCTAGTATAAGGATGAAACTCATGCGATCTCCTCCTTTGGGTGCAATTTTCCATATCCTTTCTTTATTATATCGAAACCACTGTATCCGCACAACGTAAAACTGGTGTAAAAAACAAGCTTGAAAATATCAAGACTAATCCATCGTCATGACACATAACAATACTAAAACCACTATCATTTTTGGTACTGCTACATCAAAGTTTTTCTATCGGAAAAACAAAAAACAACTTGAATGATTGGGGACATCCTCGCATAAAGTAGATTAACAAACGAAGGATGCAAACACTACGCAAGGGGGTACACATGGATATTTTAAGTAAAATCCAATTGCACCGTGAAGAGGAGAGGCGTCTTGCCTGGGAAGGTACCTTCGGAGAATACCTTGAGATTTTAAAGGAACGCCCTTATGTCGCTCAGTCCGCTCATTCCCGAGTCTATAATATGATTAAAGATGCAGGAATAGAGGAAGTGAATGGAGCCAAAAGGTATAACTTTTTCACCAACCAGATTTTTGGGCTAGAGGATTCAATCGAAAGGCTGGTAGAGGAGTATTTCCATCCTGCAGCTAAACGGTTGGATGTTCGAAAAAGGATACTTTTACTGATGGGGCCTGTTTCCGGAGGGAAATCCACGATTGTTACCATGCTGAAACGAGGTCTGGAGAAATATTCGAAAACAGATGGAGGAGCGGTATTTGCCATCAAAGGCTGCCCGATGCATGAGGATCCATTGCATTTGATTCCTCATCATCTGCGTGGGGATTTTTTTGAAGATTATGGCATCAGGATCGAAGGCAGCCTGTCCCCTTTAAACACGATGAGGCTTGAAAAAGAGTATGATAATTGCATTGAAGATGTGATGGTTGAACGAATCTTTTTTTCCGAAGATAAAAGGACAGGGATTGGAACATTCAGTCCATCCGATCCGAAATCACAGGATATTGCTGATTTAACAGGAAGTATTGATTTTTCAACGATCGCAGAGTTCGGATCAGAATCAGATCCCCGTGCGTACCGCTTTGATGGAGAGCTGAATAAGGCGAACCGGGGGATGATGGAGTTTCAGGAAATGCTGAAGTGTGATGAAAAGTTCCTCTGGCATTTATTATCTCTTACTCAGGAAGGCAACTTTAAAGCGGGACGATTTGCGCTGATCTCTGCGGATGAATTGATTGTCGCTCATACGAATGAATCGGAATACCGGTCATTTATCGCCAATAAGAAAAATGAAGCTTTACACTCCAGGATTATCGTTATGGGAGTTCCGTACAACCTAAGGGTTTCTGAAGAAGAACGCATCTATGGAAAGATGATCAAAGACAGTGATATGTCCCATGTCCACATTGCTCCTCATGCCTTGAGAGTTGCAGCGATTTTCTCAATACTAACCCGTTTGAAGGACTCAAAGAAGCAGGGTATGGACCTGATCAAGAAAATGAGGCTGTATGACGGTGAGATCGTGGAAGGCTACAACCATATCGATCTGGAAGAGCTGCAGAAGGAGTTTTCGGATGAGGGAATGAGCGGAATCGATCCTCGTTACGTCATTAACAGGATCTCTTCTGCCATCATCCGCAAAGACATTCCATCGATCAACGCACTCGATGTTCTCCGCTCTATGAAGGATGGACTGGACCACCATGCTTCGATTACGAAAGAGGATAAAGAGCGCTTTATTAATTTTATCTCCCTGGCACGAAAGGAATATGATGAGATTGCGAAGAAAGAAGTTCAGAAAGCCTTTGTTTATTCTTATGAAGAATCTGCAAAAACACTGATGGATAATTACCTCGACAATGTGGAAGCTTATTGCAATAAAAATAAACTGAGAGACCCGCTGACTGGGGAAGAGATGAGCCCGGACGAAAAGCTGATGCGGTCTATTGAAGAACAGATTGGAATCTCTGAAAATGCGAAGAAAGCATTCCGGGAAGAAATTTTAATCCGAATTTCCGCTTATGCGAGAAAAGGAAAGAAATTTGATTATAATTCCCACGAACGCTTAAGAGAAGCAATCCAGAAGAAGCTGTTTGCAGATTTGAAAGATGTTGTTAAAATTACGACTTCTTCAAAGACACCTGATGAAACACAGCTCAAAAAGGTAAATGAAGTCATAGCCCGCCTCGTCGAAGACCATGGGTACAATACGACATCAGCGAACGAACTCCTAAGGTATGTAGGAAGCCTTTTAAACCGCTAGTTATTAAAAACGCATCCCTATGATTTCATAGGATGCGTTTTTTTTTATAAAGTCTTGCCCAGAAGTATGGCCCAAGGCAAAAGAATATGTGGATTATAAAAGAATAAAGGGGACTTAGAAAGAGAATACCTTGTATTATGATAAACTATAGTGGTAAATTGATACTAAACGCTAACAAAAAGGAAGTGAAAGGATGAGTTCCAGGGAGGATAGCAGCCAATTATGGGATTGGATCAAAGCCATTGGAATAGCACTTATACTAGCGTTGCTGATAAAGAAATTTTTATTTGAACAGTACGTAGTTTATGGAGAATCCATGATGCCGACCATTCAAAATGGAAACAGGCTGATTGTAAATAAATTAGGCTACAATCTTGGTGAGCCTAAACGGTTTGATTTGATTGTGTTTCATGCGAATGCGAAAGAGGACTATATTAAACGGGTGATTGGCATGCCGGGTGAGCGGATTGCCTATCAAAATGATCACCTTTATATCAATGGCAAACAAATTGATGAGCCCTATTTAGATGATTACAAGAAGCATATTACAAGCGGGAATCTGACAGGTGATTTTACATTGGAAGAAGTAACCGGCCAAAAGGTCATTCCAAAAGGAAAAGTCTTTGTTATGGGAGATAATCGGCTGCACAGCATTGACAGCCGCCATATCGGGCTGATCGATATGAAAAAAATAGTGGGTGAAGTAAACCTGCGCTATTGGCCTGTAAAAGAGCTTGAAGTTATCAAGTAAGTTTATTGAGATTAGAATAAGGGAATAGTGCACGTAAGAGGTGATGGTATATGTCCAGAGAACAGGATTATACAGAAAAACCAAAAAACAGCTCCATGACTCCAAACTTTAAAGAAATGAAGGAACATGGAAAGGTAATGGAGAAAATGTCCACGAATGAGGATGTAGAGAAACGCGGAAAAACGCCTGACCCTGCGCAGTATGAACATAACAATAAAAAGAAGAATAACCAGTAAAAACCTGTTTCGGGTAACCGAAGCAGGTTTTTTGATTAGAATGAAAATTGCCTGTTTACTATTGAGAATGAATCTCATATAATGAGAATATACATTGATAATAATTATCATTCTCTCAGGGGTGCTAAAATATGGTTTTAACGGATATTAGAGCTGGCGGAAAAGCAAAAATCATAAATACAGAGCTTGTGAATACATTGGTACGCAGAAGACTGCTTGATTTGGGAATCATGGAAGGAACGGAAATCATCATCAAAAGAATTCTTCCGTTTGGAGGGCCTTTTGCTGTTGAAGCAGGCGGACAATGGGTTGGGATCCGCAGAAGTGAAGCAAAAATGATACAGGTCTGCCATTCATGATTGAAATCGCACTAGCCGGTAACCCGAATACCGGAAAGACATCTTTGTTTAACATCCTAACGAATTCTTACGAATATGTAGGAAACTGGTCAGGTGTAACCGTAGAAAAGAAAGTCGGAATGCTGAACAATAAAAAAGGGCACTTGATTGATCTGCCCGGAATCTATTCACTTAACCCGCTTTCAAAAGATGAAGGGGTTGCAACCCGTTTCCTGATTGAAGAACAATTTTCCATGGTTTTAAATATCGTTGATGCTTCACAGCTTGAACGTAACTTATACTTAACGATTCAGCTTCTCGAATATGGCAAGCCCGTAGTCATTGGCCTTAACATGGTGGACGTTGCTAAAGGCCGCGGGATCTCAATTGATGAAAAAAAGCTGTCTGAAAAGCTGAATAGCCCTGTTCTTCCAATCGTCGCCAGAACAGGTTCTGGCTGCAAAGAGCTGGCGGGGCTGTTGACCAACGAGCAGCAAGTGAATCAGCCTTTATATATTTCCTATGGCAGTATACTTGAAAAAGCAATGGATCAATTAGCGGCTAAAATTCCTGACATTGACGGCTTGCCGCCTAAGCGATGGCTTGCTCTTCAGTTCTTTGAAGGAAATGATGTCGTGCGCACATTGCTTCAATCGTATATTGCAGAGGAAGAGCTCCAGACGCTGCTCGCAGTGACAGAACAACGTATTCAAAGCGAAGAAAAGGCTAAATCATTGCCGTATTTTATACGAGCTGTCCGAGCCGCCTACATCCAGGATATTGTGGACGTCTCCTTAATAAAAGGGAAAGACGTAAAATATACATTATCCGATCGCATTGATAACATCGTAACGAACAAATTTTTAGGTATTCCTATTTTTATTTTTTTCATGTACTTCATTTTCAAACTCACATTTGATTGGCTTGGGAGTCCAATTTCTGATATGCTCGATGGATTCCTGACGGGTCCTTTAACAGATACATTGAAATCCATCCTGCAAGCAGCCGGTGCTTCTTCATTTATCCAGGCAGTGATTCTGGATGGCATCGTGGCTGGAGTGGGAGGAGTTCTTGTATTTGTACCCCAGATCATGATCCTTTTCTTCCTGATCTCTTTCATTGAAGATTCAGGATACATGGCGAGGATTGCCATGGTTATGGATAAGACGTTAGAGAGCATCGGTTTGAATGGGAAAGCGTTTATCCCCATGATTATCGGTTTTGGATGCAACGTTCCTGGAATTATGGCAGCGAGAACGATTGAGCAGCCAAAGGAACGCCTCTTAACCATTATATTAACGCCGTTGATGTCCTGTTCCGCACGGCTGTCTGTTTACAGCCTGTTTGTGGGAGCGTTCTTTACACAAAATCAGGCGCTTATAGTGCTCTCTCTTTACCTATTGGGAATTCTGATTGCACTGACTCTGGCCAAGCTTTTCTCTTCAACCATACTTAAGGAAGAGAGTTCGATGTTCGTGATCGAGCTTCCTCCTTACCGCATTCCACAATGGCGTACGCTCATGAGGAATACATGGGAAAAAGGGAAGGGGTTTGTTAGGAAAGCCGGAACCTTTATCTTTGGAGGATCGGTCGTGATCTGGTTCCTGAGTTATGCAGGTCCGTCCGGTTTTGACGTTGAAATGAATAAGAGCTTCCTGGCCATGATCGGCGGAGTGCTCGCTCCATTGTTTGAACCGATTGGATTTGGCAGCTGGCAGGCGGGAGCTGCTTTACTGACAGGATTCCTCGCCAAAGAAGTTGTCGTATCCACGATGAATATTATTTATGTGGCACCTGATCTTCACACACTGCAGGGCGTGATGGCGCACCACTTCACTCCATTAGCGGCTTATAGCTTCATGGCATTTTTACTGCTGTACGTCCCTTGTCTTGCAACGGTTGCCGTAATCAAAAAGGAAACCGGATCAACTAAATGGACATGGTTTTCGATTATCTACGCCCTTATCATCGCTTACCTGGTTTCATTGGTGATCTACCAGGGCGGAAAGCTGCTCGGTTTTTAAGTTTTAACGGAAAGTAGGGATAATGAATGCTGCTTAATATTTTGCTCGGCTTACTTATTTTTGGATATGCAGGCTTCACCATTTTCCGATTTGTAAAAAAGAGCAAACAAGGAAAATGCGCAACCTGTGCATTGAAGAAAGGCTGCCAGTCCGCATGCAGTGATATGATGGATGATAAAGTTGCCTTTTCAAACTACAATAAATAACTTTCAAAGCATTCCATGTTCTTCATGGGGTGCTTTTTTTGTGCCGTTTGACGATGGAATTGAGCGAAAATCTAAATTGAGCCAATCGGATGATTAATTGATTCTAATTCGAAATAATTGAGCCAAACTAGCGTTTAATTGTAACTAACTGGAAATTCAGACTTTTTCACTTGCGATACAGCCCCCCGTACCCAAAGAAAAAGACTTAAGGGTCCTGCTTCTTGTTGAGCAAACCTACGCTTATCTCAATAGATTGAAAAATGTGTCAATTACTTAGCAATTCTCATCTTGTACTGCATAGGATAAAGTAACCAACCCTTTTTCAATTCAAAAGCGGGTGGTTCTTTTATCAATTGACCCGATTTCATTCAAATAAAATAATGAGCCAATTAAAAAAGAAGGAGGGGAAATAATGAGCGAGGAAGCTAAAAACAATTTTGCCGTTTCTCAAGAGAACTGGTCCCTCCACCGCAAAGGCTATCAGGATCATCAGAGACACATGGAAAAGGTCCAGGAGGCCATTAAAAACAACCTGCCAGATCTAATCAGTGAAGAAAACATTATTCTATCCAATGGGCGTGATGTTATTAAAATACCAATCCGTTCCCTGGATGAATACAAAATCCGATACAATTATGAGAAGAATAAGCATGTAGGGCAGGGGGACGGTGACAGCCAGGTAGGAGACGTGGTGGCGAGAGATGGGAACGGAAACCAGGCTGGAGCTGGAAAGGGCAAAGGCCAGGCAGGCGACAAGCCGGGAGCCGATTATTCGGAAGCGGAAGTATCACTTGCAGAGCTTCAGGAATTTTTGTTTAAAGAGCTGGAATTGCCGGATTTAAAACAAAAAGAACAGGACAATATCGTTCTGGAAAAGGTTGAGTTCAACGATATTCGCAAGACTGGATTAATGGGGAACGTAGATAAGAAACGCACCATTCTAACTGCTTTTAAGCGCAATGCCTTAAAAGGAAAACCGGCAATAGCACCCATTTATAACGACGACCTGCGTTTTAAAACCTGGAATGAAGTCGTAAAACCGGAATCAAAAGCTGTCGTCCTTGCTATGATGGATACATCAGGATCAATGGGGATTTGGGAAAAATACATGGCAAGAAGTTTTTTCTTTTGGATGACCCGTTTTTTGCGTTCCAAATACGAAACAGTGGAAATTGAATTTATTGCTCATCATACAGAAGCGAAAGTTGTAACAGAAGAAGATTTCTTTTCAAAAGGGGAGAGCGGAGGAACGATTTGTTCGTCAGCTTATCGTAAAGCCCTGGAATTAATTGAAACAAAGTATTCACCATCACGGTTTAATATTTATCCTTTTCATTTTTCAGACGGTGATAATCTGACAAGCGACAATGCTCGTTGCGTTAAGCTTGTGCAGGAAATTATGGAGCACAGTAATATGTTTGGATATGGCGAGGTCAATGCCTATAACCGCCATTCCACTTTGATGAGTGTGTATAAAAACATCACAGATCCTAAATTCAATTATTATATTCTTAAAGAAAAAGCAGATGTATATCATTCCATGAAAAGCTTTTTCAGAAAAAGAGAAGCAGCAAAATAAGCTGCTAACCCATTATCCATGTATTGGATAATGGGTTTTCTTTTATTATGCAGGAAAGTTACATATAACTAATTCATAACCAAATGGGAGGGGACGGAGTCGTTGAATGTTATTCGAATCATGAAGCAGATAGTGTTAGCGGTTATTCTATCTGCTGCTGTGTTGTGCATCTCCCCTAAGATCGCAAGTGCTGCGTGGTTTGAACCGCTTAAGGTGCATTTCTTAGATGTCGGTCAGGCGGATTGCATCCTGATTCAGATGCCGAATGGGAGAAATATGCTTGTTGATGCCGGCGATGAAAATGATGGACCTGAGATCATCCGGTACTTGCAAAGCCAGGGAGTTGTAGACATAGACGTTTTGGTGGCCACGCATCCTCACCATGACCATATCGGATCGATGGACGATGTGATCCGCAATTTTAATGTGAAAAAGATTTATATGCCCAATCTTCCGTATGATACCGCTTATTATCACGATCTTTTCAAAATTATTAACGAAAAGAACATCCCGGTAGAACGTGCCAAGGCAGGAACCAAATTCCGTTTTGGTTTTTCGGTGAAGGTTGATATGCTTGCACCTGGTTCTGCTTATTATAAATACATTAATGATTACTCTGCGGTCTTAAGAATTACACACGGGAAAAACCGCTTTTTGCTGATGGCTGACGCTGGAATGGAATCGGAAAAGGAACTGCTGTCATCCAAAAAGGATTTAAAAGCAAATGTCATTAAAATAGGTCATCATGGAGCAAATACGGGAACAACGATGGCGTTTTTAAAAGCAGTCCATGCGAAGACAGCTATGATCTCGGTAGGAAACAATAATCCCTATCATTATCCATCAAAAGAAGTGCTGTTCCGTCTGGAAAGACTGAATATGACCATCTACAGAACCGATCAGCTCGGAGTCATAACGGCTATCAGCAACGGAAATAAAATTACGTTTCGAACGAACGGATTTAAATAAGGCAGCCTGCTTTGGGCTGTCTTGTTTTTTTGTGATTTTGTAGGTTAAGGTAGGATAAAATATAGTTTGCATAGGAGTAATGTCTAGCTCCAGTGCTTGTCGGATTTTAGCTGGGCACTTGCGTTTTTCTAAAAAAGGCTTCTCCCTTGCACTTTTGGGGCAGGGATAAGAAAATAAAGATATGAAAAGGGAGGATGGGAAGCAAATGATAAAAGCTGTAGTCTTTGACTTTGATGGGCTTATCTTAGATTCGGAGACGAGTGTATATAATGCCATTCAAGAAATTTTTACTGAGCATTCTTGCAATATGCCCTTAGAGTTATGGCAGCAATGCATCGGAACAAAAGATTTTCTGGATCCCTTTGAATACCTTGAAGAACAAATCAACAAGAAGGTCGATAGAAAGGGCTTGCGTGCCAAGCATCATGAGCGGGTACTATCCATGCTCGAGGGTGAAAAACCCTTGCCGGGAGTGGAAGACTATCTTGAAGCTGCTAAAGAACTCGGTCTGAAAATAGCATTGGCAACCAGTTCCTCACGTCAGTGGGTAACGGGGCACCTGGAAAAATTAAATTTGCTTTCCTATTTTGACTGCCTTAAAACAGCGGATGATGTGGAACATGTAAAACCAGATCCGGCACTGTATTTGGAAGCCGTAAAATGCCTTGGGGTTAAACCCAATGAAGCGATCGCGTTTGAGGATTCGGCAAATGGAGCGAGAGCAGCAAAGGCAGCAGGGCTTTATTGCGTGGTCATTCCAAATGAAGTAACAAAGGGACTTGCATTTGGAGATGTAGATCACCAGATGGAATCATTGGCAGAAGTACAGTTGAAGGAACTGATGAACAGATTCTGATGATCAAAATCCAGGGGGTCAATCACCTAACTTTTGCTGTTGGAAATTTAAGCCGATCGCTGATTTTTTATCAAAATATATTAAAAGCTGAGCTTGTTCACAGAGGGCGGACTGACGCATATCTCGAGTGGGGGCCAGTGTGGATTTGTTTAATGGAACGGGGAGAAGCTAAGAAAGCGGATAGGGTATCAGCAGGTATAGACCATGCGGCTTTCACTGTACTTGAAGCAGATTTTGATCAAGCAGTTGAAATCCTTATAGCTAACGAAGTAAAAATTATCAGAGGCCCTTTAGAACGAGGCGGAGGACGCTGCGTTAATTTTTTGGATCCTGATGGCATACAGCTGGAGCTTAACACAGGCTCTTTGGCTGAGAGAATGAGCAATTGGATCTGATGCATGAAAAAGGATAGGAGTGAATCCATTGAGCGAAGTTGATGTTTCCAAATTTGAAAAGAAGATTGAGCTTAGGAATATACAATACAATGATATAGATGAAATACTTGAATTGCAGAAAACCTGTTTCCCAGATCACATGGAGCCGTGGAAGCGCGAGCAGCTTGAAAGCCATCTGGACATTTTTCCTGAAGGTCAGTTTGTAGTTACATACGAGGGAAAAATCATTGGCAGCTGTTCAAGTCTGATCGTTAACTTTGATGAATATGATGACCAGCATACTTGGGACGAGATCACTGATGAGGGGTACATTACCAACCATAACCCCAATGGCTATAACCTATACGGCATAGAAGTTATGGTTCATCCGGAATACCGAAGGATGAAGATCGGAAAGCGTCTTTATGAAGCGAGAAAAGAACTGGCTGAAGAGTGGAACCTGAAAAGTATTATCCTTGGTGGACGCATTCCTAACTATTACAAACATTCGAGTGAAATGACGCCGAGAGATTATGTAAAAGAAGTGATTCACCACAATATCTACGATCCGGTACTGACGTTCCAGCTGATGAATGGTTTTACTGTCATGAGGATCAACCGCCATTATCTTCCGGATGATAAACAGTCTAAAGAGTATGCGACTTTAATGGAATGGAATAACGTTGATTACCATCCGCATAATACGAGAAGGCATTTTAAAACGAGTGAACCGATCCGTATCACGGCTATTCAATACATGATGAAAACCATCGGATCGTTTGAAGACTTTGCTACACAAGTAGAATATTATACAGATGTTGCAGCCGATCAGGGCTCTGACTTTGCGGTCTTTCCTGAACTCCTGACAACTCAGCTTTTATCATTTTGTGAAGAAAAAAGCCCTAGCCAAGCCATCAGGCGTTTAACAGAGTTTACAGAGGATTACATTGAGCTCTTTACTAATCTCGCTGTCCGTTATAACGTTAATATTATCGGCGGCTCCCACTTCGTTGAAGAGGATGGAAACATCTATAATGTGGCGTACTTATTCCGCAGAGACGGGACAATCGAGAAGCAGTATAAGATCCACATTACGCCGAATGAAAGAAAATGGTGGGGGATTACACCTGGGGACAAGGTACAAGTATTTGATACAGATTGCGGTAAGATCTCCATTCTGATCTGTTATGATATCGAGTTCCCTGAATTGTCCCGAATTGTTACAGACATGGGAGCTAACATTATCTTCACGCCGTTCTGTACAGAAGACAGACAGGGGTATGTCCGGGTAAGATACTGCTCACAGGCAAGAGCAGTCGAAAATGAGATCTACACTGTCATAGCAGGAACGGTCGGCAACCTTTCCCAAGTTGAGAATATGGATATCCAGTATGCGCAGTCTGGAATCTTTACGCCTTCTGATTTTGCTTTCCCTCGGGACGGAATTGTTGGTGAGTGCCATCCGAACATCGAAACAGTGGTGGTCGGGGACGTTGACCTTGAGATCTTGCGCAGACAGCGCAAGACAGGAAACGTCACTCAGCTTCGTAACCGCAGACTGGATCTTTATGAAGTGGTTCAAAAGAGTAAAAGTAAAGGTTGAAAATAAAGCGGCAGGAAATTTCCTGTCGTTTTTGCTTATAAATTTTTATTTACCGGGAAATATTGTCGCAGGACATCAGATCATAAGGCAAAAGATAACGGCGTGTCGAAAACAGTTTTCGTGGCTCTAGCACTGCGTTATAATAAAAATGCTATTGAGAATTTCCCGAATGAGAAGGGAAAACATGCTCGGTAAAGAATTATAGAGGGAGTAGACCCGCACCTAAAAGGAGGAGATTCCGTAATGAACTGGAAGACTGCATATGAAAAATGGCTGAATGAACCGAATCTTGACGAAGAGCTTCAGCTTCAGCTCGAGAAATTAAAAGAAACGGAAACCGGCCTTGAGGATTCCTTTTATAAGAACCTCGAATTTGGCACCGGAGGTATGAGAGGCGAAATCGGCCCTGGTACGAACCGTATGAATACATATACAATCCGCAAGGCGTCAGCAGGCCTTGCAAGTTTTATTGAATCACAAGGGGAGAAAGCAAAGGCGAGGGGTGTGGTCATCGCCTATGACTCAAGGCATAAATCACCTGAATTTGCGATGGAGGCTGCAAGTACATTAGCATCAAAAGGAATTCTAACCTATGTATTTGAAAGCTTGAGACCAACACCTGTGCTTTCTTTTGCGGTCCGCTATTTAAAGGCGTTCAGCGGAATCGTCATTACAGCCAGCCACAATCCTCCTGAGTATAACGGATACAAAGTATATGGAGCAGATGGAGGGCAGCTTCCACCGAATGAAGCGGATCTCTTAACAGAAAAAGTTGAAGAAATCGAAAATGAACTGGCTATCTCTGTTGTGCCTGAAGAGCAGTTAAAAGCGGAAGGGCTCATCCAAATGGTCGGAGAAGAAATTGATGAGGCTTATCTTGAGCAATTAAAAAGAATTACCGTAAATCCGGATCTCGTCCATGAGATGCAGGATTTGAGCATTGTATTTACACCTCTTCATGGGACTGCCAATCACCCCGTAAGGAACGGACTTGATGCCATCGGCTTTAAAAATGTTACTGTTGTAAAAGAGCAGGAACAGCCAGATCCGGATTTTTCTACTGTAAAATCACCTAACCCTGAGGAGCATGCAGCATTTGAACTTGCTATTGAATATGGAATAGAAAAAGATGCAGACATCCTGCTTGCTACCGACCCTGACGCAGATCGTGTTGGTGTAGCGGTGAAAAACCTGGAAGGTGAGTATGTTGTTCTTACAGGCAATCAGACAGGTGCACTCATGCTTCATTACCTTCTTTCACAAAAACAGGCTCAAGGCTCGCTCTGCCCTAAAGGGGTTGTGCTTAAAACCATCGTAACGTCAGAGCTGGGAAGAGAAATCACGAGCTCGTTTGGCCTGAAAACCATCGATACACTCACCGGATTTAAATTCATCGGTGAGAAGATTAAGGAATATGAGAAGACAGGAGAGCATACTTTTCTGTTTGGATATGAAGAAAGCTACGGATATTTAATAGGGGATTTTGTGCGCGACAAGGACGCCGTACAGGCCTGCCTCCTTGCTGCTGAAGTTGCAGCTTTCTATAAGAAACAAGGGAAAACCATGTATGAGGGCCTCTTGGATGTATTTGATACTTATGGATATCACTTAGAAGGACTTGAATCATTAACGCTAAAAGGCAAAGCAGGAGCCGAACAGATCCACCATATATTAGACTCGTTCAGAGCCAGTCCCCCAGTGGAAATGGCGGGTAAAGAGATATTGTTTGTTGAGGATTACAGCACAGGGACGAGAACCAAGCTGGCATCTAAAGAGGAAAGCAGCATTCACCTGCCAGCATCCAACGTCTTAAAATATGTATTGCGTGACGGTTCATGGTTCTGTTTGCGGCCTTCAGGGACAGAACCGAAGATCAAGTTTTACTTTGCCGTCAAATCAGACTCCTTCAGCAGCAGTGAAACCTTGCTGCGTGAGCTGAAGACTGACGTTATGAATCACGTCCATCAGCTTATTGCAGCAGCCCAATAAAAATAGTAAAAAGCAGTCCCGGGATCCGGAACTGCTTTTTTCAGATCAGGAACAATAACAGGGAGATTTTATATGGATAAACAAGACAGGAAAGCAACGATTGATTCTAGGTACATCCAGCAGCATCTGGCCAATGAGCGGACATATCTCGCTTGGATTCGGACGGCCATTGCTATGGCTGGCATAGGGTTTGTATTCTTAAATCTTCACTTTACAATGCAGATCAAAGTTTTTCGGATTGAGGATCAGGTGGTGGCAGCTGTTGGGTTTATCGCTTTTTTGCTAGGAATGGCTACCATTATCTTTGCGACTGTCGATTATTTCAATAAACGAAAACGAATCAATGATCAAACGTTCCAGTCACCGATTCGAATGGTTTTTGTGGTTTCAATTTCCCTCGTTATTGTCATGAGTATTCTGATGGTAAGTTATTTTCTCATGCGGAATATTCTATAAGTAACTGAAACGTTTGACTGTATGGTTCTAATTCTGTAAAATTACTTATTATCTATGCATTGGGGTGATTGATTTGGGAAGTTTCGTATCAGCGAACTAGCAGAATTAGCAGGCGTTTCAAAAAGAACCATTGATTATTATACAAAACTAGGCCTGTTAAAGGCTGAACGTTCCCAATCCAATTATCGGTTTTACAGTGAAGAAGCCCTACAGCAGCTTACGTGGATCAATTATTATAAGAAACAGCACCTGCCTTTAGAGAAGATTAAAGAAAAAATGGCATCATTCAATGAAAATGCGGGACAGTATGCAGAAACGATGCAAAAAGTCGATATGCAGCTCAACACACTTGAAAAAGATGTTCAGGATTTAAAGCCCCTTCTTCAACAGCTAAACAAGGAGCAATTAAAACTTGCTGTTAAACATATGCCTGCCGAACGTGCAACTTTACTTCACAGCCTTTTATTGATTATTGGAGAAACGCCGCTTATTTAAGGGAACGCCGAAAGTATCCAGTAAAATAAATCAGGAGGTGACATCTTTATCTCTCCAATTATACGAGAGAATAAAGAGTCTATTTGGACATATTTAAGTTATTCGTAGTAGCATTACTGATTGTACTAACCGCTTTTTTTGTGGCCGCTGAATTTGCGATCGTAAAGATCCGCCGCACAAGAATCGACCAGCTTGTAGAAGAGGGGAACAAAAAAGCCATTGCAGTGCGTAAAGTGCTGTTAAACCTGGACGGTTATCTATCAGCCTGCCAACTGGGAATTACAATCACCGCTTTAGGGCTTGGTTGGCTTGGGGAGGGTACTCTCCATCACTTGCTTCAGCCGGTTTTTGAACAGCTGAGCTTGAGTCCTGCGCTTACTAAAACGGTCACTTTGATTCTTGCTTTTGCCATTATTACTTTTCTCCATGTTGTACTTGGTGAGCTTGCACCTAAAACCTTTGCCATTCAAAAAGCAGAGGAGATCAGCCTGATGCTGTCAGGGCCGCTGATCTTGTTCTACAGAGTCCTGTATCCAGTCATCTGGGTGCTAAACGGAAGTGCGCGGCTTTTAACAAAAATGTTTGGGCTGTCTGCCGTTTCGGAGCATGAAATGGCCCACTCTGAAGAAGAGCTTCGGCTGATTCTTTCAGAGAGTTACAAGAGCGGAGAAATTAATCAGTCAGAGTATAGCTATGTGAATAAAGTCTTTGAATTTGATGACCGTATCGCTAAAGAGATTATGGTACCGCGTACGGAAATCGTTTGTTTATCTATTAATAAGTCAATTGAAGAAAATCTTTCCATCATTACGAGTGAAAAATATACACGTTATCCAGTCGTTGATGAGGATAAAGACCATGTGGTTGGCATGGTAAACGTAAAAGAAATATTCTATGACCTGATGTCGGGTGTGGAAAAATCATTGGAGAGCTACTTGCGTCCTATTTTAACCGTGATTGAAACCATACCTATTCAGGAAACCTTAGTGAAGCTTCAGAAACAGCAGGTCCACATGGCCGTCCTCATGGATGAATATGGGGGAACTGCCGGTCTGCTTACAGTTGAAGATATACTTGAAGAGATCGTCGGGGAAATCAGGGACGAATTCGATACAGATGAAACCCCGATGATTTTAAAAGTGACCCCTAGAGTTACCGTGCTTGATGGGAAAGTTCTGATTTCTGAAGTGAATGATCTGTATGGCCTTGATATTGATGATTCCGATCTCGATACGATCGGAGGCTGGATGCTTTCTCAAAACTCCGATATAGTTGAAGGGGATGAGATTGAGTATGAAGGCTTGATCTTTAAAGTAGTGGAAATTGACGGCCACCAGATCAAACGCATTGAGGTTAGTAAAATAGAAATCTCGAAGGATATAGAGGGATCAGTAAAAGCCCCTGAATTAGTTACCGATTTAGAGTAACTAATTCATATGAAGTGCCCGCTGTCTAAATAAGATGGCGGGCACTTTTTTATGGTTTAGGATTTAAAAATATGGAAATGGAATGGATAAGTGTAAGTGTACTTGTAGCAAATGCCACAGATAAGATGGTGATGAGAGAGTAGAAAAACATGCCCTTGCCCATAAAATACAACCCTGACAAAATAACGGCTGCATCAATAATGAAGATGATGACTCCTACGTTGAGAGAAGAACGTTTAGAAATAAAAAGTGCGAGAAGATCCGTCCCGCCTGTACTTGTTTCGTATCTGAGCATAATGCCGATACCCGTGCCAATCAGTAAGCCGCCGGTGATGGCGCTTTCCATAACTGGAAGATGTATAAATCCCTTGAGAGGCAGGAGCAAATCAATAACAAAAGAAGAAATGAGCATTCCGTGAATACTGTTGATGAAAGAGCTGCGGTCAAATTTCCAGACCAGAAAATAAATCGGTATGCTCAGAAGAATAATGGTCATTCCTACCTTAAACCCCCACACATACTTCAACAGCAGGCCGATACCAATCATGCCGCCATCTAATAAATGAAAGGGCAGGATAAACACATTAATACCGATTCCCATTAAAAAACTGCCGATGAAAACGGCTGTCATCTTTGCAAGCATCATTTGCCTCCTGTCCCTCTTTTTACTACTTTATGAAGCGGGACAGGGATCAATTACTGCACAAAAACTGCCTAAGTATTATTTTTTGGATAAAATGGAATCAAACTCACTGGAGTTTACCATATTTATACTAAATTGATTTTTTAGTTCTTCCAATTGATTCATCGTTTGTTCAAATTCCTCTTCTTCTTCTTCCATATATCGTTTAAAAAAATAAATGGAGTCATCTTTCGTAATTAAAAGAAGTTTGATCTCAAGTTCCAATGGCTGTTTCCCTGAATCTTCATCACTGAACAAAATTCCTCCTGGTGATGTTTCCTTTTGGCTGAGATACATTGTACCTTGTGACGTATGCGTTTTGGAGAATTCAAGTATGTCATCGAATGACTCAGCTTGTCTCATTGAACTCATCCCTTCTACAGGTTTATCTATTCATTTTTCCCGCAGAAAGAAAAATTTAAACAACTGTTTAATCGATAAATATCAGCGGTTGCCCGTGATGTTTGTCCACACCAAAGTACCTTCTCCTGCATCTACTATTAGTACCATCGGTTGGTAATAAAATCGGTGATGAAAGGAGAGTAAGTCATGGGTTTTGGTTTTGATGGCGGAGACGGCTTTGGCCGCCGCCGGGGAGATACGTTTAGAAGAGAAGCAATTGCGCTAATTAACGAACGTGTACAAGTAGATACCGTAAACCAGACATTCCGCGGAAGATTGGTTGCAGTTGGCCGGGATGTCATCGTACTGCGTGTAAGAAGAAACAATTGTACATTCCGCGTTGTTATCCGTATATGCGAGATTGTAGCGATTTTCCCGATCTAACTGGGTTTCGACAGTTAAAAAACATCCCTTTTTCAGGGATGTTTTTTAATTTTTTCTGACGTTTAAAACCGCGTTGTTGCTTAGTTTATCAAAGAAATATATCTAGTTAGCAATTATTAACTTTGACAAACATTTTATAAAGAATATACAATTAGATTATTGTGTTAACGATTACAAACAACAAGAGGTGATATACATTATGAAAAGAATTGGACTAGCATGGCAGATTCTTATCGGTTTGATTCTGGGTATCGCGGTCGGAGCTATTTTTTACGGCAATCCTGGAATTGAAAAGTATTTGCAGCCAATTGGAGATATCTTCATCAGGCTCATTAAGATGATTGTCATTCCGATTGTAGTTTCCAGCCTAATTGTCGGAGTTGCCGGTGTAGGTGATATGAAAAAGCTGGGTAAACTCGGCGGGAAAACTATTCTTTATTTTGAGATCATTACAACGATTGCCATCGCTGTTGGGTTGTTGGTAGCAAATATCTTTAAGCCTGGTGCAGGCGTAGATATGAAACATTTGAGCAAAACAGATATCGGGAGTTATGTAGAAACAGCTAAAACCGCTGGTGAACATGGATTTGCGGAGACATTCGTTAATATCGTTCCTCAAAACTTGTTTGAATCTCTCGTGCACGGTGATATGCTTGCTATTATTTTCTTCTCGGTAATGTTCGGACTTGGTGTGGCAGCAATTGGTGAAAAAGGTGAGCCGGTTCTGAGGTTTTTCCAAGGTACAGCAGAAGCGATGTTTTACGTGACCAACCAGATCATGAAGTTTGCTCCATTCGGGGTTTTTGCACTGATTGGTGTTACGGTATCCAAGTTTGGTGTTACATCCTTGATCCCATTAAGCAAGCTTGTTATTCTTGTGTACTTGACTATGGCGTTCTTTGTTATAGTGGTACTCGGGCTCGTTGCAAAAATTGCGGGTGTTAATATATTTAATATTTTCAGAATATTAAAAGATGAACTGATCCTTGCGTATTCAACATCCAGCTCAGAAACGGTTCTTCCGAAATTAATGGAGAAGATGGAGAAGATGGGCTGCCCGAAAGCCATCGCGAGCTTTGTTATCCCAACAGGGTATTCCTTTAACTTAGATGGTTCAACTCTTTATCAGGCTATCGCGGCATTGTTTATCGCTCAAATGTACGGGATTGACATGCCGATCTCCTCTCAGATCACACTGCTTCTCGTGCTGATGGTAACATCTAAAGGAATCGCAGGTGTTCCTGGAGTATCGTTCGTCGTCCTCCTTGCTACATTGGGAACAGTTGGCATCCCGGTAGAAGGTTTAGCGTTTATTGCTGGTATCGACCGTATCCTTGATATGGCAAGAACCGCTGTTAACGTAGTTGGTAACTCTCTCGCTGCGATCATCATGTCCAAGTGGGAAGGCCAATTTGATAATCAAAAAGCTGAAGCGTATATCAATGAAGTTAAACAAGCATCATAAAAAGAAGCTCCTGCAAAAGCAGGAGCTTCTTTTTTCATTTAATAAGGCTTATTGCTTAAAGTATCAATAAAAAACTGCTATAATTAAAAAATACCATAAGAGAAACTTATTACTAGAGGGGGAGTGCTGTTGGAATCACTACAACAACAACAAACGGCTCATAAGAAAATTACAAAGACCAATCTTTTTAAAAGGGTAATTTTTATAGCCCTGGGGGCATTGCTCGTAGCTACAGGCCTTGAAATTTTCCTCGTTCCCAATCAGATCATTGATGGGGGAATCGTCGGTATCTCCATTATTTTGTCTCATTTAACAAAGCTGAATCTTGGCTTGTTTCTTGTCGTGTTAAACATTCCATTCTTTTTCCTCGGTTACAAGCAAATCGGAAAAACCTTCGCCATTTCTACATTATTCGGTGTCATTATCATGTCTATTGGAACATCCTTTCTTCATCCTGTACCCGTTTTAACCGATGATCCTTTATTGGCCGCAGTATTCGGAGGTGTTATTTTAGGGGTGGGCGTCGGTATGGTCATCCGTTATGGAGGATCTCTTGATGGAACAGAAATTTTAGCCATTTTATTCAATACTAAAACACCTTTTTCTGTTGGTGAAGTGGTGATGTTCTTTAACATCTTCATTCTTGCAAGCGCAGGGTTTGTATTTGGATGGGACCGCGCTATGTATTCCTTGATCGCCTACTATATCGCTTTTAAGGTCATAGATGTTACCATTGATGGATTTGATCAGTCTAAATCTGTATGGATCATCAGTGATGAACATATGAGGATAGGCGAAGCCCTTCTTGCCAGACTTGGCCGTGGTGTAACTTATCTGAATGGGGAAGGTGCATACTCCAGAGACGATAAAAAAGTTATTTTTACCGTAATCACCAGGCTGGAAGAAGCGAAACTGAAAAATATCGTCAATGATATTGATCCGACGGCCTTCTTAGCGGTGGGAAATATTCATGATGTAAAGGGCGGCAGATTTAAAAAGAAAAATATTCACTGATACTGTTGTCCAAGGTTTGGAATAGGGTATCATTTAAACAAGATATATGATTAGACAGGGTTGTGAAAATTGTGCTTGGAGTAAAACAGGATAAAACCAAAAGAGGATTCTTTTTAACCTCAGTTCAGATCATCGTTCTTTTTTATCTTATTTCTGTCATCATTGCGACAGGTGTATTAAGTTTGCCGGCATTTCACAATCCTGGCGTCTCGGTGACGTTTGTTGATGCTCTGTTTACGGCAGTTAGTGCGGTGAGTGTCACCGGCCTTTCGGTTGTAACCATACATGAGACCTTCAACTCTGGCGGTGTCATTGCCTTGGCGATGATCGTCCAAATCGGCGGTGTCGGTGTGATGACGATGGGAACAGCGGTGTGGATATTGCTTGGAAAGAAAATCGGGATGAGAGAGCGGCAATTAATCATGACCGATCAAAACCAGTCCACACTGTCCGGACTTGTAAACCTCATGAGACAAATCCTTGGCTTAATTATGATTATTGAGTTCATTGGTATGGTTCTTTTTACTTTTCTGTTTTTAAAGTACTACCCGTCCTGGAAAGAAGCGTTATACCATGGTTTCTTTTCATCAGTAACTGCAACGACCAATGCGGGCTTTGATCTTACGGGCCAGTCCTTAATTCCATTTAAGGATGATTATTTCATTCAGCTGTTGACCATGATTTTAATTACAGCTGGCGCTATAGGCTTTCCAGTGCTGATCGAAGTAAAGAATTTTATAGCCGAAAGGAAATACAAGGAACGATATAACTTTACGCTGTTTACTAAAATTACGACGGTCACTTTTTTTATCCTTGTCGTAATGGGAACGGTGGGAATCTATGTGTTTGAAGCAGGACATTTTCTTGCCGATAAGACATGGCATGAAACGTTATTCTATTCTCTGTTCCAGTCGGTGACAACGAGGAGCGGCGGGCTCTCGACAATGGATATGAATCATTTTTCAACACCCACGAATCTATTTCTGAGCGCAATGATGTTTATCGGCGCTTCGCCAAGCAGTGTAGGGGGCGGGGTCAGGACAACTACCGTTGCCGTAGCTTTTCTTGCTATATGGTTCTATGCAAAAGGCCGGAATTCAATAAAAGTTTTTGGCCGAGAAGTGATGACTGAAGACGTTCAGAAGTCTTTTATCGTTTTGATTGTGGCATTTCTGATTTGCAGTGCGGCCTCACTGTTTTTGGCAGTAACCGACCCGCTGCCTATCGAAAAAATTGTGTTTGAAGTATGTTCGGCATTTGGGACGACAGGTCTAAGTTTAGGAATTACACCTGACTTGAGTACGGGAGGAAAGATAATCCTTATGGTGCTCATGTTTATCGGAAGGATCGGCGTTCTTTCCTTCCTATTCATTATCCGCGGAAAGACGGTTGTGGAGCATTTTCATTACCCAAAAGAAAAAATAATCATCGGTCAGTAAAAATCATATTGAAAAGAGGAAGACTAATAATAGTTCTCCTCTTTTTATTTTTTTTAGTTAATGAATAACTTTGTAGAAGAGCCAACATGCCAGAGCAATCCAAATTATGATGACTAACACTCCGGAAATCCAATAGGAAGGTTTGCCGGTATTATTATGGTTGGCTGCTTTTTCTCGGCTATCCTTAAGGACCTCAGCTGGAAGCAGCCGGATTGCAAACCATATTCCAATTGGAAGAAGAATTAAATCATCCAGGTAACCGACTACAGGAATAAAGTCAGGGATTAGATCTATGGGACTGAAAGCATAGGCAATGACAATAAGCAGCACTATGCGTGCCGGCAAAGGAGTCTTTGGATTCCGATAGGCAAAATACAATACAGCGATATTCTGTTTGAATGATTTGGCTATTTGTTTCCATTTAATAATGAATGATTTCAATTCTTTCACCTTCTTTTTGAAAGATGGGAATATCAAAAGCTCTCCATAAATGAAACAACTGTTGCGATTTTTGTTGCAACAATTGTTATTTATGTTATTATGGCAACATGATATCTAAATAATATAAGGTGTGAACCCTATGGAAGAAAACAGGACATGGTATTTGTTTTCATATAAAGTTCCTGCAGAGCCTTCTACTCTGAGAGTAAGGATCTGGAGGAATTTAAAAGCACTTGGTGTGCTGTATATCCAGCAATCAGTATGTCTGGTGCCCAAAACACCCGATATTGAAAATAAGCTGGCTAAATTAAGAACGTTGATTGGTGAGCACCGCGGAGAGTCTTTTATGGTTGAGATCGTAAAGTTCTCTCATTACTCACAGCAAGAACTCATACAATTGTTTAATGCGCAGAGAGCTATGGAGTATGAGGAACTGCTTGAAAGCTGCAGCCGCTTCTTGCAAAGTATCAAAGACGAAATCAAAACAGGCCAGGATCAATTTGGCGACATCGAAGAAAATGAAATGGAACTCATGCGCTTGAAAAGGTGGCACAGAAAGATCATGAAGAGAGATTATTTCAAACATGAGCTTTCCTTCCATTCTAAAGAATGCCTGAAGAGATGTGAAGAAAAGCTGTATTCTTTTTCAGAAGCAGTCTATGAGCTTGAGGGAGCTTATCACGGGGAATGATGATGATCGTATTAATTGTTTCTCTCTTTTTGCTGCTTTTCCTGTGTTATGGCATTTTGCCAACTGTTTTGATCAGGACGTTCTCGTTACGTATTATGAAGTCCGGAGATAAGGATTTCAGGATTGCACTGACTTTTGATGATGGCCCGCACCCCGTCTACACTGAGAAGCTGCTTGATCTTCTGCGGTCATACCATGCATCAGCTGCTTTTTTTGTCGTAGGAGAACGGGCACAAAGGTATCCTCATCTGGTAGAGCGGATGAGTAAAGAAGGACATGCTGTTGGAATTCACCACCAGACTCATTCAAACAGCTGGTTTTTACTTCCGCATCGCCTGCGTGAAGAAATATCAGGCTGTGCTCAATCGATAAAAAAAATTACAGGGAATGCCCCGATGTATTATCGCCCGCCCTGGGGCCGTTTTAATCTTTTTTCACTCTCTGCTTCAAGGGCGTACAAGACCATTATGTGGTCATCGATTAATGAAGACTGGAAGGCATCACTGGGAAAAGAAAAATTGGCAGAACGGCTGAAAAAAGATCTTGGTGGGGGAAGGATCTATCTGCTTCATGATAGCGGAGACAATCCGGGAGCGGATGATGAGGCACCGGCGGTTATGCTTGAAGCTCTGCGTGAATTTCTAGAGTTTGCGCAGCAAAAGGGGTACAGGTTTGTGTCACTTGAAGAACTTAAGAAAAACAATGAACGAGGTTAATATGAGTCTAGACAGCGTCATATCTTATTTGCAAAGTTATGGGCATTGGATTATTCTTATCGTTTTGTTTTGTGGAATCGTAGGTATTCCTGCCCCTGAAGAATCGTTTATGTTTCTGATTGGAGTGCTCGTCGCAAAAGGCCATTTTGCATTTGGGACCAGTCTTCTTTATGCTTTTTTCGGTACGTTTGCAGGGATGCTCGTTTCCTACTGGATCGGCAGAAAGCTCGGTCTGCCTTTTATTGAACGATACGGAAAATATATAAAAATAACACCGGATCGATGGAAAGTGGTCGAGGGACGGTTTCATCGGCATGCGCAGACGACTGTTTTATTTGGTTTCTATCTGCCTGGACTACGCCAGCTTGCTCCTTATATTGCGGGAATCAGCCGATACTCCTTTTATCGTTACGTCCTGCTTTCGCTCATTGGGAGTGCATTATGGACAACTACCTTTGTCAGCATTGGCTATTTTTTTGGTGATCAGATTAAATTGAAGTACCTGCCATGGATTGCTGCAGCGGCTTTGCTCTTATTTTTGATAACAGTATTTAGAAAGAAATTTGCAAACAGGATTTAGAAGGTTTGTAGGGGAGGGTTTTTTATGAAAAAAATATTATTTTTGCCTTTGTTCCAAATGCCTTCTGGTCACCATCAAGTTGCTGATGCTTTAATGTCATCGATACAGCAGAGCAGCGATGAGCATATTATCTGCAAGAAAATTGACTTTTTGAGCTACTGGAATAAACCGCTAGAGAAAGTGATTTCAACGACCTATTTAAAATGGATTCATACCATGCCTAAAACGTATGATTGGATCTATCATCACGTGATGTACACTCCGGCTAAGAAAAGGGGTGCTTTGCCCCATCAATTGCTCCTTTTTGAACACAAGATGCTGCGCATGCTTCGGGAAGAGAAACCGAACGTGATCGTATGCACACACTGTTTCCCTTCAGCAATTATTAACCGCCTGAAGAAAAGGGGACTGATCCAGGTTCCGGTCGTTAACGTGTATACTGATTTCTTTATTAATGACATCTGGGGAAAAAAAGGGATCGATTATCATTTGGTCAGCGATTCTTCAATGAAAAAAGAACTTGTCGCCAGACACCAGATTGAAAGGGATCAGATCATTATTACAGGAATACCTGTTAATGAAGATATTAGAGCTTATTTCTCTTGGCGTCCGGTACTGAAGAAGCACATCCTGATTTCAGGCGGTAGCATCGGGCTTGGCAAGATCAAAGGATTTCTTAAACAGATCAAGGAGGACTCCAATTACCGGTATACGGTTCTCTGCGGAAAAAATCAGAGACTATATAAAGAACTGTCTTCGTGGAATCATCCTAACATCAGGCCGAAGGGGTATATTTCCACCCGTACAGAGATGAACCATCTGTACGAACAGGTTGATGCCATTGTGACAAAGCCGGGCGGTATTACCATCAGTGAGGCTTTGAAGAAACGACTGCCTATTTTTGTTCATTCCGCATTGCCGGGCCAGGAACAGATCAACCTGAAAAAGCTGATCAGTGAAAACTTAATCATTCAGCTCAACGAGGAAAAACCATTCGAAGAACAGATCGCTTCTGTATTAGAAAATGAGCCTGAAGTAAAGGGCATCCTGCGCAAAATGAGCTATTTTGAGAACCATAAAGAAAAAAGCGCATATGAAGTGGTTTTAAATTTGCTTAATGAGAACACGATGCTGCAGATGCAGCCCGTTTAATAGACTGAAGTAACCGGGGGAAAAACCGAAATGCTTAGAATAATGGCTGTCACAAAAGATCACGAAGTTTTGCTGCAACCATCCATTGAATCATTATCAGACGATCAAATCGCATGGTACTGGGTAGATTTCACTCATCCTGGTGAAGAGGAAATCAAGCTTCTCAGTACTCTTTTTCACTTCCATCCCCTGGCGATCGAGGACTGTCTCCAGTTCCTTCAGCGCCCTAAACTGGAGTATTATCAAGGCTATAGTTTTTTTGTTATGCATGCTTTGGATTCCCATTCTCTTTCAGCAAAAGAAGTGGACCTTTTTATTGGAGAAAATTTTATCGTTTCTTTTCATTTCGATGAATTGAAAGAGCTGGATTCCACCTGGAACTATTTTCAGTCGGTTCGTGATTATTCTGCCATCGGCCCGATTGAAGTTGGGCATAAAATTATGGATAAGATCGTTGATACGTACTTTCCAATCGTTCAAAATATCGAGGATCATCTGCTTGATATTGAGAACAACTATGAGAGAGGGAACAAACACTCTTTAATCCAGCAGACATTTGATGTACGAGGTGATTTGCTGAAAGTGCGGAGATCTATTTTTCCTATGCGCGATCTCATGTACCGCATCTTGGAATCTAAACGG
Organism: Fictibacillus sp. FJAT-27399; assembly: GCF_001510655.1. Taxonomy (GTDB): domain Bacteria; phylum Bacillota; class Bacilli; order Bacillales; family Fictibacillaceae; genus Fictibacillus_C; species Fictibacillus_C marinisediminis. The sequence continues at coordinate 1,761,291 of NZ_LMVC01000002.1, read as the reverse complement.
TTTATGATCTCTGAGCATAAAAAGGCCTACTTTCATGATATTTATGACCACCTCATAAAATTAAGCGAGATGATTGATTCCAATCGGGAAATGACCTCGGATATCCGTGATAATTATATATCACTTAATTCCTATAAAATGAATAACATTATGAAAACACTGACAGTCATCACAACCATTTTCATGCCGTTGACGTTTATTGCAGGAATTTACGGCATGAACTTTCGGTATATGCCCGAGCTTAACTGGCATAATGGGTACTTTATCATCCTTGGATGCATGACTGCTTTAGGCTTAAGCATGTATTTTTGGTTTAGAAAAAAGGGATGGTTTGATCAAGAATAGATAAATCGATTTGCTTATGCAATGGAGTGGACTGGCAGCCTGGGCCTTTTTGCTTCTCAATGTGTATACGATCCTGCTTTTTCTTGGAGATATCCAGGCGATCAGGTCCTGTCCTTTTGTTCTTAACGAAAAGGAATTGGTCTTACAGCCTGGCCTTGCAAAATCATTAACAATAGCTGTTTCTAACATTCGAAGTATAGAGCGGTACACTGGACCTGAACCATTAACCAAAGTTGAGGATAAGCGGACATTTGATGCTGTATTACAGGAGTTCTCCAAGGAAAAGCCGGCTTTTGAGATTAAGCTGATCAAGCCTGAGACCGTTAGAATGGTATTCGGGTTCACAAAACAAGTGGATACTGTCCATCTGAGTGTGGATGACGGCCAGATTTTCTTTGAAGTCCTGAGAGGACTAGTAGAGAATCAACATGAAAGTAGATAGGTGAAAGCCCACCCTGAATGACAGGGTGGGCTGCTTGTTTTATACGATTGATTTTTTTGTCTGAAGCCGGCGTTTTGCCGGTTTCGCTTTTGCTTTTTTTATATAGGAATGCTTAATCTCATTGCATAAGGCGATTCCCAAAACTCCAAGTACACTGCATAAAAAGGACATTTGAGTGAAACCTCCTTTAGTCATAATGTAATATCCCACGCTAATTTGCTTTTTAAACATTCATTCTATTAAAATCCATTACTATATTCGAAATGAGGGCAGACTTTATGTCATGCTGGTGCTGAACGGTTGATTCATGGATAATTGAGAAACGAGTGATATGGAAGGAGACAAGCATGAAGGCTGCAATTTTGTTTATACTCGCGGGACTGGCTGAAATCGGAGGCGGATACCTGGTCTGGCTTACAATCAAAGAGAACAGGCCGATTGGATATGCGATTGCCGGGAGTCTAATTCTTGTACTATATGGCATTATTCCTACGCTTCAGAATTTCCCGAGTTTTGGAAGAGTGTATGCTGCCTATGGCGGTGTGTTTATCGTTTTATCTGTTCTCTGGGGATGGCTTGTGGATAGGAAAGTGCCAGACATCTACGATTGGATCGGAGCACTGGTTTGCATCGCTGGAGTCTCGATTATTCTTTGGGCACCAAGAAGTTAATTTCGTTTACATAAAAAAGGGGCTGTCCTGAAAGTCGAAAATTGACCTTCAGCAGCTCCTTTTTGGCTTGAAAATCTTCAATGAAAAGTTGATTGAAGTGGAAGGTGCGAGACTCCTGCGGGACTAGCGTGACAGGTGAGACTCCCGCAGGCGCTAGCGCCAAAAAGTAGGCGTTCACGCCGGTAAGGCTCACCGCACGCCCCGCGGAAAGCGAGCAGCCTGGAACGGAAATCAACAGCTTACAGACTTCTTGGACAGCCCCTTTTTTAATTATCCTCTCCGGGTTTGTAGGAATAGGGACCTTTATCCTCGTTGTGCGGATTGTTTGTATCGATATGAAGCGTTCCTGAATCTGTAATGGTCGCTAAAATAATATCTTGTATTTCCGCTCCTTTTTGCTTTACTCTCTTTAACAGCCAGTCTCTCTCCAGTTTAAGGTATTTTAGATTATGGTCGATGATCTGGCCATCCATGATGACAGGAATAGGGATAAATTCCTTTTTCACTTTTACTTTTAAATCCCCGGGCTGTACAGGCCTGTAATTGGCTTTTGGGATGACGCTGATCTGGCCGTTGTCTTCCATCGCGGCCAGTGCAATATTCCGGGTATCCGTGTAGCCCAGTACTCTTAATTGTGCAAGAAGTTCATCAACCGGGAGACGTACTTTTCTCAGGCCTTTCCGGTCAATATCCCCGTTGCGGATTAGGACAGTCGGGCTCTCATAAAGAATCCACCGTAATTTATTATTCATAGAAATCCACATGAAAATTTTATAAAACACCACAATCATAAACGTATACAAAAGAGCTTTCCAAACACTGTCCTTTTGAAGCGGCTGACTGATCACATTGCCAATAATCAAGATAAAAAGCATGTCAAAACTGTGCATTTGAGATACAGCCTTTTTTCCCGTAAATCTTAAAAACAAATAGCCAAACAGAAATATCATGAATGCTCGATAAAAAAATTCCATAAGTGTCTCCTCTTTTAAGCGTACAAATATTATGGACAGAAAAGACAAATATTCATACTTGGCCACATAAGTTTTTGTCCTTTCCTCATGAAATCAATTTTTCCATCATAAATTGAAGAAAGAGATAATAGAGGAGGGAACAATCTTGACCTGGGATCAGCAAAATAAAGAACTTGGAATGGCAATTTCGGAAATTACTGAAATTGCTTCTGGTTTTGGCCTTGATTTCTATCCAATGCGCTATGAAATCTGCCCTGCGGATATTATTTATACATTCGGCGCGTATGGTATGCCGACAAGGTTCTCTCATTGGAGTTTCGGGAAACAATTCCACAAAATGAAGCTGCAATATGATTTGGGATTAAGCAAAATCTATGAGCTAGTGATCAACTCTGACCCATGCTATGCGTTCTTACTGGATACGAACTCTTTGATCCAGAACAAGCTGATTATCGCCCATGTTCTTGCTCATTGTGATTTCTTTAAAAACAATGTCCGCTTCTCCAACACGAGAAGGGATATGGTAGAAAGCATGACGGCCACAGCAGAAAGAGTCTCTCACTATGAAATGGTTCATGGAAAACGGGAGGTCGAGGAATTCCTGGATGCTGTACTCGCCATACAAGAACACATTGATCCGTCCATTATGCGAAATCGGCTGAATTATAACCTTGAAGATGTAGAAGAAGAGGAAATTGTAAAAAGAGAAACGCCTTACGATGATCTCTGGAACATTGATAAACCGAAAAGCAGTCATGAAAAGACATCCAATGTAAAAAAGAAGCTTTTTCCTCCTCAGCCAGAAAAAGATATCCTGCTGTTTATTGAAGAATACAGCAGAGAGCTTGAAGACTGGCAGCGCGATATTCTCTCCATGATGAGAGAAGAAATGCTCTACTTCTGGCCGCAGCTCGAAACGAAAATCATGAACGAAGGCTGGGCCAGCTACTGGCACGCTAAAATTCTCCAGGAGATGGATCTGACCACTCATGAGACCATTGAGTTTGCCAAATTGAACGCGGGGGTTGTTCAGCCGTCAAGAACCTCCATCAACCCATACTATATGGGGCTGCAGATTTTTAAGGACATCGAAGAACGGTATAATGATCCGGATGAAGAATTGCTCAAGCAGGGAGTAAAACCAGGATCAGGCCGTGAGAAGATGTTTGAAGTCCGTGAACTGGAATCAGATATGTCCTTCATCCGCAACTACTTGACGAAGGATCTTTGTCAGCGTGAAGACATGTACCTTTTCCAAAAGCAGGGGAGGGACTACAAGGTCGTGGATAAAGATTGGGAAGGCGTGCGCGACCAGCTAGTCGGCATGCGCGTCAACGGCGGCTTTCCTTATATTACGGTAAACGATGGGGATTACCTGAAAAATGGCGAGCTGTACTTGAAGCACTGGTTCGAAGGAATCGAGCTGGATGTGAAATATTTGGAGAAAGTACTGCCTTATGTGAACCAGCTGTGGGGCAGACCCGTGCATATCGAGACGAAAATTGAAGAGAAGCCTGTTTTGTTTACTTATGACGGGAAGAGTGTGCATCGGAAATATCTATAAAAAAATGGGCTGCCAGGGAGATGGCAGTCCATTTTTGGATGGTATAAGTTTTTTAAGTTATGTAATTAAAAAATAGAGATTCATCGGCTCTTTTATTTCAGGTATGCTGGGCATAGGCGGAGCGATTATAAATTATCCCATCCTATTGTACATTCCTTCCTTGTTGGGATTTGCCGGATTTACGGCACATCATGTTTCAGGCATTGTCGCTGTACAAGTGTTTCCTGCAGTATATCCTTGCAGTGCTGATCATCGCAACAGCATTAAAAATATGGATTGATATTTTAATGACATGATAGAAAACCGTCTTTTATTAAAAGGGCGGTTTTTTTGTTCAATACTTTTTAATACCTACTTACTTTTTATTTGTTGGTAGTATATAATACATAAGAACATTCCTTTAATTGGGATAGTCAGTCAGTCAGCTTTGCAAAATAAGAAAACAGAATGATAAAATTTAAAGCAAACATCTGTTTCATATAAAAGGGGATTAAACATAATGGAACAATCTAAACTTGAATCTAAAGTTCTTTCCATACTTGAAGATAAAATTCAGCTGATCAAAACACCTGAAGGGGGCGGCATCTATTTGGTCGGACCGATTCGACTGCCTGTGAACCTCTACGGGGAAACAGTTGTCTTTCAATGGTATTGCTGGCTTCAAAGAGATGAAATTACGGATGATTACGAAAAAATTATTGAAAAATTGTCTTCTGACAACCTGGCCGAATACCAGCAGTCAAGCGTATTGGTGTACGGAGACTTTGAATACAATGAAGATGCCTTAATTCGCATGCATTCCATCTGCCATACAGGAGATATTTTCGGAAGCAAACGCTGCGACTGCGGATTTCAATTAAAGCAATCCATGCAGATGATTAAGGAACATGGAACTGGCGCACTCTTTTACCTTGCCAATCACGAAGGAAGGGGCATCGGTTTATTCTCAAAAGCGATGGCTTACGTTCTTCAGGAAAACGGGTACGATACAGTAGAAGCCAACCTGAACTTAGGATTCGTCGATGATTCAAGGAACTATGAGGACGCTATAGATGTATTAAAAGCGCTGCGTAAAAAACCCGTCACGTTAATTACAAATAACCCTAAAAAGCTGGAGGCCTTAAAAAACTCAGGCATGCATCTGTCAGGTCGGACACCATTATGGGGAGATGTTTCAGAGTTTAATGAGACTTACCTGAATACAAAGATAGCCCGCTCCGGACACTTAAAAGAGGAAGAAGGCTGCCCAAATGGCTAATCATGAATTTTATATGAGACTGGCACTTGATAACGCACGAGCGATGAAGGGCCAAACGGATCCCAATCCCATGGTCGGAGCGGTCATCGTTAATGATAACCGAATCGTTGGAATTGGGTCACACTTAAAGCCGGGTGAACCACACGCTGAAATTCATGCGATCCGTATGGCGGGTGAGAGGACAATAGGAGGAACGATTTATGTTACCCTTGAACCTTGCTCTCATCACGGAAGGACAGGGCCATGTGCCAAAGCCATTGTGAAAGCCGGTCTTAAAACGGTAGTGATCGCAAGTCTCGACCCCAATCCGCTCGTTTCAGGCAGAGGCGTCGCCATTTTAAAAGAAGCGGGTATAGAGGTCATAACTGGTGTTCTTGAGCGTGAATCGCAAACCATGAATGAAGTATTCAACAAATTTATCGTCCAGAAGAGGCCGTTCGTAACGACTAAATCAGCGGTTACACTTGATGGCAAAATATCTACCTACACTTCAGACAGCAAGTGGATTACGTCGGAAGAAGCACGGACAGACGTTCATCACATCCGTAACGAAAACATGGCCATTCTTGTCGGTGTCAATACGGTGATCAAGGATGATCCTGAGTTATCAACAAGGATTCCAAACGGCCGCAATCCGATCAGGGTAATCCTTGATTCAACGTTAAGAATCCCGCTTGAATCAAAGGTTGTTCAGGACGGCAAAGCAGAATCGTGGATCTTTACGACCGAGCGCGCCAGTGCAGAGAAAAGAAAAGAGCTTGAAAATGCTGGGGTCTCTGTTTTTGTAACAAAAAGCCCCGGCGATCAGGTGAACCCTGTAGAAGTCGTTGACCTGCTCGGAGAAAAGCTCGTTTCATCACTTATGATCGAAGGGGGAGGAGCCGTTATCGCGTCTTTCCTTCAACATCAGCTCGTTGATAAAATGGTGGTTTATATGGCACCCAAACTGGTGGGCGGAAGCCTTGCGCCTACTTTTCTTGAAGGAACGGGCATCGAAAAGATGAGTGATGCGGTTGAACTGCAGGATTTGAGCGTCGAAAAAACAGGCAAAGATTTTAAATTCACCGGTTACCCGTTGTATCAGGGGAAGTAAGGAGAGTCACATGAAATTCGGTTTTGATATAGATGATACATTGATTAATTTAAGAGGCTACGCGTTTTCCATTTACAATAAGAAATTAAATCAAAAGATTGCACTGGATGTTTTTGAGGAATTGAAAACGGTGGAGATTCATCATCCGTTCGGCCTCAGTGATCAGGAGGGCAAAGAGATGTGGAACAGGTCGCTCGAAGAAATATATTTTACATCCTGTCCTCCATATCCAAAGGCAGTAGAAACGCTGCAGGAGCTTCATCAGCAGGGCCATGAAATCTATTACATTACTGCCCGTCCCGGAGAACATGCCGAGCGTACAATGGAATGGATGATTCAGCAAGGCTTTCCAGTAGAGGAAGAAAAGTTTTTCTGCGGGATGAAGGACCATGAAAAGGTAAAAATCATCGAAGAGTTAGGTTTGGATTATTATTTCGATGATAAACCAAGAGTCCTGGAGACACTGTCCAGCGATACACTGAAGATCTTTGTGAAGGACCAGTCGTATAACAGGCATTACAAAGCCGAACGCGTCACAGACTGGGGAGAATTGAAAGAGATTCTAATGGAGAAGAACAGCAGATAAATCTGCTGTTCTTTTTTGATTTAAGGGCATGTTGCAGGGTGGCTAGTTTACCGTAATCAAGCATTGGCTAGTAAAAGTTGAGTTTTGGACAGTATTTTTAGAGTTTGGCCAGTAAATCAGTAAGTTCGGCCAGTAAATTCCATGTTCTGGCCAGGAACGGGATTGAAGGAGAGTTTGATATGCAGTGTAGCCCGCAAAGCCAGGGTGGAAACAACAGATTCAGCTTTATAAGAAGCAGAGAAAAGGGAGGGGCTGTCCAGAAAGTCGAAAATTGACCTTCAGGCAGCCCCTTTTTGGCTTGAAAAATCTTCAATGAAAAGTTAATTGAAGTGGAAGATGCGAGACTCCTGCGGGACTGGCGTGACAGGTGAGACTCCCGCCGGTGCTTGCACCAAAAAGTAGGCGTTCACGCCGGTAAGGCTCACCGCACGCCCGCGGAAAGCGAGCAGCCTGGAACGGAAATCAACAGCTTACAGACTTCTTGGACAGCCCCTTTATTTTTGGGAGTCGATAGATCATATTTGATCATGTATGAGAGGGTAAAAATGGATGCCGCCCGATTATTCTGTTCAGGCGCCAAATTATTCCCTCAAGTAAAGTTAGTATAAAAAGTGGACACGGACATTGGCGTATGTTTTAATCGTGATCAACCAGTAAAAGGACGTGTTTTACTTGAGGAAATATGGTAAGTATTCAGCGGAGTTTAAAGAGTTTGTGACCAAACAGATTGTACTTGATGGACATAAAATGACGGATGTCTGCCAAAGGTTAGATATCCCTTATGATACCCTCCAAAAGTGGGTCTCCGCGTATCGGAAGAAACAAAAAGAAGCGGAAAAGTCTGCCCGAAGCCAACTGCTTACGGCTACAGAATATAAGGAAATGTATGAGGCTGAAAGAAAGAATCATCTTGAATTACAGGAAGAGGTAGAGATCTTAAAAAAGGCCATGCACATCTTCACGCAGGAAAAGAAATGAAGTTTGAATTTATTCATTCTCATCGCAGTGAACACACCATAGTGTTGATGTGTAGAATCCTTGGTGTGTCTTCTTCTGGATACTATCTATACGTTAATCGTTTAAGGCGCGAGGAAACGGAGCGAGAACTGTGGAAAAAGAAAGTGGATGAACGAATCCGCTTTCATTTTCATGATAACTTAAGTGCGTACGGCAGCCCTCGAATCCACCTTAAGTTAATGGAGGCGGATCAGATAAATGTTTCTTCCAAAACGGTGGCTAACCGCATGAGAGCCTTAAATTTATACGCAACTTCTCCGAAGAAGTTTATCGCGACAACGGATTCCAATCACTCTAAGCGCACATATAGAAACCATCTCAACAGAAAGTTTAATCCAGAGGCACCCAACAAAGTATGGGTAACGGATATTACGTACTTACGGACCCTGGAGGGTCCCCTGTACTTTAACCCCATTCTGGACTTGTTTGGTCGGAAAATCATAAGCTTCGCCCTTGACGATCACATGGAGCACACTTTGCCCCTAAAGGCATTAAGAGAAGCAATAAGGATACGCAAACCAGATAAAGGTTGGATCCATCACTCGGACAGAGGCTCTCAATACTGTTCTGAAAACTATATTAAAGAGCTAAAGGAGTCCAAAGCGAAAATCAGTATGAGCAAAAAGGCCACCCCTTATGACAATGCTTGTGCTGAATCCTTCTTCCCATCCATGAAAAAAGAATACCTCCACAAATTTGTTTTTACAACGAAGGCGGAGGCCATCGCAGCTGTGAAGGTATACGTAGAATTTTACAATGATAAACGAATGCACTCCTCTCTTGGATACGCCATTCCAAATGAGTATGAACTGGCGTATAAAGAGGCGCAAAATCAAGACGCCAAAAACAGACGCTCAAAGTCTGCATAGAAGATACCCCTTAAATCTTGTAATCCCTATGAGTACAGCCAGAAACGAGGAGTAAGGGAAATCAAAAAGGAGGAAATAATACGCCGAAAATAGGCGAGTTAATGTCTATTTTATTGACAGAAGTCCACCAGGCGCCCAATTGCCCTATAAACTCCAACCAAACACACTCCGAAGCGCATTAAACTCCCTGGAACCCACACATTCAGGCCCAAAAAGGAAAAAGAATAACTTATTTGCGAATTTTTACTTGGCTGTCCTAAAAAAGTCGTCGTTTTATACGTCTTTTGGACACCCTTTTTTTATTTTTTTTAGAAACATTGACAAAGACAGTGTATATACATATGATATAAGCAAATGTTGCGCTAGGGAAACAAATAAGAGTGGAGGAAAAATAAATGGATGGGACTAAATATGGAAACTTGTTTGATGGCAAAAAAGGCGACTTCATTCGAATCACCTCCATGGAGATCGAAGGTGTGATGAGAAGAAGGCTGCTGGATCTTGGTTTTGTGCCGGGTGCTGTTGTGGAGGTTATAAGAAAAAGCCCCCTGGGAGATCCCATTGCTTTTCGGGTGAGCCAGACGACGATTGCTTTAAGGAAAGAAGAGAGCACAAGAATACAGGGGGAGCTGATACAGCATGACTGATACATTTCGTGTAGCCTTAGCCGGCAATCCAAACACTGGTAAAAGCACCTTATTTAACGCTTTAACAGGACTTAAGCAGCATACCGGCAATTGGGCAGGCAAGACGGTTTCGCTTGCTGAAGGTACCTTCAGGCATAAAGATAAGCAGTACAGGTTTATCGATCTGCCGGGCACTTATTCCATTTTTTCAAATTCAGCTGATGAAGAAGTGGCCAGAAATTATATCATTTTTGAAAAACCTCACATTACACTTGTTGTCGTTGATGCTACTTCTCTTGAACGGAACCTGAACCTCGCTCTTCAAATCCTGGAGATGACAAAGAATGTGGTCATCTGCATTAATCTGATTGATGAGGCAGATAAGAGAGGCATCACGATCAATGAACGTTTAATGGCGAGGCGCCTCGGGGTTCCTGTTATTAAACTATCCGCAAGAAACAGGGCTGGATTTCCTTTATTGCTTGATACGATTGATCGGATTGTATCCGGAAAGATCACGTGTGAACCTGCACAAGTCAAATATGATGGTGAAATTGAAGCCGGGATTGCTTCTTTGGAGCCTTTCGTAAAAGAAGTTGTGGATGACCGTATTTCATCCCGATGGGTAGCATTGCGTTTGCTGGACGGAGATGAATCCCTGCTGAACGAGCTGAATGAAAGATTAAAAGCGAAGGAGGAAACAGTATGCAATCAGAGCTAGCTGGCCATTCAGGTGATTTAAACCAGTTGTACCAAAGAGCAAAAGAGATGTCGTCACCTAACCTTCGCGACAAGATCGTACAAAATCTGTATCAGGAGAGCAAGCAGTTATGTGAAGATAGTGTTTCTTATGGAAAGACAAAACGTGATAAGCATACGGAGAAGCTTGATGCTATCTTCACGTCACCGATCTGGGGTTTTCCCATCATGATCGTTATGCTGGGTATCGTGTTCTATCTGACGATTGCCGGAGCCAATATTCCATCTGAGATGATTGCCAGTTTTTTTGGATGGCTGGAGAATTACATCACCTCACTTTTTCAGTTAATGAATGCTCCAGACTGGCTGCACGGACTGCTGGTTTTAGGACTGTACCGGGGAACGACCTGGGTGATCAGCGTGATGCTTCCTCCGATGGCGATCTTCTTCCCGACGTTTGCACTCTTGGAGAACTACGGATATCTCCCAAGAGTAGCGTTTAACATGGACCGAGTATTTAAAAAAGTCGGGGCGCACGGAAAGCAGTCCTTAACGATGGCGATGGGATTCGGCTGTAATGCGGCCGCCATGCTGTCTTCAAGGATTATCGAGTCGCCAAGAGAGCGGATGCTCGCGATCTTAACCAACAACTTTGTTCCGTGTAATGGAAGATGGGGAACGCTGATTGTCCTGGCCTCGCTGTTTATGGCGGCCGGCTATACAGGCGGCGCAAAGTCGCTTGTGACGACAGCGGTCATTGTTGGAATCGTTCTTTTTGGAATTCTAGTGACCTTTCTGGTTTCCTGGGTTCTTTCCAAAACCGCTCTAAAAGGGGTTCCAACTCACTATACATTGGAGCTTCCGCCTTACCGTAGGCCTAAGTTCTGGGAAACAGTGATCCGTTCTTCACTTCAGCGCTCTTTATCCGTATTGATGAGAGCGGTGAAAGTGGCGGCACCGGCTGGAATTTTGACGTGGGTCCTGGCCAACGTGAATGCAGGGGATCAGAGTATTTTAATGCATGTTGTCAATTTTTTAGATCCGTTCGGGCAAATGCTCGGACTTGATGGCTACATCCTAATGGCGTTTCTTGTAGGGCTACCTGCAAATGAGATTGTCTTGCCGATTTTGATTATGGGCTATCTCTCTACAGGAGCCATGACAGAAGTTGATAATCTCGGTGATTTAAAACAGATTTTTGTTAGCCATGGGTGGACGTGGCTGACAGCGTTGAATATGATGCTGTTTTCCCTGCTTCATTTCCCGTGCGGTACGACACTGGTTAACATTTATAAAGAAACAAAGAGTGCCAAATGGACCTTCCTGTCATTTATTATTCCTACAGCTATCGCTATTCTCGTTACGTTTGCAATTGCTCAAACGGCTAGATGGATAGGATAGCAATAGAGGTCTTTGAACCCCTCATAAAAGGCTAAAGACAGGCATAAGTATAAACCATGAAAAGCTTCTGTATAATCAGAAGCTTTTTTCTATATAGCGTGATTGGATGATATGGAAAACGGTGAATTAAAATATAAACGATGAACAGGGATATCGTAGAAAGGATTGTTTTATGAGTGAATACTGGGCTGAGAAGGCATTGGTCAAATTCGAATCTCAGTTTGATCAAAACAACACATACAACATAAAAAACAACAGACGGCTATCAGAAAAATCAAAGGTATGGAAGTATATGGACTTTGCTAAGTTTGTCAGTATGCTATATCAAAAATCCTTGTTCTTTCCAAAACCTTCGCTGTTCGTGGATAATCATGAAGGCAGTTATTCGGCGCTGGATGTTAATAATATTTTGAATGATCCTCTATCTTATTTGACCATACCTGTGGATGAAAGACTATCGAAAGAAGAGAAGCGAAGACAGCTTCACGAATACATCAAGCAGATGCATGATTATGTCGGAGTGAACTGCTGGCACTTGAACGAAGAGGAATCTGCGGCCATGTGGAATCTGTACTTGAAGTCCGATGAAGGCATCGCCATCTGCTCTACTGTGGAGAAATTATACAGCAGCATATCGGATAAGAGGTTTCATACGTATATCGGACAGGTTCAGTACATTAACTTTAATTCTGAAATGGCGAGCCTGAATCCCTATGAAACACTCTTTTACAAACGCCGTTCCTTCAGTCACGAGAACGAGATCCGACTGCTCGCATTTGATAATCCGAATAACCGCATTTTTGACCATAAAGACGGGGCATATGTACAGAGTAATTTGAACACATTAATTGATGAAGTGTATGTATCGCCAACAAGCCCTGAATGGCTGAGGGAGGTGGTACAGTCCGTTCTGGAAAAATACAGGCTTCCGTTTAAACCTGTGATTAAATCGTCGTTATATGAAGGACCATTTTATTGAAATTTCAGCAGCAGCCGTTTAAGGCTGCTTTTTCTATATCCATCCTAAAAAGGTTGCACATAACAGGATGCATTGCCATAATATATATATGAGCATATATTCATATATGAAAGGAATTATTGCTATGGGACATTCTCATGATCACCAGCACCACCATCATCACGGCAGCGGAAATAAGGATGCATTAAAGTGGGCTTTCATTATCATTACTCTGTTTATGGTGGTTGAAGTCATCGGTGGAATAATGACCAACAGCCTGGCGCTGTTATCAGATGCAGGGCATATGCTGAGCGATTCAGCGGCACTTGGATTAAGTTTTTTAGCCATGACGTATGGTAAGAGGGCCTCTTCTCATTCTAAAACATTTGGTTACAAACGTTTTGAGATTTTAGCAGCTTTTATTAATGGAATTGCTCTGATTGCGATTGCTATCTATATCTTTTGGGAAGCGTATCATCGTATTTTACAGCCTGTCAGTATTGTCAGCTCTGGCATGCTGATTGTGTCAGTAATCGGTTTTATTGTGAATATCATAGCTGCATTTATTCTGATGAGAGGCGATAAAGACGAAAACATAAATGTAAGAAGTGCTTTTCTGCATGTGCTTGGAGATTTGCTTGGATCTGTAGGTGCGATTATCGCAGCCCTCCTTATTATGTTCTTCGGTTGGGGATGGGCGGATCCGGCAGCAAGTGTTATAGTAGCTGTCCTTGTATTGATAAGTGGCTGGCGGGTAACGAAAGAATCCATCCACATCTTAATGGAAGGGACTCCAGCCAACATCAATATAGATAAGGTTAAACAAACACTATTATCCATTCAGGAAGTAAAAGAGGTGAATGATCTGCATGTCTGGTCAATCACTTCAGATTTTCCGGCCTTCAGCTGCCACCTGGTTACGGATACCGGGATTGATCAACAAGCGTTGTTAATACAAGCAAACAGCCTGCTGCATGATGAATACCATATTGAACACACGACGATACAGATTGATGCAGGCGGCCATCCTTGTAAAAAGGGGGATCACTGTAACTAATCCGAAAGAGCTGAGCTCAGTTAACCTCATGGTTGTGAGCTCGGCTTTTTTAGAGATGCGGCAAGTTTTTGTAAAATCACTTCCTCATTCGCTATAATAAATATCGACGTATCATGTTACATACAAAATTTTCATCCTGAGGAGGAACTATGTTAGCAGATATTTGGCCGCCGATCTCTTTGTCCATCAGTATTGCGGCAACAGCCTGGCTCATCGTGATAATCATCGGGGTTATACTGGGTAAGACTATGGCAGGCAGGCGTTTTAAAGGAAAGTTGATCATTGAAACGATGCTGATGCTGCCGCTCGTACTTCCTCCAACGGTTATTGGATTTTTACTTATTGTTGTGTTTGGGAAGAGGAGTCCGGCCGGACAGCTGATCGAAGCGGTGTTTCATCAGCCGATCATTTTTACATGGTGGGCGGCTGTTCTTGCTTCAAGTGTGGTGGCTTTTCCTCTTATGTATCAATCGGCAAAAACAGGTTTTGAAGGTGTCAATCATGAGATCGAGGATGCAGCCAGGGTAGATGGAGGCGGGAGATGGAAGGTTTTTCTTCTTATTTCTGTTCCTCTCTCAATGACATCCATTATTTCTGGAGCGATCTTAAGCTTTGCAAGGGCGCTTGGCGAGTTCGGAGCAACTTTAATGTTTGCTGGAAATATCCCGGGTAAGACTCAAACGATTCCGACCGCTATCTATCTTGCCATTGATTCAGGGAACATGAGGGAGGCTTGGCTTCTCGTCCTCGCAAGCATCAGTATTTCTTTTGTAATGCTGACAGCAGCCTATCGGATAAAACGTTAAGCAGCAGGTAATGGCCCAGCCGTTGCCTGCTTTTTTGTGCAAAAATGAAACCTTAGAGAGTATTGTCCGTATATAACGGTAAACACTCATTTCAACAGGAAGGTTGATTGTGATTAAATCGATTTTTTCAAAGATTGGTAAAGGCGGGGCCGCTGTGGATCTGCAGCTTACAGGCTCAACTTATGTGCTTGGATGGACATTAGAAGGCCAGATTGTGGTAAGGGGAGGAGGAGTTCCTCAGATGATCCACTCGCTGTCAGTGAATCTGCTCGTTGAGTATGAAATAAAGGGCCTCCCCTCTACCAAAGTGATGGGCTCTGTTTCGGCAGCTGAACAGTTTGTCATTGATGCAGATGAAGTTATTACTCTTCCATTTATTTACCCATTGCCAGAAGATTTGCCGATCTCTTGCCAGTCTGTTTCTTATTCACTCTGTACGCGTCTCGAGTTGGAGGATGGGACGGATGTATGGGATACGGAAACTGTTACGCTTAAGGGCACGGATGCTTTCCTGCAGATTTTCTATGGACTTGGCGCTCTCGGATTCCGTGAAAGCGCAGAATCGGGAGAGTTCAACGGGTCACTTCAGACGTTTGTTTTTTTCCCTGCTGTACTGATGAAAGAGGAAATAAAAGAAGTGCATATCCAGGCGGGGAGTGAAAATAGCGGAATCCGAATTTTACTGGAAACCTATTGCCGTGAAGGCGTGATAAATAGGAAAGAACACTTTTTTTCGAATGAAAAACTAAGAAACCGACAAGACGTTGAAGACGAGCTTAAAGCTAAACTGGCTTATATGGCTAAGGCTCGAAACATCTCTTAATATACGGAGCACAAAAAAGGAGGATTTATAAAGATATGTTTTTTCACCCGATGGATTTTTTGATCATCATTGCATTTGCTGTCTCGTTGTGGGCGCAGTTTAAAGTTAAAGGGAATTTTAAGAAATGGTCACAAGTAGAGGCTCATTCCGGGAAAACTGGGGCTAAAATCGCAAGGTCGATCCTGGATGACAACGGGTTGCACAATATCCCGGTTGAACCGGTCCGCGGGACGCTAACCGACCATTATGACCCTGTTTCGAAAGTGGTGCGCCTCTCAGAACCGGTATATTACGGGGATTCCATCGCATCTGTTTCTGTTGCTGCCCATGAAGTCGGCCACGCCGTTCAGCATAAGCAATCCTATGGTGCATTAGCGCTGCGTCATCGTATGTTTCCATTAGTGAACCTGACCTCGGGAGTGGCGCCCTTTTTATTGCTTGGAGGATTTCTGCTTAACCAGTTCTCATTAATCGGTATCGGAATTGTGCTTTTCTCATTCGCTGTCTTCTTTCAGCTCGTTACGCTTCCCGTGGAGTTTAATGCCAGCTCACGGGCAAAACGTTATCTTGTGACTGAAGGATTTATCCGCAATGAGGAAGAGCGGGGAGTGAACAAGGTACTGAACGCTGCGGCTCTTACGTATGTGGCCGCTGCATTGATCTCTCTCCTGGAACTTTTGAAATTCATCATCATTTTTTTCCAAGGTGAACGGGAGGAATAACATCAATATTGTAAAAAAGATGTTTCTCTTGATGAGAAACATCTTCTTTGATTTCTACTATACTTAACGGTAAAACATGAATTAATAGACTCCGCCGTAGCCAATTCCTCCTGCACCAAAACCGCCTCCGCCAAATCCGCCTCCGAAGCCCCCAAAGCCTCCGAAGCCGATACACGCGCATCCAACGATAATCAAAAGAATGAACAATACGACAATTAAAGCAAAAGTAGCTCCGCCGCCGCCAAAAAAACTCATAGTTTACACCTCCTCAACTTAGAATATGATGGCTTGACTTAATTGGTTTAGGCAAGCTGTGAAATGTGCCGGTGTCTTTGGAATGATAGTTAACGTATAGGTGAAACAACCATTTTGGTAACCAACCTTGTCTCAGAGAATAAACTGGCTATATACCACACAAGGAGGATCTATACTTGTACGAACACATGAGTAATATTAAGCCAGGCTATCACATGCCGAAAGACAATAAAGCGTACCAGGTAAGCCCAAGCCACAAAGAGCACTGGATGCATCTCTGCAAGCAGTATGCAGGAGCCAACTGTGAGATTGAGATGGCAGACGGTAAGATTTATCATGGAAAGATTCATAGCCATGATAATGACAACATTTATCTCATCATGCCTATGCAGCACAGAGACGAAGCATCTGAACGCTTCTTCCCTGGTTTTGGTTTCGGAGGTTTTGGTTTCAACCCGTTTTTCGTAGGACCTTTTTTCCCGGGCTTCGGTTTGTTCGGTTTTCCTTTCTTCGGTTTCAGGGGTTTTAGACGTTTCTGGTGGTAATTAAAGTGTCAGTTTGTTCGTAAGTATAAAAAAGAACCACAGACAGCATGTCTGTGGTTCTTTTTTTGTTATTTATTTTCAGACATGAACGCTTCAATGTCTTCTACTGTACGAATAATGTCCTTTGAAAGATTCTCATATCCGTCTTCGGTTACGAGAATGTCGTCCTCAATCCGGATGCCGATTCTTTCATCTTCAATATACAAACCAGGTTCAATCGTAAGGACCATTCCTGGCTCAAGAACACGGTCTTTGTATGAACCGACATCATGAGTGTCGAGTCCGAGGAAATGGCTGACGCCGTGGTAATAATAATTAGACAGCTCGGCTTTTTCTTTAAATAAGCCGATTCTTATGCATTCTTCTGCGAGAACGGCCTTCGTGTGTTCATTTAATTCTGCGAACTTTAGGCCTGGTTTAATAAGGGCTGTTGTTTCTTTCAATGCTTTAAGAACAATGTTATAGATTTCCTTCTGACGGGAAGTGAATTTTCCATCAACAGGGAACGTAAAGCTGATATCAGCATTGTAATAGTCTTTTTGAGCACCAAGATCCAGTAATATGAGATCACCATCATTGATCTTAGAATCATTGTCTTCATAATGCAGAACAGTAGCGTTTTTTCCGCTTGCCAAGATGGTATGGAAGGCAAAATCCTTAACGCCTGATGATTTGAGGATAAAGTCAAAGTGCGCTTCGAGCTGGTTTTCCATCATACCGGCTTTTGCATGTTTTAGTATGTTATAGATGCCTTCTTTCGTAATGTTGATAGCTTCCTTAATCTTTTGAACTTCCTCTTCGGTTTTGAACACTCTTAATTCTGTAATGAGAGGATACGCATTTTGAATCGCAAGATGAGGATAATGCTCCTGTAAATGCTTTGCGAAGGAGAAAGCCTTGGTTTGTGCTTCAGACCATTCTCTGCGCTCCAAATCTAAGTATACATTCTTTACGGATTCTGCAAAAAATGTTCTTGCCATGAACGTTTCAAAGCTTTCCAGATATGAAATGCTTTTTATCCCGGAAAGATTCTGAGCTTCTTCTTTTGTCAGTGACGCGCCAATCCATTTTTCCATCACAGGATCTGCTTTCTCGATGAAAAGCGTCTCTTCCACGGAAGTCTCCGTCTTTTTCATAACGAGGATGATGTTTTGACGGGTAATCCCCGTTAAATAATAAAAATTGCGGTTCGGAGTAAAGGGATATCGTTCATCGGCAGATTTATAAGGGGCCTGGCCGGCAAAAAGAATAGCTGTTGATTCAGCAGGGAGCTGATCTGTTAGTTTTTTTCTGTTTTCAATAAAAAATGATGCTTCCATGGGACCCTCCTCAGTAGTTTTAAAATCAAACTGACTATGTGGTTTATTTTCATTGTATTTTTAATGGAATTTTTCGTCAATCAAATACGAGTGTAAATTTTAACTATTTAGTGATCCAAATCAAGAACGGAAACGTTAGCTAGATGAAAACAAAGTATTTAGGATGAAAGGATGAAAACGAAGGCACGAATATTTGTTAACTTTGGGTATTATTTTTATCGTAATAGGAATTGTTGGTTTCATTATACCGATGGAGGGACTCTATCATCTGACGCCGGTCCACCATATTGTTCATTTAGCTTCAGGAATTGTGGCGATCATTATGAGCGGTACAGAAGCGAAGGCGAAATTGTATGCGAAAGTGTTCGGATTTGTGTATCTGCTTGTTGCAATCTTAGGTTTATTCACACATGAATTTGCGGGAATCCATTTTCTTGCGGCAGACAACGTGCTGCATTTCATCATTGCTTTTGTCTCAATCTTTACGGGATTCGCATCCCCGGCATCGAAATCAGCAAACAAGACAGTTTCAAACTAAGGCTCATGGAAAAAAGGTATGTCAGCTGACATATCCTTTTTTTCACGAGGAAAAAGGGAGCGGCGTGCCGAAATGAATAGGGAGGCAAAGGGGAAGTCGGCCGGCTGATAAAGAAAGAAAAGTGACCGTAAAGAGTACATAAGGAGTATAGAGATGAATACAGGACTAAAACAGCAATTACGAGAATCCTATGATAAAGAATCGATGAGCGGAAACGGACAGGAGACGCAAACATGGAAGGTTGAAGAGAGACAAATATTTGCTGACCTGCTCTTGCGTGATAACAAAAAAAGCCTTTTGGACCTTGGTGCCGGGCCGGGGCGTGACAGTCTATTTTTTCATCAAGAAGGATTGTCCACCCTGTCTCTTGATTTATCACCTGAGATGGTTGGATTATGCCGGGAAAAAGGACTGGCTGCAGAAGTAATGAGTTTTGACAGTTTAGTATTTGCAGATTAGTCGTTTGATGCTGCATGGGCATTGAATTCTCTTTTGCACGTACCAAAAAGCGAGATTATAAATGTACTCGAAGGAATAAAGCGAGTGTTAAGGGCAGGCGGACTCTTCTTTATGGGAGTGTATGGCGGCGTTGATTCTGAAGGGGTATGGGAAGGCGATTCCTATGATCCGAAGCGATTTTTTCCTTCTTTACGGATGAAGACATTCAAGAGACGGTGTCTTCTGTTTTTCACATTGAAAGGTTCCATGTGGTTCCCCCTGATGTGATTGGCGGTTCTTTTAGCTTTCAGTCATTGATTTTACGAAAATAAATAAACAAAAGACAGCGGCCATCTACGGCCACTGTCTTTTGTTTTATACGGCGCTTTTAGCATACGTTTCAAGCTTGCGATAGCTTGCTTCTTCTTGTGTAAATTCTTCTTCTTGTTCAAAGACAAATTCTTCTGGAGAGTTGAAGTCAAATTCAACCGTTCCAGAAAAGACATAGGTTGCGTTTCCTTTAAGCAGTACAGAATAGCCGCTGCTTTCTTTCAGTTCATTCACTTTGCAGCGCACCATACCGCCGTTGTTTAACACTGTAATATCTTTTTCGGGATGATTGATGCCTAGCCGGCACGTAATCAGGCTTGCTGCGGACATCGCTGTTCCGCATGAGTTAGTGATTCCCACACCGCGTTCATACGTTTGGACAAAGATTTTTGAATCACCCAAATCTTTGACGAAACTGACATTCACGCCCTTGGGAAACACACTTTTTAATTTATTCGCTTTTTTCCCGATCTCAGCCACTTGATCTTGATCAATATCATCGACAAGTGTAATGATATGCGGATTCGGCATACTTATTGCAGTGAAGGCTATTTCTGGAGATAATTCAGGAATCACCGTATTTTCAAGTGTTTCTTGGTCATGGATTAAGGGCAAGGTGTGAACATCAAACGAGACAGGTCCGATCAGAACTTCAAAGGTTTGAATATCGCCGTAAATATTTTCAGTTCTTTGTACATCGAGGTTTGCTTTTAGCGTTTCGACGATGGCATGATCTCTTCCTAATAACTCAGTAATGTATCTTCCTGCACAGCGGAGCCCGTTGCCGCACATTTCCGGCTCGGTGCCATCTGAATTGAAAATCCGGTATTTAGCATCCGCTTTCTCGCTTTTTTGGATAAACAAAATGCCGTCCGCCCCAATAGAGCCTTTGCGGTCACAGAGGACCTTCGTCAAAACGGTACGCTTTTCATCATCGAGTCCGTAATCATTGCTGTATTCATCAATTAAAATAAAGTCATTGCAGGAGCCATGTGTTTTTAAAACGTCAATTTTCAATGGTCTTCGTCCTTTCGTTCCGCCGAATTTCTTATTTGTATCATAACAAGAAACATAAAAAAATGTTAACATCAAATAATAGAAATTACAGAGCATTAAGCTTCATGATCAAGATTAGGCGTGGTATATATAATAGTGTAAGCTAAATAAGGGAGGGAATAAAATGAAAGAGATTCAAACTTTAGAAGAATTTAATGAAGTCATTTCAGCGGATAAAGAAACCATTATGATTTTTACAGCGGGCTGGTGTCCGGACTGCCGCAGACTGGAAGTATTCATTGGAGATATTATCGAAGAACACAACGACAAAGCCTGGTATGAGATCGACCGGGATAAGTTTCCGGAACTTGCTGAAAAGTACGAAGTCATGGGAATCCCAAGCTTGCTTTTGTTTAAAAATGGAGAGAAACTCGCCCATCTTCACAGTGCTAATGCAAAAACACCAGAAAACGTTCGTGCTTATCTGGAGAGCCTTCCAGTATAAAGGAATAATAAAAGCCGCCTCATAAATTGTGAGGCGGCTTTTCTCTGTACATCCATGACATCACATTGCATACCAATTACATCAAAAAGCGTCCTGTTGTTTTTTTGATATAGCTATATTTTACACCTGTATGTATCATGGGTAAAACGAATGTTAATAATATAATTTATAACTTTTAGTTATGAGAGGATGCGATTATGGATTTAAGGCAATTAAAATATTTTGCAGAAGTCGGAAAACAGAGAAGCTTTACGAAAGCAGCAAACACCTTGTTCCTTTCACAGCCGAGCTTAAGCAAGATGGTCAAATCTCTGGAAGAAGAGCTTGAAGTTCAGCTCATTGACCGATCGGGAAGGAATATTGAGCTAACGGATGCGGGACATGCGGTTTACAGCCATGCGCAAGAGATCCTCCATTCTATGGAAGATCTATCTTCCTCTTTATATGATGTGATGCATTTGAAGAAAGGATCCGTATCGATCGGTCTGCCCCCGGTTATTGGAATATTGTATTTTCCAAAGATCATTGGTGATTTTCAAAAATCTTATCCTGAAATTGCCATCAAGCTGGTGGAGTACGGTGCGAAAAAAATGGAGGATGAAGTGCTTCATGGCAATCTTGAACTCGGGATATCGGTGCTGCCTGTAGATGACGAGCTGTTTGATGTGGTTCCATTCATGAAAGACGTAATGACGCTGATCGTCAGCAGCCAGCATCCGCTTGCCGAAAAGGAACAGGTGGAGCTGAAAGAATTAAGCAATGAGGATTTTATCTTTTTCACAGAAGAATTTGCGTTGTATGATTACATGCTTGCAAAATGCCGCCAGGCCGGTTTTGAACCGCAGATTGCTTATAAAAGTTCACAGTGGGATTTTATCACAGGTCTTGTAGGAGAGAACCTTGGCGTTTCTTTTCTACCGCAGTCCATCTATGAGAAAGTAAATGATCAAAAAGTGAAAAAGGTGGAGATCAAAGGCAATGAAATCCCATGGCACTTGGGGATTGTGATGAAAAAACATAAATATAAGACCTTTGCCATCAAAGAATTTATAAGACATCTTTTACGGTACCATTAATATTACGAATAGGCATGAGAGGATGAAACACGCCTAAGCCGCCAGGCTTCCTGTCATGATTAATCTTGTGATAGATTAGGAAACATAACTAAGTACTTTAACACGAAGGGATTGTGGAGAATGAACGAAACGATAAAAAATATTCTTTCTCACCGGTCGATCCGCCGGTTTAAAGATGAACCGATTCCGCAAGAAACCATTGAAACGCTTGTCCAATGTGCTCAGTCTGCTTCCACTTCCAGCTATCAGCAAGTATATTCCATCATAGGAGTGGAGGAGCAGAGTTTAAAGGATAAGCTTGCTGAATTGGCAGGCAATCAAAGCTATGTGGCCCAGAATGGCTACTTCTTCGTCTTTTGCCTTGATTATCACCGCCATAAGCTTATGGCTGAAATGACAGGCGGAAATGTTGATGCGACCGTACAATCCAAGGAAGGATTCATGGTAGGGATGATCGATGTTGCTCTTGCTTCACAGAACCTTGCTATGGCTGCAGAATCGCTCGGCTTAGGCATCGTCTATATCGGGGGTATTAGAAACAATCTTCCGGAAGTCTCCGAGCTGCTTCGCTGCCCTGACCATGTAGTGCCGCTGTTCGGCATGGCTGTCGGCTTTCCTGATGCCTCTCCTGGTCTAAAACCGCGCTTGCCTCAAGAAGCCGTCTTCCATAAAAATCAGTACAAGGATGATGAAAAAGCGCTGCCGGTCTTAAAGGAATTCGAGATGAAAACGGCAGAGTACTATAAAGAGCGCACAGGCGGAGCCCGGGATGAAGGGTGGGCCACTCAAATGGCGAGAGTAATGGCGCAGCCAAAGCGGACCTATATGAAAGAATTTATTGAGTCGAAAGGGCTTGATAAACAATAGCAAGAAAAAGTTCTGAGATATGATGTTTGAAATGAAAATAAAACAACGTTATACTTGAATCATGCTTTACAATTAAATATGTTTCCTTCGGGGTCGGGTGAAATTCCCAACCGGCGGTGATGAGGATTTGTCCTCTTAGTCCGTGACCCGGCTGTGCAGTGTGCATAGACGGTGGATCTGGTGAAACTCCAGAGCCGACAGTATAGTCTGGATGGGAGAAGGAATGAAGAACGCTTATTTGGCATTGTTTAAAAATACAATCCTTGAAAGCTTATTTCGTCATAACTGTTTATTGATGCTACGAGTTTTTTCAGAACAATAAATAGGAACCCCTGGGAGAATTGTGTCTTCCGGGGGTTTTTTGTTTCTGATGCTTAATCATCAAGTTCAGCCCATTCCTTAAATTAAGATATTTCAATTATAAACGACAGGGGGTGAATGAATGTTTACAGGAATCATAGAAGAATTAGGAACCATTGAAGGTATAAAAAAAGGCAATGAAACAATTGTACTCACCATTTCAGCTGCAAAAGTTCTCGTTGATGTACAGCTCGGGGACAGCATTTCTGTAAACGGAGTTTGTCTCACGGTCACAACCTTTTCTGAAAAAAGCTTCACTGTTGATGTGATGCCGGAAACGTACAGAAGTACAGGGCTAAAAGGATTGTCATTCCATTCCAAAGTCAACTTGGAGCGGGCCATGGCGTCCGGCGGAAGGTTTGGAGGACACTTTGTCAGCGGACATATCGACGGAACGGGAGAGATTGTCCAGAAGCGGCCAGAAAAAAATGCCATCTATTATGACATTAAAGTACCGCAGCACCTTGCGAAATACCTTTTGCTGAAAGGTTCAGTTGCTGTAGATGGAACGAGCCTGACGATCTTTGGACTGACAGATGATACGTTTACGATCTCCTTGATCCCCCATACGGTCTCACATACTGTACTGGGTGCAAAAGCAAAGGGAGATTCGGTAAACATCGAGTGCGACATGCTTGGAAAATATGTTGAAAAATTTATGTCCGGTAAGACTCAGCCGGAGAACAAGAAAACAGCCATCACGATGGACTATTTAACGGAGCACGGATTCTAGAGGCAAAGGAGGGTTTTTACATGTTTCACAGTATAGAAGAGGCCGTACAGGATTTAGTTATGGGAAAACCAGTAATTGTGGTAGATGATGAGGATAGAGAGAATGAAGGTGACTTTGTTGCCATTGCAGAAAAAGTCACACCCGAAACCGTAAACTTTATGGCCAAGCATGGAAGAGGGCTGATCTGTGCGCCTATCGATGAGCAGCTTGCTGCTAAGCTTGAGCTCTCTCCAATGGTCAGTCATAGCACAGACCCTCATGGAACAGCCTTTACGATCAGTATTGATCATAAAAGTACCACAACCGGCATTTCTGCACTTGAGCGGGCAGTTACCATTCAAAAGATGGTGGAGGAAGAGTCGAAGGGAGCTGATTTTAAACGCCCGGGACATATCTTTCCCCTAATCGCAAAAAAAGGCGGCGTCCTTCAGCGTGCGGGCCATACGGAAGCTGCTGTAGACCTGGCGATTCTGGCTGGTTGCAAACCGGCGGGGATGATCTGCGAGATCATGAATGAGGATGGAAGCATGGCAAGGGTGCCTGAACTGCAGGAAATCGCCCGAGAACATGACTTGAAGTTCATCACCATCAAGGATTTAATCCATTATAGAAACCAGAAGGAAAAGCTGGTGGCTAAAGAAGTTGAGATTAAGCTTCCGACGGAATACGGAGAGTTTACGGCAATCGCTTTTACCAACCTAATCGATGATAAAGAACATGTGGCCCTCGTTAAGGGTACCATTGACCCAGATCAGCCAGTGCTTGTGAGGGTTCACTCGGAATGTTTAACAGGGGATGTATTTGGTTCCCGCCGCTGTGACTGCGGACCTCAGCTTCACGCAGCGCTCCGCCAGATCCAGGAAGCTGATTCTGGTGTGCTTTTGTACATGAGGCAGGAGGGCAGAGGGATTGGACTTCTTAATAAAATGAAGGCCTACAAGCTCCAGGAAGAGGGCTACGATACGGTAGAAGCCAATGAAAAGCTTGGATTCGCACCAGATCTCAGAAATTATGGTATCGGAGCACAAATCTTGAAAGAGCTCGGTATAAAGAAGATGCGCCTGCTGACGAATAATCCGCGAAAGATTACAGGATTAAAAGGCTATGATCTTGAAGTGGTGGAGCGCATAGCGATTCAAACGCCGTCAAATAAGGATAACGAAAAATATTTAAAAACAAAACAAACAAAACTAGGGCACTTGCTGCAGTTTTAATCAGAGGAGGAATTCTAATAATGGCAACGATTTATGAAGGGAATTTAGTTGGATCAGGATTAAAGGTTGGAATTGTAGTAGGTCGGTTTAATGAATTTATTACTGGAAAACTGTTAAGCGGGGCGCAGGATGCTTTAAAACGCCACGGTGTAGAAGAAGAGAACGTCGACATCGCATGGGTGCCTGGAGCTTTTGAAATTCCATTGATCGCCAAGAAAATGGCAGACGCGGGCAAATATGATGCCGTTATCACCCTTGGAACAGTCATCCGTGGCTCTACACCTCATTTTGACTATGTCTGCAATGAAGCGGCAAAAGGCGTTTCCGCTGCTTCTCTTCAGTCTGGTGTACCTGTCATTTTTGGTGTCCTCACAACAGATTCCATTGAGCAGGCGATAGAGCGTGCTGGTACAAAAGCCGGAAACAAAGGATGGGAAGCAGCTGCTGCAGCCATCGAAATGGCTAATTTGAACCGACAATTTAATTTTTAATGATTAACCAGAAAAAAATCCGCACACCGCGGATTTTTTTCTTTTTTTGGAAGATGGGAGTAAAGAAAATACAGTGTTTTTCATATTGACATTATAGTTAGAATAGTGTTAATATTAGCGAAGTCGAAAACAATACCAAATTTTTGAAGGGATGGTTGGTCATGAAAAAGTCAGTGAAAATCAATGATGTTCGTCATATCGTTGTTTCTCAATTTCATAGTGCGGCCGGCCACCCAGAGATGAAAGAACACTAGTCATTCTTTTTCGTTTATTCACAGGCACCGGTCACATTTTCCTTTGTGAGGTGTCTTTTGTTTTTCTAAGCATATCGCCACAGGGGCGGTATGCTTTTTTCTTTTGTCTAGCTCCAGCATCCAGGGCGCTTGCGCTTTTCAAGTTGGTTTCACAAATTTTTTCACATAAAGGAGCAATGCACTATGTATGTATTTTCTATGGTCAGGTTGAATTCTGAAGCCCATCTCGAATCGGGGTAGCACGTTTGTTTGCAGGAACATGAAGGGGAAAGGGGAGAATTTATGTTTTCGGTACTGAGCAAATTAGGCTGGTTTTTTAAACAGCATTGGAAACGATATACGATTGCTGTTCTGTTATTAATTGTTGTCGGCATCTTGGAAGTCATTCCGCCGAAGATCGTCGGCAATGCGATTGATGCGATCAATCTCGGCAAGCTGACAAAAGAGTCGCTTGTACAAACGATCTTATTTTATTTAGGTTTGTTAACAGTAACCTATATTTTAACGTATTTCATGATGTATCAGTTGTTTGGAGGGGCGTTTGTTGTTGAGCGGATTCTTCGTTCGAAATTCATGCGACACCTGTTGAAAATGACACCGGCATTTTACGAAAAGAACCGGACAGGAGATTTGATGGCAAGAGCTACCAATGACTTGAAGGCGATCTCCGTTACTGCCGGTTTCGGGATATTAACACTTGTTGATTCCAGTGTATTTATGCTGGTTATCCTTTTTACGATGGGGATTTTCATCAGCTGGAATTTGACGCTGGCTGCTGTATTGCCGCTTCCTTTAATGGCCATTGCCATGAACAGGTATGGAAAGAAAGTTCATGAGCGGTTCATGAAAGCACAGGATGCCTTCGGGGACATGAATGACCAGGTGCTTGAAAGCATTTCAGGAGTAAGGGTTATTCGCGCCTACGTGAAAGAGCGGGAAGACATCGAGCGGTTCAATGACCTTACCGACGATGTGTACGGTAAAAATATCGCCGTTGCTAAAATCGATGCGCTGTTTGAACCGACTATTAAAGTACTCGTCGGCATCAGCTACTTGATCGGTCTTGGGTACGGGGCGTATCTGGTGTTTCATAACAGTATCACATTAGGGCAGTTGGTTTCTTTTAACGTTTACCTTGGTATGCTCATTTGGCCCATGTTCGCTGTTGGAGAATTGATCAACATCATGCAGCGGGGAAATGCTTCACTTGACAGGGTGAACGAGACTCTCGCTTATGAACCGGACGTTAAAAATGAAGATGACCTCATCCCTCTCAAAGAACCTGGAGAGATTGCATTTCATGATGTGACCTTCCGCTATCCTTCTTCTGAGGTAGATAATCTTGTGTCCGTGAATGCAGGGGTGAAAAAAGGACAGACGCTTGGGATTGTAGGCCGCACAGGAAGCGGAAAAACGACGTTCCTGAAACAGCTGCTCAGAGAGTATCCTTTAGGTGAAGGAGAAATCCAAATTTCCGGCATTGATCTTCATCAGTTGGCCATTGAAGATATCCAGGGATGGATCGGCTATGTACCTCAGGATGCCACTCTATTTTCTAAAACAATAAGAGAGAACATCTTATTTGGCAAAAGCAGCGGAACAGAAGAAGAGCTTCAGCACGTCCTTCGGATGGCCTCCTTTGACCGTGACGTGAAATATTTGCCGGAAGGGTTGAATACGCTTGTCGGAGAAAAAGGAGTAGCGTTATCGGGCGGACAGAAACAGCGTGTTTCTATCGCCAGGGCGTTATTTATTGATCCGGAAATCCTCATGCTTGATGATGCGCTATCGGCTGTTGATGCTAAGACGGAAGCAGCAATCATCGCAAACATCAGAAAAGAACGGGCAGGAAAGACCACTTTTATTACGACCCACAGGTTATCAGCAGTAGAACATGCTGATTGGATCATCGTAATGGATGAAGGAAGGATTATCGAAGAAGGTACACACGCACAGCTCATCTCCTCCGGAGGCTGGTATGGTGAGCAGTACGAACGGCAAAAAGTCGAAGAAACCTTCGATGAAAAGGCGGTGTAAGATTTGAACGTAGGGAAGAGATTATTTCGTTACGCACTGATTTATAAAAAAAGTTTTATTATAGGTCTGCTATTGCTGGCTTTAGCCGTATCAGCAGAGTTAACCGGTCCGTTCATCGCCAAGCGCATGATTGATGTTCACATTCTAGGCATTGAAAAGCCTTGGTTTGAAACGACTGCTCAAGATAAAGACACGGTTTCTTATAAGGGGAGCCGATATCAGCGCGAAGATCGTTTTCAGTCCGGTGAACCAAAAGGAAAACAGGCCAGGATTACACAGATTGGGAGAAAGTATTACTTCATTAATCAGCCCGCAAAATTAGAAGGGGAAAAGAGTTACAAAAACAAGGAAATCATGGTCACTTCTAAAGGTGTAACCACTAAATATCCGGCAGTACAGCTGAAGAACAGTGAGCTTTTTAAATTTTATAAGCCCGAGATCAGAGGGCTGTTTAAGCTGACGGGCATTTATTTTGTTCTTTTGTTGTTTGCTGGATTGTTTCAGTACGGACAGAGGTATATGCTGCAGAGCTCCTCCAATCTGGTCATCAAGAAGCTGCGGCAGGATGTATTTTCACAGATCCAGAGAGTGCCGATTACGTATTTTGATAATCAGCCGGCAGGAAAAATAGTATCACGGGTGACGAATGATACAGAAGCAATTAAAGAGCTGTACGTTAATGTACTTTCTAATTTCTTCACAGGCATTATTTATATGGCGGGAATCTTCACAGCGCTGTTCATTCTGGATATGCGTCTCGCATTGATCACGATGATTCTCGTGCCAATTCTGGTTGTTTGGATTAAACTCTATCGAAAACTGGCTTCTAAGTATAACCATATTATCCGTTCAACACTGAGCGACATCAATGGAATGGTCAACGAATCCATCCAAGGCATGCCAATTATACGGGCGTTTAAACGGCAGAAGGAAACGACAGAAGAGTTTGAAGAGATGAATGAGAAATATTTTTCTTTTCAAAATAGGTTATTGAGTTTAAATGGCCTTACTTCTCACAACCTTGTGAGTGTACTTAGGAATTTAGCGTTTGTTGCCTTGATCTGGTACTTCGGAGGGGCCTCACTTAAGACGGACACCCTGATTTCCGTTGGGGTCCTCTATGCTTTTGTTGATTACTTGAACCGGCTGTTCCAGCCCATCACCGGGATGGTTAACCAGCTCGCCCAGCTTGAGCAGGCGCTCGTATCAGCAGAGCGTGTATTTGTCCTGCTGGATGAACCGGGTATGGATGTGAAGGTACAGGAAGTTGAGCGTTATAAAGGAAATGTAACATTCAATGGAGTTACATTTGCTTATAAAGAAGGTGAGAATGTCTTGAATGATATTACCTTTGAAGCAAGGCAGGGCGAAACGGTAGCTCTTGTCGGCCATACGGGGTCAGGAAAAAGCTCTATTATGAACCTTCTTTTCCGGTTTTATGATATTAAGCAGGGGAGAATCCTTATTGATGGCAAGGATATTATGAAAATGCCAAAGCAGGTGCTCAGGGAGCATATGGGGATTGTTCTGCAGGATCCATTTCTATTTACGGGAACCATCGCTTCGAACATCAGCCTGGATGACCCCTCGATTTCAAGAGAGATGGTAGAAAAGGCCATTAATGATGTAGGAGCGATGCCGTTTGTACAAAACCTTCCAAAAGGATTGGATGAACCCGTCATCGAAAAAGGAAGCACTCTTTCTTCCGGTCAAAGGCAGC
Source organism: Fictibacillus sp. FJAT-27399 (assembly GCF_001510655.1). GTDB lineage: Bacteria > Bacillota > Bacilli > Bacillales > Fictibacillaceae > Fictibacillus_C > Fictibacillus_C marinisediminis. The sequence continues at coordinate 1,731,702 of NZ_LMVC01000002.1, read as the reverse complement.
TTCTTTCTTTTGCAAGAGCCCTGGCGTTCAATCCAGCAATCTTAATTTTGGATGAGGCAACGGCTAGTATCGATACTGAAACAGAGGCCATCATTCAAGAGGCGCTTGATGTGCTGAAGAGGGGACGAACGACCTTTATCATTGCCCACAGGCTGTCCACCATTAAAAATGCGGACCAGATTCTTGTCCTGGATCGCGGGAGAATTGTTGAAAAGGGCGATCATACTTCATTGATGGAAGCCCGAGGCCGCTATTTTCAAATGTATCAAATTCAACAAGGACAGAAAGAGAGTAAAGCAGTATAACATTAAAAAGGGAGCCAGCCGGCTCCCTTTTTTATTTGGAAAATCTATTGAACTTCCTCTTGTTCCCTTTCAGCACAGTCGGTATCGAGCTTTCCGTCTGTACAATTTTCATGGCCAGAGCCATCGCTTCCCTCAGATGCGGCAGCGGTCCCTGTTACATTTAATATAGCAGCCATTCCTGTAATAACGATTTTCTTTTTCCAATCAGGATGCATGAATACCCTCCTACTTAATGTTAAGAAAATCCAGTTTGTGGATAATTACCCTTATTAAAACATATTAAACCCTATCCATAACTAACCGATAATAACTAGGTAGATAAATGTAATTCAATGTATGTAAAAACGGGATAATGTATACCCAAAATGCAGATTGGGAGAAGACAAATGAAAACTAAAATGATTCGGTATTTTAAAAAGGAAGAAATGAAATCGAGCCTTCAGGAACAAGTGCTGCATGAATTGAACCATGTTGTGATGGAACGAAGCCCTGGATCCAGTCTGGAAAAGCAGTTAGCCATGATTTCAATGACCCCGGAAGATCTGGCGGTTCTCCGAGCACTACAGCCTTTTGTTTCCCAGCATATTGATCAAGTTGTCACTGGGTTCTACAACACAATTGCCCACGTACCTCAGCTTTCTGAGATTATAGAGAAAAACAGTTCTATTGAACGGCTGAGACTGACACTTGAGCGCCATATTCGTGAAATGTTTAACGGTGAGATTAACCATGCCTTTATTGAACAAAGGAAAATGATCGCGCACATTCATTTTAAAATTGGATTACAGCCGAAATGGTATATTTCCGCTTTTCAGGATCTTCAGTTATCTCTTTTATCCATCATGGACGAACATCTGGAGGGGAAAGAGGATTTTTATCTTGCGGCTACAGCCATTACCAAAATGCTGAACCTTGAACAACAGCTGGTTCTTGAGGCGTTTTCTCTTGAAGAAGAGAAAACCAGGATGAAAATTGAGGAGCAGAAAGCATTGGTAAAACAAACGGTCAACTCTTCTTCTGACGAGCTGGCTGCCATTGCCCAGGAGGCGAGTGCAGCGATCGAACAGCTTGCCGCACAATCTGGAGATGTTGTAGAACATGCACAGAGCAGTGTAGAGTATGCCTCTCTCGTATCTGAAAAATCAAAAGAAGGCAAAGAAAAGATCGAGCTGCACTTATCATCGGTACAGCAGATCAAGCAGAAAATGAATCAAATATCAAAAGAGATTCTTTTATTAAAAGAAGACTCTGGCCATATTATTGAAATTGTTGATCTCGTGAAAGGAATCGCCGAACAGACCAATTTACTTGCCCTGAATGCAGCCATTGAAGCAGCAAGAGCAGGGGAAATGGGTAAAGGTTTTGCTGTAGTAGCGGGAGAAGTCAGAAAACTGGCAGAGCAAACCAAAGATTCAGTAGGAGGAGTCGCTGAATATATCTCCAACACGAATGGGCGGATGGATTTAATTACGGCTTCTTCGGCACAAATCAATAGCTGGATCAATGAGAATACAGCTGAAGTTGAGGAAATGAACGATTTTTTCAATGAAATTCTCACAAACATGGAAGAAAGCAGAAAACAGAGCAACAGCGTTGGAGGAAAAATACTGGATATAGCAAAAATTATTAAAGAGATGGAACATGCCATTGCCCAAATTGCTCAATCTGCAGAAAGCCTTTCAGACAGTACGTATCATCTATAAAAAAAGAGCCCCTTATTGGGCTCTTTTTTATGATTTTATGATGGCATATTGCCCTCTGTTTGTTATAAATGAAATGATGCTGCCATCAATATTGATTCCGTTAATTCCATCAAGGGGAACTTCATATAAAACAGATGGAAGTTCAGTCGACTCTCCATCTTCCGTACTGTAAGCTCTACCGTGCAGGAACATGACATTATCGGATAGATAGTCATCAATGGAATCCCGCTGTTCAAAAGTCGCCTCTTCCAGCTGAATGTTGATCTGATCCAAATCTCCATTTTCTTCTTTTCGGATGGAAATCTGATGTCCAGCCCAGTTATTTATATGGTCTTTTACGTCGATAATTTTTAATTCGCTCATTATGCTCACCTCTTTAACAATGTACCCTGAAACCACCAGAATAAACCCTGTTACCAGGAGAGTACACGTTATAAATCGTATGTGAGAGGGTTAATTTGAAGGCTGAACCCTTTGAATGACGCCTTTTCCCCAAGATGCGACCTTAACGGTTACTTTATATTCACGCTGAGGCCTTTCAAGCTGTTTTCCGGTGTTATCTTTTACATAATAACGTTCAAGCCCATATTCAAGGTGCAGGAATCCTTCCATAGAAGGTGTGGCTTTTCCTTTTAAATATACTTGCTGCCCCTTAACATCAGGACGATCACCAGCTACCTTGGTTACCCTATATGAGCCGTCGTTATCCGGAGACAGAACAGCATAAACAGGGGTTGGATCCACGATGGATTTACCATTCCAAAGTGAGGAAGAGACTTCGTTGATCTCATAGTTCAGCGTTACGTAATCTCCGTAGAAAACATCGGAAGGATCAACAGGATTTGTTTTTAAAACAATTTCCTTGCCATAGTAATCTGCTGCATAATAACTGGCTGCAATTCCCAAAAGGACAAGTACTTGAAGAACGATCAGCCCTATCCACCATTTATTTTTTTTCATGAGAATCACCGCCTTCCTCCAAAACATCCTTTTTCTTTTTCTGCAAAAAGAAATAAAGAGCAAACAGGAGAATTCCGCCAATCAGGAAGAAGAGAGATTTTGGCATAAATGACCACGCCAGATTGATGTATGCGATGAACGTTACAATCAAGAACAGGATAATTCCCCAATTGATCTGGGACCGTTCTTCTTTCTGATATCCTTCCGTCAAAAGAAGTCCGGAGAATAGGAATGCCGTGATCAAATAAATGATGCCTGTTGTGAATTCCCCAATGAGGAATGTGGAATAAAACCAGGGGAAAAATAATAATCCTGTCTTCAAAAATGAGGGGAAAGTGCCTTTTTTCATTTTTACGGATACAACTGCAGCAAACAACAGAACATATATGATGCCAAACCATGACGGATCAGGATAATCCAACGAACTGGCAGTATTGGTTAAGAAGAAATAAAGCAGCAAACTGGTGATAAAGGCAGCACCCGTTGTAAAAAAACGCAACGGTGAAGCGAGATTTTGGTTCAATCCTTCAGCTGCGGCATATAAGCCGATCAAGATTACAATCAGCCAAAGCCAGTTATCCTCAAGTGTTAAGGCATAAAGGACAAGGTGCAAAACTAGACCAGCAGAAAAAAACCAAGTAAGCAGCTTGTCTTTTGAAGCGGAAACGAACCAGCCTAGACCAATCGCGAACAAAATAAGTATCACATAGCTGTAGTTGGAGAATTCGGATAATGCATAAAGCTGGCCTCCGGTCAGGATCGCGAAGGAAATAAAGAACAAAAGCTTCCCGCGAAATAAATAAAGATAAAGCAAAGCTGGAACGGACCAAATGATAAAAGAGCGTGCATCATAGGATACGAAATGAAACGTTTGGCCAAGCAGGATAAGTCCAGCTCCAAAAGCCGAGATTCCGAGGGCTATAAAAGCTCTTCCCAGAACAGGATTTCCTTTTTTTAGCCGAACATGGCCAGCTGTGTAGAACACACTGAGAACAGCAATCAGAAGCACCAGACGGAAGAGAGGTGATATTCCATCCCAGTTGGAAGCGATGAAGGATAAAATCCCAAGGCCGATGAGAATGCTTGCAAAGACGGGAATGAGTCCGATTCCTTGCTTTGAATGCCCGTCTGGATATTTTGAAAGAATCTGTTTGTATTGTTCTTCCGTAATAATTCCATCCTGTACCCACGTCTTCCCTTCTTTAATTAACCACTTGTCACTCAATGTTCCACCCCGATTCTTTAAATTTGTAAAAATGCAGCTCGAATAAAACGTTGTATTTCTTCACCCCCACTTTAACAGAGCGCGTTAAAATATTCACCCTCAACCCAAAGATATGTCACACGTGGAAAGAGGATGCTGTATTTTCAGCGTTTGGGGCCATTCCACATAAATTGGAAAAAAACAGGCGCATAACCTTTTTTAATTGATGCACAATATGTTTCAAGAGGAGGTGATATCAATGGCAAACAACAATAGCTCAAACCAATTAGCAGTACCTGGTGCTCAACAAGCTCTTGATCAAATGAAGTACGAAATCGCTTCTGAGTTTGGTGTTCAATTAGGAGCTGACACAACTGCTCGTGCTAACGGATCTGTAGGTGGAGAAATCACGAAACGTCTTGTAGCAATGGCTCAACAACAAATCAGCGGATCAGCTCGATAACTCTATAATCATGGCTGTAAAAGGGTGGAGCAATCCGCCCTTTTTGATAAGGAAAAGAGGAAGGCAAAATGAGTATGTGCCCGGTTTGCAATCAATTACATAATGTTGCCTTCCGCTGTCCGGAATGCGGTAATTTGAGTGAAGATCAAGGGAAGCTGAGCGATTACTTTGATGATTACAGCCCTTATGTGGATTCCGATGGATTAAAGCTTGAAAATGGTTATCCGGCTGATTTTAAAGAAGGACAGTGCCCGCATATGTATTATTGCCGGATCTGCCGGAATGAAATAATTATGTTCATTTCTGAATGGAACTCAGAGGAACTGAAATAGGCAAAAAAAATCACCGTTCTCTTTAAAAAGAGCGGTGATTTTTATTTTACCAGGCGCAATCGCCGTTCCAGGCGTTCGCGGCCCCATTCAAGCAGGGTGGATATACCCCAATAGATAAGTGCGGCTTCCAAGAGTACCGGCAGGACGATGAGACTTGATGCACTGCGCTGGTCTGCAATGGAAGTAAGTTCTGGAACGGTAATCACCGAAGCCAGAGAAGAGGATTTAGCAACATCGATCAATGAATTCCAGATCGATGGGATAGCAATCCGCCAAGCTTGCGGAAAAATTACTTCCCTGAACGTTTGGAAGTAGTTCATGCCGAGGGAATAAGCGGCTTCCCATTGTCCGTTTGGAATGGATTGAATGGCTCCGCGGTATGATTCTGCAATATAAGCGCTGAAATGCAGGATCAATCCTACGAGAGCTGCTTGCCATCCTTCAGGGGTAATCGCAAATGTAAAACCATTATATAAGATCAATAATTGAATAAGGAGCGGTGTTCCTCGAAAAAAAGAGATATAAATCTTTGCAAAACGGACAAGCACACTGTTGCTCGACATCCGGCAAAGTGCAATGATCAGGCCGAAAATCAGCGAGCCAATTATGGAACCAAGGCTGAGGATAACGGTGATTTTGGCTCCCTCCAGTAAAAACGGGAGGGAGTCCACCATGTATTGGAGAGAACTACTCACTTACATCTGCTCCAAAGTATTTTTTGGAAAGCTTGGAAAGAGTGCCGTCCTTCTTCATGTCAGCGAGTGCTTTATCCACTTTTTTTGCTAAATCTTTATCATTTTTCTTAAAAGCAAATGCCATTTTATTTTCTGAGAAAGGCTCTCCAACCGGTTTCACATTGTATTTTGTATTTTTAAGCTCGGTTAAAATAAAGAGCTCATCATTTAAGGCAGCATCCACACGGTTAACATCTAGATCAGTCAGTACTTGAGCAATGCCTTTGTAATATTTTACTTTTGCTCCCGCTTTTTCAGCTTCAGCTGCATAGTTGCTTCCTTGTGTGGTTCCTACCACTTTTCCTTTAAGGTCTTTAATGCTTTTAATGTCTTTGTTGTTTTTATTAACAATTACTTTACCGCCAGACACGGTGTAAGGACTGGAGAAAGCAAATTGTTTTTTGCGTTCCGGAGTAATCGTTACCTGATTCGCTACCATGTCAAATCGCTTTCCTAGTGAACTAAACATGTTCTTCCATTCGGTTGGTACAACTTTTGGCTTCATATCAAGGCGTTTTGCCACTTCTTTTGCAACTTCAACATCATAGCCAGTGACTTCATTCGTCTTTTTGTCACGATAAGAGAATGGAGGATATGTAGCTTCCGTTCCGATCGTCAATTCTTCTTTCTTTTCCCCATTGTTGCCGCAAGCGGTTAACACACCCGCAAGCATGACAGAAACCATGAGTAATGTCCACAGCTTTTTCATGTAAAAACCTCCGTTATAAATCCGAATTTGGATTATTTTTTTAGTTTAAACCGATAAAACACATCAGAATTCTTTAGTCATTTTAATCAGTAAACTAAGATGTTGTCAATGATTAAACATTATTCCCTATTTCAGAACGATTTTCACATGAAATGAAGAAAAAATAAAAAAAACCCCTTTCTAAGGAAGAAAGAGGTTTTGAACTTGAAATTATCTAATGCGCTCTTCAGTGTCGTTATCGAAGAAATGCACTTTGTTCATGTCAAAGGCAAGATGAATGTTTTGCCCGTTCTGAACATCTGTACGGGAATCAACACGCGCGATGAAATCTTGGCCAGCGATTGTAGAGTATAGGAAAGTTTCGGCTCCCATCAGCTCTGCTACATCAATGCGGGCAGTTATCTTTGTATTTGTAGAAGACTCAAGGAACACAGGCTCATCATGGATGTCTTCTGGACGAATTCCGAGGGTTACTTCTTTATTAAGGTAACCGTTGTCCTTCAGCGTTTTCATTTTGCCTCCAGGAATGGCAACACGGATATCGTTGATGACGAAGAATCCGTCCTCTACTTTTCCTTGGAGGAAGTTCATCGCCGGGCTTCCGATAAATCCGCCGACAAACACATTTTCAGGATTATCGTATACTTCTTTCGGTGATCCTACTTGCTGGATGTGTCCGTCTTTCATAACAACGATTCGAGTTGCCATCGTCATCGCTTCTGTCTGGTCATGCGTTACATAGATCGTCGTTGTTTGAAGACGTTGATGCAGCTTGGAAATTTCAGCACGCATCTGAACACGCAATTTTGCATCAAGGTTGGATAACGGCTCATCCATCAAGAATACTTGAGCATCACGAACGATGGCACGTCCGAGCGCAACCCTCTGGCGCTGACCGCCTGAAAGAGCTTTCGGTTTACGCTCAAGGTATTGTTCAAGTCCAAGGATGCGCGCAGCATCTTTTACACGGCGATCGATTTCTTCTTTGCTGAATTTGCGAAGCTTCAGCCCGAATGCCATATTGTCATATACGTTCATGTGCGGATAAAGGGCATAGTTCTGGAAAACCATGGCGATATCACGGTCTTTAGGAGCGACATCGTTTACAACACGGTCGCCGATCACAAGATCTCCTTCAGAAATATCTTCAAGTCCTGCAATCATACGAAGAGTAGTGGACTTACCACAGCCGGACGGCCCAACGAATACAATAAATTCTTTATCTTTAATATCAAGGTTAAAGTCATGTACTGCAGTGACTTTATTGTCATAGCGTTTCACAATATTTTGAAGTTTAATTTCTGCCATTGTTACTGCCTCCTTAAGTTCGCAAAAGAAAAGCATTTGCTGGTTGCCTTCATTGTATCGAATGTAAGGGCTTTCGTATATTGGAGGCTTGTCCGAAATGAAAGCGCTATTTTTGTGCATAGTGCACAAAGGGTTTTTTATGCAAAGCATAAAAAACAACCTTAAATATGTAAAGCCTAAAAAACCACCTTAAAACTTTACCTGTTTGCACGTTCACGGCTGATTAACGCATGATACACTGCAACGGCTGGTTTGAATTGTTTAACGTCAATTCCAGTTCTCTCGATAAATTTATCAACCCGGTACTGAAGGCTGTTTCGGTGGATGTAAAGTTTCTTTGCCGCCATCGACAGGTTCATGTTGCATTCAAGGAACACTTTGATGCTTTGGATGAGGTCTCTGTCGTCAAATAGCTCATCAGGGATCAGTTGGGAAATATAGTGATGGGCAGGCTTGTCCATCTGGGTGAGCAGCAGATAAGGGACAAGGTCTTCACGGCTGTACACCTCTTGTGGTGGAAGAAACGGCCGCACTGAAGAGAACAGTTCCCTTTCCAGTTTGAATTGTTCAGCTGCAGGTTCATAATCCTGAAGCCACATCCCGAGGAACAAGTCCAGATCGGTGTAAAAATCACCCGTCAGGACAGATTTTACCTGATCGTAGGGCAATTCTTTCGCTTCATCTGTTTTCGGTTCGATCAGAACGCCATAATGAGCGTTTATAAACAAAACGGTTACTTCAGAAGGGAAAATACCAGATACGGCTTCCATAAATGCTTCTGCTTCCTGATCGGAAAGGGGGCTTTTTAAAAAGAAATGAATGAACCTGAAGCTGGTACCGGCCTCTTTTTCGGATGGATTTCCTTCGAGCACGTTCTTCCAAAAGATTTGCTGCTGAGAGAGAGGTACTTCAGCTTCTTGTGAGAACAGCGAGTTTAATAAGCACAGTTCATCTGAGGTAACCGCTGATTTGGCAATCCCGAATCTTTTTCCCTCTTGATCTGCAAACCAATAATAGTGTTCCGGGCGGCTGGAAGATATAGTGAAATGGTCTCCATAATAATCTTTAAGTTTGGATAGCATGCCGAAAACCCCTTTGTTTAATCTACTGTTAGTATACCAGTGCAGATCAGGATGTAACAAAAAAAGAGGGGACCTGCACTTAGGTTACGTTCAGCCCTTTGGAAACAAAGGCTTGTTTGGCGAGATGAACAGCATATTGCAAAGGAAGCATTCTCGTCGAGTAATCTTCTGATCTAAAGGAAGAATGGGAGAAAATCCCTCTTCCTGGACGGGAATTGGCTTCAATCAGCCACACCTTTCCGTGCCGGTCCAAGCCAAGATCAAATCCAATTTCTCCGATTAGGCCTGATATGTTCTCATCAATTTTATGGCTGAGCTGTAACGCGGCTTTTGTAAGTTTCAAAGCTGATTTTGAAGGCAGGCCGGCATGCTGGATTACCTCTTCGGCCCGCTTTACTTCACCTCCGTAAGCCAGATGTGTGGTATGGGCCTGTGTACCGGCAATCTTTGAGGCCATCGCACTGGACACCCACTTTCCGTCCCGGTTTTTATTCGTATGCACTCTAAAGTCAACCGGCCGCTGTTTCCAAGTGATCAAGTCTATCCCTTGCTGTACTAGCGTATCTTGAAGCCGGCCATAGAGTTTGCGTGTTTTCAGAAGAGAGATCAAACTTTGGAAATGCTCGATTTTAGGATGGTGATCTTCAAGGAATCTGCAGCTGTAACCTCCAGCCGGCTCTTTGTGCACGGAAAGAATTCCTCGGCCATGGCTGCCCCCGATCGGCTTGAAGAAAACAGCAGAATACGTGTTTAACATATTTTCAATTAGCTGAACTCCTGGATTGATCACCGTATAGGGCAGGTAGTCCCTCATCTCCTTATCTTTTTGCAGAAACTGAAAAATCTCCCATTTGCTGAAAAAAGAAGGGTTAAAGAATGGAATCTCCCATTCAAGGTCAAGCAGATGAACAGCTTTCTGATATTTCAAGCCGCTTTCTGTTCGCCGATTGGGAATCTGGTTGTAGATGATGGAGGGAAGGGGAACGAGGTGCTGTGACCATCCTTTCTCCGAGTAAAAGAATCCCTGAATCATCCGATTTTTCTGCTGTATTTGCTCAGGACCAAATACAAAATAATAAGCCCCGACTTGTCGGTCTGCAGAGAGAAGCTTACTGAAAAAAGAAGATCTCTCTCCTACCGGACGGGAAGGAAAAAGGCCCACCCCTGATGTAAAAATACCCACAAGCGGCCCGATCATGATGCGTGAATCTTCAATATGTACGTGGATTTTTGCCTCAAAAGGTATGGACAGCAAATCCCAAAGGGACTTCGATAATTGAATTTCCCTTTGGGCATGAGGAACAGCTTCGCATAAAACGGTTCTTGAACCAAAGGACAAGGATACGCGGTGCCTGCCGTGTTGTAAGAGATATTCCGGCACATAGACTCTGCTTCCATCATCCTTGCCTTTGCAGATTGGAAGTACATGCTGCATTTCTTTCCCCCCCACGAGAAGTGCACTTTGCGATGGCATTCTCGATTGATTAGGCTTATGCCGATATCGTATACTATGAAAGCAGTAAGAAAATCGTGTTTAACAATTAGGAGACAAATGCGAGAAAAGAACAAAAAATGATTACCTGGCTTGGCGTATTGCTGGGAGGAGCCATCGGGTTCGTCCAGGCTTTAATTGTGATGTTCTTGCAAGGTCTGTTATAGTGGTAGAGATTCAGAGATTTGAGGAGGAATACAATCATGTCCAATATTTATGACTTGGCATACAGCCTTGAAAAAGCTTTGCGCGACAGCGAGGATTTCCAAACATTAAAACAATGCTATGCAGAAGTTAATGCCGATGCAGAAGCACAAAAAATGTTTGAAGAATTCCGCAACCTGCAAATGGGCCTTCAGCAAAAACAAATGACCGGCGAACAAGTAACACAAGAGGAAGTGGAAAAAGCTCAAGCCATGTTCCAAGCCGTTCAGCAAAATGAAATCATCAGCAAACTCATGGCAACTGAACAGCGCATGAGCCTAACCATTTCTGATCTCAATAAAATAATCACTAAGCCGCTCGAAGAGATCTACGGACCAATGGTAGATAACGAACAGTAAATATATCATGTAAAAAGCCGTCCCCGGTGTGCATTTTGTGCAGGGAGACGGCTTTTTTGTTGCACGGGGGGCGGATTGAGCCAAACCATTGCATAATTGCGTCTAATTCAGATTAATTACGCCGAACTCAAAATAATTGAGCGAAAATGAAGTACAATTGATCTTTTTAGAAAATTCGGATAACTTCTTCGGTGCATTCTCATAAAACGTTTTTTTGGGCGTCCCCGTTACAGGTTCTTCAGCATTTTCGATGGGCATAAGTGCAACATCAGCCTGCACAATACGGAAGCTGGTTTTCTTTATCTGTTCTACCTTCTTCGATAGGGGAATACATTTTGACAGAGAGAGTCTTTATTCGATACAGAGGGGGGATTGCCATGGTATACCGGATGCTGATTCTTGACATCGATGGGACCCTGTTGAGAAGCAATTTTCGTATGGATAAGGAAACGAGGGAAGCGATAGATTATGTGAAGAAGAAGGGTGTTTATATCACACTGGCCTCAGGGAGGAATTTTCCATCTACAAAAAAGATCGCTAAGGCATTGAAACTTGATGGTTATTTAATCAGCCAAAACGGCGGGTTTATCGCTTCTAGTGTGGATGAACCGTTTTTTGAATCACATATTTCAAAAGAAGACACGTATCGGATCGTCAATATTTTAGAGAATTACAATTGCCATATCCGGCTCGTGCATGAACGTTTCTCAGTCGGAAACCAGGTTCAGCAGAAAAACCAGCTCGTTGCGAAGGTAACATTGGGTGCGGGGGATCCGCTTTTCTATCCGGTAACGTTTCAGGAGAGCCTGAGCAGTAATGTACTGGAAAAAGATATTACCCCGTCTAAGATTGATGTTCAGTTCTTTGAGGAAAGAGAACGGCGGTCAGCGGAACAGCATTTGAGGACGCATTTTGCCAATTTTGAGTATACCTCCTCGACGAAGTGCAATTTCGAAATTACTTCCCCCAATGTCACGAAAGCCAATGCACTAAGACTGCTCGGCTTGAAGCTTGATGTGACCCCTGAGGAGATGGTGGCTGTCGGTGATTCTCATAATGACAGGGAAATGATTGAGATGGCGGGGCTTGGAGTGGCCATGGGCAATGCTCCTGAAGATGTGAAACAGGCTGCTAATTGGATCACCAGGACGAACGATCAGCTCGGAGTGCCATATATGATAAAAGAAGTTTTCCGAAAGCAGCTGAGAGTGGGACTATATTAACGAAAAAGCTCCGAAACGGGGCTTTTTTTCTTTGGGTTTAAATGTAAAATATATTTCATTTTTATTACAGATTGAAAAAACGACAAATTTTGAAAGGGTTTTCATAAAGTGCTGTCGAATCATTTTGATGTAAGGAACAAGTATATGAGGAGGATTGTAATGGAAAAAACAGTTAACCTGAATTTGAAGCCAAAGGTGGCAGAATTTCTAAACGGCACGAAGAAACTTTTTATCAATGGTGAATGGGTAACATCTAAATCAGGAAAAACGTTTGAAACACTTAATCCTTCAACAGGAGAGGTTTTGGCGCTTGTTGCAGAAGGTGGAAAAGAAGATATCGATCTTGCGGTTGATGCGGCGCGAAAAGCTTTTGATTCTGGATATTGGACTAAAATGAGCGCAGCGAAGCGCAGTTATTTAATCTATAAGCTTGCAGACTTGATGGAACAGAACAAAGAAGAGCTTGCACAGCTTGATACGCTGGATAACGGGAAACCGATCCGCGAAACGATGAATGCAGATGTTCCCCTAGCAATTGAGCATTTCCGCTACTATGCTGGCTGGGCAACTAAAATCGTCGGACAAACCATCCCGGTTGCAGGGAGTTTCTTTAACTATACCCGCCACGAGCCGGTTGGGGTTGTAGGACAAATCATCCCTTGGAACTTCCCGCTCTTAATGGCTGCATGGAAGCTTGGTGCAGCACTTGCAACAGGCTGTACAGTTGTGCTGAAGCCAGCTGAGCAAACTCCGCTGTCTGCTCTTTATCTTGCACAGCTTGCTCAAGAAGCAGGATTCCCAGAGGGTGTTCTGAATGTAGTAACAGGTGCGGGTGAAACAGGAGCAGCTCTTGTTGATCATCCGGAAGTGAACAAAATCGCCTTTACCGGATCAACTGAAGTCGGTAAGATGATCATGAGAAATGCAGCAGATTCACTAAAACGTGTAACGCTTGAGCTTGGCGGTAAATCACCGAATATCATTCTTCCGGATGCAGACATGACACGTGCTATTCCTGGTGCATTGGGCGGAATCATGTTCAACCAAGGACAAGTTTGCTGTGCAGGTTCCCGTTTGTTCATTCAAAAGAAAGCTTTTGACAATGTAATGGCGGACATGGTTTCCCATGCGAAGAACATTAAGCAGGGTCCTGGCCTTGATCCCGACACTACGATGGGGCCGCTTGTATCAGAAGAGCAGCATAACCGTGTCATGAGCTACATTGAAAAAGGGAAAGATGAAGGAGCCGAACTGTTAACGGGAGGAACGAGGCCGTTTGAGCAAGGTTACTTTGTAGAGCCTACTATTTTTGCGGATGTAGACGATAAGATGACGATCGCTAAAGAAGAGATCTTCGGACCGGTTGTAGCGGCGATGCCGTTTGAAGACCTGGACGAAGTTATCGAGCGTGCGAACCGTTCTGAGTATGGTCTTGCTGCAGGATTGTGGACTGAAAACTTAAAAACGGCTCACTATGTATCCAATAATTTAAAAGCCGGTACAGTCTGGATTAACTGCTACAATGCGTTTGATGCAGCTTCTCCATTCGGCGGATACAAGCAATCCGGAATGGGCCGTGAGATGGGCTCTTATGCGCTAAATAACTACACAGAAGTAAAAAGTGTGTGGGTTAACCTAAAATAAAAAGACAAGCAAAAGCATGTGTGATCCAGGGAAGCGACTCGGCATAGGCAAATAGATATACATGATTAAGGGGTCAATAACTGAACGGTAACGAAAAGCCCGGCTGCTAGATCCAGCAGCCGGGCTTTTTTATGTTGTTTTTAAATCATAACTTTTATAAAGCGAAGTCCGGTATCGTCATAGTCAAGGTTACGGTAGAATTCATGGGTATCTGTACGGTGTTTTCCGCTGTGGAGAACGATGGATGTGCACCCTTGTTCCTCTGCCCACTCTTCCGCATGGCGCACTAACGATTTGCCGAATCCATTTCCTTGATACTCCTCACAGACCACGAGGGCAATAATCCTCAAATATGTCCCATTCTTCTCGAAATAATAGCCCTTAACGAGACCGATCATTCCAATGACAAGATCATTATAGCAAGCGACAAAGCAGATGTAGGAAGGATCCTGAAGAATATACGTTAATCGGTCTCTCATTTCTTCTTCGGTGGTAGGATAGCCGAGATCGCCCATTAAATAAGAGAGAGACAGGCTATCCTCAATCGTCCCCCTCCGAATGAAAATTTCACTCATCTTCGCACCTCTTTTTAGTAAGATAAGAAAATTAGGAAATGAACATACAGAGATGTCTGGCTTATATGCAGCCAGATCGGCCTGCGGAAACTATGATCAGCGATGAAAGAGAAGCAGGGCACCAGCTGGAGAAGTGAGGCGATGAGTGCGCTCGCTGTACTCTTTCTCCTTCAATCGCTCTTCTCCAAGTGTTTTGGCTTGCTGGTCGTCTTGGGCCTGAATGGTTTCGTCGAGCAGTTTTTCGCCGCTCTTATCGTATACGGTAAGAAAATACTTATTCATGGTGTGAAAACTCCCTTCAAGATTCTTAAATTATATTTCTTGTTTTTCGCCAAATTCCCTGCTTTTTTTTATGTTTTCCTTCACTTTTCAAAACAGCTGCCACAATTATGGGTATTTTCCCAAATACGAGAACGTGCTTTCGTATATATGGTAAAATAAAGGTTAGAATGTGTAAGAAAAAGGAGAGATGGGTGTTGAAGTTTTTGCATTGTGCTGACCTTCATCTGGACAGCCCTTTCAAAGGATTGAAATATTTGCCCAAACCTATTTTTAAACGGATACAAAACAGCACCTTCCGATCCTTTACTGCAACAGTAAACCTTGCAATAAAGGAGAAGGTGGACTTTGTTGTGATTGCAGGTGATATATATGATGGGGATTCCAGAAGTTTACGAGCGCAGACTTATTTTCGGAAAGAGCTTGAGAGACTGGAAAAACACGATATTTACACCTTTATGGTTCATGGAAATCATGATCATCTTGAAGGTTCATGGATAGATATTGAATGGCCGATGACTGTTCATATTTTTCAGGGAGGGCTTCCAAGCTCGGTGCCCTTTTATAAAAACGGAAAGCTGGCAGCCATGCTGCATGGATTCAGTTATGAGAAACGGTCTGTAGCCGAGAACCGTGTGCCTCATTTTCCGGAGAAAAAGGATGAAGCTTATCATATCGGTATTCTGCACGGAAACGCAGATGGACAAAGCGAACATGAATCCTATGCGCCGTTTAAAGTGACGGAGCTTTTAGTGAAGGGATATGACTATTGGGCTCTCGGGCATATTCATAAGAAAATGGAGCTTTGCCAGGATCCTTCTGTTATCTATCCTGGAAACATTCAAGGCAGAAATCAAAAGGAAACGGGTGAGAAAGGCTGTTATATCGTCGACACTAATAACGGACTACGGGACTTCCACGCAATGGCAGACATCCTATGGAAGGAAGAATTCATTGATCTTACGGGATGTTCGGCCATGTCGGAAGTGATTGAAACGTGTATCGAAGTGAAAGAGAATGCCAGAACAGAAGGAAAGGGTATACTTCTTAAACTGATTTTAGAGGGCGATTCTTCTTTATTTCATGAGCTGAGTGATGAACTGTTCCTGGATGACTTAATGGAGACCCTTCAGGACGGTGAAGAGGAGAACTCATCTTTTGTTTACCCGTTCGCTGTTGTAAATAGTTTAAGAAGAAGCTGGAATCGTGATCAGCTATTGAACGATGGAGGGTTCGTCGGAGCCCTTTTGCACAACAGCAGTGAATACGAAGAGATGCTGAAAACCACGAGAGAGCTGTTTTTGCACAAAAGAGCCAGACGATATTTAAAGCCTCTTGAATCAGAAGAGGAAGAAGAAATCATCAAGGAGGCAGAAACATTTCTATTACGGTTTTTGCTGAAAGAATAGGAGGTATGAAGCTATGTGGATTAAACAACTGCACATCTATCATTTTGGCAAGTTTCAAAACCTCAAAATAAAGGATTTGTCCAAGGGAGCGGGCTTTATTTCTGGAGAAAATGAAGCGGGTAAATCTACCTTGATGAGTTTTATTAAATGTATGCTTTTTGGTTTTCCTTCTAAGCTTACCAGCGAAAGAAGGTATGAGCCAAAAGATGGGAACCGGATGGGCGGATCTCTTACATTAATGACAGAATCACACGGAGAACTGGCCATTGAGCGCGTAGCAGGAAAAGCGGCAGGTGATGTTACAGTCTATTTGGAGAATGGTGAACAGGCCGGTGAAGATTTTCTGCAAAGCTTGCTGAAAGGGCTGGACCGTTCGCTTTTTCAAGGAATCTATTGTTTTGACATCGATGGACTCCAGGAAATCGAAAAGATCAGCCGGGATCAGCTGGGGAGCTATCTGCTCGGCGCGGGTATGACAGGCAGTAAGGAGCTGCAGGAGCTTGAAGCCCTGCTGGAAAAAAAGCAGGCGGCGCTTTTTAAACCTGGCGGCAGGAAGCCGGTGATCAACGAAATGCTTCAGGAGCTCCACAGGGCAGAAGAAGAGCTGCTGAAGTGGAAAAGGAAAAACGAAGAATTTCAGCCCGCCGCTTTGGAATTAAAAGAAGTGAAGGACTCTATACAAAGATCGGAGAAAGAAAAGGCTCATCATCAGGAACAATGGTATCAGGCTCAAAAGTGGAAATCGGTGCTTCCGCCTCTGCAGAAGTGGAAAGAAAATAAACTGGCGCTCGATCAGCTGCAAGAGGGTGAGTTTCCTGAAAATGGACTGCAGCGGCTGGAGTATTTGCAGGAAAAGCTGTTTGATCTTGAAGGAGACTTGGCAGTTTGCAAGAATAAGAACGATGAAGTTGAAAAGCAGCTTGCAATTCTGGCTATCGATGAACAAGTACTGAAAGAAGGGGCGCGTATTGAAGCCGTTGGACAGAAAATCCATTATCTTGAGAGTCTCTTGAACGACAAAGCTGGCTTGCTCCAAAAGGCTGAATTGCTAAGCAAAGAAATTCATCGTCTTATTCATGAAACAGGCTATGAAGGAGAAGACAATAACCTTTTTGAATTGAACAATGGAATTGCAGCAAAAAACGGCCTTGTTCTCATGACAAAAAACCATGAATTGCTGCAGCAGAAGAAAGAATGGATGGAACAGGAGCTGACAGCCTCCCGCAGCCGTCTTGAATCAGCAGAGGAGCGGCTGAAGCTTGCAAAAGGAAAGCTGCTCCATGAAGCGGATTTTCAGAAACTGAAGGAACATGCTGATCAGGATAGAACCTATCGAAGGCTCATGCTCGAAAAAGAACAGCTTCAGATGCAGATCAAAAATGCAGAGGGGAATAGTTCGTCACGCTCAGTTCCCCGGAAAAAGAACTGGATTCCGGCAGGAGCCTTATTTGTTTTTATTGCCGTCATTATCATCTATCTTGTTAGTAAAGGCGAAATGGCTGGAGCTTTGCTTTCAGCTTTGGCGCTGGGTGCCAGTTTCCTGTATTGGATGAAAAGCAGAACGAAAGAAAGAGGCAGCCATACGGGGAAGGAAAATCTTCAGGCTCTCTTGGTGCAGCTGCAAAAGCTTGAAGAACAGCTTGCAGGCATTTCAAATTTTGAAGAGCTTGACCGTCTACAGCAGCAATGGATCGAGGAGCAAGCGCAGCGCAATGAGTACAATAGGCTTCAGGAAGAAACAAAGCGGCTGGAACAGTCCTACCAGCAAACCGCAGCCGGCTATGACAAGCTGGAGCTGGAGGAGTTTGACAACGAGGCCAGCATCCAGGAGTGGAGCAGGGAAAATGGATTTAATGGACCCTGGCAGCACCTGCTTCTGCCTGGCTATTTTGAAAAGATTGAAAGACTGAAGGAACTATTGATCGAAAAATATCAATTGGAAGAAAGGCTTTCGCAGCTTCAAGTTAATATTTCCGTTATTTTAGAAGATGTGAACCAGCTTTCAAAACAGCTCGGCCTTTCAGAGCATGCCTCTTATCATGAGAGAATAATGCAAGCGCGTATGCTGCTTCAGCAGGAAAAGGAAAAGCAGCGGAAGCTTGAATTGCTTCAGGAAGCAAAACGGGCAGCTGTTGAGAATGAACAGGAATTACTGACGAAGCGTTTAAGTTACACAGCAGAAAGAACCCGGCTCTTTCAACAAGCCGGTGCTGATAACGAAGAGAGTTACAGAAAAAAGGGAGAAGCGGCAGATTCAAGGAAAAAGATACAGGAGCAACTGTCACAGGCTTCGCTGCAGCTTTATGCTTTTGGATACAGCGATGAAGAAATTTTCAATCTTTCGGACAGGCTGCTGGACAAATCTTTTAATCTGGAAAAGGAGATTGCTGCGGCAGAAGCCTATCTTAAAGAAAGTGAGCAGGAGTTAGAAAGCTTCAAGGGCAAAAGTGCTGAACTGTCCCTTCGCCTGCAGCAGCTGCAGGAAGAGGGCAGCTACTCGGAATGCCTGCAGCGATATGAAACGTTAAAGGATATTCTGCAGGATCAAGCAAGAAAGTGGGCCGTTTACAGGACTGCTGCGGATCTGCTGAAACGAACGAAAGAACGGTTTCATGCGGAGCGGCTGCCTGCCATTATAAAAAAGGCAGGAGTATATTTCTCCCGCATCACCGCTGGAAAATACGTGGATTTATTCCTGGCAGGGGAAAAGGAAAGTTTAATCATTGAGCGGAATGACGGTGTCCGTTTCAATCCCGTGGAGTTAAGCCGCGGGACAGCCGAACAGCTATACTTATGTGTGCGGCTTTCACTAGCTTCTTTATACCAGAGAGAAGGAATGCCTCTGATTTTGGATGATGTGACCGTTAATTTTGATCCTGTCCGTACAAAACAGACCTTGGACCTGCTCATGGAGATCGGTGAAAAGCATCAGATCATCTTCTTTACGTGCCATGAAACGCTATTCAGTGACAGGCCTTCCGTACCGGTCATCCATTTAAAGGAACCGCAGCCTGTCAGACCGGGCGACGGTGCGTTTTTATAAATTGACGTGTTTATGATATAAAAAGAGTAGCAGAAGTGCTTTCAGAGCTGAACCTGCACACAGGAGGGGAACGACCAATGAGTGACTATAATGTTTACCTGGTGGAAGATGAAGAGAATCTTTCACAGGTTTTAAAAGCGTATATGGAACAGGAAGGCTGGAACGTGACCGTTTTTGACAATGGCGAAGAGGCCGCGAAAAACGTAGAAGATACCCCTCATCTTTGGATATTAGACATTATGCTGCCTGGAATTGACGGATATGAAGTATTACGAAAGATTAAACAGCATTCCGATACTCCGGTTATTTTTATTTCAGCCAGGGATCAGGACCTCGACCGGATCGTCGGTCTGGAATTAGGCAGTGATGATTATCTTGCAAAGCCATTTATGCCAAGGGAGCTTGTCATACGTGCTAAAAAACTTCTGATTCGGGTATATGAAAGCGGAGCAATGGTTCCTAAAAAAATAGAAATCACGGGGTATATCATTGATCCGGTCGCGAGAAAGATTACCTTTGACGAGGAACTGATCAATCTGACATCAAAAGAAATGGACGTTTTGCTGTATTTGATTGAAAATCTTGGTACCTCAAAAGCCAGGGAAGAGATCCTAGCTCACGTGTGGGGCTCTGATTACTTCGGATCTGAACGTGCGGTTGATGATGTCATCCGGCGGGTAAGAAAGAAGATGCCGCGCTTAAATCTTGAAACGGTCTATGGTAACGGGTATAGGATCGTTACCTCATGATCCGTTTAAACCTGACACAGAGAATCTGGATATCGTTCGCCCTTTTAATTCTTCTCATAGGGCTTATTCTTGCTATTATCTTTCCGCTATCTATTAAAAAAACGATGACAGATGAAACCTATAAGATTATCAAAATCGAACAGGATAAACTTATGGATCAGGATAAAGAGATTCCTCAGCCTGATACATCGATTGATTTTATTGAGCGCAGAAAATTAGGCCGTTCTGTCGGACATGTGATCATTAAAAATGATTATCTTGGCACAAAAGGAGACTATATTCCCGATCGCGTATTGGCTGAAATGGGTTCACATGCCTATAAGCAGAAGTCTGACCAGCAGAAGTATGAACTGACGTATGGCGATGCCACGCTGTTTTACATCGTTAAAAGACTGGAAACTGATTCACATGGCAACTTTTATTTAATTTCCTATATGTGGGATACGTACCGTGACCAGATGGTGGACCGGCTATGGACACGGCTTCTCTGGATCTTATTCTTCACAGGGATGATTGCCGTTATCCCGGCCCTTTGGATGGCCCGCTATCTTCGCGCTCCATTGACGATATTGGGCAGACGGTTTGAACAGATCGCCAAGCGAAACTGGAAAGAGCCCTTCATCTGGCATGAAGACGATGAATTCCAGAAGCTTTCGCAGCAGTTTGAATCCATGCGCCAGAATCTGATCCGATACGATACTGCTCAAAAGACGTTTATCCAGCATGCTTCACATGAACTGAAAACACCGGTCATGACCATTAAGAGTTATGCCCAGTCGGTCAAGGACGGCATCATGCCGAAAAATAACATTGAAGATATGATGGATGTAATCTTAAGTGAAGCCGACCGGATGGAAAACAGGGTAAAAAACATGCTGTATTATACAAAGCTTGATACACTGAAACAACAGACCCTTCAGTGGGAAATGATCTATTTTGGAGTCCTTGCGGAAGAAATTATCAGCCGTTTCCGTTTTCAGCGGGATGATATTGAGCTTTCCATCATTGGTGATGAAGTTTTATTCTGGGGTGACCGTGAGCAGATCACAATCGTTTTTGAGAACTTTATCCAAAATGCGATGAGGTATGCACGATCCGAGATCATATTATCGGCAAAAGAAGAAGGAAACAACATCACCCTTGGCGTATGGAATGATGGAGAGCAGCTTTCAGACCGGGACCGTGAAAATCTTTTCCTGCCTTTCCGTAAAGGCAATAAAGGGCAGTTCGGTCTTGGATTAGCGATCGTGAATCGAATTGCCGAGCTGCATGGCGGAATACCCAAAGTGACCAATATTGAAGATGGTATTCTATTCGAAGTCATTCTTCCAAAGGACAGGCAGACATAAGTTTAAACAATATAAAATAAAATATGAGGTGGCATAATGAAAAAAGGTCTTGCTCAATATAAAGTGGGAGAAGTGGTAGACTCCTATTTAATGATAAAATCATCCACAAAATCTACAGCAAGCAACGGTAAACCCTTTTTAAACCTAATCCTGCAGGACCAGACAGGAGATATCGATGCAAAACTATGGGACTGCTCCCCGGAGGACGAACAGCAATATGTTCCACAGGCTTTGATCAAAGTTACCGGTGATATGAGCAACTACAGAGGAAAGATGCAGCTCAAGCTCAAACATATCCGTCCGGCATCTGAGATTGACGGCGTGAAGATTAGTGATTTTGTAGAAACAGCACCGCTTACACAAGATGTGATGATGGAGAAAATCACACAGTACATTTTTGAGATGCAAAATCCTAACATCCAGAGAATTACAAGGAACCTTTTAAAGAAATATCAGGATGATTTCCTAAAGTTCCCTGCAGCCGTGAAAAATCACCATGAATTCGTTTCTGGTCTTGCCTACCATGTCGTGTCCATGCTTGATCTGGCCAGGGGAATATCAACCCTGTATCCTTCGCTTAATACTGATCTGCTTTATTCCGGCATCATCCTTCATGACCTGGGCAAGGTGATTGAACTGTCCGGTCCTGTGGCTGCCAACTATACGCTGGAAGGAAAGCTCCTCGGCCACATTTCCATTATGGTGAATGAGATCGGGATTATCGCAAAAGAACTGGAAATTGAAGGAGAGGAAGTAACGGTCCTTCAGCATCTCGTGTTAAGCCATCATAGCAAACCAGAATGGGGAAGCCCGAAAGCACCGATGATCCGTGAAGCGGAGATCCTTCATATGATTGATAATTTCGATGCGAAAATCAACATGATGGACAGAGCGCTGGTCAAGGTGGAACCAGGGGAATTCACGGAAAAAATCTTCCCTCTGGAAAACCGCAGCCTCTACAAACCGCTTTTTGAAAAAGAATTAGCAAAAAAGTAATTGTCGTAACAATTTGAATATGGTAAATTTAGAGAGAGAGATAAATGAGATGGAGGCAATGACAAATGAAACCCATTGTTCAAGAAAAGGTGTCTGCTAAATAACTAACTAAATCAAATGTTGTACCGGACGGCTGAAGGAGCTCTGTTTCCTTACGTTATAGCGTACAAGTGTGATTTATTTAGTTATGACCTTTTCTCTTGAGCGATGGACCCATTTGTCATGCTATAGCCTTCAGCACGTAATAGAAGCCTATAGTTGACGTGGAATGCGCAGCTATAGGCTTTTTTATGCCCAATTTCAGCACTTTCCAATAATAAGCGCTCAAGAGATCGGTTGATTGTTATTTGATTGAAACATATGAAAAGAGAGTGATAGGGATGAAGTGGAAAGATTGGGACAGAAATATTAAAGTTCGGCTTTTGGGAGAGTTTGTAATTAATCTGCTGTTTTGGATGTTTTTCCCGTATATGGCGATTTATTTTTCCGATGAACTTGGAAAAGAACAAGCCGGTATGCTGCTGGTCGCTTCCCAGTTGGTGGGAGTCGTAACCAACCTGGTCGGCGGTTATTGTGCCGATACATTCGGAAGAAAGAAAATGATGGTGGTTGCCGGTGCAGGGCAGGCAGTTTCCTTTGCTCTGTTCGCACTGGCCAATTCTCCTTGGCTGAATTCGCCTGTGCTGACTTTTTTGGCGTTTACGGCATTAGGTTTGTTCGGATCTTTGTATTGGCCGGCAAGCCATGCAATGATCGCGGATGTAGTGCCTGAGAAGAACCGCAGTGAAGTGTTTGCTGTCTTTTATACGAGCATTAACATTTCAGTTGTGTTCGGACCGGCATTGGGAAGCATCTTCTTTTTCGACTACCGGTTTGAATTGCTGCTGGCCTGTACGATTGTTGGCATTATCCTGACTTTTGTCCTGCAGAGGTTTATCAGGGAAACCGTGCCGGAGAAGAAGCCGATTGTTGAAGACAAGAACGGCGAGCCGAAAAAATGGTCCGAGGTCGTCTGGAATCAGTTGAGAGATTACCGGGTAATTGCAAAAGATAAACTTTTCCTATTGTTTATTCTGGCAGGTGTGCTCGTCGCACAGACCTTTATGCAGCTTGATTTATTGATTGCGGTGTATACGACAGAAAAGGTTCCTGTACAGACGCTGCTTCATCTCGGTGACTGGTCACTATCGCTTTCAGGTGAAAAAGCGTTCGGTTACATCGTATCAACAAATGGTTTATTGGTCGCGCTGTTTACCGTTTTTATGTCAAAGTGGATGAACAAATACAAAGAAGGAAACATCTTTGTCATTTCCTCTCTTTTATATGGAGTAGGTATGCTGCTTTACGGCAACACGACAGTCATCTGGTTCCTTTTCCTGGCTATTACCGTCTTTACAGCTGCTGAGCTGATGGTCGTCGGCATTCAGGAGAGCTTTATCTCCAAGTTGGCTCCGGAACATATGCGCGGACAATATTTTGCCGCAGCAGGACTGCGTTTCTCCATCGGGCGAAGCTTAGCACCGTTAGCAATTCCGCTTACCATGTGGATTGGTTTTCAATGGACGTTCTTTATGCTGTTCGTTCTAACCGTAATCAGTGCAGGCTTATATCACGTGATGTTCCGTCTGCATGATAGAAAAATGGCAGGGACAGAAAAACAAAAGTCAGTTGCTCCCAACGCGGCAGGTTAAAAAAACAATAATCAAATGACATATCTTTTTTCCATGCTTCATAAGATGGGAATACGAAGCTTGTCTTTAGGAGGAATAGGAATGAAAGGATATGTAGCCCTGGGACTTGGAGTCTTACTCATTGTTGCTTTTGTTTTAAAAGAATTTGTTGCTCCTCTTCAATATTTCTTTGATTTAACGCCATTTTGGGTATACTTTGTGGTCGCAGGCATCATCTTCAGCGGATACCGGAGCTACAATTTAGGTTCTGAACAAAAGCTTCTCGACCTGAAGGTGATTGAACAAGAAGGGGAAGTATTCATGAAACGAATCGCTGAAGAACGTGAACGCAGAAGTAAATAGGGTAAATGTTTAACAAGCCGGCCGGCAAGGTACTGTGTATGAAACCTTGTTGGGCGGTTTTTTGTTTTTGCGGGCGGGAAAGGTTGGTAAACAGTAGTGGAGATGTGGAAAAGCACTTAACCAGGCTGAAAAACGAGTAAATCGGTGTAAAAAGCGTTAAAAATCTGCCAGTTCTATGTATTTTTTCTCTTTTTAGTTGAAATATAGCTGGTCAGAGCAGACATTTAGAGATTATTCAACTTGGAAATTATGATTTATCATTTATTTAGGAGTGCTAAAAGAATATATTATCGATATTAGAAGTTTATTATCGAAACGGGTAATTTTATTATCGAAAAAACTGTTTTATAATCGAAACACTCTATTTTATTATCGAACCGTTTATATTAACGCAATTCGATAAATTTCGACCCATTCATTTATTCCAAACCATATAAAAAAAGAGGGGCTGTCCTGAAAGTCGAAAATTGACCTTCAGCAGCTCCTTTTCGGCTTGAAAATCTTCAATGAAAAGTTGATTGAAGTGGAAGGTGCGAGACTCCTGCGGGACTAGCGTGACAGGTGAGACTCCCGCAGGCGCTAGCGCCAAAAAGTAGGCGTTCACGCCGGTAAGGCTCACCGCACGCCCCGCGGAAAGCGAGCACCCTGGAACGGAAATCAACAGCTTACAGACTTCTTGGACAGCCCCTTTTTGTTGCTGTGTAAAAGTTCCACCGTCTATCGGCTTTGAACGGGTCCTTCAGCTTTTCATCGATCCAACTTCAACGCTTAGAGCCCCGCCAACTTCACTCCCTCAACCCAACACAAAAAACGTGTTGAATTTCAGGAGCTCCAGTTCAACGGGGCTCTGAGCAAAGCGATTCAGCCATTCATTATTGCTGTGGCTGTGCTGGCATTTGAGTGTCTTGTTTTTTAAGTGCGTCTTTTAGGTCTTTATCTTTGATCTTGATGTCAGCTTTTTTCTGAAGCTTAGTGATGACTTGGTCTGTTGGTTTTGCTTTTTGCTGTTTCAGTTCTTCGCTGATTTGTTTCTTCTTGTCTTCAAACTTGTTGGTTTTCTTGTCTACGACTTTAATGATGTGGTAGCCGAATTGAGATTTTACAGGGTCGCTGACTTGTCCAGGTTTAAGCTTGAATGCCACTTTATCAAATTCAGGAACCATTTGGCCTTTACCGAAGTAGCCGAGGTCTCCGCCTTTTGATTTAGAACCAGGATCTTTGGAATACTTTTCAGCAAGTTTGGCAAAGTCTTCACCTTTATCAAGTTTCGCTTTTACTTCTTTTGCTGTTTTAGCATCATCCACCAGGATGTGGCTTGCTTTTACTTCTTCTTTATATTTTTCGTTAAATACTTTTTTCATTTCAGCATCGGTAACTTTAATACCATCAGTTGCTGCCTTTTTATTTAGAAGCTGTGTCTTAACGAGTTTTCGTAAATCTTTTTCGTTTTTAATGCCGTTCTGTTGAAGGGCTTGCTTGAACTGGTCTTCACTGCCAAGCTGTTTTTTGATTTTAGCGATCTCGTTGTCAATCTCTTTATCGGTAACCTTGTACTCTTTTTCGAGAAGTTTATTATCTACCATTTGCTTAAGAACTTGATCTCCGTACTGTGCCTTAAGCTCATTGTAGAATTCATCCTTGGTGATGTCTCCAGCTTTGGATTCAACAACCTTCTCTGATCCTGCACCGGAGTTGCACGCTGACAGCGACAACACTCCCGCAGCAAGTCCAAGGGATAATAACCATTTTTTCATCTGACACACTCCCACTGTTCGAGTAATATTTTCACAGTATCTACTATAGCATAAACATTGGATAAAATCCTATTCATACTCGGAATTATGAGAAAAATTACACAAATTTACTGTTTCATTGAGCAAGGAAATTTTTATAAACCGGGACATTCGTCTAATCAAACCAAGACATATCACTATATGATGTGGAGAAGAAAAAAGGAGGAGATTGATGATGGGATGCGGTGCTGGTTTCGGACATAGCTTTTTAATTCTGATCATTCTTTTCATTTTATTAATAATAATTGGCTGTACTTGCTTCACGTGGTAAGGACAAGGACGTAGGCAAAAGTTTAAAATTTATTTCGATTTACAGGCATTCGCCTATGCGAGCAATAGGTGGGCTGCATAGGATAGCGTAAGAAATAAAGGAGGTGGCATCATGGGTTCTACACATGGAAGAGGCTTTGCGTTAATCGTTGTGTTGTTTATTCTGTTGATCATCGTCGGATGTGTATGTTGGGGAGGATGGTGTTAATCACTCCTCATAATCGGTAGTAAACCGGCTTTTTCTGCCGGAGGAGGTATTTCAATGAACGGTTTTTCTGGCGGCTTTGAGCTGATTGTTGTATTGATAATCCTACTCATTATTATCGGATGCATTTGTTTCTGTTGACGAAAACTAGAGAGGGGTGGCATCTGCCATCCCTTTTGTTTTCGTAGAAGCATAGGGATGCCTCATTAGTATGTAAAGATGTTTTCTACATAAGCACTGATTAAAAGAATGGTAATCAGAACATTTATGGTACGGAACACATTGGGCTGTGTTTCAGCAGGAATGGATTTACGTGAACAGAGTTCATTGGTGAGGGTATTAAAAACAAATAAAAAAACAGGGGCAAGAATTACAAATATCACATCTGGCATGGTACAATACCTCCATAAAAAGCTACCATTCTTACTTTAACAAAAGTTGGGGAATAAGAATAGAAAAATGCAACTATTGGAGGACGAAAATGAAAAACAAATGGAAATGGAGCTTCTTTGCTCTGGCTGCCGTTATCGTCATCGTTATCATTGTCATTGCTTCGTTGATTTTTTCAGGAGGAGAAAAGGACTTTGATAAAGCTGAACAAACCGGTGGATCACTGGCGGGGAAGAAACTATTCACTATACATACGGGGAAAGAACAGGCTGCGTTTCTAATGAACAAACAAATTGAGGAACAAAAAAACCTGGACCTAAAGGTAAAGCTTACGAATCAGATGAAACTGTTCGGGCGGATAGACGTTTTTGGAAGAGAAGTAGTATACCAGATGTCGATGGCGCCAGAAGTTCTTCCAAATGGAGATCTGGCTCTGCATGAAAAAAATGTACAGGTCGGACGTTTGAATCTGCCGGGCGAGCAGGTGCTTAATCTTGTTTCAAACAGTGTAGACCTCCCCAAATGGGTGAAGGTTTACCCGCAGGAAGAAATGATTCACGTGCAGCTGACCAAGATGAACATAAAGAAGCACATTAAGGTAAAGGCCAAAGAGGTCGATCTGCCGCATAATAATATTTCGATAGACGTGTTTGGAAAATAAACAGATGGAGAATTTTAGAAGATAAGAAGAAAGCCGCCTTACAAAAAAGGCGGCTTTACTATACAATAGAAACTAAAGATCGACTATAAGAAAGCAGGATGAAGATGGAAACGATTGAAGAACGTGTTGAACGGCTGGAATATTATAACCGGCTTACTGTACAATCGATTAATTTAAGGACATATCCCTTCTATACGCTGGTGATGGAAAACCACCTGAGCGAAGACGAGGTGGGAGATGTCCTTTCATTGTGCGATGAACTCCAAAGACGTTTTGAGGTCCAGACGGAGAGTGGTTATGTGCAATACCTTCCTCTTCTTCTCCATTTTGCAGGAATGCTGAATCCAAAGCTGAAGCCAAGAGAAACCGTTCAAGCTCTTCGTACCCAAGGCGTCTATCCTGAACTTATGGATAAACTGTATGATTTGGCACGGCGTTACGAGTGAATGCCTGCCAGCTCAGGAGTCATTGGTATGACATTGCTTGGGGGCTTTTCCTCCAAGCTTTCTTCAACTTTCAACTCAAGTTTGTTAAAGATCGTCATGAAGTCCTCACCGTAGAGGTTTCGGATCATGCACATGATCTCAGGGAAGTCAGGGAACTTTCCGAAGAGTTCCTTGATCGGTAAAGCGGATGAAAAGACACCGAAGCTTGACGGATCATAGGTTTCCATTGTTTTTAGGAGAAGCTCTTCACCCTTATCCGTCAATTGAATGTATGTATTGCGCTTGTCATTTTCTTTTTTGGAAAATGAAAGGTAGCCTTGTTCCTCCAGCTTTTTCGAAAAGTTAAAAGCAGTCGACACATGCATGACTCCGAATTTTGCAATATCGGAAATGCTGGCTCCTTCCAATTGATGTGCAATCCATAAAATGTGATGTTCGTTGATGTTTAATCCGTAATCCTTAATCCAATTCTGCCAGTCTTTTTCCACACTCTTCCATAATGCTTTGCTGATCTGCGCGAATTTATGACTGAAAATCATCGCTTCCTTTACACTGTACAAATTGTCCTTTTCCATACTAAATGCCCTCCATTACTACATATAAGAACATCAATCTACCCCCCATTATGCCAGTATTTTCTATAATAAGAAAGTAAAATTTTTCAAAACTAAAAGAAAAATTGGTAATAAAGGCATGAAACTTAAGCATGATAAGATATGGAAGATCATAATAGTTAAATAATAAAAGAAATCTCCCAGTTCAAGGGAGATCCCCAATTGTACAGTGATTATTTAGCCAGGGTAGCTTTGCTTTCCTCAAGCGTGTCCTGGATCTCTTTTACGTTCTCCTGGATACTTTCCATGTTGGGCTGAACATCTTCCTTCCAATGATCAATATCCTTCTTTAAGTCAGCAGAAGCCTGTTTGAACGCGTCCTTTCCTTCTTTGGAAACAAACATAATTTTTTCTTTAAGAGTAATACTCTCACGTTTCATTTGGGAGACAGAGTTCTTTAACTTATTCGCACTGTCTTTAATGTCCTGTCTGACATCCTTGCCTGACTTAGGCGCAGACAGCAGGGTAGTTGCACCTGTAACGATTGTTCCGATGGCGAAGCCGTAAAGTAAAGATTTTGCTTTAGACATAAATAATTCCTCCTCTTTTATAGTTAGTATTACATTCTTGGTGGATCAGAAGAATTCCTATTGAGAAATTTCACGAAAACATAAATATTTAACGATGATTTTCGGCATGATTGGACAGGCACCTGCATATTTATAAAATGGGGGGGATGGACAATGAATTGGAAAACTATAATATTGCTGATTGCAGGACTGCTTTTAATTATGCGCATGATGTACTCCTTAAACACTACCCGCCAGTATTCCTTTCGTAACACTTCCATCAAAAAAAAGAGAAAAACAGCTGTCGTTTTCGGCTTGATCGGGATTACGGGGCTAGTTGTCTGTTTGCTCACTTTTGTCACAAAATAACGAAAAATAGGGAAAGCTGATTCTTTTTGAATCTGCTTTTTTATGTTAGAAATATAATAGATAAAGGTATAATAACAACAAGTCAGGAGGAGGGTATTATGGAGCGTCACACCATCGGTAATTATTTTAACAGAATGAAAAGCAAGGCCTCTGTTATTCTGGATGATGATCATCAAACAGGTGAACTGATCACCAATGCCGAGAAAAAAACAGAATCTGCACAAAACAACAGCAGCTTGCGGGAACTGACTTCTCAGGTGAAAGCGTTAATCAGGCTGGTGAAGCATTATCGCGATGGCTCATACCGGCATGTATCAAAAAAATCGATGATGCTTATTGTTGCGGCCCTGCTTTATTTTGTCAGTCCAATCGATGCTGTTCCAGACTTTTTGGTAGGCATTGGCCTATTGGATGATGCTGCTGTTTTGGCTTTTTTATATAAAACGATTAAAAAAGAAATCGATCATTACATGGAATGGGAAGAAGAAGAGCAAACCATAAAGCCGGCACCTTAAATCAGGTACCGGCTTTTTTTATGGCTTATTAAAATGAATTATACTTGTGCCTCTTTCGATTGCGGAGGCATTGAACGCTTTCTGATGCTGTGTGCTACCGGATACAAGACGAACATGACGACACAGTTTACGGCAGCTGTCGGCAATACGACCGCCAGGAAGATGGACAAAAACGTCCCAGGCAGGCCGGCAACGAGAAGAGCTGTACCGAGGAAAATCGATCCGCTCACAATCGTTCCAGCGAAAGTTAATATCGCAGCTGTTAATGCATTTAGTTTAAAGCGCGAAACGAGTAGGAATAGTCCTAAAAAAACGAGTGCGGTTATTGGTTTATCGACCAGGTTGGCGATCTGCCCGCCCGGGAAAGTTGTTGTTATGGCTGTAATGACTCCTGTTGCCAGCGCAGCTACAATGACGTTAGAAAGCGACGGGAACATGATAATCGTTAGAAAAAGCATAGTAAGCATCATATCAGGCCTCATGCCTAAAAAGAATGGCGGCATAATAGCATGAAGAACATACCCCAATGCTAATAAAACACCTGTTAGTGCTAATGATTTAGTTTTCATTACTCATCTCTCCTCAACTCAACTCTTAATTCATCTTTCATAGGTGCACTTTTGCCCTATGCAAAGAAGTTATCACTATAATAACAAATCTGGAGCTTTTTGAACAGTAATTAAAGACTATTTATCATGTTTTTTCTGGAAATTTTCCATGAAATTCCTAAGTGCCTGACAGGCCTCAAGAGGAACTGCATTATAGGCTGATGCTCTGCATCCGCCGATGGACCTGTGGCCGGCCAGCCCGTAAAATCCTTGTTTATTTGCTTCTTTTAAAAACTGCTTCGTCAAATCTTCATTTTGTAAGGTGAACGTAATATTCATCAATGAACGGCTGTCCTCGGCAGCATGTCCTGAATAAAAGCCGCTGCTTTGATCAATGGCTTCATAGATGAGCTGCGCTTTTTCCTGGTTTCTTTTTTCGAGTTCCCCCAGACCGCCCAGATTTTTCGCCCATTCAAGAACGAGTTTCAAGAGATAGATGGAAAAGGTAGGCGGGGTGTTATAGAGCGAACGGTTTTTAATGTGTGTCTCATACGAAAGAATGGCCGGAAGCCCTTCATTTGCCAGTTCGGCTGCATCTTTTCGAAAAATTACAACCGTCACACCGGCAGGGCCCAGGTTTTTTTGAGCTCCTGCATAAATAAGGCCGAACTTATCTACGGGAATCCTTCTGCTTAAAATATCACTGGACATATCAGCGATCAAAAAAGGGTGGTCAATACCGTCGAATGAAGCCCATTGTGTACCATAGATGGTATTGTTGGATGTTATATGAACATACGAATATTCTTCAGGAGAAAAAGAAGGAAGATCAGGAATAGAGGCGTAGTTGGAAGCTTTTCCTGATACGATCTCTTTTACATCTCCAAATTTACTGGCCTCTTTTAACGCTTTTTCAGACCAGGAACCGGTTAAGATATAGCCGGACTGTTCGTCGGGCTTCATAAAATTCATGGGTATCATCGCAAATTGCAGGCTCGCACCGCCCTGCAAGAATAGAACTTCATACTGATCGGGTATAGAAAGCAGTTCTTTTAAAAGTTTTTTTGCTTCTTCATGAACTTCCTCATAGTGTTTTCCGCGATGGCTGTGTTCCATAATGCTGATCCCCGTGTCCTGGAAATCCAAAAATTCTTCTTTTGCTTTTTCCAATACCTGCCGGGGTAAAGCTGCAGGTCCTGCGTTAAAATTATATACCTGTTTCATGAATACAATTCCTCCCCTTATTTAGTGGTTTCAATGCTTTGTTAAAGCAGATTGTTGATTTCAATCATATTGGAAATCGCATACTGATACTTAAAAAAGGCCCTCAAGTCTTTTTCTCCAATAAGAAGGGGTGATAGCTGGCGGTTCAATCACACCCCACCAAAAATCAACAACATGGACTAACAGAGCTTATAAAACAAAAAACTGCCTTGATTCAGGCAGCAGATATACAAATGTTATGAAGAAAGATGGGAAGCAATCGAGCTGGAAATCTCACTGAACTCTTCCTGTGAGTAATCATGGGTTTCCCACACCGCTCCAAAGCCATCTCCTTTGCCATAGCGGGGAATGATATGTACATGGTAATGAAAAACGGATTGTCCTGCAGGTTCTCCGTTATTATTCAGTACATTAAGACCGATGGGATCAAATGACTCTTTAATCGCTTCGGCAACGGCCGGAACAGCTGCGAACAGTTTTCCTGCTGCTTCAGCAGGCAGGGCATAAATATCTTTGTAATGTTCCTTTGGGATTACGAGGGTATGCCCTTTTGTGACTTGGCTGATATCGAGAAAGGCCAGAACGTTTTCGTCTTCATATACTTTATAGGCTGGTATTTCGCCCTTCACGATTTTACAAAAAATACAATGCTCGTCATGGTTCATTTCATCACCTCTGAAAATGTTTTTTCTCATTTTAGCATAAGTGCGGACAATATGTTATTGGAACATTTAAAAATTTAAACAAAGAAAGAGGACCCTACGTTTGTAGAGCCCTCTTCCTTATAGAGGTTAGAGAAGAAAGGAGAACCTGGAAACATACATTTCGATTTTTTTGCGAACACCTCATTCTGTTGGATTAAAAGCTTAGGTAAGCAATAATCTTTCCAAGAGAATCATCTCCCTGAATTTGGTTGTTCAAATCGTTATATAGCACCTAAAATCTCCCTCGAAGAAGGGGGGATGCCTTCTTCAAATATAGGTTTGCCAAGAATCAAGAAGTTTATCCATAAAAAATGCAGCCGTTGGAAAACAAAAAAGAAACATAGTATGATGAAGATGAAATAAAGGCGGAATTGATAACAAATTAGAGGTGTCGCAGCTGTTCCTGAAAGGAAGGACAGCTTTTTTAAAACGTGGTTCGCGGTGCGGTTTTTCATATAAAATGGACAATCTCGGTAAAATAGAGGAGAAGCTGGGAAAGAAGGGGTCGAACATGAAAAAAATTCTTGAAGTCAACGGATTAACAGGAGGCTATTCACCTGACAGGCCTGTGCTGCATGATGTTTCCTTTAATGTGCATGCCAATGAAATCGTAGGGCTGATCGGTTTGAACGGAGCGGGTAAAAGTACGACCATCAAGCATGTTTTAGGTCTTATGGAGCCGAATAAAGGTACTTCCAGAATTAATGGGAAGACCTTTCAGGAGGAACCGGAGGAATATCGCGGACAGTTATCATACATACCAGAGACACCTATCCTGTACGAAGAGCTTACTCTTTGGGAACACCTCGAGATGACTGCCATGGCTTATGGCCTGGAGGAGCAGACGTTTTTAACAAGAGTAAGGCCCCTGCTTACGGAATTTAACATGGAAAATAAAATCAAATGGTTTCCTGGACATTTTTCAAAAGGTATGCGGCAGAAAGTCATGATCTTGTGCGCTTTCCTGGTAGAGCCTGAACTCTACATCGTTGACGAACCATTCGTCGGACTGGACCCGCTCGGCATTCATTCATTTCTGGAACTGATGGAAAGGTTTAAAAATAACGGAGCAGGCATCCTGATGTCAACACATATCCTGGCAACGGCGGAACGGTACTGCGATCGTTTCATCATCCTGCATGAAGGCAAGATCGCTTTGGAAGGGACGTTAGCGGAATTGAAAAATCAGGTCGGAAATCCTCAGGCTACGCTCGATGAGATCTATATTTATACCAGCAGAGGAAACAGGCCATGATGGATTTCACAAAGATATGGGAGAGCAGGAAGGACCAGTATTTTACAATAGCGCTCCGCTACTTCAGATTGATTGGAAACAGCGGGTTCATGCTCTCGCTTTACATTTTGTTTGTGATGGGAAGCTTCTATTATGCCAGGATCCTTAAAAAGCTGCCTGAAAACTTTCCAGCGTCCTGGCTGCTTGTAGCGGTGTTTGCCTATTTGCTGACAAAAAGCCCAGTACGGACGTTTTTGAAAAAAGGCGACCTCGTGTTTCTCCTGCCTGTCGAATCGAGAATGAAAGAATATTTCAGGAATTCCTTGCGCTATACGATCATCATTCAATGCTTCGTGATCGTCGTTGTGTTTCTCGCATTCGGGCCGCTGTTTTCAAAGTTCATTTCCGGAAGGCCGTTTGAGATGTTGCTGACCTTAATTCTGTTGCTGTCAGCAAAAATATGGAACGTCAAAACCTCATGGGAAGAACAGCGGCTGCCCTTTGACCGCAGCAGGAGGAACTATATGGCCATCCGTTTGGCTGTTAATGCAGTGTTCCTGTATCTTCTTTTTCAGAAGGCTTATGTGTTTATCATCGCTATTCTTGCCATTATGTACGTTTTATCAAATTTTGTGTTTGGTTACATCAAGAAAGTGCACGGCTACAAGTGGGAGCATTTGCTTGAAGTGGAAAATGGCATGATGATGAAGCTTTATCGGATTGCCAACTTGTTCACAGACGTCCCTCAGCTGTCTCAAAAAGTAAAGCCGAGAAAGTGGCTGTCACTGCTTTCCAAAGTGGCCTATAAACAGAGACATACGTTTGACGGTTTATACCGCAAGACGTTTTTTCGATCCAATGATTATTATGGAATCTACATTAGACTGATCATCATCGGCGTTCTTTTCCTTTTCTGGATCCCCTCCGGGTGGTGGCATCCTTTACTCGTCTTGTTATTTATGCATGCAACAGGCGTACAATTGCTGCCGCTTTACGGTCACCACAGGGGAAACGTATGGTTTGAGCTGTATCCTGTCAAACACCAATGGCGTTTTCAGGCCTTTCAAAAATGGCTTCGTATCCTTTTATCCATCCAGGCCGTCCTTTATATTGCCTTTCTGCTTCTGACGGGAGGGACTTGGATGATTGGAGCTGTATCAGGAGTGGCTGCAGTTATCTTTGTTTGGCTGTTTACCGCTTACTATACTAAAAAACAGCTTTTGCGAGTAATGTAGTAGTAATACAACCAAGCAAGGCTGGGAAGGATTGAGGGGAAGCTGAATGGGAAAGTATGAAACACAAATTCTGGCTGAACTGAACAGATGGGAAAAAGAGATCAACAAAAATCCCTCTCTCTGGGACCGATCTGCTAAAAAACTGCA
This sequence comes from Fictibacillus sp. FJAT-27399, assembly GCF_001510655.1. GTDB lineage: Bacteria > Bacillota > Bacilli > Bacillales > Fictibacillaceae > Fictibacillus_C > Fictibacillus_C marinisediminis. Next base: position 1,696,683 of record NZ_LMVC01000002.1, on the reverse strand, counting down.
AACCCGCATAAATGAACTTCTGCCCGAAAAGGTTCATCAGGTGATCACGAAAAGCATCAAAAGCATGGTGCACGGCACACTGATTGGTTCAGAATATACCTCGAAAAAGCAGCCGCTTGCTCCTCTTGCCCTCAGGGAAAGTGATCAAGCGGCAGATTCGTTAATCACCGCTTACCGCCGGACAGCTGCAGTTGAGGGGGCGGGGACAGGGGCAGGGGGATTTTTGCTGGGCCTTGCGGATTTTCCAATCTTATTAGGAATTAAAATGAAATTTCTGTTCGATGTGGCTGGAGTCTACGGATACAATGTAAAAGATTATCGTGAACGCCTGTATATTTTGTATATCTTTCAGCTTTCTTACTCAAGCCCGTTTAAGAGAAAAGAACTCTTGGAGAAAATCATGAACTGGGAACTGACCATTGCAGATTTTCCGTCTGAGCAGCAATATTTGCAGAATATTGATTGGCAATCTTTGCAGCAGGATTACAGAGATCATATCGATCTAGTAAAAATGCTGCAGATGATCCCCGGTTTTGGAGCAGTAGTGGGTGCTTATGCGAACTATCGCTTTTTGGATGAACTTGGAAAAACAGCGAAGAATTGTTTCCGGCTGAGGACAATCAATCAATTAAAGGAAAAAGGCTGGCTGAAAGAGACATAAATAAAGCTGCCCCCGGATAAACCAATTGGTTTATCCGGGGGCAGCTTTATTGTTTTATTTTAGAATCGGTTGTCTTTTAAGAGACGATCCATTTCTTCTTTATGTTTGGTTTCATCAGCAATCATGTCTTCGAGCTGGACAACCAGTTCCGTCAGTTTCAGTTGAGCTGCCTGCTCTTTGCGTTCTTCGTATCGGCGAATGGTGTCAATTTCTGCATTTCTTGCTTCTTCAAGCATTTGGCGTACATCTGTTACCTGTTTGACTTCTTTTGGAGTTGTTGTAGGTATTCCTCCGAGTGTGCTGATCTTTTCTGCAAGGTAAAGGGCATGGCCTTGTTCATCGCCAATTTCTGACTCAAAGAATGGCTTTAGCACTTGGCGAAAGATTCCTGAAACCGTTGCTGCGTTGTGATTGTACATAATGATCGCTGAATATTCGTTGGCTAGATCCTCGTTTAGTCCATCTATTAGTGCTTGTAAATCTTTTTCCATCTTTACATTACCTCCCAAAATTCATTCTGTGTTATTCTTCCCCGTTTGCATAATGGATAAACTATGGAAAAAAGGGTTTACTTCAGTTGGCAAAAGGAAATGTTAAGAGGTGTAGACAGATAGAAATGTAAAGGAGCGTGGATTTCAGTGGCTAAAATTGCAACTGTACTTACCAATTTATTTGAAGATGTTGAATATACAGACCCAGCGAAAGCTTATAAAGAAGCGGGTCACGAGGTAGTAGTGATCAGCTCGGAAAAAGGAAAACAGCTGGAAGGAAAGCAGAAAGAAGCAACTGTTACTGCTGACGCAGGCATTGGCGATGTCAGCCCTTCTGATTTTGATGCTCTTTTCATCCCCGGCGGCTTCTCGCCTGATCAACTTAGGGATGATGAACGGTTTGTGAGGTTCGCAAAAGATTTTGCTGATAACGGAAAACCAATCTTTGCGATCTGCCACGGCCCTCAGCTGTTAATTACAGCAGAAGTATTAAAGGGCAGAAAAGTAACAGGCTATAACTCCATTAAAGTGGATTTGAAAAATGCGGGAGCTAATTTTGTCGATGAAGAAGTGGCAGTTTGCGGAGGCAACCTTGTGACCAGCCGACAGCCTGATGACATCCCGGCATTCAACAAGAAGTCCCTTTCCATTCTTTCAAAATTAAATCAATAAAGGAGAAGAAAGCTATGGGCAATGAAGAAAAGCATATCCTGCACAAAGACGATACAGTGAACATCAACAAAGTAGATGATACTGTTGGACGCATCAGTGATGAACGCAAAGATGAAATTTTACGGAACTTTTCTGAATTTAAATCGTATCTTCATACAAGGGTGGCGCTTGGTGAGAAACTTGGATTAAATGAAGAAACACTTGCTAAAGCTGCACAAAAAGTTGCAGATCATCTGGCTGAGACCGAAGAGCCGCGCAATGCTGAAGAAAACCTTCTGAAAGAGCTTTGGAAGGCAGGCGACGAAAATCAAAGGCATCAATTGGCGCATATGCTTGTAAAACTTGTACAATAGGACGCAGAAAAAGCTGCTTTGATTGCTCTCAGCAGCTTTTTCTTATTGCCAGATGTTATGACTGATGAAGCAAGAGGTGTTAAAATGCTGAAAAAATGGATGAAAAAAATATCCTTCCCTATCGTCCCGGCTGTTCTGCTTGTGATTGGATTTTTGCTGGCGGCGGCTGCTATTTTTATTTTTGCTTCCCTCTCTGAGGAAATTGTTGAAAAGGAACCTTTTGAATTTGATCCGGTAATTATTGATGCCGTACGTTCTTATTCCTCACCGGGGCTGGATCGTGTGATGTTATTTTTCACAGAAATAGGGTCCAAACTGGCTCTTGGCATTCTGCTTGCTGTGGGTATGCTGTGGCTGTGGTTCAAACGGCAGAACCTATGGGGGATGGTATTCTTCCTGCTGGCTGTTGGCGGGGGAGGCTTATTGAACTTGCTGCTCAAAAATGCTTTTCAAAGAAAAAGGCCCAATGCAGATCCTTTGGTAGAAGCACTCGGCTTCAGTTTTCCAAGCGGGCATGCAATGGGCAGTATGGTGTATTACGGATTCCTGGGATATTTGGTTGTAAGGAGCAAGAGAAAGCCCTTAAGAAAAACAGGGTGGACCTTATTATTTGCGGTCGCCATAATTGGAATCGGCATCAGCCGCATTTATCTCGGTGTTCATTATCCCTCTGATATTATTGCCGGTTACTCTGCAGGATTGGTATGGCTTCTCTTATGCATAGCAGCCCTGGAGGCTGTTTATTTTTATAAACAGCCAAGGAGATGATACTCAGACTGGAAAATTGCCGACGATGACTGACAAATACTTTTCCAGGTTAACCAGTTCAGCGGGTGTATGGACATTTCGTTCACCATCACAGTCGATCAGTTGATCAGGCGCTGTATTCACCATAAGGCGGCTGGTTTTATAGTATTTGATATCGTCATTGGCGGGATTCTGGTTCAGCATTTTGGATTGAATCGTATCCCAGATTAAACGCAGAGATGGTTCTTTTACGATAAGAATATCGAATTTTCCGTCCTGTATATCGGTATCTGGGAAAAAGGCTTTGATGCCTCCAGTAAAAGGGCCATTTCCAACGATAAGCATGGCGGCTTCCCCTTGATACGTAAAGTCGGGGCTCTTGATATCAAGTTGAAACGGTTCATAATTTTTTAATGTTTGTGCGGCTGAAAGGTAGTAGGAGAGCCGTCCGAATTTATCTTTGATCTGGCTGTCTATATTGGTAGACACTTGTGTAATGAGACCGATTCCCCAAAAGTTAAGAAAATAGTGAGCATTGCAGTGTCCAACGTCCAGCTGCTCGACCTTATGCTCCAAGATCTGCTCAACAGCTTTGAAGGGATTCTGATTCATGCCGATCGCCCTTGAGAAGTCGTTGCATGTACCTCCGGGAAGTATAGCAAACAAAGGCCTTTTTTCCAGAGGGCAAAGCGCGTTTACGAGCTCGTGAATGGTACCGTCTCCTCCCGCTCCAATCACGAGATCGACTTCACCTGCAATCTTCGTCAGATAGTTTCCTCCATCTCCAACATCCTGCGTTTGATGGACGATGACTTCGCTGTATTTTTCTTCTAGTTTTTGTACGACTTCATTTATGTTTTCAACAAGTTGCTTATTTCCGGCATTCGGATTTACGATAATGGCGGCTTTATTCATATCCGCGCCTCCCCATTCTTGTTACTAGAAATTCGAAATGACTTTTTTGTTTATAATACGATTGCCATTGTATATTTCAGTCAGGAAAAAGCCTGCAGAGCAGCAATTCTGCCCGCGGGCTTTTCGGGACGCCAATGTTTAAAAGCAGTTTTACGATTTTGAAACGACATCATATTCTTTTACAAAAGAGGGACCGGAAAATAGAGTCTGGGGCAGTCCTGAGCCGGTGCCTCTGTTCTTGTGGGCTTCGGCATAGGCATTCGACTGCTGCCAGTTCGTAAAATCTCCTTGTGATTTCCAAAGGGTCATCACAATATAAGGGTCGTTTTCTTCTGGTCGCAGTACCCTGATGGCAGCAAAGCCCGATTCCTGTTCAACAAGACCTGCGCGCTGCTTAAAACGTTCTTCAAAGAGCGATTTTCCTTCTTCAGTTACTTGTATGTGGTTTAAGACAGCGAAAGAGCCTTCCTTCAATTGGCCTCTTGCATTTAAAATCTCATAGCCATGGCCCTCTTGGAAGGGATTTTCTCCTTCAAGCTCTGCGATCAGTGCCGCATCGCCGCTGCTTTCCAGCAGAATGGAGTGATCAGAAGAGGCTTCTGGAAGATTTTCTAAATAGTGCTGGGTTCCATACGTGATATATAGCTTCATATAATCCGCTCCTTGTTTTTTATGTTTGAAATGCAGTCATCTTTAATTCATGATTTACCCGCGGAAAGCAAATAATAAACGAAAGCAAAAACGAACAGCAGGCAGCGTAAGCAATTTTTACTAGGGTCTGCAATTAAAAAGACTTTATCCTTGTTTTAGCGGATTCTGTAATAATATAGTAAAATAAGCAATCAGGTATGGGCACGTTGATAGGGAAACTTTGTATTGAAAAGAGGTACAGACGTGTTTAAAAACGGAATGCTTGGCATCGGTTTATTAATAGGAATATTGATAGCAGGTTTCATGGGCTATTTATTCATACTTATGGCTGGCGACTATGTCGTCGATGAGAAAGATCTTGTAATGAGCTCTGCCTCTAAACTTGTTGATATGAAGGGCAGCACAATCACCCGGATTTATTCTGAAAATCGGGAGCTGGTTTCAGCTGATGAAATCCCAGATGAAGTGAAGGATGCTTTTGTTGCGGTTGAGGATACAAGATTTTATGAGCATCACGGGCTGGATTTTCGCTCGATCGCCCGTGCAGTTTACCGTGATATCGCGGCAGGCCATAAAGTTGAGGGAGGCAGCACGATCACTCAGCAGCTTGCTAAGAACGTTTTTTTATCACATGAGAAGTCATTGCTCCGAAAAACGAAGGAAGCAGTAATCGCTATCAATCTTGAAAGAAAATACAGCAAGGACAAGATTTTGGAGATGTATTTAAATCAGATTTATTTTGGGCATGGCGCATACGGGATCCAGGCAGCGTCCAAATTTTATTTTAATAAAGATGTCAGCGATCTGACGGTTGAAGAAGGGGCCATGCTTGCCGGAATGCCCAAAGCCCCAAGCTATTACTCTCCGATCGAACATAAAGAAGCGAGTAAAAAAAGAAGAGACCTCGTATTGGACCTGATGGCAAAGCATCATTTTATTTCAGCCGAACAAGCGGTAAGGGCGAAAGGGAAGACAATTGCTCTTAATATCCACAAGGAAGAGCGGAATCCAGCACTTACTACTTACATTGATATGGTGCTCCATGAGGCTAAACAGAAATATCACCTTTCCAGGGAAGAAATGAGAAAAGGCGGCTACAAAGTTGTCGTGCCGCTGAAAGAAAGTACACAAGAGGCGATGTACCAGACCTTTTTAAAGCCGGATTATTTTGTAGGAACAGGGAAAGAGCGTCCTGAAGGAGCCATGGTGCTCATGGATGCTGATACAGGCGGAATTATTGCTGCGCAGGGAGGAAGAGGCTATCTCACGGAGGGGCTGAACCGGGTATATGTTAACCGGCAGCCGGGTTCATCCTTTAAACCGCTTGCAGTTTATGCGCCTGCATTGGAGTCAAAGGCCTATAAACCATATTCGATGTTAAAAGATGAACAGCTCAGCTACAACGGCTATGAACCGAAAAATTACGATGGACGATACAGGGGAAGGGTGTCCATGGCAGAAGCGATCCGAGATTCCATCAACGCTCCTGCTGTTTGGCTGCTCAACGAATTGGGAGTCGATCAATCAAAAGCAGCGTTGAGCAGTCTGGGGATGGATATTCCAGATAAAAGTCTCGGCATTGCACTCGGAGGTCTGGATCATGGTGTAACCCCTTATCAGATGATGGCAGCCTACCGTTCATTTGCACGTGAAGGGAAAACTGTCAAACCGTACGTCATCGCCAAAATTTATGACCGAAACGGCGAACTGGTAGGAAAGGCAAGCCACAAGGAAAAGAAAGTATTTAAAAAACAAACCGCATGGTACATGACCCGTATGCTTCAGCAAGTAGTGGAAAAAGGTACGGGGAGATACGGCACGGTTAATACAGAGCTGGCGGGCAAAACCGGTACAACAAACTATGAAGGTGTGCCGCATGCCAACAAAGATGCATGGTTTGTAGGATATACCCCGAAAGTAGTAGGAGCAGCATGGATTGGATACGATAAAACGACGAATGAAAGCTATCTCAACACGTCCAGCGAAAAAGCAACAAGGCTCTTTAAAGATGTCATCAATCAGATGCCCTCACAGCGGGGCCTGACCTTTAAAAAGCCTAAAGGGGTAAAAGAGCTGGAGCCTCCGGTCGATCTCGTTAAGATCAAGGACCTGAAGGCTGATTTCGCATTGGGATCCTTCGGTGTTCCGGGAATAAAACTGACATGGACTCCATCGGCTGATAAACGATTGCAGTATAAAATCTACTCAGTCAAAGAAGGAAAGGCAACACATATTGATACCGTAACGGGCAAAGGAAGCTACAACGTATCCGCCAAATATTTGTTCAGCATGCCAAAGTTTTATGTCGTCCCGCTAAATCCGCAGACCGATCAGGAAGGCGAACCGTCCAACACCGTCTCCATGGAGTGGTTCAGATGATATCTTCGAAGTAAACAAGGTGCCAGGCACTCGCAATTGGAGTAAACAAGGTGCCAGGCACTTCACTTCGAAGTTTATGTTTAAAAAGGTAGTGCCAGGCACCCGCATCGGAGCAGTGCCAGGCACCAATCGACGAAGCTTTTGCAAGCACCCGCATCGGAGCAGTGCCAGACACTAATCGACGAAGCTTTTGCAAGCACCAGCTTCGAAGCGGTGTCTGGCACCGCCATTTTGGTGCCTGGCACCTTGTTTGCCTCCGGTGCTGTGATGTTTGTCGGTGGCTGATTGTCAAATTCATGACATTTAAAACCGGAAGCTATACATTTATTGTGAATTCTTTTACAATGTTTAATGGATATGGAGCGAACGGGTTTCTAAACGTTAAATTACAGGAATTCATAGTAGGTCGGGACACAAAGTATAGGAAGAAACGTGGATCGGGCTTTTGCTTCAAAGCAGAAAGGTGTGTTGATTTTGACAGTTAACGATGAGTTTTTAAAAGCCTGCCGAAAAGAGAAAAACAGTTTTGTACCGGTTTGGTATATGCGCCAAGCAGGGCGTTCACAGCCGGAGTATCGAAAACTGAAAGAGAAATATTCGCTTTTTGACATTACTCACCGCCCCGAGCTTTGTGCTCAGGTCACGAAGCTTCCTGTCGACCAGCATGGTGTAGATGCAGCGATCCTTTATAAGGATATTATGTCGCCGGTTCCCGCTTTGGGCATCAACGTTGAGATCAAAGCTGGTGTTGGGCCTGTTATTGACCGTCCTTTACGCACAATGGAAGATGTAGAAAAACTTGGAGCTATCCAGCCGGAGAAGGATGTACCTTATGTGCTCGACACAATAAAACTCCTTCGCCAGCAGCTAGAAGTGCCGCTGATTACATTTGCAGGTGCGCCGTTCACGATAGCAAGCTATATGATCGAAGGCGGGCCATCCAGGGATTATCACCTTACAAAAGCACTGATGTATTCTGATTCTGAAGCATGGTTCCTGCTTATGGACAAGCTTGGAGATATGACGATTGCTTATGCAAAAGCACAAATCGCTGCAGGCGCTCAGGCGTTCCAGATATTTGATTCCTGGGTCGGTGCGCTGAACGCAGAAGATTTTAGAACATATATCAAACCAGTAATGAACCGCATCTTTACAGCGCTTCGCAGTGAAGGGGTCCCCCTCATCCTCTATGGTACTGGAGCCCGGCACCTTCTTCACGAGTGGAACGACCTGCCGATCGATGTTATCGGACTTGACTGGAGAACCTCTCCAAGAGAAGCCAGACAGATGGGGATTACTAAAGCATTGCAAGGTAATTTGGACCCATCCATCTTACTGGCCCCATGGAAGGTCATTGAGGAAAAAGCGAAGCAGATCCTTGACGAAGGAATGGAAGAACCAGGTTTCATTTTTAACGTTGGAAAAGGGATATTCCCACAGGTGCAAGTGGAAACCCTGCAGCGTTTAACCGCGTTTATTCATGACTATTCTTCTAACAGACTGGGGTGACGATGATGGAAAAACGAAAAGTAGGATTGCTTGTCATGGCTTACGGAACTCCAAGAAGCCTTGAAGAAGTTGAGCCATATTATACACATATCAGACGCGGAAAAAAGCCTTCAGAAGAGCAGCTTCAAGATTTAACACGCCGTTATGAAATGATCGGGGGGATCTCTCCTCTCGCTAAAATAACGGAAGAACAGGCACAAAGGCTTGAAGAAATGATGAACAGCCGTTATGAAGATCTTGAGTTTAAGAGTTATTTAGGTTTAAAACACATAGATCCATTTATTGAAGATGCCGTAAAACAAATGAAGGAAGATGGAATAAATGAGGCAGTCTCACTAGTCCTTGCTCCGCATTACTCTACGTTCAGTGTGAAATCATACAACGGAAGGGCAGCTGAGGAAGCGGGAAATCTAGGAGGCATAAACATCACCTCTATTGATCAATGGTATGATAACCCTAAGTTTATAGATTACTGGGTGAAGGAAATCAACAAGATTATGGATCAGATTCCATCTGGCGAGAAAGAAAAAACAGTTGTTATTTTCTCCGCACACAGCCTTCCGGAACGGATTTTGCAGATGGGAGACCCTTATCCGGATCAGCTCAAGGAAACAGCTGATCTCATTGCCTCCAAGGCTGGCATCTCTCATTATACGATCGGCTGGCAAAGCGCAGGAAATACGCCAGAACCATGGATTGGTCCTGATGTACAGGATTTAACAAGAGATCTGTATAAAGAGCACGGGTATATTTCCTATGTTTATTGTCCGGTAGGCTTTGTTGCCGATCATTTGGAAGTTCTGTTCGATAACGACTATGAATGCAAAGTAGTGACAGAAGAGCTTGGCGTAAACTATTATCGTCCGGCCATGCCGAATGCAAAGGATGAATTCATCGATTCACTTGCTGATGTCGTTTCAGAAGCCTTAACTCAAAAAGGAAAGTGATAATCATGCCAGAGCGGAAGCATGTAGTAATTATCGGCGGCGGTATAACAGGATTGACCGCCGCTTTTTACTTGCAGAAGGAAGCGAAAGAAAGAAATCTCCCCATTACTTACACGCTGATTGAAGCGTCTGACCGGCTCGGTGGAAAAATTAAAACCATTCATCGCGATGGTTTTGTCATTGAACGTGGTCCGGATTCTTATTTAGGACGCAAGCAAAGCCTGACGAAACTAATTGAACATGCCGGACTTGAAGAAAAACTGGTTTCCAATGAAACAGGTCAGGCCTATGTAATGTCAGGCGGCAAATTGCACCCTATCCCTGAAGGAGCCGTAATGGGTGTCCCAACAAAAGTGGGGCCGTTCATCAAGACCAAGTTATTTTCCAAAGCCGGCAAAGCAAGGGCTGCAATGGATCTTGTGCTTCCACGCCGTGAAGGAGCGGATCAGGATATTTCTGTCGGCCATTTTTTCCGGAGAAGGCTTGGAGACCAGGTTGTTGAAAACTTGATCGAGCCCTTGCTGTCTGGAATTTACGCAGGAGACATCGACCGGCTGAGCCTGCAGTCGACATTTCCTCAGTTTCAGGATGTGGAAAGAAAGTCCAGAAGCCTTATACTCGGTATGAAACAGAATATACCAAAGGCTTCTGAAAGACCGGGAACTTATGGCAAAAAGAAGAAAGGCCAGTTCTTGACCCTTTCTTCCGGTTTGGAATCTCTTTTAGAAAGACTCGAGGAGCTTCTTGAGCCGGAGAGTATCTGGAAAAACAAAAAGGTTTCAGGCATCGATCGTGAAGAAACAGGACGATACCGGATTGAATTGGAAGATGGAACGAATACGCATGGTGATTCTGTGATTCTGGCTTCTCCTTATTCAGTAGCCAAGCAGCTGCTGCCAGAACAAATCAGGGTCGATGAGTTCCATTCCACACCATCAACATCAGTTGCAACCATAGCGATGGCTTTTCCGGCTTCAGCTCTGAAAAATGATATTAACGGTACAGGTTTCGTTATTTCGCGGAAGGAACCAACAACCATCACCGCGTGTACGTGGACACACCGAAAATGGCCGCATACAACGCCGGAAGGGAAAGTTCTGCTCCGCTGTTACGTGGGCAGGGCGAATAACCAGGAAATTGTTTTTGAGTCTGACGAAGCTATTCTGAAAGCCGTCCTGAATGATCTGGATAAAATCATGGACATTACCTCTGAACCTGATTTTTATTATGTTTCACGCTGGATTCAGTCCATGCCTCAATATGAGGTTAACCACAAACAATTGTGGCAAAAACTACAGGACAATCTTTCAGCACATTATCCGGGTGTATATGCTGCAGGTGCCTCCTATGAAGGTGTAGGGCTTCCCGATTGTGTAGCTTCAGCTGAAAAGGCGGTTACCCATATTATCAAAACCTTGCGATAGGCCACATCGGACCTATCGCGCTTTTTTGTGCTCAAAACATATGAAAGGGATAAATTTGATATACTTGGTTTGCAGGGATTTACTGAAGGGACTTATGTGATGAAATACTTTTTACAGCCGCTGTTTGTGAATATAGCTGTTATCTTTTCTTTAACCTATATCGCCAATACGATTGTACCTTTTCTTATTGAGCGGAAGCTGGCGCTAAAGGCCAAAATGCTTTATGGGGGGATTGCCGGCATCTGTGCTTTGCTTTGTATGGCCTATCCTATTGAAACGCTGAAGGACTCCTTTTTTGACCTTAGAAACGTTCCGATTGTTGTTGCGACTCTCTACGGCGGATTGCTGCCAGGTGCGATATGCACGATCATTGTTTCTATAGCGAGGCTTATCATCGGGGGCCATTTTGCTTTCCTTGGCGTTGTGCTTGCCTTAGTGGCGTTTGTCATTGCAGGGGCATACAAAGGTTTTTTTACTGAGGAAATGAAAAAATGGAGAGCTGGAATAGTTATTGCGGCCGTTTACACGATCATCTATATGATGATTATTCATAGTGAGATGGATTTTCTTCCAAGAGACTTTTATTGGGTTTATTTCATTTGCTTTAATGTGTCTTTCTTTACTTCTATCATCCTTATTGAAAGATTGACGTTCATTAATATGAGGCTTGAAGAAACCGCCTATCTCGATAAACTCTCTGTGGTAGGGCAGATGGCAGCAGCGATCGCTCATGAGGTCAGGAACCCGCTGACTACTGTCCGGGGTCTCATTCAATTTTTGGCAAAGGATACGGAAGATAAAAAGCTGGAAGAGCTTGCTCCTTTAATATTGGATGAATTAGACCGAACCAATAAAATCATTACTGATTACTTAACTTTGGTCAAACCCGGAAAGCCAGATCTAAAGGTCCTTCAACTGGATAAATTGATCCAGGATACGCTCTCACTGATAAGGCCTTACGGATTTCTTCATAATACAGTCATTGCGTACGAGCTAACTGGAGAGAATGATGAAATCGTTGCTGATGAGCATCATGTGAAACAATGTCTGATCAATATTATTAAAAATGCCATTGAGTCAACGGATGGAAAAGAAGGGCTGATTACAGTTTATAAACATTCTTTCTCCAAAGACTCCATTACACTGGCGATTGAAGATAATGGAAAAGGCATGTCTGAAGAAGAACTTCAGCAGATCGGGCTTCCTTTTTATACAACAAAGACTAAGGGCACAGGTTTGGGCACAATGATTATTAGCCGGCTCATCCGTAGTATTGGAGGGAGCGTGCGGTATGAAAGTACACCGGAGGAAGGGACGAAGGTTTTATTGACCTTGCCTGTTAAATCTTCCTAATGATACTTGTGTGATCCGCAATAACGTGGTAAAGTTTGAAATTGACCAGATGGGAAAAATGGTCAGTGAAAGGGAATGAGCCCATGATTGATCGAAAACAAAATATTATTGAAGCTGCAGCAAAGTCTTTTTCGCTGTTTGGATATAAAGCCACCACTATGGATCAGGTAGCTAAAATTGCTAATGTCGGTAAAGGGACAATTTATACTTTTTTTGATAATAAAGAAGAACTGTTCAGGGAAATTGTAACCGATCTTGTAAGGCAGATACGGCATGTCGCAGCAGATGCGATAAAGGAAGACCGAGCATTTCATGAAAATCTTCATTCCGCATTATATGGTGTCCTGGATTTCCGCAAGTCCCATCAGCTTGCAATCAAGATTGCACAGGAAGGAAGAGAACTGAATACTCCTGCCGTAAAAGAGGCAAGCGTCATGCTTGAGACGGCTGTAATCACTTTTATTAAACAAGAGCTTCAGAAAGCCATTGAAAAAGGAGAAATTAGGAAGTGCAACACAGAGATTACTTCTTTTGTGATGCTGAAAATGTACGTTTCGCTCGTATTTGATTGGGAGCAGGAACATGAGCCTCTCAGCAAGGAAGAGATTGCGGACATTATTGAAAATATTTTAATGACGGGACTTAAAAGGTAACAGTTGCAAACCTGTTATATTCGTGGTATTTTTGTGAATGACCAAATTTTAATTTTAGTCATTTTAAGTGATCTTTATTGCAAGATCTCTCTTTTTTTGAAATAAAATGACCGATTGACCAAAATAGTCATATTGTATGAAATGATAGAAATGGGTGAAATTAGCATGATAAGAAAACAATTTCAGGCCGTTCTCCGCAATCCGAAATTACTGATTCCGGTTGCAGCCATTTTGTTTATTCCCATCTTGTACAGTGGAATTTACTTGTGGGCTTTCTGGGATCCATATTCGCATACGGATAAGCTGCCGGTCGCTGTAGTAAACGAGGATAAGGGAGCTAAGCTGGATGGTGAAAAGCTTCAAATCGGTGATGATTTAGTAAAAGATCTGAAGGATAACTCAGACTTCAAGTGGGAATTTGTCAGTTCGGATAAAGCTGAAAAGGGCTTAAAGGATAATCAGTATTATGCGGTCATTGAGGTTCCGGGAAACTTCTCAGAAAAAGCTAAAACAGCGATGGATCCTCATCCTGATAAACTTCAGTTAAATTATAAAACAAATTCTGGCTATAACTATCTTGCCTCCCAAATCGGGAAAAAAGGTGTAGAACAGCTTGAAAACAAGCTCTCTAATGAAATTTCCAAAAAGTATACCGGAATCATTTTTGATAAAATTGGCGAAATGGGCGATGGTTTCAAGAAAGCATCAGATGGTGCGGGAAAACTAGCAGATGGTTCTTCAAAAGCTTCTGGCGGCTCACACGATCTTGTTAAAGGCACTGAAGCCTTTTCAAACAAGACAGAAGACCTTCACAATGGATTGGGCCAGCTGGCGGGAGGATCGTCACAGCTTTCTGAGGGCTTGAAACAATCCGAAGACGGAGCTGGAAAGCTGTACTCAGGCATGAAAGAGAAATCCCCTGAGATCGACCAGCTCAATAACGGCGCAAGCAGCCTTGAAAAGGGCCTGAACAGCCTCTCCGGGGGACTGGATCAGCTTGACCAAAAAGGAAATCAGATTACGTCTGGACAGGAACAGCTGGCCAAAGGCGCCGATGACTTGAAGACGGGAGCAGCGGCTGCTTATGAAGGCTCAGGTGTACTCGATGATAAAGGGAAAGATTTAGAGGATGGCGCCCGCAGCATTAAGGACGGAGCGGCAAAGTTATCCTCCGGGATGACAACGTTAAAAGACGGTGCTGACAAAACAGCAGCAGGAGCAAAAACCGTGAACAAGGGCCTTGCTTCTTTAAAAGAGGATATGGCGAAAAATCCCGATATGCCAAAGGCTGAAATATTGGCCCGGGTCGCAGCTCTTGAAGCTGGAAGCAAGCAAGTCAGCGAAGGTACTCAAAAAGTAGCCGAGGGGGCAGCGCCTTTAAAAGCTGGTGCCGATCAACTTTCTGCTGGAGCTAACAAGTTATCAGCTGGCCAGGCACTGTTTCAAAAAGGTGCAGAAGCCCTTCATGCCGGCCAGGAGAAACTGGTAGACGGCACGGCTCAGCTGGCTTCTGGACAGCAGAAATTGCTTGAAGGAACAAAAACGTTTATGTCCAAAATCGGAGAAGCAAAAGGTGGTGCCGATCAATTAGCCGATGGCTCCGCTAAATTGTCTGCAGGAACAGCAGGGTTGTCCCAAGGCTGGTCAGGTCTTGTCGATAACGTCGGCAAACTCAGCCAAGGCCAGTCTAAACTGGCAAAAGGAAGCATTGATCTTACGAATGGCCTGCAGAGTGCAAAAGACGGTTCAGGGAAGCTGAGCGATGGAGCACGCCAGCTGAATGATGGGGCTGGTAAACTGGCTTCCGGTGTCGATTCTATTAAATCCGGCAATGAAAAACTGGCTGGAGAATTGAACAAAGCGGCAGAAAAGGCTCACAAAGCGAAAGCTACGGATGATGAAGTCAAAATGATTTCCAATCCGGTAAAAACCTTGAACGCCAGCACCGTAAAAGATATGACCTATGGAACCGGGCTTGCTCCATACTTCTTGTCCCTGGGACTGTTTGTAGGTGCCCTCATGCTGACCATTGTGTTCCCGCTCGTTGAACCAGCGATGAAACCCAAAAATGCATTCAGCTGGTTCTTCAGCAAATATGCTTTTATGGCAGTGACAGGCATTGTTCAAGCTCTAATCGCGGATCTGATCTTGCTGCAAGGTCTTGATCTCGAAGTACAGAGCACAGGCAGATTTGTTTTGTTCAGTATCATCATCAGCTTAACGTTCATGGCCATTATTCAGTTCCTTGTTACAACCATGGGTAACCCTGGACGATTTATCGTTATCCTGATGCTGATCTTCCAATTAACATCAAGCGGAGGAACATTCCCGACAGAAATGATTCCTTCCTCACTTCAGACGGTTCACTTTTTTATGCCGATGTCCTATTCTATCGCCGGGCTGCGTGCTGTCATAACGACGGGGGATTACAGTCTTATGTGGCAGAATGCGATCATACTCGGGTACTTTATGGTTCCAATTCTGGCAGCTTCCCTTCTCTTCTTCAGAATCAAAATGAAGAAGTTCAGAAACGAAGAACCTGCTGCGAACACTATCTAATAATATGGCAGTCCTATCTATTAATGAGGGGACTGCTTTTTTGCTATGGCTCTTTTCTAAAAGATTGTTGCTTTGGGGGCATTTAAGTATAGAAACTTCATTGATCAGTTGATTGGAGTGCAAGGTGCGAGACTCCTGCGGGAGTAGCGGGACAGGTGAGACCCGCAGACGCCTGCGCCGAGGAGGCTCACCGCACGCCCCGCGGAAAGCGAGCAGCCTGAAACGGAAATCAACCACTCCCAAGAGCAGTAAAGGTTACGAAAACAGCCTTTTCTTTAAAACGTTGTTTAGCTCCAGCACTTGCCGGTCCTTAACAGACTACTAGAGTTTTTCTTAAATTTGCTTGCTAAATTGGTTTCTTGCTTGATCAAATAGGGAAACATAGGAATGATGATAAAAATATGCCGTGACAGAAAAGGAAAGAGAAAGTAGGAGATAGACCTTGATCACATTTAAAAACGTGGCAAAGAAGTACCCTGATGGCTTTGAAGCCCTTAAAAACATTGATTTTCATATTAAGAAAGGAGAATTGATTGCATTAATCGGGCCGAGCGGCTGCGGAAAGACGACAACAATGAAGATGATTAACCGCCTGATTGAACCGACAGGAGGAACCATTCTAATTGACGGTGAAGATATTTCTGAAAAAGATCCAGTTAAGCTTCGCCGAAATATAGGATACGTGATTCAGCAGATCGGCTTATTGCCCCATATGACAATCGGTGAAAACATCTCCCTCGTACCAAGGCTGAAAGGCTGGAAGAAAGACAAGTATGATCATAAAATTGATGAATTGCTGAACTTGGTCGGACTTGACCCAGAAACGTTCAAAGACAGATACCCTTCCGAGCTAAGCGGCGGACAGCAGCAGAGAATAGGCGTCATCCGGGCTCTTGCCGCAGAACCACCTGTTATTTTAATGGATGAACCGTTCAGTGCGCTGGATCCGATCAGCAGGGAGCAGCTTCAGGACGAACTGATCAAGCTTCAGGATACTATCCAGAAAACGATTGTATTTGTAACCCATGACATGGATGAAGCGTTAAAAATAGCTGATCGTATCGCCATTATGCGCGAGGGCAGAATTGTCCAGTTTGATACCCCGGAAAGAATCCTGCGTCATCCAGCCGATGATTTTGTCAAAGGCTTTATTGGTGAACAAAGGCTTGAAGACTTAAGCAACGATAAGCCGGCAGCAGCTGATCTCATGATTGATAAAGTTGTGACTGCGAGGGCTTCAAGAGGACTGGCGGAAGCTTTGAAGATGATGAAACGCTATAAAGTAGACAGCTTAATGGTGACCAATCCGGAAGACCAGCTTCTTGGGATTGCAACTATTGGTGCGGTGGAACGGTTTTATAACGAGGAAGACAAAACGATTGGTGATATTATGGACAAGGACTTTCATGCCGTAGAGCTGGAGTCACCCTATACGGATGTCGCTGAGGTGTTTGCCAAGAAAAGGGCTTCATTTATTCCGGTCTTGAACAATGGAAAATTGGCAGGCTTGATTACTCAATCCACGATGATGCGTGGCCTTGCAGGAATGAAGACCTCCGCAAGACAGGAAGGAGGGTCTTTAGATGAACAATAAAAACTTTTTCTCAACACTTGTGGATACGTTTAAAACGAGGTGGCCGGACATTCTGGAAGGGCTGCAGCAGCATTTATTTCTTTCTCTTGTGTCGATCCTTATCGCAGCTGCGATTGCCATACCACTAGGCATTTATATTTCAAGAAGAGCTAGAATTGCGGAGCCTGTAATCGGTGTAACAGCTATCTTTCAGACGATTCCAAGCTTAGCATTATTCGGATTTTTGCTTCCGCTCTTTGGCATCGGAAGCACAACTGCCATTATTGCATTGACTGTGTATGCACTGCTTCCCATTTTAAGAAATACATATACTGGCATTACAGGAGTGGATCAGTCTGCGGTTGAAGCGGGCCGGGGAATGGGGATGACGAAGAATCAAATTTTAAGAATGATCGAACTCCCGCTTGCCCTTCCTATTATTATGGCAGGCTTGCGCACCGCCACAGTGTTAACGATCGGGGTAGCCACATTGGCGGCCTTTATTGGTGCTGGCGGACTCGGTGACCTGATCTACAGGGGGCTTTCAACAACCAGGAATGAGCTCGTGCTTGCTGGTGCTATACCAGCTGCTCTGCTCGCGCTTGTTATCGATTATATTCTGAAGCGGATTGAAATCGCGTCTAATCCGGTCGGCAAAAGGAAGTTTTCGTGGAAGAAGGCGTCTATTATTCTCATACCCGTCGCTGCGCTGCTTCTGTTTTTCGCCATAAGGAGCGGTACATCAGACGATACGATTAAGATTTCAGGGAAGAAATGGACAGAGCAGTATATCCTTCCTTATGTTATCGCGGAATATGTAGAAGCAAAAACAGACTATAAAGTAGACGTAGGAGAAGGGCTCGGAGAAACCCCGATATTGACCCAGGCCATCAAAAAGGGTGATATCGACATGTACGTAGAGTATACAGGGACTGGACTGCTTACCATCCTTAAGGAAAAGTATTCTCCCAATCTTACTCCCGATCAAATCTATGACCGTGTGAAAGAAGGATACAAAAAGAAATATAAACTGGACTGGCTTGAGCCCCTTGGTTTTCAGAATACGTATGCTCTTGCTCTACAGCCTCAAAAGTATAAAGAACTTGGAGTGAAAACAACCTCTGAGCTTGCAGGCAAATCATCACAAGTCACGTTCGGCGCTCCAACCGAATTTTATGAACGTGAGGATGGCTATCCCGGTTTCCAAAAGGTGTATAACTTTAACTTTAAAGATAAAAAAAGCCTTGATCCCAATTTGATGTATGGAGCGGTAAAGGCTGGAAAAGTAGATACCATAGCTGCCTTTACAACTGATGGAAGGATTGCGCGCTATAATCTCAAGCTGTTAAAAGATGATAAGAAATTCTTCCCGCCTTATTATGCGGCACCGGTTGTCAGACAAGAAACACTTAAAAAATTTCCGAAGCTGAAGGATACTGTTAATCAGCTGGCAGGAAAAATAAGTGAAAAGGATATGGCAGAAATGAACGCGAAAGTGGACATCGATAAGGAAGAACCAGGGGATGTGGCAAGGGATTTCCTTAAGAAAAAAGGGTTAGTTAAATAAACATCCAATAAAAAAAGCCTGGCGAAGCCAGGCTTTTTTTATTGGACTATAGAACCTTGCTTAAAAAGGATTTTGTCCTCTCATGCTGCGGGTTTCCGAATATTTCAGACGGAATGTTCTCTTCAACGATATAGCCGCCATCCATGAAGATGACACGGTCACCGACCTCACGGGCAAAGCCCATTTCGTGGGTAACAACGACCATCGTCATTCCTTCCTTCGCAAGCTGTTTCATCACTTCGAGCACTTCACCAACCATTTCGGGATCCAGTGCTGAAGTGGGTTCGTCAAAGAGCATGATCTTAGGATCCATAGCCAGTGCGCGGGCGATGGCTACACGCTGTTTTTGTCCTCCGGATAACTGTCCCGGGTAACTGTCTGCTTTGTCATTCAAGCCAACTTTGGATAGAAGAGCGAGAGCTTTTTCTTTAGCTTTCGCTGGTTCCATTCCCCGTACTTTTATAGGCCCAAGCGTCACGTTTTCCAGAACGGATTTATGTGGAAAGAGGTTGAACTGCTGAAACACCATACCAACATCCTGGCGTACAAGGTTAATGTTTACCTTCGGATCAACAAGATTATAGCCATTCACCACTACTTCTCCGCCAGTGATATCCTCTAGCTTATTTAAACAGCGGAGAAACGTGCTTTTCCCTGAACCGGACGGACCGATCACGCAGACTACTTCCTGTTCCTTGATTTCAGAGTTTATATCTTTTAACACTTCTAAATCCCCAAAGGATTTTTTTAAGTTTCGTACTTTGATCATTGAGAGTTCGTTCCCCCTTTTTTTATATCCTATTAGATCTCTTTATCGTTTTCCTGATGTTAACTAGATTATACCTTCTGAAAGGGGAGAATGCGATGAATAAAACTTTTAATGTAAACTATTATAAAAATTTTTAGAAAACTTATTGACCTTCTAGGAAGTTTCACCTATACTCAATTTATGAAAACGATTTCATGATTTCGATTTCATAGTGAGAAATGAAGGAGAAACGCAATGGCGACTATTCAAGATGTAGCAAAGCTGGCCGGATTATCGAGAACAACAGTCTCCAGAGTAATCAATCAGCATCCATATGTTACGGATGAAAAGAAAAGACTCGTTATGAATGCGATGGAAGAGTTAAATTATGTACCTAATTCTTCTGCACGCCGGCTAAGAAAGCAGCAGACTGAAACCATTGCCGTTTATGTCCCAAGGATCACAAATCCCTTCTTCAGCCAAATGGTTGAGGTCATGGGAAACTATGCGTCCGATAAAGGATACCAGCTTATTCTCTGCCAGACGAGCTACAGCCGCAATCAGGAGATCAATTATCTTGAATTGCTGAAAACGAAGCAAGTAGACGGGTTGATCCTCACGTCCATCGAGAATGAATGGAGTGACATTGAACCGTATATGAACTTTGGGCCGATCATGCTATGCAATGAATACAATGATGAAGCTATTGTACCAACCGTTTATTTAAATCAAGTTGAAGGCGGTTACATAGGGACGCGGCATCTCATCGAGCAGGGCCATACGAAAATTGGATATTGCTCGGGGGACAACACCGCATCGCGCGTAGCTTCTGACCGGTACAAAGGCTATAAGAAAGCATTGGCTGAGGCAGGGCTTCCTCTCAACGATGAGTGGTTCCTGACAAGTGCATACAGCATAGAGGATGGAAAGCGAATTTTTCAAACCATCGCAAGCATGCAGAACCCTCCTACGGCAGTGTTTACCGGCAGTGATGAAGTAGCAGCAGGAATCTGGAAGGAAGCGGTCAATCATCAATGGCGAGTACCGGATGATTTAGCGATCATAGGTTTCGATGACCAGCCAATTGCAGATTTGATCGGTTTGACGACGATCGAGCAGCCGATAGAGGAAATTGCAAAGCGGGCAATGGAACAAATGATTCAAACGATAGAAAAGAAACTGCCAAGCAAGAAAAAGGAAATACAGCTTGATTTTAAACTGGTTAAACGGCGGTCTACCTGATTCCATTAATGGAATCAGCAGTCCGCGTACTATATTAAAGGGGGATAACCTTGATGAACATCAAAAAGATCTCAAAGGTCATTACAACATCGCTCGCTCTTTCACTCGTTTTGTCCGCGTGCAGTGACAACAAAGCGAGCACAGACGAAAAGTCAAAGGATTCTGGAAGCAAAGGGAAAAAGGTCGAGTTGATTTATGCCCGCGGTAAAGATGACACACATGCTACGCAAAAGATGGTAGCAGCGTTCGAGAAGAAGTACCCGAACATCGATGTTAAATTTCGTGAGATGCCTGCTGACACAGGAAAGCAGCATAACGCTTACGTAACAGCGTTCAACGCCAAATCTGATGAGATCGATGTCTTTGATATGGATGTTGTGTGGCCGGCAGAGTTTGCGCAGGCTGGCTACGTTATGCCGCTTGACCGTTTCATTCAAAAAGACGGTGTAAAGCTGGATGAGTATAACGAAGGTGCATTAAGCGCTTCTAAATTTAAAGGAAAACAATGGGCTCTTCCTAAGTTCATTGATGCCGGTATGCTTTTCTACCGTACAGACCTTGTAAAATCACCGCCGAAGACGTGGGATGATCTTTTGAAGCAGGCAAAAGCAGATAAAGGAAAAGGCGGCACGAAGTTCGGATACTTGATGCAGGCAAAGCAATATGAAGGACTTGTATGTAACGCGGTTGAATTTATCGCTTCTTACGGCGGAGAGATCATCAATGACAAAGGAGAAGTTGTCGTAGATTCTCCACAAGCTGTAAAAGGGATCAAAAAACTTGTAGAAGTTGCTACTTCTGATGTTGTACCTAAAAACGTAACGACATTCGCAGAGCCTGAGTCCCATACAGCGTTCATTAACGGACAATCTGCGTTCATCCGCAACTGGCCGTATCAATATGCTCTTGCTAATGATAAGTCACAATCTAAAATTGTAGGCAAAATTGGCGTAGCACCGCTTCCTGCTGGTGACAAAGGACCTGCTGCTGCACTTGGCGGATGGCAAGCGGGTATCAACAAGAATACTGATGTACCGAAAGAAGCTTGGTTATTCCTTAAATTTATGGCGGGTGAAGAAGGACAGAAGCTTGATGCGATCAATGGCGGACATGCTCCAACGCTCAACAAATTGTTCGACGATCCAGATGTTCAAAAAGCAAATCCTTACTTTAAAGAAGAAGGATTCGTAAACGCTCTTAAATCAGCGGTTTCCCGTCCGGTAGCACCGAACTACACTGAGATCTCAGATATCATCCAAATCCAGATTTCCAAAGCGATCGCTAAAGAAATCACACCGGAACAAGCAGCGAAAAACATGCAAAAAGAAATCTCTGCAAAGCTTGAAAAGTAATAGACTCGACAAGTAAATGCATAAGCCTTCATGTATATGGAGGCTTATGCAAAATTATTAGTGGTATCGATTCCAGAATGAAATGGATGGACTGTTGCTTCGCCAGTCCATCGATGGCATTCGTTATGTAAGGAGTGGACAAACGTGGAAGTAAAGCTAAATCCAGAGAAACAGCCAAAGCAGGTAAAGCCTTCTTCAGGAAAAAAACGAAAAGCGTCTGAAAGCAGATTGGGCTATACGCTTGTTGCCCCATCTTTGATTTTAATTCTTCTTATCGCAGTATGGCCCGTACTTCAATCGTTTTATTACAGCCTGTTTGACCTCAGGTTAAATAACCCGACAAAATCCGAAGTAAACTTGAGTTACCATATTGACCTTGAAAAGTATTTAAACAGTTACCCTTTTCTGATCAGTACACTCGAAGACGAGGCAGGGAAAGCAGAGGGGTCAACGGCTGATACGCTAAATGGATTGATTAAAGAGCTAAAAGATGTTGATACAGGCATACAAAGTGATGCTGCCGTTAAGAAAAAATATGAGCAAGTCGATGACAAGCTGACGAACATGGAGCCGGTAAGTGAGGATCTAAGCTCGGTAAAGGTTGATAAAGCTGATGCTATGAAGCTCGATAAGACGCTTCATAAAGTTTCCACACAAGTAAAGGACCTTAAGGGGCTTAAGAATGAAGACGATGCTCTCGGATTGTCTTCTTCCCTGAACGAAGCGGTAATCAAGCCTAACTTTATCGGATTTGACCATTACAAGAGCAATCTGACGGATAAGCGGATGTGGATGGCGATTTGGAATACAAGCGCGTTTACCATCATTTCCGTTTTTATAGAACTGGTACTTGGACTTGCGATTGCTGTATTGATCAATAAAGCTTTCTTTGGAAGAGGTCTGGTCAGGGCGACGATCCTCATTCCATGGGCAATTCCAACCGCCGTTTCTGCGAAAATGTGGCAGTTCTTATATGATGGCCAGAATGGGATTGTCGCTAAGATTTTTGAAAAAATCGGACTCGTTGATAATGCGACGGATCTCCTGACAAGCAATATCGGAGCCATGTTCTCTATTATTTTTACGGATGTCTGGAAAACGACTCCATATATGGCGTTATTGCTCTTAGCCGGCCTGCAGACAATCTCATCTTCACTCTACGAGGCCGCGTCCATTGATGGAGCGACCAAATGGAAGCAGTTCACGACCATTACACTGCCTTTGTTGAAATCCAGTATTCTGGTAGCCCTGCTGTTCAGAACACTCGATGCTTTCCGGGTATTTGACCTTGTTTATGTACTGACAGGCGGAGGTCCTGCCAACTCAACGGAAACGATATCGATCCTGGCGTACAAAAGAATGTTCGAACAGACCAATTTCGGGGACGGTTCAGCACTGTCGGTTATCGTCTTTGTCTGTGTTGCCGTCATTTCCATGATTTTCATCAAGTTTCTTGGCCGTGAGCTGTTAAACGACAAGTAGGGCAGTTACTGTAAAAAGGAGTGAGAATTCGTGAATAAAAAAGCAGGACCGCTGTTTTATATCTTTCTTGCAATCTTTGTGTTTTTCGTCATGTTCCCGTTCTTATGGATGCTGTTAAGCTCGATTAAGCCAGTTTCAGAGCTGTTTGGGGATAAGGCGTTCCATCCGTTTACAGACCATCCTACTTTTAAAAACTATGTGTCTGTATTCACTAACTATCCGTTTCTTAAATACTTATGGAACAGCTTCGTTGTTTCGGGTGTTACGACGGTGTATACAGTTTTAATCGCATCATTCACAGCTTACGCGATCGCGAGGCTGCAATTTAAAGGGAAGACAGTCATTTTGGGGCTGGTGCTCTCGGTATCCATGTTCCCGCAGATCGCTACCATTTCACCGATATACATTCTGTTGAAGAATATTGGATTGACCAACAGCTACTTAGGTTTGATCATTCCCTATACAACGGTTACGCTTCCGCTGTCGATCTGGATTCTGGTTACCTTCTTCCGCAAGATCCCGTTTGATCTGGAGGAAGCAGCAAAGATGGATGGAGCAACCTTGATGCAGACGTACTGGAAAGTTATACTGCCGCTGGCTGTACCGGGAATCTTTACAACAGCCATTCTCGTATTTATCGCAGCGTGGAATGAATTCCTGTTCGCCTTAACCATCAATACCGATGATAAATTAAAAACAGTTCCAGTCGGGATTGCAATGTTTGAAGGGCAGTTCACCGTACCTTGGGGCGACATAACAGCAGCAACGGTTATTGTTACTGTTCCGCTCGTTATCATGGTTCTGTTGTTCCAGCGCAGAATTGTTTCCGGCCTTACATCCGGAGCCGTAAAAGAATAGAAGGCTTTCCTTTCCTTTCGTTTAGGTGCCAGGCACCCGCCTTTGACAGATGTCAAAAGGCGGTGCCTGGCACCTTTTAAGGTTATACTAGGAGTAAAATCATAAGGAAGTGAATGAAGTGAAGTTAACAGTAATTGGTTATTGGGGCGGCTATCCGGGAAAAGGAGAAGCTACTTCGGGTTATCTTCTGCAGCATGAGGGATTTAATCTGCTGATTGACTGCGGGAGCGGTGTTTTGTCCAGCCTGCAGAACTATATAGGGGTTGAGGAAATGAATGCTGTGATCCTGTCGCACTATCATCATGACCATGTGGCAGATATTGGCGTCCTTCAGTATGGACGGCTCGTTCAATCCTTTTTGCAGAAAGGTATTCCAACACTGCCGGTTTATGGCCACACAAAAGATCAAAAGGGTTTCCAGAGCTTAACGTACCGTTCAGCTACTGCGGGTAAAGCCTACTTCCCGGAACAGCTGCTCCAGATTGGTCCGTTTCACATCTCCTTTATGGAGACAAAGCATCCGGCACCATGCTATGCGATGAGAATTACAGATGGAAGCAAAACCTTCGTATATACAGCAGATTCTGCTTACCTCTCTGACTTTGTTCCCTTTAGTAAAGGTGCAGATCTGCTTATTTCAGAATGCAATTTCTACAGTGATCAAGATGGAAGCGGCCCTGGACATATGAACTCTCATGATGCTGCAAACATTGCAGCCAAAGCGGATATTCCTCATCTGCTTCTCACGCATCTGCCGCATTTCGGTGACCATAACCAGCTAATCGAACAGGCGTCAGAAAGGTTTAGCGGCAAAGTGGAAACTGCATCTGCCGGGTGGACGTGGGAAGGATAAAATACAACCATAAATTGTTAGGGAATGAGAAGTCTGACAGCTTGCTATTCTTCTAAAAGAGTTGTATAACGAAAAAGGAGAAATTATTTCTAACGGAGCAGTGAAGGAGAATAAGCTATGCTGTTTATTGATAACCGTAATATTACGGATCCCAGAGTAAACCTTGCCATCGAGGAATACGCTTTAAAAAACCTGGATATTAACGAAACGTATCTTTTATTTTATATTAATGAACCTTCTATCATTATCGGGAAGAATCAGAATACGGTAGAGGAGATCAATGCCGATTATGTTCGGGAGCACGGCATCCATGTCGTCCGCCGACTATCTGGCGGGGGAGCGGTCTACCATGATACCGGCAACCTGAACTTCAGCTTTATTACGAAAGATGACGGCAATTCTTTTCATGATTTTAAAAAGTTTACCGATCCTGTCGTCAAGGCACTGAATAAACTAGGTCTCAATGCGGAGCTTAGCGGAAGAAATGATATTCTCGTTGACGGGAAGAAAATTTCAGGAAACGCTATGTTTACCACCCGAGGCAGAATGTTTAGCCACGGTACACTTATGTTTGATTCCGAAATTGAAAATGTTGTCTCTGCTCTTAATGTAAAATTAGATAAGATTCAATCGAAAGGCATCAAGTCGATACGCAGCCGGGTTACGAATATTAAAGAGCATATGAATGAAGAAATGACGATGGAAGAATTCAAGCAGATTCTACTTTCGTATTTGTTCGAAGAATTTGAGGAAATCCCGCGCTATGAACTTACCGTGAAAGATTGGGAACAAATTAATAAGTTATCAGAAGAAAGATACCGCAATTGGGATTGGAACTATGGCAACTCTCCAAAATCCAACGTGGAACTTTCCAACCGTTTTGCTGGCGGTTCAGTAGATGTGAAACTTCAAATCGAGAAAGGCATCATGCGTGAATGTAAAATTTACGGTGATTTCTTTGGAGTAGGCGATGTACGTGACATCGAAGAGCGGCTGATCGGCACCCGCTATGACAGAAGAGATATTGAAAAGGCGCTTGAAGATGCAGACATGGGCCATTATTTTGGAAATGTAACGAGAGAAGAATTTTTGGACCTGCTCTATTAATTAAAAAGCTCTGTAAGACTAAATGATGGAGCGTTTCATTTGTTCCACGAATCACTATATATACAATCTGCTTTAATAAAATCAAATAATAAAGACAGCTATGGCATGGGGCCACAGCTGTCTTTTTTGTTCATCTTCCATTTGACAGAATAGTCGTAAAACGATAAGCTTTAGAAAATAGTATTACATATATAATTAAAACGAAAATAAAACGTCATACGTAATAACTGAAAATGAAAGGGCTTACTAACTAAAGAAGAGGTGAATGCAGTTGATCTTTGATCGGGAAATGGAATGCATGGAACGAGGGGAAAAGCAGGAACTTCAGTTATCAAGACTTAAGGAAACAGCTGGGAAGGTATTTGAGAGTGTGCCTTTTTACCGAAAAGCATTTGTGGAAAAAGGGATAGCGCCTGAGGATATTCATACGCTGGAAGATATAAAAAAATTGCCATTCACCGTAAAAAAGGATCTTAGGGATCATTACCCCTTTGGCCTTTTTGCCGTGGATACAAAAGAGCTGACACGCGTTCATGCTTCTTCGGGTACGAGCGGGAAGCCTACCGTCGTTGGATATACGGCAAAAGATATTGAAAACTGGAGCGAAATGGTGGCACGGTGTATCGCGATCGGCGGAGGTGAGTCTGGAAAATTCCTTCATAATGCATACGGTTACGGCCTCTTTACAGGAGGACTTGGCCTTCATTTTGGTTCAGAACGCCTGGGGATGGTGACTGTACCGGTTTCTGGAGGCAACACGGAACGCCAAATCCTGCTCATTGAAGACTTTAAGCCAGAGGTGATCTGCGGAACTCCATCCTATATCCTGACTATTGCAGAAAAGATGGAGAAAATGGGCAAGGATCCTCGCGCTACTTCCTTAAAATACGGCATATTTGGTGCAGAGCCTTGGTCAGAAGAGATGAGGACTGCTCTAGAAGAAAAGCTGAATATTAAAGCGATGGACATCTATGGACTCAGTGAAGTGATGGGGCCAGGTGTAGCCATGGAGTGCCATGAAGCACAGGACGGACTTCACATCATGGATGACCACTTTTTTGTTGAAGTGATCGACCCTGACACACTTGAACCAGTTCCAGAGGGAGAAACGGGCGAGCTTGTGTTTACTAGTTTAACGAAAGAAGCCTTCCCTGTCATAAGGTACCGCACAGGTGATATCGCTTCGCTTTGTACGGGAAAATGCGTCTGTGGACGCACTTCCGTCAGGATGTCACGTGTTAAAGGCCGGATTGATGATATGCTCATTATCCGCGGTGTCAACGTTTTTCCATCCGAAATTGAGAACTGTCTTCTGAAAGCAGAGGATCTTGTTCCTCATTATCAGCTCCACGTTCATGCAGACGGTTTTAAAGAGAATGTTCAGCTTCACGTAGAGATTACAGAAGCTTGTTTCACACGCATGGAACAAAACCTTGACCATGTGGATTTGGAATTGCTCAAAGACCGAATCAAGCATGCGGTTAAAAGCAGCTGTCTTGTAAATCTGGATATCCATCTGCTTCCTCCGGGCTCCATTCCAAGGTCTGAAGGGAAGGCAGTTCGGGTGGTCAGACATAAAACCGCTCAATTAGGTGTATAGTTGGTTGTTATTTATATGACGATATTTTATAATAACGGTAAATAAACGTAATATAATTAGGAGGGGCTTATTGTGCAGGCAGGTCTCAGCTTTGAACAGTTAACAAACGATGAAAAGCACCAGCATTTTATGGATCGAATCAACCTCGGTGAAAAGATAGAAGCCGATGATTGGATGCCGGATGATTATAGAACAAATCTCATACGTCTCATTTCTATGCATGGCATTTCGGAAATTATGGGAGCGCTTCCAGAAAAGGAGTGGGTACCAAAAGCACCATCCCTTCACCGTAAATTAGCGATTAT
The DNA here is from genome assembly GCF_001510655.1 of Fictibacillus sp. FJAT-27399. GTDB lineage: Bacteria > Bacillota > Bacilli > Bacillales > Fictibacillaceae > Fictibacillus_C > Fictibacillus_C marinisediminis. The sequence goes on along the minus strand of NZ_LMVC01000002.1, from coordinate 1,668,682 downwards.
GGCGAAAGTGCAGGATGAAATGGGGCACGGCCAGCTCTTATTGCGTGTTGCGGAGGATCTCATGGCTCCTCTCGGGAAAACAAGGGAAGACATCATGCAGGATCTGTTCTCCGGCCGTCTGAAATTTCACAACGTCTTTCATATGGAGGCACCGACTTGGGGGGATGCCGGAATGATCGCCTGGCTAGTGGACGGAGCAGCCATCATCTCGCAGAGCATGATGCTCGATTCATCATACGGGCCATACGCAAGAGCGTTAAAGCGTATTTGCGCAGAAGAAGTCTTCCATGCTCAGCATGGCGAGAGCATTATTTTAGCCCTTGCTGAAGGTACGCCTGAACAGCGAGCATTGCTGCAGGATTCCCTTAACCGCTGGTGGACGTCACTGATCATGTTCTTTGGTCCGAAGTCAGCAAAAGAAACGGGCAATTCGAACGCCGATAAGAACATCATGTATAAAATCCGGACGAAAACGAATGAAGATCTTCGCCAGGAGTTCTTCACCAAATATATTCCGCGCGTCTGGGCGCTCGGCCTTACCATTCCAGATGAAACGATCCACTTTGATGAAGAGACACAGATGTGGGTGTATCAGGATGTCGACTGGAATGAATTTAAACAGATTGTTTCAGGAAATGGGCCGCGTTCACAGGAACGATTGGATTTGAGAAGAAGTTCATATGACAACAACAGCTGGGTTCGGGAGGCACTTGCCGCCCAAAAGGCGATCTAAAAGCGGAGGAGAGTGGATAACGAATGAGCGAACAAGGAAACCAATTTTATAACGTGTATGAAGTGTTCAGCAAGAAGACAGATAAAGCTCCTTTTCAGCATCAGTTCAGCCTGCTTGCGCCGAACGCAGATATGGCTCTTGTCATGGCAAAGGAAAATTTCTTCCGCAGAGAGACAGTGGCTGACATTTGGGTCGTCAAACGGGAGAACATCCGCGGCTTAACACAGAGTGAAAGAGTAATGCTGAAAAGACTGGATAAAGACTATAGAGAAACTAAAGGATATGGTTACCTGAAGAAAAAATGGCGTGACTACAATCAGGAACAGTTTACAGAACAGCACATCATGGGCGGAAGGGAAGAGAGCCGATGACCGGAGAAACATTAAACCAACAAGAAAAAAAAGCGCTCAAGGAATTGATCTATCAGCTGGCAGATGATGACTTTATCCTGGCTTACAGAGGATCGGAATGGCTTGGACTCGCCCCCCATATCGAAGAAGACGTTGCGTTTTCTTCCATCAATCAGGACATGATGGGGCATGCTTCAATGTACTACCACCTTTTGGAGGACCTTGGTGAAGGAGAAGCGGACCGCATTGCGCATCTCAGAAAACCCGAAGAGTTCCGCAATGCCATCCTGCTTGAAAGGGTGAACGGAAGCGGGACCTATCTTGATAAACCGGACTATGACTGGGCATTTGCCGTCGTAAGAAACTATTTTTATGCGGTCCACAAACACATCCGTCTGGAATCGCTGAGAATGTCTTCCTACGAACCGCTGGCCAATGCAGCGAAGAAAATCATGACAGAGCAGTATTACCATTTGATGCACTGGGATATTTGGTTCAAGCAGCTTGTAATGAGCACAGAAGATGCGAAGCAACGCATGCTGTCAGCAGTGGATAGAGTATGGAGAGATTTTGGCGGAGTACTTACGCTGGGACCATTTTATGGAGAGATCGTAAAAGCTGGATTAATAGAAGATGAACCGCTTTTGAAGAAACGCTGGCTTAACAGGATTGAGAAAGTATTCTCGGAAACCGGTATAACAGTACCAGGAGAGCCGCTGATTGAAAGCGGTAACGGCCGGAAAGGCGAGCATACGCCTGATCTTGCTGAAGCCCTTTCCACTCTTTCAGAAGTGTTTGCCACTAACCCGGCTTCCGGCTGGTAACAAAACGCAGGACCGGAAAGGAGAGACAGCATGGTTATACAATCTATGAATCTCAAAGAAAAAGTAATCTCAGCCCTCAAAGATGTAAAAGACCCGGAGATTGCTTCTGTAAGCATACTGGACCTGGGAATGATTGAAGACGTTGAGGAAAGAGAAGGCTCTGTACTCATCAAAGCGCTGCCTACGTTCGTTGGCTGTCCGGCCCTTCATATCATTGAAAGAGATATTAAACAGGCTGCCCGTGCTGTAGAAGGTGTGAAGGAAGTTCATGTGGAGTTTGTCTACACGCCGGCTTGGACAACAGACCGGATTACTGAAGGAGGCAAAGAGAGATTAAAAGAGTTTGGGATTGCGCCTCCACCGGCAAATCATGTGATGGGGGAACCGTGGAGCATCGATTGTCCGTATTGCGGCTCCTCATATGTAACCATGGAGAATATCTTCGGCCCGACCGCTTGCCGCAGCATCCTATATTGCAAGTCTTGTAAAAACCCTTTTGAAGCGATGAAGCCTGTAGCGGATATGAACTGAAAAAGAAGGCTCTTTTCAAAAAATTGTTGCTTATGAGTGTAAAGAGCTTCATTGACAAGTTGATTGGAGTGCATGGTGCGAGACTCCGGCGGGATGAAGCGTGACAGGTGAGACCAAGGAGGCGCTTGCGCCACGGGGCTCACCGCACGCCCCGCGAAAGTAGGCGTTTACGCCGGTTAAAGCGGGCAGCCTGAAACGGAGATCAACCGCCTTCCAAGAGCACCAAAGGTTACGAAAACAGCCAAAAAGAAAAAGGGGAACAGCTAGTTTTATAGAAATGGTTTAATGCTGTCTCATAATGAAAGAATCATAAAAAATATAGTCGAGAGGAAGATACACAAATGGTGAAATTGATCGCACTTTATAAAACTCCGGAGAATAAAGAAGGCTTTGATGACCATTATTTCGGTACACATACAGAAGTAACGAAAAAGATTCCAGGGCTTCGCAAAATGGAAGTAACAAAGATTGTAGGCTCCCCAATGGGAGAAAGCAAATACTACTTGCTCTGTGAAATGTATTATGACGATCATGAATCATTAAAAGCAGGGATGAAATCAGCTGAAGGAAAAGCTTCGGGCAAAGACTTGATGTCTTTTGCCGGAGACCTCGTTACATTGATGATCGGTGAGGAAGTGAATGAGTAATTTCACAACGATAACGTCAAAAGTAGAAGAGGGTATTGCACTGATTGAGCTTAACCGCCCCAAAGTGCTTAACGCCATCAACCGAAGCATGGTGTCAGAGCTTTTGTCTGCTTTTGAGCAATATGACCGTAATGACCAAGTGAAAGCGATCGTTCTAACCGGAAACGACCGGGCATTTGCGGCCGGAGCCGATATCGATGAAATGATGAATGACGATGCCATTACGCTTGAACTGCTTAACCAGTTCAAGGATTGGGACCAGCTGCACACCATCAAGAAGCCGATTATCGGAGCGGTAAGCGGATTTTGTTTCGGCGGCGGGTTTGAGCTTGCGCTGTGCTGTGACATCCTTTTTGCTTCTGAAAAAGCACAGTTCGGTTTTCCGGAAATCAAGCTTGGCGTGATGCCTGGTGCAGGAGGAACAGTCAAGCTGACCAAGCTCATGGGGCAGAAAAAAGCACTGGAATGGCTGTGGCTCGGTGAACCGATGACTGCGAAGGAGGCTCATCAGCACGGGGTGATCAACAGGGTAGTAGCTCCTGAACTCGTGTTAGAAGAAGCAATGAAATTTGCACGTACCATCGCCTCCAAAGCACCGCTCTCCTTACGGTTGATTAAAGAGACGGTCTATAAAGCGGTCGATGACTCTGTTCTCGACGGCATGCAGTTTGAAAGAAAAAATTTCTATCTGCTGTTTTCTTCTGAAGACCAGAAGGAAGGCATGAAAGCTTTTGCTGAAAAACGGCGGGCTAATTTCAAGGGGAAATAAGGAGGAGCGCTGATGTTTGAAACGATCATGTACGAAACAAGAGCCGGAGTAGCCTGGATTACACTGAACAGGCCCGGCAAGCTCAACGCGTTCACGAGTGTGATGCATAAAGAGATGCTTTCTGCGTTAAAAACGGCCGGCAAAGATGAAGAAGTCCGTGCCATCGTTATCACTGGCGCAGGGCGTGCGTTCTGCTCCGGCCAGGATCTCGGCGGAAGCGACAATCCTGACTACGGAGAGGTTCTCCGCCAAGGTTATAATCCAATGGTCCAGGCGCTTGTTTCCATTGAGAAGCCGGTCATCGCTGCTGTAAACGGAGTGGCAGCCGGCGCCGGAATGAGTCTGGCACTTGCCTGTGACTTCAGGGTGGCTTCTGAAAAAGCGAGCTTTATCGAAGCGTTCATCCATGTAGGGCTTGTGCCCGATTCAGGCAATCTGTACTTCCTTCCGAGGCTTGTCGGACATGCGAAAGCCATGGAACTTGCTGTTTTAGGCGAGAAAATTTCTGCTGAACAGGCAAAAGAGTCGGGTCTTGTCACAAAGGTTGTATCCGATGAAGTTTTTGTTCAGGAAGTGGAGACATTTGCGGTGAGATTGGCGAATATGCCGACGAAAGCAATCGGTCTGATCAAACGATACATGAATAAAAGCTGGGAGAGCGATTTAAACGAAGTGCTGGAATATGAGGCACTTGCACAGAAAACAGCGGGCAGCACCCAGGACCATAAAGAAGGGGTTACCGCATTTATGGAAAAACGCAAGCCCGTGTTTACAGGGAAATAGATTGTATGCTGGAATGTGGCTGGTTCTAACCAGATTCCATTCCTTCAGGAAGACAATCATTCGAGGATCTATATATAGCTGAAAAATAAAAAAAGCGGGCTGCAGCAGGGCTCGCTTTTGCAACATTCAAGGAATGTGGAGGAGATACCATTGATGCAATCCATCGTTGTTGTCGGATCAGGAGTAATGGGCAGAGGAATTGCCTACAGTGCAGCAGTAGGGGGCTTCCATGTGCAGCTGGTTGATGTTCAGGAGGAAGCGCTAAAAAACGCGGAACGTGAAATAGAAGCCATTTTTTCAAAAGGTGTTGCCAGAGGAAAGCTGGGTGCAGAAGAAGCTGAAACGGCGAAAAATCGGCTTTCTTACTCCACCCATCTTTCGGAAGCGGCAAGCCAGGCTGACTTGGTCATTGAAGCAGTTCCGGAAAATCTTGAGATTAAAAAGGCTGTATTCACAGAGCTGGACAAAGCAGCACCAGATCACTGCTTTTTAGCTACAAATACATCGACTATGAGCCCGACTGAAATCGGTTCATTTACGCAGCGTCCTGAAAAGGTAGTCGCTATGCACTTTTTCAACCCGGTCCACAAGATGCCGCTTGTTGAGATTGTAAGGGGGCATGAAACGAGCGATGAAACAGCAGCGGCGGTAAAAGAAGCAGCAGAGCGGATGGGAAAAGAAACTGTCATTGTTAACGAGTTTCCTGGCTTTGTAACGAGCCGGATTTCGGCGATGGTCGGAAACGAAGCGTTCTTTATGCTTCAGGAAGGTGTAGGTACTCCGGAAGAAATCGATAAAGCGATCAAGCTTGGTTTAAACTATCCGATGGGGCCGTTTGAACTTGGCGATCTTGTCGGTCTGGATACACGGCTTAACAACTTAAACTATCTTCATCAGACCCTCGGTGAAAAATACCGTCCATGTCCGCTTCTTGTTAAATATGTGAAAGCGGGAAGACTTGGCCGCAAGACCGGACGCGGCGTCTATGATTATATGATCGAGAAGGGCGGCGTAACCAAATGAGAGAAGCCGTTATTGTCGATGCAGTGAGGACGCCCATCGGCCGCTACAAAGGCGGGTTGAAAAACGTCCGGCCGGATGACCTTGCAAGTATTGCCATTAAGGCGTTACTGGAGAGAAATCCGAATGTACCAGCTGCAGAGGTTGAAGAAGTTATTCTTGGAAACGCAAATGGTGCAGGAGAGGATAACCGGAACGTAGCCCGCATGGCGGCGTTACTGGCAGGCCTTCCTGTCGAGGTTGGCGGTACGACGATCAATCGATTGTGCGGTTCCGGACTTGATGCCGTCATCTATGGAGCAAGGGCCATCATGGCGAATGAGGGAGATATCTTCATTGTCGGCGGGACGGAAAGTATGACAAGAGCACCTTTCGTAATGGCGAAGCCGGATGCGGAATTTCCGCGCGGCGACATGAAGATGTTTGACACAACAATCGGCTGGCGGTTCATCAACCCGCTCTTTAATGAAAAGTATGGAACGGACTCCATGCCGCAGACGGCTGAAAATGTGGCGCAGCGCTGTGGAATTTCCCGTGAGGCGCAGGACAGCTTTGCGGCAGAGAGCCAGCACAGGGCCCAGAAAGCGATAGAAGCAGGGCGGTTTAACGAAGAAATCATTCCTGTAGTTTTAAAGGATAGAAAAGGCAATGAAACCATTTTTGATAAGGATGAGCATCCTAGACCAGGTACTACAGCTGAAAAATTGTCAGGGCTCAAACCTTTGTTTGCCGGCGGCACGATCACTGCAGGAAATGCATCCGGAGTGAATGACGGTGCAGCTGTGCTGTTGATGATGAGCGCTGAAAAAGCAAAGGAATTGGGCGTGAAACCTCTGGCGCGCTATAAGGCTTCTGCTGTTTCCGGTCTGGAGCCTTCAGTTATGGGGCTGGGGCCGATTGAAGCGAGCAGAAAAGCGGTGCAGCGGGCGGGCATCACGCTGGAGGAGCTTGGTCTGATCGAACTGAATGAAGCATTTGCCTCCCAATCTCTGGAGTGCATAAAACAGCTGGAGCTTGATCAGCAAAAGGTAAATGTAAACGGCGGCGCGATTGCTTTTGGACATCCGCTTGGAGCGAGCGGTGCAAGAATCCTTACGACGCTAATTCATGAGATGAAGAAACGAAACGTAAAGCATGGGCTGGCAACGATGTGCATCGGAGTGGGCCAGGGCATCGCTGCCGTCGTTGAAAATATAGAGGAGTAAGGGGAGAATGAAATGCCAGAAGCTATTCTTTATGAAGTAAAAGACCATATCGCTTATGTTACGTTAAACCGTCCTGAAGTGCTGAACTGCTTTAACTATCGAACACTTCAGCGGCTCGGTGAGGTTGTTGATGAGATCCATCATAATCAAAATGTCCGTGTTGTTATTTTTACAGGGGCAGGAGAGAAAGCCTTCAGCGCAGGAGCGGACCTCAAAGAGCGGCGCACCCTCTCAGAGGCCGATGTTAAACGCAACGTACGAAAAATCCGTGATGTATTTTCTGCGGTTGAGGCGCTTCCGCAGCCTACAATCGCCGCGATTAACGGCCATGCGTTCGGTGGCGGGTTTGAACTGGCGCTTGCATGCGACATTAGAGTTTCCGTTGATTCAGCTTCCATGGGTCTGACTGAGCTTAGCTGGGCGATTATTCCGGGTGCAGGTGGAACACAGCGGCTTCCGCGATTAATTGGGCAGGCTAAAGCGATGGAGCTTATTCTGACAGCCAAGAAAATGAAGGCTGATGAAGCCTGGCAATACGGCATTCTGAATAAAGCGGTGACGAGAGAAGAACTGTTGCCGGCATGTGTAGAATATGCTGCCGCCATCCTGAAGAACGGACCGATCGCTGTGCAGCAGGCAAAGTACTCCATCAAGCACGGTATGGAAACCGACCTGCAGACAGGGCTTGCGATCGAGGCCAAAGCATATGAAGTGACCATTCCTACAAAAGACAGAGTGGAGGCGCTTGATGCCTTCAGTGAAAAAAGACCTCCTGTTTTTAAAGGGGAGTAGATTTTACCTGGATAGCTTGTTCTGCTCTATGTGTTTTGGTAGGATAAGAGTCATCTAAATTGACAGTAAAGCAAATGAGGGACAGTCATGCAAAACAGTTTAAACACGCGTTCAATGATTTTTACGCTGTATGGAGATTACATACGCCACTATGGCAATGAAATATGGATTGGAAGCCTGATCCGCCTTCTTGAGGAGTTCGGCCATAACGAACAGGCGGTAAGGGCAGCCATCTCCCGTATGAACAAACAGGGCTGGATCGTTTCGCGCAAGCAGGGGAACAAGAGCTATTATTACTTAACCCCGCGCGGAGCAAGACGGATGGATGAAGCTGCAAAACGGATTTTTAAGCTGCAGCCCGAAAAATGGGACGGTACTTGGTACATGTTTACGTATACCATTCCCGAAGAAAAAAGAAGCATCAGGGACGAGTTAAGAAAAGAATTGGTATGGAGCGGATTCGGTCTTTTGGCCAACAGCTTCTGGATTTCTCCCAACAACCAGAAAGAACAGATCAAGCAGATGATGGAGAAATATGAGATCCAGGATTTTGTCCACTTTTTCACGGCAACTTATGAAGGACCTCATGAGAACGCACAGCTCGTGAATGAGTGCTGGGACTTGGCGGATACTAACCGGAAATATGATGAGTTTATCAAGACGTACTCCCAAAAGTATGTGATTGATAAGAATAAGATTGAAAAGGGGGAGATGACAGATGGCGAGTGCTTTGTAGAACGAACAAAGCTCGTCCATGAATACCGCAAGTTCCTGTTTGTTGATCCCGGGCTTCCTCAAGAACTTCTTCCATCCGACTGGCTCGGAGATTATGCAGCCTCCTTATTTGGAGATTATTACAGAACACTCGCGGGTCCTTCCAGCCGCTTTTTCGAGGAGATCTATCAAGAAGGAAACGAACTGAAAAGAGACAAATCTTACAACGCGCTGAACCACCCGCTCATCCAGGAACTGTAGATTTGTAAACAAAAAGCACTTTCATCCTGAGCGGGAAAGTGCTTTTTATTTCCATTATTTTAGCTCCTGCTTAAACTGCTGCCCTTTTTGCTGATACGTTTCAATGGTTATTCGGATAATCTCCAGGTCTTTGTCATTCAACTCCCGAATGACTTGGCCGGGAGAACCCATGACCATGGTACGGGGCGGAATCTTTTTTCCGGGAGGGATAAGGGTGTTTGCTCCGATAAAGGCTTGTTCACCAATCTCGGCACCGTCGAGGATTGTCGCACCCATTCCGATCAGTGCACCCTTTCTGACCGTGCAGCCATGAAGGATAACATTATGCCCGATCGACACTTCATCCTCAAGAAAGAGGGGATACTGCTCGTATAGATGCAGTGTGCAGTTATCCTGGACATTGCAGCGATCTCCAATGGTGATCGGCCCTTCATCCCCGCGAAGGACACTGTTAAACCAGATACTGGATTCTTTGCCGATTTTGACATCGCCAATGATATGTACGCCTGGTGCAATAAAAGCGCTTTCATCAATCTGCGGCTCTTTTCCGTTAAATGTGTAATTCATAGAATAGATCCTCCCTGTTGTTTTGACTGTGATTATAAAAAGTATAACAGATTCATAGGAAGGAGTAAGAAAATGAACACTGTATGCAAGATTTTAGGCATCCAATATCCCATTATTCAAGGAGGAATGGGGAATGTCAGCAACGCACAGCTGACAGCGGCTATCTCAAACGCAGGTGCCCTGGGGACAATTGGAGTAGGGACGGTGCTCCCTGATGAAGTAGAAGGTATGATCGTGGAGGCAGCTTCGAAAACATCGAAGCCGTTCGCTGTCAATGTTCCGCTCACTGTGGCATCCAACGTAAAAGAAATCTTTCAGCTGATCATCAAGCACCATGTACCCGTTGTTTCTTTATCAGCTGGAAATCCCGCCCCCTACATTCGCAAGCTGCAGGAACACGGCATTAAAGTCATTTGCGTGGCCGCTTCTGTTTATCATGCGAAAAAGGCAGAAGACGCCGGAGCAGACCTCATTGTCGCAGAAGGATATGAGGCAGCTGGTTTGAATTCTCCTTTTGAAACAACAACGATGACGCTCATTCCGCAGGTAGCCGATGTGATCAAGATTCCGCTGATCGCAGCTGGCGGCATCGGGGATGGACGAGGTGTAGCGGCCGCCATGATGCTCGGGGCAGAGGGTGTGCAGCTCGGTACGAGATTCATAGCAGTTAAAGAAGCTCCGTTCCACCTGCGCTATAAAGAAGCGCTCATTCAGGCAGATGACCGGGATACAGTTGTTGTCGGCCGTTCTGTCGGAAGAATCCGCAGAGTGATGAAAGCTCCTTATGCCGAGAGACTGCTATCGAAGGAATCAGAAGGCATTACGCTCGAAGAATTTAATGCACTGACGACGGAAGACCAGCACATTGCAGGCGCAATAAAGGGTGACTTCGAGCAAGGATTCATCAACAGCGGGCAGATTGCAGGATTGATTAAAGACATGCCTTCAGCAAGCGAGCTGATACAGAAAATGATGAAAGATGCCGGACTGGCCATCAGCCGCAAGAGCAGCGAGCTTTCTAGCTGGCAAAAACAAGGAACAGACCTTTAAAAGGAAAAGAATTTATAATATAATTAATTTTGTAAATAGTTCGAAAAATTTACTAGAGGCATGACCGTTCAACCAGTGCCGCAACGAGATAGGGAGATGTCTGCTTTAGTAAAAAGGGGGAAAAAGAGAATGAAGAAGTGGAAAGGTTTACTCGGTGTTTCACTGGCTGGTATGGTGCTGCTGGCAGGCTGCGGAACATCGAAAGAAACGAACAGTGAGGAAAAAGGCGGCAAGGAAATCAAGATTGGTGTCACTCAGATTGTAGAGCACCCGTCGCTTGATGCGGCCTATAAGGGCTTTAAAAAAGCTATTTCTGCCAGCGGACTGAAAAATGTAAAGTATGATGTCCAGCTAGCGCAAGGAGATCCAAACAATTCTCAGACGATTGCCAAGAATCTTGTGGGTGAAAAAGTAGATCTCATTTTTGCCAACTCCACACCGAGTGCCCAGCATGCTCTTAACGCTACAAAAGACATTCCAATCGTATTTACTTCAGTAACGGATCCAGTCGGAGCCAAGCTCGTACAAAGCTTTGAAAAACCTGGAGACAACATTACTGGAACGACGGATACTCATCCTGATGCTATCCCAAAAACGATAGAGTTTATTGACAAACAGACCGATGCAAAAACAGTGGGCTTGATTTACAACAAAGGAGAACAGAACTCTGTTGCCCAGGTAGACCTTGTGAAAAAAGCGCTTGAGAAATCTAATCTGAAACCAGTGGAAGTCAGTGTCTCAACCTCTGCGGATGTGAAGCAGGCTGCAGAATCACTCGTTGGACGTGCGGATGTTTTTTATATCGTTACCGACAATACAGTAGTATCTGCCCTCGAATCCGTTATCAGTGTGGCTGAAGACAAAGATATACCGATGTTTGCAGGTGAGCTTGATTCTGTAAAACGCGGAGCCTTCGCCGCATACGGATTCGATTATTATGACATCGGCTATGAAGCAGGGCAGATGGCAGCGGACATTTTGAAAGGGAAAAAGAAGCCTAGCGAAATTAAGGTGCAATACCCTCAAAAGCTGAAACTCGTCATCAATAAGAAAGCTGCAAAAGCCATGAACATCAAACTGAAAACTGAATGGGACTCAATGGCTGAATATACAAAGTAAGTCTCCCGTGTTGGGTTTGACACATCGCTTTTGGTCAAATCCAGCACGTTTTTTTCGATGGCAAAGGGAAAGAGCAAACCGTATGCAGTTTATAAAGACAAACGCTTTTTAGGGGAGGAATACAGATGTTTGCACTCTTTAGCGCTTTGGAATCAGGTGTGATCTATGCCATTATGGCACTCGGTGTATACCTTTCGTTCCGTATCCTGGACTTTCCAGACTTAACGGTAGACGGAAGTTTTGTAACAGGTGCAGCGATATCTGCCAGTTTAATAGTCCACGGACAGAATCCTTTTATTGCCACGATGGCAGGAATACTCGCTGGATTTATCGCAGGCTGTATAACAGGAATCTTACATACCAAAGGAAAAATTAATCCGCTCTTATCCGGAATTCTCATGATGATCGCCCTCTACTCCATCAACCTCCGGATTATGGATCAGCGTTCAAATGTACCGCTTCTGGGAGAAGATACAGCATTTACTTTAATCACTTCCTTTTGGCAGAAACTTGGGCTCGACAGCATGTTCAATAAGCTGTTCACAGCTATTGGACTGGGAGATAGTCTTCCAAAAACCTGGGGCATCTTTTTTGTCATGGCGATCGTGACGATTCTTATCAAATTTGCAGCTGATTGGTTCCTGAAAACGGAGATTGGGTTGGCACTCCGGGCGACTGGAGACAATAAGCGGATGATCCGAAGTTTTTCGGCAAACACGGATGGCTTAACTGTTCTTGGGCTGGGGTTATCAAACGCTCTTGTCGCTTTTGCTGGTGCACTCATCGCCCAATATGGAGGTTTTGCTGACGTCGGGATGGGGATTGGCATGATTATTATCGGACTCGCTTCTGTCATTATTGGTGAAGCTTTGTTCGGAACAAAGTCCATTGCCCGTGCAACGCTTGCGGTTGTTTTAGGGGCCGTTGTTTATCGCATCATCATTGCCTTTGCCCTGCAGATTGAATTTTTTGAAACGGGTGATTTGAAATTGATTACAGCGCTGATCGTTGTCTGCTCTCTTGTCCTTCCTAAACTGCTGGAAGCGAGAAAGGAACAGGCGAGGAAAACGAGGAGAAAGCAGCTGAACCATCAGACTATGGACAGAAAGGGTGAAGAAATTGCTGCATCTAAATTCAGTTCATAAAATCTTTAACGAAGACACACCCGATGAAAAAATCGGACTGTCAAACATCAACCTGCAACTGGAACCTGGAGATTTTGTTACAGTTATCGGGAGCAACGGAGCGGGAAAATCAACCTTAATGAATGTTATTTCAGGTGTACTGTTTCCCGATGCAGGCCTGGTTATGATTAAAGGGAAAAACATTCTTTCTTTGCCTGAACATAAACGTTCCAAGTTTATTGGAAGGGTTTTTCAAGACCCGATGGCGGGAACGGCTCCGACGATGACGATTGAGGAAAATCTGGCGATAGCTTACGCGCGCAATAAGAGAAGATCTCTTAAACGGGGGATTACGAGAAAATCCAGGGAATTCTTTCAGGAAGCAATAGAGTCTCTTCATTTGGGCCTGGAAAACCGTTTTACGGCTAAAGTCGGCCTGCTATCCGGAGGTGAACGCCAGGCGCTGTCCCTGCTTATGGCAACTTTTACAGAGCCCGATATCCTGCTTTTGGACGAGCATACAGCAGCACTTGATCCTTCCCGTGCGGCGCTCATTACGGAGCTAACGAAGGAGATTGTGGCCGCACACGGGCTTACTACCTTAATGGTCACTCATAACATGCAGCAGGCGATCGACCTCGGCAACCGGCTGATTATGATGGATAAAGGGCAGATCATCCTGGATGTCGATGAAGTCAGCAAAAAGTCTCTAACCGTAGAAAGTCTTCTCAATGAGTTTCAGCGCATAAGAGGAGAAAAGATGGCGAGCGACAGGGCTCTTCTTTCATAAATCACGAGGCAAAGCTAAAGCTGTGTTCCGGCAGGAACACAGCTTTTTATACATTTTGAGGGCGTTTGTTGGAGGGGCTTTTGAGCCAGGAGCGAATTCCGTTTTGTTTTCGAACACAATCTCCTGATCCTCCAGCCCGAATGGCTGGCATAAAAGACACTTTTCCATATTTTCACTCCTTCTGGTTTTTATTTTTTCATAGTCTTGCTATATTGTATAGATTTGAAATCTTCAGGCTATTCATTGACTGACTATTCAACAAAATGATATCATTACGTTAAGAAAACGTTATATAATTATCGTGTTTAAACGAATGAATAAATGAGGGCATGGACCATTAGCTGGAATATGCCCTCATTGTCTGCGGTCTAACGAATGGATGTATCTATTAAGAGGTGATGTCATGAAACCAGGAATGAAAATCGGTGATACAGCAACCATTACAGCTGTAGTGACACCAGATATGTTTGCGCAATTCGAAGGAAAACTCGTTCATCCTGCTTATTCCACCGTATCCATGGTCTATCATATGGAGTGGGCGGCGAGGCAGATTATTCTGCCTTACCTTGAAGAAGATGAGGAAGGAATCGGTGGAGGAATCAAAGCTTCCCATCTAGCGCCTACACCTGAAGGAATGAAGCTTGAAATAAAAGCAACCCTTACAGAACTAAAAGGAAGGGCTGTGATATGCAAAGTTGAAGTAAGAAATGAAAAAGCAACAGTAGGAGAGGGAGAGGTCACACAATACATTCTTCCAAAAGAAAAAATCTCTCAGAAACTGCATGAAATGACAAACTAAATGCCATAAAATGAAAGCGCTTACTTTAAAGCGCCAAAGAGATAAAGGATCACCAAGGGGGAGTAAGCATGTTTGAAAAGATATCGCAGCATGAACAGGTTGTATTCTGCAACGATCCGGCCACCGGCTTAAAAGCCATTATTGCTATACATAACACCACGCTTGGGCCGGCACTTGGCGGCTGCAGAATGCGCCCGTATAAATCAACGGATGAAGCACTTGAGGATGTACTTCGGCTGTCAAGAGGGATGACGTACAAGTGTGCTGGAGCAGACGTGGATTTTGGGGGAGGAAAGTCGGTGATCATTGGCGATCCGACAACAGATAGATCTCCGGCATTATTCCGTGCTTTCGGCCAATTCGTAGATTCTCTTAACGGCCGCTTTTATACAGGCACAGATATGGGGACGACACCGGATGACTTCGTGCATGCCCTGAAAGAAACGTCCTGTATTGTAGGTGTGCCGGATGAATATGGAGGAAGCGGGGATTCGTCCGTACCTACTGCACAGGGTGTCATATACGGGCTTCGAGCAACCATCCAGGCGCTGTATGGCTCAGAAGATCTTTCCGGTATGTCCTACAGCGTACAGGGGCTTGGAAAAGTTGGCTATAAGGTAGCGGAGCAGCTTGTCGCTGCCGGTGCCCATGTGTACGTCACCGATATTAACCAGCAGGCGCTAAAGAGTATCGTGGACCGGGCGGAGCTTCTTCCGGGAACGGTTGAAGTTGTTGAAGGGGATGAAATTTACGGAGTGAACGCTGATATATTTGTTCCTTGTGCACTTGGAGGCATTGTCAATGACGAAACCATCGACAGGCTCAAGGTCAAAGCGGTTGTCGGAAGTGCAAACAACCAGCTGCTTGAAGACAAACACGGAATCTATCTTCAGCAGAAAGGAATCCTTTACGGACCAGACTATATCGTGAACGCCGGAGGGTTAATCCAGGTCGCTGATGAGCTGTACGGGCCGAATAAGGGCCGTGTGCTGAACCAGACAAGAGCCATCTATGATTCTCTTCTGGCAATCTATAAACAGAGCAAGGAACAGAATCTATCTACCATGGAGGCAGCCAACCGCTTCTGTGAGGACAGGATTGAACACCGAAAACAGCGAAACAGTTTCTTTTCCCATGATAAAAGACCGAAATGGAATGTGCGGCATTAAAACGGAATCTATCAAATTAAAGGGGGAGTTAGTGTGGAAAGTCAATTTCCGAGGAAGCAGATTTTAAACGAAGAGGGAATGCTGGTGGATGATTCATATAAAAGCAGGCTGACGGTAGAACTCGTGAAAAATCTCTATACAAAAATGCTGAGAGCCCGTCTCTTTGACCGCAAAGGAGTAAATCTTCAGCGGCAGGGCCGTATCGGAACGTACGTGCCGTTTGAAGGCCAGGAAGCGGCGCAGATCGGCAGTGCCATGGCGATGGGAGAGGGAGACTGGATGTTCCCTACCTACCGCGACCATGGGGCGACGTTAACCTTCGGACACTCCGTAAAGAATGTGCTTCTCTATTGGAAAGGCCGCCAGGAAGGCTGTATTCCCCCCGCTGGAAAGAACATTTTTCCGCCTGCCGTTCCGATTGCTTCTCAGCTTCTTCATGCAACCGGGACAGCATGGGCTGAAAAAATGAAAGGAACAGACCGTGCCTCCATCGTTTACTTTGGAGATGGAGCGACCTCAGAGGGTGATTTTCATGAAGGGCTCAACTTTGCGAGCGTGTTTAACATTCCGGTTGTCTTTTTCAACCAGAACAACGGTTTTGCCATCTCTGTTCCAATTGAAAAGCAAATGAAGGCAAAGACCATCGCACAAAAAGCACTCGGCTATGATATTGAAGGAATAAGGCTGGATGGCAATGATGCATTTTCCGTTTACTTCCATACGAAAGCGGCCATTGATAAGGCACGGGCTGGAGGCGGCCCTACTTTAATTGAGGCCGTTACCTGGAGATATGGTGCTCATACGACAGCAGACGACCCGTCCAAATACAGAGACCAAAACGAGAGTACGATTCGGCGTGAAACGACTGATCCTCTTATCCGGCTGGAAAAGTATATGAAGATGGAGAACATCTGGGACGGCCAATGGGCTTCAGATCTTGAAAAAGAAATAACAGCGGAGATTGAAGCAGCCGTTAAAGAAATGGAAAATGAAAAACCGCCGCACGTCAATGACATGTTTGATCATGTTTTTGCAGAAAATCCATGGCCGATCAACGACCAAAAAGAAGCGTATGCGCTTATGAGGGGGGAGTAAGATGACAACTGCAGCAGTTGAAACGAAAAAGCTGACACTTGTTCAGGCAGTAACGGACGGGCTTAGAACGATGATGAGGGAAAGCGAAGAAGTCATCGTTTTAGGTGAAGACGTCGGGCGCAACGGAGGAGTTTTCCGGGCGACTGACGGATTGATGGATGAGTTTGGCGAAAAGCGTATCATTGACACTCCGCTGGCTGAGTCAGGGATTATCGGTACATCCATCGGGCTTGCGATGAACGGCTTTCGCCCTGTAGCAGAAATGCAATTCCTTGGCTTTATTTATCCAGCATTTAACCAGATCATGACTCATGCTTCAAGGATAAGAGCAAGAACACTAGGTGCTTTCACGGTCCCTATGGTTATCCGTGCTCCGTTCGGTGCAGGTGTGCGCGCTCCTGAAATCCATTCTGATTCGGTGGAAGCTCTGTTCACTCACATGCCGGGAATCAAAGTGGTTGTTCCGTCGAATGCGTATGATGCCAAAGGGCTGCTCATCGCGAGCATAGAGGATCCGGATCCAGTGCTTTTCCTTGAGCCGATGAGATGCTACAGAAGCTCAAAGATGGATGTTCCAGAAGGAAAGTACACCGTAGAAATCGGTAAAGGAAGTGTTCTGAAAGAAGGAGAACACGTAACGGTACTGACTTATGGGGCGATGGTCGATACAGCATTAAAAGCAGCAGAAGAAGCAGAAAAACAAGGGGTAAGTACAGAAGTTATTGATCTGCGTACACTGTATCCGCTTGATAAAGACCTGATCGCCCAAAGTGTCCAAAAGACAGGCAGAGTAGTCATCGTACACGAGGCACCATCTACAGGAGGCCTTGGAGATACCCTTGTTTCTTTAATCAACGATACTTCATTCCTTTATATGAAGGCGCCGGTAGAGCGGGTTACCGGGTTTGATACGCCAGTACCGATGTTTGCCCTGGAGGACCATTATCTTCCGGACACGGCAAGAGTAACATCAGCAATTCATAAAGTGATTAACTTTTAGGAGGCTGTAAAAATGGTTGAAGTAAAGTTGCATGACATAGGCGAAGGGATGCATGAAGGAGAGATCATTCATTTCTTTGTAAAACCTGGAGATACGGTTTCCATTGACCAGCCTCTTGTTGAAGTTCAAACCGATAAAGTGACCGCAGAACTGCCGTCACCGATCGCCGGCAAGGTTACTGACATTCTTGTGAAGGAAGGAGAGACGGTCACTGTAGGAACGGTTCTTCTTACTCTGCAAGGAGAGGGTTCTGGCCAAGAGTCTATAACGGAGATTGACTCTCCACAGGTGGTGCAGGAACCGACGGCACAAGCACCTGAAAGAGAAGCTTCCATCGCGATGCTGACTAAGCGGGTTATGGCTGCACCTTACACCCGTAAAATAGCGAGAGAGCACGGCGTTGATATCGAACAGGTGACAGGCACCGGACCGGCAGGAAGAATTACAGAAGAGGATGTATTGTCGTTTGCAAAAGGAAGTACAGAACCGAAAACATTCGAAATTCCTGCAGCCGCCGAACCTGCCGTAAAGCTGGAAATCGAAAATCCCCCAGCAGAAGCAGAGGAAATCCCATTCAGAGGCCGCCGCAAGCAAATCGCGAAAAAGATGACTCAATCGCTGTTCACCATTCCACATGTTACTCATTTTGAGGAAGTGGATATGACGAATTTGCTTGAATTAAAGAAACAGATGAAAGAGCTGGATCCTAACAACAAGGGATTCAACGTTTCTGTAGCAGCGTTTTTTGTAAAAGCCATTCAGCTCGCACTGCGGAATTTCCCGATCTTCAACAGCAAACTGGATGAAGAAAAAGAAGTCATCAGACTTGAGAAGCAAGTGAATATCGGTATCGCCACAGATGCTGAAGATGGTCTGATTGTGCCGGTGATCAAGAATGTAGAACGCAGAACCATTAAAGATATTAATTCCGATATGAAAGAAAAAATTATGAAGGCAAAAGAAGGCAGGCTCACAAGAGATGAACTGACTGGCGGGACCTTCACGATCTCAAATGTCGGGCCCTTGGGCAGCATGGGTGCGACCCCGATTATAAACCATCCCGAAGTTGCTTTAATGGCTTTCCATAAAACGAAGAAGATGCCTGTTATCATCAACGACGAGATTCAGATCAGATCCATGATGAACCTTTCGATGTCGTTTGACCACCGAATCGCTGATGGGGCAACGGCAGTTCAATTTACAAACCGTTTTAAAGAACTGATTGAAAATCCTTCCGTCATGGTATTGGAGCTGATATAAAATGGTCGTAGGAGAATTTACACAAAAGCGGCAGCTGATCATAGCCGGTGGAGGGCCAGGAGGCTATAATGCAGCCATCCGTGCGGCACAGCTCGGCATGGAAGTGACCATCATAGAAAAAGAAAAGCTGGGCGGGGTCTGCCTGAATACGGGATGCATTCCATCCAAGACACTGACGCATGCGGCGGCAGCATTCGCGTCATTGTCTCATTTGAACGAAATGGGCATCCAAACAGGAGAAGCTGGATTTGAACTGCAGACATTTAAAGCGTATCAGCAAAAAACAGTATCAGCTCTGCAAAAAGGGGTAGAGGCTCTTTGCAAAGCAAATAAAATCGAAGTCATCACCGGTACAGCTACATTAATGTCTGGGAACCGGATCGGTGTAGATTCCGGCCATCATTATGAAATGTATGAGTATGAAAAAGCGATTATTGCCGTGGGAGCATCGCCTGTATTACCTCACGGAATCGTGCCGGTGGAAGGAAGGATTTTCAGTGCCGATGAGCTGCCTCGCCTTCAGGAGCTGCCAGAACATCTTGTGATCAGCGGATCGGATTACATCGCGCTTGAAACGGCAATGGCTTATCGAAACCTGGGCTCGGAAGTTTCCATCATTTGTGAGGACGATACATTTGGACTGGATGAATCCATCTCTAAAGAACTTCATCGGGTATTAAAAAAGTCCAAGATTAAGCTTTTCAAAAACAGCACACTGCTCGAAGCCTATTCATCAGAAACCAATGTCGCTATTACCATTCAAAGCGATCAGGAGAAAATCACTCTGGATGCCAGCCACCTGATGGTTTCAGGTGAATCCAGGCCAAACACGAAGGATCTGGGATTGGAGTTCTTAAACATCAGCACCGATAAGCAAGGATTTATCATGGTCAATGAATTCGGTGAAACAAATGTTGATGGAATTTATGCTGCAGGAGACTGTACAATCGGCAGGAGGCTTGCCAGCAAGGCGATCAAGCAAGGAAAAGTGGCGGCTGAGCATATCAGCGGCATGAACTCATCCTTTAACTTGGCACTGGTACCGCTTGTCATTCAAACTGTTCCTCCAATCGCATCAGTAGGATTGACAGAAGGAGAGGCGAGGCAGCAAGGCTATGAGGTGAAGACCGGTCAGTTTGCCATGGGGGGCAACGGGTTTGCCAGTATTGCCGGACAGAAGGATGGTCTCACAAAAATGGTCATTGATGAGAAGACAGATCTTCTTCTCGGTGTTCACATGATGGGTGCCGGTGCAGCGGAATTAATTCAGGCAGGTACAACTGCCCTTGAAATGGTAGCCAGGGATGAAGACCTTGCCTATCCGGTTTATGCGCATCCATCGCTAAGTGAAGCATGGCTTGAAGCGGTTGAGCACGCAGCCGGAAAAGCGATTCATATCCCGCCTGCCAGGAAAAAGGCAACCTCACGATCGTAATACAAACAGAAAACAACCTTCCATCGTTTTGGAAGGTTGTTTTCTATGGATAATAAATCATCATTGTTATTCTTACAGGATCATTCTCCTGATTTTCATATATATGAACATAGTCTGCAGCAAAACGAATATTTTCACCTGCTGACAAATTAAAATAGTTTTGATGGACAGTTAATGAGAGGCAGCCTTTTTCCACAAGAATGTATTCTTCTACACCATCCCCATGGGGCTCAGACGTATAATGGCATCCTGGAAGAAGTTCGACAGAATAGATTTCAAAGGATTTTCCAGGCTCTATAGGAAATAGCGGTCTTACAAGGAATGTCCCATCTCTGTCTGCTATCGGTTCAACATCCGCAGTGTTTACTTTTTTGATAGCGGGCTGATCCTCCTCCAAAAAGGAGCTGAATGAAACACCTAACCCATTTGCGATTTTCCACAGTGTACTGACGGTGGGATTGGATTCTCCCCGTTCAATCTGGCTGAGCATGGGTTTAGAAACTCCAGTTGCATTTGCCGTTTTTTCAAGGCTCCAGTTCCGCTGCCCTCTTATCGCTTTTAACCTTCTGCCTATGACTTCATTCAAATTCATAAAAAGAAATTCTCCTTGTTGTTTCGTTTTATATAACATACAATATGTATAATATAACATACTATCTGAAAATGAAGCTAATAAAGGAGTGTTCTACATCATGCTGCCATTTCCTTCTGCAGAAAAGGAAAGTCACCCATTCTCTACAGGTATTCAGGCGGGGCTATCAATTGCTATTGGTTATTTGCCGATTGCTTTTACATATGGATTGCTGGCGAAATCAAGCGGGCTATCATTGGTTGAAACGGTTGGAATGAGTGTCATCGTTTTTGCAGGTGCTTCACAGTACATTGCTCTTTCGATGATTGGAGCAGGTACGGGTGCTTTTGAAATCATCATAACCGCGTTTATTATGAATATCCGCCACTTATTGATGAGTGCTTCATTAAACGAAAGAATGAAAGATGACGCTAAGTGGGTTAAAGCTTTTTACGGATTTCTGATTACGGACGAGACGTTCTCAGTAGCAGCCACACGAACAGAAAAGAAGCTGACATCAGCTTTTATGCTCGGTTTAGGTTTAATTGCGTATGGCAGCTGGGTGGTTAATTCAGGGATCGGCTATTTGATTGGTGCTGGACTCCCTGAAACGATCCAAAACGGTATGGCAGTTGCTCTTTACGCGATGTTCATCGGGCTCTTGATTCCTTCTGCGAAAAAATCACGAAAAGTCATCGCATTGGCAGGTACAGCTGCACTTCTTAACTCGCTCTTTTCTCTTTATGAACCGTTGGCAGGAGGCTGGGGAATCATTTTATCAACTCTTATTTCTTCGGTAGGTATTGAATTTTTTGTTAAGGAGGAGAAGGTTCATGGAAAATAATCTGCTTTGGATGATTGCTGGCATGGGAGTTGTGACTTATCTTCCGCGTGTCCTGCCACTTGTACTCATCAATACGAACCGAATTCCTCCCAGACTGCAGCGGATTTTGAGCAATGTTCCTTTTGCCATTCTCGGAGCATTGATTTTCCCCGGGATCCTGCATATAAACGGGGATAGTATGTGGTTTGGATTATTGGGGGCATGTGTGGCGGGCTTGACCGCGTATCTGAACTTGAACATAATTTTAGTGGTTTTAAGCTCTGTTGCGGCTTTAAGCCTCTGCTCCTTTTTTATGGGATGACAAAAGTTACCACGAATATTTAGGTCCGTTTTGTTTCTTTTGAACTACATGGATGTTAGGATAGGCATCCATTAGACAGTTGGCGAATGGTATGGGTTTACATCTTATTCGATTTGCTGCAATTGGATGTTTTCTACAACCGTATTATCACTTATTCTTTTTCAATGGCTGTTTTCGTAACCTTTGTTGCCCTTGGGAGTGGTTGATTTCCGTTTCAGGCTGCTCCCTTTCCGCGGGGCGTGCGCTGAACCCCTCGGCCGCAAGTGCCTGCGGGTTTCACCTGTCACGCTCGTCCCGCAGGACAAGGAAGGCTTCGGCAGCGTTATATCGCACGAAGAAAATGTGAAATTCATTTTCGAGGAGTCTCGCACCTTCCACTCCAATCAACTTGTCAATGAAGCTCTTTACAAAAATGTTCCCAAAGCAACAATCTTTTAGAAATGAGCCTTTTCAATCTGTAGAAGTCCTTCATGCTTTCATCGATGTGTTTACAGGTTTTTTTCATAATGATTAAAGGGTAAAGAGCTATTGTGCTCTTTTTTTTATTACAGTAAATGCGCTTGCGTTCTTATTAATAATTAAGGTAATGTATTGAAAAAAAGGGGTACACTGAAAAAAGGAAAGAAGAGATAAAGGATGATAAGATGAAACTGATAGCAATAGATATGGACGGAACACTTGTAAGCAAACAATTGAAAGTGACGAAAGCGAATAAAGAAGCTATTGAGAAAGCCAGGGAAAAAGGCCATATGGTTGTGATTGCTACGGGACGTTCCTTTGATGAAGCGAGATATACACTCAGTGAAGCAGAATTGTATCTTCCGTTGATTTGTGTGAACGGCGCTGAGATTCGCTCGGATAAATGGGACAAGGTTACGAGCATTCCTATCCCGTCAAAACAATACTTTGACATTGAAAAAGCGCTTCGTTCCAATGACATCTATTATGAAGTGTATACGAGTGAGGGCACCTATACAGATAACCGTGAAAAAGCGTTTAAAGTCATGAAAGACATCGTTCTGACTTCAAACCCTGAAGCCACAGAAGACGATGTCCATAAAGCGGCATTAAGGCGGTTTAAATTGGGTACAGTTAAATATATTAGCGATTATGACAAGCTGATGGAAAAAGAAGGTCTCGAAGTATACAAAATTTTGGCCTTCTCCAGTGAGCAGGAAAAAATCGCAAACTCTGTAGACAGGCTGAGCAAGATTGATCATCTGGCCGTCAGTTCATCCGCAAATAATAACCTTGAGATTACAAATGCGGATGCTCAAAAAGGAGTTGCCCTTGAGAAGTTTGCCAAACTGCACAACATAAGCCTGAACGATACGATGGCGATCGGGGATAACTATAACGATGTCTCCATGCTTGAAAAGGCAGGCATCAGTGTTGCCATGGGGAATGCTTACGATGAAATCAAACAGATTGCAAAACATGTGACCAAAACGAATGATGAGAGCGGAGTCGCCTATGCGATCGAAAATTATTTGGAAGAACGGAAGACGAGCCTTGCTTAACAGGCTTGTCTTTTTTTGTTGAGAAATATTTTCCGCGGATCATTTTAAAGTTTACAATATTTATACTTTCTAAATATTCGTTTACCTCTTATTTACACCTGCTTTATTACCGCTTAATACTCCCTTGGTACGCTTGGTCTGTTCGATAACGCGGAAGGGGAGAGTAAGTTGAACCAAAAAATGACTTCTTTACTAAGTGCGGCCGTTCTTGGAGCCAGCCTGTTTTCAGGACATAATGCGGATGCTGAATCTGTTCAAAAACACCATGACGTTCTTGACGTCGCACATCGAGGTGCATCTGGCTATGCTCCGGAACATACGCTGGCTTCCTATCATATGGGTGACAAGATGCATGGAGACTATATTGAGATTGACTTGCAGATGACGAAAGACGGCAAGCTGATCGCTATGCATGATGAAACCGTCAATCGTACAACAAACGGAACGGGAGAAGTGAAAGATTTCACTTTAAATCAAATCAAACAGCTTGATGCCGGTTCTTGGTTTAATGAAAAATATCCGCAATATGCGAAGCCGATGTACAAAGGGTTGAAAGTGCCTACACTTGAAGAGATTTTCAAGACATTTGGCAAAAACAAAAATTACTACATAGAAACAAAATCACCAGATGTGTATCCAGGTATGGAGGAGAAGCTCATCAGCCTTGTGAATAAATATCACATCAATAAAGACACGCTGCTCGTTCAATCGTTCAGCAAAGACAGCCTGCTGAAAGTGCACAAGCTTGACCCATCTTTAAAATTAATTCAGCTTCTTGAATATAAGAAGCATGCAGTTTTAACTGACCAGGATCTTAATTCCTATAAGCAATATGCAACTGGAATCGGTCCAAACAAAGATTACCTGGATAAAGCTTATGTACAAAAAGCGGTAAACGGCGGATTGGAAATTCATCCTTACACCGTGAATGAAACAGCAGATATGCAACGATTGATCGATTGGGGAGTAACAGGGATGTTCACGAACTTCCCGGATAAGCTTCATCAAGTGATTGAGAAAAATAAACAGGAGCAAAATCATCGCCCTGTAAACGCAGAATGATGAGAAAGCCGCTCAGATGATGAGCGGCTTTTCGTTATTTTTTTGAGCAACGTAAAGGGTACCATCTTCCTGCAGCTGTGCAAAAAAAACAGATTTACAGGAAGAGATTCCAGCATTTTGCAGTTTCTTCTGGATCCATTCCTCAGTAAGTCCATATTCCCGCAAGTTTCCTTGCATCACAGTTCCGTCAACAATCAGTTCGGAAGGGAGGAAATGGGAGGGAGCAGCATCAGGCGTTTTCTTCTTTTTTATACTAAGCTGTCCGTTAGGCTCAAAGATAGCATAATCTACTTCTGTTATAGAGAAGATTTCCTGGTTTCTCAGCAGCATGCACAAATCATCCAGACCGAGATTGAGCTTATCCAGCGCCTGCTGCATTATCATTCCTTTTTTTATAACAATGCAAGGCTCACCCTCCAGAGCCAATTTGGACTTGGGTGACCGTTTAACAAGAAATTCGATAGCCAGGAGAGCAAAACTCCAAATCAAAACCGCGACTAAGCCATTGGAAATAGGAACGTCTCTATAGTGAATAATCATTTCTCCGACGATGTTGCCAAAGGCTATACTCGTCGCATAATTAAAGTAGGTTAGCTCTCCTAACTGTTTCTTTCCAAATACTTTTGTAAAGATCAATAGAAAGATCAAACCAAGTAATGTCCTGACTACTGTTTCTGTGATACCGTTCATCCGCTCACCTCTTTGCTATTCCCATTTTTACCGAAAAGAAAGAAGAGCAAACAAAAAAGATGGCTTTAAAGGCCATCTTTTTTTGATTAGCATCCCCATGTCATTTTTTGCATAAGAAGATGGCACAGAATAAGCTGTTTCAACCTTTGACTTAGGATTTCCACCTTGTGTTCTTCTGCTTTTGGCATGAAATTGATGGCAAGAATGGATGAAAGCTCTCTGACCGAGGGAAGTATATCACCTGGATATAAAAATGGAAAAAAAAGTTAACCTGAATACTCAGCCTGTTTTACTTCCGAAAATAATGAGCATACAATAAAGAGGAGAGGAGTTGTGTATATGCGTGAAATGATAGAAAAAAGCAAGCTTTTAATCTTTGATTTAGATGGCACCCTTTATGAGGACACTGATCATTTTGACTATTATTGCCGTCTACTTCAGCAGCGGGCGGATATATCGATACAAGGAGAGTTTTATAACTCTTATGAAGAGATGAAACAGGGGAAACATCCTGTTGCCATCGGAAAAGTATATGACTTGAAAGAAAATGCGTCGCTCACTGTCGATCCCCTGACTTTGCAGGTAACGGCTGCACATCTTTGGGACGGTACTCAAATGAATGAAGAAACCATGAAGAGGGAGTACTCTGGAGAACTTACATATGATTTTGAACGCTTTATCGCTATTGGGGATGGCTGGTGGCTGCCCTATGTTACCGCCATGCATTACGGTCTGAGCCAGCAGGATACATGGGATTGCTACAACGCGACAAAGGTGTATATGGTCAGTGATGAGTTTTCACTCACAAAAACGCCATTATTGAAGGAAAGCCTTGAGAAACTGAAGAAGAAAAAACACCTTGTTCTGATGACAAACAGTGATAAAGAAGATGTGCTGCGTCTGCTCCTTGAACTGGAGCTGCAGGATGTGTTTGATGAGATCTTTCCTTCCTCACAGAAGCCTGTAAAGACCAAAGAGATTCTGATGGCCATTACGTCCAAATATAAGGTGAAGCCGGATGAAGCGGTTTCCATCGGAGATAATTTTATCAACGAAATCGCACCGGCCCTGCTGATGGGGCTAAATGCCGTGTACATACAGCCGAATGGCTACGATCTCCAGCATGACAATCTTTATATTGTTCCTACTTTGGGACAGGCTTTTTAAAAGATGTGAAAGCTTTTGCTCTTTTTTGTTCTAATTTGGACAAAGTTACCTAAACTAGGAATAGGATGTCCGTAAGGGGGAGAGCGTGTGAAAAAAGCAATTCTGGTCGCTATTGGCTTTATTTTGTATGGAGCCGCCATGTGGTATTACTTAATGCATGGTGCTCAGGCCGATCTGCCGGTACAATTCCGGGGTTCTGCTGCTGATCCTACCATGTTTATGAATGATAGGCAGCTTAAGCTGAGCTATGATTTCTCAAGGATAAAGGATTGGATCTACTTTTTGTCTGTTCCGCTGGAATGGCTGATCTATCTGCTCGTTTTAGGGTTTGGAATATCAAAAAAAATGAGGAGTACTGTCAAGCAAGTGACCCGTTTTTCAATCATCCATACAGCTCTTTATGTCCTTTTGCTGTCCTTTGTGAGCTGGATTTTGACCTTTCCGCTTCGATACTACAGCTATACGATCTCAAGGGATTATCATATCTCCGTTCAGCCGTTCAAGGGATGGATGAAAGACAGTTTGATCGACTTTTGGGTAGGATGGATATTTACGGTATTAACTGTACTCGTCATCTACTTTTTTATCCGTAAAAGTAAGAAGAAGTGGTGGCTGTACGCGTGGCTGATCTCCATTCCGTTCACCATCTTTATGTATTTCATCCAGCCCGTTGTGATTGATCCGCTCTATAATAAATTTTATCCTTTAAAGGACCAGGTGCTGAAGGAGAAAATATTAACGCTGGCCGAACGGGCAGATATACCGGCTTCCAACGTATATGAAGTGAACATGTCGGAAAAAACCAATTCCCTCAATGCTTATGTAAATGGCATAGGGTCCAACCTGCGAATTGTATTATGGGATACGACGCTCGATAAACTGAACGATAAACAGGTTTTGTTTGTCATGGCCCACGAGATGGGGCATTATGTGATGAAACATCTGTATCAGAATCTCATAGGTGCGATCATCCTGTCGTTCTTCGGCCTCTTCCTGGGAAGCAGAATTTATTCCTGGGCGATCTCAAAGTGGGGCAAACGGTGGGGTATCAAAGGAGTGAGTGATATCGCTGGCTTGCCGGTGCTTCTCCTGATATTCAGTCTATTGTCGTTTGTTGCTGGTCCTGTTGAAAATACGTTTTCCCGTAAAGCGGAGAAGGATGCAGACCGCTATGCCATTGAGATGACCAAAAATCCCGACTCAGCAGTTGGAGCTTTCCAGCAGCTGACGATCTCAGGGCTCAGCGAAGTGAATCCGCCAAAGCTCGTGAAGTTCTTTTTGTATGGCCACCCCACTATGCTCGAAAGGATTACCTTCCTCGATTCCTTTAAACAAAAATACGAACCAAAGGAACTGGAGAAAGCAAAAAAGCAACAGCGATGATAAAAGAAAAAGGTTGTTTTCGTAACCTTTGTTGCTCTTAGGAGTGGTTGATTTCCGTTTCAGGAGGCTCGCTTTTACCGGCGTAAACGCCTACTTTCGCAGGGCGTGCACTGAACCTTACCGGCGCCAGCTCCTACTTTCTCGGTGCAAGCACCTGCGTAGTCTCACCTGTCACGCTTCCCCCGCAGGAGTCTCGCCTCTTGCACTCCAATCAACTTATCAATGAAGATTTTTTACAAAAATTTTCCCAATTCCAAAATCTTTTAGAAAACAGCCAAAAAAAAAAGGGGTGTCCAAGAAGTCTGGTTGCTGTTGATCTCCGCTCCAGGCTGCTCGCTTTCCGCGGGGCGTGCGGTGAGCCTTACCGGCGTGAACGCCTACTTTTTGGCGCAAGCGCCTGCGGGAGTCTCACCTGTCACGCTAGTCCCGCAGGAGTCTCGCACCTTGCACTCCAATCAACTTTTCATTGAAGATTTTTCACGTCAAAGGAGCTGCCTGAAGGTCAATTTTCGACTTTCAGGACAGCCCCTTATTTTGCGTTTTCAAGACTATAGTTTGGCAGGACGAGTACTTCAACACGCCTGTTTTTTGCTTTGCCTTGTGCGGTTTTGTTGCTGGCTCTCGGCCGGTATTCCCCATAGCCGCTGGCGCTTAGTGTTTGTGGTGATAGATGCGGGTTCTTCATCATGATTTGCATGAAGTTAATGGCTCGCATAGCACTTAATTCCCAGTTTGACTTGTACTTAGCCGTTTCAATCGGAACATTATCCGTATGCCCGGCAATAATAATATTTCGGGGAGGATTGGTGACGAGTAATTTAGACAGATCCTTTCCTATACTGACCGATTCTGTCTTGACGGTTGCACTTCCTGAATCAAAGAGCGCATTATCCAAAATGGTAATCAATAGGCCATTCTCTGTCAGTTTCGTCTGCAGGCTTTTCGATAGATGTTTGTCTTTTATAAAACTGTCTATTTTTTTCTGGACCTTATGAAGGGATTCTAGCTCTTCTTTGGCCTTCTCCATCCGTTCCTTTTCCTGAATCGATAATTGTACGATCTTTTCTTTTTTAGGAAGCGGCGTTGATTCGGTTGATGAGATGGGTGCCTGTTCTTCCATTACGCCGGTTCCGCCGGAGAATTGACTGCGGAACGTGCTGGCCATCTGTTTGAACTTGGATGCATCCACTTCACTCATTGCAAAAAGAACGATAAATAGCGCCAGGAGAAGAGTCAGCATGTCGGAATAAGGAATGAGCCATGATTCATCTACATGATCTTCATGTTTTTTCTTTTTTCTAGCCAATGCTGACACCCTCTTTTAGGCTTTCCCGTTCGCTTGCCGGGATGTAGGTTAATAATTTTTCTTCCAATATTTTTGGAGAGGTTCCATCCTGGATGGATAAAAGCCCTTCAATCATAATCTCTTTTAGCATGACTTCATTCTGTGATTTTCGTTTTAATTTATTGGCAAAGGGGTGCCATAGGACATACCCAGTAAATATTCCAAAGAGCGTTGCGATAAAAGCAGCAGAAATGGCATGTCCGAGGGCCTCAATATCATCCATGTGTCCGAGGGCTGCAACAAGACCGACAACTGCTCCAAGTACTCCGAGCGTCGGCGCATAGGTGCCTGCCTGTGAGAAGATGCCCGCATTGCTGAGATGGCGTTCTTCCATCGTTTCCAAATCTTTTATTAGTACATCCTTGATAAATTCGGGGGACTGGCCGTCGACAATCATTTTGATCCCTTGTTTTAAAAATGGATCATCAATTTCTTCAGATTTCGGTTCGAGTGCAAGCAAGCCTTCCTTTCGGGCGATAGTTGCCCATTCAATGAAAATTGCAATCAGTTCTCCCATGCTTACCATCTTCTGATCGGTAAACAATATCTTAAAAAGCTTTGGAAGTTTTTTTACTTCGTTTAAAGGAAAGGCAATCATGATGGCAGCAGCTGTTCCTGCAAAGATAATCAGCAGTGCTGCGGGATTGAAGAGCGAAGAGATAGCAACTCCTTTTAAAACCATACCTACACCAATAGCAACAAATCCAATGATTAAGCCAATCACCGATGTTTTATCCATATTATATTCATCCTCGCTTTTTGCTGAATTTAAAGATAGATCTCCTGTTCCGGCTACACTTATATATCGGTGTTTCTCCATGTATTTTTATAGAAACTTCGTCGTGGCAGATGCAGAATTCCAGAATTCAGGTCATCCAAAACACTAATTCAAACGTTATCTTAATAACTCTGTTTATTACGGTAGGACAAAGCAGACATCTATAGGTATAATGACAGTAAAACGATTCAAAGGAGACAGGTATGTCAAAGCTTACGGATTTTGAACTTTATCTTAAAGTTCAAAACGGGGATAAATCAGCGCTTGAGCAGAAGTTATTGGACTTTGGAGAAAAAAAGGAGTTTATTCGGAAGAGAAAGAAAAGTTTTCATCATGGCTGTTAACGATCACGAGAAATACATGTTTAGACTTTATCCGCAAGATGAAGGGAAATGAGGTTGAACTTGAGGACCGTGATTCATTGATAAAAGATGAAATGTCTATTGAGGATCAGATTACATGGAAAGAAGAGAGGCAAAAATTGAAGTCAGCGATGAAGCATCTTGCTGAAGATCAGCGAAAAGTTGGGGCTGTCGTCTTTAAAGTGGATTATCCAGGCAGCCACAAGTGGGATGCCGTTGCCGTTTCTCATGAACCTACAGCAAAAAGCACACAGCCTAAAGGCTATTGTCCTTCTTTCTAAGCTGTAATATGCAGGTGAAGAAACCCAATAAGAAAAACATAAAGAGGCAGGTTCTATGAAAATAAAACCATTCATTATTGTTCTCATCCTCGTTGGTTTAATCGGGCTTGCCCTTTGGACATCAAAGCAGGAAGCACAACCTAAGGACCGGAATGCATCGAGGGGTACATTCAGCGCGGTGGAGGAGAATGGACGTACAGGCTTAAAACCAGGCAATAAAGTGCCGGATTTTACGATAATGGCACTGAACGGAGAAAAGGTTTCCATTAAAGATTACCGTGGTAAAAAGGTCATTCTGAATTTCTGGGCAACCTGGTGCCCTCCTTGCCGAAAAGAAATGCCCGATATGCAGAAAGTCTTCAACCAATATGAAGAAAAGAAGCTGGAAATCCTGGCAGTAAATTTAAGATATACAGAGAAAAGCACGGATTCGGTTTCAGAATTTGTAAAGGAACGAAAAGCAGCGTTTCCGATTTTGTTAGATACGGATGGAACGGTCAGTAAGAAGTTTCAGGCGGTATCTCTTCCGACGAGTTATTTGATTGACTCCAAGGGGATAATCCAAAAAAAAATAATTGGACCTCTTTCTCAAAATCTTATGATTGATTTTGCAGAAAAGGCAAAATAAGAAAATCCCTCCTTGCTCATTTGAGCAAGGAGGGATTTTCTATCCTTCATAGGATATTATTACTAGTAATTCCTAAAGAAAAATTAGGCACTTTGCATAATAGGGATTTCTTACCTTTTACCGAATTATATCAAAGGGGATCGATAGCGTACAAAAATCCAACTATGGAGAAAAGGGGTATACACACCATGGTTGAACAATTTTTAGTGAAAATGATGAATATGCAGAGGCGTATAGAACAACCTCAAAAGGAGGACGGACAGATTCATACATTGGAACTCAGTCCGGTTCAATTTTTCAAGCTGAAAAGAAAAGCTGCCGGAAACTATGTTGTCACGCACTCTGAGGGGAAGTTTGCCCAAGAAATTGCAATTCGTGGAGCTGATGCAGAACGCCCTTTGAGTGATCTGATACCTCTTAAAACCATTCAGCACTGGGAAATTTACTTTGAAAAAGCCTTCAGCGGCCATGCCTGCTTTTTTGAAACGCACTATGCGGACCGTTCTTATCATACGGTTCTTTCACCTGTGTTTCATAATGGACAGGTATCAGAAGTTGTTGGTACTTCAACGGATTGTACACGCGATACAAAATCACGAGAAGAATTAATACTCTATACGCACAAATACAAAGAAATATTTAATAATACACTCAATCCTATTCTTTTGCTGAATAACAGCAGAGTCATTCTCGAAGCTAATCCAGCCGCGCGCAAGGTGCTGGGAATCTCACGCGGGGATTTAAACCAAAACAGGCTGGATGCCTTCATCTGTGAGGAAGATGAAGGAGAATTATCTCTTAATTGGGATCTGTTCATGCTCGATCCGAGCCTCAAATGGGAGTTTAAATCAGGATTTGCAGACGAACAAAGGCTGATTGAATTTACAGGAAAGAAAGACATACTGCCGGGCATCCACCTGTGTATCCTGGAAGATGTGACTGAACGAAGGCAGACAGAAGCCCGCCTTCTAAAAGCGGAGACCTTGAATGTCGTCGGTGAGATGGCTGCTGGAGTCGCCCATGAAATCCGTAATCCTCTCACCAGCCTTAAAGGGTTTATCCAGCTGCTTAAAAATGAAAGCCAAGCACATGATGCTTATTATTCCATTATTTTAAACGAAGTTGACCGGATTGAGTATATTATCAAAGAGTTTCTGCTGCTTGCCAAGACCGACCGCCAGCATATTGAAAAAAGCAGTCTCGTGCTCACACTAAAAGAAACAGTCTCCCTGCTTCAGACACAGGCGATCCTAAAAAACATTGAACTGGAAATGGAGATTGGCGAAGGTATTCCTGATATTGATTGTGATCCTTTTCAGATTAAACAGGTTTTTATTAATTTAATAAAAAATGGGATTGAAGCGACGGCTGAAGGTGGAACCATTACCATTAAAGCTTTCCGCAGAGGAAAAGATTATGTTCATTTCTGCTTTACGGATAATGGAACGGGAATGCCAAACCAAGTATTGGACAGAATTGGAAAACCATTCTATACAACAAAAGAAGAGGGAACAGGTTTAGGGCTCATGGTCAGCTATAAGATTATTGAAAATCATAAAGGCCGGGTAAGGGTTTCAAGTGAAGTAGGAAAAGGGACAACATTTGAAGTGGTTTTGCCGATTTAAATTGAGAGTAAATGCGGGCTTTTGGGATTGAGGAGGAATGAATGTCCATACAAAAAAGAGGCGCCCGCAGGAACGCCTCTTTTTTGTATGATCATCCAGTGAATTCTTGGACAAACATTTTACCGTATTTTCCGCCGTCAACAATCCCGATACCAACTTTTGTGTAGTCAGATTTAAGGATGTTTTCACGGTGTCCTTGAGAGTTCATAAGAGATGTGTGAGCTCCATCAACTGAAGAGTTTCCGGCAATGTTTTCACCAGCTGTTTGGTATTGGATGCCAAACTTATTCATCATGTCGAATGGAGAACCGTATTTTGGTGAATTGTGATCGAAGTAGTTATTGTCGATCATGTCTTGTGCTTTTACTCGAGCCATTTTAGTTAGTTCCATATCTACTTGAAGCGGTTTAACCCCTGCTTTTTCACGCTCTTGGTTTACTTTGTCAACCATTTGCTTTTCGTCAGCAGTTAATTGGCCAGCAGCAGCGTCAGACTTTGGTGCTTCACTCGCTTTTTGTTGTTGTGGAGCTGCTTGAGTTTGAGTTTTTTCTTGAGCTGGAGCTTGTTGTTGCTTTTGCTCAGCGTTTTGAGTTTGTACATCGAATCCTTGTTTTTTAAGAGATTCGATTAATTTATTTATATCAGCGTTCGATTGTCCTTGTTGTGGTTGTACTTGTACATTTCCACCTTGAGGGCAATCTTGCGCATGAGAAATTCCTGCGTTAGCACCGAATAATGATGCACCTAGAATTGAAGCTACTACTACTTTTTTCATGGATGTATTCCTCCCGTTTTTGTATAGTGATGTTAGCTACAACACAGGTTTCGCCCTTAGGTGTCCGCGGGTGGGGGTGTGGAAACAACTACCAGTTTATTTCCAGATTCTTTGGATACTGCTTCTTCCTGTACGGTCACTTCATATACATCTGGGGTCGATAGAGCCTTCCATTCAGAAAAACCCATGCGATCATCAAAGAGTTTTAATAACAGAGTCATTAAATTTCCATGTGTGACAAGAACGATACACTGATACGGCGAAGCGATGATTTCTTTCAGAAGCGGCTGAACCCTTTCAGTTGCCTTCTGATTGGATTCTCCTCCTTTAAGAACGGCTTCAAAGTCGTAAAAGGAATGCTCCAGCAGTTTCAGCCAGTCGGGACGATTCTTTGAGGATAATATCCTTTCAGCTAAGCGGTCATCTGTTTCGATGGGGAGATCCTTAAGTTTTGCCAGGGGTTCAATGGAATCAACTGCTCTGGTAAAAGGACTTGAAATAATTCTGTCAACGGGTTTGTTCATTAGAAAGTTCTTTAAATCGTGGGATTGCTGCAATCCTTCCTTTGTCAGGACAGCGTTTCTTTCCTGGCCACCAGCTTTGCAATGACGGACAACTAAAATCGATTTCATGTATGTTCCTCTTTCTGCAGAATATAGTTCTAACCCTTTAACCTTCGAGACCATTAAACAAGATTCCTTTCACGAATAGTGTAAAGAAGGAATTTTGGGCGAAGTTATGGCTCCTTGGGGCTTCAGCTTTTGATCCAGCTTCAGTGTCCAAGGATGAAAACTAAAAGCTTTTTTCGTCACTGGCCCTCGAGGACGAAAACTAGATGCATTTTTTCGTCCCAGGTAGGACACTTCAGCTTTTCTTACTAGAAAGGAGTACGGTATGTATCCTGAACTTAAGCAGTTTAATCAAATAAGCAAGGATTATGAAGAACGTATAAAAGAGGCTAATGATCGATGGAAGATCCTGCATAAGCAGAAGGAAATGGCCTCTTCAGAGTATGAGAGTCTTCTTGGACAGTATGGCAGAAGAAATTCCCGTGTCAGTATGGAAGCTCTTCATGAGAGTAAGGACGAGTATCTCCGGCTGTTAGCGAAGGAACGGGATGCCATGGAACATCTGGATGAGCTTAAAGAAACCAGACGGGACAGGATGAAGGATTTTGTGAATACCCTTCATCAGGCAAGAGACCGTGAAGTGGATGCTGCTACAAGAACGATGAAGAAAAAGATAGAGGAAATGCACCGTTTGAAGGCAGAATATTTAATGATTGTACAGCAGATTCATCAAATTCATCAGTATGTAAATGAAATTGAAGAATCTACACTAAAAGCTTTCCAAACGATGGACAGCCGCTCTCAGCAGAGAACGGATTATTCGATCTATCCAGCTTTAGCCAAGATGGAGATCAGCCACCGTGAAATTCAGCAGGTATTTACGGCTGGAAAGCTGCCGTCTGAACTGACGAAGTACACAGATCCTTATTCTTCGTTCCATTTGCCCAGAAAGAAATAATCAAAAAAAAGCCATAATCTTAGGGATTATGGCAAAAGCCGAACGCATGATGAAGAATTGGGGTGGGGAAGAGCTTTTTCTGCCGGAGAGACTTTTAAGCCGGCAGGATAGAGTGACATTCTCTACATGATTACAATATGCAGCTGTTATTGTTCAAGACTGGACAAGTGCCATGGGGAAGTCACCCAATTTTCCAATTTTTTCAGAAATGATCAAGAATGTGACACTGTTTTGGCGCGCCATTCGGATAGCAGTTCCTTCTCCCTATCCGGGGACATGCCGGCTTTATAGTCTTCTGGTTTCATATTTCTGGTCTGATCCCAGTTAAAGGTGTCCATAATGGTTTCTTGGATATTTCGGAAAGCAAGCCCGGAAGCGATCGCTTTGTCATTGTTTATATGCTGTATTCCGAGGGATTTCTTGGAGGAAATCCATAACGGAAGTTCCATCCATTCATCGACTTTCTTCTCATTTAAGAAGGATTCTTCTACCCAAATAATCTCACCTCCGGATTTGGTGACGGAGAGACAGGCTTTCAGGACTTCAGCCATCCTATAATGATCTCCTACTGCATTAAACACTCCAGCTGCTTTTTTCTCCACCATTGAAACGATCCATTCAGACAAATCCCTGACATCAATGAATTGAACTTGTCTGTCTGGTTCTGCAGGTGCTAAAATTCCCCCGCCTTTCGCTGCTCTGGCAGGCCAATACGTAAATCTGTCTGAATAATCGTGGGGTCCGACAATTAAGCCGGGACGGATGATCAGACAAGACTCACCGTAGGTCTGTTTGATTTTTTCCTCACAGGCGGCTTTTAATGGGCCATATGTCTCTCCGGTTATTTCCTCTGTGGCTGTATCCGTAAGGACACCAAGTTCACTTTCTTCTGTCTGGTTTTTTTTCTCCATGCTTTTATAGGCAGATACAGAAGAAATATACGTGTAGTGGGGAACTGAATCCCTCAGAGTTTTCGCCATTTGTTCAGTCTGCCTCGGGAAATATCCGCACGTGTCGACAACAGCGTCCCACTTCTGTCCTCGTAATGGCTTTAAATCGCTGTCTCTGTCTCCAATCAGGGTTTGGCATTCAGGAAACAGTTCTTGATTTGACCCCCGATTGAAAAGAGTAACCTGATGGCCTTTCTGTAAAAATGAAGCCGTAATATATCTTCCTACGAATCGTGTACCGCCAATGATCAGTATTCTCACTTTTATTCCTCCTCAGCTGGTTTTACGAAATACAGGCAATTTCCAAAGTACAATCAAGTTGACGAGCAGCAATGAACAGGCGCCGCAAAACATAATGGAAGTGATAGAGACGCCATTTGAAAGAAAGAAAGAGGTAACCGCATAGGAAACAGGGGTTAACCCCAAGGAAGCCATGGTTAATAATCCTGAAAGCCTTCCGAGCATCGACCGGTCCACTAATTGCTGAAAAATAGAGAGGATCGGGATATTCGTTGCTGGAAATGTCATGCCGATTAGAAATAAGACGGCCATGCACCCGGCTTGAAAGTGAGTTTGGCTGAAAAGCATGAGAGCTGCTGCCATAGAAAACAGGGCGGCCGTCGCAAACATGCCGCGGTATCTTTTTACATTGAGGAAGCCGATGACCAGAGAACTGACGACCATTCCTGCAGCCATTGATCCGTCCATATAGCTGAAATCGAGAGCAGAACCATGCAAGATGGTTTTTACAAAAATGGGCAATCCCATCATCAAAGGTCCTACTACGCTTAAATTTATGAATATGGTACTGATAAAGAGGGCGATTAGGAATGGCTGAGTCTTAACAAAGGAAAAGCCTTCTTTGATGGAGGCGAAAATACCTGGCGCGCCGCTGCTGTCAGTGGAGGCAGGCTTTAAGTTAATCAATCTGCTGAGGAAAGCCGAGCATAACAGCATGACGGCCGGTACAGAAAAGGAGAACAGATACCCTCCCCATGAGACAAGGAATCCTCCAATCATCGGCCCAATGATCATAGAGGCTTGCTGAGTCGTCTGAATGATGGAGTTTGCTCTTGTCAGCTGAGAATCCTCAACAAGCATGGGAAGAAGCGCACTGTTTGCAGGCCAGACGAAGGCATCGAGAATTCCAAAGACGAGGCCGAATACGGCAAATGAATAGACAGAAACCTCACCTGAACCGAGCAAGATCAAGAGTCCGCCGAGCAGGATGGAGCGTGTAAGGTTAGAGACCGATAAGATTTTGGTCCGGCTTACACGGTCTGCGATGACCCCTCCAACAGCCATGAACAGGAGGCGGGGAATACTTGATGCGATCATTACCATTCCGAGAGAGGCTTCCATATTAAGTGTTTTTACAATGTACCAGGATTGAGAAAACAAAAATATTGCAATACTGAAGGCTGAACAAAATGTAACTCCCCACAAGAGCATAAATTTTTTCTGGCTGAAAAAAGAAACCGGAATTGCCGGCTGTTCTCCTTTGATTATAGCTTCTTCCATGTTAACTACTCTCCTATTCGTCAGGATATTCGGGTTCACGGAACGGGAATGCCAGCAGCAGCATGTGATAGAGCTCTCCGCCCTGCTGCCGGGTTTTTTTAAAGGAATTAATTAACTCCTGCAGTTCTTTCGCTTTTTTCTCAAATTCCTGGATTTGAGCCTCATTCAAATACAATTGGTCATAGCCGAATTTAATCTGTTTCCACTCTTCGAACAAGCTGCTGTCTACCCTGCGCAAATAGCTTTTTGTTTTATCAAGGGAAATTAGAACGTTTTCCCTGAGCGTATCGGATAATTCATTTTTTACATGATCCTTGTGTTGTTTAAGAATGTTTTCAACAGAAAAATTTCTGGCGATCGGACGATAAAATTTTTGGATGATGCCGTTTTTTTCCTCAGTTTTTTCTACTGTAATCAATCCCACGCGGTCTAATTCTTTTAAATGATAATGAATTTTTGGGGCGGGGGCTTCGAGAATATCTGCAATCATTTTTCCTGTTTTGGCTTCATCAATAATTTCCCATAAGACTTTTAAGCGAAGGGGATCGCTAATGACTTTTAGCTGTTCGGCATCTTCCAAATAATAAATTTCTTGCATGTTCTCCTCCTTTTGAACGTTCAAATTATATTGAACGTTATAAATTTATATTACCTCATCCCGTAAAGTATGTCAATTTTATCCAAATAAGCCATTCGACCTAGAAATTCTAATTTTCCAAAAAATAAATTTCCAATGTTTAGATTTTTTAGTATAATGTTATTAGTTCATAAAGTTGGAGGATTCTATTAAATGAAAATAGAAGGACTAAAGGCATATGTTGAAAAGCTGGAAGTAGCTCATTATATACTGTCTAAAAGTTTGCATCCGGAAACGACAGGTGAAGGAGATCTAACCAGAACCCAATACATTTTAATGAGAATGCTATCTGTAAGAGACCGTTGGACAGTTACTGAATTGGCTGAAATGCTTGAAGTGAAGCCGAGTGCAGTAACCGTAGCGGTGGATCGCCTCTATAAAAAGAATTACGTGCAGCGTTACCGCAGTGAAGCTGACCGAAGAATTGTTTATTTGGAGCTTTCCGAAACAGGAATTGCAATCTTGCATGAAGCTGAAGAGCGGCGTCTGGTAAGTATGGAAAATTTATTGAGCAAACTCTCTCAGGAAGAGCGTGAAATGCTGATTACGATTTACGGGAAATTTGGGAAGAATACCTCACAAAGCGAAGAACTGACGTTCGCACCATAAAAAAACAACGGATCTTTTTCCGTTGTTTTTTCTTTTGCTCATTCTGATTTGCATAAAGGGCTTTGAAATGAAATATTTCATACTCCGGCTGAAGTTGAAAATACTATAGATATTCAAGATGAAGGAGGGATCTTTATGCTGAGAAGAGAAGGGTTGATTCCCACTGTATTAGGAACTGTTGTAAGCTTGGCTTCTTTTTCTTTTAGAGGTAACACACGCAAGTATTCTTCACTTTCTAACATCCTGCTTGGGTTTGGACTTGCACATATCGTACTTGGGGTCATCGATTTGTTTGAACATAATGAAGATGAATGGTAAGAGGGAGAAGCTTTCTCCTTCTTCTTAGTTTAATGGACTAATTTTACGGGAATTTTAGTTGAAAACTAATCAGTTGGAGAATGAGCCATGAAACGAATTCTTGAATTTCTATTTGTCCTTGCAATGATTGCAGCTTTGTACATCATCTTTTTTTCAAATATGGGATTGTATTGGAAGTGGGGGAGCGCCGCTGCTTATTTTGCGATCCTTTTTATTACTATTTATTCCCTTCTGCTCGAAAACCGGACAGCACAGCATACGCTGGTCTGGATCTATGCTTTAGTGTTCATTCCTCTTTTCGGTTATATTTTATACCTGTATTCCGGACAGCTTTACTTAAAGGGCCACCTTTTCAAGAGTAAACGGAAGCATGACAGAGAAGAATTGCTGCTGCTTGCCAAAAGAGAACAGAAACCGGATTGGTCTTTATTTAATGAGCATCAAGCTTGTTTTTCCAGATTTGCGCACAACGTAACGATGACCTTTCAAAACAGTGCCACCCAGACAAAAATCCTTAAGAACGGGGAAGAAACATTTCCTGAAATCAAGCGCAGGCTGCTTGAAGCCAAAAGGTACATACATATTGAATATTACATTTTCAGATCGGACCGTCTTGGGAAAGAAATTATCGATATTTTAATTCAAAAATCCGAAGAAGGGGTTGAAGTTCGCTTCTTATATGATGCGGTTGGAAGCCTCACCCTCTCATCACAAGAAGTTACCCGAATGAAAAAAGCTGGCATTAAGGTTTATTCGTTCCTGCCTATTAAATATGGATTCTTTAATCAAAAGTTTAATTTTAGAAATCACCGTAAGATTATCGTCATTGACGGAGCAGTGGGATTTGTCGGAGGCCTGAACGTAGGAATTGAATATTTGGGAGAGGACCAAAAATTCGGTTTTTGGCGTGATACCCATATGGTCATGGAGGGAGAAGCCGTTCAGACGCTTCACGCTGTGTTCTTGCTGGATTGGGATTACGTCAGTGAAGAATACCTGCTTGAGAAGGAAGAGTATATCAAGCCTGTTCCTGTTGCAGGGGATGGGGTGGTTCAAGTGGTTCCGAGCGGACCGGATACTCAGGAAGGCATCATGAGTGATTTGTATTATTCCCTTATATCCTGTGCAACAAAATCCATCTGGATCGCCACGCCTTATTTTGTTCCGAACGAAGCCATCAGAACTGCATTAAGAATTGCTTCAAGAAAAGGGGTTCAGGTAAGGCTGATGGTGCCTGAAATCAACGATGGTTTTCTGACGCAGTATGCAACAAGGTCGTATTTTCCTGAATTGCTGCGCAGCGGCATTGAAATCTATTCTTATAAGAAGGGGTTTTTACACCAGAAAGTTATCATCGTAGATGGGGACATGGCATCCATCGGTACAGCGAACATGGACATGAGAAGTTTTCATCTGAATTTTGAAGTGAATGTATTTTTAACAGGAACTTCATCGATAAAAGACCTCGCAGAACATTATGAGGAAGATATAAAATATAGTGAAAAGGTTAGGCCTGTCGGTTTTTATAAAAGAGGATTATGGGAGCGAACGAAGGAATCGATTGCTCGGCTGTTTTCCGGTATTCTGTAGTAAACCCTTGTACTAACTTTCCTTTCCGGTGAATACGTTTTATCATGATGAGTGATAAGAGGTGAACACATGGATTGGCTTGAGGCGGTCATATTAGGGATTCTTCAGGGGCTGACTGAATTTCTGCCTGTAAGTTCCACAGGGCATCTTCTTTTAGGAAGGCATTTCTTTCGACTGGATGAAGCAGGGCTGTTTCTCGACAGTATGCTTCATATTGGTACACTGATTGCAGTGGTGACAATCTATTGGAATGAGATCAAAGAACTGATTAAGAAACCCTTCAGCAGACTGTCCATGCTGCTTGTGGCAGGTACTATACCCACCGTTATTATAGGCTTGTCATTTAAGGACTATTTTGAGGAAATCTCGAAGACCGGTGTTACTGTAGGATGGGAGTTTCTTGCCACAGGGTGTGTGCTTTGGTTTGCGGATACCATGAAATCAAGAGGACATAAGAAGCTGGAAGACATTACGATCATGGATGCGGTTTTAATTGGAAGTTTTCAGGGAGCAGCAATCCTGCCTGCAGTATCCCGTTCAGGGTTAACGATTGCTGCAGCACTTTTCCGTAAGATTGACAGGGGAACAGCAGCTTACTTTTCCTTTTTGTTATCTATACCGGCTATCGCGGGAGGATGTCTGCTTCAAGTGAAAGATGTGCTGGGCGGCCAGGCGGAACAATTATCGTTCTTCTCCCTTTTCCTTGGGACAGCCATGTCAGCATTATTCGGCTACATAGCGGTTAAATGGATGATCTCTCTAGTGAAAAAAGGTTCTTTAAAGGGCTTTGCTATATATGTATGGCTCCTTGGCATTTCAATTGTTGGAATGCAGGCAGCAGGTGTTTTTTAACCTAAAATGAAGTCCTTAAGAAAGCATTGACAATTAACATTTGCAGGATTACATTATATTTATTCAAAATCGCATAGCCTTTAAATCGCTTAATTTTAAAGATCTTGTTAAGAGCGGGGGAACCACTTTTTTGGGGTGAATCTTAGAAATAAGAAGGGATACTTCCAATTCCTAATCCGGCAGCTAACCTCGTAAGCGTTATACAGGAAGAAAGGGACAGTTTGGAAAGTAGCTGACCATTTTTATAATGGTCTTTTTTTATTTGTTCTTATCTAATATTTGTTTTCTAGGGAGAGAGAGGAATGGACAAGCAGTTTGCCGTTATAGGGCTAGGCCGTTTCGGTGGAAGCATATGCAGAGAATTTGCAAAAATGGGATATGAAGTCATGGCTGTTGACCGGGATATCGAGCGGGTAAATGAATACGCCAGTATTGCTACTCAGGCTGTACAGGCAAACTCTACAGACGAGAAAGCGTTAAGCGCCCTCGGTATTCGAAATTTCAATCATGTGATCGTATCGATTGGGGAAGATATCCAATCCAGTATCTTAACTACGCTTCTTTTAAAAGAAGCAGGAGTGAACAAAGTCTGGGTTAAAGCTCAAAATGACTATCATCATAAAGTCCTTGAAAAAGTGGGTGCGGACCGAATCATACATCCTGAACGTGACATGGCCCTCAGGGTAGCCCAGCTTATTACGTCTGAGAAAATTATTGATTTTATTGAACTATCCAACGAACACAGCATCATTGAAGTAGGAGTCACTGACAAACTTGCAGGCAAAACCCTGACGGAACTTGATGTCCGTGCCAAATACGGATGTAATATTGTCGCAATAAAAAAAGACAACGATATTCTTGTTTCTCC
The DNA here is from genome assembly GCF_001510655.1 of Fictibacillus sp. FJAT-27399. Taxonomy (GTDB): domain Bacteria; phylum Bacillota; class Bacilli; order Bacillales; family Fictibacillaceae; genus Fictibacillus_C; species Fictibacillus_C marinisediminis. The sequence continues at coordinate 1,626,441 of NZ_LMVC01000002.1, read as the reverse complement.
GATTGCCAATGTGGTATTGAGGCCAGGTGATGTTCTCGTAGTGATCGGGCAAAATAAAGATTTAAACCGTTTCGAAAATGAAGGAGTGTAAATCCTCTGAAGATTCATCTGCATCATGTTCTTGGGGAAAATCGGCTGGGGCACTTCTCCCTTGAAACTGAATAAAGCAATCATTCACTATCCTGATGGCGATGTATATACAGGATAAAAAGAGGCGCGGGAAATTCTCCGCACCTCTTTTTTTTGGTTTTATTTAATTAAGTTTGCTTCTCGTGCGGGCGTAGAAAAAATAAACGATTAGGCCGATAGCAATCCAGATGACAAAAGAAATCCATGTGATCGAAGGAAGACTGATCATCAAGTAAAGACAGAATAAAACGGTTAAGATCGGCAATACAGGAACGAATGGAGCTTTGAATGCTCTTTCCAGGTTTGGATGTGTTTTCCTTAACACGATCACAGCTACGGCGATAAGAGCAAATGCTGACAATGTTCCCATGTTAACTAGGTGTGCAAGCGTTGTAAGATCGATAAAACCGGCAATTCCGGCTGCGATAAATCCCGTAAGCCAGGTATTTTTGAACGGCGTTTTAAATACCGGATGGACTTTAGAAAGTACAGGAGGCAGCAGGCCGTCGCGGCTCATCGCATAAGAAATTCGAACCTGTCCGAAAAGCATGACGAGCAGAACAGTGGTAATTCCCGTAATCGCACCGACTGATACAAGACCTGCAATGGAATCCTGGCCTACGTAGTGCAGGGCGAATGAAACAGGGTCTGCTACGTTCAATTTATTGTAGGGCACCATACCAGTTAAAATAAGGGATACTACAATATACAATGCGGTACAGATGGTAAGCGACCAGATAATTCCGAGAGGCAGATCACGCTGCGGCCGTTTGACTTCTTCGGCTGCTGTTGCTATTGCGTCGAATCCGATATAGGCAAAGAATACCGTTGCGGCACCAGCTACAATCCCTTCGAAACCAAACGGCATAAATGGTGTCCAGTTATCCGGTTTCACATAGCCGACACCGGCAACAATAAACAGAATAATAACAGCAAGCTTTATGAATACCATAATATTGTTGACACGGGCGCTCTCCCTGATTCCTCTGCTTAATAGCGTAGTAATCAGCAAAATAATGATAACCCCCGGGAGGTTAATCCATCCCCCCTTGCCGGATCCTGGAGCTGTTGCAAGCTCAACTGGAAGGTGAAGGCCGAATCCAGCGATCAATGACTGGAAATAAGCGGACCAGCCGGTTGCAACAGCAGATGTGGCGAGCAAGTACTCCAGCATCAGATCCCAGCCGATCAAAAAGGCAAAAACTTCACCTAGCGTGGCATAAGTATAGGTATAAACACTGCCGGCGATAGGAACGGTCGATGCAAACTCTGCATAGCAGAAGGCGGCGAAAGCACAAGCAAGACCAGATATGATAAAAGAAAGGATGAGAGCAGGACCAGCATGTTCAGCTGCTACAACTCCAGTCAAAACAAATATTCCGGTTCCTATAATAGCCCCGATGCCCAATAATGTTAAATCAAATGCTCCTAATGAGCGGTTCAATCCTTTATTGTTACTTTGAGCTAACATTTCTGAAATGGATTTTTTTCTGAAAATACTCATTGATGACCTCCATTTATAGATTAATCTTTATAATTTGAATATATTGAAAATTTTTATTTTCAAACTATTTGTAGTATATTGTCGAATGAAGGTCTTGTCAATGGCTAACTAATTAGATAACTTTTCCAGGATCAAGATTTTTAAGTCAATTTCTTAGAAGCTGCTCTAATAATTCACTGTATTTCTTTTTCTCATCTAATGAAGAAACAGCATCATACTTTAACAATGTCTCTTTAATTACTTCCTCTTGTTTCTTAGTGCTCCAGCTTACATAGGCCTGATAGCAGCTGCTTTCCAGGTAAATGTTCAGCATATTATGGTCAGGTCCGAAAAAGAAAGCAAGGTGGTCGATGAACATGCGGATATTATTCAAGTCTACCGGGACGATGTGTGTATCCAAATGGTATTTGTAGGGATTGTATACATCCCTTTGAAATGAAATGCCATAGCATTCATCTTCAAGGAGCAGCCCTGGTGTTGTTGGCAGCAGAAGGAAAGGAGTATCCTGTCCATCATAGCCGATGAAAAAATCATGGCTGTTCTCGTTTTTAACGGGAGGCCGTTTCATGGTGGCATGTACAATTTCTTTTTGAAGGTTTATCAACACTACCACTCTCTTTCATTGATTGATAAACACAGCATGCCCGATAGATTACTAGTTTATACATGTGACATGCTGCCCTGATAAAGTGATAAGTTGTTGAAAGGGAATTGACGAACAATTCAGAAAGGCATAAACTGAGTGTAGTGAGCAATTAGTTATTAGTGAAAGCCGCGATTTAAGCGAAAGTAGTGGATAAGATGTCTCTTGCAGAACAAAAGTTAATCGGCAAGCTTGCCATGCTTTATGTATTGGATGAATCTCACCAATTGAAGGTGACGGAACTCGGATGGCTTCACTGCACCGGTAAAGTAGGTTCCATGGAATCGAATAAAGTAGTGGCAGCAATCGAAACAGCCGCAAAAAAGAACCAGGTTATCAATGGAGGAATCTATCGTGAAACTCATGCGTTATACCATGCCATTATGGAAGCGCTTCACGGAGTTACCCGGGGGCAAGTTCAGCTTGGAACGGTTCTTCGGACGGTAGGTTTACGGTTTGCCATTGTTAGGGGACAGCCATATGAGCAGCCGGAAGAAGGAGAATGGATTGCTGTAGCTTTATACGGGACGATCGGCGCACCGGTCAAAGGTCTGGAACATGAAGCCATCGGACTCGGCATCAATCATATATAAATAAAAGCCCATAGCAAATAGTGAAACTTTAGGGGGCTGTGTTTCAAAGAACAGGTTTTTTTGCTGTTCTTTAAATGCAGCCTCTTTTTGCGTTTTTTTACATTATAAAAAAAGGAGAAGGATGACGCATGGTAGTTCTGACAGGACATACGTTGACTTTAGAAGAGGCAAAAAGCATCTTAAGTACCAATGAACGAGTGATCGCCTGTGAAGAAAGTTTAAAAAGAGTAAAAGAAAGCCGAAGAGCAGTAGAAGATATTGTTGCAAAAGGGAAAGTCATCTATGGGATCACGACAGGTTTCGGAAAGCTAAGTGATGTTTATATCGCTCCGGAGGATACTGAGAAACTGCAATTGAATTTAATAAGAAGCCATGCATGCGGAGTTGGAGAGCCTTTTCCTGAAAACGTAAGCCGCCTGATGGTCGTTTTGCGTGCCAACGCTCTATTAAAAGGATATTCGGGAGTAAGGCCGGCTGTTGTAGAAACGCTGATTAAACTTGTTAACTGCCAGATCCATCCGGTAATCCCTCAGCAAGGGTCCTTGGGAGCAAGCGGTGATCTTGCACCGCTGTCCCATCTGGCTCTTGTTTTGATCGGTGAAGGAGAAGTATGGTACCGCGGAAAGCGAATGAGTGCGATGGAAGCGCTGCTGCAGGAAGAAATCCTGCCGCTCACACTTACGGCTAAAGAAGGCCTTGCCCTCATCAATGGCACACAGGCGATGACAGCTCAGGGAGTAGCAGCCTATTTAGAAGCAGAGCAGCTTGCCAGCCAGTCAGAAGCCATAGCTGCGTTAACAATGGAAGGTTTAACAGCTATCACTGACGCTTTTGACAAAGACATTCATCTGGCGCGCGGCTATAAAGAGCAAGCAGCAGTAGCTGAACGCATCCTTTCCTACTTGGAAGGCAGCCGGCTGACGACGCGGCAAGGAGAAGTACGAGTGCAGGATGCTTATTCTATCCGCTGTATTCCTCAGGTACATGGTGCATCCTGGCAGGCACTGGGCTATGTAAAAGAGAAGCTGGAAATTGAAATTAACGCAGCAACAGACAATCCCCTTATTTTTGATGAAGGAAGAAAGGTTATTTCAGGCGGCAATTTTCATGGCCAGCCGATTGCCCTTGCCATGGATTTTCTCAGCATTGCGATGGCCGAATTCGCCAACATTTCAGAAAGGAGGATCGAACGGATGGTCAATCCTCAACTCAGTGATCTGCCGGCATTCCTCAGCGCTAATCCAGGCCTTGAATCTGGAGCGATGATTATGCAATATTGTGCGGCTTCATTGGTCTCAGAGAACAAAACGCTTGCTCATCCTGCGAGTGTGGATTCTATTCCTTCCTCGGCGAATCAGGAGGACCATGTCAGTATGGGGACCATCGGGGCACGGCATGCCTACCAGATTATCGGCAATGTAAGAAGAGTATTTGCTATTGAAATGATCTGCGCTCTTCAAGCCGTCTATTATAGAGGGATAGATCTCCTTGCACCCGCAACCCGCAATATCTATGACCAGGCTTCTGCCGTTTGTCCTCCTATTACGTCTGACAGAATTTTTGCCACGGATATCGAACGAATGAATGCTTGGCTGAAAGAAGTTCGATGGGACGGACTTCTAGAACACCCAAACGAAAATTCAAAAGAAATGCAATGCTAAGAGGAGGAAATAACCATGTCAAATACCATTCAAAAAATTTCGGCTCCGCGCGGAAACAAATTAAACACGAAAGGATGGGTTCAAGAAGCAGCGCTGAGGATGCTGATGAATAACCTTGATGCAGAAGTTGCTGAAAAACCGGAAGAGCTTGTTGTTTATGGAGGAATCGGGAAAGCGGCGAGAAACTGGGAGAGCTATGAAAAAATTGTGGAATCCCTTAAGAAACTGGAGAGCGATGAAACCCTCCTGATCCAATCCGGTAAACCTGTAGCAGTATTTAAGTCTCATCCAGACGCACCGAGAGTTTTACTTGCAAACTCAAACCTTGTACCAGCCTGGGCCAATTGGGAGACGTTCCGTGATTTAGAAAAACGGGGGCTCATGATGTACGGCCAGATGACGGCTGGAAGCTGGATTTATATCGGTACACAGGGAATTTTGCAAGGAACCTTTGAAACGTTTGCTGAAGCGGCACGCAAGCATTTTAACCAATCTCTTAAAGGAACGTTAACCGTTACGGCGGGCCTTGGAGGCATGGGAGGAGCACAGCCGCTGGCAGTTACGATGAACGGAGGGGTTGTGATCGCGATTGAGTGCGATCTTTCTCGCATCCAGCGAAGAATCGATACTAAATATTGTGACGTGCTTGCCAAGGATTTGAATGAGGCATTATCGCTGGCAAAGGAAGCCATGGCTCAAGAGAAGCCTCTGTCCATCGGCTTGCTGGGAAATGCTGCTGAGCTATTGCCTCAGTTGGCAGAAAGAAATGAAATACCGCATCTTGTTACTGACCAGACTTCCGCTCATGATCCGCTAAATGGATATCTTCCTGCTGGAATGTCGATGGAAGAAGGGGAAAAAATGCGGACGGAAAATCCAGATACGTATATCCGAAAGGCAAAGGAAAGCATGGCCGTACACGTACAGGCGATTCTTGACCTGCAGGCAAAGGGTGCGGTGGCGTTTGATTATGGCAACAACATCCGCCAGGTCGCCTTTGATGAGGGCGTAAAAGATGCATTCCAGTTCCCTGGTTTTGTTCCGGCCTTTATCCGTCCTCTATTTTGTGAAGGGAAAGGGCCTTTCAGATGGGTAGCTCTTTCGGGCGATCCTGAGGATATTTATAAAACAGACGAAGTCATTCTAAGAGAATTTGCCGATAATGAACACTTATGCAATTGGATTAAAATGGCGAGGGAAAAAGTCCAGTTCCAAGGACTTCCTTCGAGAATTTGCTGGCTCGGATATGGTGAACGGGCGAAATTCGGCCGTATCATCAATGAAATGGTCGCCAAAGGAGAACTTTCGGCTCCGATTGTGATTGGACGTGACCATTTGGACTGCGGTTCTGTAGCCTCTCCAAACAGAGAAACCGAAAGCATGCTGGACGGCAGTGACGCTGTAGCAGACTGGCCGATACTGAATGCTCTCATCAATTCCGTAAATGGGGCGAGCTGGGTATCCCTGCATCACGGCGGAGGTGTCGGAATGGGCTATTCACTCCACAGCGGTATGGTGATCGTTGCAGATGGAACAGATGATGCAGCGAGAAGACTGGAGCGGGTGCTGACTTCGGATCCTGGCATGGGTGTTGTACGCCATGCTGATGCAGGATATGACCTGGCAAAGAAAACAGCCAAGGAAAAGGGAGTTCAAATCCCGATGATGGAAGAATAGGAGGGTTAAAATGCTGGATACATTGTTGACCTCCATTGATCAGCTTCTGGCTATTCATGGATCGCATGGACCAAAACGAGGCAAGGATATGAGCACACTTCCTGTGATCAAAAACGGTGCACTCGGTATAAAGGATGGAAAGATTGCATTTATAGGCACAACAGAGGAAGCGAAGGGCTTAGAGGCCAAAGAAATCATTGATTGTAAAGGAAAAATTGTATCCCCGGGCCTTGTTGATCCACATACACATCTTGTATTTGGCGGATCACGAGAACATGAAATGACCTTGAAACAGCAGGGCGTATCTTACTTAGAGATTCTCGCACGAGGGGGCGGAATCTTATCTACCGTAAAAGCAACAAAGGATACGAGTGAGGAAGAACTCTTTCAAAAAGGATTGTTTCATCTAGATCGCAGCCTAAGTTTGGGTGTAACGACAATGGAGGCCAAAAGCGGATATGGTCTGGATCGTGAAACAGAAATAAAACAGCTGAGGGTGGCCAAACGATTGAATGAGGCTCATGATATGGACCTTGTTTCTACATTCCTCGGAGCTCATGCTGTACCAGCTGAGTATAAGGGGAAACCAGAAGGATTTTTGGAGAGCATGTTGGATGTGCTTCCTTACATTAAAGAACAGGGACTGGCTGACTTTGTGGATATCTTCTGCGAAACAGGCGTATTTACAGTTGAACAATCACGAAGGTTTCTTGAGCGAGCAAAAGACCTTGGATTTAACGTGAAAATTCATGCTGATGAAATCGATCCACTAGGCGGGACAGAGATGGCATGCGGGATCGGGGCCATTACCGCCGATCACCTCGTAGGTGTTTCAGAAGAAGGAATACGGTTGCTTGGAACTTCGGAAACCATTGCTGTTCTCCTCCCAGGCACAACGTTCTACCTTGGAAAAGACAGCTATGCACCAGCAAGAAGCATCATTGAGGCAGGCGGAGCAGTTGCATTGTCCACAGATTTCAATCCGGGAAGTTCTCCAACCGAAAATCTTCAGTTTATTATGAACCTGGCGGCATTAAGACTAAAAATGAAGCCTGAAGAAATTTGGAATGCCGTCACAGTCAATGCTGCGTATGCCATTGGCAGAGGGAGTGAAGCTGGAGCCATTGAAACGGGAAGGTGGGCCGACCTCGTTCTTTGGGATGCCCCCAATTATCACTATCTGCCTTATCATTACGGTGTGAATCACGTGAATACTGTGTGGAAAAAAGGAAAGAAGGCAGGAGAAAGGAAGCTTGCTTATGCATGACATCGAACATTTAAAGCCTTCTGGAAAACCAAAGTTCATTGACCGGGGGATTAAAAAAGCAGGAGAAATGCTCGTGGACTGGAACGGAGAGAAGGTGAGCGGCATAGGGCTAATCGGGATGCCGTTATCCAAAACCTCGATTTCCCATTCAGGAGCTTCGGCGGCACCGGAAGTGATCAGGAAAATGCTGAATTCGTTTACGACATACAGCATTGAAAAGGACATCGATCTGCAATCATCAGTCATTACCGACTTGGGTGACATCATGCCTCATGTGACAGATCTCAAGGAAACGCAATCCAGATTCGAACATGCATTGGAAGGAGTACTGAAGCACAATCCCGGTATGATTCCAGTCGTACTCGGGGGAGACCATTCAATCAGCGCCAGCAGCATCGCAGCCTTCTCCAACATTTATGGTTCGGTTGGAATTATCCAGTTTGACGCCCATCACGACCTGCGTAATCTCGAAGATGGCGGCCCTTCAAACGGGACTCCCTTTCGAAACCTGATCGAACGGAATAAGATCAAAGGAGAGCACCTTATCCAGATAGGATTGCGTGATTTTTCCAATGGAAAGACCTATAGTGACTATGCTAAAGAGAAAGGTGTCACTGTTTATCCGATGAGCGAAGTAAACAGCCGTGGTATCATTCCTATATTGGAAGAAAGCATTCAACAGCTTAAATCGTCGGTATCTGCTGTTTATGTTTCAGTAGACATGGATGTTCTTGACCAGGCTTTCGCACCAGGATGTCCTGCCATCGGCCCTGGCGGCATGCACAGTGAAGAACTCATCAGGGGCATTCAGTTCCTTTCAACCCTCCCAATCGTAAAAGGCATGGATCTAGTGGAGATTGATCCAGCTATTGATTTTAGAGACATGACCAGCCGCCTAGCTGCCTATCTTATTCTTCAGTTTTTATTATTTCAAACATCAAAATAACACGAAAACCATCTCGAAATTTAATCCGAGATGGTTTTTTAATATCACTCATCCTTTTTGAGCATACGGTTCAGCTTGGTCCAGCGCAGTTCAATGAGCGGCTGGGCGAGGGCTATGACCGGCTTGCTGGCAAGGAACATTGTAATCATAACGGCCAGAACGAGAAGCATCACATAATAGTTGTTCTTCTCTATGGAGGAGAACAAATCTGTTGTAAATAAGTATTTTAATACGAAACCATGCAGTAAATAAATATATAACGTTCTTTCGCCAAATTCCGTAAAAAAGAATCTTCGCTTTGGAATGATCGCCAAAAAACTGAATGTGGCAAGAAACATAACAGCATAGAGACCAAGCCTGATAAATCCTCCGTACCATTCGTTATGCCCGAGAATTTCCGCATAGGATGAAGAAGATAAAAGCCAGTCTTTGGCATGGTCTGGGATGAAAAAATGATAAGCCAGGAACATTAAGACCATGAATATACCGGAAGCGATCCGGATTGATGGTTTTAAAATCTGTTTGAAATCCCTTTTTGTCAAATAATGACCTAGCAGAAACACTGGAAAAAATACAAAGGTTCTCAATAAACTTAAATATGTTCCTATCTCTGTAATATAACCGACAGCAACTCCAATTCCGATCGCAAGGATTAAAGGATACTTTATTTTTACAAATACCTTTAATAGGATGTTCCAGAATACTAGGCTTAACAAAAACCACATCGTCCAATGTGGGTCGAAAAAATTAAGCTTCATTTCACTTTTATCATATAAGTCATAGTAAAAGAATGAATAGATTAATTGAAAGACAACATAGGGAACAAGAACTTTTCTGAAAATCTTGGACAAATAGCCATCCTTGAATACACCCTTTGTAAAGAAGCCGGATATAAGGATAAAGGCTGGCATATGAAACGTATATATAAAGTTATAAAGGGTATAGAGCAAGTCATTTTGGCTTTTGATGGGGGAGATGAAATGACCCAGCACCACCAATAAGATTAAAATAAATCTTGCATTATCAAAATAATAGTCGCGTTCTTTTACATCAGTTGCCATATTTCCTCCAACATCTACAAGACATGCAAACATAGTTATTCGTTGCCCGTGTCCCTTTTTCTGTATCTAGTTCTATAATTCCCATAAATGATAGGATTTCTAACCTACAAATAAAAAAAGTACAAACCAAAGTTTGTACTTTTGTCCTGAATGATAGGACCTGTTTTAAGATGAGATTTAAAAATCGATTTTAATTTTAACAAATCCAGCACTCCGTAGAGCTTCATAGATGATGACAAGTGCAGGGCCGACGATCAGACCGACGAATCCCAGGAGCTGAAAGCCGAGATAAAGGCTGATCAATGCTGCCAATGCTGAAATGCCGAGGCTTGATCCAAGGATTTTGGGTTCAATGATCCGCCGGATGACTGTCAGTACAGCAAACATAATCAATAGACCGATGGCCAGGAAATCGTTGCTGACCACAAAGTTATAGACGGCCCAAGGAACAATAAACGACCCTGTCCCTAATATAGGAAGAATATCAACCAATACGATAAACAGTGCGATAAGTACAGCATATTTCACATCCAGGATTAAAAGGCCGATCAAGGCAAGTACGTACGTGATAAAGCTAAGGATAATTTGAGCCCGGATGAAGCCTACAGTCGCTCTGGAAAGCTGTGTGAAAACGAGTTCGACCTTTTCTCTTGCAGATGTTGTAAACAGATTGAGAAAATTGGCGAAGAGCCGGGGTAAATCAAGAGAAATCAAAAACACAGCGACCAGATAAATGATGAGATAGATCAACAGCTGAGGGATGGAAGCAATAACCGCTATGATTCCATTCGTCAGCTTGGTCGCGAAACTTCCAGCAAACGTCTTAAAGCCCATCAAGGCATTCTGTATCGTTGAAATAACTTCAGGAGGAAGTGAAGCATAAAGTTTTTCTGCTTTATATAAATCTTTTTCAATAAGGCCGAACACTTTTACAGCATAAGAAGGAACAAGTGACAGGAATTCAATCGTCTGAACCACCAATGTTGTAGTCAGCCAATAGGAGAGAAGTCCAAATCCTGCTAGAAATAAAATAAACACGACTGTAACAGACAATAACCGTTTCATTTTAAAATTCTTTATGAAAAGCTTAATTGCAGGCTCCAGCACAAGAGCGGTTACAAGGGCTAATATTAAAGGAATGCTGTAAGGGATCAGAAAAATAACCACAGCCAGCACTAACCCAATAATAATTAAATTCTTTAACGACATTTCAGGCCATCATCCTCTATGTAAAGTAACTTTAATCTATATCTTAAATCATTATATGGAACGGTGAAAAAGTCAATCCTGTTCTAGCCTTTCGACAGAAAATTATATCTGTTCTGCTTTTCTCTTATGAATTGTCAGCAAGGCAGCGTTGATTTGTCCGCCAATAATCAGAATCATCGCAGAGAGATAGAACCAGATCATAAGGGTGAGCAATGCGCCAAGATTACCGTAGATCTGCCGGTAATCGAAAAGTGTTACATAATAGGAAAAGCCAATGGAGATCAGCTGCCATCCAATCGTAGAGAAGAAGGCTCCGGGCAAGACCTGTTTCAGCTTCAAGCGAATATTCGGAGCAATCAGGTACAGTGAAACAAACATCACCATCAGAATACCGAAGCTCAACGTCCAGCGGGTCGTATTCCATAGGTGGAATGCCGGATGGCCATAGCCAAGCCTGTTCGCCAGAAAAGTACCGACCGAATTGCCGAATACAGGCAATAGCAAGGTAGAGACGATGGCAAATACGAGACCTAAAGTCAATAAGATGCCAAGAAAGAGTTCCCGGATGAAAGGCCGGTTCTCGATCACGTGATACGCTTGGTTAAACACACGGATAATGGCAAGAATTCCGATGGAAGACAGCCAGATGGTGATAACAATACTGATAGAGAAAATATCGCTCCTGTTCTGATCAAGAACGGAAATCAAATTATATTCCAGCAAGTTAAAGGCCTGTACTGGAGCGAACGGGCGAATAATCTCAAGCACTGAACCGGATGAAATGGGAAGGAACCCTAAAATGGTGAAGATTAAAAATGAAAAAGGAAAGAGTGACACCAAGAAATAGTAAGCAAGCTGTGCAGAAAGATCAAACACTTTGTCTTCAAAAAAACGAAGTTTAAGTTCTTTTAAAAATACGATCATAACTAACTCCTTTTTAGCCGTTACATCCAGTATTCCCCTTGTAAAAGCAATAGAGACTGCTTTCATGATATAAATTTCAAAATGATTGAAACCTTCTTCCTTGTTATCCGTATAACTTAAGACAAAGCAATTTTTCTTGCATGCTCCAAGCTTTTTAAGAAATGATATGGGGAAGTAAAGGATCAAACGCTATCATAATGTTTCATTTTTACAGCAAGATGTTGAGGAGGAAATTAACTAATGGATTTTTTTACGGCAGAATTCTTTTCTGCTCTCTTATCCATCGTCATTATCGATCTGGTGCTAGCAGGCGACAATGCGATTGTGATAGGACTTGCAGCAAGAAACTTGAAAAAAGAGCAGCAAAAAAAGGTAATCATCTGGGGAACGGTTGGGGCGGTGATTATTCGTGCGCTGGCTACGATGGCGGTCGTCTGGCTGCTTAAAGTGCCAGGATTGCTCCTTTCAGGAGGACTAATCCTGATTTACATCGCCTATAAGCTTATGACGGAAGACAAGGATCATGATATTAAAGCTCAGGATAGCATCTGGGCGGCGATCAGAACCATCATTATCGCAGATGCAGTAATGGGTCTCGATAACGTACTTGCAGTAGCAGGAGCTGCTCATGGTGATTTCCTGCTGGTAGTCCTTGGATTACTTATTTCTGTTCCTATCGTTGTATGGGGAAGTACACTGTTCTTGAAACTCATCAACAAGTTTCCGTTTATTATTACGATCGGTGCAGGAATCCTGGCTTGGACTGCTGCTAAAATGATTGTTGGGGAACCGTTCCTCAAAGAATATTTCAGCAATCCGTTCATTAAATATGGATTTGAAATTCTTATCATTGCCGCTGTCGTTCTAATTGGATTAGCGAAAAAACGTTCTGGCGCCAACCAAAAGAATACACAAGAACGCGGAGTTTAAGTCTATAAAAAAGCTGAAGCAGATACTATCTGCTCCAGCTTTTTTTGTTATTTCTGGTGCCAGGCACCCGTATCTTAATATACATCCCTTTTCGTAAAGACAGCGAAGGCGACTATGAGGCCGCCTGCAGCCCAAGCCAATAGTACACTTAACGAAAAGCCGAGGGACATTCCTTCAATCGGAGTAGCCATGCCGCTGATATAATTAGTCAGGGCTAAATTCACCATGAATAGATATTTAGCGCTTTCCCATGAAGATACCATATTGGAAAGAATAGCACCGGCGATCAATGCCGCCAGCATGATTCCCATAACTGCAGCAGTACTCCTCAGCAGTACAGAAAGCATAAAGGTTAATGTTCCAACAACAAAGCATACATACCATACCAGACCGAATTCCATCAAAACATATTGCCATTGAGGAATGAGATGAACGTTGTTTGTCAGCAGTTCTTCACCCTTTGGACTGAATCCGGTCAAAAGAGGCATGTCCCATCCTCCATAGCCAAAGACTAAACCTGATATAGTGTAAGAAAGAAAGGCCACTGCTGTTACAATAAGCGATACTGATAATAGGAGCGCTATATATTTGCTCAGTAAAATTTTCCACCGTTTCACCGGCCGGGTGAGAAGGAGCTTGATGGTTCCCCCGCTTGCTTCAGAGGAAACAAGATCTGCTGCAGCCACCATAACAAGAAGCGGAAGAAGCAGAGTGATTGAATTTTCAACGAAAACTCTCATGAACGTTGGAGCACCTGGAGCCTGGGGATTAACATCATGATCGAGATAATATTGCTGCTGGGCCAAACGAATTTTTAAATATTTTCTCCAGTCATCCTGTAGCCGGCTTGAACTTAGACGGTTCTGTGTGTCAACAATCTCCTGCTGGAGCTTCGTACGCCAATCTGCATTCCCAAGCTTCTCCTGAGTGGTCTTTGCCTGCTGGTATTGAGCATAAGTAAAAAGGGGGACGAGGGCAGCAATAATCAGGATGATGACAAACAGCCGCTTTTTTCTGAACAGCTTCAGCAATTCATTATGAACAAGTTTAGTCAATATGCTCTCCTCCTGTAAGTTCTAAGAAAAGATCTTCAAGGGCAGGGAGTTTCGTTTTCATTTCTTTTACTTCAATCCCGGCGTTAACAAGTATCCTGTTCCAGTTTCCTATTTGATTCTCATCGTATAAGGTGATAAGCCTGCCGTCTGATTCTGTCACAGTTGTAACTTCTTCAAGCAGAAGCTTCGCTTTATCCAGCGGTACTGCACTCCATACAACCCGTTCCTGTTCAGCCAGTAATGATTCTACTGTGTCGATCCTGATGATGCTGCCTTTCGAGATTATGGCTACACGGTCACACATCAGTTGAATTTCGCTAAGCAGGTGGGAGGAAACCATCACGCATAATTTCTCCTTTTCAGCCAGGAAGCGGATGAACTCTCTCATTTCACGGATTCCAGCAGGATCAAGCCCGTTGGTCGGTTCATCAAGTATAAGCAGTTTTGGGTTGCCAAGCAGGGCTTGGGCAATTCCGAGACGCTGCCTCATACCCAAAGAATAGGTACTCACTCTATCATTTATCCTTTTGCCCATATCTACGAGTTCGACGACTTCTTGAAGCCGGCTCTCGTGGATGGAGGAATCCATACGGGCAAAATGTTCAAGATTTTCCCAGCCTGTTAAATAAGGATAAAGCTCAGGGTTTTCAACAATGCAGCCCAAGTCTTTCATCGCTTCCCCGAACTGGGTCTGAACGTTCTTTCCACCGATATAAATCGATCCTGATGTGGGCTTGATCAGCCCGACAAGCATACGGATCGTAGTTGTTTTTCCGGCCCCGTTCGGTCCAAGAAAGCCAAAGACTTCACCGGGATATAATTCAAAGGAAAGTCCTTTGATAATTTCTTTTTTGCCGATGGTTTTCCGAAGGTTGCTAACGGAAAGGGCAGGTGATTCGCTCATTTCTTTTCCTCCTCGCTGAAATGAATGAGGGAAGCAGTGCGCTCTCCGATTAATTGATAGCCTTCTTTATTCGGATGAAAATGGTCACTGAAAAGATAGTCATTCACATTAAGTTCAAAAAGATCAAAGGTGGGGACATAAATAATATTGGGATAAGCAGCCGCAGCGTTAGCGGAATCAAAGTTCCATTTCCGGACGATGCTTGACGTTTTCTTGGAGTCCTCCATATCGCTGAATGGGTTGTAGAGCCCTACATGATAGATGGTCCCAGTCTTGTTTAGCGAACGAATTTCCTTGTATAGTTCTTTCAGGTTGTTAAGGTAAGCTTCCTCTGTTTTATTGATGCTCTGTGAATTTAGCTGCTGAAGAGCTTGTCCGCCGCGGAATAAATCGTTGCCTCCAATTGTAAGCAGGATGACATCAGCGTTTTTAATCTGGCGTTTGATCTGCTGCTGGCTGATCTGGTCAAGAAGCTCTTTTGAGGTTTGCCCTTTTATAGCGGAATTGGAAAGCTCAATCTCTTTTTTTGTTTTCTTTGCTAATTCTTCTTTCAAGTAACCGATGTAGCCCTTGCCGTCAGGGTCGCCAGTGCCCCTTGTCAAGGAATCGCCTAATGCTGCAATGCGTAAGTTCCTGCCCATTCCATCCGCTGAATCGCTGGTAGTTTTACCGCTGTCTGGTTTAACGGTATCCATCCGCTGGCCGCCAGCTGAAAAAAACTGGTCCTGTATGACCCAGGCAAGTCCCGCAAGCCATAAAAAAGCTGATAAGATGGAAAGAGCTGTGATGAGAGACAGACCTTTTTTTCTCACAAGACCATCCTTTCAAATACTAATTACATAAAGCATAGCAGAGAAACAAAAAATTTCTTACTATTTTGCATATGTTTTCCTTCCTTTCTATTGTTTCCACTCCGCTGCCCTGTCTAAGCAGCTGTCATAAAAAATGTTGGTTAATGATACAGAGGGGAGAATAGAGAGAGAATAACAGCAGGCAACCTAAGCAGCCGGGTGGTGAAATATGAAAAAGAAATATCAAAACAAGCTGATTGCCATAGTAGTCATGACCATGGCAGCCATCTATTTTTTTATAAGCCTGAATCCTCCGCTTTCCGTGTTGGGTGGACATAAGAAATCAGCCAATGAAACATGGATTGAAGTAAAGAACGAAGGCTGGCTTTCATTGAAGGTAGATGCCTTGTATGTGAATAACAATGAGGTTCCTGCCGAAGCTTCTTTTCTGGCAACTGATAAATTTATACCGTTAAAAAAGCAGACAATTCATTCGGGGGAAGAAAAGTATATACGTATTTTTTACGAGGTGCCTTTAAAAAGGATTACCGTAGCCTACAGCTTCGGCGGCATTTCTTTTATACGTTCGTTTTCAATCTTTTAACCAATTCAGCTTTCATTGGGTATGATCGAATACATGAGTGTAAAGGGGGGATTTTGATGGATTCAAAACCTGACTATAATAATGAAGAATACGTTCAGTTAGATGAAGAAACGCTGTTTATTGTCTCACAGACGTTCAAAGCGCTTTCTGACCCTACCAGGATACGGATTCTGCATCTGCTTTCTCAAAAAGAATGCAGTGTGAATGAAATAACAGAGGCTTTGTCTCTTTTGCAATCTACGGTTTCCCATCAATTAAGATTTTTAAAGAACTTGCGTCTTGTAAAGTTTCGCCGTTCAGGGACCACCCTGTTTTATTCCATGGACGATGAACATGTCATTGATCTGCTTAAACAGGCCATACATCATGCGAGCCATGACTAAGCTTGTTGCTGTGGAGAAAAGAAAAGATTTTGCTTATTTTATGAAGATTTTATATTGTTTTTGTTGAATTTTGAGAAAAAAGCAGGAATTCTATAAAAAAACCTGTTCTAAAAGGCAGAAGCAAGCAAAAACGCTTAAAATCAGACAAAATAGATTATTCTGAATATTTTAATTTATCTTCACATAGAGTATTATAAACGAAACAAAAGAAGGGAGTAGATTCCAATGAAGAATGTTAGCGAAGCATGCTAAACAGGCCTATACAAATAGTTAAACTATTTAACAGGCACAGTATGCGGGTCTTCCGAATCTGCCAAGCAACATTTATCCATACATCCTTTTTAAAGGCGTGATTCCAATGAAAAAAGTTAGCGAAGCATGTCAAAATCATATCCACTAAAAAATCAGCCCGTGAAAACTGGTTTTGAGATATGTGGACATGTGGGAAACCAAAAATGGAAACATTAAAACTTCAGAGGACGTGGTTCCGATGACAAAAGTTAGCGAAGCATGCTAGGATCATGGCGCATTAGGAAATAGTCCGTGAAAACTATTTTCGCATCATGTGGCATGTGGGAAGCCAAAAAGGAGAAAATAAACTGAAAGATGCAAGTCTGCAAGTGATGCAAGGCATGTGTTCTAAGTAAAGAAAGGAAAATCAACAAGTGAATAGCAAGTATTTTAAATAAGGCGCAAGTTTATGTTAATTTACATAAACAGCGTCTTATTTTTGTATTTTAAATAAGACGCTGTTTGACGAGGAGGACTTGAAGGGAAACTAAGTTACAGGAAATGGAGGTCCCAAATGAATAATAAATCCGAACAGAAAAACGCGCATCCTAAAACTCCCCAAAAATATCCTGAGCGACAATATTATTTCCCTGCCCAAATCGTTGAAACGTTTATTAGAAAAGGAAAAGAATCCATACAAACCACTTATTTGGCACAATTAATTCTATCCAGTCTGGCAGGAGCTTTTATCGCTTTTGGAGCTCTAGGTTCAGTATTATTGACAATGGACATTGAATCGGCCGGCATTGTGAATTTAATGGCTGGTATCGGATTTATGATTGGCTACGCGATGGTCTTTTTATCAGGTTCCATATTATTTACGGAAGTAAACATACTCTTGCCCAGTTATATCATGCAGAGCAAGTTTTGGATCAGCAAAAAACTGCTGTCCTTTTGGCTTATCTGTTACACTGGAAATTTTGTGGGCGCTCTATTTGTCGGTTTTCTTTTAAACCTTTCAGGCTCGCTGCACGATGAATTCTATGATTACCTGCTCACATTCGTAGAAAAGAAAATGGAATTTACACATAGAGGAACTTGGGGCTGGTTTCAGGTTCTTTTTTCAGGTATTTTGGCAAACTGGCTAATCGGAGCAGCAGCGGTTCTTGCTACCGCCGCAAGAGATGTGGTTGGCAAGATTCTCGGTATTGCTCTGCCTGTTATCATTTTCGAAGCCGGAAACTTTCAGCACGCTGTGGCCAACATGGGCTATTTCAGTATATCCGTCATTGAAGGCTTTGATATCAGCTGGTATAAGTTTATTCTGCTTAATCTGGTTCCAGCAAGTATCGGCAATCTAATCGGCGGCGGTATACTTGTATCCCTGCTGTTGTCATATGCTTACAAAGAAGAACTAGATGAGGGGGTTCTGAAAGAGGAAGAAGAGGCAATTGAGGAAATGGAAAACAAGAAAGAAGCACCCAATGGAAAACCAGCTGGAGAACCAGCTGGTCATCAATAATAAGGATAAGGGTAATAAGGATACGGATAGTAATAAGGATATAGAGAGAGTGCAGCTATAGCGGCAAGGGGAAATATCCCTGGAAAAAACCTTCTTCCAAACCATGGCCGGCCAAAAAATACACGATTTTCTTCATTTTCCTCTCTTCCCATAGCCCCCTGCTGCCCCTGCATTCCTTGTTGCACTTGCATTCCTTGTGTTCCCTGCATGCCCTGATGGCCTTGCATTCCTTGCTGGCTCCCTTGCCCGCCCTGTTGCGGCTGCTGAATGTCCTGAGGAACCATCATATGGAGATTCTGGCCATCCACATTTGTAATGATCCCTTCCGTTTTCTTGCCATCATGCATGGTAATAATCACATGAAAATACAAGTGCTGCTTACAAAGATTGTGCATCTGTGCCCAGTTTCTTTCATCCGTCTGCTCCTGATTATTGTAATCTTCCACCATAGGCAATCAACTCCTTCCAACACTATTTTTATTTTTTAAAAAAAAGATTATGTCTGTCCAAAGAGGTTTGTGAGTGTTATTTCATTAGAAATAGGGTAAATACTAACCACAATAGTGTATGAGGAGGAACAGCATGAGCTTATCTAAACAACAAATCAACGAATTAGAACAAAATCTGCTAAAGATGAAAAAACAACTAGAAGCACAGCATGAGCTGAGGGAGAAAGATGAAAGCCTGCAAGAGTCTACCGGGGAGATCAGCTCATATGATAACCACTTTGGTGATATGGGGAGTGAGTTATATGACCGCGAAATGGCAATGGCGCTTGATGAAAATCAAGAGGAAATTCTTGAAGACATTAACGAGGCGCTCCAGCGCATTGAAGAAGGCACCTACGGAAAATGCGTGGACACGGGAGAGGAGATTCCTTACGAAAGGTTAAAAGCCCTTCCTTATGCAAAACGGACGGTCCAGGCACAAGAAAAGGCTGATGAGGACGGGAAAACAGATGATTATGAAATAGGTGAACCTTCTTTCGTCAGGAAGGGTGAAGGGAAGTATGAAGACAGCAGAATGCAATCGGTTGACGAGATAATGGAGACACACGGAAATGCTTCTAATAAAGGAGAGGACGCATAATAAAAAAGCAGCCTGCCCAACTATCGGGGTTCGGCTGCTTTTTTGTTCTTTGAATATCGTTTATTCGTGGCGTAGGACAACATAGGTTTAAAATAATAAATTGTATTAAACAGGATATTACCGAGAAGGATTCCGGCAAAAGCATCTAGAACTACGTGCTGTTTAATGAAGAGTGTGGAAAGAATAATCAAGTATCCTGCAATGTTGACAGCGAAAATTCGTACTGGTGTTTTTGTTTTGCAGTATCTTATTGCAATGACCATTAAATAACTGCTCAGGACATGAATACTTGGAAAGCAATTAAAAGGTTCATCAGCTGAGTAAATGTAACGGATAACATTTGTGAGAACACCGCTGCCCTCTATGGCAGGTCTTGGAACCGTTGTCTGAAAGAAATAGTAAATGACATAACAGATCACCATCCCGATCGTTAAGCTCAACAGCGTCTTGAAATATAAGGATCTGTCATAGATAAAAAAGTAAAACAACATGCCAAAAATGAAAAGGTACCAAAAAACATACGGAATAATAAAGGCTTCAATAAAAGGAATATGCTGGTCAAATGATGTAATAAGACTCCTTGCTCCCCGATCTCCGTTATTCAGTAATTCATAAAAATTATGCAGAAGAGGAATAGAGAGCATCAATAGCAAAGGAAGAATATGGGATTTTAATTTACTCAATAGTCACTGCCCCTTCAAATACATAACAATCATATTTAACAACTACCATATTATACCATATTGTTTGCTAGAGTTGGGATGGTTCTTGTTAATGGCTATGTAATATTTATACCAAAAAATAGTCATACACTAGCTTATCATAACGTAATGAAGGGCTAGAGGCATCCTTTTTTTAGTGACAAATTATTTAACGATTTGCCTTCTCTGCATTATACTTCCCTAAAAATTGAAGGAAAGAACATCATTCAAAGGACAAATCCGCACATAAAGGTCTTTTGACACTAGGTATTAAGTCCTGTTAACGAAGATTGGGTAGTCAGATTGTTACAATTTATTTTACTGAATTTAGCTTAATTTGACAGAAAATATGGAATTCATTAGGTTTAATGTCATAAAAAATCGGGAATTCTATTAATTTGTAATATATCTGTAATCTCCCTAAAATGTTCGTGTCATATTTTGTTGGTAGAATCTAATTAAGTTAGCAAGGAAACAAATACCAACATTGGTAATACAGATTTTAGGGGGATACATGCTTTGAAAAAATTGGTAGCGGCAGCGGCACTATTAGGAATGATGGCTTTGAACCCGATCGTAGGGAAAGCAGCGCTTGGCGATCACACTTTAAAACAAGGTATGACCAGTAAAGATGTGCAGCAATTACAAACTGTCCTTAAGAAAAAAGGATATTTCACATACAAAAAGACGACTACTTACTATGGTACATATACGAAATCAGCTGTAAAAAAGTTTCAAAAGGCAAAAAAACTTAAAGCAGATGGCGTAGCTGGAAAAAGCACGTTCAAAGCACTAGGGGTTAAAACAGCTGTTAAAAGCACTTCATACAGTTCATCAGGTTTGATCAGTACGGCAAAAAGATACATGGGTGTTCCTTACCGCTGGGGCGGAACAACACCTAAAGGGTTCGATTGCAGCGGCTATATCAACTATGTTTTTGATAAATCGGCTGGAATTGACTTGCCAAGAACAGTTTCCGGAATCTATTTAAAAGGTACATCTGTCAGTACTCCAAAAGCTGGAGATGTTGTATTTTTCCAAACGTATAAACATGGTGCTTCCCATGCTGGAATATACATCGGAGACCATAAGTTTATTCACAGTTCATCTTCAAAAGGAGTAAGCATTGCTTCAATGCAAAATCCTTACTGGGCACCGAAATTCCTTGGCGCTAAAAAGATATAAGTACGAAACAGGCAGACTCATTCTGCCTGTTTTTTTTCAGTTTGAAGGCTTTTTTTATTTTTTTTGTCATATCGTTTAACTTTTCTGAATATTATAGTATAATCTATCATATCATGAATTGGCCTTAATGCAGTTTACCTTCCTGTTGAAAGGAGTGTTAGGCATGTATTTTGGTGAAACTGTCAAAATCAACCGTTTTGACGGGGAATACTTTGAGGTGAACCACAACTGGCTGATGGATATTGTGTGGGACAAATATCACATGCCGCTGCGGGACTTTTTGGATTCTTATGATAGAAGGGACAGTGATTATATTTTGACGCTGGCCGAACAGA
Source organism: Fictibacillus sp. FJAT-27399 (assembly GCF_001510655.1). Classification (GTDB taxonomy): domain Bacteria; phylum Bacillota; class Bacilli; order Bacillales; family Fictibacillaceae; genus Fictibacillus_C; species Fictibacillus_C marinisediminis. The sequence continues at coordinate 1,605,097 of NZ_LMVC01000002.1, read as the reverse complement.
ATACTTTACGTTACGAATTGAAAAATGATGAAAGCCGCTTAGTTTTATAAGCGGTTTTTTTGTGATGTAAAAAAGTATAATATTCAGCTTGCATAGATGTAATGTCTAGCTCCAGCGCCCAGGGCTGAAAAAATGGTTCTTGTTTTCAGCATAAGTCCTCGAGGACGCTTGCGCTTTTCTTACTTTGTCTTGTGGCATACCTCTTCACCTCTTCATATCATATGAGGAATGTTAGGCGAGGAGGATGAATTATGGCAAAAAAAAAGGCTAAAAAGATCTCTAAGTATGATCAGGCGGTCAATAAATATGCACATACTCTAAAAATGGTTACCAGTTCCACCTGCCTGTCCTGCAAAACTCAATGTGTGAGGGGATTGGCCTATATAGATAAAATGTCTAAACCGGGCGCGGTCGGGCACGGTGTCCCCTGCCATCTGACAAAAGGAAAAGGTATGAAATAAGTGATGTCTCTCTAACTTAGCACATCTTCCCTAAGGATTTAGTTTGTGTGAGGATGTGCAGCCTTTTTTTATTTTGAAGGATGTTAGCATCCATAAAAAGGTGTTTATGTTAATTCATCGCCGGGAAAAGTTCAGAATAGTGAAAACAAAAATGATGTCTCTGTCCCATAAAGGCGATAATAACTATAAACTATATAAAGCAAAGTCAGGTGATACCCATGAGCAGAGAATGCAGAGAAAAATTAAGTTTAAATGGCATATGGAAATGTGTTCCTGATGAGGATAACCGTCTGGAAGGAAATATTAGAAACAAGCCTGTATACCATTCAGAAGAACTAACTTGGGAGGATATCCATGTTCCTGCACACTGGCAGAAAGCGGGATATGAGGATTTCCAGGGAGTCATGTGGTATAAAACTGTCTTTCGTGCTCCGTCACTAAAGAAAAATAAGATGTTCTACATTTGTTTTGATGCTGTTGATTATTATTCAGAGGTTTGGCTCAACGGAGTGTATCTTGGAGCTCATGAAGGAGACTTTGATGCGTTTGAATTTAATGTCTCTGATTTTCTGGAATATTGCGGAGAGAACACGCTGGTAATCAAAGTGACTTCTGAATTGGATACAAAGCCCGAACGTAAAAAAATTGCCAAGGGAGGCCTTTACCATTGGGACTGCCTTCCAGTGAAACAAGAAGGGCTGACAGATTGTCCAGAAGTTCCTTCTTCTGTGAATGCCCATTACCCAAATCCTCTTGTCAACCCGGGTGGAATATGGAAAGGGGTTTATCTTGAAGAACGCTGCAAGGTACATATTGAGCATATTCAGGTGACTCCTTATCTAAAAGATGAGTATAAGAAAGCCACCATCTACCTTGATGTTGAAATACAGAACAATAACAGCAAGGAAGCCAAAATTGACGTGGAAGTTTCATTCTTGCCCCATAATTTCAGAGGGAAAATATACAGATGGAAGTCTCAGAGCTATTTTCAAAGACCAGGTACGAGCAGCTATTCAATGACTGACCAGCTGTCCAACCCCAAATTATGGTGGACATGGGAGCTTGGATTTCCTCACCTGTATAAAGCTGTGATTGAAGTGTGGGTAAATGGGGTATTGGTAGACAAGAAGATTCAAATATTTGGAATCCGCGAAATTAAAATGGATGAAAAATGGATCTTTTACCTCAATGGAACAAGGGTGTTTATTAAAGGAAACAACTATTTGTCCGACCAGTTCCTCTCTCTTATGACAAAGGAATCCTACCAGCTTGATGTCCAAATGATGCTGGATGCCAACATGAATACCACCAGGCTTTTTGCCCATGCCGAACAGGAAGAGTTTTATCAGCTGTGCAACGAAAAGGGTATCATGGTTTTTCAGGATTTGCCGTTTCAATGGGGCTATGAATCTACGGGTCTTTTTATAAAAAGAGCCGAGGATGTTTCACGTCGTTTCGTTAGAATGCTGTATAACCATCCTTCGATCATTTTGTGGTCCTGCCACAGCGAATCCCGCTTTCATGACTACAACAAGCTGGACAATATGCTCTTGCGTGTCGTAAAGGAACTCGATAGTCTGCGGCCCGTTATTAAAAATTCGGTGCTCGTATCCGATGAGGAACTTCCTCATTTTTTTGAGACGCTGGATGACTTTACAGACTATATCGGTACGCATTTAAGTGTGCACTGGGTCGGTTGGTATTGGGGCAAAATTGAGGATGCTGAGTTTTATAACCCGATGTTTGTAACAGAGTATGGAACCCAGTCTATTCCAAATGAAGATTCCTTGAAGAAATTTATGAACCAAGAGTCTCTCTGGCCTGTTAACTGGGAGATCTACCGTACATGGGGCTTTCAGACCAATATTTATCAGACGATGTTGGGGTCGGTCATGACTCAGTCCCTTCAAGAACTTATCGACATTACACAAGAATATCAGGTTCAGTTCTACAAGGAGCATACTGAGGCGTTAAGGCGGAAGAAATACAATCATGTAGGCGGGCTTCTTCAGTTTCACTTTGTTAATACAGGACCGTCCATCGATTGGTCCATCATCGACTATTACCGCCAGCCTAAAAAAGCTTATTTTGCCATGGCTAAAGCTTTTGAACCGCTGCATCTGTCCTTTAACGGCGAAGTTACGGATGGGGAGCTTGGAAAGACTGCTACCGTAACTCCTTGGATCGTGAACGATTACAACGTTACATTTGAAAACTGCGAAATAGCCTACAAGGTATTCCTTGAAGACGGCACCCTGGTCGATCAGCAATGTTTGCCTGTTCCAAAGGTAGAGAAAGATTCAGTCCAATCATTTGAATCTTTAACCATTCCGGTTTCATCCGGCACAACAGTTAAAGTAACAGGTCAATTGAAGGATTCGAACGGTATGACGGTCATGGAAAATGATAAAATCATCCGCTCGCTTCCGGCAGAGGATGAAGTGCAAAATCCGTTCAAATCACCAATACGATTATAAAATGAGGAGGCAAAACCGATGAAAAAGGGATTGTTGCTGCTTTTTTGTCTTGTATTGGCTTTATCCATGTCAGCCTGTTCCAATGACAACCAAGGAGCGTCAGGAACAGAGAAAAATGGAGAAGTGCAGCTGAAAATGTGGGCGCATCAGGGACAGCCGAAAGAAGTCGACTTTTATAAAAAACGTATTGAGGAATTCAATAAAGCTCATAAAGGAAAAATTCATGTTAAGCTCGATATCATTCCAAGCGGTGCAGGCCACGCCTATGAAGATAAAATCAATGCTGCTGCAACCTCGAACGGGCTGCCGGATGTTCTTGATATGGACGGGCCTTTTGTCGGGAACTATGCAGCAACAGGGATCCTGGCTCCCATTGATGATTACGTAGCGAAAAAGGACAAGCAGGATTTTGCCAAATCCATCATCCAGCAAGGTACATATGACGGCAAACTATACGCACTTGGGGCAATGGAATCATCCATTGTGGTCTTCTATAACAAAAAGTTGCTGAAAGAAGCGGGGATTAACGCTCCGGAATCATTAGACAAGGCATGGACATGGGACCAGTTCATGGACGCCTCGAAAAAACTGACTAAAAACAACGTCCGCGGGCTCACGATGCATATGGATAATGGCGTCGGGGAATGGCTCACTTACATGGGTTCCGTATTTGTGTGGTCCAACGGCGGCCTCTTGCTCAATGAAGACCGCACTAAAGCTGACGGCTATGTCAATGGCCCGAAATCGGTAGAGGCAATGAACTATGTCAAAGATCTGTTTAAGTCAAAAGTTGTGAGCGTTTCCAACGGGCCGACGGATTTTGAAGAAGGAAAGGCGGCCATGATGCTTGGAGGTGTGTGGCTGATTCCTGGCTTTGAGGAGTATAAAAATCTGGATTGGGGAATGACCTATTTCCCTTACAGCAAAAAGAAAACCTCACCTTCCGGATCTTGGGCATTTGGTGTGTCCAGCCAGTCCAAACAGCCGAAAGAAGCAGCTGAGGTTGTAAAGTGGATGAGCAATAAGGATTCTGTTGTAGAAATTTCCAAGATAACCGGAATGCCACCGGCACGCGAATCCGCGTTTAAAGAGCTGCCTGAATACGATAAACTCCCTAAAAAGATCATTAAAGACCAGGTGCTGAACACAGCAAAAGCCCGTCCGGCAACACCTGCCTATCCGGTCTTAACCGCTAAATTTGCTGAAGCTTTTCAAGCGGCTGCCTTGGGGCAGGATGTAAAAAAAGAACTTGATAAAGCAGCGAAGGATACTGACAGAGAACTGGAGCGATTCAAAAAATAAGACGGAAAAGGAGTGATGGATTCACTCCTTTTCCTGTACTTTTTTGCAGAAAGGAGAAACAGGATGGAACCCGCTACACAAAAAACAAACGTCGATCGCCCATTACCTACGGTAAGCCCGAAGCAAAGGAAAAGAAAGAATTTGTTTGCCAGCTATGGGTTCGTTGGCCCGGCGATGATTCTGCTGTTTGTCTTTCTCATACTGCCGGCCATTTTGGCACTGTACTATAGCTTTACAAACTATTATTTGCTGACCCCTGAAAAGATGAAATTTGTAGGAATGGAAAACTACAAGCGGCTGGCGGAGGACGATATCTTTTTAAAATCCTTGGGAAATACCGCTCTTTTTGTCGTAATCGTTGTCCCCGTACAAACCCTTGTCGCTTTGGCACTGGCCCTTCTAGTGAACCAAAAGGTAAGAGGCATCAAATTTTTCAGGATGGCTTTTTTTGCTCCTGTTGTCACTTCAATGGTTATCGTCTCCATCCTCTGGACATTCATATATAATCCGGACAACGGATTGGCGAATTCCATCTTAAATATCGTGGGACTCGGCCCGTTTCAGTTTCTTACAGACAAAGACCAGGCGATGTATTCCATTATTTTTATGAGTATTTGGCAGGGTGCCGGATATCAGATGATGATCTTTCTTGCAGGCCTTCAGGAAATTCCGGACCATCTCTATGAAGCAGCATCCATTGATGGGGCGAACGCTTGGCAAAAGCTCATCAACATCACCATTCCCGGCATTCGGAACATCCTGGTATTTATTGCGATTGTAACGATGATTGCTGCTACCAAACTCTTTATCCAGCCTTTTGTCATGACGCAGGGAGGCCCTTTGGATTCTACGAAAACGCTCGTTTATATGGTATATGAAACAGGCTTTAAGTTTAGGGATGTTGGCTATTCATCAGCCATCGCAATTCTTTTCTTTGTGATCGTGCTAGTCATTTCCATTCTGCAGCGAAAGTTTATTAAAGAATCTACAGAATAGGAGGAGAGTTATGAAAAAGAACCGTTTATTTAAATTAATAGGATTGTATGTCGCCCTTACTTTGCTGGCACTTCTTTTTTTATTTCCGCTCATCTGGATGATTGTCTCTTCCTTTAAATCGGAAGCGCAGATTTTCGCGGATCTGAAATCATTTAAAGCCTTTGTTCCTTATACTTTTTCATTGGACAACTATACCGGGGTCTTTGAACGGATTCCATTCATCAGATATTTGCTGACGAGCACATTGTACGTTTCGGTTATTGTTCTTCTAGGTTTGTTTGTAAACTCTCTGGCTGCTTATGCGTTTGCGAGAATGGAGTTTAAAGGAAGGGACTTTTTGTTTGCAGCCGTGGTCGCGTTAATTATAATCCCGTTTGAGAGTATCCTCCTTCCCTTGTATTTAATCATCGATGAGTTAGATTGGCTGAATACTTACCAGGCGCTGATCGTTCCCTTTATTGCAAATGCGTTTAATATTTTCATGTTTAGGCAGTTCTTTTTAAACTTGCCGAAAGAATTGGAAGAGTCTGCACGAATGGATGGTGCTTCTACGCTTCGAATCTTTTTCCAGATTGTCATTCCGCTATCAAAGCCTGTTTTTATTACAGTGGCTCTCCTTACATTTATTACACATTGGGGAGACTTCATGTGGCCGCTCATTGCGACAACTGATGAGAGTGTAAGGCCGCTTCAAGTCGGCATGCAGTTCTTTTTCCATCAGCCTCCTGTGAAGTATGGCCATGTCATGGCTGCTCTTACAATGGCGACCATTCCGCTGCTGATCATCTTCGTGTTCTTTCAAAAATACTACGTACAGGGAATTGCATCTGCCGGTATGAAAAACTAATCGTGTAACTCTGAGCGAAGCCCAATTAGGCTTTGCTTTTTTGTGATCCAATATTATTCATCGAAGGAACGAATTGGGAAAATGTATAGATAAACACTTGGATATTTTCATAGGTTAACCACTGATTTTCCCAATACACATCCTCCTTTTGTACTGATACAATTGAAAACAAACAATGTTCGACAAAGATAGGTATGCAAATAGTACCAGGAAGAATGGGTGAGGGCGTGAAAAAAAAGAGAGTACTTGTCTATCTCTATCCCCAGTTTCGAGAAGTAGAGATTATGGTGGCGCTGTCTATTGTCAGCCGCTTTTATGAAGTCTTAACCTTCTCATTGCCTCATGGGGCAGTTACAAGTGAATGCGGCCTTACGATGCAGCCGTCTATTAAACTGAAGAATATTAATCCTCTTGAATATGATTTGCTGCTGATCCCAGGAGGCACGCAAGCCGGCAGCCAATCTGATCCCCGGCTGATCAGACTGATCAAAGCCTTTGATAGAGATGGTGTACGCATAGCTGCCATAGGCACGGGTGTGCTTCTGGCTGGAAAAGCAGGAGTATTGATCAACAAAAATTTTACGGCCTCTGTTCTTGAAGAGGAGCATAGAAGAGCCAAGGACTGGCTGACAGGAAGAGCTGTCAACCGGCCGGTCGTTGAAGATAAAAATATAATAACCGCCAAAAACAATGCATATATTGATTTTGGATTGGTCATCGGTGACAGACTGGGTTGTTTTAACAGTATAGATGATTACAATCTGTATAAAGGCAGAGTGTAGCAGGTTGCTTGCCTATGTTAAAATAAGGAATAATAAATAAAGGAGCTGTACACGTGTCGACTCTTCTTATTTCAATTGTTATGTCTGTCATCATCATTTTGTTCATCCTTGTTATTTTTGTTGTTGCGATATCAAAGGGATATTCCTATAAACATACGGTGGACAGCCTGGAGGAAAATCCGCACCTGCAAGGAAAAAAGGATAAATCTCGCGATGCATAAAGCTGGCAGCCCATGCCGGCTTTTTTTATTTTTCAGGAAAGGCCCATAAATTTAGACTGGAAAGTTTGAGGATGAGAGGGGATAATAAAGATGATGAGAGCGCATACATCGTTATGTGTTTTTTTACAAACTATGAAGTAAAAAGGAGAAAATATGTTAAAAGTAATTAGGCCAGCCTCACCCTTTGATTTCTCTAAGATGCTTCGGCGGGTGAGCAGTGCAGGAAAAAATAATATCGTGCATGTGGACATGGACAATCAAACCTATAAAAGAATGATTCACCTTAGAAATAAACCGATACTTATTCAGGTAAAAGCAGCGGGCAGCATTGACAATCCGGAGCTTATGCTGGAGCACCCCGATGGACTTTCCACAAGGGAGCAGGATGAGCTGGCTGTTATGGTAAAACGCATGTTTTCCACGGAGATTGATATTAAACAATTCTATAGCCAATTTTCGGACCATAGACAGATTACGCCGCTCATCTCGGACTTTTTCGGTGTGCGTCTTGTTACCGATCCCGACCTTTTTGAATCCATGGTTAAGATTATAATTGGTCAGCAGGTGAATCTAACGTTTGCCGGTGTCTTGATCGACCGTTTGATTGTTCTTGCCGGTGAACACATTGAACATGAAGGAGAAATGTTCTCCGTTTTTCCAACTCCGGAAAAAGTGGCTTCACTGAATGTTGAACAGCTGAGGGAGCTCCAGTTCAGTCAGAGGAAAGCGGAGTATATTATAGATTTTTCAAGGTTGATCACTTCTGGAGCATTAGATACTGATTCCCTCTGGTCCATGACAGATGAAGAAGTAATGAATACGCTGCTGCCCATCAGGGGAATTGGCCGCTGGACGATTGAATGTCTCCTTATTTTTGCAATGGGGCGTACCAATGTTCTTCCGGCAGCTGATATCGGTTTAAGAAATGGTGTGCGTAAAGCATGGGATCTTGACTATCAGCCGACTGAAGAGGATGTAAGAAAGCTGGCTGAAGACTGGGCGCCATGGAACACTTACATTACGTATTATCTTTGGGAAAGCCTAGCGGTTGAACCCTTGATAAAAGAAAGATAAGAATGCGAATAGAACGAGGAGGAAGGTACTGTGAACATTGCTTTTTTTCTTTTGCCTAAAGAAGAAGTGGCTTTTTTAAAGTCTACCTCAACGATCAGGCAGGCACTTGAAAAACTGGAACATCATCGATATACGGCTGTTCCTGTGCTGGATGAAAAAGGAAGGTATTCTGAAACACTGACAGAAGGCGATTTGCTTTGGACGATTAAAAATACGCCAGGGCTGACGTTTGAAACGAGCCATCGTTTTTCCATCTCCGGCATCCAAAAAGACCGGGTCATCAAGTCCGTCTATATTAATGCTGAGATGGAAGATCTCTTGTCTTTAATTGCCACCCAAAACTTTGTTCCTGTGGTGGATGATCAGGGAGTATTTATCGGCATTGTCCGCAGGAGTGACATTATTGAATACTGCTCCAATCAGCTGTTTGCCATAAAGGGGACTTAAAAAGAATGGAAGAGATCTACTCTGAGTTTCCGCAATTAGAAACAAAGCGTTTTATTCTTCGAAACATTGAAGAAGAGGATGCAGCCGACCTGCATGAAGTATATTCTGATCCTGAGGTTGTAAAATTTTGGGGTACTGCTCCGTTTACTTCTATAGAGCAAACCAAATCCTTAATCTGTGACTTTCAAAAAGGTTATAGGGATCAGATGACGATCCGCTGGGGAATTGCGGAAAGGGAAGGAAACCGGCTGATCGGAACATGCGGATACCACAACTGGGCAAAAAAGAAGTTCAGGACAGAAATAGGATATGAAATACGAAAAAGAAAATGGCGCAAAGGTGTTATGAAAGAAGTACTCGGCTCCATACTTCCTTTCGCCTTTCAACACATGAAACTAAACCGGATTGGAGCACTTATTCATCCCGACAACCATGGCTCTGCAATACTTGTATCAAAATTTGGTTTTCACGAAGAAGGGTGCCTCAGAGACTATCAATGTGTTGATGGTGAATTTCAAGATTTAGTGATGTACAGTTTGCTCAAAAAAGACATATTAACTCAAACATAGCATGGATGGAGTTAGGCGTTGAGCCTAGCTTTTTTTTATTTAACAGAGAATACTGCCTGGCAGTGGTATAACGAAATGTATGGGGAGTTTCTCATTCAAATATTCAATGAGTGGGTGGAGCATGATGTAGGCTCGGTATATGTCATGAACTTTGAATGGGCACTGGCTTCGTGGATTGGAATCCCTTCATCCATTTGTATTTTTTCAGAAAGGTGCGGTCAGGCAGCAGCAATGGAACCACAGGTGAGTTGTTTGCCTGTGATCATTTTGTCTATCCTGAATATGGGTTAGGAAATATTAAAGAGGGCTTAGTATAAATAGATTTTGGTTTCATGAGCCAGGATTAAATTATCTATGTGCATCTTATCTCAACTATTTCAAGCACATTGATCCCTCTATGAAAAGGATGAAACAGCTGCTGCAGGATGGTATGCCTGCTTCATATATTATGATGGATCCAGGTGGCTGAACACGGCCGGCTATTCATTAGCAAAAACATCACACTCAGAACCGCTTCTGAATGTGATGTTTTTTTTATTCTATTCGAGGGGGAAACATCAAGTCCTTTCTTCTCTATTCCGGTTCTTGAACTCTCCTGTAAGGCTTCGTGTTTCTTTTTTAAAGAAATCCAGCTCGTCCGAATCAAGTGAAAGGCCTCCATACCGGACCTTATTATAAGACGTTGATACGATCTCAATCGCTGTTTTCGGCAGATCGAGACGATGCAGCCATTCAGTAACGGATTCGTCATAGGCACGGCCACCCCCTAGTTTTGTCATGCGTTTTTCAAATTGGATATAAACTTTTCTCGCCTCATCGGCCGGTGTTTTCCAAAAACGGCGCCTTTTAAGAGCAGGCTTTTCGCCGGGCATAATGGGCTGAATACTTTGTGAGGATATCGTCTGACCCAATGTTGATAGAATCCTTCTTCTGAAATAGATTAAGAGGGCGAGCAGGATGACTGCACAGATGATCCACAATATCCATTGGTTGTGAAAAGGTGATACGTGAGGCAGTCCTTTCACTTTTTTGCTTCCTTTAAATGATTCAGCAAAGGCTTCAGCTCTCCTTTTGCCGCCATCAGAAATGGGAAGAAGGCTGTAAAGAAAGAATAGAGGTTTGCTTAAAATCGTAAATACAGCATAGAGTAGTAGACCCATCAAATTTTTGAACAAGAAGGAAAAGAAAGGGAAAGCAAGGTATGCAGCAACTGCTGAAGATAGCAGAACCGATAACGATAATATTCCTTGCTTTGTGTTCTGAAAACAAGGTTTCCCATCATTCAAATTTCGATGATAGCTTTTAAGCAGGATAAGATAGGCAAGCTGTACTGTCGGAATGAGGAGCAAAGCCTCAGGAATGTTCGGAAAGAAAATATACTGAAAGAATGCCAGTACAAAAGAGACAATCCAGATCACTTCCATGTCTTGCTTAATGGGCTCAGACCAGTTAGCCCATGCTCGCCAGGCTATGATCCCTGCGAGAAGGAAAGAAAAGGCGGCGCCAAGCCCAAAAAGATAAGCAATTCCAAAAGCAATAGGGCTGAGAAGGATGATTTTACCCACGCTCATCTTTTTCGAAAAGGTAAAAAGCAAAACAAATGGCAAGCAGCTAAGAATATAAAGAGCAAAAAACTTTAAAAACAGGATAAGACTGAAAGGCAGCAGGCTGATTACGATTAAATAAAGAAGCAGACTGTCAAACGAGTAATTAAGAGAAAAGGTGAGAAGCATCCCTTTGTTTTTCATGAGATGGCTCTCCTTGCAGACCATTTTGAAAGATAAGCCCCTTCTTCTTGTTCTATAATCCGATAGACAGGGCTCCCGTGCTTCTGCCACTTTTGAAAGTACAGCTCTTGCCTGTCATCTTCATCAAGGCTGCCTGCCAGTATAACCACAGGAACCGTGCTTGAAATTTCGCGGTCTGATTTTGCAAGCAGCTCAATGAGGGGAAAGGTTACACTTGAAACACTGATACGGGCAAGTGTTTCGAGTACTTTTAACAGATGAGCACGGTCCTCTCCTTTTTCCACTTTAAGAAAACCAACAGCACCGGGAACACGGATATTCATAAAGATTTCATACGGAATACCGGCTGAAGAAGCATGCTGGCACATAAAGGTTAAATAACTGAGCTGGTTTTCCATTGTCTCACTCTGAAAAGGGGAGGTCCCATAGGAGGTTGACCCAACATTGACGATAAAGGCCCATTTGTATTCTGTTGTTTTCTCTACAACTTTCGTCTTGAGTGATGCTGAAGCTGCTGTTGCTTTCCAATGGATCCTGTTATAAGGATCACTCCTTTCATAGTCTCTTACACCTGCAGGAGAAGCCGGATCTTCAAACAATGACCGTGAAAAAGGATGGAAACCCTGGCCGAACTGCAGCAGCGGCTTGATACCGATCACTGGGAGAGGGGCAGGAAATACTATCACTTCCGTTCGGTAGATGGGATCAAAGGCCAGGAGGAGGAGACCATATCCCATGACATTCCGGATGCTGAGTTCAATACGGTTCAGCTTCACGGCTCCCCGTTTTTTTCCTGTAACCATAAGCTCCTGCTCCAGCCGTGACTTTTTAGGGACAGCAAATTGCCACTCATAATCCTTTTGCTTTAAATTTTTCTTTTCATGCGTCAGTACTGCGTTATCAACATCAATGGCATCGGAAGAGGTAAAGGTCATCGTTCCACGGATCTGCGGCCAGCTGCCTTCATAGGAAAGGGTAAGAGGCAGGCTGTCTGTATCGCCCGGAAAAAGCCGGATGCTCCTTCGCGGGTTTTGAAAAACAAGTTGATCAGCAGCAGACCGGAAATAAAGCCGGCTGAGATAGTATACGGCTCCGAATAAGCAAGCAAGCGCTAATACAGCAGGTGATTTTTTATAAAAACTGATGGCAGCTAAAACTCCGCCGGCACTTAACGAGGCCTGAAGAAGCTTGGGTACGGCAAGCTCTTTCCGCCAGACACTCATGACCCAGCACCTGACTCGACCGGGACTTCAACGGCTTTCAAGATCTCCTGAATGACCTGATGCTTTGTTTTTCTCAGCGTTCCTTCAAGCGAGAGGACCAGACGGTGGGACAGAACATAAGGGGCCATCAGTTTTATGTCATCCGGTGTGACGTACATCCGTCCATGAATCAGAGCATGGCCCTGAGATGCACGCATAAAGGCAAGCGTTCCCCGCGGGCTGACGCCAGCTTCAGCAAATCCTGATTCTCTTGTCGCATGAACAATGGACAGCAAATAGTTCTCAACATCGTCCGATAGTTCCACTTCCTTTACCATGTCTTGCATTCTATGTAAATCCTCCAGAGAGAAGACGGCTTCAAGCAGATCGAGAGGTTCCTGCTTTCGATACAGAGAGATCATCCTCTTTTCTTCTTCAAATGAAGGGTATCCGGTCTGTATTTGAATGAAAAAACGGTCAAGCTGTGCTTCCGGAAGGGGAAAGGTACCTTGAGATTCAATCGGATTCTGGGTAGCGATGACAATAAAAGGAGAGGGAAGCTTGGTTGTTTCCCCTTCAATGGTAACTTGCTTCTCCTCCATTATTTCAAGCAGGCTGGACTGTGCCCTTGGTGTAGCTCTGTTAATCTCATCAGCCAGCAGTATGTTCGTCATGACCGGTCCGACGCGAAGCTCGAAATCCTGTTCTTTCGGGTTGAAAAATTTAATCCCCGTTATATCACTGGGAAGGACATCAGCCGTAAACTGAATCCGTCTGAATCCGCCGCTGATGGACTTGGCCACACTTTTAGCCAGCACCGTCTTCCCGGTGCCTGGCACGTCTTCTAAAAGAATATGTCCTTTATTAATAAGTGCAATCATGATCAAGTCGACAATTTTTTCTTTTCCGACTAATACTGACGCTATATTACGTTTCATGCGTTCTGTTTGCTGAAGGATATCCAATTTTATTTCCACCTTTATTTCCCATTTTTCTAATATATTCTACAAAAACGGTGAAAAACCTCCAAAAAAAAAAGACGGCGAAAAACGCCATCTTTTATCTGAAATTGAAAATTAAAGCCAAATGATCGCAGCTAAAACTGCGGCAAGTATAAAACGATAATAGGCAAATGGAGTAAGTTTTACTTTTGCAATCAAGCGGATAAAGAACAGAATAGCAACGACCGCGACAATAAAGGCCGTGATGAATCCTGCTGCAAAGAATGGAAGATCAGCTCCGCTAAGCACATCCCAGCTTTTATACAGATCAAGACCGCTTGCAGCAATCATAATTGGGACTGCAAGAATAAATGTGAAATCTGCAGCTGTTCTGTGGCTTAAGCCGAGCAGCACACCGCCAGAAATGGTCGCGCCCGAACGGGAGAAGCCGGGCCAAAGTGCAAGACATTGAAACAGCCCAATGATAAATGCTTGTTTATACGTAATTTGATCAAGGGTAGCTGCCGTAATTTTCTTCTTCTTCTTTTCCGCATAGATCATCAGCAGACCGCCGACAATTAAGCTGAATACAACCGTACTTGTAGAGAATAAATATTTTTTTACAGCATCATGAGCGAGAAGCCCGATCACAACAGCCGGCAGCATGCCCGCAAAAATGTGGAGTAAATTCAAATGGCCTTTTTGGCCGTTTTCTGTCTCCACCTTGCCTACACCGAGAAGGCTCCACAGTCTTTTCCAATATAGAACCACAACAGCTAGGATGGAACCGAGCTGTATAACAATTTCAAACGTTTTCGCTTTGTCCCCTGTAAACCCGAGAAAATGCCCGGTAATAATTAAATGTCCGGTGGAGGAAACAGGTAGAAACTCTGTTAATCCTTCTACCATTCCCATAATAATCGCAATCCAAAGAAACATACATTCACCAGCCTGTTCACTAATTAGTCAAATACTGTACCTATTATAAAAGATATTTGCCGAAAAACATATAAAGATATTGTGACAACGCAAAAAAGCTGAAGCAGCAGTTCATAGAATAATCCGCACTAAGAACGTTCGCAGCCCAAACAAAAAAAGAGACGGCACATGTCCGCCTCTTTTCTTAAAATGCAAAGATTATTTATCCAGGATGGTAACTTTAACGTTCTTGCGTCCCCATTCGGTTGCTTTTTGTTTAGAAGAATAGAAGACATCGATTCTGTTTCCTTGAATGGCGCCGCCTTTGTCAGCAGCTACTGCATAGCCATAGCCTTCTACATACACTTGTGAGTTTAACGGAATAACATCCGGGTCAACCGCGATGACTTTTACGTCTGGATTCGCTTTAAGATTTGTACCGTTTGCTGTTACGCCGCTGCATCCATCGCAATCAGCGGTGTAGGCTGTTGCTTCAACAGATACTGTTTTTCCTTGTTTCTGATCAGTAGAAGCAGCCTTTACTGGTGCTGAGGCTTTTTGTGCTGGAGCAGAAGATTCAACTTCTGTTCTCACACGAACGCCATTTTCACCATAAAGAGCTTTAATGGTTTGAGGACCCGTTAATCCGTCAACAGCGATGCCTTTTGCTTTTTGGAAAGCTTTTACTGCATTCACAGTAACCGGACCATAAATGCCATCCACAGTATAGTTATAGAATCCTTGGTCTTTTAATTCACTTTGCAATCCTGAAACTGCATAGCCTTTATTGCCTTGCTTTAGTATATTTGATTTTCCTAAAGAGGACTGAAGAAGTGCCTCAGCAGTTCTTTTTCCTGCTATTCCATCTACTTTTAATCCGTTTCTCTTTTGGAAATCTTTCACGGAAGCCGCTGTAATATCTCCATAAAAACCTGTTGTTTCAGTGTAATGAAAATATCCCTTATCTTTGAGTTTTTGCTGCAATTGATGCACGTCATTATCCCACATGCCCTGTTTTAATGTATGGTCCCCTAACGCGGCTTCCCCTACTAGTGGAGAACTCATCATTACTCCAGCGATCGCTCCTGTTGCAATTACTTTTTTAATCATATGTAGTACCTCCTCAAGTACGAAAAGTTTTAGTTAAAAAGGATATGTTTTCCTTCATAGCCAATTGCAATTGTACAGGGTGTGTATGACAGGCAGGTTAGAGTAAGGTAACAAAACGATTACATAATTATTTCGAAATAGTTCTATATCCCTCCAACCATTGAATTATTTACCTGATGAACTCATGGCATGACTGGGGTGTGAGGTTTTACTTGCTGTAATTCTTTATAATTTTCAGAAAACTGTTAAACTTGTATTGTACCTATTTATTGAAGGAAAGGTGGAATTTTTCATGGAATATCGCCGACTTGGAAAAACTGGATTGAAGGTAAGCGAGATTTCACTCGGCAGCTGGCTGACAACGGCTGGCTATGTGGAGAAAGAAAACGCGGAGGCCAGCATAAATAAAGCGTTTGACCTCGGCATTAACTTTTTCGACACCGCCAACGTCTATATGCGCGGAGAAGCTGAGAAGGTAGTGGGAGGGGTATTGAAAGATTACCAGAGAGATTCCTATGTTCTCGCAACAAAAGCCTTTTGGCCGATGGGAGAAGGTCCGAACGATAGAGGGCTTTCCCGCAAACATGTCATCGAGCAGTGCAATGCCAGTCTGCAGCGGCTCGGTCTGGATTATGTTGATATCTTCTATTGTCACCGTTATGACAAAGAAACGCCGCTCGAAGAAACATTGCGGGCCATCGATGATCTGATCAGGCATGGAAAGGTTTTGTATGCGGGAGTAAGTGAATGGACTGCAGAACAAATTTCTGAAGCGGTCCACCTTGCGGACAAAAAATTATTGGATCGAATTGTTGTCAGTCAGCCTCAATATAATATGTTTGAACGCTATATTGAAAAAGAAGTGATCCCTGTCAGCGAGAAACACGGAATCGGCCAAGTCGTATGGTCACCGTTGGCACAGGGGGTGCTAACAGGTAAGTACAAAATAGGAGAAGAAGCTCCGAAGGGAAGCCGCGCAGCAGATGAGAACAGTAAAAAGGCTATATCCCGCCATCTGACAGACGAGAAGCTTCAGAAAGTAGAACAGTTAAAAGGGGTTGCGGCAGAAACCGGTATCTCTGTTGCACAGCTTGCCCTTGCCTGGATCTTACGGCAGGAGAATGTTTCAAGCGCGATCGTAGGAGCGAGCTCTCCGGATCAGCTGGAGGAAACCGTGAAGGCCGGCGGGAGACTCCCCCGCCGTTTTCTGCGTTATGCAGTTTTACGTTCTGTGTTATTGCGCTGGTTATTGCTCGATATACTGTTTTGGGCGACCCTTCATTCGGGAAAGGAGATTCAGCAAATGATCTAGTTCCTGGCTGCATTTCACGGTGACTTCTGCTGTCAATCCGTAGGTTTTCCCAAGACAAAGCAAAACTTCGCGCTTTTTTTCAATCATTTGTAATAACATCTTTCATTCACGACTTTCATGAGGGATTTTGTCACAAAAACTAGTATGAAGCAAAACTTAAATTTCGAAAAGAGATTTGATAAAAGTAGTCAAAATATTACAAAAAATAGTGTTGAATTATCTGTAATAATGGGCAATATAGTCCATTATTTTTTTGTTGTTGAAGGAATGAAGCACAACATTGAATGGAACCTCCTTAATTTTGATATAATGGATGGTACTATATTACGGAGGCTCACATGTTAAGTAAGCAGATTCCTAAAGACGTTGTTCTGGAACTTGGAAAAGACGTGTTGTTTCATTTTAGTGGAGAAGTGATACAAGAAGGCTATGCGCTTTACCAAAAAGGCGCTGTATACAATATTAATGTGGATAACAAGACTGTAACAGGAAGTGTTTCTGAAGAGAGTGGATATGCGGTAAGTCTTGATCTTGAGCATTTTTCACAGAGCAGCTGTTCATGCTTCAGCTCAGAGCCATGTGCTCATAAGCTGGCTGTGTTTTTTCAGCTGTATGCCTCTTTTGGACCTCCCTATCAGCTTATATTGGAATGGAAAAGCAAGAGAGGAAAACAAAAGAATGAACAGCAGGAAGCCATGATTTCTTCAGCTGATCAGCAAGAGAGCAGCACAAAGAATGCTGAACCAAAAACGAGAAAACGGGTGATTCAAAACATACTTTCTGTTGATGAATGGAAAAAGAACTTTAATCAGCGCTTTGTAGACTTTGAAAAGAATAAGATGCAGAATCTGACCTTTAAAGAGCTGGAAAGGGGAGAAGGCTATACCTTCACCCACATCCATAAGGAGTTTTATCCAGGTCTATTAAATGCTGCCAGTTTTATGGATGATGACATAGGAAAGCTGTATCGGTTTCATGCACAGCTTGAAACCTTCCTAAGGCTTACGGAATATGAAAAGCAATATGGGGTGCCCGATTATTTAGCTTCACATTTTAAACTTAATCTCAGCCAGCTGGTCGATGGGATGTTCAAAACGGCTATGGAGATTCAGGCAGAAAGGCTTAAGTCGGAACATCTGGATTTAATTGAAGAAAGTTTAAAAGAATTCCAGAATATATTTAAGCTTTCCGCCCGTTATTTTGATATTATTTTTCGTGTCTTTCAAGTAGGCTGGGCGACCATTTACCATGTGGACCAATGGGTAGTAGCTTATGAAAAGCAGCTTCTGGAGGAAAAGGAAAAGGGTTCCCGGGCTCAGTTTCTGGATATGGCGCTCGTTCACTTTGCCTTTTTGAGGGATGACCTTACAGAAGCTTATCAGCGGATGGAAAAAACAGAGCAGTTTTCTTCCCGTCATGCCTTAATATGGCTTGAGCTGCTTTTTCATTGGGAAAAGTGGGAGTCTTTACTGAAATGGCTGCTCGCCTTGAAGCCGGAATTTTACCGGAAGACGCAGGATTATTACCGGGATACGTCTGTTCGGGAACAGTTTCACCAATATATTGAATACTTTTGGAAATATGCACAGTACACGGGGGAGGAAAAGGAGTATGAACAGATGCTCGTTGACTGCCTTCCGGTAACTTTTTATGAATACAATGAATTTTTGCACGTCCAGCAGGATTTTAAGCGCTGGGTCGAGCTTCAGATCTTAATGGGGTATTCGCCTTCCTTGATTAATGGTACGGATTTAAAAGAAGTGGAGCAGCTGGATATGGAAGTGCTTCTTCCGCTGTACCACCAGTCCGTTGACCGGCTCATCAGGGAGAAAAACCGCAAATCCTATAAGCTGGCCATCCGTTTCTTGAAAAAGCTTCAGTCAATCTATAAAAAGCTGGACCGAGACGTGCAGTTTGATGATTATATTGAAAAGCTGGCTACCCAGTATGCCAGACTCCGCGCTTTTCAGGAAGAGCTAAGGAAAGGAAAATTCATACATGATTGATGTGACCGCCATTGTACTTCATGCCAGATGGCTGAACGACAACAGAATGGTGTTCTGGGGAGAGCAGAAAGGGCGCAGACTCCATGTGGATGACTGGATGCCCATGCTGTTTGCCTGGCATAAAAAATCTTATTATGGAACGTTTATCGAACGAGATGATGATCAATATGTTTATGTGTCTGCTGTTGATGCGTTTCGTCTGTTCACAGGGCATCCGCGTTTTTTCCTGAAACAGGACAATTGGAGCGCAGAGGCTCAAGACATGATTACTCACGCCAGGGAGCTGGATGTATCACTGCAGGAACACCGAGTAAAACCCAGTTTTGAATCCTGGAAAAAAGGTGAATGGAAATGGGAGATAGAAGCCACCGGGAAAGAACTGTCCCATTGGCTGAACACGGCGATCGATGAACTCGCTCTTGAAGAACCAGAAAGATTGGATGCGGAGCCTGCCTTTTTCGACCGGTTTCCGTTTCAACATCTTCTCGAAAAAAATACACTTTATGAAAATCTGTCAGAGGAATCATGGCTCGTTAAACTGGGTTGGAAAAAAGATGAAAAGCCGTTCGATGTCCTTCTTGAGCTTCAGGAACCTGAAGAAGATGATCGATATTGGAAACTGGATGTGCTGCTGGAGGATAAGGAGAGCAGCATCCACTTTGACTGGACAGGGGCAGCGGAAGATCTTCCGGAAGAATGGCAGCCCTTTACGCACCGAATAGCAGAAGATCTTTCTTTTGCCGGTACACTTGTATCTTTTCTTCAAAAGAAGGATGGTTCTTTTAAAACAAAGCTGACGGAAAATGAAGCATGGGATTTTTTAAATGAGAAGAGTCAATGGCTGGAAGAAGGGGGATTTAAAATCCTTCTTCCTTCTTGGTGGGAAGCGCTGAAAGATCTTCAGCCGGACCTGAAAGCGAAAGTGAAAAGTTCATCTGGCGGATACGCTCCGTCATTTTTAGGGCTGGATTCCATCGTGCAGTTCGACTGGAAAGTTTCCACAGGCGACATCGAATTGAGCGAAGAGGAGTTCCTGAAGCTCGTTGACAGCCGCAGGCGCCTAGTGAAAATTAAAGGGAAATGGTTCAAGCTCGATCCTGCTTTTATCCGTGAGGTCAGACAGGTTATGAAGAGTGTGAACCGCAAAGGCCTTCAGCTGAAGGATATTTTGGAACAGCACCTCATGCAGCCCGTGAAAGACGGCAATGAAGAAGAGCCTTCCTTGCTGCGCTATGTCAATATTGAGCTGAACACAGACCTTGCCAAAATGGTCGAACAGCTGTCTGAGGTGAAAGAGATCCCGATTCAGCCTACTGCCCCAGGCTTTCAGGGAAGTCTTCGGGACTACCAAAAAACAGGGAGCTCCTGGCTTCAATTTTTAAGGAAGTTCGGTCTTGGAGGATGTCTGGCGGATGACATGGGACTGGGGAAAACAATCCAGACCATCGATTACCTGCTTCAAACAAGAAAAGATAATGAAGAGGGGGGATTTCCTGCACTTCTAATCTGTCCGACTTCTGTCATTGGAAACTGGCAGAAAGAACTGCAGCATTTTTCACCTGATTTAAACGTGTTCCTTCATTATGGATCTTCAAGGATAAGAGGAGAGCCATTTATCAAGTCGATTCAGGGGGCGGATGTTGTATTAACCTCGTATACGACCGCACAGCTGGATGAAGAAGATTTTCAGCATGTCTTGTGGGATGCGATCATTTTAGATGAAGCTCAGAATATAAAGAACAGTTTTACAAAACAATCAAGGAGCATCCGCCGTTTATCGGGAAGGCATAAAATTGCGCTGACCGGCACACCAGTAGAGAACCGGCTGCTTGAGCTTTGGGCCATATTTGATTTTCTTAATCCCGGTTACCTGGGAAGTGAAGCCGCCTTTCGAAAACGGTTCGTCCTTCCTGTTGAAAGAGAGCACGATAACAGCCGGCTGAAACAGCTGCAGAGCCTCGTTCAGCCTTTCTTATTGAGAAGGACCAAACAGGACCCACACGTACAGCTGAACCTTCCGGAGAAACAGGAGATTAAAGAGTATGTCCATCTAACGGCAGAGCAGGCATCCTTATACGAACGGATGATTCAGGATACGTTTCAGCAGCTTGAGCAAGAAGGCGGCATGAAGCGAAGAGGGCTGATTTTAGCTTTATTAGGCAAGCTGAAGCAGGTTTGTGACCATCCGGTTCTATATCTGAAGGAAGAAAAGAAGAACAGGCTTGAGGAGCGATCGAATAAATTTTCGAAGCTGGTGGAACTCTTGGAAGCCATAAGAGAAAAGGGCGAAAGGTGTTTGATCTTTACGCAGTTTTTATTTATGGGCAATCTGATTCAGGACTATATCGCGAACCGCTGGAACGAAGATGTGCTCTTTTTGCACGGAGGAGTGCCTAAGGCTAAACGCGATGAAATGATTGAAAAGTTTCAGGATGGAAAACACAGTGTGTTCGTGCTGTCCTTGAAAGCTGGGGGGACAGGGTTAAATCTTACAGAAGCAAACCATGTGATTCATTTTGACCGCTGGTGGAACCCAGCTGTAGAAAACCAGGCGACAGACCGTGCCCACCGAATCGGGCAAAAACGGTTTGTGACCGTTCATAAGATGATCACGCTTGGTACGCTTGAAGAGCGGATTGATGAAATGCTTGAAAGCAAAAAAGAGCTTAGCGAAAAAGTCATCACGAGTGAAAACTGGATTACAGAGCTTTCTACTCAGGAACTCAGAGAGCTTTTTGTCCTGCGGAAGGAATGGGTAGAAAAAGAGTAAAAAAAGAGGAGCAGACTCAGGATTGAGCAGCTCCTCTTTTTTTATTGTTTATAAAGTATGTCATCTCTTAGTGTATTGACGTGATCAACTGCTGTTTCAATATCTTGTTCGGGCACGTTAAACTCCTGAAGCGCTTCTTTTAAGTGAAGAACAATGGCTCGAAATGCTCAGGCTGGAGATTCATGCCTTCATGTACCTTTGCCATCGACTTTCCGGAATACTGAGCGGGTCCGCCCAAAGCGAAACTCAAGAACTTGGTTTGATGTTTCCTCTGATTTTCCATATCGATATTTTCGAAAAAATAATTTACACTCGAATCGGCCAAAACTTTATCATAAAAACGGTCAACCACTTTTCCTATGGAGTCTTTGCCACCCAATTTTTCGTAAAGTGATGTCTGCAATGATATCTCCTCCTTATGTTACCATTTTCCCCACAAGAGGACAGACATAAACGCTAAGGAGATTTATGGTTTGGACCTGAACACTTTTCTTGCGAATATGAGGTAAAAGAGGAGAGGAAACGGACATTGGATCAATCCCCATAGAGACCAGAACCAATAACGGTAGCCGCGTTTCCTTCCGTCCAGAAACAGCCATGTGCTCTGGCAAAGAAGAATGATGACAACGAGAATTAGTGTCCAAAGCGGCTGGCCGTGTATGTTATGTGTCATTCCATTCACCTTCTTTTCTATGATGTTTATAAAGAAACAGAATAGCACCAATCAGTACGGGAGCCTGAAGGATGACGAAAACAGAAGGGAGCCGAATAAGCATAGCTGCCACGCAGAACAGAATTGCAGCAGCTATCACTCCAAACAGGGCAAGCTCTTTAGCGAGCTGTCTTTTATTTCTGCTGGTTTCCTCAGCTACTATTTGTTCAAAAAAGGCAAGGTCTGGCACGCTGACTTCTTCATATTTTTCAATCTGTGAGAGGCTTTCCTTGAGCTTATCTTCAAGGTTATTTGCTGAGTCTGGATTCTCCTTCACTTTCAGCTAACTCCTTTCTTATGAATCTTAACCCGGTATGAACCCGAGATTTAACCGTTCCGGCGGGAATATTCAGCATGTTCCCGATCTCGTCGTACGTATAACCGTAATAATGCTTTAGGATTAAGGGGGTTCTTGTTTCTTCGTTTAAAAGGCTTACGGCATCTAGCACTTCATTCCATTCTTCATTGATGAAAGCGGCTTTCCATTTCAGGTTTCGGGATGCCTGTTCGCGCTCCTGGTACTTCTGCTCGGTTTTCTTGCGTCTGAACTGGTCGATGTATAGATGGGATGCGATGGAAATGAGCCAGGAAGAAAATTTAGACTTTCCCTCGTATAACCCAATCTTTTGAATGCATTTAAGCATGGTCTCCTGTACAAGGTCTTCTGCTGTTGAACGGTTCATCGTTATTTTCAGTACATAATGAAACAAAATAGAATAATTTTGCTGCAGCAAGAGAGAAAGAGAATGCTGGTCGCCCTTTTTTGCTTTTTTGACCAAATCTTTTTCTTCCATCTTTACGGTGTCCTCCTTGCGACCTGATTCATGAATCAATAGTAATACGTTTTGTGAAGGTAAATCGTTCGTTCTGTTAAAAAATATCTTTTATTAATGGATAAAAGAGGGATACTTTGTTACGTTAGAAATATTCTGTTATCTGGCGAGTCTTTTTACATTAAATTAACTGAGAGGAAGATTGATCATGTATTTACCGTCTTTTTCGTTGGAAGGAAAAACAGCATTGATCACTGGAGCAGGGCGGGGAATCGGCAGGGCACTGGCCATTGGTTTTGCTGAAGCTGGAGCGGATGTTGTACTGATCTCCCGAACTCGATCAGATCTTGATGAAGTTGCCGGCTCTATCGAAAAACTTGGGAGAAAGGCATATGCCTTTACAGTAGATGTTACAGTAAAGGAAGAAATTCAATCATTATATGATTCTCTTACATCACGCCAAATTCCTGTACATATTCTAGTCAATAATGCCGGTATGAATATTAGAAGCAAAGCGCTGGAAGTTTCTGAAGAGGAATGGGAGAAAATCATGAACACCAACCTTCGTTCAGCCTTCTATTTTTCCCAGGAAGCCGCTAAACTTATGAAATCTCAAGGGAACGGGCGAATCATCAACATTTCCTCTGTAGCAGGGCATGTTGCGTTAAGAACGGGAGTAGTATATGCTTCGACGAAAGCGGCGATGATCCAAATGACGAAAAACCTTGCACTGGAATGGGGCCCTTACGGAATCAATGTGAACTCAATTGGTCCCTGGTATTTCAGAACACCGTTAACAGCAGAACTTCTTGCAGATGAAAACTATTTGAATGACATTCTATCCCGCACTCCACTGAACAGAGTCGGAGAACTGGCCGAATTAGTCGGTCCTGCCGTTTTCCTGTCTTCTGACGCTGGTTCCTATTGTACAGGACAAACTCTTTTTGTAGACGGCGGAATGACCGTGTATGGATTCTAGAGAGACAATCTAAGTGTTAAGAGAAAGATCCCGGCCTTGTATACCGGGATCTTTTCATGTTTGAAAATATGCAGGGCAGATGTATAAAAAGTGAGAAAGCGTTAATAATGGTAGCAAATGCAATATATTAAATTACTTTTTAGGAGGATTTTTTTCATGAGAAAACAAGACTTAGTTGACGCAGTAAAATCTGCAACAAACATGAATAAAAAAGAGTCAACCCTTGCGGTGGAAGCTGTTCTTGAATCGATTACCAATGCATTAAGGCAGGGTGAGAGCGTCCAGCTGATTGGATTTGGAACCTTTGAAACTCGCAACCGCAACGCCCGTAAAGGGCGCAACCCTCTAACAGGGGAAGAAATCATGATCGCCGCAAGCAGTGTACCTGCATTTAAACCAGGAAAATCACTGAAAGAAGCCGTTAAAGCAGTATAAAATAAAAAGCCCCGGGTCTGAAGTGACCCCGAAAAGTTAGAGTTTTTATTATGCAGTTAATTGGCTGGTGTGTATCCGGTATTGAACGGGACTCATACCGGCCAATTTTTGTTTAATACGCTTGTTATTATAATAATTGATATATTCTTTGATTCGCTTCTTTAAATCTTCAAACGAGCATCGTCGCTGACCATGATACATTTCTTGTTTTAATAGGCCAAAGAAGTTCTCCATAGGTGAGTTATCAATGCAGTTTCCTTTTCGTGACATACTCTGAACCCAGAGCTTCAGCACCACCTTCATTAAAAGCTTTTTTCCATGAAGCGATCATCGGAGAATTTGTTATCCCAAAATGAAGGGCTGTTTCCATTTCTGAAAAACCTGTTCTTTTCATAAAGCTTAGTACATCCAGCTTAAATTGAACAGAATAATTCCTCCTGTGAAGTTTCTTCCTTAAACCTTCCATTCCAAACTTTTCGTAAAGTTTGACCCATCTCTTAATCGGTGTACTGTCTGCCATGCCATGCTTCCTAGCCAGCGTGATATATCCAAAATGTCCTGCCTGATATTCCTTTACTACCATCAACTTAAATTTTTCACTATATTTAGCCATAAACAAACACCCCAAAAGTTAAGTTTTTACTCTAACTTTTGGGGTGCAGTATAGTCACGGGGCTTTTTTTAATGAACAAAGTTTTTCCCATGCCTATTATTGTCTCTATTTGTCGGTAAATTCTTGAAGGAAAACCTTACTCCATTATCTAATATAAAAGGGATTGAGACACAATACGACAGAATGATAGTTGAGGGTGTGGACTGAAAATGATGCTAACCAAAGATGAACTTCTTCCGAGACTTGGTGTTTTCAAAAAATTAATTGATGTTTTGCCTGAATTTATATGCTTGAAAAATAGAGAAGGCCATTGGATAGAGGCTAATGAATTTGCACTCCAGGTATGTGGAGTGGACCGCTGTACGTATAAAGGAAAAGTTCTTGATGAACAGAACTCCTGGTGTAATGCAGGGATGATCGAGCGGTCAAAGGAAACAGACAAGAAGGCTTGGGAAACAGGACATCCGATAAAAATTCAAGAAGAAGTGCAGCAAAAAGACGGATCGTATATTTATCTTGAATTAATCAAACAAGCTACTTTTGACGAAGAAGGGAATCCTTTGTTTTTGTTTGTGACAGGAAGGGACATCACCCAGCATAAAGAAAAGGAAGAAGAGCTGAGTGTCGCGCTCGAACTTTTGGAATCTGTACTCGAGGGCACGACTGACGCCATTTTAATTGTCGATACAAAAGAAAATCTGATCAAGGTCAATCATGCCTTTGAGAATATGTTCGGCTGGGAAGAGCATGACCTTCTATCCGATGAAATCGATTCGCACATTATCATACCGGATGAATTCAAAGCGGAATCTAAAAGTATTATGGGCCTTCTTGCCGAAGGAAGTACGGTTCCTTCCTTTGAAACCCAGAGAGTCCGGCGTGATGGATTAAGGATTGATGTATCCATATCGTTTTCTGCGATCCGCAACATGCAGGGCAGAGTCATCGGTTTCTGTTTGATTTACCGGGATATTTCAGCACAAAAAAAGGCAGAGCGGGCTCTCCGTGAGAGTGAGGCGAAGTACCGTGTCATTGCCGAGCATTCTAAAGATTTAATCGCCGTAGCCAATCCCAATGGGGAACTGATCTATAGTTCACCTTCCCATGAAGCCATCCTCGGATTCTCTAGTAACTTAGATGAAATAAACAGAATTCTTTTTTCAAGGATTCATCCGGATGATTGGGAATTTCTTAGAGCTGCCTTTGCGAAGGCCAAAATGAAAAAAAAACCTTTTACCTTTGAATGTCGCCTGATGCATCAAAATGGAGATTGGCTGGTCATGGAGACTAATGCGGTTCCGGTACTTAACGAATGGAACGAGATAGAAAGCTTCGTAACGATCGCTCGAGATATTACAGCAACGAAGGAAACTGAGGAATTGATAAGAAAGTCGGAGAAGCTTTCTGTTCTGGGGGAGCTGGCGGCAGGAGTCGCCCATGAAATACGGAACCCCCTTACATCCTTGATCGGCTTTGCCCAGCTTTTAAAGGAAACAGATGAAGAGATGAAAACCAAATATGTTGCAATTATGCTGACGGAATTAAAACGAATTAATGACATTGTCGGGGAGCTTATGCTAGTGGCAAAGCCGCAAGCCGTCCACTTCGAATACAGTTCATTAGAAGATATGCTTCAATCTGTGATTCGCCTTCTGGACACACAAGCCATTATTAAAAACATACAGATTCAATTAAAAGTGGATAAAGATATTCCTTCTATTTATTGTGTGGAAAATCAGCTGAAGCAGTTATTTATCAATCTGTTAAAGAATTCCATTGAAGCCATGGATCAAGGAGGAATCATCACGCTTGCTGTCATAAAGAAAAAAGGAAGTGTAGTGATTAAGATTGAAGACCAGGGTTCGGGCATACCGAAAAACAGGCTTGGAAAATTAGGAGAACCTTTTTATACGACGAAGGAAAAGGGAACAGGGCTTGGTCTGATGGTATGCTATAAAATTGTAAAAGAACATTACGGTAACATTTCTTTTGAGAGTGAAAAGAATAAAGGAACAACTGTTCAAGTGAAATTGCCCATCTATCCATTTTCAGTCGTTTAGAAATAGGCACCCGGGACATACTGATTCTAAAAAGGCAGGATGATGAGATGTCCCCCTACCGAATTTTTTTCGTATACAGGATGAATGATCTTCGCTATCTGCATGTACACGGGATGGATATGGTAAATAAAAAGCTGTTTACTGTTCTGTTGTACTCACCGGATGATTCCATTGATCTTACTCTGAATACAGAGCATTTGCCGCAGGAACTTCTGGAGACGCTGTCCAAGGAAAAGGAAAACATAGATGGAGGCAGCTACGATCTTGCACATTGGCAGCCGATGCAGTGGAATCAAGATTTAAATGCATTAAAAACGAACTAGACCAGCTCAAATAGAGCTGGTTTTTTTTATAGATGTGTAATGTCTAGCTCCACGCGCTTCGGCTTTTCCAACTAATCACTGGTGCCGGATTGGATGATATGGATGTTTTTAAATAGAGAAAATCACTTGTTCCCATTTTCTGCTAAACAGTTTGTATTATACCCTAAAAAAAGGGACTGTCCAAGAAGTCTGTAAGCTGTTGATTTCCGTTCCAGGCCGCTCGCTTTCCGCGGGGCGTGCGGTGAGCTTTACCGGCGTGAACGCCTACTTTTTGGTGCAAGCACCGGCGGGAGTCTCACCTGTCACGCTAGTCCCGCAGGACAAGGAAGGCTCCGGCAGCTTTTTATCGCACGAAGAAAATGTGAAGTTCATTTTCGAGGAGTCTCGCATCTTCCACTTCAATTAACTTTTCATTGAAGATTTTTCAAGCCAAAAAGGGGCTGCCTGAAGGTCGATTTTCGACTTTCTGGACAGCCCCTTTACGTACTATCTTCTTCTTTTCATAAACAGAACGATAAGGATGACTACGAGTACAAGGATGATTAGAGTTTTCATGGATTAGTCCTTTCTAAGGTAAGTTTGTACTTTATTATTACCCTGTCCGCATTCTCCTTAATCTGCTGTTTTTAAAATAAAACCTTCCCCGGATTTAAAATATGGCGGGGGTCGAACTGTTCTTTGATCATTTTCATCAATGGCAGGGTGTCGGCATGCTCCTGCTGCAAATATTTCATCTTGCCGATTCCGATTCCATGTTCACCGGTACAGCTTCCTCTTTTAGAAAGGGCATACTCGACAATCATCTCATTAATACGATTGGCTTTTTGTGTTTCTTCTTCGCTGCTCTTATCAAACATGAGAATAGAATGGAAATTCCCATCACCGACATGTCCGAGAACTCCGCCGTGCAGACCTTCCCTTTCTATCAGTTCACGGGCGTAAACCACAGCGCCTGTTAATTCAGATAAGGGCACACACACATCTGTCAGCATCATCTCTCTTCCAGGAAACCCATGCTTAAATGCATAGGCAAGGTGATGTCTTGCTTCCCAAAGCTTTGCCTTCTTTATAGAATCTGTTTCGAATATCAGATCTTCAGAACCGTTAGCTGACAACAGTTCTTCAGCAAAGGCAACATCCTGCTGCATACCGGATGGGTTACCATGAAACTCCAGGAAAAGAGTGGGCTTTTCGGGATAGGAGGTTTCACTGTGCTGATTGACCTGCCTGATGGAATATTCATCAACAAGCTCTACACGGGCTAGTGAGTTTCCTGAGGAAAGAAGAGATATTGCGCCATCTACCGCCGCTTTAACACTAGGGAAAACCGCTCTTCCAGCAACAGTAGCCTCAGGAATGCCATAGACTTTGAGTGTAAGTTCAGTAAATACACCTAACGTGCCTTCCGAACCGACAAAAAGACTTGTCAAATGATACCCGGATGATGATTTTGCGGCGAGCCCGCCTGTATGGATAATCGAGCCGTCTGCAAGGACGACTTCCAGATCTCTGACTTGAGGCCGCATGATTCCATACCGCACGCTAGTCGTACCGCTCGCATTCGTTGCTGCCATCCCGCCTAACGTAGCATCTGCTCCTGGGTCAACAGGGAAAAACAAACCGTACTTTTTTAATGCCTGATTCAATTGTGTACGCGTTACCCCCGGCTGCACCCTGACTAGGAAATCCTCTTCACGCACTTCCAAGATCTTGTTCATGTTCTGGAAATTAATAGAGATGCCGCCCTGCAGCGGAATGCAGTGACCTTCAAGACTTGAACCTGCTCCAAAAGGAACAACAGGAATCTGGTGTTCGCTGGCGTATTGTAATATAGAAGAAACTTCGGAAGCTGAATCAGGAAAAACCACCACTTCCGGAAGTACAGGTGAATGATGGGACTCATCTTTGCTGTGCTGCTGAAGGATCGTCTCGTTGCTTGTTGCACGTTTTTCATCGGTAAGTTTTTTCATTTCTATAAGCAAATCTTCATGTAGTACTGGCATGTAAAAATCCTCCCTTGGGTGTATGTTAATAATCTCTCTTAAGGGTACTTATAGATGTAGACATAAAAATCCTTTTTTTATTCTGGTAAAATAACAAAAATCAGCCAAGACTATGTGTGAGGTGATGACATTGAAAAACTGGCTGCTTATATTGGGGTTTATCATCGTTTTAGCCGGATGCGGCACAACGGAAAAGAATGAGGCTAAGAAGGGAGAACCAGTCATGGGAGATGGAAACAAGCAGGAACAGAAAAAAGACGATCCTGAAAGAAACAATGGCGGAGGAATTGTTGCAGGCGCCATCGAGCCTAAACTTTCGATTCTCGAGCAAAAAGCTGGGAGCGCGCTATTGCGCTATGAACTGAAAAATCAGACAGAGCAAGTCAAAATATTTGAATTCACAAGCGGTAAGAAATTTGACTACATTGTGAAAAATAAAGAGGGCAAAAAAGTTTATCAATACTCAGATGACCATATGTTTACTCAAGCTCTTTCGAAGATCACTTTAAAACAAGGAGAAACCTATACACAGGACATCATAGTCAAAAATTTGCCAGCCGGAACATATACGATTGAAATCTGGCTTACGGCAATAGATGAGGATAACGATTACAGACAAAAGCAAACATTTGAGATTAAATAGTGAAGAGCCCGCTCATTAAGCGGGCTTTTTTATTGGGTTGTGGTCTCCGATTCATAAAAAAAAAACAGATCATTTGATTTTCGGGAACAAGAAGTGTAAGGTACTAGAAACCAAAGATAATGATACACACTTAAAATAAGCAAATATAAATTATTTGAGCAAAAACCTTGAAAGTCAAAGAAGGTCAAAGTATAATAAAGCCATAAGGTCAAAGATAGTCAAAGTCAGACAAAACAAATGACCTATTACAATGAAGGAGGAAATGCTTTATGCGATGTGAACAATGTAAAGTGAATCCTGCGACTATTCATATGAATGTTTCTTTTAATCAACACAAACAACAATTAACGCTTTGTACAGATTGCTACCATAAAGTAACACAATCCATGAACACTGCAGGAGGTATAAATCCTATGAATCAATTCTCATCCTTTGACGAATTCTTTAAACAAATGATGAGCAGCGGAATGAATTCAGGTATTTCCAGCGAGCAGCAGTCTCCTAAGACCCAGCAGGGTGGCGGAGGAGGATTCCTAGATCAATTCGGGCGCAATATCAGCCATGCAGCGAAAGCAGGCTTGGTCGACCCAGTGATCGGCAGGGAAGAAGAAATCAGCCGTGTCATTGAGATCTTGAATCGCCGAAATAAAAACAACCCTGTCCTCATCGGGGAACCAGGGGTAGGTAAAACAGCCATTGCAGAAGGTCTTGCATTAAAAATTGCAGAAGGCTCTGTGCCGGCTAAACTTTTATCTAAAGAAGTCTACTTGCTGGATGTGGCATCTCTTGTTGCTGATACAGGAATCCGCGGCCAGTTTGAAGAACGGATGAAGCAGCTGATCGCTGAACTTCAAAAACGCAAGAACGTCATTCTTTTCATTGATGAAATTCATCAGATTGTCGGTGCCGGGTCTGCGGAAGGATCTATGGATGCGGGTAACATTCTAAAACCTGCTCTAGCACGAGGAGAGCTTCAAGTTGTTGGGGCAACCACACTGAAAGAATACCGCAAAATTGAAAAGGATGCCGCGCTTGAACGCCGTTTTCAACCAGTAATCGTTAATGAACCTACGCCAGAAAAAGCGTATGAAATCTTAAAAGGACTAGCTCCAAAGTATGAACAATATCATGAAGTAAGCTTTTCTGATGATGTTCTAAAAGCATGTGTAAATCTTTCTCACCGCTATATTCAAGACCGATTCCTTCCAGATAAAGCGATCGATCTCATGGATGAGGCAGGTTCAAAAATCAATCTGCTGCACTCAGGAAGTGAAACTTCTTCTATTGAAGAACGATTAGAAGAAATTTCTAAGGAAAAAGAAAAAGCAGCATTGAGCGAAAATTATGAGCTTGCAGCCAAACTTCGCCAGGAAGAACTTCAGCTTCAGGAAAAACTGACAGAAAACGAACCAAAAACGAAAGCAGAGGTTTCATTGGAAGATATTCAAAAAATCGTTGAGCAGAAAACAGGAATCCCTGTAAGGAAGCTTCAAGCGGACGAACAGGCAAAAATGAAAGATCTTGCGAAAAACTTATCCCAAAAAGTCATCGGACAAAAAGAAGCGGTGGATAAAGTATCAAAAGCCATCCGCCGAAGCCGTGCAGGCCTTAAAGCCAAAAGCCGTCCAATTGGGTCCTTCTTGTTTGTCGGTCCGACTGGGGTAGGTAAAACAGAGCTTACGAAGTCGCTTGCAGAAGAACTGTTCGGTGATAAGGAAGCCATGATTCGCCTCGATATGAGTGAGTACATGGAAAAACATGCCGTGTCCAAGCTGATCGGTTCACCTCCAGGCTATGTCGGACATGATGAAGCAGGACAGCTGACAGAACTGGTGCGCCGCAAGCCTTATAGCATCATCCTACTCGATGAAATTGAAAAAGCTCATCCGGACGTCCAGCACATGTTCCTTCAAATTCTTGAAGATGGACGCCTCACTGACAGCCAGGGCCGTACGGTAAGTTTTAAGGATACAGTCATTATCATGACGAGCAATGCTGGTTCTGGAATTAAACAAACGAAGAAATTAGGATTTACAAACGAGGTGGCTGAAGTTCAAAAAGAAACAAGCATTCTCGATGCGATTGGTTCTTACTTTAAGCCAGAATTCCTTAACCGTTTTGACAGTATTGTGCAATTCCAGTCACTTAAAGAAGAAGATCTTGTTCAAATCGTAGACCTTATGCTTACAGAATTGAAAGCAAACCTGGTTGAACAAGGCATCTCTATCAGTTTTACGGATGAGGCGAAAAAGAAAATTGCTGAACTGGGCTATCATCCATCGTTCGGCGCACGTCCTTTGCGCAGAGTGATTCAGGAGAAAGTGGAGGATGCTGTTGCAGATGTCCTTCTGGAGCAAGAAGAAAGTACAGAATTACGTGTTGATGTTCGTGAAAATGAATTAGTTGTAGAAAAAAGAGAAATAAAATAATACTAAAAAAGAGCCATGCGATGCCGCATGGCTTTTTTGTATGAGATATGTGATGTAACCCTAATCGTTGTCCTTGGAGCGAATAATGGTCAGAACTAGCATTGAAAAACCAATCATTAACGACATTGCTTCGAATACTGTCATACCATTCCCTCCCCCTAATTATTTCGGGCTAGAACGTTGTATCAGGATAAGCAGCAACCCCTGTCTTATATATTCCTATTTTATCCCGATTGTCAATTTATAACAAGAATCGTTAAGACTATTTCAAATCTTTTCCAGTAGTGCAATGGTACCAAGTTACCAAGTTTAAAATGGAATAAATATTCTCCAATTTGAAGTTTAAAGGAAAATACATGCCATTTTTACTACTTTTATATCCCGGTTGTATTGATGCTGTTTTTGCAGGGAAATAGTTAAAAACACAGCCGGGTTTTCTGTTTCACCGTTTGCTACAATAAAAGGGGAGGTTTGATTATGCGGAAATATAAGCTTGATGTGGTGGATGTAATTGAATTAAAAGAGCATTATATTGGAGAGACAAAAGAAGTAATGGTGGGTACTGTCATACTGAATGAAGATGGAAGCGAGTTTTTTCGTGGAATTACGGCAGTAAGATTTAACCGGCATGGAATATTCCCGCAGATTGACACTCTAAAGGGCATTTTTGAGGATAAAAACAGTTTTATGGACTTTGCGAGTTATTTAAAACGTTATATTAAACAGCAAGTGCGCTATTTGTAAGAGAGGGGCAGATTGATGAATTATGTATGGTATGCAAGTTACGGCTCAAATATGAACCAAGACAGGTTCAGCTGTTATATAGAGGGAAAGCAGGCCGAAGGCAGCTCTGAACCAGAGAGAGGATGCCGCAATTGTGATCCTCCACTGGCTGACCAGCCAGTAAACATTCAGTACCCGCTTTATTTTTCTAAACAGGAAAGCAAATGGGGAACAGGAGGAGTGGCGTTCATCGGCCACCGTGAAGGTGAAAATGAGAAGACAGCAGGAAGAATGTATTTGATTTCTGAAGAGCAGTTTATGGATGTTGCTTCACAGGAAAACGGCATCGATGGTTTAGAGATTGATTTCGCCCGAATTAAGGAATCCCGTTTTCTTCCCTTAACGGAGGGATGGTACGGAACCATCGTTTATTTGGGAGATTGCGAAGGCAAGCCGATTTTCACGTTTACATCCAACCATGATATGGGGGAAGAAGAGTTTGTGCCTCCTTCCTTTGCTTACCTTAAGACGATCGCCAAAGGGCTGGAGACTCTAGGGATGGATCGGCAGGAGGTTGTGGATTATCTGCTTGGGAAGAACGGGATTAACGGATTCATAAAAGGCGATCAGCTGGTTAAAGGATTATGGGGCTAGCGTAAAGGTCTTAGTTATATCGTCTGACTGAAGGCTGTAATGCCATGAAGAAGCAAAAATAGGCACCAAGTCGCAAGTCTCTTGATGCTTATCAATAAGATTTAAAGGTGAGATAATATAAATCCCCTATACATATGAGGCACCTTTACAAAGGTGCCTCTATTTTTTTGCTAAATACACTTAAGAAAGAAGCTCGACAATGGAGACATACGTATTCCATAGAGCATGGACAAGCATGCCGGGAACGAGAGATTTAGTAAAGTAGAACAGCATAGCAAAAACTATGCCCATGATACCGGCAGCCAGCGGATAACCGATATGCAAAGAGCCAAAGACAGCAGAAGAAACAACCAGCCCCGCAATAAAATGATATCTCTCATGAAAGAAACGGAACAGAAATCCCCGGAAGACCAATTCTTCAGTTACAGGTGCAGCAATGCAGGCGCAAAAAATAACAATAAAGATACCGGCGATACCAATCTCGCTTGTAAAAAGACGGTCATCTCCGTTTGATCCGGGATCTTCGAGATGAAGCACCTCAAAAATAAGATATTGTGATACCTGGCAAATGATGAGAGCCCAAGCCATCAAGAAGTAGGTTTTCTTCTTTTTTAGGGCACCCAGCGTTAGTTTCTGAAACATAAATTGACGGGTGCGCTTAAAGACGAGCATGACTGCAGTGAACGTTAAAGCATCAATCAGCAAGAAGACAGGGCTTTTTTCAAATCCAGCCATGGAAAAACCAAAAATGACAGCTGCGAGAGCGTAAAACATGCCGGTCAGCAATGAAAACAAGATGATGAATCCAAGGTAAGCACCAAAAAAGCCGATGAATCCTCCCCAGGTCACCGGATAGGCACGTTTCTTCTTCACCAATGGCTGAGGTATTTCTTCTGTATACTCCAAATGTTCTTCCATTCTCTCCTCCTCATTGCTTTATAATCATATGTAGACCATCTATTTCAATTACACCAAAAATAGGATACAAAAGGAAGTGAGACGATGACAAAAAAAATTGTAGTTTCATTCAGCGGGGGCAAAGATTCCATGCTGGCTCTTCATAAATTGCTGGAATCAAAGAAATATGAAATCGATTCTTTGTTGACGACAGTCAATGAGGATTTTAAAAGGACGAGCATACACGGCATTCGGGAGGAAATTCTTGATGCGCAGGCAAACGCGCTTGGCTTTCCTGTCCGTAAAGTTAGAATTCCAAAAGTATGCACGAATGAGATCTACGAGGAGCGGATGCGGGAAGAAATGGACAAGGTGAGCCAAGCCGGCATTCAGCACGTGATGTTTGGAGACATTTTTCTTGCTGACATCAGAGAGTACAGGGAGGCCAAATTAAAACTGGCTGGAATGGAAGCTGTTTTCCCTCTGTGGGGCGCAAAGTCAGAGGATCTCATCGACGAATTTCTCGCGTTGGGATATCGGACCGTCGTTACTACTCTTGATCGGACGAAGCTGGATGAAGATTTTCTGGGCCGTGAGATCAACGGCGACTGGAGAACGGATATACCCGAGAACGTAGATCCATGCGGAGAAAACGGAGAATTCCATACTCTTGTAATTGGGGGGCCATTGTTCAGGCAAAAGATTGAAGTGGTTCGGGGAAGTGAGACGGTTAGAGACGGCAATTATGTTTATCGTGACTTTATGCTCGCTGAATAAAGATATGAAAAGGCATTGTCCTCTGCCGGGACAATGCCTTTTATTTTTTCTTATAAGGAGCTTTAAGTGTTTTAATCATCTGCTCCGCAATCAGTTCGTGGCCTTTGTCGTTGGGATGAATAGAATCATAAATCCATTCTTTCCTGTTTTCGGGCTTAAGCACTTCGCTGCTCGGTATCACAACAGATGGTTTATATTTGGCTGTTGTTTCATAGGCAATCAGATTCCAGTCATTCAGCAATTTTTTAGTTGCCGGATAAAAGGATTCTCCCGAGTCCACAGCGTTATACAATTCATTGTATACGAGAATAGCATCAGGATTCTCTTTTCGAATCAATGAAAATATCTTATTTAAATTTTCTTCATAAGCAGATTTCACGTTTTGATAATCCTGAAGTGCCTGGACAGGCCCTTCCTTTAAAGCAAGCTTCACCAGATCGTTGCCCCCGATATTGATCGTAATAATATCCGCAGATTTTATCCGGTCCGACATACCTGGGGATGAGATGTGTTTAAGCAAATCACGGCTGGTTGCTCCTGAAATTCCCTGATTATCTAGCTGCACTTTTTTAGACGTAAGGACAGCCAGATTACTGCTGGCTATTTTAATAAAACCGCCTTGATCAGAACCTCGGCCCTGAATGACCGAATCTCCCAAAGCTAGATGATGAATCTCATTTGCAGGCAAGGTTTTTAAATGCTGAATATAAGAAACATCAGCCGAATGGGATTTCGTCCCGGCGGATTCAGTGACTGCTGCATTCTGTGCCTTCAGGCGATCTATCTTAAACTGGGGATAGTAATACCACCCTCCAGCAGCCAGCGTACATAATGCAAAAAGGATGAGCGTCAGCCATATCCATTTTTTCATACGGCTCCCCCTTTCAAAGTAACCATTTTAAACCATCAATACTTCTTCTATCAAATATATAAACTTTTGTAGGGCATATGAGATTTCTTAAAATTGGATTTTACAGGAGAAGGAAAAAAGACAAGAGTAAAGAAGCCATAAAGAAAGAGGGGGAATACAGGTGGAAACAGCTATTCAAATTGAAAAACAGATACCGAAAAAGAAAAAATGGAAAAGAGTGGCCGTGATTATGCTGGCAGGACTGCTTCTCGTCACTGCCATTTCGGGATCGGCTGCCTATTGGATACTAAGAAAGAGCCTTCCAGTTGTGAGCGGTACAAAAACCGTTCCATCACTTTCCGGAACGGCAGTAGCTGTCCGTGACAAGAACGGTGTACCTCATATCAAGGCTGGCAGTTTAAAAGATTTATATACTGCCCAAGGATACGTTACGGCTCAGGACAGGATGTTTCAAATGGATTTGAGCAGGCGCCAGGCGTCAGGACAATTAAGCGAAGTAATCGGTGAGAAAACGGTGGAAAAGGACCGTTATTTCAGGACGCTTGGTTTACGAAGAGCCGCAGAGGCATCGTATGAACTGTATTCTTCTGAAGCGAAGCAAGTGCTGCAATGGTACGCGGATGGCGTGAACGCCTACTTAAGGGATGCCGAAAAGAACAATTCACTTCCGATCGAATTTTTGATGGTGGGGTACAAGCCAAAGAAATGGACGCCCGTCGATTCATTGACCATTGGAAAATATATGGCCTTTGATCTTGGCGGACATTGGGAAGGACAGGCATTCAGGCATTACTTGCTGCAGAATTTCCCAAAGGGCAACGCACTTGATCTTTTCCCTTCTTATCCAAAGGGCGGAGCAGAGATCATTGATATCGCAAGCAAAGCAAAGGTGGATATTAAGAGCAGCCTCGCTAAAGCGGTCATTCCTAATGAATTCAACGGTTCGAATGATTGGGTGGTGGCCGGAACCAAAACAAAATCGGGTCTGCCGTATCTTGCAGACGATCCTCATCTTGGATTGAGCACGCCATCGATCTGGTACGAAAGCCATTTAAAAGCACCCGGCATGAATGTAAGCGGTGTCATATTTGCGGGGGTTCCGGGAATTATCGTTGGCCGGAACACACAGATTGCCTGGGGAGTCACAAATGTAGGACCCGATGTTCAGGACCTTTACATTGAAAAAAGAAATTCCGATCATCCGGATGAATTTCTGTATGAAGGAAAATGGGAGAAAGCCAAAATCATCACAGAAAATATAAAAGTGAAAGATCAAAAGACCCTTCCTTACAAAGTCACTATTACCCGTCACGGTCCGATTATGTCCGAATTTGCTTATGACAAGCAAAAGAATACGGCGCTTTCCATGAGATGGACGGCACTTGAGCCCTCAACGGAACTTCAGGCTGTACTGATGTTTAATAAAGCAAAGAACTGGAATGAGTTTAAAAAGGCGCTGACTTATTTTCATACACCGGCCCAGAACTTTGTCTTCGCATCTAAAGACGGAACAATTGCCTATCGCGCCAATGGACTGATTCCGATCCGTAAAGAGAAATATGCTTCTGTCCCTGTACCGGGCTGGGAAAAGACATATGAATGGAAGGGTTATATTCCTTGGGATAAGCTCCCGACGGCCGTGAACCCAAAAGAAGGATTTATTGCAACGGCCAATAATAAAGTGATCGGTGACGACTACCCGTACCACATTACTGATTCATGGGCCCAGCCTTACCGGGAGCAGCGAATAAAAGATGTTCTGTCAGCCAAAGAAAAGCTATCCTTAAAAGATATGCAAAAGCTGCAGTTCGACAGGAAAAATCTTCAGGCAGAAGAAATGCTGCCGATCCTTCTCTCCCATTTGAAGACTGCAGACCTTGGAACAAACGGCAGAAAAGCGGTAAAACTATTGAAAGACTGGAATCATGAAGATGACAAAAATCTTGCTGCACCCCTGCTGTTCAACTTATGGATGCCAGAGTTCAGCGATGTTCTCTTTGAAAAAAAGATTGATGAAAAGATGATGCCGTTGTTTGACGGTAAGGCTCAAGTCGTGGATGAACTGATCCGCCATGCGGCCGAGGGTAAGGAAGGTCCCTGGATCAAAGAGGCAGGGGGGCTGGACAAAGCCGCAACAATCTCCTTCAGCAGAACGGTTAAACAGGTGGAGAAGCTGCAGGGTGAAAATCCCGATAAGTGGAAGTGGGGAACGTATCATTCATTGCCGTTTGATCATCCTCTATCAGCGATAAAGCCGCTGAACCTGCTGTTTAATCCAAAAGAAACGCCGATGGGAGGAAGCAGGGTAACAGTAGGTGCTGCAGGCTGGGATTATCTTACAGGGAAAGTGAACCATGGAGCTGCCTGGAGAACGGTTGTTGATCTTGCAGACTTGAAGAAAACCTATAATGTCGTCGGTCCAGGACAGTCAGGACATGTCCTCAGCAAGTGGTATGATAATCAGATTGAAGATTGGACTACAGGCCGCTATCATGTAACGGAAACGAATGAATCCAGCTTCAAAAACGGAGAAAAACTAGTATTAAAGCCTGGTAAATGAAAACAGCCTCGTCCAAAAGGGACGAGGCTGTTTTATCATTAAGGATCGAGTCTTCGGTACTTCGCTTCAAAGAGCAAGTAGGCGCCATAAGCGACCAGTCCGAGAGCGACGATAGTAAGGAGCACTGGACCGAACGGCTGCTTTACAAGTTCAGCCAGAGCACCATCCAGCCCCTTTGTTTCATCTGGATCTGCCTGAATGGCTGTTCTGATTAAAAAGATGCCGATGATGGCGAATACTACACCATGTGCAAAAAGTCCGAACTTCCCGATATAACGTGCGGTCTTCCATTCTTTTTGATTCATCTCATGACGTTTAAGCCCTTTTTTGAATTTTTCCGTATAGGCCTTGTAGAAGTTATAAACCCCGATACCGATAAATACAGCACCAATAACCGCAATGATTGTTTGTCCGAAGGGCTGTGCCAGCGCTTTTGCGGATAAGGTCTGGTATTTTTGACTTGACGAGTTGGTACTCGCTCTGAAGATTATTTTGATTGCACTAACACATAGACTGAAATATATAGCAGCGATGATGAGATAACTGATTCGCGCCATCCATCCTTTTGCGTCATTTCCTTTATGCTCGGGGTCAA
Organism: Fictibacillus sp. FJAT-27399; assembly: GCF_001510655.1. Classification (GTDB taxonomy): domain Bacteria; phylum Bacillota; class Bacilli; order Bacillales; family Fictibacillaceae; genus Fictibacillus_C; species Fictibacillus_C marinisediminis. Next base: position 1,565,867 of record NZ_LMVC01000002.1, on the reverse strand, counting down.
AGACCGTCATGATGACTTGCCACAGTGCATAGCCTGCAAGTCCTACAGCCAGCGCAGCGAGCATGACAGAGCCAAAGGGCTGCTTGGCAATGGTGTAGAGGGCACCTGAGGAAGTGGTTAATTTACCTTGCAAACCGAATGCTGTCATTACGGCAAGTATTCCAATGACAATATAAACGGCTCCTTTTGAGAAATGGCCTAGGCGGGCCATCCGGACGATCCATGGTGCAGCTTCATCTTTATATTCTTCTGCTTTTCTTTGGGCATGTTCTTTGTGCTGTGACAAATCTTTTTCCATAAAGGAGCCCCTTTCAAGGTTTCTATCTTCTATATACCCATTTGCTCCAATAGTTGAAACAGGCAGACTGCTGTCCACACCCGTTTTCCACAATTTGCATAAGATGCAGGGTAAGTAGTGTAATCAGGGTAAAGAGGAGGTTTACTTTTGAAGGAACAATATTACGGTCTTTGCTGTCAGCATATTGGGCAAGACGTTGAAATTACCACCCATGACGGGAGTGTCTATAGAGGCTCCATCCAAAGTGTTGATACAGAAAATGTCTATCTCCTTCCCTATCATGACGATGGGACAGGGCGGTTCTTTCCGGTCCTTGGTGCAGCCTTGGTAGGTCTTGGACTCGGTTCCATTGCAGGGTTTGCCCTTGCGCCCCGTCCGTTCGCTTATGGCTACGGTTACGGATACGGCGGGGTTGCACCATATCCTGGCGGCTTTGGCGGTTTTCCGGGAGGGTACGGCGGTTTTCCGGGCGGATACGGCGGTTTCCCAGGCGGCTATGGAGGCTTCCCGGGCGGAGGCTTTGGCGGGTTTTGATAAGTAAAGATAAAAAACTCTTCGCTGATAACGTGAAGAGTTTTTTTGCTGTCTGAGAAATTGGCCTGTAATTGAGTGAGATTGGCATGTGAATCCGAAACATCGGCAGGTAAAACACCCACATCGGACAGTAAACACTCTTCAACCAACTTGAATGAACCGGAAACTTCTGGTTTATAATAGGGGAAAGGGCCAACTGGCTGAAAAAACTTGACAATGCGGCTGAAAAATTGTACTATTTTCCCCATAATCTAAACATGTAAAGCTATGACAGACGAATAGTATCTGAGGTGCTTTTGAAAAGCGATCCGGGGGTGGTGGAAGCCCGGACAAAAGTTCAGAGAAACGGCAGTCTCGAGCGATTAATTGACCAAAGCGGATGCTTTTTTTAGCATCAATTAGGGTGGAACCGCGTGAGTATAAGCTCTCGTCCCTGGACAAGGATATTTGTCTATGGATGAGGGCTTTTTTGGTTGATTTAATTAGCATTTACTAAAAAAGGAGAGATGGTCATGAGTGTGACAATGGAACAGATCGTCAACATGGCAAAACAGCGTGGATTTATTTTTCCGGGTTCAGAAATTTACGGAGGCTTGTCCAATACGTGGGATTATGGCCCGCTCGGCGTTGAACTGAAGAACAACGTGAAAAAAGCTTGGTGGAAAAAGTTTGTTCAGGAATCTCCATACAATGTTGGTTTGGATGCAGCGATTCTCATGAACCCGCAAACATGGGTAGCATCTGGACACATCGGAAACTTCAATGATCCAATGATCGACTGTAAGCAATGTAAGGCAAGACACCGTGCCGATAAATTGATTGAAGATGCACTTGCTGAAAAAGGAATCGAGAAGATTGTTGACGGGCTTTCTTTCGATGAAATGGAAAAGTTGATTGAAGAGCATAACATCGCATGTCCGGATTGTGATGCGCACGATTTTACATCTATCCGCCAGTTTAACCTGATGTTTAAAACGTTCCAGGGTGTAACGGAATCCAGCACGAACGAAATCTATCTTCGTCCCGAAACAGCACAAGGGATCTTTGTAAACTTTAAAAACGTGCAGCGTACGATGAGAAAGAAATTGCCGTTCGGGATCGCTCAGGTCGGCAAAAGCTTCCGTAATGAGATCACACCTGGTAACTTTACGTTCCGTACCCGTGAGTTCGAACAGATGGAGCTCGAGTTCTTCTGCAAGCCTGGCGAAGAACTGAAATGGTTTGATTTCTGGAAGCAGTATGCTCACGATTTCTTATTGAATCTTGGCATGAAACAGGACAAGCTTCGCCTGCGTGACCATGAATCCGAAGAGCTTTCCCACTACAGCAACGCTACGACAGATTTTGAATACCAGTTCCCGTTTGGCTGGGGAGAGCTTTGGGGCATCGCATCCCGTACTGATTTTGACCTTAAGCGCCACAGCGAGCACTCTGGTGAAGACTTTAACTATATCGATCAAGAAACGAATGACCGTTACATCCCTTATTGCATCGAGCCTTCACTTGGCGCAGACCGTGTAACACTTGCGTTCTTGATCGACGCGTTTGAAGAGGAAGAGCTTGAAGGCGGAGATACAAGGGCTGTTCTTCACTTGCATCCAGCTCTAGCGCCGTTTAAAGCAGCAGTGCTTCCTTTATCGAAAAAGCTTTCTGAAGAAGCAAGGGAAGTATTTGCCGGTCTTGCCAGCGACTTCATGGTCGATTATGATGAAACAGGCTCCATCGGAAAACGTTACCGCAGACAGGATGAAATCGGAACTCCTTTCTGTATTACGTATGATTTTGATTCTAAAGAAGATCAGCAGGTAACGGTACGTGACCGCGACACAATGGAACAGGTCCGCATGCCGGTCTCAGAGCTTCGATCCTTCCTGGAATCGAAGATCAAATTTTAATCTCTTTACATTTTTGACCTGAATGGTAAGATGAAATTAATTAAATACCTATTAGCAACACTGGGGGAGCCTTTGCCGGCTGAGACTGAACAACCTGTTCTAAACCCTTTGAACCTGATCTGGATGATGCCAGCGTAGGGAAGTGGAATCTGCACTGTATGACACATACAGCTGCTCTTGATTAGAAAACAGATAATCAGCCACTCTTTGCGAAAAGGGTGGCTTTTTTGCATGGAGAAAAGGAGGATGCAAGATGGGGAAATTCGAGTTTCATGTAATGACGAATGGAAGGAAGCAGCCTGACGAAATCATCTCGGCCGCATCCATCCTGGCTCCATATGTGACATGCATACATATCAGGGAAAAAGACAAAGGTGCCAGTGAGATTTTTAATCTGGCAGAGAGATTGAAGAGAGCAGGATTGGGCCGGGAGCAGATCTATATCAATGACCGTGTGGATGTAGCCGTTGCTTCGGGAGCTGAAGGCGTTCACTTAAAAGGCTCCAGTCTTGATCCTGAAATCGTACACCGCTATTTTAGCGGGCTGAGAATCGGCCAATCCGTTCATTCCATAGATGAAGCGCTCTATGCTGAAGAAAAAGGAGCTCATTATTTGTTTTACGGACACGTTTTTAAAACAGGAAGCAAAAAAGGGAGCGAGCCGCGGGGTCTGGATCAATTGCGGGAGGTTGCTGAAGCGGTCACTGTTCCAGTTATCGCCATCGGAGGAGTTACACCAAGTAATACTAGTGAACTCATAAAAGCGGGAGCAAAAGGAATCGCCGTCATGTCGGGGATCTGGTCGGCGGCAGATCCGGGTTTAGAAGCGAAAGGCTATGCGGAAGCACTTAAGAAGGAGGAGATGTCATAATGCCCAGGCACTATGATGTGATCATTGCTGGAGGGGGGATAATCGGCTGTGCCATTGCTTACTATTTGCGCAAACATACAGAGTATACCGTGCTTGTGATTGAAAAGAACCGAATAGGCAGTGAAGCTTCATCGGCCGCTGCAGGAATGCTTGGAGCGCAGGCAGAACTGAATGAGGCAGGGCCGCTCTACACGATGGCCCGTGAGAGCAGGAGTCTTTTTCCTGAGTTAAACAGGGAACTGAAGGAAATCAGCGGGATTGACATTGAGTTTATAGACAAAGGGCTGTTTAAAGCGGCAAAAAATGAAAAGGAAAGCCTCCGATTGCAGCAACTCATTGATTTTCACAACGATAACGGCCAGCCGGCAGAGTGGATCAGCGGATCGGAGCTTTTGAAAATGGAGCCGAAGCTGTCCAGCGGATTGGAAGGTGCAATGTATTTGCCGAAAGACGGCCAGGTCAATCCATCTCAATTGACGAAAGCCTTTGCCCAATCGGCAGCAATGCTTGGAGCTGATTTTTTAGATTATACCGAAGCAGCCGGATTCGAAATGGGCCGGTCAGGGATTGGAATCCAAACGAGCGCGGGTATGTTTTTCGGAGAGAAGGCAGTGCTCGCATCAGGCGTCTGGACAGGGAAACTGGCGGCCCAGACCGGATTGCACATGCCTCTTTTTCCAGTAAAGGGAGAGTGTCTTTCTTTAACCTTTTTAGAACCGGTCATTACATCAACTGTTATCTCAGATGAATGCTATCTCGTCCCTAAGCAAGGAGGCAGGCTCGTAATCGGAGCAACAATGGAGGCAGGTACATACGACAGAAAGGTCAGAGCAAAGGGAGTTTTGGAACTGCTGACAAAAGCGAGTGAAGTCCTTCCTGCTATCGAAGAGGGCGAATGGGAGAAGGCATGGACAGGGTTTCGGCCGCAAACTCCTGATGGCCTCCCGTACATGGGGAAACATCCTTACCATAAAGACTTGTACATTGCGGCAGGCCATTTTCGCAATGGGATCCTGCTCAGTCCGCTGACAGGGCGATGGATGGCAGAGCTGCTGATCGGAAATCTGCAGGAAGAAAGATTAAAAGAGTTTGCGCCAGACCGGTTTGCCTATGAAAAGATGAAAGGATGAGTCTCATGAAACTGATGGTTAACGGAACAGCCTTAGATATAGCCTCAGCCCGTACAATCCAGGAACTTTTGGGAGAGTTAAAGCTTGCCGGCAAAGGGGCAATCGTTGAATTGAATCAAGAAATTTTGGATATAAACCAGCACGCAGAAACGCGTTTAGCAGATGGTGACAAAATAGAAATCGTACATTTTGTAGGAGGAGGATGAGGTTATGCTGAAGATTGGAAACTATGAATTTCGCTCCAGATTGCTTTTAGGAACAGGTAAATTCCCTGATTTTGATGTCCAAAAAGAGGCAGTAAGGGTGTCGGGCACGGAAATCCTTACATTTGCCGTAAGAAGGATGAACATTTTTGATCCTGACCAGCCAAACTTTTTAGAAAAGCTGGAGGCAGAGAACTTTACGCTTCTGCCGAACACGGCGGGTGCGAAAACGGCAGAAGAGGCGGTTAGAATCGCGAAGCTGGCAAAAGCTTCGGGGCTATGTGATATGATAAAGGTAGAAGTGATAGGAGATTTTAAAACTCTGTTGCCTGATCCGCTGGAAACGCTGCGGGCTTCAGAAATGCTGTTGGAAGAGGGGTTTACGGTCTTGCCCTATGCTTCAGATGATGTCATTCTTGCACAAAAATTAGAGGAACTTGGCGTGCATGCCATAATGCCCGGAGCTTCCCCCATTGGATCTGGCCTCGGGATCATCAACCCGTTAAACATAAGCCTTATTATTGAGCAGGCCAATATACCAGTGATTGTAGATGCGGGCATCGGATCACCGGCTGATGCGGCGGCGGCCATGGAGTTGGGGGCTGATGGAGTACTGCTGAATTCAGCGGTATCAGGGGCCGATAATCCAGTAAAAATGGCCGAGGCCATGAAGCTTGCCATTGAAGCCGGCCGTCTCGGGTATGAAGCGGGAAGAATTCCAAAGAAAAGGTATGCAGCGGCAAGCAGTCCGCTGGAGGGAATGAGTATTTAATGAATGATCGCTACTCCAGGCAGATGTTATTCGAGCCTATAGGAGAAGAGGGACAGGATCTCTTGTCTGATAAACATGTTGTGATTATCGGTGCGGGTGCGCTCGGTACGGGCAATGCAGAAATTCTTGCCCGCGCGGGTGTGGGCAGGATCACGATTGCTGACCGTGACTATGTAGAATGGAGCAACCTCCAGCGTCAGCAGCTTTTCAGCGAGGAAGATGCAAAGTACCGGATGCCTAAAGCGGTTGCTGCAAGAGAACGGCTGGAACAGGTTAATTCCGATATCCACGTAGAGGGCCTTGTTTTGGATGCAGGAGCTGAAGAACTGAGGGAACTGACGGAGTTTGCCGATCTGATCATTGATGCGACAGATAATTTTGATACGCGATTGCTGATCAATGACATCTCCCAGGAGAAGAAGATTCCTTGGATTTACGGCGCATGCGTTGGAAGCTACGGACTCAGTTATGTGATTTTACCCGGGGAGACCCCTTGTCTAAGCTGTCTCCTGGAGAAGGTGCCGATGGGCGGAACAACGTGTGATACGGCGGGAATCATTGCGCCTGTTGTCCAAATGGTTGTCGCTCACCAGACGTCTGAAGCACTGAAGCTGCTGACGGGCAACACCGCTGCACTCCGCAACAAACTGGTTTCCTTTGATGTATGGAACAATCATTATTTGGCGATGGATGTCCAAAAGCTAAAAAAAACGGACTGTCCTTCCTGTGGAGAACATCCTCAGTATCCGCATCTGAATCCTGAAAATCAGACGAAGACAGCTGTGCTCTGCGGAAGGAACACCGTCCAGATCCGTCCTTCGGAAAAGGGAGAAAGGGATTTGGATGAGCTTTCTTTGTCCCTGTCGCGGCTTGGCGGGAAAGTAGAACAGAACCCTTATCTGCTTTCATACAGCAATCAAGAAGAACAGCGGCTTGTCTTTTTCAAGGACGGACGCGTACTGATTCATGGCACGAAAGATATAACAGAAGCGAAAAATCTCTATTACAGTTTAATAGGATAATGAAATAGCAATCTGCTAGGGGGGCCGTGCGGCTGAGACTGAACCTTTGTGTTCTAGACCCTTGGAACCTGATCTGGATTATACCAGCGGAGGGAAGCGCTCTGAAGCAACAAGCTGATTCAGAATAGATGACCTCAGCAAAAACCTCAGCCGCCATCTCTCATGAAGGCGGCTTTTTTGCGTAGATTTCTACGGTGCCAGGCACCGCCGTTACACAAGTATTTAAAGACTGGTGCCTGGCACCAGATAAATGGCACCAGATAAAAGATAAAGGAGGCTGCCATGAGCGGATTACAAGAGAAGATTAATAGATTAGCGGAGGAGAGACAGGAGAGGCTGATTGAGATTTTAAGAGAGCTCGTTGCCTTTCAGACGGTCAGTCCTCCTGCAAGAAACACAGAAGAGGCACAAAGCTGCGTGAAATCCATCCTCTCTGGCCTTGGATTTAAGACGGAGGAGTGGGAGCTGTTTCCTGGCGACAAGATTGTCGCAGGATCAAAACAAGGAGATGCCTCAGAGGAATATCAAAGCCTTCTTCTTAACGGCCACATTGATGTCGTAGCTGTCGGGGATGAAACGCAATGGAAGTATCCGCCGTTTGTGCTGATGGAGGAAGATGGATGGCTCTATGGACGGGGTACAGCAGACATGAAGGGAGGCATGGCCTCTTCTCTGTTTGCTCTTCAGCTTCTTCATGAGCTGGGGATCAAGCTGAAAGGGGACCTCTTTTTTCAATCAGTAACCGGCGAAGAAGCCGGGGAAGCGGGTACCAAATCCTGTATAGATCGGGGAATGAAAGCTGACTTTGCGCTCGTGGCTGATACGTCCAATCTTGAGATTCATGGACAAGGCGGGGTCATCACCGGCTGGATCACGATAAAAAGTAAAGAGACCTTTCATGATGGCCTTCGCTCGCGGATGATTCATGCAGGCGGCGGAATAATAGGAGCGAGCGCCATTGAAAAAATGATGAAGATTATAGAAGGGCTGCAGGAACTTGAACGGCATTGGGCAGTAACCAAAACATATCCAAACTTCCCGTTCGGAAGCACGACCATCAATCCCTCTGTCATTGAAGGAGGCAGGAATGCTGCATTTATCGCTGATGAATGCAAACTTTGGGTTACTGTTCATTTTTACCCGAATGAGACGTATGAAGATGTTGCAAAAGAAATTGAGGAGCACATTATTGCTATAGCAATGGCCGATCCATGGCTAAAAAACAACCTGCCTCTGTTTAAGTGGGGAGGAATATCCATGATTGAGGAGAAGGGTGAAATCTTTCCTGCACTTAATGTTGATCACAATCATGAAGCATTGGCAGTACTGAAAGAACAGCATGATGCCGTTTCAGAACAGAAAGCTGCTGTTTCGATGTCGCCGACCGTTACAGATGCGGGGTGGCTTGGACAGGCGGGAATTCCAGATGTTATTTATGGCCCGGGAGAGCTGAACGAAGCCCATGCTGTCAATGAAAAGGTGAGGCTTAAACAGTTGCTGGAGCATTCAAAGGTTCTCGCCGGATTTATTGCAAAGTGGTGCAATACAGAAAGGAGCAATAAACCATGACAAAGTTAAAGGAAGAACGATTTACAGATAGATTACACAGAAACGTGGAACCAATCTGGAAGCATACTCATCTTCATCCGTTCGTTCAGGGTATTAAAGATGGTTCCTTGCCTAAAGAGCGCTTTGCTTATTACATGAAACAGGATTATGTGTTTTTAAAGGATTATGCAAAGCTCTTTGCGTTAGGGACGATAAAATCCAAGGATACAGAGACGATGAGCTGGTTTTCAAGCCTGCTTCATGAAACATTGAATACAGAAATGGATCTTCACCGCGAGTACTGCCATGAAATCGGCATCGAGCCCGAGGAACTGGAGGCTGAGCAAGCTTCTCCAATTAACCTTGCGTACACTCGCTATATGATGAACGCCTCCCAGCAGGGAACACTTGCTGAGTTAATCACATGCCTGCTGCCGTGCATGTGGAGCTACCACGAGATCGGAACGCTATTAAAGAGGGAAGCGGGAAGCCTCGCAGAGCATCCGTATACCCGATGGATTGAGATGTATGCATCAGAAGAGTTCGGTGCACTTGCACAGTGGCTGATTGTTGAACTGAACAAGTTGGCGAAAGATATGACAGAACAGGAATTGGCGGTGCTAGAGGAGCATTTCCTGACCACATCGCGCTTTGAATTCATGTTTTGGGATATGGTGTATTACGGTCATGGATGGCCGGTGTAATCACCTTTTGAAGGAGAGTTTTTATGTCAATAATCTTTAAGAATGTATCTTATTCTTTTACGGAGCAAAAACAAGCCCTCCCGCTTCTCAAGAACATCAATTTTGCAGCAGCGCCCGGAGAATTTGTATCGATCATCGGCAAGAGTGGAACCGGAAAAAGTACCCTGCTCAAGCTTGCCTGTGGACTGGAGAAACCTGATCAGGGAGAGATTATCGTACATGAGAAGCCAGTCTATCCTGGAGCGGCGGGATACATGCCTCAAAAGGATTTGCTTCTGCCTTGGCGTACGGTCATGGAAAATCTTCTTCTTGCTCCTGAGATTCAGAACCAGAAGGGACAGAAAGTAGAAGAGGGGGATTCATGGCTGAAAAAAGTAGGACTGTGGAATTACCGGAATGCTTATCCGCATGAACTTTCAGGGGGGATGCGGCAAAGAATAGCCTTTCTCCGCACCCTGCTGACTGGAAAAGAAGTACTTCTTCTTGATGAACCGTTCGGTGCTTTAGATGCGATGACTAAAAAGGAAATGCACGAATGGATTTCTTCCCTATGGAAGGATTTAAACAAAACCATTCTTTTGGTTACACATGATCTTCATGAAGCGGTTTTTTTAAGTGACCGAATCATCTTGCTGCATCCATCTGGCGAAACAGAAGAGGTGATGATTCGGCTTCCGAGGCCGAGAAATAGAGTATTAACGAATGAGATGGTGGGATTAATCAATAAATTGGAGAGCAGAATTACAAATGAACAGCATGAAACGATTTTTTAAAGACTATTATTTATTTTTGGCTGCTGCCGCCGTCTTGCTCGTACTATGGGAATGGCTTGTGAGGACAGACAGGGTGCCTTCGTTTATTTTGCCGGCCCCTACAGGTATCCTCGTTTCGCTCTTTGAAAACAAAGAGGTTCTTCTAGGACATACATGGGCGACATTCAAGGAAGCCATCCTCGGTTTTTTGATCGCAGCCGTTGCAGGTGTTTCGCTTGCTGTTGCCATGTTTTTTTTCAAATCTGTACAGAAAATGGTCTATCCTGCGGTCTTGATCTCCCAGACGATACCGATCATTGCACTGTCTCCGATCTTTGTCCTTTGGTTCGGCTACAGCATCTGGAGCAAAGTGGCGGTTACCGTACTGATTGCCTTCTTTCCCATCGTCGTCAGCACGTATGATGGTTTGAACCATCATGACCGAGATTATGTGGATCTTCTGCGTTCCATGGGAGCACGGAGATGGCAGGTCTTCAAAAAGGTGCAGCTGCCAATGGCGCTTCCGGCTTTCTTTTCAGGGATAAAACTCGCCGCTGTATTTTCAGTAGTAGGAGCGACGATCGGCGAATGGCTTGGTGCCAGCGAGGGGCTTGGCTATTATTCCAGAAGAATGTCGGGAAGCCTAAATGCAGAAGGAGTATTTTCTGCCATTTTTCTATTGTCATTGCTCGGGATGTGTTTGTTCGGAGCAGCTGCACTCGCAGAAAAACAAATGTTTAAATGGAAAGCTAACAGAGAGGATGTACAACATGAACAAATGGATAAAACGAAGTAGCTGGCTCTTCTTTGGGAGCCTGCTTCTCCTTTTAAGTGCTTGTTCCTCAGGGGACACAGCCAATCAAGGAGGAAAAGGGGATCTTAAAAAAGTCAGCATCATGCTCGATTGGTATCCGAATGCAGTACATGCCGGCATTTATGACGCCATCAAAAAAGGATATTTTAAAAAAGAAGGCATCCAGGTTGATGTTAAGATGCCAGCAGAAACGAACGATCCGTTAAAACTGGTGGCTGCCGGCAGGACCGATCTTGCATTAACGTACCAGCCTCAGGTCGTTCTTTCCAGGTCAGAAGATATTCCTGTTGTTTCCTTGGGAGCGCTGGTCAGGCATCCATTAAACCATTTGATGGTTCCTAAAAACAGTTCGATTCGTTCACCCAAAGATCTGGAAGGGGAGAATGTAGGCTATCCTTCTATTCCCATCAATGAAGCGATGGTCAAAACAATGGTGAAACATGATGGAGGCAATCCTGAAAAAGTGAAGATGACAGATGTCGGCTGGGATATCATCCCCGCGATGGCGGCTCACAAAGTCGATGGAATATCTGGAGGGTATATCAACCATGAACAGATTCTCTTGAATAAAGAGGGCCATCCTGTACGGTCCATTGATCCTGTAAAGTACGGTGTTCCTGATTATTATGAGCTCGTTCTTGTTTCCAGTGAAGATGGACTGAAAAAGAACCGAAAGCTTTACCAGAAGTTTTGGAATGCGCTGGAAAAAGGCCAAAAGGATGTACACGATTATCCGGACCAGGCACTGAATGTCTTATTTAAGCATGAAAACAAAGAATTCCCGCTGGATCAAAACGTAGAAAAGAAAAGCCTGGAGATCCTGCTGCCTTTAATGGACAGCGGAAAGAAGCCTTTTGGCTATCAGGACAGGCGTTCATGGAAAAAGGTTTCGGATTGGCTCTATGAAACCGATATGATTAAAAAGAAGGAAGATCCACGGAACGCTTATATAAATTTTGAGCAATAGAAGAATAGACTCCTCGAAAATGGTTACGGTAATAACCAAAGAGGAGGTGCCGTTATGGCTAACAGTGAAAAAATCCGCAAGCAAAACGCTGAACAGCGAAAAGGAAAAGCTGATATTCCAAAAGGAACGTTTGCTGATCCGATTGCCAATCAGGGAGACATAACTGAAGCAAAAAATATCAAAGAGAATAAATAGCAAGGAGGGCGTACTCTAATCAAGGGGTGCGCTTTTTCTTATCTAGAAAGAACGATAGTATACAGGTTATGATGGATTCAGATAAAAGGGGAAAGACGTTGTGCTGACATGGGAGAAGAGCAGTCCTGACAAAACTATGGACGAACTGGAGATCATGAACACCAATCCGTTTTACAATAAGCTGTTTTACGGTCGTGGCGAAGTGACATTTGAAGAGGTGACGGAAGAGTTAAAGGGATTGGAAGGATCCCCGAGACAACGCTATTTGATTAAAGCGGATGGCAACAACGCTGCGATCGTTGAGTACATTCTGAACAATCCGAAGGACCATAAACCGTGGCTTGGATTTTTAATGGTACACAGCACTTTCCACAGACAGGGGATTGCAAAGGAAATCTATCTAGCATGCGAAGAAGAGATAAAGAAAAATAACAAACAATACTTGCGTCTCGGTGTACTTAGCGGGAATATCCCTGCGCTTTCTTTTTGGTTCAGAATGGGTTTTGCAGAAATAGAAGTAAAGGAAAGCGAGGGAAAGCTTCTTCATATTCTTGAAAAATATCTTTAAACCGCTAATCAAGTCCTTTTTCCTAAATTCATTCTTTCTTACTCACATAAAGGCGAGTGTGCACGCATATCCTCATTGGTGTGCATAAAAGCTAAACCAGCTTAACATGTGCTTAATGATAGTGCATTAAAATGGCAGGGAAAAAGAATAGGAGTGGAAGGTAATGAAGACATATTGCTTTTTACAGGAAAAAATGAATTCTGCGACAATTAACAAGCTCGTTCTTAAGGCGAACGAATATGAAGAGTGCCAGATCTATTTTGAACTTGATAACTGCCAGATGAACGCTAAAAGCATGCTTAGTATGAGCAAGCTTCGCGGTATTGCCGGGCTATGCTGCATATCTGCCCAGGGCATGGATAAACAGCACGCATTGGAAGGTCTGAGACAGATCTGCGCTGGGAAAATATAACCATAAGAAATAATCGGGCGAACTATGATTATTGAACATATTTCGGATTTGTTATAAATAAGCCGAATTTGAACATAAATCCTTATTTCAGCGATTTGACACATTCATTTCAGCTTTCTGTCCCGACGCACAATAAAAAAGCTTGCACCGCATTATTTGGGCCAAGCTTATCTATTGCTTTTTCCTCTCCTAGCTTTTCCCCATCTCAGAGGAGGAATGGGGAAAGTCATCTTTTTGCTTCTTCTTTAATGATGGAAAACAGATGGTCTAACGCATTACTAAGCTGGCTTTCTTCCATTCTGCTGATATAGGCTTCCTGATTTGAATAAAGCTGCTCAATGCCTTGCATAAGGGACTCAGCAGTCAGGTCTTCTTCAAACAGAACTTCGCAATAGCCTTGTTTTTCAAATGATCGGGCATTTTCAATTTGATCTCCGCGGCTTGCTTCTTTTGAGAGTGGAATGAGAAGCATTGGCTTTCTCAGTGACAAAAACTCAAAGATAGAATTAGAGCCTGCTCTTGAAATGACAAAATCCGTTGCTGCAAGGATATCTGCGAGCTCATCCGATACATATTCGAACTGGATGTAGCCTTTTTTCAGAATGGAAGAATCCTTCTGGCCTTTTCCGCAAAGATGAATGATTTGAAAGCGGGGAAGCAGAGCGTCAAGGCTTAATCTTACGGCCTCATTTATTTTTTTTGATCCGAGACTTCCTCCCATGATCAAGATGATCGGTTTACCAGGAGTCAAACCACAGAAAGCTCTCCCCTTGACTGCGATCCCTTCATGCAGCTCCTTACGGATAACAGCACCCGCGTATACCGCTTTTTCCCTTGGAAGATGATCAGTGGTTTCGGGGAACGTTGTACACACTTTGTTAGCGAAGGGGAGTGAAAGACGGTTTGCAAGCCCTGGACTAAGATCGGATTCATGGGTCACAATTGGCACCTTGTTCATCCGGCTGCCGAGGATTACGGGAACGGATACGAAACCACCCTTTGAAAAGACCACGTCTGGTTTTATGGTCTTGATGAGCCGAAATGCTTCAAATGCTCCTTGCATGACACGGAACGGATCTTTAAAATTGTTCCAGTCAAAATAGCGCCTTAGTTTACCAGTAGAGATGCTGTAATAGCGGACGCCTTCGATGGTTTCTGTCAGTTGCCGTTCAATTCCTCCTTTTGAACCGATATAGCTGACTTCCCAGCCTTCTTTTAAGAACAAAGGAATCAGAGCCAGGTTAACAGAAACGTGCCCGGCGGAACCTCCCCCGGTGAATACGATTTTCTTGCCCAAACCTTCCACCCCTTTTATTTATGTGTTTCTATCATACCAAAAATAATCTGCAATGATTCCAGAAATATCTGAATAATGGTTGACGCTCTCCTGTCTGCCGTGATAGAGTAAGACTAATTTAATGAAGCTTATCAAGAGCGGCGGAGGGAAAGGCCCAATGAAGCCCGGCAACCTTCAAGTATTCTACTTGAAAAGGTGCTAAATCCTTCAAAGGTAAAACTTTGGGAGATAAGAGACGGATCGGAACCATACAGCTCTCTTATCTTCGTGATAAGGGGGTTTTTTGTACTAAAAAAATAAAGTGCTACATAACATGTTTCAATCTCATGATAATACTCTTATCCAGAGTGGCGGAGGGAAAGGCCCGATGAAGCCCGGCAACCTTCAAGTATTCTACTTGAAAAGGTGCTACTACCTGCAGGAAAGAACCCTGGATGATAAGAGGAGGCCGGACTGCAGACCTCTTCTTTAGGAAGAGGTTTTTTCTTTTGCCATCATACAGATACCATTCATCCACTAATAAAAAATTTACTTTTGCAGAAGGAGTGATTGTGTTGAAAGAATTAAAAATAGCACTGCTGGGGCTGGGGACTGTAGGATCCGGCGTATATACATCCATCATGGATAGAAAAGGTGCTTTAGAAGAATTGCTGGGTCATCGTCTGAAGCTGTCCAGTATTTTGATTAAGGATTCTTCCAAAGCAAGGCCTTTCGTAAAGGGGGTACCGTTGACGTCCGATTTCGAGAAGGCGATCGGGGAAGAAGTGCCTGATGTGGTCATTGAGGCGATTGGCGGAATCGAGCCTGCACGGTCTTACATCATACAATCACTTGAAGCGGGATGCCATGTGATTTCTGCGAATAAAGATTTGATTGCCCGGCATGGAGAAGAATTAACAGAGCGTGCTGCCGCAAAGGGTGTCCGTTTTGTCTATGAAGCGAGCGTAGGCGGAGGAATACCGATTTTGAGAACATTGAGGGAGCTTTTAAGAATCAATCGGATTCAGCATGTAGAAGCCATTTTAAATGGAACGTCCAACTTCATTCTTTCGTACATGAGAACGACAGGTTCCTCGTTTGAAGAAGCGCTGGAACTGGCCCAGAAAAAAGGATATGCAGAGCCGGATCCGACAAATGACATCGAAGGTTTGGACGCATTTTACAAAGCGATGGTGCTGAGCAAATGGATTTATGGCGTGCAGCCATCCTGGGAAGAAGTGCAGGTGGAGGGGATTGGAAATGTGCTTCTTGAGGAGATTCAACTGGCTGAGCAGCTGGGGCTTCGGCTGAAGCATCTCGTTCTTTTAAACGATAGACTTGATCTCCAGGTACAGCCTGTATTTGTGGATAGCGATCATCCGCTGTATGGTGTGGAAGGCGTGGACAATGCCGTCCGTATTCAGACAGACCTTCTCGGCTGTTTGACCTTGCAAGGGCCGGGAGCTGGTGCAGAAGCAACAGCAAGTGCCATTGTGGAAGACTTATTATCGATCTATGAAACTAGGGAAGTATATAGAAACAAACCGGCTGTATCGGAACTCTGCCCTAAGAAACAAGAACAAGAGGTGAATACCTACCTTCTCGTCGGTGAAAAAATTGATTTTACAAAGGAAAGGGTTTCAGCCATTGAAAGGCATGGAATCATTTTAGACCGGACTTCTCTTCGTTTTCAGCATACTTCCCTTGCTGCCCTGCTTTATGAAGGACCGCTCCCTCTAGAACAGGAGGATGAGTTTATTCCAGTGAACAGCATCTATCCGGTCCGTCTGTCAAAAAGCGGCAAGGGGGCAGAAAAAGAAAAGGTGCCGGTGGCAGAATAGGAGACAGGAATATCCGTGGAGAGTCGGCTCTCTGCGGATTTTTTTACCCATCATGTTGACAAAGGAAAGGGTTTTACATATGATGGAAGTAACAAAAGGAAGGGAGTTGTGTGGATGAGCGTTCACGTTCTTAACTAAGCGAATTGGATAGTTGGAGCAAAAAGGCCGTGCTTGAAGCGGTTGTATTCTAGATGTCTTTTTGCGGCCACCAATAGTTAAGAACAGCGGTCAGCATACAACATTATCATTTTCGTGTACGTATTTTGTGCAACGAACGATGCCGCGCTCTTTGGGCGTATTTTTTTATGCTTTTTACAGCTTCCATAAGTCAGGGGACAGCTGTATGGAGAGGCGTATCCTTCCACACGAAAATTGATAACAGGCAGAAATGGCGGCGGTCCATTTCTGCCTTTTTTTATTGCATGATCTGGCCCTGTTCCCGGGAAAGGGGGAACTGTTTTATAGATTAGCAATTCGAAAAAATATGAGGAGGCAACTACCTTTGAACACCCATACAATTAACATGCTCGAATTTAATAAAATTACAGAAACATTATCTGCGTATGGATTAAACGAGAGTACAAAAAGAAAAATTTTAGAGCTAATGCCCTCTGGACAGATCACAATCATTAAGAATTGGCTAAGAGAGACGACGGAAGCGGCAGCAATTCTTAGAAAGTCTTCAAGCGTTCCTATTGCGAACTTGAACGGGATCGACCATGTGATGACGATTCCGGATAAAGGCCTTCTCTTAAGCCCTGAACAGCTGCAGCTTATTTGCGGGCTTGCAGAAAACGTAGAGCGTTTGCAGCGGTATATGAAGGACAAAGAATTTCTTGCACCAACTGTGTCTGCTTATGCATACTCCCTGTTTGAACTGAAAGACCTCAAATCTGAAATTCAGCGCTGTATCCGTAACGGAAGAGTGGATGACGTAGCCAGCAAGCCGCTTGAAAAAGTAAGAAAGAGGATGCTGGCCTGTGAGGAAAAAATCAAAGCGAAGCTGGATCATATTCTAAAATCACCGGCCTATCGGGATATGCTTCAGGAACCAATAATTTCGGTGAGAGACGGAAGGTATGCCATCCCTGTAAAAAGTAAATTTAAACGGAGCATGGATGGGCAGATCATTGATTCCTCTTCCAGCGGATCCACCGTTTTTATAGAACCGAAAGATGTCCGCAAGCTGCAGGATGAGCTTCAGCTTCTGCAGGCAGAGGAAGACATCGAAACAGCAAGGGTGCTGGGCAGATTAACAGGTCTGGTTGCAGGCTGCAAACATGAGATCTCAGTTAATATTGAAGGGATGCTTCATTATGATTTTATTTTTGCCAAAGCCAAATACAGCATCGCCCTTGATGGCAGGGAGGTTTCACTTAATCGTGAAAAACGGACCATTATCCATGAAGGAAGGCATCCGCTGCTCGGAAGCCATGCTGTTCCTTTGAATTTCCGACTCGGTGAAAACTATGGAGCACTCGTTATTACGGGTCCGAATACCGGCGGAAAGACGGTAGCCATAAAAACGGCAGGACTGCTGACGCTGATGGTTCAGTCGGGGCTTCATATTCCTGCTGGAGAGGGGAGCGAGTTTGGAATCTATTCAGAGGTGCTGACAGATATCGGTGACCATCAGAACATTGAACAGTCGCTGAGCACATTTTCGGCGCATATGGCGAACATTATCTCCATCCTTCAGAAGGCCGGTCCTGATACGCTTGTCATCCTCGATGAACTTGGTGCAGGAACCGATCCTGCTGAGGGAATGGGGCTGGCTGTAGCCATTCTTGAAGAATTGTTTGAGAGAGGCGCTTCCATTCTAGCCACGACCCATTACAGTGAGATTAAAGATTTTGCTTTTCTTACTCCAGGATTTGAGAACGCATCGATGGCTTTTGACCTCGAATCTCTAAAGCCGCTTTATGAGCTGAAGATTGGGGAAGCTGGTGAAAGCCAGGCCTTTTCCATCGCGTGGAAGCTGGGTCTCGAACAAAAGCTGATCACAAGGGCAAAACAAATAACGAGCAAAGAGGTTTCAGAAAAGAAAGAGAGCACTATGTTCGATTTACTGCATGTAGAAGCACAAACGCAAATGATAAGGAAAAGAAGAGAAGCAGAAGAAGGGAGAAACCGCAGGATACGAGAAGCAGAAAAGAAAACGGAAGAAAAACCGGAAGCCCGGACATTCGAAGTGGGGGATCGGGTGTATGTATCCAGTTTAAAAACGGCGGGCATCATCTGTTCGGAAGAAGATAAAAGAGGAGAATACGAAGTGATTGTCCAAGGAGAAAAGGTGAAGATCCATAAGCTTCGCCTCACCCTCCATATTTCAAGAACCGAGCTGTATCCTGAGGGATATGATATGGATATTGTTTTTGAAACCAAGGAAAACCGAAAAAAAGACCGGCTCTTGAGCAAACGTCATGTTGATGGAATGGTGATCAACAGAGACGAAGAATGAAGAATAGAAGCTGCTAAAATGGTTGGTGTCAGGCACCACAATTACACAAGTGTGTAATTACGGTGCCAGGCACCAAAACCAAAACCAAACAAAAAGATCCAGGCGCCTCCGCCTGGATCTTTTTGTTCTGCAGTAAAATTAGCAGCTGCTGCTGGATTCACATCCACCGAGATGGCCGATCCCGCACGAACAGCCGATGATGATCAAGAGGATAAACAATACGATAATAATCGCAAATCCTCTTCCGCCGCCGTAACCGTAGCCGCCGTAGCCGCCGTAACCGCCATATCCGTGACATCCGCCGCCATAACCGTACCCGTAAGAAGCTGCAACAGGAACGTTTAGCGGAGCATTCATCGGTACATTAATCGGTGCGTTTGCATACATATTAAATTCCTCCTTCAAAATACTATTCCAACATCCTCGATACAGTATATGAAGGATCAGCCACTCGGTCTGGACGAATGCCTTGATGGCAAGCCTAAATCCTGGAGCAAAGAAAAAACGACGCTCTGGACCGTATTCCAGGGCGTGCGTTTTATGGAAAATCTTTTTATTGCTGTGCAAGCTGCGATTCAATTTCTTTTTTCATATCATTGGGTGATGTCTGAGGAGAATGGCGGGATACAACGTTTCCATTTCGATCAACAAGAAACTTTGTGAAATTCCATTTGACCACCTTTGAGCCTAAAATGCCGGGCGCTTCTTTTGTCAGGAAAGCAAAGAGAGGATGAATGTTGTCTCCTTTTACATCAACCTTTGCGAACATGGGGAATTTCACTCCATAATTCAATTCGCAAAACTCCTGAATTTCTTCTTCACTCCCAGGTTCCTGGCCTGCAAACTGGTTACAAGGGAAGCCAAGGATCTCAAGACCTTGTTCCTTGTACTGGTCGTAAAGTGCCTGAAGTTCCTTATATTGAGGAGTAAAACCGCATTTACTCGCTGTGTTGGCAATGATTAACACCTTGCCCTCGTAGTCCCTGAGAGATTTTTCTTCCCCCGTGATCGTCTTTGCTCGATACTCATAAACAGACATTGTGACCCTCCTATTATATAAACGAAAGTATATAGCTTCAGTGTAGTAGGTTTTATTCAGAAAGGAAAATAAAACGCTTACCATTACATGTACGGTGCCAGGCACCGCCTTTTGACACTTGTGTAATTGCGGTGCCTGGCACGCCAAAAAATCAAAAAAAGCGACAGGGAGAATTCTCCTTGTCGCTTTTTCTATTCTTTTATGCTTCTTATGCCGCGGATATTGAGGCTTTTGCCCGCACACTATAAAACTGATAAAGGACGAGGGCGATGATGGACAATATGATTCCTGAGATATACGGAAGTCCCGCTGCAACAGAAAACAGCCAGCCGCCAAGCGGAGGCCCGATGATCCGTCCAAGCGAATCAAAGGAAGAGAGCAGTCCGGTTACACTGCCATGCCCTGATGTTGAGGTTTTTGTTAAAAGTGCAGAGACACTAGGGCGGATTACACCATTGCCAATCCCGAAAATAGAAAGATAGATGGCCGCCGTCGTAAAGTTATGAACTAGGAGGATCAAACCAAACCCGGCAGCAGAAATAACAATGCCGGCCTGGATGACTTTTCCTTCGCCGAATTTTTTGGTCAGTCTGCCGACAAGTCCTCCTTGAACAAGAGCACCTGCAAACCCCATGATCATAAATATGTAGCCAAGGTGATTGGTATCAAGTCCAGCTTTTTTTGCAGCAAAATAAGCGAAAGTCGCTTCAAGTCCTGATAACGAAAGGGAAATGAACAGCTGAAGCACGAACAGAATGGATACGGCTCCCGTAAAAGCTTTCCATCTCGATCCAGGTTCAGACGGTCCATTCATCCGCAGCTCTTTAGGCAGTGATTCCTTCAATACGAAAAGAACGAGAAAAAACGTGATAATTGATGAAATTCCAGCAAGATAAAACGGTGTGTTCAAGCTCGTCTTGGAAAAAACACCGCCGATAGCCGGGCCGAAAATAAATCCAAGACCGACAGCTGCACCGATGATACCCATACCTTTACCCCGGTTTTCCGGGGTCGTAATATCGGCTACATAAGCCATCGTTGTTGGCATGTTGGCGGATGAAAGCAGGCCGCCGATAATCCGTGCCGCAAAAAGCATCCAGAGCTGGCTGGAGACAGCCATCAAAAAGAAGGAAATAGAAAGTCCGGCGATTCCGATCAGCATGACCGGTTTCCGGCCGATCCTGTCAGAAACTCTTCCCCAGATAGGGGCGAAAAGAAGCTGCATCAATGAATAAACAGCCATCAGCAAACCGAGCTGTGCCGGATTTGCTCCGACCTTTTCCGCAAAAAAAGGAAGGACAGGAATAATGATTCCGAATCCAACCATCACTAAAAACATGACTAAGAATAAGATTGGCAACGCTTTTTTATTTTCCAATCTTGAGTCCCCTCCTGATCAAATCATATATCTATGTATTTTTATTTTGAAACGATAACCTGCATTAACTCTATAAACGTACCTCTTTTAACGGTTTTTATCAACTTCTGCATCTATACACCATGAGAAACAGCAGGATCATTTACAGGATGTGAGGGCCTGTTTGTTCTCAAAAATAGATACAGCCCTGTGCAGACAAGAAAACCTCCGGCTGCCTGGAATGCAGATATATGCTCATTCAGCATGAAATAGGCCAGTATGCTCGCGCCAACAGGCTCACCAAGGATATTGACAGAGATGGTTGTTGCACTTACGTATTTCATCAGCCAGTTAAAGAGGACATGGCCGAAGACGGTGGGAACAATGGCAAGTAAAAAGAAAACGGTCCAATCATGTTTGGAATAACCGGCCATAGCGATGCCAGCCCCCAAATTATAAAGAGCAAAAACAGCAATAGCGGATACAAAAACAGAAAGACTATAAAAATAAGAAGGAATACGCCGCAAAAGATGCTGTCCGATCAGCATATGAACCGCTACTGCAAGCGTCCCAAGAAGGGAAAGTACGTCTCCAAGCAAATTTTCGGGCGATATGCCAACGTCACCCCAGCCAATCAGCACAGCGCCGCAGATGGCGACCCCCATCCCAGCAAGCGAAGCGGCGGTTGTTCTTTCTTTAAATAGAAAGAAGGCCCCAATCAGAACAAAGACAGGCTGCAAAGCGAGTATGATCGTAGAGCTTGCGACAGTCGTCAGCTTCAGGGAACCCATCCAGAGCAAAAAATGAAGAGCAAGAAACATTCCCGACAAAAAAAGTAGCAGCCACTGACGGGGCATAACTTGTTTCGAATGCTTGAACTGCTTACCTGCAAAAGGAAGCATGAACAGAACAGTAAAAAGCAGCCTGTACATCCCTTGAACGGAAACGGGAGCATCAGAAAGCTTAACAAAAATGGAAGAAAAAGAAACTGCGACAATACCGACGATTAACGGAATAAATACCGGAAAAGGGCACTTTTGTTTATCCATAGAGGCCTCCTGTATTCTCATTATGCCTATATGAAGTATACAGGATTTTTTATAAAAATCAGCCATTTTCTTACGGAGATTCCCAATAGAAATTCAAAAAAAAACGGCTGGCTGCTTATGCAGACCAACCTATTTTTTTAGCTGTTTATTGAAGGCGGTGTTTGAAATGCTTGTTTCTTGGAAATAGACGGTAGATGACATGAAGCGCAAGAACGCCAGCCACTAATAGTGCGGCTAGTTTAATGTCTTGTAAATCTGTCTGTTTGACAGCAATTCCGATAAACGCCCAGACGAATACGAGGGAAAAAAAATGTCTCTGTTTCGCGCTTAAAATAAAAGGCGAAAGCGGCACCGACAATCAGCATTATGATTGTCCAGGTGATATGACTTAATCCCCATGATAGAAGAATTGGTTCAAAAGGAGAAGATGAACAATGGATAAGAAACGGGAAACCATTAATGAATTCGCCAAAAATAAGCGGAAACACAATGAAAAGAAGAAAACTGAGTACATAAAAAACTTGAAGCAAGAACACCAAAACCAGGATAAAAACTAATGAAGCGGCGGCTCCTTGAGCGTAATGAGAGCCGCTCTTTTTTAATTTGCCAACTTAATATACGGTAATATTATGGACTCGGACGCTGCAGATCAGCTTCTCAGGTGATTTTTAGCAGCAACAAAACAAGCGGCACGAAAACGGAAAGCCAGCGGCGAAAGGTATTTAAGAATACCTTTCGCCGCTGGCTTTTGTTAAGTTCAGTTTGCTTTATGCACGCTGCTGCTCACAAGCTCCCAGCGTGTGTACTGAAATTTCCAGACAGAGTCTGCGAAGGCAACTGAGTCTGCGTTGGCGATCCCGGATATCCTCTGAACACCCCGCAATTCGAATATGCCATCACCATTTATGTCTACAGGTGTGAGCATGCTGAATTTATTAGCGGATACCTTGATCGGTTTTACAAGGGTACCATTTTTATAGACCTCAGAAGTATCATATTTTTGTTTTCGTTCTTTTAAATTAATAGAAGTGATTTTTCCAGTGTTTTTAACTAAAATCGTAGCGTTGTAGCCATCTGTAAATCTTCCGCTGATTCCTAAAGAAGAAGGAACCGGAATTTCGAACACATGGTTATTTTTTGCAGATACTAGATGAAAGACAGAAGTTCCTCCGCGCCCGCCTGTTTCAGCCGAAATGTATGTCTCAGGAATATGGTCACCATTGAAATCAAAGAACTGAATGTGAGGATGATATCCCCCATCATTTAAATTTAAGGTTGTGAACCGATGGGTTGCTGAGTCTTGAAGAATCAAAAATAGATTTTCAGAGTAAATATTCTCCTGTTTTTCCTTTTGGCCCATTAACGTTACTACGTCAGGGCGCCGGTCACCTGTTACATCCATTTTTCGCTGTGACAGGACATAGATGGATGAACCGCTTTTATTTTCATTATTTTCTTGGCTGAGCGGGTTGGCAAGTGTCGGCGTTCCGGCGGTAATCAGTAAAATGAGGAAAAGAAGCATGTTGAAAAATATGGTCTTCACGAATTCTGCCTCCTTAATATCCTAATTATGGTTAATATGCCGATATATCCATCGGTTCATACACATGGCTAACGAATTATTTTTTTGTAAATAAAATGAAATGTTTTTACAGGTTATCACTTCTTCAAACAGGGTATAAACCACTAAGGAGGGTTCGAATATGAAACAAACAATGAGTATGAAACCATGGATATTAGTGGGTATAGGTACTTCGGCTGCAGCCGTATGGTTATCATCAAAGCCTAACAGAATTCGAACAAAACTTGCATTGAAAAACATTAAGAGGAAAATTAAGCCTGACTATTCAGATAGAACGAAGGTTCTCCCTGTGGAAAAAGGCGGCCATCCTGATCCGAGCGATTATGAAGATTCAAAAATGGTTTCAGAAGGTTCAGCCTATGGGGTCCATTATTTCAATGAAAAAAAGCAGTAAATAGGATAAACCTACTGTTTTATGAATATCAGTTAAGTTAGCCTCGCGCGTATGTTATTATGTTGAAATAACATATACGCGAGGTGATTTCGTTTTGAAGGCAAAAACTATCCTTTTAACAGCATTCCTTTTATTGGTAACAGGCACTGTTTATGCAGCCAGCTCAGTCCAAGTAAGGTCAAATGGAGGAGATAAGTCCTCGCCTGCTGTTTCGTTTGACGACACCTATGCGACCATTTCGATAAAGAAGACGACAGGAAGCGGAAAGCTGAAACTTGAGCTTTGGCAAAAGCATTTATTTTTCCCGGATGAAAAAGTAGGCCAGACACCTTGGATAACAGAAAAGGGAGTAGGCTATCAAAAAGTGATCAATCTCGCTGGATCAGGGGATTATTATCTTAAAGTGGTAGACTCAGGCAAAGCTGGAGGAAATGGAATTGGCGTAAATTATAAGGCAACATCGTTTCTGCAATGATTGATAGCTAAAAAGGCAGGGAGTTCTTCCTTGTCTTTTTATCATTTTCGCAAAAAAAAGAGAATACATTACTGTATCCTCTAGCATTTCAATAATTTTCATGTCTCTCGCCTGGATAAAACTTTTCATCCAATTCCCATGATTCTACCATTTGGTAAGCGGCTTGCTGAGGGTAGCCTTTTCCGTACAGATAAGCCATGGCAGCAACCTCCCGCAAAGCATGTTCATAGGAGGTTTTCGGCGCTTCAGTCAATCCCCGTTTAACAAACCACTCGACGGCTGTCAAGGTCGATAACTTCAGGGGATTATTGTATGGAGTGTAGTAACCTCCGGCACCTGGAGCTGGACCCGGATAGCCCGGGTCTGGATAACCCGGGCCTGGACCGGCCCATCCTTGAGGCCCAGGAGGTCCTGAAAAGGGTGATGGCCCGGGATAGGGTAAAGGAGGACCTGGATAAGGTAGCACGTTCGTTTCACCTCTCGTTTTAAGTAGCCTTTATGACAATCTAGTGTATGCAGGCGCCTAACACTCTGTGCAGAAGACATTGTTCCCTGCCTTTAAAGCTCAGAAACAGAATATTTAACCTATTTCAAAATTTAAGTATAATATATACAGGTAAGAACATTTTGGAAATTTAAAAGGCAGGTAATGAACATGAAAATTTTAGTTATGAACGGCAGTCCAACTGCGGAATCAAGAACCAGAGGCATTGCCGAATATGCAGCAAACGTTCTGAAAGAAAAAGGTATAGATGTGTCCTTTTTCGACGCGGGAAAAGACCGTCTTCCATTATTCACTGGAGATACGGCGGAGCGGGAAGATGAAGCTGTTCGCGGTTTGAGTAAAGCGGCTGATGAAGCGGATGGATTTTTTATTTGCACGCCGGAATATCACAATGGAATGAGCGGGGCTTTAAAAAATGCACTTGATTTTTTAAGCGGCGGCCATTTTAAGAACAAGCCAGTTGCCATCGCAGCGGCTGCTGGCGGCGGAAAAGGCGGAATTAACGCATTAAACAACCTGCGTACGGTGATGAGAGGTTTATACAGCCTTGTACTGCCGGATCAATTTGTCGCTGATCCCCTTCATTTCAATGAAGAACGGGAGCTGTCAGAAGAACTGGCTACGTTAAGAGTGTCTGCACTGACCGATCAGCTTATTGACTTAACAAAGGTCGTATCCGCCAACAAACAAAACCTGACTGAAGAATAATAAAGGAAAGGGGCTGTCCAAGAAGTCTGTAAGCTGTTGATTTCCGTTCCAGGCTGCTCGCTTTCCGCGGGGCGTGCGGTGAGCCTTACCGGCGTGAACGCCTACTTTTTGGTGCAAGCACCGGCGGGAGTCTCACCTGTCACGCTAGTCCCGCAGGAGTCTCGCATCTTCCACTTCAATTAACTTTTCATTGAAGATTTTTCAAGCCAAAAAGGGGCTGCCTGAAGGTCAATTTTCGACTTTCTGGACAGCCCCTTTTTTTTTTCGAGGAAGTGAAGTCTAGCTTCAGCTTTTCATTTGAACCAGCTTATGATTTCGAAATACCACATGCCGGCAAGGAAAATAAACCCCAGTGACAAGACGATAAATTTGACGTATCTCAAAAGGATTCTCCTGTCTTTTTTCAATAGTATGACCAAAAGCCCATATGATAACGCGGCTTTTCAAAGGGAAGTTTGTATTGTTTTGTAACTTTATCACTTCTTTTGTTGAATCTCTTCTCAAACGTCAACTTTTTATAGATAATATCACTTGTGTATCTGATTATGTTGGAATTGATAGAAAAGGAGAGCATTGTGTGTGAGTAATGTAGAGTATCACCAAAAATGGCTTTTAGAATCGATTGGAGCAAAAAAAGAAGAGCTGATCAGGCTGGCATTTCTCAGAGGGTTTACTAGTCATGAAACGGTCCAGTGCAGCCAGGAGCTTGACGGGCTGCTGAACGAGTACCAAAGAAACGTTTGTTAATTCATCGTTACGAGTTGCTTCGTTAACAGATCGACCCGTGTCAGGATCGCACGTTTAATCAGCAGCGGATAATCATTTTGAAACTCACTGAGAAGTGCCCGAATCTCGGTGATCAAGTCCAGTTCGTTTTCAAGAATAACATCTCTGCTCACTTGCTTAGGGAAGTCAATGACATTATTTTTCATCAAAACACCTCCGCGTAACTTACTTCTACATGAATGTAGTATTCCATAAAAAAGGAAACACTCCTGCATATAATTGTAAATGTTTTGAAAAGACGGCCTCAATTTTACAACAAAAAGCATCAGAATCTAAATGAAAAAACGTTTTTTCTTTCCTTGAATATGGGTATATTCGTAAAGGCAAACGCCTGCACACTTGTCAGGCATATCTTTTCTTGTTTTTGAAGATTTATGCGAAAATGTCGATATATTCATAATCTAAGGAGGGAATAAGATGGCTAAACATCTTCAAGACACAACAACATTGCACAATGGCGTTAAAATGCCTTGGTTCGGCCTTGGGGTTTATAAAGTGGAAGAAGGGGACGAAGTCTACCAATCTGTTAAATCGGCTTTGAGCAAAGGATATAAAAGCATTGATACAGCAGCAGTATACGGAAATGAAGAAGGCGTAGGCCGTGCGATCAAAGATTCCGGCATCCCGCGTGAAGAATTATTCATCACGACGAAAGTATGGAATGCAGATCAAGGTTATGAAACAACATTAGCAGCATATGAGGAATCTCTCAAAAAGCTTCAGCTTGATTATGTGGATCTTTATCTCATTCACTGGCCAGTGGAAGGGAAATATAAAGAAACATGGCGTGCTTTGGAGAAATTATACATAGACGGCCGTGTCCGGGCGATCGGTGTGAGTAACTTCCACGTTCACCATTTAAAAGACGTAATAGCAGACAGTGAGATTGTACCGATGGTTAACCAGGTAGAGTATCATCCGCTGTTAGCTCAAAAAGAATTGCTTGCTTTCTGTAAAGAAAACAAAATTCAGATGGAAGCGTGGAGCCCTCTGATGCAGGGTGAGCTTCTAAACAATCCAGTACTTTCTGAGATTGCGGAAAAACACAACAAATCCGTGGCACAGGTCATCCTGCGCTGGGATCTTCAAAATGGTGTTGTGACCATTCCGAAATCCGTAAAAGACCATAGAATTCAAGAAAACTCTGAAGTCTTTGACTTTGAACTAAGCGCGGAAGACATGGAGAAAATCAATACGCTAAACGAAGATCAAAGAGTCGGGCCCGATCCGGATAACTTTGACTTCTAAGACTAAAATGATAAAAAGAGGACGACTCAATTGGATGAACCGTCCTCTTTTTTGTTTGCGCATAGAATGGTAAATAGTTCCCTTCAGCCCGGGGTGTGCGTTATCATGATTTATAAAAGTTGTTCATTTCCTGTAAAACAGCCTTCAAATAATCCCAAGTCCGAATGGTGGAAGGTACACTGAGGTGTTCTTCAGGAGTATGCACATCAAACATATCAGGACCAAGGGAAATGGCATCGATATGTGGAAGTTTTTCTGTGAAAATCCCGCATTCCAGACCGGCATGAATGGCTACGATCTCTGGAGGATTGCCGTATAAATCTTTGTAGACCGTTTCGAACAAGCGGCGGACTTTTGAATCTGGGCGGTAAGGCCATTCTGGATAATCAGCTTCTGTAGAGAACCGAGATTCTGTAAGCTGTGCAATCAGGTTATTCTGCTCAACAGTCTGCTGCTTCAGACTTTTCACAGAGCTTCGTATCTCACTGACAAAACGAACTTCCTGGCTGTTGCTCGTTACCACTCCAAGGTTGGTTGAACTCTCTGTTAAACCTTCAATCTCCTGGCTCATGGACAGCACACCATTTGGGATCAGCATGAGTGAGGTGATCACGTTTTGTGTGGTTTTGACGGAATATAATTTGTCCGGGCTTTCCGCGGCTTCTTCGACTGTAACTGAGATTCCCGGATCAGCTGTCCGCAGCTCATTTTTAAAAACATGTTCCCAGTTGGACACCAGCTTTGGCAGATCGATTGAAGCATCTGCAGGTAAATAGATTACAGCTTCGGCTTCCCGAGGGATCGCATTTGATTTCAGCCCTCCATTTATTGAATGAAGGCTGAAAGGGAACTGGACGGAAAGCTCATGCAGAATTCTTCCAAGGAGCTTGTTGGCATTGCCTCTTCCTTTTTGGATGGACATGCCGGAGTGGCCGCCGAAAAGCCCGCTCAACTGGATCTTGTAGCCTTTAAGCTCTTTTGGAGCAGTTTCCCATTGTATAGGAAGAGCTTGCATGGCAGTTATGCCGCCTGCACTGCTGACCAATAATTTGCCTTCTTCTTCTGAATCAAGATTAATAAAAATTTCTCCAGAAAAAATTTCAGGACTGGCTTCTAGCGCGCCTTTCATGGTTGTTTCTTCTTCTGTAGTGATGATGATTTCAAGGGCAGGATGAGGAATACCACTCGAATCTAGGATGGCGAGGGCATAAGCAACGGCTATCCCGTTATCCGCTCCGAGTGTCGTATTGGACGCATAGAGCATGTCATCTTTTAGCTGCAGAGAGATGGGGTCGAGTTCAAAATCATGGGCCGTTCCTTTGTTCTTTTCACATACCATATCCATATGGCCTTGCAGAATGATGGCAGGGACATGCTCATAGCCTTCTGAAGCGGTTTTTTTTATGAAAATGTTAAGCGCTTCGTCCTGTACCGCTTCAAGGTTCCTTTCTTTTGCAAAACGCAAGAGGTAATTACTGATTTCTTTTTCGTTGCCGGATCCGCGGGGAATGGCGGAAATTTCGGCAAAATAATGAAACACCGGGTGCTTTTTTACATCTTCAAGTGTTGTGTGCATATAATTCATCCTTTGCATGAATATTTTTGGACATGAACTTATGTATAAATATAGAGTAGAGAAAGAGGGTGAAATAATCAACCTGCTCAAACAAAAGGCTTTTCAAAAGGCTTGCAGTTTTGTATAATACACTTTGTTGACCATAAATCTTGGCTCCGTAGCTCAGTGGATAGAGCGTCGGTTTCCTAAACCGTGCGTCGCAGGTTCAATTCCTGCCGGGGCCGCCACTTTAATGATATCAACTGTTTCAAGGCTTTTTGTCTTACAGTTGCTTTACTAAAGGTACACGGTCTAATACCTGAATAATTACATAACCGAAGAACGTCTTCTTACGTTTTCTTGTCTGTTGGCAAGCATATGTAAGGAGGCGTTTTTTTATTTTGTCTAGATCAACCGTTAGAATAAAGATTGAAACTTCTCCAAAGCGTCCCATCCCTGTATGGTTGTCACTTTACAATGATTACCCCCCTTATTCTAGAAGATTGTATTAATGTCGTGTTATAAAAAAACAGCCCAATATTTAAAAAGGGCTGTTTATCTCAAAACTATTTTCATGACTTTTCCACGAACTGCCTATTGTTTGGCTGCCTTCACTGCTTCATACGCATTGACATACCCCGCGCCTGCCTCATATTCTTCATATCCGGACATTGGATCTGCAGTAGACTGCATCAGCTGCAGAACACGGTCTGGCTGAAGGGATGGATTGGCTTCCAGCATAAGTGCCGCTACTCCGGATATATGAGGTGTTGCCATGCTCGTTCCGCTTGCTGTTGTGTAATATGGTAAATGCTCAGGTGCAATGTAGGTGGCGTCTTTTTTGGTGCCGAGCAAGTTCATAACCATGCCTGTACTGGATTTTGTAGATACAATGTCTACACCCGGAGCGGTAATGTCAGGATGCAATAATGGATCCCCCTTTACGCCTCTTGAGGAAAAGTCAGCAAGTTGTTTGTCTTTTGTTCCAGCTGCTACGGAAATAACCCATGGGGCGACAGAATAAGGATTGATCGTATTTTCATCTGGACCTTCATTTCCTGCTGCAAAAGATACGACCATTCCTGCATCGTGTGCCTTTTTGCTCGCTACGTTGATCGGGTCTTTTGCTGAATACGTTCCAGTGGTTCCCCAACTGTTGCTGATTACATCAATTCCGTATTTCTGCTGGTTTTCAAGCGTATAATCAAACGCTTCAAGTGCCCAGAGGACAGAAATAGCTTCTCCTGTACCTAAACCTACGAGCTTGGCATCAGGAGCAATTCCTTTATACAAGCCATCGCTTTGAGTACCGTTGCCGGCAATGGTTCCTGCTACATGTGTACCGTGTCCTGAGGTGGTATCGGTATTTGGTATATTTTCTGCATACAGCGTTTTTGAAGATTCAAACAGGCTGTTCCCTGTCAAAAACTTCACATTTTGCACTACTTTATCACCAATTGGAAGATCCTTATGGGTAGCATCAATTCCTGAATCAATAACAGCAACGGTTGTCCCTTTGCCCGTATATCCTAATTCATTCCAAACCTTTTCAGCTCCGATTAATCCTCGGCTGTCTTTTAATTTGTACTCCAATTTTTTGTTATAGTATATGGATTCTGCACCCAGGTTTGCGTTCAATAACGAGTTGATGTCAGCTTTCGTGCCCTTTACTGCCACCATCGGAAGTTTATGGAAGGTCCTCGTCTGCAAACCTAAATCCTTCAATTGGTTAAGTTGAGACACACCAGGCATTTGACTGTAAGTGATGACACCATCTACTTGAACTGAGTCTGAAACCTTATTTAGCACTTGTGTTAATGCTGGATCCACCTCTAAAGTGGCCGCGCTAGCTTTTTCTGGTGTTTTAAAGTTGCCTGCTATTGTACTGATGAGCATCAACACCGCAAATATGGATAAAATCCGCTTCATTTTAATCCTCCTCTGAATTTTCTGACTATTTAACAATATAAAGTATAAGGTACATGCGTGGTCGTGCCTATGAACCATAAGAACGAATTGACACAGTACGACCTTATACGACTTTTATCTTAATAAAGACTTATAATGCTAGTACTAAGGCAGTGTGAAGGTTAGGTATATGATTGTTAGGAATCTCAAATAGTGCCCTATCCCAATGTTTATAAGATTCGATTGCAGTGGCTTATGAACTAAAGCTTATTGGGAAATAAATAGTTAAAGTGGTAACGAAAGGAGTATATACTTTGCTGACTTTAATCCTTAAGCTCACTGTTTCATTTTTTGCCGTTATGAATCCGCTTGGGAATATTCCCATTTTCATGTCTCTTACTAGCGGTTATTCTCTTAAAGAAAAACACCGAACCGCAAGAAAAGCAGCTATTATTTCGTTTATCATTCTTACTGTTTTTCTACTTTTAGGAAATTTAATTTTTTCGTTTTTTGGGATTACGATCCATGCATTTCGAGTAGCTGGGGGAATATTAATCTTTGGAATCGCATATAACCTGCTCCATGCTAAAACATCAAAAGCGCAAAGCCTTCATCACCAAGAACAAAAGGAAGCAGAGTTAAAGGACGATATTTCCATAACGCCTCTTGCGCTCCCCATCATAGCAGGCCCTGGAACCATAGCTAGTGTTATGGCACATACTTCCTCCCATTCTCTTGAAAATCTAGGGAGCGTATTTATTAGCTATATCCTTGTATTAGCAGCTACCTTTATCCTTTTTTTTTACTCAACCTCCATTATTACAAAGCTTGGAGAAAATGGTTTAAATGTTATTTCCCGACTAATGGGACTTATACTTGCCGTGATGGCGATACAAATGATCGCAGAAGGTGCCTATGGATTATTTCTACACTTGAAATAAATAATGGAGCATAGGTTGATGAAGATAAAAAATATATAACTATTGAGAGGGTATGTCGACGGTATGAAGCGCTATTTATAGCGCTTTTTTAAATGCTGAAAAATTAGAACAAACACCCCAAAAGTTAAGTTTTTACTCTAACTTTTGGGGTGCAGTATAAAATTGCAGTGCTTTTTTCACTTGCTAATTTATATGCGATTTACGATGTTTTTTAACTTTTTGTACTCCAAAAGTGAACCCGTTACCTTTTTAGGGAAGGTCTTTTAAATTAGCATTCTAAAAAGAACTTGCATTTTATTTAATAGATTTTTCCAGCTTGTCCAAACGGTTTACTAGATTTCTGCATAAGATAAAGTGAGAGACAAGGTTAAACCTTTTTTCTCAATTTATAACGTTTGGAGGGATTTTTTTGTCGTCCAAAAAGAAAAAACACTGTGGTTGTAAGCGTTCCTCTAAAACAGTCATGTTAAAATGTAAAAAAGTGAAAAAGCGCCGGTCCAGTTCAAGCTCAAGTTCAAGTTCAAGCTCAAGCTCAAGCTCAAGCCCACGTACACTATTCAATAGAGGATGCTGACAGGCCCTATAGTGGTGATCCCTGCAACTAAAGTATAATAATTCTCACAAAATAAACGCGAAGCAATTAGCTTTGCGTTTATTTTATTAATTGGTTGTTTCCCTTCTGTTTAATAGTATCGTCAACATTGAGATAACCGTTGTTAGTTGAACAACATGATAAAACCAACAATGTATACGAATACAGCCTTTTTAAAACACCCTAGACATTTCAATTTTTGGCGAAATTAATATGGAACATATGAAGAGGAAAGGGATAAATGAAGAAATTATTCAAGATGCTAATTATGATTGGTATAATCGCAGTGTCAAATAAATGTTTATTTCCGCTTGTCAAAAAATCTTCTTCAAACTACTGTTTGGATGTTAAAATTAATCTGCTAGATATTTATGTAACCAATCCTTCGATTATATTTCTCTTTTTTATTTCCTCATTGAATTACATATACAATGCCTTCTTTAGCAACAAACTTTGCGCCATTTTTATTTACTCTGGACATTGTGACTAATGCAGCAGTCTTTTAATAAACAATTAAAAACATATATGTTAAAAAATAGTAATCAATGATATTTTTTAATAAAAGGGATATTCAGGGGGAGGAGTAACATGGTTATAATTAGATTAATCTTTATTATTTTGAGTTTACTCTTTTTTTTAGTTGCATATTTCATCTGGAAAAAACAAAATTTTTCTTTACTAGCCGGATACACTAAGGATTCCGTAAGAGATGATGACAAACAAAGATTTGCAAAAGTTAATGGAGTGATGTTTGTAATTTACGGAATTCTGTTGTTTTTATATGCTTTCATTTATACAAAAGTTAACTTTTATGTAGCATTTGTTGGGTTCATCATTCTTTGCTTTATACATATTGCTGTTGTAAATATAAAATTTAAAAATAAGAATTTTTAAGTTGAAAACGGGGCTGTCCAAGAAGTCTGTAAGCTGTTGATTTCCGTTCCAGGCTGCTCGCTTTCCGCGGGGCGTGCGGTGAGCTTTACCGGCGTGAACGCCTACTTTTTGGTGCAAGCACCGGCGGGAGTCTCACCTGTCACGCTAGTCCCGCAGGACAAGGAAGGCTCCGGCAGCTTTTTATNGCTAGTCCCGCAGGAGTCTCGCATCTTCCACTTCAATTAACTTTTCATTGAAGATTTTTCAAGCCAAAAAGAGGCTGCCTGAAGGTCAATTTTCGACTTTCTGGACAACCCCGTTTTATTTTATCCTACAAGCGTTATCCTCGCAATTGCCTACTGGTACAATATTTCTTTTAGTCGCAAAATAGTCATATGCTTTATCTCCAACTTTTATTATTTGAGAGTAAACGGAAAGTGGCGCTTCTACAAGAACATACTAGATCAAGTCTAAGGGATAGAGCGATGGTAGAGACATTATATTCCACAGGTGTACGGGTAAGTGAATTAATAAATATCACCTTAGAAGAAATAAAATGGGAAACGAGACAGATTTGGATAAGGATAGGGAAGGGCAACAAAGAGCGCTTTGTCCTTTTTACACATGAATGTTATGAACGTATAAAAGCATATCTGAGCGACCGGGAAACGGATAGCAAGTACCTTTTTACGAATCGACAAGGAGGAAGGTTAAGCCGAGTTTTTATAGAGTATCAGTTTCGGCAATTTTCTGATGCTTTAGGATTTAGAATAACGTTTGCTGCTCATTTGGCAGAGAAGAATATGCCACAGAGATATATCCAGGAATTGCTCGGCCACGCCAATATCAATAGTACTCGTATTTATACACGCCTTATGGAATCCGCCCGAAAAAAACAATATGACAAATATCAATAGGAGGAAAAGAAATTGGACAAGTATTGGGAGATTACGACTTCTTTACCCAACTCTTCTAACACAGAAGTCGTCAACGACTTTTTGTTGAGTTTAAAATTAGCAAATAGTAGTCAAGGAACCATTCTTCAATATAGGTGTTTTTTAGAGCTCTTTTTTAAAAAAATAAAAGATTCATTCTCGTCTCTTTCCTCAGAAATGATCCATCATCTTCCTTTTACGTATTTTGCGTTCAAGAAGAGTATATAACGCAGGAGGGAGAAAGAAAGGGCTGTCATTGAGGTACTGGGAGTGTATTCAAGTTCTGTTGGGACATGAAAATCCGCATCAAACGCATTTGTATGCACGTCTATTTGATGATGCTCGAAAACATATATATGAGGAATTAATGTAAAATATTATTCTGTATAATTCATTTGGACAGGAAACCTTTGAAACACCATTAATGTGACATATAAAAACCGAAACAGCATAGCCTTTTCCGGTTTTTCTATTTTTTAGCTTTTTACTCTTGGTTTCCTTAATGCATAACAGAACATAAAGGGCCTTAATGTCTGAAACATACTCAAGCTTAAGTGTTTAATTGATTACCGTACCTCTTTGGGTTTTATTATCGAGCATACTAAAAATAAACAACTGGGCAAAAGGAGAATAGGTATGCAAAATAATAAAGATAATAAAGGTAGTAAATCTTTTTCCAAACCTTAGATTAAAAATAACTATAATAAGGAATTGATTGAACTAAAAAAAACCATTAATTTATATTTAAAAGAAAGGTAAATTAGAATAATCATCGTTGCGGGTCTATTCCATTAATGGATATTTTTGTATACAGCCGCTAGAACCCGTTATAATCAAATCAACTAGAGGGAACGGTGAATAAGAAGTGAATATGTGATGTAGCCGGAATAAACCGAACAAGCTACTCATCTTGCTTCAGATTTCATTTATAATCTGCCATTCTTCTCATTATTTTTGCGAAAGGAACAAACAAGACACTTTTAATATAGACCGTTATCCTGTATAATACAAAAGCGAACCAAAGAAAGTTAGATAATGCTGATATGGCAGTGCTTTCGGCTGGCTCCGTAGCTCAGTGGATAGAGCGTCGGTTTCCTAAACCGTGCGTCGCAGGTTCGATTCCTGCCGGGGCCGCCACTTATAAACAATACGATGGCAGCACGCGGCTGTCTTTTTTTATGTCTGACGAGATTTGAACGATTATTGAACAGTATAAGAACATAATGTGACATTTATCACAAACTAGTGTTAGGTCTGTTAAAATAGAGACATACTATATGATAGATATGAAAAGATGGTGATTTTATGGGTGAAAATGCTGCTCCAAGCATTTTAAAAGACTATATACAAATAACAAAGCCGGGTATTATCTTTTCTAACCTGTTAGGAACAATTGCTGGCTTTTGCATCGGTGCGAGAAATCTCTCTTCAAGCCTTAGCTTATGGGAGCTTTTCTTCTGGACAGTTCTAGGAACCGTTTTTGTGATCGGTTCATCTGCGATCGTGAATAATGTTTACGATGCGGATATCGATAAGTACATGGAACGGACAAAGAACCGGCCGATTACCAATGGGAGAATACCGAAACGAAATGCGATCTTAATGTCGCTCATTTTTATTATCATAGGTGAGGCCATTTTAGGCTTGATGGTAAATCCGGTTGCTGCGCTTGTAGGTTTTAT
This sequence comes from Fictibacillus sp. FJAT-27399, assembly GCF_001510655.1. Lineage (GTDB taxonomy): Bacteria > Bacillota > Bacilli > Bacillales > Fictibacillaceae > Fictibacillus_C > Fictibacillus_C marinisediminis. Next base: position 1,529,975 of record NZ_LMVC01000002.1, on the reverse strand, counting down.
TGGATTTATTTTCTATGGATTTGTTTATACAATTTCTAAAAGGGTGACAGTGATCAATACGGAAATCGGATGTATTTCAGGCGCTACACCTCCGATTATTGGCTATACGGCAGTTACCGGACACTTTGATTTGATCGCATTGCTCTTATTTGTATTCATGTTCGCATGGCAGCCTCCGCACTTCTTTGCACTGGCAATGAAACGGGCAGAAGAATACAAGAGTGTAAATGTACCGATGCTGCCAAACAAAGTGGGCTTTAAGCAAACGAAGGTTCATATTTTAATCTATACCATATTTGCGGTAGCAGCTTCTCTTCTCTTGTACTTTTTTAACGTACTGGGAATCTGGTACTTAATCGTTGCGGGTATTTTAGGAGCAGTCTTCCTTTACCGTGCGATCCAGTCCTTTAAGTACAAAGAAAAAGAAACGGAAATTGCGTGGTCAGGAAGAATGTTTAAATTCTCCATTATGTATTTAACGCTCATGTTCGTGACCATGATGTTTGCTCCGATTTTCAGCTAATAGCTTAACAATAAAAACCCCTATTGAAATGGTGCCTGGCACCGCCTCAATGGGGATTTTTTAATCCAGCTCCAGCGCCAAGGGCTGATCGTGGCGCTGGAGCTTTTTTTAATGGCTGATTTCTTTCGTTGATGAGGGAATTGGTTTGGATTTTACGGAAGGTGACCAATTTCTCTCGGAGACAAAACATAGTGTCTCTGCCAACAAGAAGGCAGCGAACACATCCAGTATGACATGCTGTTTAACCATCAGAGTTGAAACGATAATAATCACGGAAAAGTACGTAATCATACTTCTGTTCCAGGTTGTTGAGAACGGTGCCTTGCGCATTACCCGGACCAGCAGGTAGCTGGAAAAGCAATGGATGCTTGGAAAACAATTATAAGGGGCATCCATCTCGTAAACCCGGTTTACAAGAGATTCCAAGAATGAAGAGCCAGCAACGAGCGGCCTAGGAACGGTGGTCTGAAAAAGGCTGTATACCGTATAGCAGACCAGCAGGCCTGCAATGTAAACAAACAGTGTCTTGAAGTACGTCTTCTTATCTTTGAAATAGAAATAAATCAAGGTTCCGTAAATATATAAGGTCCACAATAGGTAAGGGATAATAAAAACAGCAGAAAATGGTATGTTCCTGTCAACGGTTGTAGCTAGGTTATGCACTTCGCTCCCGGGGTGATTGACCCAATCATAGATCAAGGAGCAAATCGGCAATAATCCTAAAGAAAGCAGCGGGAATAGGTTTTGCAGCGATTTCTTCATAATTTCCTCCATGGCAGCTAACTTCTTTTGCCATTTCCCTAGTATACATCAGCTCAAACAGAATAGGGCAAATGGAAAACAGTGCTTGCTAAATGATAAGGCTGCTGGTTTAAGGGTAAGCTAAAAAAGGTATTTATCCTGTAATCCAAGCATGTTCAGGAGGTACAATCCATGCAGATAAGTAAACCAGCAATTGTTCCGCGTTATACATTTTCTGAAATTTACGGTCCGAATCTCATTTTTAATCCGAGGCCTTCATTCGCTCATAATAAGTGGATTCCCGATTGTCCAGTAAAGCTTGATCTTCTGACGGGAAGCCAGTTTGCGGTATTGGGAAGCATGCCGGTCATCTGCAACCGGTCGGTAACTACCAAAAAAGCAACGGAGCTGTATGAACGGGCGGGTCTCCTGCTTCGTTTTCCTGTTCACGAATATTCGACAGAGGCGGGTTATCGAAACATTTTCGGCCGCTTAGAAAAAGAGCAGAAGAAGATGGTAGTTCAGCATATTCACCCAGAAGAAGAAATGTCATCAGAGAATTATTGGATCGATCCGCGCCTTGTTCAGTATTTAAACAATAAAGCGAATTTAGAAGAGCTGGTTCCTTCTGGACATGCTCCGAAACGAAAATCAACAACAGCTGCGGAACTTCATGATCAATTAGAAACCTTCCCATTTCCATGTGTGGTTAAGGCAGCGACAAATGAGGCAAATGCGGCAGGTTTTGATGTATTTATCTGCAAAAATCAGGAGGACATTGACAGGGCAGCAAACTTTTTCGCCTCCTGTGAAGGAATTGTCATAGAAGAGTACTTGGAGATCGAGCACAATTATTGCGTTCAGTTTGCCTGTACAGCAGATGACCGTCTGATTTATCTGGGCAGTACGGTCCAAAATATTACGGAAGACGGAAAATATAAAGGAAACTGGGTCGATAAAGAGTCAGAACCCGATGATGAGGTCATCAAGGTCGGGAGAAGAATTATGGAAGAAGGCTGTAAAAGAGGCTATAAAGGGATTGCAGGATTTGACATTGCGGTAACGGCTGATGGAAGGAAAATAGCCTTTGATTTAAATTATAGAGTCAACGGTTCTACCGCCGCACTTCTTATGAGAGACAGTGTTGAAGAACAGCTCGGTAAAAAGGTAATCAAATTCGTTTCCTGGGAATCCAAGGGCGGTATAGAACCCCTGTATGATGAAGTGAAACGGGGGATTGAAGATAGATATTTCATTCCGCTGTCGATCTATAATGGCAGTGAAAGCCCTTATGAAGATGCCGGCACGCTTATACAGGGCCTCGTACTGGGAGACACAAGGGAAGAGGCGGATCAAAAGGAATATATTTTTCAAAGAGCCGGTCTATCCTAAAAGAGAAAACCATCTAAAACTCCCCGGCATTTGGAGGGGAGTTTTCTTATCCTTATGATGACACCTGTTTACAGATATAGGGTTGGGGTAAATACTAGTAAATAAAATCAGACATTGATTAGGAGGCAATACATATGAGCAAAATGGTGATTGGAGTGTATGAAACAGAGAACGAAGCTGTTGATAGTATACAATCCCTGGTGAATCAAGGATACAATGCAAAGGACATCTCCATCCTTGCTAAAGATGATGGAAAGATGGATCGAGTTGCCGATAAAACGAATGTTTCAGAAGAACATCTGGACGAAGATGTAAACGAAGCCGCCTATGGAACCATTGCAGGTTTTCTGACTGGTATCGGCGGAGCCATCGCGGTGCCAGGCCTTGGTGTTCCCGGTATTGGTCCGCTGCTTGCTGCTGGTCCATTTGCATCCATGTTTAATGAGGATTCAGAGGATGATTTAAAAGAAGTTCTCATGTCCCTGGATCTTTCAGAACGGACCGCTGAGCGTTATGTGCAAAAAATAGAACAGGGCAGCATTATGGTTTTCTTAGAAAAAGATGCGGTGAAACTTTAACAATAGAGTAATTTTAAGAGGTGCCTGAACGCATAAAATAGTCCGTCACATGAAAGGATATGTACATAAAAGCAAGTTAAAGTGAGGGCGGATATGAAAAAAGAGAATATGGCAATTCTAAGCGGCGTTATGATAATGGGTATTGTAGCTTTAAGACTAATGAACAGGCTTCGTAATGATGATCATTGGATGAAACTTGACGGAATGGGAAGCTTGGCTATATTTTCAGCACGGGGCGGAGGTTTCGTGGATTTCTTTCTGAGAAGTTACTCTTTTCTTGGTTCTGGATTTCTGTTGATTCCTGCCACTATTTATTCTGCATACAGATACAGGAAAAAAGGAAAGAGAAACATTGTTTTTTTATTAATAGCCAACCTGATCGGATGCCGTTGGATTAACTCTGTTTGGAGAAAGAATTGGAAGCAGCGGCCTCCATCCACTAAACCTTTTTACATTAGGTATGGATATCCGAGTGCTCATGCGATGAATGCAACAGCGCTTTATGGTCTTTTTACACTCTTATCAAAAAAGTTTGTTAGAACGAAATTTTGTATATTGGCAGTGCACCTTGGATTTATTTGCTGGAGCAGAATTTATCTAGGCATTCACTATATTACGGATGTACTGGCTGGAGTTGCCGGAGGAGCAATGTGGCTGGCTTTTATGGCTTCAGTGTTTTTATTCCGATCAGAGAACTCCGAAAAAAGATTTGACATCGACTTAGATCATGGTATAAGATAGGTCACATCAAGTAAATATGAACGTGTTTCTTATCCAGAGAGGTGGAGGGATATGGCCTTGTGATACCTCGGCAGCGGGTTTTTCTTTTGAAAAACACTGTGCCAATTCCAGCAAGTTCTTTTAAGGGCTTGGAAGATAAGAAGAGCAGCTCGTTTCCTTATGGATACAAACATCTCTTCTTTCTTTAAGAAGAGATTTTTTTATTTAATTGAACATTATATTTGTTTCTTATCCAGAGAGGTGGAGGGATTGGCCCTTTGAAACCTCGGCAGCGGGTTCCCGGTTTAATGGGAATACTGTGCCAAGTCCGGCAAGCGATTAGCGCTTGGAAGATAAGAAGAGATCAGCCACTCATCTCGATGCGTCAGGCCTCTTCTTGTTTTCAAGAAGAGGCTTTTTTTGATGTTTTAACAATAGCGAGAAAGGAGATCACATCATTGATTCGATTTGAAGAGGTAACCAAAATTTATGAGAGTGGCAAAAGCCAGGTAAGAGCGTTAAACAATGTGAGCTTTGAGATAAAAAAAGGAGAGATCTACGGTGTTGTCGGATACAGCGGAGCAGGAAAGAGCTCCTTGCTGCGATGTGTGAATCTTTTGGAGAAGCCGACATCAGGGCACGTCTTTGTAGGAGAGGAGGACATGGCAAGATTGTCTCCGAAGGAACTGAGAAAAAAACGGAAAAATATCGGTATGATTTTTCAGCATTTTAATCTGCTGAACGCAAAAACGGTATTTGATAATATTGCGACACCGCTTTATCTTCTCGGCATGAAGAAATCATTCGTTAAAGAGAAGGTGAACGATCTGTTGGAATTTGTTGGCTTGTCCGAGCACGGGCATAAATATCCCGACCAGCTCTCCGGCGGACAAAAACAGCGGGTAGGCATTGCCCGGGCGCTCTCCACTGATCCGGAAGTGCTATTGTGTGATGAAGCAACATCGGCATTGGATCCGCAGACGACCTCCAGTATTTTAAAGCTTCTGAAAAAAATCAATAAGGAATACAACATTACGATTCTGATCATCACGCATGAGATGAACGTCATTCGTGAGATATGCGATTCCGTCGCTGTTATGGAGAGCGGAGAAGTGATTGAGAAAGGGAGCGTTTTTGATGTATTTGCAAGGCCACAGACTGAGACGGCAAGGCGCTTCGTCAGTTCAGTTCTTCAGGATGAATTGCCTGAGTCCCTTAAAGACCTATTGAAGAAGCAGGACAGGAATCATCAGATCTTCAGGATTGTATTTACCGGAGCATCCACAGGACAACCGCTGCTGTCACAGATTGCCAAGAAATTCAACGTGGACGTCAGCGTTCTATACGGCCATGTCACAGAACTTCAAGACGTCCCTTTCGGAAACCTTGTTGTTCAATTGATCGGCGACGAACAGGAAATCAGAAGAGCGATCTTTTTCGTGAACCTGAGTGAAGTCGAAATAAGGGAGGTTGCACCTTATGCAAGTTGATTGGAGTACATTTTGGGTCGACATTTTAAATGCGGCCGGTGATACCTTAACGATGGTTGGATTTTCCTTATTGTTCTCGGCTGTAATCGGCATTCCGCTTGGCGTCGTACTCGTAGTCACGAGGAAGGGGCACATTCTTGAAAACCTGGCCGTCTTTAACGTTTTGAACGCGATTGTAAACGTTCTGCGTTCGATACCGTTCATCATCTTAATGGTGGCGATTATCCCGTTTACAAGATTAGTAGTCGGTACCTCTATCGGGACATCGGCCGCGATTGTGCCATTGATTGTATATGCCGGCCCCTATATCGCAAGGCTCGTGGAAAACAGCCTGCTTGAGATCGATCCGGGCATTGTAGAGGCCGCAGAAGCCATGGGAGCTACTCCTTGGCAGACCATCTTTCGCATACTGCTGCCGGAAGCATTCAGTTCACTGATCCTGTCGTTTACGATCGCAACGATCGGCCTGGTCGGAGCTTCGGCGATGGCAGGGGCTGTTGGTGGAGGAGGCTTGGGCGATCTGGCCATTGCCTACGGCTATCAGCGATTTGATACAGACGTGATGATTGTCACCGTCGTTCTGCTAGTCATCCTTGTTCAAGGCTTGCAGAGCACAGGAAATATACTGTCCAGAAAAATTAGAAGAAGATAAAAAGAGAAAAGGGAGAAGGAAAATCGTATGAAAAAATATTCATTGATCATTTTAGTCATCGGGGTTTTAATGTCGGCATTCTTGAGCGGGTGCAGCGGCGGAGATAAAAAAGGCCTTGAAAAAGTAAAGATGGGCATCAGCGGATCTGACAGTGACGTGTGGAAGTATATCGCTAAAAAAGCAGAAAAAGAAGGCATCGATTTGGAAATCGTAGAGTTTTCCGATTATGTCCGTCCGAATCAGGCATTGTCTGACGGGGATATTGACGCTAATGCGTTTCAGACCATCTCTTACTTCAATTCGTTTAAAAAAGAACATAAATTGGATTTAGCACCGATTGCAACAACCGTCATTGCGCCTATGGGCGTTTACTCAAAAAAATACAAGAACATCAAGGATATCCCGGCTGGATCAACCATTGCTTTGCCGAATGAAGCTACGAACATGGGCCGTGCATTGCTTCTTCTGCAGAGTGCCGGGCTAATCAAACTGGAAAAGAACTTTGATGGGAATGGTGATCTGAAAAAAGTGGTGGAGAACAAAAAACACTTGAAGCTTAAACCAGTAGTTGCAGGCCAGACACCACGGGTGCTTCCTGATGTGGCCGCTTCAATCATTAACAATGGCGTTGCTGTCGACGCTGGAATGAATCCGAAGAAAGATTCGATCTTCCTTGAAAGCAAGACTGCAAAGCCATATATCAATATCATTGCAACAAGAACTGAAGATAAAAATAAAAAATCGCTGAAAAAAATTGCGAAGATCTATCAATCAAAAGATACAGCCAAGAAGATTAAAGAAATCTATAAAGGTGCAACCATTCCTACGTTTGTACCACTAAGTGAAATTGGAGAGTAATAGAGAGAGAAAGGATCTGAGATCATGACTGTAATCAGCAGAACTGCCCGAGAAATCCAGGAACAAATCCGTACGAACATTGATGTAAACCAAGCGGCTTACATTCAAACTTCTCACGAGATCCATGATAATCCAGAAATCGGAAATGAAGAATTGTTTGCATCCAGCCTGCTGGCATCGCTGCTCGAAAAAGAGGGGTTTCAGGTAGAACGCGGAGTGGCCGGTCACGAAACGGCATTTGTTGCCCGTAAGCGTTCTATTCTAGATGGGCCATCCGTTGCCTTTTTAGCAGAATATGATGCCCTTCCCGGCATCGGTCATGCATGCGGCCATAATATCATCGGTACATCAAGTGTGGCAGCGGCCATCGCTCTTGCTTCCGTTATCGATGAGATCGGAGGAGAAGTAGCTGTTTTTGGAACGCCTGCTGAAGAAGGCGGAGAGAACGGAAGTGCGAAGGGAAGTTTTGTGAAACACGGTTTGCTGGACGGCATTGATGCTGCGTTAATGTTCCATCCAGGTAACGCTAACCGCATTACCGGGACATCGCTTGCCGTTGATCCGCTGGATTTTGAATACATCGGAAAGCCCGCTCATGCGGCTGCGGCACCGGAAAAGGGAATCAATGCACTTGATGCAGTTATTCAGTTGTTTGTCGGGATTAACGCACTGCGCCAGCATGTGGCGGACGATGTGAAAATTCATGGCATCATTACACACGGGGGAGACGCTCCTAATATTGTGCCTGAATATGCGAAGGCCCGTTTTTACATTCGTGCTTCCACAAGAGCAAGACTGGATGAGACAACGAAAAAAGTAAAAGCCATTGCAGAAGGTGCTGCCCTTGCAACAGGCGCAAAGCTTAATGTTATTGCTTTTCAGAATCAGGTGGATAACCTTTTATTAAATCGATCGTTTGATAAAGTGTTTCAAGAACAGCTGGAGAGTCTGGGTGCAGAAGTAGATACCTCACACCGATGCGGACTTGGTTCGACTGATGCCGGTAACATCAGCCAGGCCGTGCCGACGATTCACCCTTACCTTCAGATCGGGCCGGATACGTTAATCGGGCATACGGATGAGTTCAGGGAGGCGGCAAAGTCAGAGCAGGGCGACCAGGCGCTTATTCTCGGTGCAAAAGCACTCGCTTTGACCGGTTTTCAGCTGCTCACTAACGGTGAAGCGCTGGCTGGCATCAAGAAGGAATTTGAATTGAATAAAGCTAAGGAACTTGCTTCGGTCTAAAGAGCGATTTTGTCGATATTGAGCTTATTTTTGATTAATTGAGCCGAACTCAACATTTTTGAGCTAAACTTCAATTAATTGAGCCAAATCAGAAATAATTGAGCCTAACTTCAATTAATTGATCCTATTTCATTATTCAGACTTCTTTGCAAGATTTTTGTTAACTCTTAAAAGCCCTCAATCTCCCTGGAGGGCTTTTTTTTTAGCACTTTTTTTCATTTTCTCCAGCCAAGTGGTACCATACAAACAAGGAGGCGGTACATATGATAAAAAGTATTTCTGATACAGCTGTATTACAAAACGGTTTAAAGATGCCATGGCTGGGTCTTGGGGTATATAAAGCAGAAGAAGGCCAAGAGGTTATTGACGCAATTAAACATGCGGTCGCCGCCGGCTACAGAAGCATCGATACAGCTTCGTTCTATAAAAATGAAGAAGGTGTAGGAGAGGCTGTTAAACAGGTGGATGTCCCGCGTGAAGAGCTTTTTATTACGACCAAGGTCTGGAATACAGAACAGGGATATGAGGAGACGCTGCGCTCATTTAAAGAGAGCCTGAAAAAGCTTGATATGGATTACGCAGACCTGTTCCTTGTTCATTGGCCGGTGTCTGGCAAGTATAAAGAGACGTGGAAAGCATTAGAAACGCTTTATAAAGAGGGTAAGACAAAAGCGATTGGTGTTTGTAATTTTAAAATTCACCATCTGGAAGACCTTATGAAAGACTGTGAGATTAAACCGATGGTCAATCAAGTGGAGTACCATCCCCGCCTTACACAAAAAGAACTGTTGGCTTTCTGCAAAGATCATCAAATCCAGCTGGAAGCATGGAGACCGCTGTTAAAGGGTGAAATCTTTGATGAGCCGATCCTGATGGCATTGGCAGAAAAGCATAATAAAACGGTAGCACAGGTTATTCTCCGCTGGGATCTTCAGAATGGAGTAATTACCATTCCTAAATCAGTGAATGAAAACCGTATTAAGGAAAATGCCGATATCTTTGATTTTGAATTAAGCATGGAAGACATGGAGCAGATTGATTCATTGAATAAAGATCTTCGAAACGGCCCAGATCCGGACGAGTTTTAAGAAAAACTAAATTAGACAATGAGGTTTTATTAGGGTGAAAGGGAATTGAATAGCCATTTGAAAAGCAGACAGGGATCAGCTCGCTGATCCCTGTCTGCTTTTCAGACTTTTCATTTGTTTCACAAATCAGCTGGCTCAAAAAAGAGCCAGCTATTCCCTCCTTCGGTGTTTGTATGTAAAAGACTTGAGGGCTGCTTTCAAGCAACAGTGTGCGATGTCCGTTACGAACGAAAATCAATCTTCGGCTTTAGCAAAACTTAAGAGTTTGATAACTAAATATTTGCAGACTTTCAGTAAAATCGTCCTTAGTAAGGTCCTCTGTTATAGAACAGAGGACCTATTTTTATTTTTTTTAAAAAAATGTGTTGCACAAATTATCTAAACTGTTATATATTATTTTACAAGATAAATATCTGTTTTATAACAGAAACCCCATCTCGTAATAAGGAGGAGAAATCGTGATGAATTGTGCCAGCTGCCATGGGAATGGTGAAGAAACATGCTTAGAGTGCAACGGATCAGGAATGCATCAAAATGGAAACTGCCCGGATTGCATGGGCGAGGGATGTGTCTGCTGCAAGCGCTGTAATGGAAACGGAATCATTGACTGAACAGGAGGTTAACACATGGATAATTCGGTAGTAACATCTAAAACACAAACTGTTGCAGTACAGGGAGGTGTGGACCATGAAATACTGTCAGCAGAAGCCATGGCTTTTCTTGAAAAGCTTCATGATCGTTTTCAGAATGCAAGATTGCAACTCTTGCAGAACAGGGTAAACAGACAGAAAAAAATAGATCAAGGTGAGCTTCCAGATTTTTTGCCTGAAACAAAGAAAATACGGGAAAGCAATTGGTCTGTTGCAGATGTGCCTGATGATTTGCAGGATCGAAGAGTAGAAATTACCGGGCCAGCTGGTGATGCAAAGATGGTCATCAATGCTTTGAACTCAGGAGCCAAGGTCTTCATGGCAGATTTTGAAGATGCCAACTCTCCGACGTGGGAAAACAGTCTGCTCGGACAGGTGTATTTGCGGGATGCGATTCGGGGAGAGCTGGAGTATACTTCTCTGCAAGGAAAAGAGTACCGCCTGCATGAGAAAACAGCGACTCTCGTTGTACGGCCCAGGGGCTGGCATCTTGAGGAGAAGCATCTGTCGTATAAAGGAGAGCCAATGTCTGGCAGTTTAGTAGATTTTGGACTTTATTTTTTTCATAATGCTAAAGCGCTGATCGAAAAAGGCTCCGGCCCCTACTTTTATCTGCCGAAGCTTGAGGGGCATCTGGAAGCCAGACTTTGGAACGAAGTGTTTGTCTTTGCCCAAGAGGAAATGGGAATTCCTCAAGGGACGGTCAAAGCAACTGTTTTGATTGAAACCATCCTAGCGACCTTTGAAGCGGAAGAGATTCTTTATGAATTACAAGAACACAGCGCGGGATTAAATTGCGGACGCTGGGACTATATTTTCAGCTACATCAAAAAGCTTAAGAATCATACGTCCTATCTGCTGCCCGACCGAGCACACGTCACGATGACGGTGCCTTTTATGAGAGCGTATACACAGTTTGTCATTAAGGTCTGCCATAAAAGAGGTGCCCATGCCATCGGGGGAATGGCGGCACAGATTCCGATCAAAAACAATCCCGAAGCCAATGAAGAAGCACTGCAAAAAGTAAAAACAGACAAAGAAAGAGAAGCGGCTGACGGGCATGACGGCAGCTGGGTAGCCCATCCCGGATTAGTGCCGGTCGTCCTTGAAGTATTTGACCGTCTGATGCCTTCGGCAAATCAATTGGAGAAACAGCGGAATGACGTAGTAGTAACAGCTGAGGATCTTTTGCAGCCGACGATCGGGCCGATTACTGAAAACGGCCTGAGGACCAATATCTCTGTAGGAATACAATACATTGCTGCATGGCTTACAGGCCGCGGAGCAGTACCGCTTAACCATCTGATGGAGGATGCGGCTACAGCTGAGATCTCCAGAGCTCAAGTCTGGCAATGGATCCGCCATACGCAAGGCGTCCTGGAAGATGGCAGACAGGTAACCCTTGAGCTTGTGGGACAAGTGACGGAAGAAGAAGTTCAGAAAATCAAAACAACACTGAATGAGCAGCAATGGGAAGATGGCCGGTTTGAAGAAGCCATTACTCTCTTTGAGCAGCTGGTTAGACAAGATGAGTTCATCGAATTTTTAACATTGCCTGGTTATACCCATATTAAATAAGGAGTGAAATAGAATGAATCAAAAAGATACGGCAGCACAAATTAATGAGAATTGGAAAGAAAAACGGTGGGAAGGAATCGAGAGGACGTATACGGCAGAAGATGTTGCCAAACTGAGAGGCTCGGTACAAATTGAACATACCCTGGCCAAAAGAGGAGCAGAACGGCTATGGAAATCACTCCAAGACGAAAATTATGTTCATGCGCTTGGAGCACTGACGGGAAATCAGGCAGTTCAGCAAGTGAAGGCGGGGCTTAAGGCGATCTACTTAAGCGGCTGGCAAGTGGCGGCCGATGCCAACCTTTCCGGACATATGTATCCTGACCAAAGCCTTTACCCTGCAAACAGTGTACCTAATGTCGTGAAAAAGATTAACCAGGCGCTGCAGCGTGCCGATCAGATTGAATGCTCCGAAGGAAAAACCGACATCGACTGGTTTGTTCCAATTGTCGCGGATGCCGAGGCAGGATTTGGCGGAGCGCTTAACGTATTTGAGATGATGAAAGCGATGATTGAAGCAGGAGCCTCAGGGGTTCATTTTGAAGACCAGCTTTCTTCGGAAAAGAAGTGCGGTCACCTTGGCGGTAAAGTGCTCCTGCCGACACAGCAGGCGGTGCGCCATCTGGTTTCCGCCAGGCTGGCAGCAGATGTGATGGGAGTAGATACCATCTTAATCGCACGTACGGATGCCAATGCCGCTAATTTAATCACGAGCGATGTGGATCCTTATGACCATCATTTTTTAACCGGGGACAGGACTACTGAAGGGTTTTACAGAACGAATGCAGGGATCGACCAGGCGATTGCCAGAGGGCTTGCTTACGCGCCGTATGCAGACCTCATCTGGTGCGAGACATCGGAACCAAATCTTGAAGAAGCGCAGAGATTTGCCGATGCCATCCACGAACGTTTTCCTGGTAAAATGCTAGCCTATAACTGCTCTCCGTCTTTCAACTGGAAAAAGAAGCTGGATGATGAGACGATTGCTACCTTCCAGCAGCAGATTGCATCGATGGGTTACAAGTTCCAGTTTGTTACTCTTGCAGGATTCCATACTCTTAACCATAGCATGTTCGAACTGGCAAAAGAATATAAAACTAGAGGAATGGCCGCCTATTCAGAGCTTCAGCAGAGGGAGTTTGCAAATGAAAAAAATGGATACACGGCAACTCGTCATCAGCGTGAAGTAGGCACAGGTTACTTTGATGAAGTGGCACAAGCTGTCTCCGGCGGGCTTTCCTCTACTACAGCACTTAAAGGTTCAACAGAAGAAGAACAGTTTACAATAGCTAAATAAAGTGAAGCAGCCTTTAATGAGGCTGCTTCCTTTTTCATATTTGTCTAGCTCCCTTTGTTTATAGACAAATAACGAGATTTGGACAATAATTAAGGAAAATGCAAGAAGAAGAAAGGAATTACGCAAAAATGCTGCAGCAAGCTCTTGATCGAAGCGATATTGGAATTTATATGATTGACAAGGATTATAAGACCGTTTTTGTAAACAAAAAATGTGAAGAAATGTTAAACATAAATAGAGAAGATGCCATAGGTGTACATATTGATGAATTTTTAAGCCGAATTGATGGCTATCGCAGGTTTCTTTCGCTGTCACTGGAAAACAGAGAGGAATATGAAAAAAGCCGTTTTGAATATATTTGGAATGGAGAAACCCGAATCTTTACAGCCAAAACAAGAATTTTAAAAGATGGTGATACGATCATCGGAGCTTATGTGGAGTTCATTGAGGTGACCAGCCAGGTCCTAAAGGAAAGGGAACTGGGGCGGATCATTAAAGAGCTTTCTTCCAATATTATTCCTGTCATGGATCGGATCGGGGTCCTTCCGATGCAGCCGACAGTTGGAAATGACCAGATATTTTTGCTGACTGATTACACATTAAACCGCTGTTCTGAATTAAGGATTGAACATTTAATCATTGATTTAACCGCTATATATTCGATAAATGACAGCCTTGTATCGGAACTTACACAGCTGATTGCAGCTCTTCAATTACTGGGGACTGAGGTATATGTCAGTGGAATTCAGCCAATGGTTTCAGCCGCGATCGTTTCTTCGGGTTATGCTTTTCCTGTTAAAGATGGCCGTACTTTTGCTCATTTGAGCCAAGTTTTGAAGGAACTGGGTAATGATTGAAGCTGAACAAAGGCATTACTTTGATTGAAAAAGGTGGGGATACAAATGTCCGCTGAAGTCAGCCTGTCTTTCTATCAGCCTGAGCATAATCAGGAGTTGAGTACATTTGAACTTCCAAAAGAGCAGCTGCGATTTACGGCACTTCCGTTAACGGCATTAAAGGTCTGCGAAGAAGACCAGAGCAGACATCCGGTGGTCATTTTGTACGAGGGGAAGCCCGCCGGTTTTTTTGTGCTCCATCATGGACCGGGCATCACCCCCTTTACAGAAAATCCGAACGCCCTTTTCATCCGTGCACTTTCTGTTCATCCGGAATACCAGGGGAAACGGGTAGCAAAACGGGCGATGCTGGCCCTGCCTGGCTTTGCCTCCGTCCATTTTCCATTTTGCGATGAGCTCGTGCTGGCGGTAAACAAAAAGAACATTGCCGCACAGCAGCTGTATTTTAAAACGGGCTTTGAGGACAGAGGACAAAGAAGGGCTGGCAATATTGGCATTCAATATATTTTGCAGCTGCCCTTATAAAGGAGTATTTTTCCGAACAGCTAGCTGGTTTTTTATCGTATGCGAGAGGGGCCTGTCCTATGGGGATAAGGGCTTTTTTTTATAGTTTTTGACTGTTTGATATTTCCATTTTTATGTGAGAAAATATAAAAGATATTTTATTAATATGCTAGGATGGTAACTTTTTGTACTACATAAGGGGGTTTTTAGCTTGGCATTGGAGCTGCAGTATCTGCATAAATCTTTTAGGCATACAAAGGCAGTGTCTAATCTTTCACTTACTTTGCCGGCCGGGGAAGTACTTGGGCTTTTAGGAAGAAATGGTGCTGGTAAGACGACAACCATTAAAATGATTCTCGGCCTTCTCGTACCTGATCAGGGGGAGATTCTGTGGAAAGGCAGCCTGCTCGACCGCAGCCAAGTTTCGATCGGCTACTTGCCGGAAGAAAGAGGACTCTATCAAAAAAGCAAAGTTTCTGATCAGCTTCGATATTTTGCAGAGCTTGAGGGGATGGACAGACAAAGCGCCAATAAAGCTATCGATTATTGGCTTGAAAAACTGCAAATTCCGGAACACAAACATAAAAAGGCTTCCGATCTTTCCAAAGGAAATCAGCAAAAAATACAGCTGATCGCCACACTTATTCATGATCCGGAGCTTTTGATACTGGATGAGCCGTTCAGTGGTCTCGATCCTGTTAATGCGAATATGCTGTCTGCGATTATAGAAGAACAGGTGAAAAAGAAAAAAACAGTGATCCTTTCCTCGCATCGTATGGAGCAGATTGAATCATTCTGTGAAAATGTTTGTCTGATGAAAGATGGGCAAGCGGTTATACACGGCAGGCTTAGCGAGATTAAACAGAACTACGGATACCGCAATCTCACGCTGTTTAATCATGAAGATATGGAAGAGAAGCTGAAGGCATGGAAGGTTTCCTACGAGAAGAAGATGAACGACTTGCTTGTAAAGGTAAAGGATGATTCAGAAGCCTTCGAACTGTTTAACCGGCTACATCAGGCGAACGTTCCCATTCGATATTTTAAAATGCTCGAACCTACACTGAATGAAATCTTCCTGGAAAAGGTGAGATAAGATGAAAAAGTTTTCAACCGTATATAAATTTCATTTAAAAGAAAACCTGACTTCCAGGGTTTTCAAAATATCAACAGCCATCATCTTTGTGGCCATTCTGGCTTTTCTTGGCTACTCCAACTGGGCAAACAGCTCTGATAGCGGCAATAAGGATAAGATCTCGCTGATCAATGAAACGAGCAACGAGATTAATATTCAGGCATTAAATAAAACGCTAGAAGAAACAAAGCTGAATAAAGCCGGCCAAAGCCAGGGGAAAAGCTTAAGAAAGAAGGTAGAGCAAGGAGATCTGGATGGAGTTTTAATTGTTAAAGATCAAAAAGGTGTACCAGGTTTGACCTATATTTATAAAAACTTCCCGAATAATGAAGTTGTTCCTGTCGTATCTCAGGCATTGCAACAAGCATATATATCGAATACGATCACCAAAAATAAAATTAATGCAGAAACGGCTTCTTCTTTGCTGGCAACAGTACAAGTGAAGGATGAAGTATTAAAGGATACGAGCAACACGTTTGGAATTGTTTATCTCTTTGTATTCTTTATGTACATATTTATCATGGGGTTCGGCCAGATGATTGCAACGGCCATCGCAGCGGAAAAATCCTCGCGCGTCATGGAAATCATGATTCCAAAAGTAAAGCCGATCATGATGATGTATGCCAAAATAGCCGCTATCCTGACAGGTGCAATTGTTCAGATTGCGTTTATCGGAGGGGCTGGCGGAATTGCTTACTTGGCAGGCTGGCTTAATGCCGATCAATTGTCGATTTTCGGTGCAGCTATCGATCTATCGAATTTAACACCGGGCGTCATTACAGCTTTCATTTCGTATTTTGTACTGGGGTATTTATTGTACGCCATGCTTTATGCGGCAGTCGGGTCAATGGTAAGCAGGACAGAAGACTTGGGCTCATCTCAGTTTCCGATCATTATCCTGATCATGGGAGCATTCTTTATCGGTATGCGCTCATTGTTCGATCCCTCCACTACACTTGTTGTTGTCAGCTCGTACATTCCGTTCTTCTCACCGATCGTTACATTTTCAAGAATTGTAGCGGGAGAAGCGGGAGCGATGGAGATAAGTATTACAATCGGAATACTTCTTGTTTCATTATGGATTATCAACCGGATTGCAGGGCGCATTTATGTGCATGGTGTGATGCATTACGGCGGCAAAGTGAAACTGAAAGATATGATCCAAGTCGCTAAAAATAGTTAATAAAGTGAAGCCGGCTATTGAAAACCGGCTTTTTTTATGTCCTCAAAAAAGAGTGATACAATCAAAAGGACTTCGATTTGAGAGGGAGGCGCACAATGTTAATCAATTGGAAACAAGAACACAAGGATCAGGCCATCCGAGATATTCAGCAGTTTTTTTACGATGAACGCGGGGAGGAAATAGGAATTATCGCAGCAGAAAATTTTCTTGATTTTTTCGCGAAGCAGATCGGATCTCATTTTTATAATCAGGGAGTCAGAGATTCACAGAATGTCGTAAGAGACAGACTGGCTGCTGTAGAAGATGATCTATATGCACTTGAAAGGAAATAAAAATAGGCCAGGCACCCATGCCTGGTCTATTTTTAATTAGCGAGCCTTACGATTGCAAGAAGTTTGAAGGAATCGCTCATCCGTATTCTGCCGGCTTGCTCTGTTGATGCATACAAGGTATACCGGGCAACCTCCAGGTTTTCGGTTAATTCCTCCGATCCAGTAACGGTCGCCGTGTTCTGCTGCTGAAGGTCCTGAGTCGTCTGAGAGTTCTGTGCCACAACAACTTCTTGATTGCGCCTGACGGTCAGTGTAATTTCTGCTGGTTCACAAGGGAAGCCAGCCGTCCACCCGGCTGATGCCGTTAATTCTACCTTATCCCCTTTGGAGAGCTGGGTAAATTGCACGTAAAGGAGCGGAACCTCTTCATTGGCTGGCAGAAAATCACTCGGGCTGTTCAGGTCCATTTCCTTGTTGATTGAAAGCTTCTTTTTAAACGTACTGTATTTTTTCGCATCCGTTTTCCCGTTGCCAAAATTAAATTTCATCCATTTACCTCATTCAAAGTGTTGTGAATTATGGTATGCGGTGTGGGGGACAGAGGCTTGGACGGGTGGATGTGGTGCCTGGCATCTAAAGAAGAAGGATTCATCGTTGGAAAGTGGAAGAATAATCAGTCTGTACAAAATATGGAGGTGAGTGGTTATGCAGATTTTATTAATAAGGCATGGGCAATCAGAAGCTGATATCCTTAATGTTCATGAAGGAAGGGCGGATTATCCCCTTACAGGCTTGGGCAGAGAGCAAGCACGTCTGATGGCAAAAAGGGTGACTGAAGACTTTAGACCGGATGTCATATACGCAAGTACGCTTTGCAGGGCATCGGATACACCATCCATTTTGTCAAAAGCATCTGGTGCACCATTAAATTTTGAAGATAAGCTTCGTGAGCATGATAATGGAGTGCTCGCAGGAGTTCCATTTGAGGAAGAAAAAAAGTATTTTATCCCTAAAACCATGTATGAAAGGTTTGAAAAAGGAGAATCTGCCATCGAATTTCGAATGAGGGTGGAAAGTATCTTTTCCAACTGGTGATACGGGCATTCATTTGCTTGAGATAAAAGGAGCCAAACGAATTATTCATTTTCTAAATGATACGTCTCACACTGCGGCAATACCATCAACAGTAAAATAAAGGGTTAGCAACGTCTTTCCTCATGGATCGACGTTTATTTTTTTGAAGGAAAAGGAATAACTACGGGTGCAGGAGAGAACAAGCATATTCATTGAAATAAAAAGAAAAAGTAAGTATCTTTTAAAACATACTTTCAAAAGGAGTGAAGCAATTGTCTGCTAAAAAAGTATTAATCGTTGTGACGAGCCATGATAAAATCGGTGATCATAAAACGGGACTATGGCTTGAAGAGTTCGCAGTTCCTTACAATGAATTCAAAAAACAAGGATACGATATTAAGATTGTCAGCATTGAAGGCGGAGAAGTGCCTCTCGATCCTTACAGCCTTGAAGGAGATAATGGAGATTTTGAAGAAGCGAAATCGCTGCTGAAGGATACACCACCTCTAACAAGGGAAGAAGCACACGGTTTTGATGCAATTTATCTTCCAGGCGGGCATGGTACCGTTTTTGATTTTCCGAACAGCAGGGATCTTCAAGTGGTTGTTTCCCAATTCGCACAAGACGATAAAGTAATTGGCTCCGTTTGCCACGGTCCAACAGGGCTCGTGACAGCAGCCTATGAAGACGGAACGCCTATTGTTAAAGGGAAAAAAGTATCAGCGTTTACCGATTCTGAAGAAAGAGAAATGAAACTGACGGAAGAAGTTCCATTTCTTTTGGAAACAAGGTTGCGTGAACTTGGAGCTGAATTTGTGAATGGCGGCAACTGGACAGACTTTGCGGTTGTGGATGGCAAGCTTGTAACAGGCCAGAATCCCCAATCCAGCCTCAGTGTAGCGCGAAAAGTAATTGATGTGCTGGAAAGCTAATTTTATAGTTTTATTTTGATTGCCGGGTATTTTAAAATACCCGGCAATTTTTTATGTGCAAAAAACCTTCAGCACCTATTTTGGGGGAAGATAGGTGAACAATGATGCACTTTAGTTGGGGTGGAATAAGATGTATGGACAAAGGAGGAGTAATTTTGAACATAGACAAAGATATAAAAGCAACAGAATATTCGATGCCATCTGCTCCATCAGTAGGAAAAGAAGGTTCCCATCATCATTATTATCTATTATGCCAGCATTTTGTTGGACAACATATTGAGCTTGAAATGATCGATGGCAAGATTTATCATGGCAGGCTTCAAACCTATGACAATGAGAATATGTATATGGTAATGCCGTTGAGAAGTGACGAAATGGCGGACAGCCGTTTTCCGATTTTATCAGGCGGAGTGTTTCCAGGATACGGCTTGTACGGTTTTCCTTTTTATGGGATACGGCGATTTCGGCCTTTTTGGTAAAGTTTAAACGTTTACTGACTTAGTTGGAAGCGATGCTTTTTCATTCATAATGGGGGTTAAGGAATGAGGAATTGTCTGTTTGCGGGTGTTGCAGTAGCTGCCATCATTATATTATTTGCCTGGTTTACGGATCGATGGATATTTATATTAGAAGTTGCAGGACCTGTAGGATTTGGAGCCTTTTTGTTATCAGGCATTATGCTCTGTCTCTTTCTTGACGGGAAAATGATTAAGAAACATCCAAGAAAGAAAAAATGGAAAGAATGCAGAAGTGATTATTCGTTTCA
Source organism: Fictibacillus sp. FJAT-27399 (assembly GCF_001510655.1). Taxonomy (GTDB): domain Bacteria; phylum Bacillota; class Bacilli; order Bacillales; family Fictibacillaceae; genus Fictibacillus_C; species Fictibacillus_C marinisediminis. The sequence goes on along the minus strand of NZ_LMVC01000002.1, from coordinate 1,510,440 downwards.
TATTTTGTTATTCGGATTACCAAGCGCTGCTGCTGCTATTCTTTATTTGATGAGATAGAATTCACACTCTTAAACGCATAAAGGCCTCTTATCAGGATTTTGAAGATCTGATAATCGGCCTTTATGTTTCTGCTGATTCAATTTTTCCCATTTTGTTTTAGTTTTTCTCGTCCTCAAATCTTTGAGTGCATAGATACCGCGATTGTCCAAAGGATTTCTTCTTCCGTCCCTTATTAGTCGTTCTCTTTGTTTTCTTGCTTTGCTTTTGCTCATTGTAAATCACTCCTTTTCTTTATTATACGATAAATAAAACGAAAATGATTTTGCATCTGTCGCCAGCTCTTAACATTTTCCGGGAAATAATTCATTTTTCGTGTCGGATTTTATCAAAGCAAGCAATATATAAGGGGGATTCCGCTAAATTGGCGATGAAAGCTGCCGGAAGCAACAATGAGCTATCTTCACTGACAACCTTCTCGTCTGTCCAGGAGGCGGTAAAAAGTTTTCAAAAAAATTAATAATTTCAATAAACAAAGCGGCAGCCATATCGGCCTGCCGCTTTTATACTATTTGATATACATCATACGGTTTGTCATTGCCATACCTTTAGGATATTTAAAGCCGATTACCATCCAGGAAATAAATAGAGCAAAGGACAGAAAGATAAATATAACCAAGAAACTGTTCCAAAATAGTTTGCTTTTTTCTTGTTTGAATTTATATTCGATGTGCCATTTGCCGTTGCCCATTCCGAGTGTATCATTTACTTCCTTTCCAGCAGTCGAGAAAACATAATCAGGAGGGCGTTTTTCCGATCTTTCTGTTCCTTGTTTTTCTGAAAATACAGCCAAATATTCCAATCCATTAATTTCAGAAGCCAATGAGGTGATCTTTTCTTTAACAGCGGGTGTCAGCGCCTCCGCATTCTGATTCTTCAGCAACTGAAAGATTTCGTCCGGGTTATGTGATAATAAGGTTGTGTGTTTAAAATCCTGCCACATGAATACACCGAAAATAAGCATGCTAGCCGTAATAAACAGAAGTGTAAGACGGAGAAGCAGGCGGGCAGGACCTGCTTCTTTACGCTCTTTTATTCGTTTCCTTCTTATATAATCCGAAAGAAGAATGACTTTCTGATGATCAGCAGACATGGCAAATTGTCCTCCCTTTTAAAAAATGTATAAAACTCAGCAACAAAAGACCTAGAGTGCTCTGCTGCTGCCTTTTTGCTTCAAATAAAGAGATTACTTATGTATTCTTCAAAATTCCGAATATTCCTACGATTAATTTTGATTTTATTGGGGTAAATACTTCATAGGTATATCGTTTGATAAACGTGGATGATTCTTTGGGAAGAGCACCAAGAGGAAAAAATTGCATGAAATTCTACCCAGTATAGTACAAACTCTCTAGTACTCTTGTAGCTAGTATTTAATTTTTTCTCACGTTACCATTGTATTATTCAGAACTATCAAACAATACTAAAGGAGGAAAAGCAGTGAAAAAGTTCTATTTGCCAGTACTACTAATAGTCGCAATGGTTTTGTCGGTTGCCGGCTGCGGGTCCTCAACTTCCAAAACAAAAAGTGGAGATGAAGTGGAGCTGAAGGAAGATGGAGTATTTTCGTTTGTCGTATCAGGGGAGTTTTATCCTTTCAGCTACTCGGATAAGAACGGGAAACTTGATGGATTTGATGTAGCGGTAGGAAAAGCACTCGCAAAGGAAATGGGATTAAAAGCAAAAGTGGACAAACAAAAATTTCACGGAATAGTTACAGCGGTAAAAACCAATCGCTTTGACGCTGCGGTTGCGAGCCATACCATTACTCCTGAGAGGAAGAAAGCTGTTAATTTCAGTACGCCATATTATTATTCTGGTCCGGTATTATTTGTTAAGAAAGACAGCTCCATTAAAGGAGTCAAAGACATTAAAGGCAAAAATATTGCTGTTGCTAAAGGATCTACATATGAAAGCGAAGCTCAAAAATATACTAAAGACATATCGGTGTATGACAGTGATGTCACAGCTTTGCGTGCCCTGAGTGAAGGAAAGCACGATGGAGTTATCACAGATTCCATTACGGGCAAACAAGCGATTAAAAAAGGATTTAAGGTTTCAGAAGCAGAAACGCTGGGGACGAGTGAACAGGCGATCGCTGTATCCAAAAAAGATAAAAAGCTTTTGAAAGCCATCAATAAAGCGCTCGAAGAACTTAGAAAAGATGGAACATTAGAGAAACTGAGCAAAAAGTATCTCGATATTGATATTACAAAAAAATCATAATTCACTTAAAGAATGTGTGAGCATGCGGCACATTCTTTTCTTTCAGAAGGAGCTGAACCTGTTTGCCAAATATCGGACATTTTTTTCACGTGTTCATCGACAGCTATCCGCTCTTTATGAAGGGATTGCTGCTGACCCTGCAGATTACAATCGTTTCTATTTTAATAGGAACAGTAGTAGGATTGCTGTTTGCTTTTTTTAAGCTCTCGAGCAGCAAAGTTTTAAATGCGATCGCGAACGTTTACATTGCAATTATCAGGGGGACACCGCTGATCGTGCAGATTTTCTTCTTTTATTTTGGATTGGCAGAGCTCGGTATTTCGCCATACTGGTGTGCCACGCTTGGGCTTGCCTTGCATAACAGTGCATATATCGCGGAGATTTTCAGAGGATCGATTCAGTCTATCAATAAAGGGCAGCTGGAAGCTGGGCGTTCGTTAGGGATGAGTACGTCTCTTGCCATGAGGCGCATCGTATTGCCACAGGCATTCCGGCGTGCGCTTCCGCCCCTTGGTAACCAATTTATAATCGGTTTAAAGGATTCCTCGCTGGCTGCTTTTATCTCTTCTTCAGAACTGTTCAACGTGGCGACAACTCAAGGATCACGGACGTTTGAAGAAATGACCTATCTTCTGATTGTTGCTATTTATTATTTAGTTCTGGTTCTTTTGTTTACCCTTTTGGTGAACAAACTGGAAGGTAAAATCGCCGGAGGAGACGAGTAGAGGGGGAGTGTCATGGAACAGAGAAAAGTTATGATTAACGTTAATGATTTAAACAAATCATTCGGTGATCTACACGTTTTAAAAAATGTGAATCTTGAAGTGCACGAACAGGATGTTGTCGTCTTGATTGGCGCCAGCGGTTCAGGAAAAAGTACGCTGCTTCGCTGTTTAAACTATTTAGAGTACAAAGAAAGCGGCACGATTACGATTGATGGCAAAGTGGTGGAACCCGATAAGACCGACCTGAACAAGATCAGACAGGAAGTAGGAATGGTTTTTCAGCATTTTAACCTTTTTCCACATAAAACCGTATTGGAGAATGTCATAGAGGCTCCGCTGATGGTAAAAAAGGTGCCGAAAGATCAGGCCGTTCAAGAAGGCAGAGCGCTCTTGAAAAAGGTTGGACTGGCCGATAAAGAAGATGTGTATCCTTCAAAACTCTCTGGGGGACAAAAGCAGAGGGTGGCTATCGCTAGATCTCTCGCAATGAAGCCTAAAATCATGCTTTTTGATGAGCCGACTTCTGCTCTTGACCCCGAACTTGTCGGTGAGGTTCTAGCCACGATGAAGGACCTCGCGAGAGAAGGGATGACGATGCTCGTTGTAACCCATGAGATGGGCTTCGCTAGAGAAGCCGCCGACACGGTTGTTTATATGCATGATGGTAAAATTGTTGAAAAGGGTACCCCGAGCCAGATCTTTTCTGAGCCGCAGCATCAGCGCACAAAAGATTTCCTCAGCACAATACTATAGTTTTTATAAAAAAGGTGCCAGGCACCGTCTTTTGACAATTGTCAAAAAGCGGTGCCTGGCACCAAGTTTTTTACGCTTTTCTTTTCAAGTAAGAATCAAAGACAAAAGGGCCGAATGGAAGGACTGAGGCGACAAGTGCTCCCATGACCAATGTGAATGGCCAGCGATTTTTAAAGGTGACATTCGCGAGGGCAATTAGGTAAAGTACAAAGAACAGCCCGTGCAGTGAGCCGGCAATCATAACGGCTATGGGATAACCTGCAAAATACTTCAGCGGCATGGCGATGCCAAGCAGAACGAGGAAAGATATTCCTTCAAGTGTTCCAATTAATATAAATCGTTTGAGGGATGGATTCATACCTGGTAACCTCCTGTATCTCATTTCCCTATTAATTTACCATATCGAGGGGAGGTGTTGAGGTAGAATCATGGACGATATGTGAACCCTTTTTGTCTATTTGGAGAGATTAAAGCAAGTATTCCGATTCCATTTCCTTGTTCAAATAGCGGGCCATCGCGGTTTTTGCCATTTTTAATCCCGCTTTCCGATAGAATTCCTCATTTCCAGTTGTTGAGATTAAGTGGACACAGGAAACATCTTGTAGCTGAGCAAGCAGATCTACTACAATCTCTCGTCCAAGCCCAAGGCCTTGATAATCGGGGGAAACGATAATATCATAGATGGCTGCATTGAATACGCCATCTGAAAGGGCTCTTCCCAGCCCGGCCAGTTGTCCATCCACATAAGCAAAAGAGGTATGGGTGGTGCTGTTATATATTTTGATTATGTTTTCCGCATTATGCTTGCTCCAGCCAACGGCGTGATAAAGCTTTAGAACATCGTTCCAGATCACGTTTGATCGGCCTCTCTCAATGTGTGCCACAAAAACATTCCCTCCATTCACTCATCATTATTTTTTTATTTTACAACTGAGAAAAATGGAATGGAATAACAAAAAAGCAGTCGGGAGATAAATTTCCCGACTGCTTTTGTAAGAGTTTATTTACTGAAAGAGGCCATCCAACGGTTTTAATAGATTTGGCAGCAGTTTTAGTGTTGAATGTTTTTTCATCTCCTTTTCCATTTTCTCAAAAAGATCAGGAGAGGCGAGTTCTTCATGATCTTTCAGCAGAGAAAGCAGATCAAGATTTTTTAACAGCTGGTTTTGAAGCAGCTTCAGTTGTTTTTCCGCTTTGTCATTTTCTGAACAAAGATCTGTCAGCGGTACTTTTTCATTTTGGGCGGCATGGATTAAATCCAACCCAAGCTGTTTGGGAACTTTTCCATCCATTTTGGCTGCGTCCTGGCAGAGCTGCTGTTTTGTCCGCATCAGATGTTTCTTCACAGGCTCTGTGACTTGTTGCGCCGTTTTTTCTGTGCGGTGAACCACTTTAGGGACGGTGTCTGTCACTTTTTTCACTGGTTTTTTAACGGTATCTACGGTATCAGCTACCGGTTTCTTAATTTTTTTCAACGGTTCTGTTGTATGGTCAATCGTATCCTTGACCGGTTTAGTTACCTCGCCAACAGTATCACTTACTGGCTTAACGGCATCCTCAACCGGTTTTTTAAGTTTCTTATCAATCGGCTTTTTAGAATCAGGCAAGAGCGGATCTGTTCCTTTGTCTGCAGACTGATCTTCCTTTGACTTGTCTTCACACGTAAGCGGAAGGTGACCCTTCATGAGTGAGCCAATCGCATCTTTCGCTTCTAACAAAGGTAAAGAAGAGAGATCCTGAAGAACCTTTGGCGCATCGGGCCTCTGTAGATCATGATTGCCTTTTACGGTTGAAAGCTGAAGCCGCGAAAGCTCCCCTTGATCGGCTTTCATCTGATGAACGAGCATCGTTACATTCTTAAGACCAAGCTCAGGAACAGATTCACCTGCGTTCAAACAGGCTCCTTTTAAAGAAAAGGCGGAAGCATCCACGGTCATGTTCGTCAGGTGAACTGGTCCGTTTGCCTTCATGATGATGGTGATTGGGCCTTGATTAGTTGACAGTACTTTCGTCAGTTTCATCCCATAAAGTGTAGCATTGCGGTACTGAAAACGAATCATGGGTTTTTGTTTTTGGGCTGAAGTTTCCCCCATGACCACTTGAGGAAGCATGGTGCCCCCATCGACCCGATCTGCACTGATGACAAAGCCTTCCAACTTTTGGCCGTCCGTCTCTGCTTTTGCCTGAGAGGGGCTAAAAAAACTTGTCAGCCCTAAAAGACAGGTGATGGCCATCAGTGTTCGAACCATCATTTTGCTTGCACCATCTTATGAGGAACGTAGATTTCTTCCTCCGTTTCCTCTGAAGGCTGTTCGCCTGCCCGACGGTCAGAGGCAGGCGGACTCCAGGCAACCATCAAGGATCCCCCGGTAATACCAAGTAGGGTTCCTACAATAAAGCCGCCAAGAGCACCGATGATGGACAGGATGGATAAAAAGATGGCAACAATACCAAATACTTTAGAAAACTGGGGAAAGAAAAGCCCCATGATGCCGATTAATAGCACCAAGCCCCCGAATAGGATTCCAATAACGGATACTGTGCCTGGCAGGAAGGCTTTGACGATCAAATTTAAGGGAACCCACAAAATAAGTGCCCCGCTGAGAAGTGTCAGAATCGATCCAAGAAAGGGACGTTCCTGCTTCCATTGTCTTACGCTCATATTCTTCACCTCCCATTTTAGTTGCCCGGTTTGTTGATGCGTTCAACTGTTACTTTCATACCGTTCATGACAATCTTTTCTTGAAAAAGGTAGTGGGTTTTCAATTTTGCATGATCAAGCTGGATGGTAGACGACATTTGCTGAAATTGTTTTTGCCAGTCATTGCTATGTTTTTCCTGTAGAGCAAGGTTGCTGAATTTGGCATCGGCATTAATGACAGAAGCATCTTGCTGCAGCCCTGAAATATGCACGGGTTTGCTTGCCGTGATCTTTACACGAATCCATTTATCGCCGCTGATGTTGAAATCTTTGTAGAGCTGAAGGTTATTGATGGTAAGTTCTTTAATCAGGTTGGTGCCTTGCGGTGTGGATTTTTCCTTGCTGGATTCTCCCATTTTCGGATAGAACGTATAGCCCTTTCCTTCTAGGTGATCAAAAACAACGTAAAAGTCACCGACACCAGCCATCGGAATGGCGTAAGCCGTACCCGAGATCCCCATAAAACTAAGGAGGGCAATCAGAACAATCATTCCGGAACCAAAAGCTTTCCAGAAGACTTTCTTATTGGTTCCTCCTTTTTTCATAGCAGGCTTTAACTGAACCGTTTTTTCATTCATCAACGCCACCTCTTTCATAATTATGAAAACGCTTTAATATACACTTACTTTACTTTTAGGACAGTAAACTGACAATTCCGATAAGTATCGTAATCAAGTTTTCTTACCCGACAAATGTAGGGGGGAATGGGTCATATATTGTAAAAATATTTCGAAAAATATGAAATATAAGAGATTATGGCAAAAATAGAGGGAGGAATTCGGATGGAGGAGCTTTTTTTAAATGGTATGGCTCTCCTGACAAGATATGGGGGAGACATCTTAACAAACTGGAAACGGGTGAAAAGTGAACTGTCCACTCAGCAAGACGACCTCATCTCTGAATTTGACGGCATGATGACCTATTCATTTGAAGAACTGCTGAAGAAAAATGACTATGAACATATTAATCAGCTGATTCTTGCCATGTTATCCCAATGGAGAGATCAGTACTCCATGGACATAGATTACAGCCAGGTGATTTATTTGCTATCCGCGATTGAAAATATGATTCATCATATTCTGGAGGAGCAGGAGAACCCGAGTATTATTGACCATCAATCGATTCAGTATATCTTCAATAAGCTGCTCGACCAGGTTCTGATTCCATTGACAACAGAAACGAGCGGACATAAATGGCTGGATACAATGATAACTTCCAACATTATTCCGCTTCACTGGGCTGCGCTTTTACGAATAGAAGATTTCGAGTACAAACTGATTGAACTGAGAAGTGTCGATTCTTCGAAAGAAACGAAGTCTATTATTGAAATCTGTATGACGATGTCTGCCCATACAGCGGAACAGCTTTCTCTCGCTCTATGCCGTCTCATGAATCCGGGAGAGACGCAGCCTAGAGTCATTCCGATTTCGTTTGCAAAAGAGACCCTGCTGCTTTGTCTGAAATCAACAGACGCTTCCAGCATCTCTTCTCAAAGGATTGAGCTCATTTCCAATATGTACAAACGGCAGATCAAGATGAATACACTGGAGAGCGAAAATGAATGGAAGGATGCTGCTCTCTTATATACTCTCAGGCTGCTCATGGCACAAACCTGTTCAGATACATTAAAAACAGTGGCTGATGGCTTTGTAGATTATCTATCCTATAAACGAAGCGCATTGTTTCTCTATTCACCTAAAGTGGAGAGTGCTATTTTTGCCGCTCATAAGAATTTGGGTAAGGATGTACAGAATATAAAGGTAGAATTCTCGGAAGTCTCATTTTTGAAAAAGTATCTGCAGAAAATTCTGCAGTCAAAGCCGGTTTACCTTGAAGAGGCAGCAGAGCATATTCCAAGGCGGCTGGCGGATGAATATCAGCTGGCTTCTCTTGTCGCCGTGCCGATCTTTACACCAAGAAAGGGAAGGCTGCTCGGACTGATTCTGTTAGATCAAGATGGGGAATGGTTTGAAGAGCCAAAACCAAATCAGCAGGCAATGCTCATGAAGTTTGGCCATTATGCAGGTGAAGCGCTCTATAAACAGTGGGGAAGCATTATCCAGCAGCTGGATGTCGGATCACCCTTGCTTACTCCGAGAGAAAAGGATGTATTGAAGCTTATGGCGCAGGGCGAAACGATCCAATGCGCTGCTGAACATCTTCATCTAAGCCCGTATACCGTCCGGGATTATGTAGCAGCCATCATTAAAAAATTAAAGGTGAAAAACCGGACAGAAGCCGTCGTAAAAGCCATCCGTCTGAATTTGATAGAATAAAAAATGGTGCCAGGCACCGCTTTTTGACATGTGTCAAAAGCCGGTGCCTGGCACCAAAACGTTAATCTTTTTTCTCTAAAGCGGACTTCAAGGCGTCGGCAAGGCTGTTCCCCATTGGAGCTTCTTCTTGTTTCGTATACTTTTTCATCAGTTGGCGTTCTTCACGCTTCGTAACCGTTTTTTTCCGGTCCTCAGCTTTTTCCACGACGTTGCATGGACGGCATTGGAAGTAAGTTCCTGCTTTACCGTTGTGGATCTCCATCTTTTTATGGCATTGAGGACAGCGGCGGTTGGACAGCTTCGGATCCTTTCGCTTCCTGAATCCGCATTCCCTGCTGGAGCAGACGAGCATTTTTCCGTCACGCCCCTTGACCTCTTTCATCAGTTCTCCGCATTCAGGACATTTGGAGCCGGTGAGGTTATGCGCTTTGTACGTTTGCTCGCTGCCTTTAATCTCCTGTACAAGCTGTTTTGTCTGCTTGCGGATATTATCAAGAAAGGCTTTCGGATTTCCTTTTCCTCGTGCAATGTCTTCTAGTTCTTTCTCCCACTTTGCTGTCAGTTCAGGAGATTTTAATTCACTGTTGACCAATTCAATCAACTGTTTTCCTTTTGGAGTAGGATGAAGGCGGTTGTTCTGGCGGTCGATGGCCTCTGTGCTCAAAAGGCGTTCAATGATATCGGCGCGGGTAGCCGGCGTTCCAAGGCCGAACTTCTCCATGCGGGCCAGCAAGTCTGCTTCATTGAAACGGGCAGGCGGCTCCGTCAGTTTCTTCTGCAGGCGGGAATCTTTTACACTGAATTCCTGTCCAGTTTTAACTGCACCGAGCTGCTTCGTATCAGAACTGTCTTCATCTTTTCCTGTAACTTTCTTAAATCCGGCATCTACAATTTTGGTTTCTCTGGCAGAGAACATCTCGCCTTTTACATCAATGACTGCATGAATGGTCTCCGTCTGATAAGGTCCGTAAAATAAAGCAAGAAAGCGGCGGACGATGATATCGTACAGCTTTCGTTCATCAGTGGAAAGGTCGCCAAGATGAGGAGTTTCATCTGTTGGTATAATGGCGTGGTGATCCGATACCTTACTGTTGTTAAAGACCTTCTTCGCGGCCACTCTGCCTTTATTCCTTAACGCAGGCTGAACCTCATCCCGATAGGCAGAGGAGAGGGCCTGCAGCCGATCGTTCATCGTCTGCTCCATATCGGCAGTTAAATATTTGGAATCTGTTCGTGGATAGGTCACGAGCTTGTAGCGCTCATACAGGTTCTGCAGCACACTTGACGTTTTTTTCGCTGAGAATCCGAAGCGCCGGTTGGCGTCACGCTGAAGTTCTGTCAGGTCATAGGGCATCGGCTGCTGTTCAGACTTTGCCTTCGTTTGAACAGATGCGACAGTACCTTTCTCATTTTTGACCAGCTCAACGACCTTTTCAGCTTTGGAGCGGTCAAAAATTCTTCGTTCCCCATTATTCTCCCAAGCCGCATCAAGCGGTCCAATCTTGGCATCGATTGTAAAATACTCCTTTGGAACAAAAGCTTTGATCTCCGCTTCCCTATCTAAAATCATGGAGAGGGCAGGGGTCTGAACACGCCCTGCTGACAGCTGTTCGTTATATTTAGTAGTCAGCGCTCGTGTTACATTCAATCCGATGAGCCAGTCAGCTTCTGAGCGGCATACGGCAGACTGATACAAAAAGTCATACTCTTTGGCAGGTTTTAAATTGCGAAACCCATCCTTGATCGCCCTATCTGTCTGTGATGAGATCCAAAGGCGCTTCACCGGTTTCTTCCAGCGGAGTTTTTCCAGGATCCAGCGGGCGACAAGCTCACCTTCACGCCCGGCATCCGTGGCGATAATAAATTCCCCAACATCTTTTCGTCTGGCCAGGTGTTCGATTCCTTTAAATTGGTGGCTTACCTGGCGAATAAGCTTTAGGCCCATTTCATTAGGAATGATAGGCAGATCTTCCATTCGCCATGTTTTATATTCTTTGTTATAGTCCTCAGGCATCTTCAGCTCAACCAGATGGCCAAGCGCCCAAGTGACAATGTACTTTGGTCCTTCTATATATTGTTTTGTTTGCTGACTGCAGCCAAGTACACGGGCCAGGTCTCTGGCTACACTCGGCTTTTCGGCAAGAACAATGGATTTCATGTAATGAAAAGCTCCTTTCTCGTTCAGGCAGTTTGATTGAACTGCGTCCTTTACCAGTATAGCCGAAAGCAGGTTTCTTCGAAAATGTTTTGAAGCCTGGTAAAGAATACTTTGTATTTTCCGATATAGAGAGTAGCTAAAATAAAGAGGTGCATCTAATGAAAATACGAAACAAGTTATTCATTCTAATCGGGACGGCCATTTTTGCCCTGATTGTAGCTGGAGGTTTTTCATACTTCCATAGCTACAGGCAGGAACAGATGAGCGGGGAACTGCAAGACAAACAGGATCTGCAGACATCTTTAAAAGATCTGCAGTTTTACATTGCTGGCTACTCCAACGATGAGCGGGCGTATTTGCTGACCGGCGACAAAAAATACACAGCTGAAATGGCAGATAAAAAGAAGAGCATTGTGAGCCTTGCCAAACCGCTTCTGCCGCTGCTGGATGAAAAAATCCGCAAAAAATCGGAAGCGGGTCTAACCGGTTATTTTAATTCCAGTGAACGAACAATAAAAGCGTATGACGGCGGCGGAAAAGAACTTGCGATGACGGTTCACTTCGGCGATGAACGGAACATTCGCAAAGAAGTACTAAATCCGGTCATTGAAGGCTTGGATAAAAAGCTTGAAAAAGAAATTGCCACTGCAAAAGCAGACAACAAAAAAGCCATGATGATTCAAAATACGGTGTTCTCAGGTCTATTGCTTTTGCTGATGATCGGAAGCGTAATCTTCGGCACCCTGATTGTTCGTTCTATTATTCGTCCCATTCATCTTCTTAATCGTAATCTAAAAGAGATTGCAGAGGGAGAAGGGGATCTGACCAGACGAATCCAGTTAGATACGAAAGACGAACTCGGAGTCCTCGCCGGCACATTTGATCAATTTACAGAAAGTTTGCAGTCAATGATTTTACGAATCTCGGAAACAACCTCGCAAGTAGCAGCTTCATCACAGCAGCTGACAGCAAGCGCGGAGCAAAATAGCCATGCGGCAGGGCACATTGCACAAAGCATTCAGCAAGTCGCAACAGGCGCAGATATCCAGATGGAGAAATCAGCTGGCAGTGCAGAAATGATTGAGGAAACTGTTCAGCAGCTGGACGTTATTTCTGCGAATGCCTCCCATGCGGGTGAACTGACAGGCACCGCTTCTGGACAGGCTGAAGAAGGAAAAAAATACGTAAGCCGAACTGTAGAACAAATGAAACAAATCGAAGAATCGGTAAACATTACCCATGAGGGGATCGATGAACTAAGAGGACGGTCACAATCCATTGGAGACATCGTATCCATTATTACCGATATCTCGAATCAAACGAATCTTCTTGCTCTGAATGCATCCATTGAGGCTGCACGGGCGGGTGAAAGCGGAAGAGGGTTTGCTGTGGTCGCTGAGGAAGTAAGAAAGCTTGCCGAGCAATCCGGCCAATCGGCTCAAGAAATCAAGAGTATTATTGAACAGATTCAGCATGAAACTGGGGCTTCAAGCCAGTCAATCGAGAACGTAAAAGAAAATGTTTCAGTGGGATTAACGGTTGTCCAGGAAACAGAAAAACAATTCCATCTGATCCAGGAGTCCGTCATGGATGTTAATGAAAAAATCATGGAAATTTCGGGCGCGATCCAGCTGCTGGCAAATGGTTCTAACTCTATTTCACAATCAGCCGATGAGATGGCGGCAAGCGCCAAAGAATCTTCAGAAAGCGCACAAAGCATAGCGGCTTCGACGGAAGAGCAGCTTGCTTCCATGGAAGAAATAACAGCTTCTGCACAGTCATTATCCTATATGGCAGAAGAGCTTCAGGATATGATCTCGAAGTTTAAAATATGAACGAAGCAATTAAAAAGGGACCCCTGAGGGTCCCTTTTTTAGATTGATGTTACTTGTATTTAATATCGGACGCCAGCCGGTTTTGTTTACGTTTTTTCATCTTTTTTTTAAATGAAAATCAGTTTGTCAGCATAAGGTATAGAAAGTATGAAAAACGGGGGAAGGACGATGATTCATCTGGATGAAGGAACGGTGCTTGCGAACGGGGTAAACATGCCTTGGGTCGGGCTGGGCACCTGCAAGCTTCGGCACCCGCAAGCGGTTGAAAGAGCGGTGCATGCCGCTCTTGATGCCGGGTACAGGAGCATAGATACGGCCGCAATCTATCAAAACGAAACAGAAATTGGAAGCGCTTTACAAAAAAGTACAGTCTCAAGAGAACTTCTTTTTATTACAACAAAACTATGGAATGCGTCCCACGGATACAATAATACGCTTGCAGCCTTTGATGAGAGCCGGCGAAAACTTGGTGTGGATTATATTGATCTCTACATGATTCACTGGCCGGTTAAAGGGCAGATCAAGGAAACGTGGAGAGCGCTCGAGATCCTATACAACCGTGGAGATGTAAGAGCAATTGGCGTTTCCAATTTTGGTGTATCAGATTTGGAAGAGTTGATCAGGCATTGCGAGATTAAGCCTCAGGTCAACCAGGTAGAGTATCATCCGAGGCTCTCTCAGAAAAAGTTGATGCATTTCTGCCATCAAAACAATATTCAAGTGGAAGCATGGAGCCCGTTGATGCAGGGAGAGATTCTGCATGAGAGCCTTATCCTGCAGATTGCAGAGAAACACGGGAAAACTCCGGCTCAGGTGGTATTGAGATGGGCGCTTCAAAACGGAATTCCTGTCATTCCTAAATCAGCGACACCTCACCGCATACGTCAAAATATTGATGTTTTTGATTTTGAACTGCCGATTGAAGATATGGTGAACATTCATTTTTTGAATGAAAACAGGAGAATCGGACCTGATTCCGGCCTATATTTTTATGACTGACCATACAAACATCCAGCGATTTATTGCTGGGTGTTTTTTGTTTTTTCTCATGAAGGATGGACGTGATTTTGAATAGAATTCCGCTGACAGGGTATCCAAAACTATAAATAACCAAACGGAAGCCACTTAAAGATTAAGTTAGACTTTAACTGGGTAATGTAGAAATAAGAGGTGAATGACAGCATGGAATCAATAACAGATTGGTTAAAAGACATACTATTATTCTTAGGCGGATTCTTGAACGTTAGTATCTTACTCATTATCATCATTGTCATTTTAGTGGTACGTTCAGCAAGACGCAATAAAAGGAATAAAAACCATAAAGATTATCTCGATGATTAATCGAAAAAAAGATAAGGCTGGTTCTGTTGAAGAACCGGCCTTTTTAATGGATTTTCTAGCTCCAACCATATATGATGAAAAGACTGATCATGAAATATGGGGGAGGCAAAATGAAAGAAGTTAATCAGCTTGAAAAAGCAACGTTTGCCGGAGGCTGTTTCTGGTGCATGGTAAAGCCCTTTGATGAACTGCCGGGCATCCACGGCATCCTTTCAGGGTATACTGGGGGCCATGTTGAGAATCCGGCATATGAAGAAGTCAAAAAAGGTACGACCGGCCATTATGAAGCGGTTGAGATTACCTTCGATCCCGTTCTATTTCCTTATCAAAAGCTATTGGACCTTTACTGGCCTCAAATCGATCCAACCGATGACGGTGGACAATTTTTTGACAGAGGAAGCCAATATAAAACCGCAATTTTTTTCCATAATGAAGAACAGCGGGAACTAGCCGAGCGCTCAAAACAAGAAGTTGCCAGCAGCGGCCGTTTCAACAAGCCAATTGTAACGGAGATTCTGCCGGCTTCAGCATTTTATTCAGCAGAAGACTATCATCAGGGTTTCTACAAGAAAAACCCTGAGAAATATAAGCAGGAACGCATAGATTCCGGAAGAGATACCTTTATTGAAGAAAACTGGACAAAGAAAGACAGCTGATAAACAGCTGTCTTTTTTTATTTGTTTGACGATATCCCTGAATCGTAAATGGTCTCTCCGTTAATCAGCGTCTTTTCAACAGTGCTCCGCGCATCGAACGGATCTCCGCTCCAAACCACTACGTCGGCATCCTTACCAGGTTCAAGAGAACCGACCCTCTCATCGACACCCAAATGTTTTGCGGCATTGATTGTAATAGCCTTCAAGGCCGTTTCCTCGCTTAAGCCGTGTTTCACCGCGGCAATAGCGCTTAAAATAAGGCTGTCGATACCTACAACAGGATGATCAGTGGTAATGGATACGGGAACACCTGCCTGATCCAAAGCATTCAGCGTGTGCCAGCCTTTATCGGCAAGCTCTATCTTGCTCCTTGTAGATAATGTAGGCCCGACCGAAACTCGGACATTATGTTCTGCAATATAAGAGGCAATTTGGTGCCCCTCTGTACAATGCTCAATCGTCACTTCAATGTTAAATTCTTTGGCCATCCTTAGGATCGTAGCAATATCATCCGCACGATGTGCGTGGGCGCGAATGGGAATGACACCTTTCAGCACATTAATGAGCTGTTCTGCCCCAAGGTCAAAATCAATCACCTCTCCATTTTCAAGCTTTCGCAGATAATCTTGCGCACGTTTCATCTCTTTTCGAAACAACGCTGCGATCCCCATACGGGTAACTGGAGTTTTTCCTTTGCTTCCATAGAAATGCTTCGGGTTCTCACCAAAGGCCGCTTTCATGCCTGAAGGGCTGCGGAGGACCATTTGATCGATGACAATGCCGGCTGTTTTTAAAACAGCCATCTCTCCGCCGATGACATTGGCGCTGCCCGGCATCACCTGCACGGTCGTCACACCTGCTTTTCGAGCATCCTCAAAACCTTTTTCGTTAGGATTGATGCCGTCGATAGCCCTGACATAAGGAGTTACCGGGTCGCTCGTTTCATTATAGTCATGTCCTGCCAGCCCGATTCCTTCTTCATGAATACCGAGATGTGTATGTACGTCGATAAGCCCTGGCGTTACAAACTTTCCCTCCGCATCAAGCACTTTTGTCCGATCATCCGCTTTGAGATTTTCCCCGGTCTTTATAATTTTTCCACCGTCGATCAAAAGATCTCCTTTCCCTATACTTCCGGTTCCAATGATCAGTGTTCCGTTTTTAATGAGCAACATATATTACACCCACTTTTTCAATTTTTTTGAAAAAAACACTTGAATAAATATTCTGAAAAAATTATACTATGTTAAAATTACTAAACACAATACTTTTATTTTGATTTAGTAATGTAATAAGGTACTAAATAACTATAAATAGTACTAATTTAGTAATTTTTTTATTTTTTTGTACTGAAAGGTGGAAGTTTAGTGTCTGTCGAAATCATAGACCAGCTGGACAAGGGAATTATTAAACTCCTTTCCAAAGATGGGAGGATGTCCTTTACTGAAATTGCCCAGCGATTGAATGTAACGGAAAAAACGGTAAGAACCCGCTACAATAATTTAGTTGAAAATAATATTCTTGAAGTTGTTGGTGTCGTTAATCCAATTTCTCTTGGAGTAAAGGTTGGTGCTATTATCCAGATCAGTGCCGTACCTCCGTGGATGGAGGATACAATTAAAAAGCTGCAGGAGATTGCCGGTATCCGTTTTATTACCCTTACTTCGGGAGAATATCAGCTTCTAGTACAGGCGAATGTCCGCCACTATGAAGAAATTACTGAAATTGTCAAAAGCATTCATCATATCGAAGGCATCAACAAAACGAATGTCATTCTGCAAATGGATATCTACAAAAATTCATTTGAATATATTTAAGACCCGCGGGTCTTTTTTATATAACTAAAACGTTCAGAAAATTCCGTATCCTTTTGGGGGGGGATTGAATTAATGTTTCAGTTGATTAAAGAACTTACTGGGCTAACCGGGCCATGCGGACATGAGCAGAATGTAAGCAAATACATAAGAGATAAGGTTTCAAGTCTGTCTGACGATGTACAAGTTCCATTTTCATTTATCTAAAAGGAGGAGAACAATGAAAATTTTTATTTCGGCAGATATGGAAGGAATCTCAGGTGTAGCTACAAACATGCAGCTTAAGAAAAATGACGAATATCAGCGGTTCAGAAAATTAATGACACAGGACGTGAACGCAGCGATCGCGGGAGCATTTGAGGGCGGTGCGACAGAAGTTACAGTGGCTGATGGCCATGGCAACATGTCAAACCTGCTGGTTGAGGAACTCGATGAAAGAGCCCGTCTTGTTTCTGGAAACAACAGGGTGCTCTGCCAGCTGACCGGACTGGATGAAAGCTTCGACGGCATTATGTTCGTAGGTCACCACGGACGTGAAGCGGGGTCAGAGCGTGCTGTTATCAGCCATACTTTGGCAGGTGTCGCGGTGGGTGAAATGAAGATCAACGGCAAGATCGTCGGTGAAACAGAAATGAATGCCGGTGCGGCTGGATCCTTCGGAGTTCCTGCCATTCTTGCTACTGGTGATGACGCTTATGTGGAAGAAGTCATGGAAACACTGCCGGATATCGAAGGAGCAGTGGTTAAATATGCAGTTGACCGTTTTGCTGCCGAGCTCATCCATCCTGTAAAAGCACGGCAGATCATTCGCGAGAAAGCCATGCGCGGAGTACAGAGAGCGAAGGAGATCCCTCCTTATACTGTAGAGGGTCCGATCACGTTTGAGATCGAGTTTAAAGGCACGAACCAGGCGTTAATGACGACTACCCTGCCGACTGTTGAACTGATCGGCCCAAAACGAATCCGGTTTACATGCGAGGATTACATAACCGCCTACAAGCATATGTGGGGAGCCGTCATTATCGGCATGGCGGCAACGAACGGCGTGCTAGGGCATGCCAACGCATAAGGTCAAGCCATATGAAAATAAGAGGGAGGGAAGATGATGATGTACGTTGTAAAACGGCTATTAACGATGCTGCTGACCATCTGGGTAATCACAACACTGACGTTTGTGATCATGCACGCGATTCCGGGCGATCCATTTGCCTCGGATTCAGATGTTCTTCCTGAAGAAGTGCTGAATAACATGCGAGCAAAATTCAACCTCGATCAGCCTCTGCCGGTTCAATATGTGCTGTATTTAAAAAATCTGGCATCCTTTGATCTTGGGCCGTCGATCGAATCAGAGACCAGAGATGTGAATACGCTGATTGCGGAAGGACTGCCCGTATCGGCATTGCTCGGGTTTCAGGCGCTGGTCATCGCTCTTTTCTTTGGAATGGCGCTCGGAATCATTGCTTCGCTTTTCCATAACCGTTCCGTAGATTATGCTGCCATGGGGGTTGCGATACTCGGAATCTCGATTCCAAGCTTTATTCTGGCGCCTCTATTAATCAAATTTTTTGCGGTCAAGTGGGGGATGCTGCCGGTAGCTTCATGGGGAACATGGCAGCATACCATCTTGCCATCTGTTGCACTTGCAGCCGGACCACTCGCTATTATCGCCAGGTTTACGCGTTCAAGCATGCTTGAAGTACTTAAGCAGAACTACATGAAGACAGCAGATGCCAAGGGATTGGGTACAGCAGGAATTGTTGTAAAGCATGGAATCCGGAATGCGGTCATACCGGTCATCTCTTTTATGGGACCGCTCGTCGCACATCTTCTTACCGGAACGTTTGTCATTGAAAAAATATTCGCCATTCCGGGCCTCGGCAAATACTTTGTGGACAGCATCTTTAACCGTGATTATCCGGTAATTCTGGGGACTACAATATTTTTCAGTGTTGTGCTGATCGTCACGCTTTTTCTGATCGATCTATCGTACAGGCTCATTGATCCGCGAATCAAACTAACGAGCAGGGGGGAATGACATGCTGGAAAAAGCATCTCAAGACACACTCTTCCGGCAGCTTCAGAAAGACCGGCTGCGGAAAGACGAGATAAAGCGCCCGAGTGTCAGCCAGGCAAAAGAAAGCATTAGAAGGGTGATAAAGAACAAGCTGGCTTTGACCGGTACCATTCTCTTATTGTTCATCCTGTTCTTTGCCCTTTTCGGACCAAAGATGGTTCCTTACAGTTATTCGGATCAGAGCCTTGCTAACGGAAATCTTGCTCCGGGCGGTAAGCACTGGTTCGGAACCGATGACCTTGGACGCGACATGTGGGCGAGAACGTGGTACGGAGCCAGGATATCACTAACGATTGGAGTTGCTGCGGCTCTTATTGACCTCGTCATCGGACTCCTTGTCGGCGGAATTTCGGGATACATGGCTGGCCGCGGAAAGTTCGGAGACCGGGTTGACAGTCTGCTGATGAGACTCGTTGAAATTCTATACAGTATACCTTACCTGCTTGTCGTTATTTTGCTGCTTGTCGTCATGAAGCCTGGTTTATGGACGATTATCATTGCTCTCTCCATAACAGGCTGGGTGTCAATGGCGAGGGTAGTAAGGGGACAGATCCTTCAGATCAAACAGCAGGAGTTTGTAGCCGCAGCACAAAAGCTTGGAACTTCTCACCGCACGATTATTCTTAAACATTTGTTCCCCAACATGCTGGGTATTATCATTGTCAATCTTACTTTCACGATTCCGCAGGCCATTTTTGCAGAAGCTTTTCTCAGCTTTATCGGACTAGGTGTACAGGCGCCGATTGCAAGCTGGGGAACGATGGCCAATGATGCGCTCGGTGTCATTCTGAGCGGACAATGGTGGAGGCTGTTTTTTCCAGGGCTCCTCATCTCATTGACGATGTTTGCGTTTAACGTGTTTGGTGATGGACTGCAGGATGCGCTTGATCCGCACCAGACAAAAGATTAGGAGGGAGACGATGGGACAGTTATTAGAAGTCGAGAAGTTAAAAGTTTCGTTTCGCTCCCATGGAGGCGAAGTTCAGGCAGTCAGGGGAGTAAGCTTTGAAATTGAGCAAGGCGAGGTTTTGGCCGTCGTCGGAGAGAGCGGATGCGGAAAGTCAGTTACCGCACAGGCGATCATGAAACTCCTTCCCAAAAGGGGATGCACCATAGAGGAAGGCTCCATTTTTTTTGAAGGAAAAGATCTATTAAAACTTTCATCCAAAGAGATGAAGCAGCTGAAAGGCTCACAAATCAGTATGGTGTTTCAGGATCCAATGACGTCCCTGAATCCGACGATGAAGATCGGCCCCCAGATTGCGGAAGGAATTATTAAGCATAAAGAGTTGGACAAAAGAAAAGCGAAAGCCAGGGCACTTGAACTGTTAAAGCTGGTGGGGATTCCGAATCCGGAGGCCCGCTATGAACAGTATCCGCATGAGCTAAGCGGCGGCATGAGACAGCGCGTACTGATCGCCATCGCACTGGCGTGTGATCCGAAATTGCTCATTGCTGATGAACCTACGACCGCACTTGATGTGACGATCCAGGCTCAAATTTTAGATTTAATGAAGGACCTCCAGCAGGGGTTCGGCACATCCATTATGCTCATTACCCATGACCTGGGGGTAGTTGCAGAGATGGCTCAAAAGGTAATCGTCATGTATGCAGGGATTGTAGTGGAGAGCGGGACGGCCGAAAATATTTTAGAAAATCCTAAACATCCGTATACCCTTGGTCTGCTGAACTCTCTGCCAAACTATGAAACCGTGGAAAAAGAACGGCTGATTCCCATTGAAGGCACACCGCCGGATCTATATGCGCCGCCTCCCGGATGTCCGTTTGCGGCAAGATGCGACTACGCGATGGAAATATGTGTGGAGGAAATGCCAGCTCCTTTTGAAGCGGAGAGGGGGCATCATTCCAGATGCTGGCTGAATGATCCGCGGGCGCCAAAAGTGGCCGAGTTTGCCGCGGCAGGGAGGGATGAATCATGACACAGGCCATGCTGGAAGTGGAAAACCTGAAAAAATATTTCATGGTCGGAAAACGGTCGTTAAAAGCGGTAGATGAAGTTACCTTTTCTGTGAAAAAGGGAGAGACACTGGGTCTTGTCGGGGAAAGCGGAAGCGGGAAATCAACGCTCGGAAGAACGATTGTCGGCCTCAATGAAGCGACAGGCGGAAGGATACTCTTTGAAGGAAAGGACGTCCGGCATCTAAACAAAAGGGAAAAGAAGAACTACAACCGTATTGTCCAAATGATCTTTCAGGATCCTCATGCTTCCCTCAATCCAAGAATGGAGGTGGGCGACATTATCGGTGAAGGGATTGACGCCCACCGGCTTGCGTCAGGGAAGGAACGGATGGAGCGCATCTACAGCCTCCTTGAGAGGGTTGGGCTCCAGGCTGATCATGCGAAACGTTACCCGCACGAATTCAGCGGCGGGCAGCGCCAGCGTATAGGAATTGCCCGGGCATTAGCGGTAGAACCAAAATTTATTGTAGCTGATGAGCCAATCTCCGCTCTTGATGTATCCATTCAGGCCCAGGTCGTTAATCTGATGGAAGATTTGCAGCGCGACATGGGGCTTACCTTTCTCTTTATAGCTCATGATCTTGGAATGGTGAAGCATATCAGCGACAGGATCGGCGTGATGTACCTGGGCGGCTTTATGGAACTGGCGGACAGCGGTGACTTATTCAGTGAGCCGCTGCACCCTTATACACAGGCGCTCCTCTCGGCGATTCCTGTACCTTCAACAGCAAAAGGATCGAGAAGGGAAAGAATTATTTTAAAAGGCGACCCGCCAAGCCCAATCTCTCCTCCATCCGGATGCCGGTTCAGGACCCGCTGCCTGCATGTGATGGATGTATGCGCGAGTGCGGTCCCGGAATGGAAGGAAGTAAGGCCAAAGCATTGGACAGCTTGTCATTTATACTAAAAAATGGGGGTATAGGATTATGACGAAAACATTGAAAAAGCGGTTTACTGGTCTGCTGGTTTTTATGCTTGTTATGTCAGTGCTCTCTGCCTGCTCTGGCGGAAGCAAAACCTCATCTACTGAAGGCGTGAAGCAGGAAATCACGTTAAACGCTCTGAGTGAGCCGCCTTCTCTTGATCCTGCACTTGCGACAGATACGACTTCCGGGTGGATTCTTGATCATTTATACGAAGGGCTGTACATGAAAAACAAAAGCGGTGATTCGGTCAAAGGCCTGGCGAAGGACGTAAAAGTATCATCCGATAAAAAAGTCTATACTTTCAAACTCCGTGATGATGCGAAGTGGTCTGATGGAGATCCTGTAACTGCCGGTGATTTTGAATACGCGTGGAAGCATGTGCTGAATCCTAAAACAGGTAGCTCTTTTGCTTTTTATATGTATTACATAAAAGGAGCTGAAGCGTATAACAAGGGCAAAGGCTCTGTGGATGATGTAGGGGTAAAAGCTCTAGACGACAAGACCCTCAAGGTTGAGCTCGCGGCACCAACTGGATTCCTTGAAAAGCTTCTTTCTTTCTGGGTGTATTACCCTGTGAAAAAAGATTCAGCGGAAGGAAATAAAAACTGGGCAGGAGAAGCAAAAGATTATGTGAGCAACGGACCTTACAAACTAACAGAATGGAAGCATAACCGATCCGTAGTCATTGAGAAGAACAAGAATTATTATGGAAAAGACGATGTGAAGATGGAAAAGGTGACGTGGAAGATGGTGAATGATGCCACAACCTATTATCAAATGTACAAATCAGGTGAACTCGACCTGATTCAAACCCTTCCATCCGATGTGATCGCACAGGAAAAAGATAATAAGGAGTACAAAGTAACACCTTATTTCGGAACGTACATGTACATGTTCAATATCGACAAAGAACCATTTAACAACCAAAAAGTGCGTGAAGCCTTCAACCTGGCGATCGACAGAAAAATGATTACAGACAAGATCACGCAAGCTGGAGAAAAACCGGCTATGGGCTTTGTGCCATATGGAGCAGAAGTAAACGGCAAAGACTTTAGAAAAGAAAAAGAGCAGTATTTTAAAGAAGATGTGAAAAAGGCGAAACAGCTGATAAAAGAAGCGATGAAGGAAGAAGGATGGAGCAAGTTCCCTGAAACTGAGCTGACCTACAACACCCTCGAAAGCCATAAGAAGATTGCCGAAGCAGTTCAGGAAATGCTGAAAAAGAACTTGGGCGTCGATGTGAAATTAACAAACCAGGAATGGAAAACATACTTGGACACTACAAAACAAAAGAACTTCCAGATGGCGCGTATGGGTTGGATCGGCATCTACGTGGATCCGACACCAATTCTTGATTACTATCTAGGAGACAGCCCGAACAACAGAACAAACTGGGTCAATCCAAAATATGATCAGCTTCTCGCACAATCCAAAACAGAACAGAATGAAGGAAAACGAATGGAACTGCTTCATCAGGCAGAAGATGAACTTATGAAAGACCTTCCTTTTCTTCCGGTATACTATTACTCTAATAACTATTTAACTTCCAATAAGTTTAAAGGAATTGTCTATCCAATTAACCGTTATCCGTATGTCCGTTGGGCAGAAAAAGTGTCTGAATAAACAGAATGGAGGACAGTCTGCCCCATTGGCAGACTCCTCCTCTTTTGCTTCGATGGAGGTGTTTATACATGAGGTTTTTAGCTGCGGGACTTTTATCTGCAGGAGCCTGGAAGGCATACATGCTTCTGTTTGATATAAAAGGTATAGAAGCTATAAATCAATCATTTTTACTGGGGCTATTATTTCTAGTGGGCGGTGTAGGCGCAATCATATCAGGAACAGGTTTTCTACATCCGCTGACAAAAGTAGTCAGAGCAG
This sequence comes from Fictibacillus sp. FJAT-27399, assembly GCF_001510655.1. GTDB lineage: Bacteria > Bacillota > Bacilli > Bacillales > Fictibacillaceae > Fictibacillus_C > Fictibacillus_C marinisediminis. Next base: position 1,487,036 of record NZ_LMVC01000002.1, on the reverse strand, counting down.
CTAACCCAGTGTTTTTCCGCAAACACTATGCGGTGAGTGCAGCAGAGAAAGAAATGGCAGCTTCAATAAAAGAGAGGACGTTGTCAAATCCGGCAATCTTCTTATTAGGTATTGGCACGGGATTAAGTGTTTGCTCTATTCTACTGTTAATCTTAGTTTATTAGCATTTTAATAGAAAGAAGGAAACTCACATGTTACCGGGAATAAGTGCAGAAGATTTATACAGGCTCAAATTTGTAAGCGACCCTCAAGTGTCTCCGGACGGGGAAAAGGTTGCCTATACCGTAAAAAGGATCAATAAAGATAAAAACTATGAATCTCATCTTTATATTTGCACATTGAGTTCAGGGGCTACTGTTCAATGGACGAGAGGAAGCCACAATGATACCAGTCCAAGATGGTCGCCTGACGGTAAGCTGCTATCATTTGTTTCAGACCGAAGCGGCAAGAACCAGATTTGGCTGATTTCTGCAGAAGGCGGGGAAGCCGAACAGCTGACTTCAAATGAGGGCAGTGCTTCTAGCCCGGTTTGGTCTCCAGATGGAAAGTCTTTGCTTGCGGCGATTACCGTGAAGAAAGAGACGGATGGAGTGAACAGGCTGCGGCCGCTGGAAGTAACTGAGCTTCAGTACAAAGCAGACGGAAGAGGCATGCTGAAAGGCGAGTATTCTCAGCTCTTTCTTATCGATAGGGAGACAAGAAACGAAACAAAGCTGACATCAGGGCTGAACGACCATTTTGGTGCGGCTTGGTCACCAGACGGCGATAAGATTGCTTACAGTAAGAGCAGGGCAAATGAAGATACGGTTTCTTATGCATCTGATCTGGTGATCCAGCAGCTGGGAGGGGAAGAAAAAATCGTCAGCCATGGAACCGGAGCATTTACTGATCCGGTATGGTCAGCAGATGGCGAATACCTGGCCTATTTCGGCCAAACATTTGAGCATGGCAGCGCGACCCTCGGTAATTTGCATGCTGTACATCTGGATAGCAGCGTAACGATATGTTTGACCAAGAATTTTGATGAACATGCCGGTGACGCTGTGATCGGCGATATGCACTACGGACACGCAGCACCAAAGGCTGCCTGGTCAAAGGATAGGAAGGGACTTTATTTTATCGCCACTTTAAACGGAAACTCTTCGCTGCACTATGCCACGCTTGAAGGAGTGGTTTCGCAGATCACAAATCAAGACTGTCATCTGTATGGGTGCGCGGTTGATTCAGAAAATGACTATGCAATCTTTGCTGCAAGCTCACCGGTCATCCCGGGGGATTTATTTTATGCTTCTCTGTCCAATTTAGCCGAAGAAGTAAGGCTGACGGATGTAAACAGTGAGGTACTATCCGAAATCGTTCTATCACATCCAGAGGAATTCAGATTTACAAATGATGAAGGCAATTCGGTTCAGAGCTGGCTTTTGAAGCCTCCCGGATTTGAAGAAGGAAAAAAATACCCCCTCGTGCTGGAAATCCATGGCGGCCCGCATGGGATGTACGGCAATACGTTCTTCCATGAGCTGCAGATGCTGGCAGCATCCGGCTATGTGGTCCTTTACAGCAATCCGCGCGGCAGCTACGGCTACGGCCAGCAGTTTGTCAAAGCATGCATGGGGGATTACGGCGGCGGAGATTACCGTGATCTGATGGCTGCTGTAGATTATGTTTTATCACATTATGATTTTGTGGATATGGAACAGCTTGTCGTTACTGGAGGAAGCTACGGAGGCTTTATGACGAACTGGATCATCGGCCGCACATCCCGGTTTAAAGCTGCTGTTACCCAGCGGTCCATCTCCAACTGGCTGAGTTTTTACGGAGTCAGCGATATTGGATTTTATTTTACGAAATGGGAGGTCGGGTACCATCTTTTTGAGGACCCTGAAAAACTGTGGCAGCACTCGCCCTTGCGGCTGAGCAGCAGGATGGATACGCCGCTTCTCATCCTGCATGGCGAAGAGGATTACCGCTGCCCGATCGAGCAGGCAGAACAGCTGTTTATCGCTTTAAAACAGCAGGACAAAAAGGTGAAGTTTGTCCGTTTTCCAAAGGCTGATCATAACCTTTCACGAAATGGCGATCCTGGGTTAAGGGTTGCGCGGCTTCAGTATATCGTGAGCTGGTTTGACCAACAGCTGGAAGAGCTTGAGAATAAGGGGGGGGCGATTCTTGAAAACGCTGCTGCTGACCGGGTTTGAGCCATTCCTGGATCATCCTTTTAATCCGACAGAATTTATTGCAACCGAGCTAAACGGCAAAGTCATTGGAGGATATGAGGTAAAAGGGCGGGTGCTCCCTGTGGAGTACGGAAGGTCTGCTAACGAGCTGATTTCCCATTATGAAGAACTGCAGCCCGATGCGGTTATCATGCTCGGGCTGGCCGCTGGCCGCAATCGGATTACCCCTGAGCGGGTGGCCATCAATGTGAATGACGGGCCAATCGATAATAGCGGAGAAGAGATGTCTGACATGCCGATTATCGATGGAGGACCAGCGGCCATTTTTTCGACTCTTCCCGTCAGAAAATTTGCGAAAATTTTAAATAAAAGAGGTATTCCTGCAGAACTATCGAATACTGCAGGTGCCTACCTTTGTAATAATGTCATGTACAGTATGCTGCATCACTTGGAAAAATCAAAACTCGATATACCTGCTGGCTTCATTCATGTTCCTCCGTCCTATGAGCTGGCTGTGAACGACCGGTCCATTTCCGGATGGCCAAAGGAAACACTGCTGAACGCTATTGAAGTCGTGATTGATTCACTGGATAAAAAAATAACGGGAGATGAGCAGAAGTGGAAAAATTATATGACCGATTAAAAGAATTGTATCCAGAAATGGTGAAGATCCGCCGGCATCTGCATGAAAATCCCGAGCTTTCGTTTGAGGAAGTAGAAACACCGAAATATATCGCAGCCTATCATGAAGCGTTGGGACACGAAGTACGCAGAAATGTCGGGGGAAGAGGAATCGTTGCTGTGCTTCGCGGCGGCAAGCCTGGCAAAACGGTAGCTCTTCGTGCGGATTTTGATGCACTGCCGATTCAAGAAGAAAATGATGTGGAATACAAATCGAAAGTCGATGGTGTCATGCATGCCTGCGGACATGACGGTCATACTGCCACATTGCTTGTCCTGGCTAAAGTGCTGAACAGCCTGAAGGATGAGCTCGAAGGAACGATCGTTTTTATCCATCAGCATGCGGAAGAACTTGCTCCTGGAGGGGCGATTGCCATGATTGAGGATGGTTGCCTGGATGGCGTAGACGTTATTTTTGGCACCCATCTTTGGGCGGTTGCACCGTTCGGCTGCATTGAACACCGGATAGGTCCTTTTATGGCAGCGGCCGATAAGTTTGATATTGTTATCCAAGGAAAAGGAGGCCACGGTGCACAGCCTCACCTTACAAAAGATGCGGTGGTAATAGGTTCACAGCTTGTTATGAACCTGCAGCAGCTTGTCAGCCGCCGTGTCAATCCGCTGGAGGCAGCCGTCCTGTCAGTTGGCACTTTTGAAGCGATCAACGCCTTTAACGTTATTGCGGATACAGCTAAAATTACAGGCACTGTCCGTACGTTTAAAGAAGATGTCAGGGCATTGATGGAGCGGGAAATTGAACGAGTTGTGAAAGGAACGTGCATGTCTGCTGATGCGGGCTATAGCCTGTCCTACAAGCGCGGATATCCACCAGTCGTCAACCATAAAGAAGAAACTGATTTTATAGCAAGGATTGCAAAGGATGTTCCTGGCGTTACAAAGGTTGTTGAAGGTGAGCCGCAAATGGGCGGCGAGGACTTCGCCTATTTTCTGGAGCATGTGAAGGGAACGTTCTTCTATACAGGTGCACAGGATGAAAGCAAGAGTGAAACGTACCCTCATCATCACCCGAAATTTAACATTGATGAAAGAGCCATGCTCGTTGCGGCCAATACATTGGGAGCTGCATCATTGACCTTTTTGAAGGAAGCAGCAAAGAAAGAAGAGGCTGCTGTAACAAAATAGAAAGAGAACGAGAGCTGGTTCCGCACAGGCAAAAACGACAAGCCGGACCAGCTTTTTAAATGTTTAGGCGACACCTCTTCGTTTAGACAATTTTTGCAAGGATGCCCCAAAAATAAAGGGAATACTTTTATATTACAAGAATGAGAAAAGAGAACATTTCTTATCCTTGGAAGGAGAAAATACTAATGGAACAGTATGAGCAAAAGAAGATTACTGACTTTATCATCCTGCACAGAGAAGACTTTCAAAATAAGCTGTTATCCGAGGCTGTAGAAGTCGCAGCGAAAATAAATGATATTTTACAATCAGGAAATATTGATCTTTTGAAAAACGCTGAGAAGCTGGTAACGTATGTCGTGGAAAGGAAAGAAACTGAACTTACTTCCTTTGCTCAGCAAGAGGGGGTGGCTTGGGCAAAGCATTCTTTAACCCTTACTCTTAAACTGGAGTGGGTACATGCAATTAGAAGGACGCTGTGGCACTATCTGTTTGAATATGATCAACAGAACACATATGGACTCAGCATTTCAGACTATAGAGAAACGTTTTTTCAGATGGAGAAGCGGATCAATGACGGCATCGATAAATTTCTTAATAGTTTTTTCATAAGCTATTCGGCTTATAAAGATGAATTAATCAACGCTCAGCGAAAAATGGTTGAGCATTTATCGGTTCCTATTATACCGATCAATCCTCATATAGCGGTTCTTCCTTTAATCGGGGTTATTGATGTATACCGTGTGCATACCATTGAAGAAAAAGTATTAACGGACATTTCGAATTTAAAAATACGAACGTTAATTATGGATCTATCAGCCATTACAGATATGGATATTGATGTGATCCACCATTTTCAAAGAGTACTGAGCGGCGTTTCATTGATGGGATGTGAGGCGGTCATTACGGGTCTGCGTGCGGAACTCGTCAGGAAAATGATTCATTTGGATGTTTCGTTTGATGAGCACGCGGCAACTAAAGGTACGCTTCAGCAAACGTTAGCCGAATATTTTAAAGACGGTCTGCATTCATAAATTATTTCTAGTAGGGGGTATCACATTGAAAAAAACAATATCCAGGCTGCCGATTCCTGCTGGTCTAAGAATAGAACTTTCCAGAGCAGCCGGACTGGATAACGAAACACTGTTTCGCGCACTGAAAGAAAAAGATGTGAAAGCCTTACGGCCAGCGGGAGAAAACTTGAACTGGGAGTACATGTTTTCGTATGCTGAACAGCATGAAGAAGAAGTAAAAGCAGCGATCTATCATGGCTACGAATTTAAATTCCTGACGATCAATGGATTGAGGAACTATTTGAAGATACGCTTTGGTTTAAAGGATGGCCATGAATTTGATGTCAGTGAAGAAGGAGTTGTTTCACTGAAAATCAATGCGGAAGATGTAAAAGAGCTGGAGGGCGCACTGCCAAGTCACTGGAATCTTTCAACGCTGGATGTGCCAGAAGAAAAAGATGGCCGAAGAAAGATCCAGATCAAGCCAGCCGCTCTTGAGCAAAACAAAGCAGCAGGAAGCTAAAGAACGCTTGTAACTTAATGAAAAAATAGGGTAGCGGCAGAATATCATGTTCTGCCGCTTTTTGTTGTTTTTGGTGCCAGGCACTGCGATTACACAAGTGTCAAAAGCCGGTGCCTGGCACCAATAAAATAAATTTACATATACTGTATTTACAAACGTAACAGTGTTATGTTACATTGATATCAGAAGAGAAAGGGGCCGGTAACTTGATCAATGAACTGATATCAAAAAAAGACCTGTTGGATTTGGCTGGAATTTCTTATGGACAGCTGTACCGCTGGAAAAGGAAAAACCTCATTCCTGAAGAGTGGTTTGTGCGTAAATCAACGTTTACAGGGCAAGAAACATTCTTCCCGAAGGATAAAGTGCTGGAACGGATCGACAAGATTCAATCGATGAAGGAAACGCTTTCGCTCGATGAACTTGCAGAACGGTTCTCACCTTCCGTAAAAACGGAAACCAAAATCACTAAAGAAGAACTGCTGCAGCGAAACATTGTTTCGAAAGCGGTCCTTGATCTGTATTTGAATGAAAATGGAAATATCGAGCAGTTTCAGTTTGATGAACTGCTGGAAGTGTTTATCTTAGATAAGCTGCTGACTTCCGGAGACATCAGTCTCGACGAAGGAAAGATGCTCCTTCAAGTCCTTAAGGAAGCCCGAGGTTCACTCAGCAAGAGCAGATACGAACTTTTGTTTATCCGAAAGCTTGGCGTTACTTCATGCCTGCTGCTGTCAGGAGCAGAAAGTATAATGGTTGACCAGGGATCAAAAGTGACAGTTAGGTTTTCCGTAACGAGCTGTGTAGAAGAGCTAAAAACAAATTTGTAATGGAGGATGATTATGAAAAGCGGGATCAAAGGAAATCTCACCATCAATGGATACGGATCATCGAATGGAGGACATTTCGAGCAGGTCAAACTGAATGGCAGAGGCATAGTGAACGGCAATATTGAATGTGTCCGGTTTGAGTGCAATGGGTCGGGAACTGTACATGGTCATTTAAAAATGCAAGATGCAAAAATCAGCGGAAGCGGAAAAGTTAAAGGCGCAGTGGAGGGAAACGATTTTGTCATTGAAGGGCACGGCTCAGTGTCCGATAGCGTCAGTCTAACCAACAAAATGAAATTATCAGGTTCAGGAAAAATTGGGGGCAGTCTTAAAGCCGATGAAATCAAGATCAATGGAAAAGCAACAATTGCAAACGATTGTGAAGCTGAAACCTTTAAAGCGGACGGCCAGTTTACCATCGGAGGCCTCTTGAGTGCGGATCATATTGATATCAGACTTTACGGTGATAGCTCTGTAACCGAAATGGGTGGACAGTCCATTAAAGTAAAAGGAAAAAAGGGGCGTTTCTTTCATCTTTTCAAAGCCTTTTTCCCTGTCAAGCTGACAGTAAAACTAATTGAAGGCGATGACCTTGAGCTTGAAAGCACAAAGGCGGATGTCGTTCGGGGGAACAATGTTACGATCGGCCCTGATTGCGAAATTGATTTGGTTGAATACCAAGGGACACTCCATCAGGATGATAACGCAAAGGTAAGAGAAATCAAAAAAATATAACCACAAACGGAAGGAGGATTACAATGGCGAAAGCAAATAACCTTATGATGAACGGTTCAGGAAGCGCATCGGGAGGCCTGTACAATAAAGTGAAAATTATGGGAGAGGGAACCATTACTGACGATTTTGAATGTGCCCTTTTTAAAACATACGGATCGAGTGAGGTGTCCGGGAACGCCAAAGCGGATGTTTTTGAAATTTTTGGCGAGACCGAAGTGAAAAAGAATTTGGACGCGCGAAACATGAAAGTACTTGGAACGCTTTCAATCGGAGAATCAGCAAAGATCGAAAACACAAAGATCCTAGGAACGGTGGAGGTTGCCGGAAGATTTACCGGGGATAAGGTGGACCTCAAGGGCAGTATAGTTGTTAAAGGGGATCTTGAAGCGGAGGAATTTGTATCAAGCGGCCTTTTTGAGGTTTCGGGCCTGTTGAATGCAGATGTTATTGACGTCAAGCTGAGGTACAGCACGAGCCATGTTCAAGAGATGGGCGGAGAAACAATTCGTGTCCAAAAGAAAGGCGCCTTCCTGCCTTTCATGAAAAATGAAGGATATCTTGAAGCTAAGACCATTGAAGGTGATGATATCTTTCTGGAAAATACAACGGCTGATGTGGTGCGGGGGAAATTCGTACGGATCGGTTCTGGCTGTGATATTGGATTGGTTGAGTACTATGAAGAGTTTAAGGCTCTATCTGGATCGTCGGTTAAAGAACACCGGAAAATAGATTAAGAGGATAAAAATTTGAAGGCAGTCGCCAGGAGGAATTTATATGAATGAAACTGCTTCTCCGTCAAAAGCGGGTATGGGAACCCTTGAAAAGGCAGCGATAAAAGAAGTTTCGTTTAGAGGATCAACACTCAAAAATGTGTCTTTCATTTCGAGAATTACCTTGTCTAAGAAATATTACCGTGCTATTAAATCCATCTGTTTTGATGGCGCAATGAAGGATAAACTGACCTATGCAGCGCTAAAAGGCAAGGAAGCAGATTTATCAAAGGTTACTGTTAGATAAGGAGGAGAAGAATATGCCAAACAAGTCCATTCAAGTAAAAGGTTTGCAAAAGTCCTTCAAGAAGCTTCAGGTCCTAAAGGGTGTAGATTTTGAGGTGGAAAAGGGAGATATTTTTGCTCTGCTTGGCTCCAACGGTGCAGGTAAGACAACGATTGTCAAAATCCTCACCACGCTGCTGAAACCGGATGGAGGGACTGCCTTCGTAAACGGATTCGAGGTTGTGTCAAAGGACGATGAAGTGCGGCAGTCAATCAGCCTGACCGGGCAATTCGCCGCTGTGGATGAGGTTTTGACAGGGCGGGAAAATCTGATCATGATTGCCAAACTGCGGCACCTTAAACATCCACGCCAAGTAGCGGATGAGCTGCTAAAACGGTTCAGTTTGCTGGAGGCCGCTGATCGCAGGACGTCTACTTATTCAGGTGGCATGCGCCGCAGGCTCGATATCGCCATGAGCCTTGTGGGAAAACCGCAGATTATTTTCCTCGACGAACCGACTACCGGGCTAGACCCCGAGGGGCGCATCGAGGTTTGGAAGATAGTCAAAGAACTTGCTGAGAGCGGTACGACTGTATTCTTGACCACTCAGTATTTGGAGGAGGCTGAACAGCTTGCAGATAGAATTGCCATTTTGCATGAGGGCAGGATTATTGCCAACGGCACGCTTGAGGAAATGAAAAAGCTATTTCCACCTGCAAAGGTGGAGTATGTGGAAAAACAACCTTCATTGGAAGAGATCTTCCTCGCAATCATCAATAAAAAGGAGGAAAAGTAACAATGAATACACATTTTTTCAGCGACATGGGTGTTATGCTTGGACGTTCCATGCGCCATATTTTGCGAAGCATGGACACCATCATTACGGTCAGCATCACGCCGATTGCATTATTGCTGCTGTTCGTCTATGTGTTTGGTGGTGCGATCCAAACCGGTACGGATAATTATGTGAACTACCTGATGCCCGGCATATTGCTGATAGCGATTGCGAGTGGTATAGCTTATACGGCTTACCGCCTGTTTTTAGATAAGCAAAGGGGCATATTTGAGAGGTTCCACTCCATGCCGATTGCACGTTCCACCGTGTTGTGGGGGCACGTGCTAACCTCGCTGGTATCCAATGCCATTTCTGTAGTCGTAATCATTCTCGTAGCGCTCATTATGGGCTTTCGATCATCGGCCGGGGTGCTGTCATGGCTCGCTGTAGCCGGTATACTCGCGCTGTTTACGCTCGCCCTGACTTGGATCGCGGCGATTGCCGGACTGTCCGCAAAATCGGTGGACGGTGTAAGCGCCTTTTCCTATCCGCTAATCTTCCTGCCGTTTATCAGTTCAGCGTTTGTACCAACCGAGTCGATGCCGTCGGCAGTTCGCGCCTTTGCCGAAAATCAGCCGGTAACCTCTATAGTGGAATCCATTCGTGCGTTGTTGTCAAGTCAGCCAGTGGGTAATGATATATGGATTGCTCTTGCTTGGTGCGTTGGAATTATGATTGTGGCTTATGTCTTTGCAATGAGGGCGTACAATAAGCGGGTATGAAGAATGTAACGGAAAAATAGTTTAGCAGAGGTACAGCTACAGTGAAATGATATAAAAAATAAAATTCTAGCACTCATTTCAGAGGTCTTAACAGAGCAGAATTATCAACCGCAATCAAAGGCACCACACAAGGAATGGTTCAGGAAGCACATTCGGCGGCATATAACAATAAGGCCGGGTTTGATAAGGGATTGGAAAAATTAAAACGTGTATAGGGAGAAATAAAATGAGTCAAAAAAGGAGCAGGTTAGGATTTGTAGTCGCGGGGCTGCTGCTTGCCATCCTGATGGCATCGATGGATAACACGATTGTTGTTACTGCGATGGGAACGATCGTGGGTGATCTGGGCGGCCTTGAAAGCTTTGTATGGGTTGTCTCTGCTTACATGGTAGCTGAAATGGCAGGAATGCCGATCTTCGGGAAGCTGTCGGATATGTACGGCAGAAAACGATTCTTTATTTTTGGACTGATCCTGTTTATGGCAGGTTCCTCACTATGCGGAACGGCCGACAGCATTCTTCAGCTCGGCATCTACCGGGCGATTCAGGGGATTGGCGGAGGAGCTTTGATTCCGATAGCGTTTACCATTGTTTTTGATATCTTTCCTCCAGAAAAGCGAGGAAAGATGGGCGGACTGTTTGGAGCGGTCTTCGGGCTTTCCAGCATTTTCGGTCCTCTTTTGGGAGCTTATATCACCGATAACATCAGCTGGCATTGGGTTTTCTACATTAACCTGCCGCTCGGAATCCTTGCGTTAGTATTCGTTGGCTTATTCTACAAAGAATCACACGTTCATACGAAGCAAAAAATTGACTGGCTCGGAGCTGTTACGCTGATTGGAGCAGTTGTTTGCCTTATGTTTGCGCTGGAGATCGGCGGTCAGAAGTTTGATTGGGACTCTTGGCAGATCATCAGTCTGTTTGCCGGCTTTACTATCCTGTTCCTGCTGTTCCTGAGAGTGGAACGAAAAGCGGAAGAACCGATCATCTCCTTTAAAATGTTTCAGAACCGCTTGTTTGCGGGGAGCACTGTTGTCGCGTTCTTTTATGGTGCTACTTTCATGGCTGCTACCGTTTATATTCCTATTTTTGTTCAAGGCGTGTACGGTGGAACAGCGACCAACTCAGGGCTGATCCTGCTGCCGATGATGCTGGGTTCTGTGGTTACAGCACAGGTCGGAGGCTTCCTTACTTCTAAAATGAGTTATCGCAGCATCATGTTCCTTTCTGGAGTCATAATGATTGCTGGATTTGCTTTATTGAGCACGATCACGCCGGATACAAGCAGACTGGTACTAACGCTGTACATGATCGTCGTCGGTCTTGGAGTAGGATTCTCCTTCTCGGTTCTCAGCATGGCCGCTATCCATAATTTCGGCATGCATCAGAGGGGATCCGCTACATCAACGAGCAACTTTATCCGTTCACTCGGCATGACGCTCGGAATTACCATCTTCGGTACGATTCAGAGGAGCGACCTGGCATCACTGCTCAAGGAAACATTTAAAGGAATGGGAGGAACGATGCCGGGCAGCGGAGCAGGCGATGCCCGACAGATTCTTTCTGAACAGGCGAGGGCGGCGATTCCGGCGCCAATACTGGAAAAGATCACCGTCGCCTTGTCCGGCTCCATCGTCCATACCTTCATGTGGGCACTCATTCCGGCAGCGGTTGCCTTCCTGTTCGTCTTCCTCATGAGCAAGGACCGAATGACGGTGCCAGGCACCGGCATTACACAAGTGTCAAAAGAAGGTGCCTGACACCCAAAATATGACACCCGAAATAAAAAAACGCGATGCTAAACTATTCGGCACCGCGTTTTCGCGTTTTTTACGTTCTTTTATTCTTTTCTCAGCTCCGGCGGGACACGCCCGTCGCTCGGTTCGCTTCCTTCTTCTGTGTTATGTACTGTCCAGGCTATCAATGTGGCACTGTCGCGGCCATGATGAGTTTCAACGGTCTGCAGAAGCCGCTGTACACCTTCCTCCACCATGCTGTCATCAGCAAACTGACGATACACCTTCTCCGCATCCTCAAATCCAGCATCAGGGCACTCAATCATCCCATCCGTAGCAAGAAGCAGTACGGTTTTTCCTTTGCGAAGCTCACGCACCCCTGAGCTGTAACTGGGAACAGGCAATTCAAACGTATTCACCTTCCCGATCCACTCATAAAAGTTCCGCTGATTCAATTGATACTGCTTAAAGTCCGCAAGTTCAGGATGGAACAGATAGAGCACGCAATCGCCGATTGAAAGCCACCACACATAATTTTCTTTGCGGAACGCGATCAGGCAGGCGGTTTCACCTTTTACCCTTTGGCACTTCCCGCGAAATTCAGCGCTCTTAAACAACGAAACTATGCGTGACTCCACCTCTGTAAAACAATCTGGTGCCTGAAGTCTGACCGCTTCAAGCAACCGCTCTTTTTCAGCTTCCAGCTCTTCAACGACAAGCTGGGCACTCTCTGCACTATAATGGGCATCCAGGATGACGGCAAACTCCCAATCTCCCTTTTCGCAAGCCCATACCAGGCATCCGTCTTCATTCTTATTGGCACCGGAAAGAGAGTTTCCACCATATCTTCCGACCGTGATATGATGAAGGGAAGAGATATCAGGCTGATCAATATAAGTATGAGAGCTGCCGACCCAGTTTATTTCATTCATTAACTGTTTCATAATCCATCTCCATATGTGCTCTCAGCCTCTCGCACACCGCATCGACTTCTTCTCCGGTGCCGTACGGAGCGTTCTCCCAGTCTAATACTTCCCATGGTCCCCAGTACTCTTCAGGTGTGCCGGGATAGCGGGGAGTAAGATGCATGTGAAGATGAGGAACACCATGTCCGGAAACACGGGCGTAAATGTGTTCGGCTCCTTCGCTTTTTTTGAGGGCTTTGCTGATCCTTGCCATGGCCATCCCAAAAGACTTTGCTTCTTCCAGGTTCATATCAGCCAATGTAGGCACATGGCGCTTTAAATCAATCATGACATAGCCGAGATAAGCCGGGTTGCAGCCTTTATCGATATGTCCGATGTATACATAATCATCTTCGAAAATCATTTTTCCGGCTGTGTTTATCGTACCTTTGTGCTTGTTGCATATAAAACAGGAATCACTCATACAGGACAGCCCCCTTTTTAGATTTTTTTCAAATTATATACGATATCAGTTAATTAAGGAATAGTTTTCCAAATAATAGAGGAGGAATCATAATGGCTAAAAGATGGGCGCTCTCATGGAGTGGAGGAAAGGATGCGTGCATGGTGCTTGATCAGCTTGTGAAACAAGGAGAAGAAGTGGCATGTCTAATGACAACCCTTCCGAAAGAAATCGGCCGAACGTTTGGACATGGAGAGAGAACAGAACTCATTCAGGCCCAGGCTGATGCACTCGGCATTCCGCTTGAATGGATTCCGTGTTCCTTCGAGTCATACACAGCTAATTTTATATCAGAGCTAAAATCCTTCAAACAAAAATACAAATTGGATGGAGTGGCTTTCGGTGACCTGTATTTGGATGAACACAGACAATGGGGCGAAAACGTTGCCGAACAAACGGGTCTCGAAGCCGTTTACCCGCTATGGATGAAAAAAGAAGAAGCACCTTCAGCATTAAAAAATTTCGTTGAGTCTGGATATAAAGCTAAAATTATTAGAGTATCCAACGCGCATCTTGAAGAGAAGTGGCTGGGAAGAGAAATAGATGCTTCGTTCTTAAACGATATACAAGAAACCGGCATCTGTCCGATGGGGGAGGCGGGCGAATACCACAGTTACGTATACTGTGGACCGCTGTTTCGCCGCGCCATTCCCGTAACATCGGGTGAAATCGTAGAACTCGAAACAACAAAGCGAATGGAGCTCTCATTGCAATCAGCAGCAATCAATAGGGAGTGAGCCAGCCTGGAAAGGAGGATAATGGCGGCCATGGCGGAAACGGATAGGAGATGGAGTAGGAGTAAGGAGATGGGTAGGGTGAATAGTACGGTGATGAATAATGCGGAAATGAATAAGGAGAAGAGAAGGATAATGGCACGGGAGGATGAGGAGCCGTCGTGAAAGGCACCGCAGGAACAGCAGGAACGGCAGGGACCCCTGGTACAGCCGGCACAGCTACGGCAACTCGCCCGTATAAATCAAGTATTCTCCCATGATCAAGCCATCCGCAATGATGGTGCTGATCATCAAAAAGAGGAAGCATATGAACACTCCTGTCATTTAAACGTCACACTAAATTATTCAAGGATTGGAAGAAAGTGAACAGAGAGAAAAGGAGAACTGAGACCAGTTCTCCTTTATTTATATCGTTTTCATTTCACGTTTGTTTTCGGGCAGCAGAAAGCTTATTTCATCAATGATTTCTACTGCAGACCTGAAGCTCTCGTCGATCTGAAGCAGTCTTCTTATCAGTCTGTGGACTTCCGGAGACAATGTAAGCTCTTCCTCCCAGCTTTTTTCTTTCTTTGTATCAGGTTCATAATTCGAATAGAGCAGAAACAGGAGAAAGTGGCCAAGAGCATAAAAGTCACTTTCGACAGATACCTCTCGCATCAGATTATTAACTGTCTTGCGCTGATTATGGTGTTCTTGTTTTCTGTAAAGCCTGCAAGCAAGACCGAAATCGATAATGTGCAATTTTCCATGGTCCGAAATAATATTGGGAATACGGAGATCCCGATGAACGATTCCTTTTTCATGGAAGGAACTGATAATGATCAGCACCTCTTTCAAAACGGCAAGAGCTTCCACCTCCGTATAGCGAATGCCCTCTTCAAAAATTAAATCCTCAAACGTTTTTCCGGAAACATAATCCATAACAATGAACCGGCCCCGTTTATCCTGCCCTGCTTGATGAACAGAAGGGATGGAAGGACATTTTAGCTGCTTATGAATTCTCGTCTCCCGCTCAAAGAATTGCCGGCCAGCTTTTGTCCAAGCCTTTGTTTTCCTCAGCTGCTTAACCGCCACTGTTTTTTCGGAATCCTTATCTAAAGCTGTATACGTTATTCCGTAACTCCCCATGCCTAGCATTTTATTGATCCGATAACGGCCAAATAGGATAGTGCCCGGCTTAAGCGGCCGGTCTAGGATCAGCCGATACAGATCCTTTGCCCAATGAAACATCATGGATATCAGCTGCTGAAGAAGCCGCTTTTTCTGCGTTTTCCTTTGTAATAAGAATGACCATGGCTTTTTCCGTAATGTTTTTTCCCATGGTCGCTGCTGCTGAACTTCTTATATGAATGTTTATGATAATCACTGCTGCTGTATCGTTTGTGGCTTCCGCCAAGTAATGATTTCAATAATTTTTTTAACATGAAAAATCAACTCCTTTCCTAACTATACGGCTCTACTTCAGTTTAGTTTCATTTTTGTCCAAATTTGCTGTAGGCTAATCCATAGAAATTACGTAAAGAAACTGCAACAAAAAGATTTTCTGCCGATATTAGAATAGTATTTTACTTGTTGTAGAAAGTGAGCAAACCAAGTTGTCTATTAAGCTAAGAACACTAGTCGCACTAACAATTGCTATTTTGATTTTTATTTTGTCGGGCATTTTAAGCATCACCATCAGCAAGAGGTCGGGAGCTGATATTAAAAAGGAAATTGGAGTAACGCTGTCACAGAACGCCTATCAGATGGCTGATAAGCTGGATTACTTTATGTGGTCGCGTTATGGTGAGATTAAAGTGCTGAGTGAACTCGATCAGCTTAAAGAACAGAAGCACCCGGAAAGCATTGAAAAAATGCTAAATCGTCTGCATGACAGCATTCCCTCGTTTTCATGGATTGGTCTGACCGATAAAAAAGGAAATGTCATCGCATCCACACAAGGAATTTTAAAAGGTAAAAACATTGAGGAACGCCCTGTATTCCAGCGAGCGAAAAAGGCTCCTTTCATAGGAGATGTCCATGATGCGGTTCTTCTGGCAAAGCTGCTTCCTAATCCGTCCGGTGAGCCGGTGCAGTTCGTGGATATCAGCACACCTGTATATGGGAAAAACGGCGATTTCAAAGGGGTTTTGGCCGCACACCTGAGCTGGGAGTGGTCAAAAGAGATCCGGGATACTGTATTGCAGCCTATGAAAAGTGAGAGGGGCAGTACTGAAATTTTCATTGTCAGCGCCAAACAGAACACGATCCTTCTCGGTCCAAAGCATTTGCTTGGAAAACCATTGCATCTTAAAAGTGTAAAACAGGCACAGCAAAAGAAAAATCATTGGAACCTTGAGAGATGGCCGGATGGAAAAACTTATTTAACCGGTTATGCATTGGGACAGGGTCATTTGGACTATCAAGGCCTCGGTTGGGCTATCATTGTCAGGCAGTCTGAAGATGCTGCATTTATTCCTGCAAAAAACCTCCAGTCCTTTATCTTGTTTTTTGGAGGTATTTGTTCAGTGCTGTTCGCAATTGCCGGCTGGCTGCTCGCAGGGAAAATTGCAGGTCCGCTGCAGCAAATTACAAACGCAGCCTATGAACTTCGTAAAGGAAATAAAGTAGAGATTCCGCAAGTGAGAGGGATAAAGGACATCGAGGTTCTTTCGTCTTCCCTTCGAAATCTTGTTGCTTCATTAAGTGAAACAGAATCAGAGCTTGGCAGAATGGAAGATCTGGCGCATAACGATGCATTGACTGGACTGCCGAACCGCCTCTCCCTTTATTTGCAGGTTGAACAGGCTATCCGGAGTGCAAGGGTGGTTGCTGACGGGTATTTCACTCTTCTGTTTATGGATTTAGATGGATTTAAGTATATCAATGATACATACGGCCATCATATCGGCGATGAACTTCTGAAGGAGGTAGGAAAACGGTTAAAACGGAGCCTGAGGAAAGGTGAGTATGCCGCCAGATTGGGAGGAGATGAATTTGTTCTTCTCATCGAATCTTCATCAGGTGAACCGATTGAGGAAGGGAAGCGGATCGGGAGCAGGATCATCAGTGTGCTTAATGAACGTTTTATGTTCAATGGAAACAGTTTAACAATCGGCTGCAGCATTGGCGGTGCAGTTTGGCCCATGAACGGTGAAGATATTGAAGATGTGATGAAGCTGGCAGATCAGGCGTTATATCTTTCAAAAAAATCAGGTAAAAACCAAGTGAATTTTATCGATCTTTCATCAATACAAGCTGTGCAATAAGAAAAGAAAATGTACTGAAAAGAAACAGATGTTATAATATGGAAAAAGAGGAGGGGTTTCATGACATCTGCGTATATCTTTTTCGGAGCTATTGCCATTCTGTATTTTATCATTATGATTCCTATTCAATATTCCTATATTTCCGGGATGAAAGAGCGGAGCCGAAACATATCGTTAAGCCAGCAGGAAATGTATGATCAAATGCCAGTACAGGAAGAGCAGCTTCATTATCATGTGCAGGGCAACCTTTTTAATCTGCCGTCTGCTCTTGTCGCCAGTCTGATTTATAAATTGAAACATCGATAATGTTCTAAAAGCAGCGGTGCTTATTAAAAAGCGCTGCTGCTTTTCCTATGTCATTTAGTTGTTTTTTTACCGAATCGTTGATAATTTAAAAAGGAATGCGGAATGAGGAGGATCAGCTTGAAGAATTTTAACATTACAAATCCAGCAGTCAATCATGAAGTCCGGGCGTTCCAGGCTGCTGCAGGGGATACAGAGGAAGTTATGGCATTGCTTGTCCGGACAGCACAATGGCTGCAGAGCAAAGGATCGACGCAGTGGAGCGAGCTGCTTGAAGGTAACGATGTTCATGGAATGGCTCAATCTATTTTAGACGGAGACGTGTTCGTTTTTAAAAATAAAGAAAATAAAATGGTAGGGGTGGTCATGCTCCCTCAGAAGGCGAGTGCTTGGGATCTTGAGCTTTGGGGAGATGATCTTGAGGAAGCGATCTACCTTCACCGTCTGGCGATTGACCGAAACACCGCTGGAAAAAATTTGGGGGCGGATATCCTGTACTGGGTAACGAATGGCATTTCGTTTAACGGAAAATCCGTCATCCGCCTGGACTGCATTGCCAGCAATGAAAGCTTAAACCGGTTCTACAGCGATGCTGGCTTTACGTTTCGCGGAACAAG
This sequence comes from Fictibacillus sp. FJAT-27399, assembly GCF_001510655.1. Lineage (GTDB taxonomy): Bacteria > Bacillota > Bacilli > Bacillales > Fictibacillaceae > Fictibacillus_C > Fictibacillus_C marinisediminis. Next base: position 1,469,319 of record NZ_LMVC01000002.1, on the reverse strand, counting down.
TGAAAGCGGCTTTAACATCTATGACAAGCCGAAACAATAAAAGAAAAGCAAAAACGCCCGGCGAAGAATCGCAGGGCGTTTTACTCTTCGAATATTCATGGTTGTAATGTCTAGCTCCAGCGCCCAGGGTTGAAAACGGAAGTACCATTTTCAACATAAGTCCTCGGAGGACGAAATGAAAAATCACAATTCGTCTTTGGTCGCTTCACTCTTTCAACCTCAACACAAAAAGCGTGTTGCTGCGTAAGAGTTCCAGCGCTTGTCGGACTTGAACAGGACTTTTCTTATTTCCCTGTATGAATGATTTTGAAGATGTTTTTCGCCTGATCGGTATTGTTGATTAACCCGGCGAACTTCTCCTTGCCTGGTCCGTACGAATAAACGTTAACATCCTCGCCCGTATGGCCTGTGGTTGTCCAGCCTGTGTTGGAACGGAGATCGGCTATTTTTTCGATGGCAGCATCGATTTTAACCATATCTTTTGTTTTTGCAGCTTCTTTTACACTATGGATCTCAGACTCGGTTAACGTAAGATCTATATATTTTTGCAGTGTTTGTTCCACATCAGCTCCTGATGCAATGGTTTCACCGAGGAAATCAGGTGTGCGCTTAAAGGCTCTAACCGGATCAGCGAACCAGTTGTATTTGCCGTTCGCTCCGATTGATAAACCACCGGTTGAGTGGTCTGCTGTGGCGACAACGAGTGTATGCTTGTCCTTTTTGGCGAACTGGACAGCAGCCTGAAAGGCTTTTTCAAAGTCCTGCATCTCGCTCATCGTTCCGACGATGTCATTATCATGCTCCGCCCAGTCGATCTGGCTGCCTTCAACCATCAGGAAGAAGCCGTCTTTATCCCGGTCAAGCCTCTGGATCGCAGAGTTGGTCATCTCTTTCAGGGAAGGGAGGTCATGATTGCGGTCGATCATTTTAGGCATTCCGCCCTTAGCGAAAAGACCCAGGATCTGTTCGTTCTTGTTATGAAGAAGCTGTTCTTTAGTTGTAACATAACTAAAGCCTGCATTTTTGAACTCGTTCACCAAGTTTCTGTCATCACGGATAAAGTTGGCTGAACCACCCCCGAGGAGCACATCCACTTTATGTTTGCGGTTAATTTTCTCATCAAAATAGTCACTGGCAATCTCGTTCATGTTTTTTCGACTCGGGTCATGGGCACCGAAAGAAGCGGGGGTAGCATGGGCAAGTTCTGAGGTAGCAACTAGTCCGGTAGATTTACCGCGAGCCTTTGCGGCCTCAAGGACAGTCTTCAATTCAGATTTGTCATTGTCAACAGCAATGGCCGCATTGTACGTTTTTTCCCCAGTCGACATGGCTGTGGCAGCAGAAGCTGAATCCGTTATGTTCTCATCAGGGTCATCAGCATAGGTCATTTGTTTACCGACAAAATAGCGGTCAAATGCTGTTTTCTCCATTTCAACCGTATTCAGATCATCTTTCCAGTAGCGCATTGCGGTTGTAGCCGCAGGCCCCATACCATCACCGATCAGAAAGATCACATTCTTAATTTCCGGTTCCTTTTTTGTATTAAGGTTTTTGGCATCACCATGCATTGAGGTTGAAAGGCCTCCGAGCCCGACAGCAGTTACCAAGGCCAGCGGAAGCCAGCGTTTAAAATTATCCCTTATCATTGTCGTCCCCTCCTGTAATTTTTTATATTTATTTGTAAAATTAAGTATATTCATAATCTTTCAGGCACTCAATGGACCATAGGTATTGCCTAAATGGTACTAGATTACAAGAGGTGCTGAGGTGGTAAACAAAGGAGTTGACACAAAAAAAAGAGCCAGGAACGTTCCCATGGCTCTTTAGCAGTTTTATTTACTCAATTATTTAGAAAAAGCATTGCTTGACGTACAGCCGGTGTGCTAAAATGAAGTTTGCGACTTACCGAAAATTGTTAATATAAGATTAAATTTACCCAAATTTATTATAATAGGTAAGTGGTTGTTTTGTCAAGAATTTTAGCATGGAAATTTGCAGATAAAGGAGAGGGGTTATGAACCAGTGGGAAACAGAATGGCAAAGAGAACAGGAACGCGTTAATTCGGTTGTTGATCAAGTAAAAAAGAAAATGAATGTTCTTGAGGAGCATCTTGGCGGGAAAAAAGAAGATGTGGTCCAGATCAGAAAAGACTTCTGGGAAGATGTGACCGTCAATTTTGATGATGCGCATGAGGCAGCAGAAACCGCAGCCAGTATTAAGCAGCAGGCGGAATTGCTGTCTGAATTGGAACGCAGCCATAAAAACGCTGAAGACCAGAAAAAAAGCCTTGTAAAACTGAGTGACTCCCCTTACTTCGGAAGAATAGATTTTAAAGAAGAGAAGGATGCCAAGACAGATCGAATTTATCTCGGAATCGCTTCGTTTTATGATGAAAAGGCTGATGAATTTCTAGTGTATGACTGGAGGGCGCCCATCTCCAGTCTATACTATGACCATTCACTTGGAAGAGCGGAATACGAGGCGCCAGAAGGTACCGTTTCAGGAGAGATGGAGCTGAAACGGCAATATATCATCCGGAATGCCCAGATCAAGAGCATGTTTGATACGGGTGTGACCATTGGCGATGAATTGCTGCAGGAAGTACTGAGCCGGCAGGCTAATCCTCAGATGAAAAGCATCGTGGCCACTATCCAAAAAGAACAGAACCAAATTATCCGGAATACGAAGGGGAACCTTCTGATTGTTCAAGGAGCTGCCGGGTGCGGAAAAACGTCAGCGGCCCTTCAGCGTGTCGCTTACCTCTTATATCGATACAGAGAAACACTTTCGGCCAACCAGATCGTACTCTTTTCTCCCAACAACGTGTTCAACAGCTATGTCTCAAACGTTTTGCCTGAGCTGGGTGAAGAAAATATGCTGCAGACGACGTTTCAGCAGTACGTGTATCACCATCTTGGTGATTCCTACGATCTTGAAGATCCGTTGGAACAGATGGAGGCCGTACTTACTGAGGAAGACCATCCGGATCACAAAGTCAGGCTGGAGGGCATCCGTTTTAAAGCGTCGCTTGATTTCATGAACGTGATTGAAGCGTATATCACTCATCTGCGCAATGAGGATATGCTCTTTAAATCTGTTTCATTTAGAGGGAGAGTCTTGGTCTCAGCAGAACAGATCAAAGAAAAATTCTATTCTTACTCCTCTTCGGTTTCCATTCCGAACCGCATGAAGCTCGTATCCGAATGGCTCGTGAGTGAGGTCAGGAAACGGGAAAAGACCGAACGGAAAGAACCGTGGGTGGAAGAAAAAATACAGCTGCTCGATAAAGAAGTGTACGTCAGGCTCTATCAAAAACTAATGAAGAAAAAGCAATACACGGAAGATTCGTTTAATGATTTTGAACAGGAGCAGAGACTGTTATCGGCGTATGTGGTTTCCAAAGCATTTAAGCCATTGAAAAAGAGGATCAAGTCCTTAACGTTTATTAATCTTAAGGCGCTGTACATGAGGCTGTTTACAGGCGAGGGGTTATCCTGGGAGAGGGAGGAGAAGTATCTGCTTCCTGGCAGCTGGAAAGAAATCTCCAGGCTGACTGCTGAAACATTAAGCAATGGAGAACTTTTATATGAGGATGCAACTCCTTACTTATATTTAAAAGAACGGCTGGAAGGGTTTCAGACCAATACGGCAGTACGCCATGTATTTATAGATGAGGCACAGGACTATTCTCCGTTTCAGTTTGCCTTCATTCAGCGCCTGTTTCCACGAAGCAAAATGACCGTTTTGGGTGATCTCAATCAATCGATTTATGCCCATTCCACGGGTGATGCGTTTCAGATGCTGTATGAGCGTTATGGAAAAGACCATACAGAACGCATTATTTTAACGCGAAGCTATCGTTCCACAAGACAGATCGTTGAATTTACACGGGAAATGCTAAATGAGAAGGAATCCATCATTCCCTTTAACCGTGATGGAGAAAAGCCGGTGCTGAAACAGTACGAAAAGAAAGAGGACCATACTCGAGCCATTGCAGGTACGATCCGTAAACTGCAGGATAAACAGGTAAAGACGATCGCTGTGATATGCAAGACCGCGAAAGAATGTGAGGAAGCTTACGAAAGCCTGAAAGACCAGGTTCATGTAGAACTCATGAAGAAAGATTCTTTTTCTTTCAAGCAGGATACGCTGATCATTCCATCTTATCTTGCTAAAGGGATCGAGTTCGATGCGGTTCTGGTATACAATGCGTCAAATTTGCAATACGGCAAAGAAAGTGATCGCAGGCTGTTTTATACGGTTTGTACCCGTGCCATGCACGAACTGTATCTGTTTTCCCGCGGAGCGATTTCTCCGTTCATCACTGCGGTTCCTCAAGATTCCTTTGTGAGAGAAAGTTGACAAAAAACCTGCATACCTTGAAACCTGCCTGAGCAGTTTTCCAACATCATGAAACCTGCCTTAAAAGCAGTTTTCCAACATCATGAGGGGCTGCCCAGAAAGTCGAAAATTGACCTTCAGGCAGCCCCTTTTTGGCTTGAAAAATCTTTAATGAAAAGTTAATTGAAGTGGAAGATGCGAGACTCCTGCGGGACTAGCNGGCTTGAAAAATCTTTAATGAAAAGTTAATTGAAGTGGAAGATGCGAGACTCCTGCGGGACTAGCGTGACAGGTGAGACTCCCGCCGGTGCTTGCACCAAAAAGTAGGCGTTCACGCCGGTAAGGCTCACCGCACGCCCCGCGGAAAGCGAGCAGCCTGGAACGGAAATCAACAGCTTACAGACTTCTTGGACAGCCCCTTTTTGCTTGGATGCCAAGCTTAAACAAAAAAACACACCCTGTTCGGGTGTGTTAATTGGTAGCTACGACCTTATAGCCAATTTCCTCAAGCTCGTGAATATTGTCGATATTTGTAACGCAGACGGAATCGTCATCGACTCTGCATACGACTGCTTCATTTTCATGGCAGTTCTGCAAAGCCCCTACTACAGATTCAAACTCTTTACCTAAAATCTCTTTCTGTCCAACTGACCAGGAACGCTGCCGGCAAACGTGATTGACTAACGAAACCATGACGGGACCACCTCCGTATGGATATATATGTTTATACCACAATTCTAGCATTTTACTCATATAGAGGCAAAAAGAAATTTATTTGTAATAATTTATCTTTTTATATCGAAAATTCTGCAAAAACAGGAGAGGGAATGGAGCATTAATATTCCCGTTTGAAAATGAGAAAAATACAGACTAAGTTAGGTTTGAAGAGGGTAAGTATCGTTAATAGTAAGCGGGAAGGGAGCTGTAAAAATGAAAGTATTAGTCGCAGGAGCAAACGGAACAACAGGAAGATTAATTCTGCAGGAACTAAAAAAAGCAGGACATGAAGCCAAGGCGATGATCAGGAAGAAGGAACAGGGCCCTGATCTGGAAAATCTAGGAGCCGAAATCGTGCTCGCTGATCTCGAAGGAGATGTCTCTGAAGCAGTAAAAGGCTGTGATGCGGTTATTTTTGCAGCTGGTTCCGGTTCGAAAACGGGTCCGGATAAAACGGAAGCAGTTGATCGGGATGGTGCGATCAACATAATGGAAGAAGCTGAAAAACAAAAGGTGAGAAGGTTTATTATGCTGAGCAGCATGGGAGCAGGAACTCCAGAGAAAGGACCGGAAGAGCTGCAGCATTATTTAGAGATGAAAGGTGAAGCGGATGACCGGCTTGAATCCAGCAGGCTCCATTATACGATCGTCAGGCCAGGTGCGCTCACCGATGAACAAGGAACAGGCAAAATTAATATTGGTCGGAACTTGGGGAGTGGGAGTATTGCCCGCGCCGATGTAGCCAAAGTGATAGTAGCATCCCTGGATCTTGAAAATGCAAATCATAAAATCTTTGAAATTCTTGAGGGTGATCAGCAAGTAGATGATGCTTTAAAATCACTGTAAAATTCATTTATGAATGTGCGAAGGGGCTGTCCTGAAAGTCGAAAATTGACCTTCAGCAGCTCCTTTTTGGCTTGAAAATCTTCAATGAAAAGTTGATTGAAGTGGAAGGTGCGAGACTCCTNGGGGCTGTCCTGAAAGTCGAAAATTGACCTTCAGCAGCTCCTTTTTGGCTTGAAAATCTTCAATGAAAAGTTGATTGAAGTGGAAGGTGCGAGACTCCTGCGGGACTAGCGTGACAGGTGAGACTCCCGCAGGCGCTAGCGCCAAAAAGTAGGCGTTCACGCCGGTAAGGCTCACCGCACGCCCCGCGGAAAGCGAGCACCCTGGAACGGAAATCAACAGCTTACAGACTTCTTGGACAGCCCTTTTTTAGTTATAAAATAAAATATGGATGAGCTGAAGGACAATGCCCAGGAATATGCTGCTTTTGACTGGAACCTTCAGCAGAAGCATGCGGGCTTATCACACAATCCGATCTATCACCTGATCATTAATAGTTTTAAAGAGGTTTATCTGCGTCTGGCAAAATCCTTTTTTTTTTTGAAAATCCGCTCCATCGTTCCGCTTCAAGAAAATTTTATAATGAACTGTTGAATACATTTTTAAAAAGAGATGCAGATGCCGCAGGGAGCCTTACGAAGCAAATGATGGAGGACAGTTTGCGATTGTGGAAAACGGGAGGGTGAAATGATGAAGAGTAAGGGATTGTATCAGGACTTTTTCCTGCATTTAGACATTTTGGTCATGTCATTGATTATGTTAGGAATGGCTGTCTTTGTAGTGGCGTCCGGTATTAGTTGGCAGGCGGTTCTCTGCTTTCTTCTGGGGCTTGTTGCCTTTATGTTCAGTGAATATTTCACTCATCGCTTTTTATTTCATTTAAAAGCACCTAAAAATCCTCTGTTTCTTAAATTTTTAAAGCGGTTACATTATGATCATCATAAGTTTCCAGATGACCTGAAACTCCTTTTTCTTCCAATCTGGTACAGCATTCCCAGTCTGTTTGTGCTTTCGGCCCTATTTTATTTTATAACGGGCTCCATTTTAATCAGCTTGCCATTTGCGGTCGGACTCGTCTGTATGCTCCTCGTTTATGAATGGAAGCACTATGTCGCGCACCGGCCGATCAAACCTAACTCCAGATTCGGCAAGTGGCTGAAAAAGACACATACGCTTCATCATTATAAAAATGAAAACTACTGGTATGGAGTGTCCACTCCATTTGTGGATGCACTATTTGGTACGTTGAAGGATGAGAAAAGGGTAGAAATGAGTCAAACAGCAAGGGATCTTGAAAAAAGAGCGTACTGCTTTTTTAGTGGATTTTTTGTTACAGTAGAAAAGAAGATAAAGATATTTGAGGAGATGATCATAATGAATCAGTACCTTTACAAGCAGTTTGAAATGACAAGAGGATTTTTTCTGAAAAATGCCAGCGCAGTTCCTGCTGAAATGGCTGATGTTCAGCCGGAAGGATTCAACAATACCATCCACTGGCACATCGGACATGTCTTAACCGTAACTGAGCAATTTCTTTTCGGTTTTCCGAAAAAGTCAGCTCATCTGTCCGAAAACTATGTAGAATTGTTTGGCAAAGGAACAAAGCCGGCAGACTGGAAGGGAAATGTTCCATCCGTTGAAGAACTGGTCACTCAGCTGCAGGATCAGCTCGTACGAATTAAAGACATCCCGGAAGAAGCACTGGATGAAAAATTGAAAAAGCCGTTCCTTGGTCTGGAAACATTCCGTGAACTAGCAAACATGGCTGTTTTTCATGAATCCAATCATTTGGGACAGCTGCACGCGATCAAACTTCTTATTGAACGCACGGTCGTTAAAAACTAAGAAAACCCAGAGAGCAAAAAACGGCTCTCTGGGTTTTTTTATGGGTGGAATTTCAAACACAGACACAAGTGAAAAGTAAAGAACAAAACAGTGTTCATCATGAACAAATGAAATTATGAATGAATCACTGAATGCAGAAAATCGATATCATTTTTTATCTGTTCCTTCAGAAACCGATCTCTGCAACGTAAATATTCATCCGTAAGCATGGCGATTTCCTTCATGAACAGCATTACCTCTGTTTTTTTTAGCATAAGTTAACCCTGCCCTGCACGTTTAGAATATGGAAAAATTCTTCCTGATACTTTATTCCTCTTTATCAGTCAAAATAAACTAATATGTGCTAATTTTTTTGCCTCGTTCACAAATCTTTCAAGAAAACATTTGGGATAAAGCGTGTTTATGCGGCAGGGCGGGAGTCTGCCTGGTATTCACGGCCTGTTCTAGATACTTTATTCCAGTCCCGATTGAAGAAATAGGCGATGCTTCCATAAGCAACACATACCATTGTCACTATCCTGAAAATAAAGATATCAAAAAGAATAGTTGCTAAAAGGGGGTATGTGTCTTTTTCCTGAAAAGCGTAGCCATGATATTCTCCCATTCCGATGGCCACCATATCGTATACAAGGCCGAAAATAAAGATGTACAAAACATAGATGAGTACATATTCAAGAACGGACGAGTGCAGGGCGAATCCGTCAACGACAAAGATACTGGTCATAAAATAAACCGCGAGTGTACCGGAAATAAAAGCTTCAAAAATATAGAAAAAGGAAACAGAACTCGTAAATAGATTTTTTCCAAGGAATGATCTGAAATGAATGACACAGTCAATGAATGCTTTTTGCCAGCGGACCCGCTGTTTGAACAGATCCCATAGGTTTTCAGGAAGTTCGGTATAGCATACGGCATCAGGTATGAAAGTAACCTTTTTGTTCTTATCACCAGAAATGTGGCGCTGAATCTTTAGAGTGATATCGATGTCTTCTCCAATCGTCGTACGATAGCCACCGACACTAAGCAGGACCTGCTTTCTGAAAATACCAAATGCACCTGAAATGATTGAGAGCGCTCCAAACCTTGCATGGGAGACCTTCGTAATGTAAAAGGCCCGGAGGAAATCAAGCGCCTGTGCTCGAATCAGCAGGTTCGTCCCACGTAATGTCAGCCCTGAGAATGGATTCTTCGTTTTTGTCTGAAGTACATGCACCATGCCGCCGGCAGCGACCACATTTTGCTCTTCGAAAGTTTCATTGATGGCCGGCAGGGAATGGTCTGTCATTATTGTGTCTGCATCAAGTGTTACAACAAGTTCATTACTAGAATACTCAATGCCTGCATTGAGCGCATCGGCCTTTCCGCCGTTCGTTTTATCAAGCACATAAATATTCGGATAAAGCTCGGACTTGTAAAATTCGATCACTTTCTTATGTTTTAGGTGGTTGAGCGGGAGTTTTGAGCTTTCTTTTAGTTTTAATAGCTCATTAAGTTTTCCAAGTGTAGCATCAGTTGAACCGTCATTAATATAAATGATTTCTAACGAAGAGTAGGTTAAGGTTTTCATGTTTTCAACGGATGTTGCAATAATTTTCTCCTCATTGTAGCAAGGAATGAGTACACTGACACTTTTTTCAAAAATCGGTTTTGGCCGATACCGTTTTTTCCTTTTTTTAAATAAGGGAAGGCAGTTAAAGGAATGAATGATTGGAAAAGCGATAGAAAGACAGAAGAAAAAAAGTACTGCATATTCCACTGTGATTGACCTCCTTTTATGCTTCGTTAAAGTAAATCATGACCAAAATACCTTTTCAATGGCAAACCAACAAGTTGAACTTTTCTGTCAATTGAAAGCCCATACATATTTTGGCGGCTAAACGACTTCGGTGAATATATACCTGTGCCAAAAGACGGATTGTGCATGAAGAGCAGAGAAGCTATGCTTACGTTGGAAACAGAATACGTTTTCTGCTAGGGGAGCCCGTCAGCCGGGCTGAGAGAAGAGAGAATAAGCTCTTTGACCCTTTGAACCTGATCTGGGTTATACCAGCGTAGGGAAGTAGGAGTCGAAGTCATATATACATATCGTATATTTTTCTTTGTCTATCCTATCGGGTTCTTCTTACTAGAACCCGATTTTTTTTTATGCTGTGTGTAACTTTGGACTCAATTTTTGAAAAAACGAGGAGGAAGTTGCATGAACGTACAGAACGAAAGCAAGGTCTCATTAAAATCACAGTTTCCAAACAGCACCAAAGTGTATAAGACCGGATCCCGTCCCGACATCCGGGTGCCAATGAGAAGGATCAGTCTGGCGGATACACAGACTTCAGGAAGAGATGAGAAGAACCCGCCCGTTGTCCTTTATGATACGAGCGGACCTTATACAGATTTGAATTATGCTGCAGATGTTGAAAAAGGACTGCCTTTGCTGAGGGAAAATTGGGTGAGAGACAGGAACGATACAGAGCAATACGATGGGCGCGGAATTAAACCGGAGGACAACGGCTACAGACAGCAGTCTCATGCGGGTCATGTGTTTCCGGTTCGCCCATTTAAGCCGATGCGGGCAAAAGGTGGCGGAAATGTTACTCAGATGCATTATGCAAAAAAAGGGATCATCACGCCTGAAATGGAGTTCATTGCGATCCGGGAGGGGCTTGAAGCCGATTTTGTTCGAAGCGAAGTGGCGAGCGGGAGGGCCATCATCCCTGCCAACATTAATCACCTGGAACTGGAACCGATGATTATCGGGAAGAACTTTCATGTGAAGATCAACGCGAACATCGGAAACTCTGCTGTGACTTCGTCCATTGAGGAAGAGGTTGAAAAAATGACATGGGCTACCTACTGGGGAGCGGATACGATCATGGATCTGTCTACAGGCAAAGACATCCATACGACAAGAGAGTGGATCATCAGAAACTCTCCGGTCCCTGTTGGCACCGTTCCGATCTATCAGGCACTTGAGAAAGTGAACGGGATAGCGGAGGATTTATCTTGGGAAGTCTACCGTGATACACTCATTGAACAGGCCGAGCAGGGAGTCGATTATTTTACGATTCATGCTGGTGTGTTGCTGCGGTACGTGCCATTAACGATCAATCGGGTCACGGGCATCGTTTCACGGGGCGGATCCATCATGGCGCAATGGTGTCTCGCTTATCATCAGGAAAACTTTTTATATACTCATTTCGAGGACATCTGCGAAATCTGTAAAGCGTATGACATCTCCGTCTCATTGGGTGATGGATTACGGCCCGGCTCGATTGCGGATGCCAATGACGAGGCACAGTTTGCAGAACTGGAAACGTTGGGAGAGCTCACAAAGATCGCCTGGAAACATGATGTGCAGGTCATGATCGAAGGACCGGGGCATGTGCCGATGCATCAGATCAAGGAGAACGTAGATAAGCAAATGGAGATCTGCCATGAGGCGCCCTTCTATACACTAGGGCCTCTGACGACAGACATTGCGCCTGGGTACGACCACATCACTTCCGCAATTGGGGCTGCTATGATCGGATGGTTCGGAACGGCTATGCTTTGCTATGTGACGCCGAAGGAACATTTGGGGCTGCCGAACAAGGATGATGTCAGGGAGGGAGTGATCGCTTATAAGATCGCTGCCCATGCAGCAGATTTGGCAAAAGGCCATCCAGGAGCATTGAAGAGGGATAATGCTCTCTCAAAAGCTAGATTTGAATTCAGATGGGAAGATCAGTTTAATCTATCATTGGATCCTGAGAAGGCAAGGGGTTACCACGATGAAACCCTCCCTGCACAAGGTGCAAAAACCGCTCATTTTTGTTCCATGTGCGGACCAAAATTCTGCTCTATGAGAATTTCACATGATCTAAGAAATATGTCTGCACAAGAACTTTCGGGTCAGGAAAAAGATGTAAAGGAAGGAATGCGGGAAAAAGCCAAGGAATTTCATGACAAAGGCTCGAATATCTATTCATGAGCACCATTTCTATCCTTCGTGAAAGAATTGCTCTGCTGGAAATGCAGCTGCAGGAGATTCAGAGAAAATCCCGCCACGTATTTCTCGAAACCTCAGACTCCGATGAACGCATCTGTATGAGATGCAGCTATACAGAAAAAATCCTGTACAGGTTCCCTGAAGAAAGAGCAGTGGTGCCTGACACCATTTATGCGCATAAACGGTGCCTGGCACCTAAACAAAAGCCACTCAAATGAAAGAATAGAACACGTCTTTCTTTGGCAATGATAGTGAAAAAGGAAAAATCAGGGAGGGAATGAAATGGCTACGAATTGGCTGCAGACGGCATTGAACTGGACAGAGCAAAAAATGGGACAAGCTTCTGACGGATTCAGGGAGGTGCTTGGAAAGATCAAGAACCAGCCAGCAATGATGGTTACGGATTTGGCGACTTTTATCATGCTTCATCCTGAAACACATAAAAAGAAGAGTGAATTTCTCGGTTTTACTTATTGCACGTACTCATTGCATCTGGGGGATGTTGACCTCCTTCTTGAGACAAAAGAGGGGCTTGATCAAAAGGTGCTGGAATGTCGAGTGACAGGAAAAAATCAGGTTATCTCCCATTACCGTTCCTATGATGATAAAGCAAAAGACCGCCTGACCGTTTCGTTAGAAATCAAACATTATCATAACTAGCGTGAAAAAACCGTCTGCCCAGTGGGCAGGCGGTTTTTTTAAAATAAATCCAGCTTAATAAAAAAGCCTCTTTTCTAAAAGATTGTCAGGTTGATTGCAGTGCAAGGTGCGAAACTCCTGGAAAATGAACTTCACATTTTCTTCGTGCGATATAACGCTGCCGAAGCCTTCCTTGTCCTGCGGGACGAGCGTGATAGGTAAGACTCGGGAGGCGCCTGCGCCGAAGAGGCTTATCGCACGCCCCGCGGAAAGCGACCATCATGAAACGGAGTTCAACCAGTTCAACCACTCCTAAGAGCAATAAAGGTTACGAAAACAGCCATAAAAAATAGGCAATTTGTTATATTTTTGAGAATATTTAAAAAAGAACTTGTAAGATCAAGGAAATTTTATTAAGATTATTTCGAAACGTTTCAATTCTTAGCAGCCCTCTGGATTTTTCTGTAAAACGACTAGGCAAACCATTAGTTGAAAGCGATTGCAAGGGGTTCGAGTATTTAATAAAAATTTTTTTTAACGTGTTTCGAAACGTTTCACCAAAAGCGTTTCATTCCAAATTTAGCCTTGGAGGAGTCCTATGATTGAAATCAAGAATAAACAAATCATCATTGACGGAAAACCCGAAATCCTCATGTGCGGTGAGATTCATTACTATAGACTTGACCGAAGCGACTGGCAAGACCGCATCACCAAATTAATAGAAGCAGGCTGCAATGCTGTCGCATCCTATATTCCATGGCTTTGCCATGAAGCAGTGGAAGGAGAAGTGGACCTGACTGGCCAGTCCCGTCCTGAACTGGATATCGGAGGTTTCATTGATCTTTGCCATGAAAATGGCCTCTATTTCTTTGCGAGACCCGGCCCGTTCATCATGGCAGAAATGAAAAACGAAGGAATTCCCTATTGGGTATACGAAAAGCACCCGGAAATCATCCCGGTTACATGGGATGGAGGAGCAGTATCAACACGAACCATTGATTATCTCGCCCCAGCTTTTCTAAAGGAAACCCGCGGATGGTTCCAGCACATTATGGGTGTAATCGAGCCCAGACTGCATCAGCACGGTGGAAATGTAATCGCTGTTCAGCTTGATAATGAAATTGGCATGCTTTCATGGGTAAGCAACTCGCCTGACCTGACAGATCAGCTGCTTGAGGACTTTTCAGGATGGCTTCAGCTAAAGGTTGAAAAACAGAAGCTGAAGCAGCGTTATCCGTTTTTATTTGAAGCGCAAGATGCCAGAAACGAACAGATCCGCTCCCCTAAAGAAGAGTATGCTTCTGAGCTAATGAGGGATTTGGGCCGTTATATGAGGCACCGGTTTAGCAGATATGTCGCCAAGCTTCGGGCCTATGCTGAGGAGTTCGGGGTGAAGGACATTCCGTTTGTGATCAATATCCATGGTACAGGCGGGGGAAGAGCACTCACGTATCCGATCGGAATCAGCCAGCTTTATGAATCGTATACACAAAATCCAGGATATTTGTCCGGATCGGATATTTATTTTGGCGACTTGAATATGACGACCTTTCAGGACCTTTATTTAATAAACGGCTTCATGGATGCCGTTCACCTGGAGGACCAGCCGCTTACCTCTGTGGAATTTAACTGCGGTGACGGGAATTTTGGAACGACCTACAGTGACCGCTATGATCCATCAGCCGTCGATTTTAAAATCAGAATGTGTATGGCACAAGGAAACCGCCTGATTAACTTTTATTTGTTTGCCGGAGGCCGCAATTACAGGATGGATCAGGGATTGAACGATGGAAATGACAGGATTGCTTTTACCGGTGAACGGCATGGATTCGCAGCTCCTGTAAGCCCTGAGGGAGAATTGAATTACACCTATCCTCGTATGGCAAGAGTTACGAAAACCATGATGGCTATTTCTGATAAACTGGCTGTCATGAAAGAAGAACATGACCCTGTGGCCTTTGGGTTTATCCCTGACTATTACATGACAGAGTCCCATTATCCTAAAAGCAGCAAAATGCAAGAGATCCTCCGTAACATTGAGAGTCATCGTGCCGGCGGTGGATGGGAGATCATGGGCCGGGCGATGCTGCTTGCCGGTTATCGTTTCGGAGCAGCAGATATTCAAAACAAACCGCTGGACCCGAAGAAAACACCAGTTTTAGCTCTCCCCTCAGCAAGATATATGGATCCTGAAATTCAGGAGAAACTTTCCGATTATGTTCGGGATGGAGGAGGCTTGCTCCTCTACGGAGAAGTCCCTGTCTATGACATGGTGGGTCAGCCATGTACAGTGTTAGCTGGTGCACTTGGTGTAATTCCGGCGGGAACGAGAAAGGAATCAGCCCATTATTATTTATCCCTTACTGCAGCTGGATGGGCAGCGCCGCGGCCGGAAGTGAGGAGCCATACCGCCCAGACTTTTGATATCGGAAAGGCTGAACCGATCTTGAAGGTTTATGGCACCGATGAAGTATGCGGATTTGAAGCCGCGTATGGCCATGGAAAGGCAATTATTATAGGCGCGGCTTACAGCTGTGATATTCCATTGTTTACAGAAGCACTCGAGAGGCTGGGGGCTAAAGCTCGTCTGAAGCATGATTTCAAAGACCACGGTATTTTTCTAACATCAACAGCAAATGAGGATGGAGAACAGTTCTGCCATCTCCTGAATCTCGACGGCCTTGATAAAGAGCTGCACCTTTATCTTGATGAAAAGCCTTTGTTTGGTGGTAAGAAGCTTCTGCTGCAAAGCAAGGATGGGCTCATGCTTCCAGTGAATATGAGATTGAAAAATGGTGTTGAAATCGCTTTTTCTACCGCCGAGATCACAGAAGTAAACCCTGATAAAATGGCCTTCAGGCTGACACAAAAAGAGGACATGATCGTTTTTGAAGGAAACACAAAGGTTGTACCGTCGGCTGATATACAGGTTGAACAGAAAGACGGACTGACCATTGTTACATCAAGGAAACATGCCAAGGTTGATGATCACCTGGTCATTCATGTTCAACAGGTTTCAGAAGGACTGGCAAAAGAAATCGAAACAGCAGCACAAAATTGAGGGAGGAATTCAAATGACAAAACTTAAAGTTGGGGTAATCGGGTGCGGAACGATTGCAAAGTACAGACATCTGCCTGAATATGATGCTAATCCGAATGTGGAGCTCGCGGCCGTTTGCGATCTCGTGCCAGAAAGAGCGCAGGCATATGCTGATCAATATGGGGCAAAGGCCTTCACAGAATATCAGGAGCTATTAAAAATGGAAGAACTGGATGCAGTTAGTGTCTGCCTTCCCAATTATCTTCATGCGCCTGTTACCATTGCAGCATTGAATGCCGGCAAACATGTTCTTTGTGAAAAACCGATGGCCACTTCAAGGCAAGAAGGGGAGCAGATGATTGAGGCTGCTGCCAAAAACGGAAAAAAACTGATGATTGGCCATAATCAGCGATTTGCCGCAGCGCATGTGAAAGCGAAAGAGTTGATTGTGTCCGGTGCGATCGGAAAAATCTACAGTTTCCGTACGGCTTTTGGTCATGGCGGCCCTGAAGGATGGAGCGTTGACGGAAGGAACAGCTGGTTTTTCAGAAAGAATGAAGCGTTCATCGGTGCCATGGGTGACCTGGGGGTACATAAAACGGACTTGATCCGCTACCTGATCGGAGAAGAAATTATAGAAGTCGGATCATTTGTTGAGACACTGGCCAAAGCCGATACCGATGTAGATGACAATGCCGTGTGCATTTTGAAATCTGAAAACGGAATCATTGGGACACTTGCAGCAAGCTGGTCTTACTACCATGCCGACAATTCCACCATCATTTATGGTGAAAAGGGAATTTTGAGAATGGAGGATGATCCTCAGTATTCTCTGATTGCACAGTACACGAGCGGGGAAGTTGTGAAATATGAGCTTGATAAGATTCAGACGAACGACGCAGGCGGCCAGCACAGTTCTCATGTAATTGATGCTTTTATAAAGAGTGTTTTAAATAACGAAGAACCGCCTGTTAATGGCACAGAAGGCTTGAAATCCTTGAGCGTAGTACTTGCTGCTCTGGAATCCAGCCAGACAAAAACGATTGTAAAGACACAGGAGACGAAAGCGCTTCTGCATTAAGGAGGCTAATGCCATGCAAAGAAAAGGATTACAGCTTTATACCATCAGAGAGTTATGTGAAAAGGACTTTATCGGTACGTTAAGGAAGGTTTCAGAATGGGGATATGAAGGTGCCCAGTTCGCGGGTTTCTATGATCTCCAGGCCAAACAGCTGAAGCAGGCATTGAATGAGTTTGGACTGAAACCCGCCGGCAGCCATACAGGACTTGATCAGCTGAAAGAAGACGAGCTTAAACGACAGATCGAATACAGCCATGAAATTGGGAATGACCTGCTGATCCTCGCGTATTTGGCCGAAGAAAACCGGAAGAACCTCGATGATTATAAACGTGTGTCAGAAACCTTGAATCATGCCGGACATCTTTTGAAGAGTGAAGGATTGAAGCTCGGGTATCACAACCATGATTTTGAGTTCGCTAAACATGGAGAGACGACTGGATACGATATTCTTTTGTCTGAAACAGACCCTTCACTCGTTTCCTTTGAACTGGACTGCTACTGGGCTGCTTATTCTGGCTATGATCCTGCTGAATTCATGGAGAGGCTCGGCGAAAGGCTTGTCACGCTCCACATGAAGGATATGGCGGTAAAAGGAACAGAGAAGCAAAGCACGATCCTCGGAACAGGCGAGCTGGATCTTACGACGATTGTCAAGAAGGGCAATGATCTGAATGTCTCCTGGTTTGTAGTGGAGCAGGAGCATTTTGAAACCGATCTGGAAACCGCAGCCAAGGAGAACGCCAAGGTACTTCATGAACTTTTAAAATAGAAACGGTGAAACGATGAATAAAGCGAAAATAGGTGTAATTGGAACAGGAAGTATCAGTGATATCTATCTTTCTTCTCCAAAGAAATTCTTAAACTATGAAATAACAGGTGTTGCCGACCTCAATATAAATCGTGCAGAAGAGCAGGCAGCCAAGCATCAGATTTCCTTTGCCGGCACGGTATCTGACCTGCTTGCAAAGGATGATATTGATTTAATCGTAAATTTGACCATTCCTGCAGCACATGCCGAGGTAAGCATGATGGCTCTGCAGGCCGGCAAGCATGTCTATTCAGAGAAACCTCTCGCTATTAGCTGCAGCGAAGGCTTAAAGGTTATGGAGAAGGCGAAGCAGCTGGGCCTCTGCCTTGGGACAGCTCCTGATACCTTTTTAGGAGCAGGGCTGCAGACGTGCCGTTACCTTCTGGACCAAGGGGTGATCGGTGAACCCGTGGGGGCTTCTGCCTTCATGCTGGGAAGAGGGCCCGAAAGCTGGCATCCCAATCCCGAGTTTTTTTACAAGCTGGGTGCCGGGCCGCTTTTTGACCTTGGCCCTTATTATCTCACTGCTCTCATCAGCTTGCTGGGCCCAGTGAAAAAAGCCGTTTCCATGAATAAGATCACAGTACCTGAAAGAGAGATTACTAGCAAGCCGCTTGCCGGGAAAAAAATTAAGGTAGAGGTTCCGACATACGTATCCTCACTGCTTCAATTTGGAAATGGAGTAAACGCGACGTTTATGACAAGCTTTGACGTGTGGGAAACGAAGCTGCCAAAAATCGAAATCTATGGTACGAAGGGAACGCTAATCCTGCCAGATCCAAATGGTTTTGATGGGCCTGTCTACTACATGAACCAAGAAACAGACGAATGGGAGGAAGCCCCTTTAATCAGTACACTCAGCGGAAATTGCAGAGGAATAGGATTAGCTGACATGATAGCAGGGATTGAAGAAAGGCGGCCGTTTCTTTGCAGTGGAGAACTTGGTTTGCACGTATTAGAGGTCATGGAGAAGATCATAGATTCATCGGATCAGGAACGTTTTCTAGAGCTCGAAACACGGTGTGACAAGCCGGAGCCTCTGGCTGGTTTTCAGTCGCTGTTCGTAGACTTAGCTTGAATGTAAAAAGGGGGATGTCGGTATGAATACCTGGAGAAACCTTCCGATGATGGAAGTGTGTAATTGGCTGATGAGACTGGCTTACGTTAACATCCTCTGGATTTTATTTACGCTTTTGGGTGCGGTAGTTGCCGGTTTTTCACCGGCAACAGCTGCTGCCTTCTCGGTATGCAGGCGCTGGATCAGATCGCAGGAGGAGTTTCCGGTATTTGCAGTGTTTTGGAAGGAGTACAGGCAGACATTTATAAGTTCTCAAACTTATGGATGGATTTCTTTTTTATTAATTTTCGTACTTTATCTGGACTTTATCTATTTTTCGAGCAAGTCATCTGCTGTGTTCTTTATTTTCTCAGCTCTGTCGATCCTTTTGTTTATCATGATTGCCATGGCAATCATTTATATCTTTCCTGTCTTCACCCATTACCGTCTGAGCTTCTTTCAGTACTGGAAATATGCTTTTTCGATCGCGATGGTCCATCCGCTGCAAACCTTGTTTACGATACTGGGCACAATGACCATTACGGTGATCCTGATTAAGCTCCCATCATTGATGCCGTTTTTTGGAATCAGTGCCATTACGGCTTGGCTGACATGGAGAACCCAGCGAATCGTAATGAAAATAGACGAAAATGACGAGGTGACAGCCTAATGATTCTTGAACACAGGGAATTTACAGGCAAGAAAAAGACGCTTCCTTTTCTGCTGTCTAAGCCCACATATTATGGAGAAGAGCCGCCGCCGCTTATTTTGTTTCTCCATGGGAGGGGGGAGCGGGGGACGAATTTGAACCTTCTTAAAAAATACGGCATACCCAAGAAAGCAGGTGCAGCCGATTCCTTTCCGTTTATCACCATCTCGCCTCAATGTCCGGAGGATTCAGAATGGGCAGATGAAGCGGACACACTGAAGGAGCTTTTGCTGTATTGCATTCAGGCATTTCATGCAGATCCAGACAGGGTGTATGTGACAGGGCTGAGCATGGGAGGGGCCGGAACATGGAATCTTGCTATACAGTATCCGCATATGTTGACCGCCATTGCCCCTGTTTGCGGGAAAACTCAACCCGAAAAGGCAGCTGGCTTAAGGAATCTGCCAATCTGGGTATTTCATGGAGAAAAGGATGACATCATTCCTGTGGAGGAATCACAATCCATGGTTCATGCTCTTCAAAAGGAAAAGGCGGAAGTCAGGATCACCATTTATCCTGATGCTGGACACGATTCATGGAGTGAAACGTATGACAATGACCGTCTTTATGAATGGTTCCTCCAGTATAATAATTCAGAAAATTATAAATAATAGATCGATTCTATAATTAGTGATTGCTATGATGAAAAAAATAGAAACGTTTCACTAAAAATGGAGAAGAGATAAAGGTATTAACTCAATAACAAAGGTCATTTATTTTACCTAAATTCGAAACGTTTCAACCGGCTGGAGGTTTCAATGGCTACATTAAAAGATGTTGCAAGACTGGCTGGTGTGGCAGTATCAACAGCTTCTTATGCTTTAAATCACAGTACAAAGGTCGCTCCGCAGACAGCCAAAAAAGTGTTTAAAGCAGCAAAAACATTAAACTATCAAAAAAATGGAATTGCCCGTGACCTTAAACGGAATAAAACAGAGACCATTTTGCTGATCCTCGATAACTTGGCGGGACCTTTTTATTCAGAGCTGGTAAGAGGAGTACAGGATACTCTGCAGTCCTTGAATTACGGATTAATCGCCTGCAGCTCCATGGGAGGAATCACATCGACCGCTGCTCGGTTCTTAGCAGAGCGGAGAGCAGACGGTGCTATTATTCTATCGTTTAACTTGAGTGATCAAGAGATTGAACAGGCGGCAAGCAAGGACTTCCCCATTGTTGTGCTGGACCGGCTGGCCATGACTCATGAATCTATTATGAGCGTCCTGGTGGATAACAAATCAGGAGGCTATGAAGCAGCAAAACATTTGATCGATCTTGGGCACAGGGATATCGCCTACATTAATGGACCGCTTGATGCGCGTGATAACCTTCAGCGCCGAAAAGGTTTCGAACTGGCTATGAAGGAATCCGATTTAGAGGTTCACCCAAAATGGATGCTGCAGGGCGGTTTTACACGACAGGGAGGCTATCTGGCGACAAAGATGATGATCATGCAGGGAAAACTGCCGACTGCCATTTTTGCTGCAAATGACGAGATGGCCATTGGAGCAATGAATGCCTTAAAAGAAGCAAAAATTGATGTACCCGAAGATGTGTCCGTCGTCGGATTTGATGATATTGAGATGGCGAGGTACACTTCACCGCTGCTGACTACCGTCAGTCAGGCAAACTATGACATCGGTTCGCTCTCAGCTCACTTAATCTATCGTTCCATAACAGAGGAAATTGCAAAAAAAGATTATATTATGCCAACTGAGCTGATCGTAAGGGATTCTGCCAAGAGGCTTTGAAGGAGGTGAGCGGGGGACTGGATGTAGTCAATGAATCGGGTTTTAAAGAGTGAAAACAAACATGAGGGGGATAAAAATGAAGAAAACCTATGCATTGTTAATGGCTGTTTTACTATGTTTATCCGTAATGCTTGCAGGCTGTTCCGATTCCAAGAAATCAAGCGCAGAGAAACCAAATGAGGAGAGCGGCAAGGATGGAAAAAAGGTAACCATTACCTATTCCAGCTGGGCTGATCCAGCCGTCGAGAAGCGGCGTATTGATGCATTTATGAAAGCGCATCCGAATATCAACGTTAAGATGAACAAAGCCATTACCTGGCCATGGGATGAAAAATTAGCGGCGGCAGCAGCTGCAAACAAGCTTCCAGACGTATTCTTCGTTTTCAGTGTACCGCCTAGCGTAACGAATGGATGGCTTGAAGATCTGACGCCTTATTTGAAAAAGGACAAAGAATACAACAAGAATAATGTCTTCGGAAATTTAACAGAAACGGCTGCATATAACGGCAAACAATATGCTCTTCCGCAAAGTCTTTATGCCAATGGAATCTTCGTCAATAAAGATATTTTCAAAAAAGAAAACGTCGAGCTTCCTAAACCGGACTGGACGATTGATGAAATGCGTGAAAAAGCAATCAAGCTTACCAAATTCAATGATAAGCAATATGGTTTTGACGGAGTCGGAGGCCTTCGCGAAACCTTGATTCCACAGCTGGATCCATCCCAAGGATGGCTGACATGGGACGGCGAGAAATACAACTTCGATAAGCCTGCATTCATTCAATCCAATAAAATTGTTACAGAGATGCTGACCAAAGATAAAGTTTCAGCAGAAATCCTGCCTCAAGAAGAACGAGATAAAGAGTTTGGAAAAGGAAAATCTTCTTGGAATGTCGGAAAAGCGGCCATGCGCTATGGCGGTTCTTCTGATTTCGGATGGCAATCAAAAGAATTGAAGTTTGACTGGGATTTTCTTCCGATGCCAAAGGGCAAAGGGCAGCGTGCACCGCTTGTTACCGACTACATCGGCATGGCCAAATCTTCAAAACATAAAGATGCTGCTTTTGAACTTGTGAAATGGATGACCTATTCCAAGCAGGGCTGGGAGAGCCGTATCGATGTTGAAAAACCGATTACCAGCTTTCCTCTCATTAATGATAAAAGCGTATGGGAAAAATACCTTAATAATAAAGAAGTTCCTGAAGGCATGAAAAACGTGGTGCCGATGATCAATGACGGATTTGTAGATGGATGGAAATGGCTCCCGGGTTATCAGGAAGTGATGACGAAAATCGTTGGCAACAATTACGAGAAATTTGTAAAAGGCGAAGTGAAACCAGAAGACGTCAGCCAGGATTTCCAGAAACGATCCAACCAGGCGTATAAAGATGCCAAACAAAAAATGGACGAAGCTACAAAATAGGCAAGGTACCGGGCTCCCTCCTGCATCAGGAGGGGCCTTACCTTCATAAAGGAGTTATTGCCATGAAATGTAAGTGGGTCCTCCGCCTTGCAGCCGTACTGCTGATTTTTCAGACAGTATGGTCTCCAGCACAAATCTTCGCCGAGAAGAATGATACGAAGAGCCTTTTAAATCAGCTCTTTGATAAAAAGAAAAATAACGTAGTAGACAAGAAAAAAGACGAATATGCCGCATCCAAACAGAAAACGGATGAAACCATAATCTCCAGCATGGTGGAAAGCAGCTACTCGGATGTTCTTGCACAATGGAAGAAAGCAGGATTAAAAGCAGCAACGAATCACCGTTTGTCTGTTCCGCTGACAAAGTCACTACAGGCCAAAGGGCATACAACAGAAGATAACGGTAAAAAAGCGGTTCGTTTTGATGAGAAATTAAAAGAACTTGCGATCCCTGTAGAAGTGCCGGAATCAGGACTTTATCAGCTTCAGTTTGATTACAAGCCTTTAAAAAGCAATGTGAATACGATGGAGCGGGGAATAAAAGTGAACGGAAAATACCCGTTTTTCGAAGCAAGAAGAATCGTGTTCGACAGGAAATGGGAGAGTCCTGAAGGAAAATTTCCTCATGATGAAAAAGGCAACGAATATCCTCCTGAATTGAAAGAAGTGGGAGACTGGCAAAGCGCTTATGCCATGGATGCCAGTTATTTTGAAGATGAACCTCTGCTTTTTTATCTGAAAAAAGGCAAGAATACGGTAACGCTGGAGTATGTGCGGGAACCAATGCTACTAGGACAGATGCATCTCTCTGTACCGGAAGCCCTGCAATCGTATGAAGAATACCAAAGAGGCAATGAAGCGTACAAGAAACCCACAAAAACAATAAAGGTGGAAGCAGAACGGTTTACTTATAAAAATGTACCCTTTATCCAGCCTGTTTCACTGCCGGATACGAACGTTGAACCCTACAGTGTCAAAAAAAATCTGCTGAACACCCTTGGAACTCCAGGTGATAAATCGTTTGAACTTGGAGGACAGAAAGTAACTTGGAAGGTAAATGTTAAAGAAGCAGGAACGTATCATTTGTCCTTAAAGTATTTGCAGGATCAAAAAGTAAATATGCCGGTTTACCGAACCGTATTAATAGATGGACGCTTGCCTTTTAAAGAATTGAAAGCCTACCCGTTCCCTTATAATGAATCCTGGAAAAATGAGACACTCGGTGACGAACAAGGCAAGACCTACTCCATAAGGCTTGATAAGGGGGAACATACGATTTCTTTAATCGTGGATGGCCAGCCGATCCAAAGAACGGTCACAACGGTCAGAGAGGTAATGGACAATATTAAACAGCTTTCTCTACGAATAAAAATGGGAACCGGAAATGCGGTGGACCAAAACAGGGAATGGGAAATCGCTTCACAGATTCCTGACTTGAAAAAGCAATTGAGCGATAACGCGGAAAAGCTGAATCAAGAATACGCCTATCTTAAAAAACGGACAGGAAAAAAACCGGACGCGGCAAGGAACCTTAAGATGGCAGCCGGACAGCTGGAGAAACTGTCGAAGAATCCAAACGACGTGCCGGACAAACTGAGCATGCTCGACCAAGGTTCAGGATCGGCATCACAGCAGCTTGGAGACCTTCTGGCCGAGCTTCCGAATCAGCGGATGCAGCTCGACAGGATCTATCTGTCAAACAGCGAATTACCGGCTGCTGAAGCTTCCTGGACAAAAAAATGGAGCAGCCAGGTTTCCAAGTTTTTCTTATCATTTGGAGAAAACGCTTCACAGAGCAAGAAAAAGGAGAAGAAGCTTACTGTCTGGGTAAACCGTCCGCAGCAGTATGTAAGCATGATGCAGCAGATGGCCGACCAGCATTTTACAAAAAAAACAGGGATTAAGGTTTCCTTTTCCATCATGCCGGATGAGCAAAAACTGGTTCTTGCCAATGCGGCTGACAAATCTCCGGATGTTGCACTTGGAGTCAGCAATCAGCTGCCATATAACCTTGCCCTCCGGGGAGCCATTCTCGATTTAAAGCAGTTCCCGGATTTTAAATCTGTAAACAAGCGCTTTGCTCCTGGAGCTATGCTGCCGTTCTATTTCGATGATGGCGTTTATGCCATACCTGAAACCCAGAACTTTTGGGTGATGTTTTATAGAAAAGACATCTTGGATGCGCTACACATGAAAGTTCCGCAAACATGGGACCAAGTGCTTAACATGCTGCCTGAGCTGCAGCGCCATGGCATGAATTTTTATACGCCACTTTCCCAGGCAGGCGGATTCAAGCCGTTCCATCTGACAACACCTTATCTCTATCAGTTCGGTGGATCACTCTATACGAAGGACGGAATGAAGGCCGCAATTGGAACGGATGAAGCGTTGAAAGGGTTCGAACTGATGACCAAAGCATTCACGATTTACAGCATGCCGCTGCAGGTTCCGAACTTCTATAACCACTTTCGGGAGGGAGATCTGCCGATCGGGATTTCGGATTATGAGACCTACGTACAATTAACTTCCGCAGCACCAGAGCTTGCCGGATGGTGGAAGATCGCTCCTCAGCCGGGGGTGCGTGATGAAAAAGGACACATTCAGCGATGGGCGCCGGGAACAGGGCAATCTGCCTTGATTTTCAAAAAGACAAAGCAAAAAGATGAAGCATGGAAATTTTTAAAATGGTGGACCTCGGCAGAAGTTCAGAAGGAATACGGTACGAAGATGGAAGTCAATTACGGGCCGTCTTATAAGTGGAACACGAGCAACCTTGCTGCCTTTAAAGGGCTTCCATGGCCGGATGAGGACAAGAATGTCATTAATGAACAGTGGAAATGGCTGAAGGACGTGACGCATGTCCCTGGCGATTACCTGCTGGAACGTGAAATCAGCAATGCCTGGAATTCCATTGTGTTTGAAGGAGAGAATCCAAGAAAAGCATTGGAAGATGCCATTGTTCTTTCCAACCGTGAGATGAAGAAAAAGCAAGAGGAATTTGGCTATGTCCGTGACGGAAAAACCGTGAAGAAAATCAAGATGCCTAAATTCCGCGAGAAATGAGGTGACGTAAATGAGTTTGCCAGATATGCCGATGCCGAGGGAGAAAC
Source organism: Fictibacillus sp. FJAT-27399 (assembly GCF_001510655.1). Taxonomy (GTDB): domain Bacteria; phylum Bacillota; class Bacilli; order Bacillales; family Fictibacillaceae; genus Fictibacillus_C; species Fictibacillus_C marinisediminis. Next base: position 1,443,967 of record NZ_LMVC01000002.1, on the reverse strand, counting down.
AGAATAATGCTTCTGTTCTCCCGACGGTAGCACAGGCACCCCAACCGAAGTTGAAATCAAAAAAGAAAGTCGCTCTTTTTCAGCGGAAAAAGCTGAAGCAAGAATGGAGCGCGATGGTGTTTATCGGACCTTTCCTGCTTCTTTTCATCCTTTTCATCGTCATCCCGGTCATCGCCGCCATCGGACTGTCATTTACTTACTTTAATACGGTGGAAGCACCAAAATTTGTCGGATTGCAGAACTACGTCAACCTTTTGACGCAGGACAATGTTTTTATGATGTATGTGCTTCCGAATACGATAAAGTTTTCACTGATTGTCGGACCCGTTGGCTATGCTTTGTCATTTTGGCTGGCCTGGCTGCTGGCACAGATTCCGAAAAAATCACGTACTATTTTAACGCTCATCATCTATTCACCTTCCATGACGGCGGGAATTGCGATGGCTGTTGTATGGCTCATCATTTTCAGCGGAGACAGTGCCGGCTACTTAAACAGCATTCTGCTGAAACTTGGGAGGATAAATGACCCGATCCAATGGACGCAGTCACCTGATTTTTTAATGCCGATCATGGTTATCGTTTCATTATGGGGAAGTATGGGAGTAGGTTTTTTGGCTATGCTTGCCGGTATTCTGAACGTGGACAAAGAATTGTATGAAGCGGCCTATATTGACGGCATCAAAAGCCGTATTCAGGAAGTGTTTTATATTACCATTCCATCCATGAAGCCGCAGATGCTGTTTGGCGCTGTGATGGCTGTGGTCGGAACGGTACAGGCGGGAGTCATCGGTGTCCAGCTGTCGGGGGCGAACCCTACACCGCAATATGCAGGACAGCTCATTATCAACCACATTGATGATTATGGCTTTATCCGTTATGAAATGGGCTACGCTTCTGCTGTTTCGGTCGTCCTGCTTCTGATTGTTTACTTATTCTCTAAGCTGTGCTGGAGGTTGTTCGGTGAAAAAGACTGACCTACTTCCTCATGAAGGAGCTGAACTGCATGTCATTTAAATCAACAAAGATTAATCCTGATAAGTTTCATATCAGCCAATGGAAATTTTACCTCATTTTACTGGCGTTGAGCACGTTCATGATTCTGCCTATCTTCTTTATGTTTTCACAGGCGCTGAAGCCGATGGATGAACTCTTTTTATACCCGCCGCGTTTTTTTGTGCATAAACCTACGATGGAGAACTTTGCCGACCTCTTGTCGCAAACTTCCAATACGCTGGTTCCGATTACGAGGTACTTGTTTAACAGTGTCATTATAACGGGATCGGTTGTGCTGTTAACCTGTCTTGTAAGCGCGATGGCGGGTTTTGCGCTGTCCAAGAAGAACTTTATGCTGAAGAAAATCATTTTTGAAGCCAACATCATCGCGATGATGTTTGTGCCGGCTGCTGTTATGATTCCCAGGTATTTTATCATCGAAAAGCTGGGCCTGACTGATACGTTTCTCGGACATATTCTCCCGCTTCTCGCCTTGCCTGTCAGTGTCTTTCTCGTCAAGCAGTTCGTGGACCAAATCCCTGACTCGCTGATTGACGCAGCTTCCATCGACGGGGCAAATGACTTTGTTTTGTTCCGAAAAATCATATTTCCGATGATTATGCCGGCTTTAGCGACGGTTGCGATTCTCGCTTTTCAGCTGGCCTGGAATAACATTGAAACATCAGTCATCTTTATGAACGATGAAAGCTTAAAGACCTTTGCATTTTATATGAATACCTTGACTTCAAAATTAGAAAACAATGTTGCGGGGCAGGGGATGGCTGCTGCAGCGGGGTTGATTATGTTTATTCCTAATCTGGTCATCTTTATATTCATGCAGAGCAAGGTAATTAATACGATGGCCCATTCGGGTCTGAAGTAGGGAGGAAATGACCGTGTTAAAAAAAATCATAGTGGTTCTGTTCATTTCCCTCCTCCTGGTGCCTGAGACAGCGCAGGCTTCTGCACCTTATGATACGTATACCATCAATCCGGATGGAGAGTGGATCACGACACAGGATGCCTACCTTCCGACAGGGATGATTAACGGGCTTGCTTCCATCGGGAATACAGAAGGCGTTGGAAAAGAAAAACTTCAGCCTTTCTCGCAGCCCGAAGATATTTTTATTGATCAGCACGATTCCATCTACGTGGCTGATGCAGGAAATGCCAGAATTGCCGTACTGAAACCTGATGGCCAGTTCAGCAAGAGCATCGGAAAAGGGATTCTGACACAGCCCACGGGTGTGTTTGTTAAGGATAACGGCCATGTGTTTGTTTCGGATTACGGAAGCCAAAAGCTATACGAATTCGATGCGAACGGCAAGAAGATCAATGAGTTTGGAAAGCCAAACTCCGTCCTTTTTGGAAAGGACACCAATTTTGTTCCGAAAAAAGTAATCGTCGACAAGCGTGGAAACCTGTATACCGTATTGGAAGGATCTGTCGAGGGCTTGGCCCAGCTCAGTCCGAAAGGAGAATTCCTGGGTTACTTTGGTGCCAACCAGACATCCTTTGACTTGAAACGGAAAATACAAAACGTTCTTTATACGAAGGAACAGCTGAAAAAACTGGAAAGCAAAAGGCCTCCCTCAGCGAGCAACCTGGCGATTGATGACGAAGGACTGATCTACACGAGCACCATTGGATCGGATACCGGCGGAATAAAGAAACTGAACATCTCTGGATCAAATCTTATTCCCTCAGTTATGAATAGTCCGAGCCTTTCTGATGTTACCGTTGACCCCCTGGGCAACATATATACCGTGGACGGGGAGTACGGCTACATCTATGAGTACGACTCAGAGGGGAACCTGATTTTTTGTTTCAGCGGCGGGGACAGCGGGAACCAGCGGCTCGGATTGACGAAAAACCCATCGGGTATTGCAGTTAATTCGAAGGGCCGGGTATTTGTCCTCGACAAACAGCGCGGAGCCATTCAAGTGTTCCAGCCGACCGCCTATGCCAATCTTGTGCATAAAGCAATGTCCTATTATTCGGAAGGACGCTATGAAAAAAGTGAAGGGTATTGGAAGGAAGTTCTCAAGTATAACAGCATGTTTGGGCTTGCGCATCAGGGGATGGGAATGGCGGCTTTAAAAAAGGGGAAATACGAAGAAGCTTTAGCGCGTTTTTCGATTTCAAAGGACATTGAAGGCTATTCCACTGCTTACTGGGAGATCAGAAGAAAATGGATGCTTGAGCACACTTCTTCTTTTATCATTGCAGGGATCATCATGCTTGCTGCCTATTATGCTATGAAACTGCTATATCGAAAAAAAGGAATGGGAGCCGGAGTAAGAAAGCTTTGGCTGCGTGCCAGAAAGCAGAAGCATGTTTCACAGTTTCTTCAGGCTTTCAGAATCATGAGACATCCGATCGAAGGCTACTGGGAGCTCATGCATAAAGGCAAAGGTTCTGTTCTTATGGCTACTCTTTTATATTTGGCTTTATTAGTTGTCTATTTCATCGATCTTCTTTATACGAACTTCCTGTTCAGTTCACAGGATCCACAGCAGGTCAAACTGCTGAATGAGTTTTGGAAAATCAGTGTGCCCATTACCGTCTGGATCATTGCCAACTATTTGGTGAGCACAATCAATGACGGGAAAGGGAAATTTAAGGATGTCTATATCGGTACAGCCTATGCGTTCAGCCCGTATATCTTTTTAGGCATACCGGTGTCCATTGTTTCCAACGGCCTCACCCTGATGGAATCTGTACTGTATGACATCGCCCGCTATGGAATGATCGTTTGGACCGCTCTGCTTATGTTTCTGATGGTGAAGGAAATTCACCGGTTTGAGCTCGGACAGACGGTGAAAAATATCTTTTTGACGTTTGCGGGAATGGGGATTCTCGGGCTGATCGGATTTATGATGTTCGGTTTAACCAACCAGCTGTATGATTTTGTGGATGCCATACTTTCGGAGGTGAAAGCCCGTGTTTAAGTTTACTGTAAAAAAAGCTGTGATCGGCGGACTGCTAGCTGTTCTCCTGCTGATCTCTACCGGCGTGACGGGCGCTTCCGGGCTTTTTTCAAGAACGAAAGATGTGCCGCCGCAGCAACTGCTGAAAAAGCACGAAGAACTGTCATTGGTAGAACTTAGTTCCAACCGATACACCCAGCCTGACCAAAAACAAAAAACAGTAAAGTCTCCCCGCATTCCAGCAGGGTATAAAAAAGAAGCCTCAACCTCTGCTTTGGAGCTTTATGCGGAGCCGAAGACCATGGGGATCATGGTGAAGAACAAAAAAACGGGATATGTGTGGAGTTCGTATCCTTCAAAAGAAATGCTGGCAAAAGAATCCCTCAACGATGATTGGAACAAACTCGTCCAATCTCCAATCATGGTCGAATACTTTAATGATAATGCCGGGATCGAAAGAGGAAGCCTGGCATCGCTTGGCGGTGCGATTGAGGATGTAAAAGCCATTCCAGAAGGCTTTCAATTTCGAGTGAATCTTCATCAAATGAAAACATCATTTCTCATCCAAGTCAAAGTAGAGGGCAGCCAGCTCGTCCTCAAGATACCTCAAAACGAATGGAAAGAAAAAGATAGCAAGATCGCTAACCTTTATGTTTATCCGTTTTTCGGAAGTACAAGACTCGATGATCTCCCGGGATATATGATGATTCCTGACGGCAGCGGAGCATTGATCCGCTATCAGAAGCCTTCCGTCTCATACGATGAGCCATTTGTCGGAAGGATTTATGGCCAGGATTATTCTGTAAACCCGCCTGGGCTAGCGGATATCCGTAATGTTCCTGTGACGATGCCGGTCTTTGGCGCCGTTCATGGCGAAGGACAGAATGGATTTCTTGGCATCGTGGAAAAGGGCCAGTACAATTCGGAAATCGTTGCTTATCCATCCGGGCTCAATACGAATTTCAACTGGATTGCCCCCCGGTTTATCGTTCGCAATGCCTATTTCCAGCCGACGAGCAAAAATATGGGCGGATATAATACGTACCAGAAGTCCCGCATTCTTAACGACATGCAGGTCAGGTATAACTTCTTGGAAGGTGAAGGTGCATCGTATACCGGGATGGCCAAATCCTACCGAAGCTACCTTGAACAAAAAGGCATACTGAAAAAGCAGAAAGTCTCCAGGAAAGACGTGCCAGCCCACGTTGAATTCCTTGGCGGTGAAATGGAAAAAGGGCTTTTCAGAAAAAAATATGTGGAAATGACATCGTTTAAGGATGTAAAACAAATCACGCAGAAACTAAATGACTATGGATTGGACAACCTCGATATTCTTCTGCGCGGCTGGGGAGATGGCGGGCTGACCGGCAGCAATCCTCAGAAATTTCCGGCAGCTGATCAGCTTGGCGGTCCAGAAGGTTTAAAACGTCTGGCAAAAGTCCTGAAGAATCAAGGTTCGTCACTGTCTCTGCAGCTCGATTATACGTACGGATATGATGGGGCAGATAACTTTGATGAGAAAACGGAAGGGGCACGCAAGATCACCAACCAGGTATTGATTCAAAAAGTAGGCTCAGATCCCTTCGAGAAGGAAAAGACAGATCTTGAACGATATTACATCACACCTGGGAAAGCCGTCACTTTAGCAGAGGAGGATGCAGCAAACTTAAAAGGTATTCCATCTGCAGGCGCAGCACTTGAGAATACAAGTTCTCTGCTGTTTTCTGATTATCATAAGAAACATCCGACAGACAGGCAGTCAGCGGCAACGGATTATATGAAACTGGCTGATCAGCTTCATGAAAGACTTGGAAAACTTGCGCTGTATAATCCAAACGCATTTCTCTTAAAACACGCATCGAAAATCTACAATATTGAAATGAGTTCTTCTCAATACATGTATGCAACGGATACGGTTCCTTTTGTTCAGATGGTGCTGCACGGTTATATGGATTACTACAGTACCCCGCTGAACTTTGCAGCGGACGAGGATGAAACGGTTCTTAAAATGGTGGAGACTGGTGCATTTCCTTCCTTTTATTTTACGAAACAGCCGTCCCATCTTTTAAGCGGCGGTCCATCAAAAAATCTAGCAGCCTCTTACTATAAGGACTGGCTGAAGGACGCAAAGCGTATTTACGAAAGAGTTAAAGCTCCGCTAAGCGAAGTATCCGGTGAAACAATTGATCAGAGAAAAGTCGTTCAGCCGGGACTCGTTGAAGTGACGTATTCTAACGGAGCGGTGATCCTGGTAAACTACGAATCAAAAGCTGCAGAAGTAAACGGGCATAAGATCGGTGCAAGAGACTTTCTGGTTTTGAAAAAGGGGGATAAGCAATGACCAACAGACGAAAGGACACTTTGACAGGGTTGCTGTTTATCTCGCCATGGCTGATCGGCTTCTTGTTCTTTATGGCCTATCCGATCTATTCATCACTGAAAATGAGCTTCGAGAAGGTGTTTATTACACCCGAAGGCATTAAATCGCAATTTATTAAACTCGATAACTATCAATACGCGTTTTTTAAAGATCCGTATTTTATGGACGAAGTGTTTAATTTTACAAAAACTGTGGTGATCATGATACCGATCGTTGTTATATTCTCATTGATTGTCGCACTGCTCATCAACCAGCCGATTAAGATGAAGGGGATGTTCCGTGCAGTGTTCTTCCTGCCGGTGGTGATCTCTAGCGGCGCAGTTATCAATGAACTTTTCGCTCAAGGAGCTGGCACCATACCGATGGTTGAACAGTACGGGATTGTCAGTATGATTAAAGATTCAATGGGTCCCGGTCTTGCCGATCCAATCATTGAGGTGATTCAGAAATTTATTCTCATTTTGTGGTTTTCCGGAGTTCAGATTTTGATTTTTCTTGCCGGACTGCAAAAGATTAACCGGAGTATCTATGAGGCGGCAGCAATAGATGGTGCTTCCCCATGGGAAACGTTCTGGAAGATCACATTGCCTGGCTTAAAGCCTTTCATTCTTGTAAATCTTATTTATACCACGGTTGATCTGTTCACGAACTCCGTGAACAATGTAATCAATTCGATTAAAGAAAACATGTTCAAGATTGAAACAGGCTTTGGTTACGCGACGGCTCTCTCATGGATCTACCAGGCTTTGATTCTCGTCATTCTCCTGATCATCTTTTTCTTTTTCAGGAACAAGGAAGGAAAGAAGGAGCGAAAGCTGGGCTATCGAAAACCCCGCATGAAAAGGAGGACAGCTTCATGAAGACGATTTTAGAACATGAAAAAGTAACTCCATCCGTTTCTGTTTTTACAAAAAGCCAGTTTGCCCAAAAGCTGCCGCTTACCCGTGCGAGACGTTTTCTGCTTGGCAAGCAGGGCAACGACGGCCTGGTCTTTAAATTTTTTACGTATTACCTATTAATCTGCATTGGTTTCGTCTATCTGTATCCGATTCTCTTCATTGTTTCACAAAGTTTTAAGAGCATGGATGACCTGCTCGATCCGACCGTTATGTGGATACCGAGGGAGTTTACGATCGAAAATTACGTGCAAGCCTGGCAAGTGCTTGATTTTCCAAAAACGTTGAGCACGACACTGTTAAATTCCGCGATACCGGCTGTGGCTCAAACTATTTCCTGTGCGTTGGTAGGGTACGGGTTCGCAAAGTTCAACTTTCCAGGAAAACCGGTGCTGTTTGCCCTGATGATTATTACCTTTATCATTCCGGCGCAAGTCGTGATGATCCCTCTTTATCTATTATTTGAAAACTACGGAATGACGGGTTCATCCCTGCCGTTTATTGTTCCTGCCGTATTTGCGATGGGAATCAAGAGTACATTGTTTATTCTGATCTATACCCAATTCTTTAAGTCGATTCCAGTTGCATTAGAAGAGGCGGCGCAAATTGATGGAGCGGGAAGAATTTCAATCTTCTTTAGAATTGTGCTTCCAATCTCAGTGCCAGCTATGGTTGTTGTGTTTCTCTTTTCTTTCGTTTGGCATTGGAATGAAACGTATATGGCCTCTCTCTATCTAGGCGATGCCATGTCCACACTGCCATTAAAACTGCAGGAGTTTAATGATGCGTTTAAAAGCATGTTCGGCGGCAGCCAGGCAGCGTCTGCAAAAACAGACATTAACGAATCCATCAAACTTGCGGGTACCATGCTTGTTATTTTACCGCTGCTCATACTGTACTTCTTTGCTCAAAGGTGGTTTGTCGAGGTCACAGACAAAACGGGGATCTCTGGAGAATAACGAAAAAGCAGGCTCCTGCCAGTCACGGTTCGTGACGGTGGAAGCCTGCTTTATTTGGACGTTTTTAGCGGCGGTGAGTAGTTACGCGCGGGTTGCAGGGATTTACGCGCCGGTTGGAGGAAAATACGCGCGATTCTCAGAATACATCCGATCTAGGTAAAATACATGCGGATCTCACGCAAATACATGCCGATCCCAGCCAAATACATGCCGATTCACAGGAAGCTCAGCTGATCTTAAAGCCGGTAAGCTGCAGTCCCTTTTGGGCATATTCATTTTTCATAAACCATTTCCAGACGAGTCCGCTCCGGTAGTTTTCAATCATTAATAAAGAGATGCCCTTGTCGATGCCGATGACATTTGTGCCAAACCAGGCGGGGGTAACATCGAGGTTATAAGCATCGATAAAACCGTATTCTCCCCAAAGCTCTGGAACGTTGTTGTAATAGTGCTGCATCGCTTCCATGCTCTCTTGGGGGGTAAAGACAATGGATCCGATGGCGCCTGCTGGAGGGACGGTTCCGTCAGGATGATGCAGGTCATTGGCACCGTCCCTTCCAGAAGGCGGCGCCCCATATCTTCCGCTGTAGCCTGCAGGGCCGTCACAAGCTGTCAGTCCCCAGGAGTTCGGACCATACGTTTTAAAGGTTTTCGATTCATCTATGCAATATTGCCGGTGAGCAAGTGTGGCCTTAACCGAATTTTCCCACCAATCGATTCCATCCTGGTCGGTCTTGTTCTGCAAATCAAACCAGGCATGGGAGAACTGAAAGGTAAAGAGAGAGCCCAACCATGTATAAATGAATAAGGGCCCATCCCCATAGGAGCTGACCTGCCGGTGGAAGTCATAAAACATTTCCGGATTTACGGGGTGTGTCGGTGAGGCGGCGGCAAGAAAATACATCATGAACTGCTCGGCGTACAAGTCCCAGGCCCCCCAGTGCCCGCGTTCAGGAGTATAACCCATATAAAACTGGTTCGTCTCAGGGTTCCGATACCATTCCCAGTTCACTCGTTCATAAAGCTGCTGCGTTTTTTCTTTAATCTTTCCACCGAAATATTCTCCAGCTGTCATTGCGCCGCACAGAGCAATGGCTGTGTCGATGATGGATACTTCTGATTTTCTGGCCCTTTTTCCAGTTTCCATCGAGAGAAAGTGATAAAAAAAGCCATTAACCTCTTCAGCATTTAATAATAGTGTGTTTAGTGTTCCATCGGCACGTTCGTAAGCTGCATCTCTTGAAATCCATTCCCGTTCTGCACCGATGACAAGAGCGGTTAACCCGTAGCCGACCGAGGCGACGGAACACATATCAGGGTCTCCCGGTGCACGGTCCCGGATCAAGCCAAACCCAGGGCTGCCGCAATCGGTATTCGTTTCATTCCAGAAAAATAAAAAAGAATGTTTACTCTCCAGCTCCAGCAATTGTTCGTTTGTAAGTGGGGTCATTGAATACTGCCTCCTTGGTAATAGAAACGTTTCGATATGCGAGTTGTAAATCTCAACATCAGTTTACCACAGAAAGGTTCAGAATTATCCAACAAAAAAACAAAATAAATTGGGTATATTAATAAGAAATATAGAGGAGGACTATTATGAGCATCTATCAAAAAGAAGCAGGAAAAGTGGCAGTTGTTACTGGCGGAGGTTCAGGGATTGGAAGAGCGTCAGCCCTTGCTTTCTCGAAGGAAGGCATGAAGGTTTGTGTGATGGATATAAAAGAAGAACGAGCGGAAGAAGTGGTACAGGAAATCGGGAATACAGGGGGAGAGGCAATAGCTTGTGAAGTGGACGTATCTGATCCGAGTGAGGTGCAGCGTGGAATCGAGAAAGCAGTGCAGAAGTGGGGCAGGATGGATGTCCTTTTTGCCAACGCCGGAATTAACGGGACGCTCGCTCCCATTGAAAAGTTATCACTTGAAGAATGGAACACTACCATCAGCACCAACTTAAACGGTACTTTTTTAACCGTGAAGCATGCCATACCCTATTTAAAGAAAGCTGGAGGAAGCATCGTGATCACCAGTTCCATCAATGGGAACCGGGCGTTTCATGGATTTGGAATGGCAGCCTACAGCTCTACAAAAGCAGCTCAGGTTGCCTTCATGAAAATGGCAGCTCTCGAACTTGCCAGGTACAAGATAAGAGTCAATGCGATCTGTCCTGGTGCCATTAAAACCAACATCGGTCAAAATACCAATGCTACCGAAGCCGTAAAGGAGATTGCGATTCCGGTTGATTATCCGGAAGGAGACCAGCCTCTTGAACATAAGCCTGGTGAACCTAAACAAGTGGCTGATCTCGTCTTATTCCTCGCCTCTGAACGTTCCAGCCATATTTCAGGAACCGAAATCTATATTGATGGAGCAGAAACACTTTTATAGAAGAGTAAAAGAAGAGCTGTCTAGGGCTCTTCTTTTTTCTTTTTTTTTCGTATTTGTAAAAACGACCCGTTCGTTGATTCGTTTTAAGGTATCTATTTAAAGAAAACAAAGCGGGTAGTACAGGGGTGTTAAACGAGAGATGAATAACGGAATTAAAGCTATGCATGGCGTTTGAAGGTGAGGTTTTGATTGTGTTTGTGGTCTGAGATAAATGGAGAAAGAAGGGTTTTAAATCTTTGTATAGAAATTGACAAGGTGAGGAAATTAACGAAGTTTGGGGAGAAGTCCATTGAATCAATCAGAGATTATTTTAAATCAAGAAGATGTCATGCAAATGCTGGATTCTTTATTGAGAGACCCGGTGCCTTTTTGGGATGAATTCTATCGTGATCGTGAGAAAAAGATTCCCTTTTTTCATAATGTCCCTGATGAAAACCTCGTCGGATATTTCGAGAAAGGATACTTAAAGCCAGGAAGAGCCCTTGAATTAGGCTGTGGGCCGGGAAGGAACGCGATTTATCTTGCCCAAAAAGGCTGCAGGGTGGATGCGGTGGACCTGTCGAAAGAAGCCTTAAACTGGGGAGAGGAACGGGCACGGGAACAAAACCTTCCTGTCCGTTTTATTCATCAGAATATCTTTGATCTGGATATAGAGGACGGATCCTATGACTTCATCTATGATTCAGGCTGTTTTCATCACCTTGCCCCGCATCGCAGGCTGACCTATGTGGAACTTGTAAACCGAGCTTTAAAACCAGGCGGCCATTTTGCGGTGACTTGTTTTGTGATGGGCGGCAGTTTGGGAGGCTCGGAAATTTCAGACTGGGAGGTGTACCGGGCGCAATCGGTGATGGGCGGATTGGGCTATACAGAGGAAAAGCTGAAAACTATTTTCAGGAGCTTTACGGCAGTAGAGGTTAGAAGGATGAAAGTGATGGGTGCAGGAAGTTCAACATTCGGTGTTCCGGATTTATGGACAGCTTTGTTTAAAAAGGAATAAAAAGTAGTACATTTTTACTAATTAACGTTATTTTGCAAAAATTTTTAAAAAACAGGTTTAAAATCTAAATCTTTTTTTGTATGATAAGATGATAACTATTAAGTCATTTTTTTGGGGGAAAGATGATGAATTCACTGAAACGGAGAATCCGGGGGCATAAAGGTATGGAGTTCGCTTTGATCTATCTTATCCTTTTGTTCGGTGTTGGTGCTTATCAGACAATTGAAGTCTTTATGAATATCAATCTTTATTCAGAACACGTTCTGTTCGGGCTGACTTCTCACTCGTTCATAGCTTCTATTTTGTTATTCTGGTCATTGATCAGTATTTTCTGGGTATTAAGCTTGCGAGTATTGGACTGGGCCCACCGTACATTCCTGTTTACTTTAAAAAATGCAATATTTGGCTCTGTCGTTTTATTTCTAGGCGTTCCGATCGGAGTCTCTATACAGATATACAGCGTTATGTCTTTGAATACGATTCTCAGCTCTATTACAGAAGCTTTATTAATTACAACGATTATCTCTTTTGCGATCGGGATTTCAGGAAAGTTCCGAAAAACAGCATAAGTGCAATAACGGCTCTGCCTAATAGGCGGAGCCGTTTTTTATAAGGGTGCCTGGCACCCTTATAGTAAACTAGCGGGAGGGAGACTTCATGCTTGAGTTAAAACCTGTCGATCGCGGCAACTGGGAAGAAGCGCTGCTGTTAAAAGTGAAAAAAGAGCAGGAGCATTTCGTGCCTTCTGTCGCTGTATCGCTGGCTAAAGTCTATATTAAGCCGGACGGCGAGGATGTTGAGTACCTTCCGTTTGCTATCTATGCAGAAGGAATGATGGTAGGATTCATCATGCATGCATTTGAAGAGCAGAATGATAACATGTATTGGATCAATGGTTTTCTTATTGATGAAAAGCATCAGGGGAAGGGATATGGAAAAAGAGCGATGATTGAGATGATTTCTTGGATTGAGGAGAGGTTTCCTCATTCCCGTGAAACACGGCTAACGGTCCATCAAGAGAACCAGAGGGCAGCCGTACTATATAAGAGGCTAGGCTATCTGCCAACGGGAGATGTATATGATGGAGAAATTGTGTACAAACGGGAAAGAATTCAATAGAACAAAACCAGTGGCTTTTGCACTGGTTTTTTTATTGAGTTGTCAATTGATATGCGATATATTGGTTTTATGAAAAACATTCAACCAATTAGACGATTATCATTAAGAGAAGAAGTGTATCATCATTTGAAGAACGCAATACTCTTATTAGAACTGGAGCCTGAGGAACGATTGCATGACAAAGATCTTGCGGAGCTATTCGGCATCAGCCGGACACCGGTAAGGGAGGCTCTAAAAAAACTTGAAGATGAAGGACTAGTCGAAGCGATGCCGGGTTCCGCGACAAGAGTCGCTCCGTTAAATAACGATGAAGCGAACCATGCATTTACCGTCGTTGCAGCACTTCATGCATTAGCCGCCAGACTTGCCGTTCCACTTCTGGAGGAAAAGGATGTTAAAGAATTAAAAATACAAAATCAAAAGCTGAGATCTGCTATGGAAGAAAGGAATGTTATAGCCGCCATTCAAGCGGATGAAGATTTTCATCAGGTGTTTGTAACAGCAGCCGGAAATCCTGAGCTGGTGAAAGCGCTGGAGGTAAGTACCGCTAAGATCCGCCGTTTAGAAATGGCCCAATTCGGCTCCGTAAAAGGGGTGAATTCAATACAGCAGCATGAACAAATCATTGATGCCTGCATAGAAAAAGATAGTGAGAAAACGGCTCTCCTGACCGAAGTAAACTGGCTGAGTCTCGGAGAACTGCTGATTCAAAAATGAAGAGAGAGGTGTACTCCATGCGGCCTGTCATCGTCGGAATTTGCTCTGCTTTCTTTTTTGCCTTTACATTTGTGCTAAACCGTTTAATGGAATTATCAGGAGGAAGCTGGATCTGGAGCGCTTCACTTCGCTATTTTTTCATGGTGCCCTTTCTGCTGATTATTGTAATGTTAAGGGGAAACTTGGGCCAGCTGATGCAGACCATGAAAGAACAGCCGAAAAGCTGGCTGTTATGGAGTTTGGTGGGCTTCGGCCTATTTTATGCTCCCATCTGTTTTGCTGCAGCCTATGAACCTGGATGGCTGATTGCCGGAACGTGGCAGATTACCATTATCTCAGGCTCACTTCTCGTTCCTTTTTTTAAGGAACAGGTTCAAACATCACAAGGGCTTCAATCGGTAAGAGGGAAGATTCCGTTTAAGGGGCTCTCCATGTCGTTGATCATCCTTCTTGGCATTGTCCTGATGCAGATGGAGCAGGCAAGAACACTTTCGTTCAATGATGTGCTGTTAGGAGCACTTCCTGTGTTAGTCGCTTCGTTTGCTTATCCGCTCGGTAATCGAAAAATGATGGAGTTATGCAGAGGTCGGTTGGATGCTTATCAGCGGGTACTTGGCATGACGCTCGCCAGTCTTCCTTTCTGGATCGTTCTCGCTTTTATTGGCTGGCTGGCCGATGGGCCTCCAACGGCAGTCCAAACCTTTCAATCCGCCCTTGTAGCTCTTTCTTCCGGCGTTATCGCCACGGTGCTGTTCTTTTATGCCACGGATCTTGTCAGGGGGAACATGCAGCAGTTAGCGGCTGTTGAGGCGACCCAATCTGCGGAAGTCCTCTTTGCGGCAATGGGTGAAATATGGATGTTATCCTTGCCGATGCCCTCCGCTTTATCATGGCTTGGCATGGCATTAATCATGGTTGGAATGATTCTTCACAGCTATGTTTCACAGGTGAAAAAACGCTCAAATCTAAAAAGAGCTAACGTTTCATAAAAAGGGATTTATTTCCTTGTCTATTTTGTTAATCATTCGGGTATTAACATTGGTAAAAGAGGAAGGGAAGACTTAGCCATGGCTTGGATTGAAGATCACTTGCTGCTTGTCATACTGGTGGTGCTTGCAATCATCGTGTTTGTGTTATTGTTTAAACTTGCTCTGCGTGCCGCCCTCATATTTGGAGTTATTGCCATCATCGCTATTGTCATATTTGGGGTAAGCCCCGACAAAATTATGAACATAGGAAAACAAGGCGTGAATTCTGCATCAACGGCATATAAAAAAACGATCGAGCCTGTGATAAAAAAAGAAATGGTTGATGCCAAACATGTTGAAAAGAAAGACGGAAGCTTTGTTATTCAGAGTAAAAGCGTAAAGATCACAGGCAAGGAGGGAGACGAAAACGCAAAAGTCGTCTATAAAGGAAAAACCTATGATGTTGATATGAATGTGGTTAAGCCACTGCGTGAACAAATCGATACGACAAAACAATAAAAACGTGATAAGCAGGCCTGGAATGATAAGAGTGAGATTCCAGGCTTTTTTGTGTTCTCGAAAGGATACATTCATATTTCTGGATTTGGTGGCAATAATTTATATGAGCAGGAAATGAGGTGTATGAATGAAACGAAAGTCGGTCCTTATGATTAGTCTGGCCTACACGGTTTTTATGGCGGTCTTGTTTTTTTATTACTTTCCAAAAGGAGAGGTTCACAGCTATCAGGTAGCATTAGGAGGAGTTCTGTGCGGAGCCATACCGCTTGTCCTTGCCCGGTTTACTAAATTAAAGTTTAACCTGCCCATATTGCTTTCCTATTTAGCTTTTCTTTTTGCATCACAATATTTAGGTTCCATTCTTCATTTTTATGGTTTGGGCTGGTGGGATACGTTTCTGCATTTACTGAGCGGAGCTTTGCTGGCTTTCGTTGCAGTGGCTCTTTATGAAAGGCTCGTTCATCGGGAAGGAGGCACGCATATTTCAGCATGGCTTGTCTTCTGGTTCGTTCTTTCATTTGCCGTTCTTGGCGGAGTCATCTGGGAGATGTATGAGTTCAGTATGGATCAGATCTTTGCTATGACGCTGCAGGGCGGGGGAAACAGCGATACGATGGTGGATCTTATTGCGGATACCTCAGGCGGCCTTATCATTGCCGTCATTTCACTGGTACGGACAAAACAAAAATTCGATGCACCAGACGGCGGGAAAGAACCTGGTCTGCCTCCTGAATCCTTGGCATAATGACAGCCCGAATCAACAAAGATTCGGGCTGTTCTTATTTTCTGTTCCAATGCTGAAGCAAAGGTCCATCCGTACCGAAAACAGGATCGGTTTCAGGGAGAGGAACATTACGTATTTCTTCTAGAGTCGTAGGGCGTTCACCGTCGACTCCGCGCATCAGATTATAATCCATTCCGTTGGGGTAAGCACCAGCCACTTGAAAATCCGCGCTGGATTCCATGTTAATATGCCCGGTTCCAGCTGGCAAAACGATGACATCACCAGCATGAATCTGCAGCTCTTGTCCGGATTTTCCACCAATCTTAACTGTCGCAAATCCCGATATGACACCTAATACCTCATGAGTGTTGCTGTGATAATGATGATAGTCGAAAATGCCGTTCCGCCAGCTGTTTAGCCAGTTGTTCTCATTAAAAATCTGTTCGGCTTGATAAGATCGTTCGGCTAAAACCCCTTCGTAGAACAATACCGGCCAATCTGGGTGATTAGGAATGAATCCATCATCTTCAAAATAATAGGTTTTCACCTCAAACGTACTCATTTCGATTTGCCTCCTCAGTACACTTTTAAAATGAATTCCCGCTATGGCTGAAGATTAACCACAATGAATCGCTTATTTTACTGAAAGTTAGCACTTGACGTAATGAAATATATTATTTATACTAACTTACATAAAGTAATAAACAATAAAAATGGTCGTTTAGTGGAGGGAAATTAACATGGCAAAAGATTTTTTAACTTCAGTTCAAGAGAGACGCTCTTATTATGGAATCAGAAAAGAAGCCGTTGTTTCTGATGAAAGAATTCAGGAAATCATCAATCATGCGGTAAAATACACACCATCTTCTTTTAATTCACAAAGTGCCCGTGTTGTTGTATTGCTTGGCGAAAACCACGATAAACTTTGGAATATCACGAAAGAAACTCTTCGTGCCATCGTTCCGGTAGATCAGTTTTCTCCGACAGAAGAAAAAATGAACGCGTTCGGAAGCGGATACGGAACCGTCCTATTTTTCGAAGACCAAAAAGTAGTGGAAGGACTTCAAGAAGCATTCGCTGCTTATGCAGACAATTTCCCAATCTGGTCCAACCATTCTTCAGGGATGCTCCAATTTGTTGTTTGGACTGCACTAGAGAATGAAGGATTCGGTGCATCACTTCAGCACTACAACCCAATCATTGATGAAGAAGTCAAAAAAGAATGGAATGTGCCAGAAAACTGGAAGCTTATCGCTCAAATGCCATTCGGCAAGCCTGTGGCAGCACCAGGCGAAAAAGAATTCCAGCCGCTTAAAGACCGTGTGAAAATCTATAAATAAAAATAAAAAGGGGCTGTCCAGAAAGTCGAAAATTGACCTTCAGGCAGCCCCTTTTTGGCTTGAAAAATCTTCAATGAAAAGTTAATTGAAGTGGAAGATGCGAGACTCCTGCGGGACTAGCGTGACAGGTGAGACTCCCGCCGGTGCTTGCACCAAGAGGCTCACCGCATGCCCCGCGGAAAGCGAGCAGCCTGGAACGGAAATCAACAGCTTACAGACTTCTTGGACAGCCCCTTTTTGTTGTGTCATTTATTATCCAATCAATAAACATGCAGCTACTTAAATAGATGGGCCAATCTCTCATACGATTTTTTTCTTTCTGCAAAAGAAAATACATTTGTCAAAATCATAAATTCAGCAGTCTGATACTGTTCTGAAAGTAATATAAGCTTGTCTCTTACGATCTCTGGAGAACCGATCACCATACGTTCTCTGTTCTTTTTGATTTGTTCCCGGTCAAACTGTGTGAAGGAGTATGATTTTGATTCTTCAATGTTCGGTATCCGGCTGTCCAGGCCCTTTTCAACACGGAGAAGCCAAAGGTCCTGGCTTAAAGCTAGTTCTTCAGCATGCTCATCCGTTTCCCCGCAGATCACAAAAACCGCAGCGATACCAGCCGGTTTTTCGAAAAAGGCTGATGACTGAAAGGTTTCATGATAGGTCTGAAACGCTTCCTGTCCCCTCTCGGGATTGATAAAATGCCCAAATACATAACCGATACCAAGCTCGGCAGCCTGCCTGGCGCTGTTTTCGCCCATTCCCAGTTCCCAAAGGCCTGGCGGTGAGGGGACTTGAGGAGAAGTTTTTATCCCATGAAAAGGATGATCAGAAGGTAGGGAGTTCGTCAGGTAATACGATAGATCCTGGAGCTGCCGGGGAAATGCGGTTAAGCTTTTCTTTATGTTGTCTGTTAAAGCAAGTCTCGTTTTCATCGTACCGCCGGATGACCGGCCCACTCCAAGATCGATTCTGCCCGGCGAAAGAGCTTCCAGCTGCTGAAAGGTTTCTGCAACCTTAAACGGACTGTATTGCGGCAAAAGGACACCGCCAGAACCAAGCCGGATAGATTGGGTGAGTGCGGCGGTATGGGCAATCAATATTTCAGGAGCCGTGCTTGCCAGCCCCTTTGTGCTGTGATGCTCGGCAAACCAATACCGGTGATAGCCAAGCTTTTCAGCAATCTGGGCGAGCTGTATACTTTGCTGCAATGTCTCTGCAGCAGTCTGCCCTTTTGGAACAGGAACTTGATCTAATATACTTAAGGATATCAAGAGAAAGCATCCTTTCTGTTAAAAATACTGTTACCTTATGTATGCAGCAAAATCACTGCTTTAAAACGCAAATGTGAATAATGAATAGGAAAAACGAGGTGCCAGGCACCCCGTTTTTAACCGATCTGATTCCATTTTTGGACATTGCGTACATCAATCAGGGGCTCAATGTTTGTTCTGTAAGTCTGATAATGTGCCGATTCAATATGACTGTCGATTGCATTCTGACCTTTCCATAATTCATACAGCATAAAAACTTTTGGATCATCCTGCGATTGATGAAGGTTATAGTGTAAGCATCCTTCCTCGTTTCTCGAATGCTTCAATACTTCAAGAAGTACGTTCTGCGCTTCTTCTTCACGTCCAGGTTTTGCTGTAAGCGTGGCTGAAACTGTGATAGGGCTCATCATTTTTTCCTCCCATTTTTGTTTAGTTAGAGTGAACCTACTATAACGGACACTCTGTAAAAAGTCATCCCATTTGCCTAAGCAAAAACCAGTCCCGGATCATGAGACTGGCTTCTTGCATTCATTATACAGCTGTAACATGAAGAGTCACTTCAATGTTTCCGCGGGTTGCTTTTGAATATGGACAAACTTGGTGAGCCTGTTCGATCAGCTGCTGGGCTTCTTCCTGACTGGCTCCCTTAATGGCAGCATGTAAAGCAACTGCTAAACCAAAGCCTCCATCGGTATCTTTGCCGATGCTTACTTCTGCGGTAACATTGGATTCAACTCGTTTTCTTGCCTGGCGGGCTACAAGCTGAAGAGCACTGTCAAAGCAGGCTGCGTAACCTGCAGCGAATAATTGTTCAGGGTTGGTAGCACCTGCTTCTTCTTTTCCGCCAAGTGCTTTTGGCATGGATAGTGAAAAATCAAGAGTGCTGTCACTGGATTTAACTTTACCTTGTCGTCCGCCGTCTGCGGTTGCTTTTGCTGTGTATAAAGATTTCATGCATGATCTCTCCCTTTTGATTTATATTGTGCACAATTTAATTACTTGATATCAATTTAACATGAAGTGATTTGTTTGTCAAAAATTAAATTGTTAACAATTTAATTTGACGGTAATGTTTGGTTGAAATATAGTGGAAATAGGATTATGAAGTGAGAGGAGGCGAAGAAAAATGAGTAACGACCCATTGAAACTGGAAAACCAGATCTGTTTTATGGTGTATGCGGCTGCCCGTGAAATCACGAAGCAGTACCGTCCATTGCTGGAGGAGCTCGACGTCACCTACCCGCAATACCTGGTCCTGCTCGTACTATGGGAAAAGAAAGAGCTAGCCGTGAAAGATCTTGGTGAGAAGCTGTTCCTCGATTCGGGTACCCTGACACCAATGCTGAAAAGAATGGAAGCTCATAGACTGATCATGAGGAACCGTTCCAAGCAGGATGAGCGAAGTGTGATGGTCTCCTTGACGGAAAGAGGGGAAGGGCTGCGTGAGAAAGCAGCATGTATTCCCGGTGCACTGCTTGAAAACATAAAGATGGAAGACGATGAACTGAAAAACTTGAAGAGAAGCCTTGGTAAAATACTGAACAACATTCAAGAAAAAGAGTAAAACCCCATTCGTTTAAGCCGAATGGGGTTTTTTACTGAAGTTATGTTCTGAGGTTTTGCTGGTGATCATGGACTCGGTTTACATACCTTCCTATGGCTGTCTGTTACAGCTGCAGCCATTCTATACGCGGTCATAGGTTTAGAGGTTGGGATAAAAGAAACAACCAGTGAAAAAGCTTCCGGAAATAAAGATGAAAAGCTCCTAAATAAGATTGGAAAACGGGTGGAGAAATCCACCCGTTTTGTTTTGGCTGTTACCAATCTGTCTAGGTGAAAACAACTATATACACATATGGGTTAATTTGGTAACATAAACGCGGACGAAGGAACAGTGGATAGGAAGGATTATTTTATGAAGAGAAATATTATTTTAGCTGTTTTCTTGCTGATTTTCATTGTCGGCTGGACGGCGTCATTTGCTGCATACAAACATCGGCAGGAATCTAAAACCGTGGAAGATGCGGCACGTTTATTGCCGACAAAAGTAAAGGAAATCAGACGGAGCACATCACAGAAAGAACTTCAGAAATGGATTAAGGATGCGTCGGAATCAGGTGAAAAGATATCCATTGCGGGCATGCAGCACAGCCAGGGAGGGCAAACGTACTTCCCAGACTCTATTATGCTTGATATGAAAACATACAATAGGGTACTGAATTTTCAGCCTGATAAAAAAAGAATTACTGTTCAGAGCGGAGCAACATGGAACGATATCCAGCGTTATATACATGGAAATGGACTCGCCGTTCAAGTGATGCAGTCCCAAAATATTTTCACCGTTGGCGGTTCGATCAGTGTCAATGTACATGGGAGAGATATAAGGTATGGTTCTTTAATTGATACGGTAGAGTCTTTGCGGCTGTTAAAAGCAGATGGGACTATTATTAATGTCAGCAGAAAACAAAATCATGAGCTGTTTGAACTTGTGAATGGGGGTTATGGTTTATTTGGCGTCATACTAGATGTAACACTTAAATTAGCACAGGATGAATGGTATGAAAATGAAGTAATCGCGATGGACTACAGTGAGTATACGGACTATTTTAAAAGAAAGGTCAAGCATGATCCTAACATCCGTATGCATATGGCCCGCCTGTCCATCGCACCCGATCCTTCGTTTTTTAAAGAGATGTACGTTACCAATTACCGGTTGCTGCAGAATCAAAAATCAACAAAAAATGAGCCGCTTAGGAACGATGGAAATGTCGTGCTGCCTAAAGTATTGCTCGGAACGTCACGGTACAGCAGCTGGGGCAAGGAATTATTATGGAAAACTCAGAAAAACTATTTTCTGAAGCAAAATGGAAAAGTGGAGACACGGAATAATGTTATGCGTTCAGACAGTGAATTTATGGAATATGACAGCCAAAACAGGACAGAGATCCTGCAGGAATATTTTGTTCCAGTGGATGAATTCTCTTCTTATGTGGATGACTTAAAGGCAGTTCTTACTAAAGAAGATCTGAATGTGCTGAATATTACGATACGCTATGTTGATCAAGACCAGCAGGCGATGATGACGTATGCGAAAAAGGATATGTTTGCCCTTGTTTGGCTGATCAATCAGGAGAAAAGCAAGAAAGGCACTGCTGATACTAAAAGAGTAGTCCGCAAGCTCATTAATATTACACTCGATCATGGAGGCAGCTATTATCTGCCTTATTACCCTTTCGCCAGCCAAAGCCAGCTGGAACGTGCCTATCCGCATACGCAGGAATTCTTTGCACTGAAAAGAAAGTATGATCCGTCCGAAATGTTCATGAACTACTTTTATAAGGAGTACGGAGATGACCTATAAACAGCTCATACGATCACAAAGCGTCATGATGACGGCAAGCAGCATCGTATTTCCTTTTTATCTGCTGCTTCTCCGCAATCTGGGTGACAGCTATTCTCAATTCGGCTGGGCCTATGGTCTGTTTGCTTTATCTTCCGCCTTATTTCATCCGTTCATTGGCAAGTGGAGTGACAGGTTTGGTGACCGTATACTGCTGCTGATCTATGCATGGGGAATGGCGGTGGTCATGCTGCTGGTTCCAGTCCTATCTGAGACCTGGCATGTTTATGTTATTCAGATAGTTATGGGCCTTTTGGGAGCATTTCAGAAAACAACAGAAAAAACAGCCCTATCCCGCCACACGGAAAGAAGCAATGCCGGTAAAAAGGTGGGCCACTATCATTTATGGACGTCTATTTGGGCAGCACTTGCTGTCATCATGACAGGATACATTATTGATTTTCTAACCATCGGCTCATTGTTTTATCTTACCTCTTTGTTGTATTTGATCGGGGGGATAATTCTCTGGAAGCACCCGGTTATGGATGAATCAGCCAGCCAGTTGGATAAAAAGGTGATGTAAAGTAAAAAGAAGGACGAACCCCAGGTTCGGGTGTTTCGTCCTTTCATTTTGTAAGGATCAAGAAGGATTACCCAAGCGCTTTAGTTCCTCGTCGATCTGTTTAATATCAATCCGCTCAAACAGCGGCTTTACACCTGAAAGCTGAATTCGATCCGGATAAATCACCTTCCACGATGATTCTTTCATTCCAAGTGCCTGCTGGACTTCTTTGCTCGAAAAAGGAAGGAATGGTTCCAGCAGCTGCGCGAGATTAGCGATAATGGCAACACAGGTAGCCATTGTTGTCTCACAGCCAGCAGGGTTCTCATTAATTTGTTTCCAAGGCTGCTGTTCATCAAAATATTTATTCGCCGAACGGATGTAAGCGAAAATTTCTTCAAGTGCTTCTTTAAAACGGGACTCTTCAATCAAACGGCCTGTCTTTTGGTAAAGAGGAGGTAAAAGGGATTCTGCGATACGATCAACTCTACTCTTTGGCAAGAGCCCCCCGTAATATTTTTCAATAAATTTAAGTGTCCGGTTCACAAAATTGCCGTAGGCGCCAAGCAGTTCGCCGTTATGGCTATAGATGAACTCTCTCCATGAAAAATCAGTATCTCGGTTTTCGGGTGCATTGATCGTTAGGAAGTAGCGGATCGAATCCGGATGGTACCTCTCCAGAATGTCTGGAACCCAGACCGCCCAATTTTTACTCGTGGATAATTTTTTCTTCTCCAGTGTCAAATATTCATTCGAAACAATGTGACGGGGAAGGGCGGGATTTTGAGTTCCGTGCAGGATGGCAGGCCAGATGATGGTGTGGAACGGAATGTTATCCTTGCCATGGACATAATACGTGATCGTGTCTTCCTTCCAAAAGAGCGAATCATCATTGCCAGTCTCCTGTGACCATAATTGGCTGGCAGAAAGATAGCCTGACACCGCTTCAATCCAGACATACACCTTTTTGTCTTCATAGCCCTCAATCGGGATACTTACTCCAATAGGCAAGTCACGTGAAACGGCACGGTCGATCAATCCTTCTTGTAGATAGCGCTTAGTCAACTGAATGGCATTCTGCCGCCAGGATTGTTTCTGCTCTGCTCGTTCAACATCTCTTTCCAGCTTTTCCTGAAACTGACGAAGCGCAAAATAGAAATGCTCAGTGAGCTTGAACACGGGCGGCTGGCCGCATAGCTTACATGTCCGGTCCAGCAGATCAGCAGGATCAAGGATGGTAGAACAATAGTCGCACTGATCTCCTCGCGCCTGTTTTCCGCATACGGGGCATGTACCCTCAACATAACGGTCAGGCAGAAACTGATCGTAGGTTTCACAATACGCTTGCTCCATTTCTTTTTTATAGATATATCCGTTGTTTAATAAAGTAAGAAAAATCTTCTGAACGACCTCATGATGTTGGGGGTGGTCCGTTCTTGTGTAACAGTCGTACGAGAAACCGAGCCTGGTGAAGCAATCCTGAAATTCGGTATGATAGCGGTCCGCTACTTCCTGCGGTGAAATGTTTTCCTGCCTTGCCCGGATAGTAATCGGTGTCCCGTTGCAGTCACTGCCTGAAACGTATAATACGTTCTCTCTCTTTAGGCGGTAATAGCGGGCTAACAGATCTCCAGGCAGCAGACTTGAAATGTGACCAGTGTGCAGTGAGCCATTCGCATAGGGCCAGGCTCCTCCAATAAAAATCGCCATTAGTCATTCTCCTCAATTTAGAGTTCAGTTATATCAGAATTGGCTAAACTGTTGGATTGCATGCTTAGACATTAAAAAAACCGTCCATATCTAAATATAGATAAGGACGGGGCTGATCTTCCCGTGGTACCACCTTCATTCATGAGAGGCTTGCGCCTGTCACCTCAGCTAGTACGGAGTGGATAAAAAACACTCTTATACTGTGGATTTGATAACAAGTGCCACCACTTGCTGCCGCCTACTTGCTTAAAGAAGCGTTCGGGACAGAGCTCAGAGACCATTTTCAAACCGTCATTTTTTGCTTCTTTTCAGCTGCCGAAGCTCTCTGTGTAAAAATAGTACGATTCTACTTTTCTCATCATTGCTTTTTTGAATAAGGATTTTGTAACCATTATTATAGCAAATATATTCAAATAATATCCAGTATTACAATAAAATAGATAAATAAGTCTATTGCTTGCATGTCACCTACGGGAGTAAAATTAAATTGTCTGAAAATTATGATAGCGAGGAGACAGGTGAATGAAAAAGAGGAACATGGCATTGGCGGCCGCGGCCGTGATATTATTGTCAGTCAGTATGCCTTCTTTTCAGCATGGAAACAGCCCTGCTTTAAGAGGAAATGCTGTAAACGCTCAATCATTAAGCGCGAAATCTTCTGCAGATGACTTTTTAAAAAGGAATGCCGCTAAGTACAACCTTTCAAATGATCTCTCAGGCCTGGACTATGTTACGACCATTTCAACAGCTGCCGGCAGCTATGTGCGTTATCAGCAGATGGTAAACGGTTCACCTGTTTTCTCCAAGCAGCTTACCGCGACAGTCGAACTTGATGGACATGTCAGTTTGATAGTCTCAGATTATACACCATATAACTCAGTTGAACGTGCGCCGGACAAGCTTACAAAGGAGCAGGCTGAGACAAAGGCTGCTGCCTATATCAATGACAAAGGAAAAGGTAAGTGGGGCACGACAGAGAACACGTTTGGCTATGTGATTCAAAACGGCAAAGCCATTCCTGTGTATAAAGTCGTGATTCATGCGAATGAACCATTTGGGGCCTGGGAAGCGATCGTCCATGCGGGCAATGGGAGATTAATAGAGAAAAAGGATCTTAACCAAAAAGCAACAGGTTCAGGGCAGGTTTTTCTACCGAATCCGGTGGAGTCCAGTGGAAGTGCGGCAGGGCTGGCAGACAATAATGATGCGGATTCACCAGCATTGAACGCCCAGCTTAAAAATGTTCAATTATTGGGTCTTGATGGAACAGGAAAACTGGCAGGCCAATATGTTGCCATTAACTCAAAAGCAAGGACGAAAAGTTCAACCCTTACATTCAATTACACTCGCTCGGATAATCAATTTGAAGATGTAATGGCTTACTATCATATTGATACCTTGCAGCGCTACATTCAATCGCTAGGTTTTACCAACATCAACAACCGTTCGATTACAGCGAATGTGAATACGTATAAACAGGATAACTCTTTTTACAGCCCGACGAAGAAGGATCTTACCTTTGGTTCTGGCGGGGTGGATGATGCTGAGGATGCAGGAGTCATCGCTCACGAATATGGACATTCTATTCAGGACAATCAGGTTCCAGGTTTTGGGGACTCCCTTGAAGGAGGATCTATGGGGGAGGGCTTTGGAGACTATCTTGGTGCAACCTATGAGGATGCAGTTACAGGGGATGGATTTGGACATGCTTGTGTTGCGGAATGGGATTCAACCTCCTATTCTTCGTCAAACCCTCCTTGTCTGAGAAGACTGGATGAAAATAAAGTATACCCAAGGGATGTTGCCGGGGAAGTTCATGCGGATGGAGAGATTTGGTCTCAGCCCCTATATGAGCTGGCAGGAGCTATTGGAAGGGACGCTGCTACAAAAATTATTTTGCAGTCTCATTGGTCACTGACACCCAATGCAACATTTAATGACGGGGCACGGGCGATCAAGCAGGCAGATCAGCAGCTCAATGGCGGCCGCAATGCAAAAACAATTGATGCAGTCTTTAAAGCGAGAGGGCTATCAACCAATTAATACATGAAAAAAGGGGCTGTCCAAGAAGTCTGTAAGCTGTTGATTTCCGTTCCAGGCTGCTCGCTTTCCGCGGGGCGTGCGGTGAGCCTTAACGGCGTGAACGCCTACTTTTTGGTGCAAGNTGTCTCACCTGTCACGCTAGTCCCGCAGGACAAGGAAGGCTCCGGCAGCTTTTTATCGCACGAAGAAAATGTGAAGTTCATTTTCGAGGAGTCTCGCATCTTCCACTTCAAATAACTTTTCATTGAAGATTTTTCAAGCCAAAAAGGGGCTGCCTGAAGGTCAATTTTCGACTTTCTGGACAGCCCCTTTATTATTTATTTTTATTCTGATTCAATTTCACGATCTTATATGCACTATGCTTGATGACTTGCCTTTCGTGCTGTGGATCTACCTCCTGAAATTCTTTGAAATCTGCCACGACAGTATCTGGAAAGCTTGCAATGACCCTGGCTTTCATGTTATTTACTTCGATTACGTCGTAAGGAAGTGCTGGTTTCATAGAAATCTCCTTTATAATGATTTGAACCCATAAAAAAAGAGCCGATCGGGCTCTTTTTTATGACAAGCTCAAATTCTGATCTTACACGTGTGTAGGTGTGTCACGGATTACTCCGTGCTCGCTTTGAAGGCTGCCATTAGCAGCAGCTGCACCCATCAAGGCTGTTAAAACCAAAAAAGTTCCCAGTAAAATTTTTGCTTTTTTCATCGTAAATACCCCATTTCTTCAATTTTGGTTTTAGCGCGGTACGCCTGATAAAAATAAGTACTGGCTTTCTCAAACTTTTTTTCATGATGAAGAATCGTAGCAATGGCTTCGGTATAATCTTGTACAAAGCCCCATAACTGCTGTTCTTCAAAGTATTTCAAATGCTCAGTAACAACTTGCTCGATTTCCTCAGAGGGAAGATTAGAGTACTGGGCATTTAAAATTTGCAGGTGGTGAATATACTCTTCATTCTGAATGGTGCTGCAAACGTCCATGCCTTGCTGGAGATAAAAAAAACCATTCTCTTTATCTTCCATTTTGAAGTATTCCCGTGCGAGCAGGAAGGATAGTTTATGGGGGATAAACTCCTTGCTGTACAGTTCGCTAAGGTGGCGAATGGCAATATCGGACAAATTTTGTTCAGAATAAAGGAATCCAAGGTTATAGCGTATAAAGTTGAGAAGCTCTTCATCTTTAAACTTCTCAGCGATATCCAGTGAATCCAAAAAGTGCTCTTCTGCCTGCTCGTACTGTTTTAGACTAAGACAGCAGAGACCTAGAATGTTTTCGCAGTCTGCACTTCTGAGATCGTTTTTTGAAACTTCTTCATACGTGGTTTTAGCCAGTTTTGCATAGCTGAGTGAAAGCAGAAACTTCCTGCTGTGATAATAGGCAGTGGCCGCTTTATAAAAAAATTCGGCAACTTCGATCTTATCTTCAATACTGCCCATAAATCTTTCCGCTTCATAATAGCAGGCCACAGCTTCTATGTACTGGTTCATACTGTAGGCATAGACGCCTTTGAAAAAGTGATAGTAGAAAGCCATTTCAGGGGATAACTGTCTTTGAAGCAGTTCAAGCTGCTGCAATAGAACTGCAGTGTCATCAAAGTTTTTTTGGATGAGTGTATACCGGATCTCCAGCAGCGAATGCCATAACAGTTCTTGCTGATCCAGTCCGGCAGGATCGATTTGTTCCTGCACCTCAATATTTAATTCTTCGACCACTGCCAGATTTCGATCCCTCATACTCACGTTCCATCGACTGAGCAATTCAATGACTTCAGACGCCTTTTCTGTTTGTAATATCATGATAACTCCCCTTAAGAAGGTTATATGAAAATAGTAGCATATAATGGAAAAAGGAAAGTTGGGAAAGTAGTATTAAAAATATAGCGATTATTAAGCAGGAATCTATCTCATTTTCCCAAGTTATTCTAAAATTCGGATTTTTCATCTTTATTCATTTTGGGTTTATAATAGTAGCCATTGTGGTAATTAGCAATGAGGAAGGTGAAGATTATGTATAAGCTCATCTCGCTTGCTATACCAATTGTACTGCTGAGCGTATGGCTTGGCTTTGCGCATGGTGACAAAGCGAAAACGGAAGAAAATATGCCAAAAACTAAAATAAATTCAGGATCGCACCCTTTAAATACATTATCTAATGTGGTTGTTTCAACCGACAGTCTTTCGAATCAGGAAAAGGATATCATGCTGGAGCAGGTCATATCTACAGACAAGCTCTTTCCCGATCAGCGACCTGCCAGTATATCGGCTCACAGCGGCAAAACCTACGCGAATGCGAAAGAAAAGCCGGTGAAAGAAAGTATAGTAAAACCGGTGAAGCAAAAACCAGCAAAGGAAAAAAAGGCAAAGAAACCCAAAGATAACAAAGGCTTGAAAAAAGGAAAAGTGAAAAAAGACATGCCGGTAAAGCCGGAAAAACCGGCAAAAGAGGAAGAAAACCCCGTTAAAATTCCGAAGCCTTCTGAAAAGCCTGCTGATCAGACAAAGCCAAAACCTGAACCAAAGCCTGAAAAACCAATGCCGCCTGAGGAAGAAGATACAAATAAGGACGATGGGACAGATGGCGGTCAAAGTGATGCTCAGCCATCACAGCAGGATAACAGTGCTCAAATACAGAGCATAACCCCTCAAAATGAGAGTACAACAGAATAAAACGAAGGCCTTTTCTGATGAGAAGGTCTTTTTTGTTGTGATCTTGAGAGAAAAGTCTTGCTTGTTTGAGCGGAATTAAGCGTAACTCAAAATAATTGAACCTTTTAGAAAAGTCAGATAACTTTATGGCCTGATTTCAGATAAACACAGTTGTTCATCAACTCACAGAAAAGGGTAGGATACTATGGAAGCAATATTTTTAGGCGTTGAGGAGGCTCTATTCTATGTATATCTTTACAGGAGATGAAATTAAAAAAATCGATCAAACAGCACAAAATAGCGGCATGGATGTGTATACCTTGATGGAGAATGCCGGAAAAGCTCTGTATGAAGCCGTCTCGGATCTGGTAACCAGAGAAAGCCGTATCCTCGTCATGGCGGGTAAAGGCAATAACGGAGGAGACGGCATCGTGCTCTCAAGATACCTTCAGCAGAACGGATTCCATTGTGAGCTCGCCCTTCCAGATGGAAAACCAGGCACGGAAACAGCGTTCAAACATTTTACTTATTATACGGCTTGCGGCCTGAAGGTATCCGAACGGGAAGGGAAATATGATGTGATCATTGACGCCCTGCTCGGTGTCGGAACTTCTCCTCCCTTAAGAGGGAAGATTGCCCAAGAGGTCAGATGGGCAAATTCGCAGCAAGCACTGAAAATAGCGGTGGATCTCCCTACAGGTGTTTCTGCAGATCATGGAAAAACAGATGAAGCCTTTCAAGCAGAATTTACTTTTTGCCTGCATGGCTTTAAACCCTCTGCGTTTTTAGAAGGAAGTACAGATTTCTTTGGTGTCATCAGAGTGTTATCAATCGGTTTGCCTCAGCAATCCAATTGGCAAGTTTGGACAGAAGAAAATGTTCGGTCAACGTTTCATAAGAGGTTTGCCGGTGCTCATAAAGGAACGTTTGGAACGGGCCTTCTTCTTGCAGGATCTGATGAGATGCCAGGAAGTGCGCTGCTGGCTGGAAAAGGCGCATTAAAAAGCGGCATTGGAAAACTGACGATAGGAACGAGCCGTTTTGTCTCAGGGATTCTAGCGGGGCAGCTGCCAGAAGCGATGTACAAGCATGACGGACTAGAGGCTGTGGGAGAGGGCGATGTACCAAAAGGGATAAAGGCCTGCGCGATCGGACCAGGGCTGGCAGATGCTGAAAAAACCGACATGGCATTACAGCACTTAATGAACACGGATCTGCATCTGGTCATCGATGCAGGAGCACTAAAAAAACGAACGTACCCGAAGCGAAAAGGTTTAGTGATCCTAACCCCGCATCCCGGTGAATTCAGCAGAATGACAGGCGTACCAGCCAGTGACATACAAAAAAACAGATTTCAGTATGCTCTTGCCTATGCACAGGAACAGAACGCAATCGTTATTTTGAAAGGAAGATATACGGTGCTGGCCTTTCCTGACGGCAGCCTCATTGTCAATCCGACAGGCAACGCCGGTCTGGCTAAAGGGGGAACAGGTGACACGCTTACCGGAATGCTTCTGGCTTTCGTTTCCTCAGAAAAAGACGTAAAGCCGGCTGTAGCCAATGCAGTTTATTTTCATGGAGCAAGTGCTGATTTATGGGAACAGACAAATGCTGAACGAGGATTGCTCGCCAGTGATGTAAGTGAACACCTTCCGCTGGTCATGAAATCATTTGAGCATTAAATCCGTAATTAGACAAAGTTTCCAACTTAACATAGATAAAAGTTTATTACAAATAAAAAAGTCAGACGTTCAACTTATGAGGAAAAGGCACGAAAGAAACTAATGGGCAGCGATTTAAGGGATGGTTTTTAATTTTGGCAATGCTATTGGGGTGAACTATCTTCTGACAGCTAAAAGCTTGCAGCAGATAGGTGGATTAGCAAGCATATAGATTAAAAATATGTTTCATAAACCGCAAATACGGATAATTATATGTATTATTTGTCAAAATACGTCGAAAAATAATTAGAATGAGGAGTGCAGAGTACTAAGGAATTTTGAAATTTTGAAGGAGGAAGTTCATGTCAGATCAAGGACCATTTAAAAAAACGATATCATTATTAGATCTTATACTCATCGGACTAGGAGCCATCTTTGGATCAGCTTGGCTGTTTGCAGTAAGTAATGTTGCTTCCAAAGCAGGACCACTCGGGAGTATTTCCTGGATTATCGGAGGAGTCATCGTTCTGCTGATCGGGCTTGTCTATGCTGAACTGGGTGCAGCCCTTCCGCGTACAGGGGGGATTTTAAGGTATCCGGTGTATTCGCATGGACCGCTGGTAGGATATCTCATATCCTTTATTACTATCGTTGCTTACACAAGTTTGATTTCAATAGAAGTAACAGCTGTCAGACAGTATATCGCTTACTGGTTTCCAGGGCTTACGAAAGCAGGGTCTGACTCACCGACGATCACAGGCTGGCTCGTACAGTTCGGTTTGCTTTGTGTGTTTTTCCTGTTGAACTACTGGAGTGTTAAAACTTTTACAAAATCGAACATTATCATTTCGATCTTTAAATATTTTGTCCCGCTCACCATTATCACCGTGTTAGCCTTCCATTTTAAATCCGGAAACTTTTCGGTTGAAGGATTCGCTCCATTTGGTTTCCAAGGTGTCCAGGCCGCAATATCCACAGGCGGTGTTATGTTTGCCTATCTAGGGCTGCATCCGATCGTATCTGTTGCAGGTGAAGTAAAGAATCCTCAGCGGAATATTCCAATCGCTCTCATTGTGTGTATCGTTCTCGCCGCAGTGATTTATACTCTTCTGCAAGTTCTGTTTATCGGTGCCATTCCTACAGATGTGCTTGGTGGAGGCTGGCAAAAGATACAGCAAGAATTCGCCCTGCCGTTTAAAGATATAGCAGTCGCGCTGGGACTAGGATGGCTTGCGACCATCGTTGTGCTTGATGCCGTCATTTCACCCGGAGGAAATGGAAATATCTTTATGAACACAACATCCCGTTTAGTGTACGCATGGAGCCGTACAGGAACACTGTTTAATGTATTCTCAAGAGTACATGAAAAAACAGGAATCCCTCGGCCGTCATTATGGCTGTCCTTCGTGCTGTCCGTGTTCTGGACACTGCCGTTTCCATCTTGGAACGCGCTCGTAAATGTGTGTTCAGTTGCCTTGATCCTTTCCTATGCGATCGCTCCGATTTCTTCGGCGGCATTCCGCTTAAACGCTAAGGATCTTCACAAGCCATTTACTCTTAAAGGGATGAGTATTATTGCTCCTCTCTCCTTTATTTTCGCGACCTATATCGTATATTGGTCCGGCTGGAAGACGATTTCATGGTTAATCGGTTCACAGCTTCTGATGTTCGTCATCTACCTGCTCTTTTCGAAGTATGTACCGAAGAAGGATGTCAGTCTTGCACAGCAATTGAAATCATCATGGTGGCTAGTGGCCTACTATGTGATGATGCTTATCATTTCGTATATCGGTTCCTTTGGAGGCGGACTAGGCGTGTTGAGTAATCCATTGGATCTCATAATCATTGCTATCGGCTCTCTGTTGATTTATTTCTGGGCCAAACATTCCGGGCTGCCAAAAGCCATCATTGATAATGATGATGAGGATCTTAAAGAACAAGAAGAAAGCATAAAGGGAAACCCTGTTTCAACGTAATATACAAATCAACTATAAATAAAGAGTCTCTCCCAAACCGGGGGAGGCTTTTTATCATATGGGTTATGGAAGTTGACACTCTTGAGAAAAAGAAGTATATTACTTATTGTTTCTCTATTTTGTGCAAAATTTAATTTCAGGCAATGGAATATATGGAGTTTAAATGGAGGTTATCTTATGTCAACCAGAGATTTCACAGATGTTATCAATGAACGTCACTCAGTAAGAAAATATGATCCTTCTGCAGAACTGTCAGCAGAAGAAATTACAGAACTCCTTGAGGACGCAGCTAAAGCACCCTCTTCTTGGAACCTTCAGCACTGGAAGTTTCTTGTGTTCCATGATCAGCAAGCAAAAGAGCAGCTTCTTCCGATTGCTTATAATCAGGAACAAGTAGTGCAAGCATCAGCTGTTGTTGCCATTCTTGGTGATTTAGAAGCTGACCAAAATGCTGACAGAGTTTATCAGGATGCCGTTGATGGCGGATTTATGACAGAGGAAATTAAAACAGCACTTGTTAGCCAGATTAAAGATGCTTATGCAACCCGTCCGGAAATGGCTCGTGATGAGGCCATCCGCAATGCCTCACTCGCATCCATGCAGCTTATGCTTACAGCAAAAGCAAAAGGACTTGATACATGTGCAATGGGTGGATTCAATGCCGATGAACTCGTAAAAGCGTTTGGCATTCCGGAAAGGTATCTTCCCGTTATGCTGATATCTGTAGG
The DNA here is from genome assembly GCF_001510655.1 of Fictibacillus sp. FJAT-27399. GTDB lineage: Bacteria > Bacillota > Bacilli > Bacillales > Fictibacillaceae > Fictibacillus_C > Fictibacillus_C marinisediminis. The sequence continues at coordinate 1,411,097 of NZ_LMVC01000002.1, read as the reverse complement.
AAAAGCAGCTAAAACAGCTCATCAGACTGCCCGATTCCCGATCCAAGAAGCGATTGTATGGAACAAATTTTAATTTATATAAAGTAAAAAAGCAGCTCTCACATGTGAGAGCTGCTTTTTTTAGGCTTCAAGCCAGTTTTGAGACCAATTTTCCACTTCTCTCATGATCGGCTGGATCGCCAATCCTTTTTCAGTAAGGGAATACTCTATGCGTACAGGGGTCTCTGGAATAACCACCCGTTTTACTAAACCATGCTGTTCAAGGTCCTTTAATCTCTCAGAAAGAATCCTGCCGCTCACTCCGATGGCTGATTCAATGGCACAAAAACGGTGAGGGCCGGATAGAAGCAGATAAATAATCATGCCCGTCCATCGCTGGCTCAAGAGATTCATTGCTTTTTCGAACCTGGGACAAAGTTTGGACGTGTTCATTGTGTACCTTCACCTCGCTAATTTTAGTATAACATAAGATGATTTTTATTAATATAATTACTTTTAGTAAGTGTCGATAAACAAAAAAGTACCAGCCAGGCGGCTAGGTACTTTTTTTGTTTATTTTCCATTAGAGACGGGCACGGCATTAAAGTATTCTTCCAGTGTTTCTCCTTTGCCCATGATCTTTTGTGCAACAGATTTTCCTACAAAACGGATGTGCCAAGGCTCGTACTTATACCCGGTAATGGAGTCCTTTCCTTCGGGATAGCGAATAATAAAGCCGAACTCTGAAACATGTTTAGCAAGCCATTTTGATTCTTGTGTGCCGCCAAAACAATCTTGGGCAGGACACTTTCCGCCGTCTCCAGCTACATCAATCGCCAATCCTGTTTCATGTTCACTTGTTCCAGGAAGTGCGCTGTATGTTCTTGCTTTTTCATAGCCATCGCGTTTTGCATAATTATTGAACAGCGTTGTTTGTGTAGCATGCGAACGGTATGCTGATACTCCGGTCAAGTGGATACCTTCTTTTTCCGCGGCAGCAAACATGGTTTCAAGCGCATCAGCAGCAGCCTTGCGCATCATGCGTTTCTCGGTCTTTTCACTGAAAATAAACGGTACATCAGGATAAACAAGGTCTGCCGGCTTGTAGTTTTCAGGCAGTTTAGAACGTTTGTTTACTAGAACCGGAATACTTTCTGGATGGGCTACAACAGAGACACTGTCGTCCTTTTGAGCTGGCGGTTTTGGCTTTTTATTCTGACCCTGCGAAGGCTCACCCGGTTCATTTTTTTTCTTATCCTGATCTTTTTTCGGTTCAGGATCCTGGCTTACATTGCCGTTATTATTCTTGTTTTCGCCGTTCTTTTTGTTTTCATTAGAAGGTGTGTTTTTATCATCGTTTTTTTTCGTCGGTTCATTCTTTTTATGTGCCTCATGTTCATGTTTTTCCGTTTTATGAGACGTATTTTCTTTTTGGGTTTGATCATCATTGGAACAGCCGGCAAAAAGAGCCAGACTTAATGCAAGTGCAACTCCTGAAACTAACCTTTTCTTCATATGTAAAACTTCCTTTCAAAATTGCGTTGTTGATTCCGACTTCTAATTATAACTGAAGTTTCCCTGTGAAACAAAGGATGAAACTGAATATTATATGAACATATCATAGTACAATGAACCAATACGTTAAACATTCATAAAATAAAATATTAAAAAAATTAGATAAATAGGTTTCAGGCTTGTAAGTACCGGGAATAGATTTAGAAAACTGGTAAGGAGGGATGGACAATGGATATGAATCAAGTTGCACAGCCTATTTCAAAGCCAATGACCCAGTCCGTTCTGAAGCAGCCGCTATTGCTGGCAGCAGGAACATCTAAAAAACCAGACGAAGATCGAAAACCAGAGTATGAATTAACGTTTTTGAATCCAAACTGATTTTTCTAGGAGATTGTGCTGATGTTGAACTAAAAAGCCTGGACTCATATGAATGGAGTTCAGGCTATTTATTTTGTCCTGAGATAAGATAAGATGGATATATATTACATAAAAGGGTGTGGTGTGATGGTTCTGAAATTGAAGGGAGTTATTAAAACGGGTGAACAATTTGAAGAATTGCGTTCTCTTTGTGGAACCCCCAGTGTTCGCGCGGCCAATAAGGTAATTTCACAACTCGACCGCCATTGCAGAGAGTTTATTTCAAAGTCTCCGTTTTTAACGCTGGCCACTTCTGATTCAAAGGGGAAGTGTGATGTTTCTCCTCGTGGAGATGCACCTGGGTTTGTGACAGTTCTTGATGACCATCATTTATTTATTCCAGAACGCCTAGGAAACAAAAGGTTAGACTCCGCCGGAAATATTTTAGGGAATCCGGGCGTAGGTGTGCTTTTTATGATCCCGGGGCTCGGAGAAACTCTGAGAGTAAACGGTCAAGCCTTTATCTGCCGGGATCGTGAGCTTCTCGAACAAAATGCGGTCAATGGCAGATCACCCTTGTTTGGTATTGTCGTAAAAGCAGAAGAGTGCTATATCCATTGTGCCAAGGCGTTTATTCGCTCTGGGCTCTGGAATCCGGAATCATGGTCATCGAAGGAGTTGCTGCCTTCTGCTCCGCAAATGCTGGCAGATCATATGAATCTCCCGAATATGAGTGCTGAGCAAGTTGCAGAAGGTTTAAATGAGGGTTATAGGAACCGGCTGTATTAAAAAAATGGAAGAGGGTGTCAGGCACTGTTAACATAATGGTGCCTGACACCCTCTTTTACTATCTAATTCTTTGGGCTTGCGATTTTAGATGGCTTGGACTCTTGTCCAGCTTTATTGATGGAGGTGACGTAATAGCTGTATTTAGCAGCCTTTAATGAAGATAGCAGTTCTGCATAGTCTTTGTTTCAAACGTAAGTTTATGTAAAGCCCCTTATCAGGTGTTGAAAAGAATTGGACACAGCCGGCCAGGTTATGGTGTACTAATAAAGGAATCTTATTTAATGGAGGAATTCAGATTGAACGAACAAATGGCCAATGAAATTCTTTCTGATCTGCGCAGCGGGAATCTTAGTGAATACGTCGTTATTAAAGAAGAGTTTTTTGTCTTTCGTGAGATTCTTGTAAAGCAAGAGGATAAGAAAGCATTCCGCGGATTCATAGTCCCGGGCGGTGGGGGGAACGTAAAGTATTTGTATCAGCCTGGCTGGACAGCTTAAACCGAAATCTGGAGCATTCCGGATCCAACAAAAAATCGGTACCCTATCTGAAGGGAACCGATTTTTTTATTATTTAACGATAATCACCGGGCATTCTGCTGCATGAGCTACCTGATGGCTGACACTTCCCAATAAGGCTTCTTTTATAAACCCCTTACCTGTGCTCCCCATGACAATGACATCGTACTCGTGTTTTTTTGCATACGAAGTGATGATCTGAGAAGGCTCCCCGTTATAGGCATGCGTTTCAAAGGGAATTCCTGATTCAGAGAGATACTGAATGGCAGGCTGCAATAGTTCTTTGTCCTCTTCTTCCATTATCTCATCCAGATCAAAGTTAAGAAGCGGTTCCTGCAAAGGAAGGTTTTTATTTACATGCAGAATTGTAACCATTTCAGTATTCATCTTATGAGCCAGTTCCACTCCGTGCTGAAGAGCGCGGGCAGAAGGAGCTGAACCATCAAAGGCAATCAGAATTTTATTGTACATTGTAGAGACCTTCCTTTCCTTTAATGAGAAATTGAATCCACATGAGCAAGATGTTTACGGCCAAACGCAACAACCAGCATGGCGAATAGAACAAAAATCGCGCCCGTTACAAATGGTACATGTGGTGAATAGGTTTCAGCCAGTTTATTGGCAAGCCATGGTCCGATCGCACCACCGATGAAACGTACAAAACTGTAGGCAGCCGAGGCTGTTGCCCGCTCAACCGGTGCTACCTGCATAACAGCTGTTGTGATCAATGTATTGTTTGTCCCAAGGAAAAGACCGGCAACGATAACGGCTACGATGACCACCAAGCTTGATTCTGTCCAGATTCCCATAGCCAGCAGTGTCAATGCGAATAAGATCAGCATCGCACACATGGATTTTACTGTACCGAATCTTGCCTGAATTTTTGGTGCAACGAATACAGAAGTTATGGCTAAGCATAAGCCCCATCCGAGGAACACATAGCCGAGGCCATGTTCGTCTAAATTCATAACAAATGGTGAATAGGCCATTAGAGTAAAGAATCCAATGTTATAAAGAAATGCGGTTAGACCCAGTCTAAGAAGTCCTGGATATTTCAATGCTTTAATCGGGTCGAGTACAGAACTTTTAACTTTTGGTTTAGGTACATGCGGCATTTTTAACAATAAGGCAAAGAATGCGATCACCATCAGTACGCTGACGCCGTAAAAAGGTCCGCGCCAAGAAATCGATCCCAGCTCCCCACCAAGTAATGGCCCAACGGAAATCCCCAATCCGATGGCTGCTTCATATAAAATAATGGCTTTTGCAGTACCTCCGATGGATAAACCAACAATGGCGGATAAAGCAGTTGCGATGAATAACGAGTTTCCTAACCCCCAACCGCCGCGAAAACCAACGATTTGGGAAATCTCATTAGAGGAGCCGGCTAAAGCAGAAAAAACGATAATCAATAATATTCCTGACAATAACGTCCACTTGATACCAACCCGGCTGGAAACCACGCCTGTAATCAGCATAGCGATACCGGTAATCAAATTGTAGCTGGAAAATAATAATGAGACCTGGCTCGGAGTAGCGTTAAGCTGATGAGCGATGGCAGGCAAAATAGGATCCACGAGACCCAATCCCATAAAAGAAATAATGGTGGCAAAGAAGATAACCCATATGACCAGAGGCTGTTTGCTTGGCTGTTCCTGGATACTCAAAGCTTCTTGTTTCATACCTAAAAACCCCTTTTTCTATTTTAATATAAGTTAAAATAAATCACGTAATAGCATTGTTTACTCAAGAATTATAAAGTATATTAACCTTGACGTCAACGTAAACATTTCCTTTTTAATATGCTTTTGTGGTATTTTTTATATAGAGCGATTTTTCGTATATATGAACTTTATTGGCAAAGGAGCAAGAAAAATGAATGGGTTAAAAATAGATGATGTGGCTAAGCAGAGCGGGTTAACAAAACGGACGATCCGTTATTATGAACAGATCGGCCTGCTGGCTTCACCTCCGAGGAGTGAGGGGGGAATAAGACTATATTCAGAGGAGCATGTGGAGTTCTTAAAGAAGATCACAAATGCAAAAGAAGTGATGGGCTTTTCGCTTTCGGAGCTGCAGGAATTCATTACACTCAGTGACACCTTAGAACTTCAAAAACATGATTACAGACAGTTTAAAGGGACGAGCCAGCAAAAAGTAAAGCTTGAGAAAGTATTATTGACAGTAGAAGAGCAATTAAAACTGTTAGAACAAAAAAAGAAAAATATTCTCAAGGTGGAGGGAGACTTGGTCTCTCTTCGTGACAGGGCAAAAGCTGCGCTGATTCGATTTGAACAGGAAAAATAAAAAAGCAGGCGGGAAAGGGTAACACCCGTCCAGCCTGCTTTTTTTTATACGTTAATTGGTTTGTTCAATGACGTTTCCTTCTGCAGGAATAGGGTGCTCCTTGAGCAATTTCGCAAAATGAATCAAGTTATGCGCCATGATCTTGGAATGCTGCATCGTAAATTCGTTTTCATAGCCTTTGGACTCGATATAAGAAGGACCAGGGCCAGCTTCTCCGACCCAATACGTATCTACATTCGGAGGGACTGTAAATCCGATATGAGATAAAGCGTAGAGCACTGAACGGCTGACATGCTTGGCGCCGTCTTCGTTTCCTGTTACAACGACACCGCCGACTTTGTTATAGAAGAGATATTGCCCTTTATCGTTCGTTTGGCTGCTTGCCCCATACAGCCTTTCAATTAATACTGTTGTAAGGCTGCTCTGCTGTCCTAGCCAGATCGGAGAACCAATAATTAAAATATCAGCTTCCTTTACTTTTTCGAAAATAATCGGCCATTCATCATTGTCGCTGATGGCATCTCCTGTTACTCCGTATTCAATGTTATAGTCTGCAAGAGTAACGAATTCTGTTTCAATTTCTTTTTCATCAAAAATTTTAACCGATTCATCAATGAGCGCTCTTGTATTTGATGTTTGGTTGCTCTTGTTTAAGGTACAGTTAATAACGAGTGCTTTTATGGACATTATTGATTCTACTCTCCTTCTGTTCGATTCTTTTTGATACAATGTACCCTTCTATTCAAACTGAAAACATAAAAAAGCCCGCCGGCTTCCCAGGATCTAGGAAACCGGCGGGCTCTTATTGTTTTATTAGTTCACTCCAACATTTGTCCACGCTGTTTTTACTGCTGTGTATTCAGCGCTTGTGCTGCCATACAGATCAGCAGCAGCGCTTAATAGTGCAGCACGTGCTCCGCTGAAGTTAGTAGTCGGCGTCATATAGCGAGTCAGTGCTCTGTAGTAAATTTTCTCTGCTTTAGCTTTTCCGATCGCAGTGATCGTGTTATAAGCAGCTTTGTTAGGGATACCGCTGTTCGTATGCACTCCGCCATTATCACTTGAAGTGTTGACATATCCGCTCATATTGTCAGGCTGACCATAGAGCTTTGGATTTGAGAGGCTGCGGAGGCCATCTCCAGCTGTTCCAGGAGTATATACATCTTCACCCATCAGCCAGTCGTTTGGATCAAGGAAATATCCGAACACGTCTGACATGGATTCATTTAATGCTCCTGATTGATAGGAATAATTGAGTCCTGCCGTTCGTTCTGTTACCGCATGCGTTAATTCATGGGCAACAACATCAAGTGCACCGGACAATGGACGGAACTGAACGCCATCGCCATCACCGTATACCATCTGTGATCCATTCCAGAATGCGTTGTTGTATTTATAGCTGTAATGAACGGTAGAACTAATGGATGCACCTGCATTATCAAAGCTGTTGCGTCCATGAGTATTTAAATAATAATCATAAACTTTGCCGGCATAGTAGTTCGCATCAACATCTGCACCTTGTGAAGATGAAGTCCAAGCGTTGTTGGAATCCACAGAATACGCTCCTGGAAGGCTTGACCCATTTTGAGCCGTGTAGGTTTCGATGACACCATTCATCGGTTTCGTGGTGTCAAATAAGTAATAATAGCCAGCAGATAGATAGGTGTTTAACGTTTTGCTGTCACCGAGGACACCGTATCCAGAACCGGTGGTCGGTCCATCGTTATTTACAGCGTTAAAGCTCTTAAGGACATCTCCATTGGCTGCATCAACGTAGACTTGCCAGTTTGCAGGATAAGGATCGATGAATTGAAGGGCAACACGGTAGGCAAGTTTGAATTTATCTCCGTCTTTAAACATGACAAGTTTGGACTTTTCGACCGTATCACTTATCTTTGCACCTTTAAAGGCAAGCGGCTTGAGGTTTTCTTTTTTTGGCTGTTCACCTATATGCTTCCAAGCAGCTTTTATGGCGTTCGCCTTTGTCAGCTTTTTAGTAGCTTTAAAATTTTTAGGAAGGTTGGAATGGACGTCTCCATTGATTGCAGTAATTTTTCCTTGCTTGTCCGTATGAACGATGAACGTTGCTCCATCAATTGGAACACCGTTGATCGACTGGTTAAACACATAGTGTGTCATACCTAAATCATCTTTTTCTTGTTTTACTAGAGTGAGATGCTTTGATGCTTCAAACGGAAAGAGTTGTTTATTGCTGTCTAGAAAGGCAAGGATTTCTTTCTTGGAAAGGTATGTACCTTTGGAAAGTTTGCCTGAAATAAAGGATGGAACAGAATTTTCTTTTGATCGAGTAACTTGAACCTGAGAGGTAACGGTTTTGTCATTCTCATGAAGAACCAGTTTTTGAGCTTTTGTTCCAGGCTCATTAGCTGCTGCTGCCTGATAGGCTGAACTGAATAGTAAACCAGCCGATAGTACTGCAATCAAACCTTTTTTCATAAAATACCCTCCTAAAATTCTGTGTAGGGGGCGCCCTTGGATTTATCATAGCACAGGGGCAGTACTTCGGTATTGGGAAAAACAGGGTGGTTTACTGTGAAATTCAGATTAAAGTTTACACCTGTTTTCCCAAGTGTAAAGAATGAGAAAAAGGAGTATAATTTTGTGTCTTTTTTGTGTCTATTAATAAAAAGTGATAGTGATGGATATTGCAAAACCATTACAATTCCCGTTCGGGGTATGAATTAAACCTGACATATGTTATTCTATATAGAAATAATAAAAAATTATTTGGGCAATATAGCTATTTTGAGCTCCCCCCATAATGGAAAGGGGATTGATGACCATGAATCAATCAAAAATTCAGGACATGCTGCTCGATCTAAAAACGAAACAATACATCGAATCAGATGTAACCCATACGCTAAGTCAAAATAGTATCCCATTAATCTCAATAAGCTACAGTAAATCCGACCATGTTTTTAAAATACAATATTCCGATAACCCCGAGATTGAGTCATACGCTAATATCGACGCAGCGATGGACGCTATCACCTCAGAGTTAAACAGACATAAATAAAATAAACACCGTGATTACGGTGTTTTTTCTTTTGCCCTGACACTCGTATTGTTAAGGGTATATCTACTTTTGTACTAGCAGATATGATATAATCACAGGAAAATTAGTAGAAAAGAAAGAGGCTGACAATGCTTACATTTTCAGAAAAAATAAATATTATTGAAGAAAACTTCCCTCAATTAACAAGGAAAGATATTTCCCTTGGGCGCATAAATTACCATCTCGAGGAGAGCAATCGCGACAAAAAAATTGTTATACAGCATCTGCATCCGAACGGGAACGGTTTTGTTTATGCTGGACATCTGCCTAGAGGCAAGAAGAATGAAAAAGGCATGGTCAACATCCGGGATTATTCGGCTGACGAGCTGATTAACCTCGTACAGAAATCAATGAACTATTTATTAGAAGAAAAGGGTAATTCAGAAGAGGAGCCTAATCCTTCAGAACCGGAAAAAGAAAATTGGATTGGAGGAGTAGACCACGAAAAGCTCCTGCTCGTTCATGAAGATGAACTATGGAATATATATGCGGGCTTAAATTTAGAAGCTGCTTTTGAATCCTATAAAGAAGCACATGACTATTTAGTTGAAGAAGGCTTTCAAAAAATATAGCCATCCATTTTCATGATACTTAATCTTAATTGAGGAGTTTATAGAGATGGACATAAATCAAGAATTGCATCAATTTCTTCTGAATAGAGCCAGAAATTTGACCGAGGAATGGTATGATTCCCTTGATAAGTCAGGCACGGCTGGAGTATACAGTTCCAATGATCCCGCAGTTATAAAGACGCTGAAAGAACAAAATTATGAATTTCATATTCATTTATGTGAAGTGCTTGTAAAAGATGAAAACGCCTTTTTTAAAGATTTTGATGAGTGGATTATTAAAATTGCAAAAGACAATGAACATTTAAAAACACCCATTCATTACATCATAAAAGAATTCATGAGGGTACGGCAGCAGTATCTTGATTATATCAACGAGTTCGTATCGATTCATCCAGAAGACATCGAACAGTTGCAGATCGAAGAATGGAATCGGGTGATGATCAAGGTTTTTGACAATGTCATGCTTCAATTCATTGAGGAGACCCATAAATATTCCATCAATCGGCTGAAAGCACAGCAAGAATTACTGAATGAATTGAGTTCACCTGTCATCTCATTAAATAACGATACCGCTTTACTGCCGCTTGTTGGCGATATTGACACGGCCCGTGCGAAGTTTATTCTGGAGAATACACTAAATCAATGTGTCCAAAAGGGAATTGGCCATCTCTTTATTGATTTATCGGGTGTTGTGATGATTGATACTATGGTAGCTCATGAGATCTTCCAGCTTATTGATGCACTTGATCTCGTCGGTGTGAAGACTACCCTTTCAGGTATCCGTCCAGAAATCGCTGCAACTGCAGTTCAGCTCGGCTTATCCTTTGACAGGGTTTCCATCTCTTCTACACTGGCTCAGGCGATGGACTTCAATAACGAGCAAAAAGGAAATAGCAACTGATATTTGCCAGGCAGCATTACTCATTGTAATGCTGCCTTTTTTATTTGAGTTTGAGGGATAAAAGGGTATGATACTAAATAAAAGGAAGAGTAACGAAAAATGTATTAATAGGAGGCATTATGGAACTAAAAGGAATACACCACGTCTCAGCCATCACGGCATTAGCGGGGAAAAATTATGAGTTTTATACGAAAGTCCTTGGAATGCGGCTGATCAAGAAAACCGTCAATCAGGATGACACCTCTGTGTATCATCTGTTCTATGGCGATGAAAAAGGGAATGCAGGAACTGAATTAACGTTTTTCGAAATCCCCAAAGCAGGAAGGAATCATGATGGCGCTAATAGCATTTCAGAAATATCCCTTCGCGTAAAGAACAATGAAGCGCTGCAATACTGGAAAACACGGTTCGAAGAGAAGAAGGTCGAACATGAGGAATTGTCGGAACGGTTCCGCCGGCTGTCATTAGCTTTTAAAGATGAAGAAGGACAGCGCCTGCGTCTTGTTTCAGACGAAACGAATAGTGGCGTAGCGGGCGGTGTGCCATGGGAAAAAAGCGCTGTTCCAAAGGACTTCGGAATTATCGGTCTTGGGCCGGTCATGCTGACGGTTCGTACAAGAGAATTAACCGAGGAAGTCATCACTGAAATTTTAGGATTCAGAAAAAAAGGAGCTTATGCCTCTCAAGTACCTGGTCAGCCGGACATTCTCGTGTACGAAACGGGAGAGGGCGGTACGGGTGCAGAACTTCATATTGAAGAGCGAAAGGACTTGCCTCCTGAACGGCTGGGAAGAGGAGGAGTTCATCATGTGGCGTTCCGTGTGAATGATGAAGAGGAACTCAGACAATGGATCAATAAAATACAGGGCGCCCGAATTCCAAATTCGGATTTTGTAGACCGGTACTATTTTAAGTCGTTATATTTCAGAGAGCTTAATGGGATTTTATTTGAATTAGCGACGGATGGTCCAGGCTTTGCTACGGATGAGGACCTTGAACATCTTGGTGAATCATTGGCATTGCCTCCTTTCCTCGAACCGAAGCGCCAAGAGATTGAAGCCAAACTGAAACCGCTGGATACCAAATTGTCCTAAACTTCATGTTGTGGGTATGGGATTCCCTCCTTTGCATCATATTAACTAAGAAAATCAAACTGCAAAGGAAGGGATAACCTATGGCAACTATACTTTATATCACTGCCCACCCTCATGATGAAACACAATCCTACAGCATGACTGCAGGAAAGGCATTTATTGAATCCTATAGAGATGCAAATCCAAGTGATGAAGTCATCCACTTGGATCTATACAAAGAAAATATTCCTCAGATTGATGCTGATGTATTCAGCGGGTGGGGAAAGCTAAGAACCGGTTCAACGTTTGATCAGCTGTCTGAGAATGAGCAATCCAAGGTTCGGCGGCTATCCGAACTGACCGAGCAATTTGTTGCCGCGGACAAATATGTTTTTGTGACGCCGCTTTGGAATTTTTTGTTTCCACCGGTTATGAAGGCTTATATTGACTCCATCTGTACAGCAGGAAAGACATTTAATTATACAGAGCAAGGTCCGGTCGGTTTGCTCACAGACAAGAAAGCACTGCATATCCAGGCGCGCGGAGGGATTTATTCGGAAGGCCCGGCCAAGGAATTGGAGATGGGGCACCGTTATATTGGAGTAATCATGAATTTCTTTGGTGTTCCTTCTTTTGAAGGTTTATTTGTCGAAGGGCACAATCAATTTCCTGACCGGGCGGAAGAAATTAAACAAAATGCCATTGCGAGAGCAAAGGAAATAGCCCTGAAATTCTAAATGAATAAAAAACGAAAAGGAAAGCCTTTTACGCAAGTAAATAGCGTTCCTTTTTCTTTTAGGCTTTGTTAAAGCATAGTGTTTATTCTCTTTCATAATGTGCCTCGCATACTGATGCTTAAAAGAGACTCTCAAGTCTTTTTCTCCATTAATAAGGGGTGAACTGGCAAGGCGATTCAATCACCCCCACCAAAAATCAACAACATGGGACTAACAAGCTTTCTTTTAAGTAGTAAAGAGCTCTCCTTGAATAGCTTTAATATATCGTTCTGCGGATCTTTGAACAGCTTTTGACGCATTTTCTTGTACGACTCTGTGAAAAGCATTGTACAAGCGATTAAATTGTAAATCCTTAACATTATCGGCTATACGGCTAACAACGGAAGCAGGCAGAGGGATAAGGTTAGGATAGCTGTACATAAAACTGACCCAGCTGCGGTCAGCCACCACCTGTATGACGTCTCCTGTTAAAAGGACACCCTTTCTTTGGCTGCCATCAGCCCAGTGAAGGACTGCTCCTCCCTTAAAGTGGCCGCCCAGATGGTGCAGCGTCAATCCCTTGCTAAGTTCAAGCTTCTCACCGGACCAAAAATGAATATGGCTGCTTGTGCGGGTGACCCATTCTTTATCGCCTTCATGTATGTAGATCGGTACGTTGAACGTTTCTGCCCACTCTACCTGGCTTGAATAATAATGGGGATGGGAAAGGGCAATCGCATCGATACCTCCAAGCTGTTCAACCGCTTCAATCGTAGCTTTGTCAAGGTAGGTAATGCAATCCCATAAAAGATTGAAACCTTCGCTTTGAACAAGGTAAGCCGTCTGTGAGATGGCAAAGTCTGGCTGGGTATGTATACTGTACAGGTTTGGCTCATCTTCCTTGATGATGTTGCAAAAATCGTCAGCTCTCATTTCTTTAAGTGTTGTCCATTTTTGGCCAGCCGGATTAACATACTGCCTCTCTTCATTGCAAATGATGCACTCTGAAGGAGGCTGCTCAGATTGCTGGTACTGAACACCGCATGTGCTGCAAATAAATAATTCCACATCATCAACTCCTAATCTTAATAAATCTTAATAATTTCTGCACACGATTCTTAAGGTTTGAATTTTATGATAGAACTATAAATTCAAACCAACGGAGTGTGTTACAGTGTCCTTATCTTTTGTTTCTCAATACATCGTTAAGCCAAGAACGGTCGGAGCCATTCTCCCGAGTTCCACATATCTTGCTGCAAAAATGGTAGGAGAAATCGATTTTAACTCTGCCTCCTACATTATTGAACTGGGACCAGGGACGGGAGTCTTCACTGATAAATTGCTTGATAAACGAAATGAGAAAACTACAATCTTGATTATAGAGTATAATAGAGAATTTTATAAACGATTAGCATATAAATACAAAGATGAGAAAAATTTCTATGTTGTTAATGGTTCTGCGGAAAACCTGCATCTTTATATGAAGATGTACAACATTCCTTATGCAGACGCCATTGTTTCAGGTCTGCCGTTTGCCAGTCTGCCAAAGGAAATGTCAGATTCAATTTTAATAAGTTCAAAAGCCGCGCTCCATCAAGACGGTAAATTTATTACGTTTCAATATACAAAATGGAAAAGGAAAATGATTGAAGAGTACTTCTCTGACATTAACGTAAAGAAAGAGCTAAGGAATGTACCGCCGGCCTATGTTTTCAGCTGCAGCAAAGAATCATAGAAAGGGAAAGTCCTTATTGTTGATGATGAAAAAATCAGCTGATAAGTTTCAAATCTATACCGCATGAACACTCTGACTGTTGGGACATCTTGAAAGAACTAAGCATCACGGATTTTGAGGAAGCTATTGAAATTGGAATGACAGACATCAGCAGGTTTGCTTGATACTTCTTAATGTAATATCTCGTCAATGAGACTGACATTGTGGAAAAGTTAAGTCACCGTGTGAAGTATTCGTTTGAACCAAAGGAAATTTATATTGGATTGTCCTCAGATGAATCAAGTATTCAAATTACCGTAAGAAATAGGGGTGTGGAAATACCAGGGGATGAAATTGATAAGCTACAGCTTTATACCGTCCTTTAAATTATTAAGGATAACAGAGCTTTGAATTTGCTGATGATTTATTCTGCTTGCCTTTCGTGGCATAAATATTGTTTAGACACGAGTTAGGTAACGGTTCTAATCAAACACAAAAGGGGCTGTCCTGAAAGTCGAAAATTGACCTTCAGCAGCTCCTTTTTGGCTTGAAAATCTTCAATGAAAAGTTGATTGAAGTGGAAGGTGCGAGACTCCTGCGGGACTAGCGTGACAGGTGAGACTCCCGCAGGCGCTTGCGCCAAGAAGCTCACCGCACGCCCCGCGGAAAGCGAGCACCCTGGTACGGAAATCAACAGCTTACAGACTTCTTGGACAGCCCCTTTTCATCACTTTTGGTAATTATTCCGATGAGATTCCCGTGTTCGATAAGGAGGCCAGTACATTCAGCAATTTCGTTCCATCAGGACTCCCAAGACCTGTACAGGCATCCCATCCTGCATGGGAATCATATCCTATATTGTTCCCCTCTGTAATGTCATGAAGGGGTTGATCTTGTACCTGTAATTGATAGAGAAAAGGATTCACAAAGCCCAAAGGATGTTCTAATTTTTGGTTAATCATCGCAATTAAACCTGCCCAAAGTGGAGCGACTGCGCTTGTTCCTCCCACAACAAATTGTTGTCCATCTGCTTGAACTTCATATCCAGTAGCAGGATCCGCATTACCCGCTACATCAGGAACCCCGCGTCCTACTCTTCCTCCTGGGTTTACAGATGCAGGAACTTGAGCATTTGCCTGCCAATCTGGCAGATTAAAAACATCACTGACTCCTCCTCCGGTCGCCCCATGTTCTCCTTCATTCCAAACCACTTCCTTCTGAATGGTCTGGCCAGCCCCCTCTAGACGTGTGCCCCCGCAAGCCAGGACATAAGGGCTCGAAGCTGGAAAGTCTACATGGGCAAGTCCATCATTTACCCCGTCAAAAGAACCATTATCCCCTGAAGCACAGCATATCGTCACTCCAAGTGCCGCTGCATCATGGAAGACTTGATTCATGGCCACTGTGGCCTGATTCGTCCATTCACTTTCGGAAGCTCCCCAACTAATCGAAATGACGGAAGGTTTATTATTGGTATCGTGAATGGCTGTTGTAATGGCTTTTAAGAATCCTGCATCTGTATTCGGAGCGAAATACATCGCGATTTTTACGCCAGGAGCAACCGCAGCTGCTACCTCAATATCTAGCACAACTTCACCATCAGGCCCATCAGGACTACCTGTTGGTTTATTTTTAGCTCCTTTAATGGAAACGTCCGTAATGTGAGGAACTGGTACGCCAAGACGAGTAAAATATTCCTTTAGGTCTGTATTTCGATACCCGCCACCTAATTCAATAATACCGATACATTGGTCTTTGCAATTGATATCTGCAGGAAAATTATAAAGCTTGGCTACTTGTGGCGGTGTAAAGGAACTTCCCGTTTTCCTCTGTTTGGCGGTCTCTATATTTTCTCTACGGATTCGAAAATGTGGCTTTGTTTGCGGCCGGTTATCTAAGCCCAAAACGGCTTGTACAATATCTTTGAGGTTTTCGGGTATGTGAACATAACCTGTGCGTCCCCGATAAGTAAATTCGGGATGTTCATAAGTGCCAAGTTCAACTTTAAAGGCTTTATTCACTGTGGCGATCGTTCCTGATAACACGATTGTACCTGCAGCAGCGTTTACCTCTTTGACTTCAAGTCCATAACGATCGGCAAATTCCTCTATTTTCTTTAAGTCTTCCGGAACGGCACGGTGGGTTTTTGAAAATTCTTCATGATTAAGGTAATTACGTTCATTTGGATGACGAACTTCCATTTCTTTTACGATCGTCTTTAAAGCAGATTGAATAGCGGAGCGACGTACAAATAATGTCACAGATAGCGTGTCATTTGGGTCTGCTGGGCCAAGTTCTCTAGCATTGGGGAGGGGTTTACGTTCACTGCCTTGAATACGAATATGATTATCCATTTATTAAACATCTCCTTTCTTGCCTTACAATTATTTTACTTTATCATTCACTTTAACCGCTATCAAAAACTGAACATTTAAAAAATTTTACACATTTTATCCTTTCAATATTATTCTAGTATTAATAATAGAAGGGATTCATTGACGAGCCTGAAATTATTAAATTACACTCGAACTTTATAAAAGGTGATAGTGCTTGATTTCAAAACCAAGAATACGCGGTTTTTTGCTGCATTTCAGTATAGAATCCCCCCGATCCTACAAACAATAGAAAAAGATCAGGGGTGATGTGATGAGTAAAAAAAGCTGCAGTTCTTCGGCCGGCCGAGACAGCAAGAGCGGGGACTTAAAATGGTGGCAGCTCTCTTTAATGGGAGTGGGCTGCACGATCGGAACGGGTTATTTCTTAGGATCTTCCATAGGCATTAAGATGACCGGACCTTCGATCGTTATCTCTTTTATCCTGGCAGCAATCGGTACATATATTGTTTTTAATGTTCTCGCCCAAATGACGGCCGAAGATCCGCAGAAAGGATCTTTTTGTGCGTATGCTAAAAAAGCGTTTGGACGCTGGGCTGGGTTCAGCTGTGGCTGGAACTATTGGATTTCCAATATTCTTGTGATGGGGAGCCAGCTGACGGCACTTTCCATCCTGTCTCGTTTTTGGTTTCACAATGTTCCGCTATGGGTGTTTGCTGCAGGTTATGCCGTATTGGCGATCGCTGTTGTTTTGACCGGAACAAAAGGATTCGACAAAATTGAGGATATTCTCGCGATTGTAAAGGTGGCGGCTATCTTAATGTTCATTATTATAGCGGCAGCAGCAATGGCCGGCTGGATTGACGGCGAAGGGAAGAAACCGGGCCTGCCGGACAGTTTACAGGTGCTTTTTCATGATGGCTTTCGTGGGTTTTGGTCCTCACTCATCTATGCGTTCTATGCGTTTGGAGGTATTGAAGTCATCGGTTTAATGGCCATGCAGCTGAAGAAGAAAGAGGATGGCCCTAAAGCAGGAAAAGCGATGATGATTCTGCTTACAGGTATTTATGTGCTTTCCATGGGCCTAGCCGTTACAATGGTGTTTCAGCATGCCTTTGATGATAAAGAAAGTCCTTTTGTTACCGCATTGAGTGATTATCATCTTCCGTTTTTTCCCCATGTGTTTAACGGTGCCATTATCATTGCGGGATTTTCTACAATGACCGCTTCACTGTTTGGAGTAACAAACCTTTTATGTACGATGTCTGAGGATGGAGATGCACCTGGCGTTTTTAGCAAAAAAGTGAAAAAGCTGAAGGACCTCCCCTTGGCCTCACTGGGGATCGGAGCTGCCGGTCTGCTGGCTTCCATCATTACGGCTTTACTTCTGCCGGGAAAGATTTATGAATACATTACAACAGCTGCAGGGATATTGCTTCTTTATAACTGGCTGTTCATTATTGTTTCATCCTTAAAGGTTCTGAAACAAAAGGTGTGGGGTAAAGTATTCTCCATGTTAGGAATCGTTCTTCTTTTAGCGAGCATCAGCGGCACGATGGCTGAGAAGACCATCCGTCCAGGTTTTTATGTGAGCCTTCTTCTTGCGGCAATCATTGGTGCAGCGGCCGTATTCATGGGGAAAGTTTGGAAAAAGGCTGAAGCTAAAGGCGATTGAAAGGCTGTTTCCAAGGAAACTTGGAGAGAGCTTTTTTATTTATGAAAATTATAGGTAAAATAAACGTATTAAAAATTTTAAGAGTAAAATGAACTTATTCTTATTTTTGACGTCATTTTATTAGAAGACAATTCGTTGAGGCAGTTTGTCTAGAAGCGGGTGAATAAAGTGTGGACCACGAACTCCAGCAATTAATCGTAAACGCCAAAAAAGGAGATCAGGATTCCTTTTCAAAAATCGTTCGAAAATATAAAGGGAAAGTGTACCGGCATGCCTTTGCGATGGTCCATGATCAAATGGAAGCGGAAGATATTACTCAGGAAGCTTTCGTAAAAGCTTATTTTTCACTTCATCATTTGAAGCAGGATTATGCCTTCGCCTCTTGGTTAACACGAATCGTTACAAACTTATGTTATGACCGGATAAAGAAAGCTGAAAAGTCGCCTGTGCTGCATGTGGATCCGGAAAAAACAGAACGGCTGCCAAGCACCCATTCTGAAGTTGAAAACGCACAGTTGAAAATGAATCTTCAGTTTGCGATGCAAAAGCTTTCGGCTGAGCATCGTACCGTGATCGTATTACGGGATGTACAAGGATTCTCTTACCAGGAGATTGCAGATATTTTAGAAATACCGGCAGGAACCGTTAAATCCAGAATCAATATGGCTCGAACAGAATTAAGGAGAGAACTCATGAGGGGTGATCGGGATGCATGATGAAGTAAAAGAGCTTCTTTCTGCATATGTGGATGAAGAATTAAACAGGGATGAACGTACAAAGATTGAGGAACATAGCAAGACCTGCAATGAATGCTGGAAAGAGCTGCAAGAACTGAATGAGTTAAAAGAACTGCTGTCTTCTGTTTATCATGGCGCAGAGCCGGATGAATGGCGGATTGAACAGGCGGTGCTTAATCAAATTCAAGCTGAAAGTTCACCTGACCGGCTTCTTTCATGGAAATGGATCTTTGCTACAGGTTTCAGTGCTTTGGTAATCATCAGTATCGTATGGATCATGATACCTGTAATCTATAAAAGCATACACGTTGGAATGACCTTAACTTCTATTTCGTTTAGTCTGCTGCATTCAGCATTTGCCGTTGCAGGCGGACTTCCTAACCTGCTCGAAGTAATTCTTGTTCTTACATTGATTATTTTATTTGCTTCCGGATGGTCCGTACGGCGATTATTAGGCACAAAAACAACAGGGTAGGAGGGCGGCCATGAAAAGATTCCATATTTTTATCTCGTTGATCATCATGTTATTTGCCAGTATGCCGCTGCTTAGCCCTACGGCTTATGCTGCAGAGAAGAACATTATGAAATCAAAAGAAGTCGTTATTCCGTTCAACCAAAGTGTAGAAAATGTGATTGTGTTTGGGCACGATGCGGTCATAAAGGGAAAGGTCAAAACGGCAGTAATCGTTTTTAATGGAGATGTGAACATTAAGCGACAAGCCAAAATTAAAGAGTTGGTTCTTGTTGTTGGAGGGCATGTCAAACAGGAGCCCGGTTCCAATGTTACAGAGAATATAGTATCGATCAACTTGGACAGTCCATCTCAGAACAGCCTGTTTCTTGGGGGAATGGTATTGGTCGGCGGCTGGCTGATGCGGCTCATTGGAAGCATTGTTCTTGTTCTGTTAACCATTTTGGCAGGCCTGTCGTTGAATAAAAGATTCAGCAGCTTTGCAGAAATCACCAAAGGAAAAGCGGCTCGTTTCATTTTGTCAGGAGCTATCACAAGTCTGGCGATCCTGATTTTAAGCCTGTTACTGGGCATTACCGTTATCGGCATCCCGATCTCCATTATTCTTCTGTTGTTCCCTTTGATTTCTTTCATAGCTGGAATGGCGGTTTTAAGTAAAGAAACGGCAAAGAGGATCGCCGGATTAGAGAACAAACCAGCTTGGATCGTCTATTTGACAGGATCTTTTTTAATCGTATCTATTTTTAATTTCCCGGTCATCGGAGGCATCGTCTTTTTTATCCTCTATTGTCTATCACTTGGAATGTCCATTCAATGGCTGTACAGCAGATTGCGGCGGGGGAAATAAATATAAGCATTGAAGTCTTTAACTACTTGTTAAGGACTTTTTTTATTTCTAAATGAACTTTTTGCGATCTTTCTCGTCTTTTTACTAGTGTAGGGACTTTTAAGCAAAATCCATTTATAAAAATAGGTGATGAAGAATGAAGAAAATATTGTTTCTACCGTTTTTGCAAATGCCGTCAGGGCATCATCAGGCTGCCGAGGCGTTAATTGATATGTTGAAGATCAGAAAAAAGGATATCGTCTTAAAGAAAGTGGACTTGTTAAGCTATATGAATGTTTCGCTAGAAAAGATGGTGACGGGAACGTATCTCAAGTGGATCAAACTCATGCCGGGAACCTACGATCTCGTTTATAAAAATTTTACCTATTCAACGATGAGAAAGGTCCATTCGTTCAAGGGTTATGAAATTTTGTTTCTGAAAAAAATGGAAAAGCTTCTGGAGGATGAACAGCCGGACGTTATTGTATGTACACACAGCATCCCGTCTTACCTTTTGAGTGCATTGAAGCGGAAAGGAAAGTGCCAGGTTCCGGTCATGAATGTATATACGGACTTTTTTATCAACGACGTATGGGGCAGGGAAGAAATTGACTATCACTTTGTCCCAAACCAGGATATGAAATCAAAATTAGTGACAGACCATCACATTTCTCATAAAAACATCATCGTATCAGGAATTCCTGTGCATGAGCAATTTACGAAAACAGAAAAACGGAGCAGTGAGAGCAGCCGGAGAAAAATCTTGATCTCAGGAGGGAGCAGCGGTTTAGGGGATATTTATGAGTTAATAACAGCTGCTGAAACGTCTGGTGCTTTCGACTATTTTGTGCTTTGCGGAAATAACCGTAAGCTGTATGAAAAAATCAGGCAGCTGGATGCGGATCATATTCATCCTCTTCCATACATTGCTTCAAGGCAAGAGATGAACGAATGGTACGACCGGGTCGATGCTGTAGTGACGAAGCCGGGGGGAATCACAGTGAGTGAAGCGCTGCAGAAAAACCTGCCCATCTTCGTTCATTCCGTGCTACCGGGACAGGAAGAGATCAATCTTGAATATTTGGAAGAAAAGAATCTGGTTTTCCGGCTTGAAAGATCTCAATCCATTGAAGAGCAGCTGCATAGGGTCTTAGGCAATAAACCCGAATTGAAAAAATGGCATGCTGCCAAAAAAGCGTATGAAAAAGGCATAGAGATGCTGTCGCCAGATCAGATGGCAAAGTTTATCCAGTCCATTTTAGAACCGGCGATGTCTTTTACTCAGCACGCTTAACCACTAAAAATGTTTTGCCAATACATCAAGACAGGAGCTTTACGAAATGGTAAGGAGGCCTATATCAAGAGAATCAAAATACTTGTATGGTGCATGGATCATTCTTCTGATCTATCTCTCTCCGCTTTTTATTTTAGGAGAGAATGTTCACATCCGAGTCCATGATAATATGGATTCCAATATCGCGTGGTACCGGGTTCTCGTTCACAGCGGACAGCTGTTTGGAAATATTCACGCTGTCATACCGCAAGTGATCAACGGCCTGCCGAGGGATGCCTTTGAAACGGAATTCAGCGGCATCGTATGGCTGCATGCGTTGTTTCCAGCAATGCAAGCCTATGCCATATCACAGGCGATAACACGGGTGTTTGCTTTTATTGGGATGTACCTGCTGCTGAAAGATCATTTTGTGAAAGAGCAGGAATTATCGTTTATCCGTGTTGGTGTTGCCTTAGCCTTTGCTTTAACGCCTTTTTGGCCTTCAGGCATGCTGAGCACCCTCGGAATGCCGCTCGCATTATGGGCGTTTTTAAATATTCGCAATCAGGCATCAGGTCGTAAGGAATGGCTGGTCCTTCTCCTGCTGCCCTTTTACTCCAGCTTTGTATTAGGTTTTTTCTTTTTTCTCTTTGCTATGGCTTTATTGTGGATAACAGATGTGTGGAGAAAGAGAAAGTGGAATTTTAAATTCCTCATTAGTATCAGCTTTATGATTTTGATCTACATGGTGACTGAATACCGCCTGGTGTATTCACTTCTGCTTCCACAGGCACCGACGAGCAGGAATGAATTCAAGGAATCTGTCCTTGATTTTCCATCTTCCATAAGGCTGATGCTGAAAAATTTTCTATTGGGCCATACTCATGTGATGACGATTCACACGTACTTCATTTTGCCGCTTTTATTCGTGGCCCTGTGGAAGGTCATTAGACAAAAGACATGGAGAAATGAAACTCTTTTTCTTTTTCTCATGGCATTGAATGCTGTCTTATCAGTATGGTATGGCTTTTGGTTTTTTAAAGGATGGCAGCCGCTGAAAGATCAAGTCTCTCTTTTAAATACGTTTAACTTTTCGAGGTTTCACTTTCTGCATCCGTTAATTTTGTATCTTTTGTTCGCAGTAGGCTTGAAGATTGTTGGGCAGGGGAAGGGTAAATGGAAAAAAACAGCCGTGGTTTTGCTTATCCTTCAGTTGCTATTGCTGTTCACACTGAATGAGGAAATCCGTTATCGAATCGCTGGATACCCTTCGTTCAAGGAATTTTACTCCACTCAGCTCTTTGAGAAAATTGACCGCTATATTGGAAAACCGAAATATACGTATCGGGTAGCAAGCATAGGACTGCATCCCTCGATCTCTCAATACAACGGATTTTACACGCTCGATACCTATAACAATTTTTATCCGCTCTCCTATAAACACCAATTCCGGTCCATTATTTCTAAGGAACTGGACAAGAACCGAAAACTGAAGAACTATTTTGACCACTGGGGCGGCCGATGTTATCTATTCTCAGCAGAACTCGGCAAGCATTATAGTTTTGAGAAAGATTCGGATAAAAAAATCGACCACCTGCAATTAAACACAAAGGCGTTTAAAAAGCTTGGAGGACGGTACATCTTTTCATCTGTTCCTATCGTCAATGCCAGGGAAGATCATTTAACGTATGAAAAAACATTTACGGACCCGCATTCGGTATGGAAAATCTATCTTTACCAGGTGAGATGAGCTAAAAGGGAGTGAATTTGATGAATGAACCTATCTTAACGATTGTTGTTCCCTGCTACAACGAAGAAGAAGTACTGCAGGAAACAACAAAGCAATTAACCTATCTTCTGGAAGACCTGGAGACAGAAAAGTTGATTCATACACAAAGTAAAATCATGTTTGTGGATGACGGCAGCGAAGACAGGACATGGAACATGATTGAAGAAGAAAGCTTTGTGAATGGTTATGTAACTGGATTGAAATTATCCAGGAACGCCGGCCATCAGAACGCTTTGCTAGCTGGTTTGATGAAAGCAAAGGAATTCTCGGATTGTGTCATTTCCATTGATGCCGATCTGCAGGATGACATCACCGTCATCAGGGAATTTATCCTGAAATACAATGAAGGCTGCGAGATCGTGTATGGTGTCCGAAGAAAAAGAGATACCGATACATTTTTAAAACGAACGACAGCGAATGGTTTCTATCGTTTTATGCAAAAGATTGGAATAGACCTCATTCCTAATCACGCAGATTTTCGTTTAATGAGCAAGAGGGCCTTGGATGAGCTGTGCCGATATGAAGAAAACAACTTATTTTTGAGGGGGATCATTCCTCTCATTGGGTTTAAGTCTGCAAATGTTTATTACGACCGTAAAGAACGGATGGCGGGCACTACAAAATATCCATTAAAGAAAATGCTCGCTTTTGCAGTGGACGGGATTACTTCGTTCAGTATTGCTCCGATCCGCTTTGTGACCCTCATCGGATTGATGTCCATCATCCTCAGCGTACTATTAGGAGGATATACCATTGTTCAGGAGGTCTTGGGCCGTACAGAATCAGGATGGTCATCCTTAATGATTTCCATATGGTTTATCGGAGGACTGCAGCTTTTAGGTATAGGGGTAATCGGGGAATACATCGGAAAAATCTTTAAAGAAGTAAAGCGGCGTCCAAAATACTCGATAGAAACAAATCTTAATCTGGAAGATACGGCAAGAAAACGAGAGATTTTCCATGAAAGCACGGTCCGCTAATACAATAATAAATCCTCTTTCCTTACCAATTGTTAATCTATAAAATGGTAAGGGAGGGGATTTTTTTATGTATATTCGAATAGCCTTTAACTGAAAATCTCATTTGAAGTACAAAGGTTAAATAAGGTGTGACAAACTACCTAATCGGGAAGAATGAGGTTGAACTCTATACATAAAATTAAAAATTAGAGAGTGTGGAACTAATGGGGCAGCTATTTAAACACTTGAAAAACGGAAATAAGTCCGCATTTTTAGCGGCAATCGTCAACACCATCATTGCCATCATTAAAGGCGGCGCCTATCTCAGTACAGGGAATGTGGCCATGTTTGCAGAAACGATGCACAGTCTAGGTGATGCAGCCAATCAATTCTTTGTATTCATCGGTTCTGCATTAAGCAAAAGAGGGGCAACAAACCGTTTTCCTAATGGGTTTGGAAGACTTGTGAACCTCGTGCTGCTGGGCGCCGTTCTAATTGTTGGGATCATGTCGTTTGAAACAGTTAAAGAAGGATTTACACACATCTTTCACCCAACGGAATCGACTGGCTTTGCCATCAATCTGGCTGTGCTGGGAGCGGCGGTCCTGCTCGAGGCATTCGTCCTTTTTAAAGCAATGAAAGAGATCATGCATGATGCAGGAGACACCACGAGCGGTTTTGCCGTATTCGCTAAAAGTTTCGGTTACCTCCCAAAAGCTAAACCAGCTACAAAACTTGTTTTTATGGAAGATATGGTAGCCACGGCAGGCGGACTGCTCGCTATCATCGCCATTGTCATCGCCCACTACACACCGTTTCACCAAGCGGAAGGCATCGCGTCAATACTGATCGGCCTTATGATGTTCTTTGTTGTCGGAAAAGTATTTCTTGATAATGCTGCAGGGGCTCTTGGAGAAGCGGATGAGGAAATGGAAGACAAAATTGGTGATTTGGTCTTGCGTGATCCTGATGTAAAAGATGTGGTCGGAGTAACCGTCATTAAAGAAGGCGAAGATCTTCATGTCGAACTTGAAGTCGAAGTAGATCCATCGCTGACCGTCGCCCAGGCAGACGACATAAAAGACCGTCTTGAAGAGCAGATCTTATTGGAAAAAGGCGTAGCAGATGTCACCATTGAGTTTGATGAAGACGATGGTGTTCAGCAATGGCAGGAACACCGCAAAAACATGAATAAAACTGAAAAATGAGTAAAAAAACAAAGGATTTCTCCATGCTTTTTGGAGGAATCCTTTGTTTTTGATGTTGATGAAGAGAAGAAATTGGAAGGTAAATGGAAATGCAAGCCGAAACAATAGATTTACATGCCGAATTCATCAGTTTACCGTCCAAAATTTAAATTTACCCGCCAAAATGGAGCAAATACCCGCCAAATGCCCATTTTGGTCAACTAACTAGACTAAAACATTCCGGGATAGCCGTAATATGGGTAAAATACCTGCTGGCTTTGCTGTCCCTGCCCGCCTTGCTGCTGCCCGCCCGGCATCCCAGGGAACGAGCCAGGAAATTGCGGCATCTGCTGCTGTCCGCCCTGTCCTTGCTGAGGCTGCTGCCCTTGCTGTCCGCCTTGCTGGGTCTGCCCGCCCGGCATCCCGGGGAACAAGCCAGGAAACTGCGGCATCTGCTGCTGTCCGCCCTGTCCTTGCTGAGGCTGCTGCCCTTGCTGTCCACCTTGCTGGGTCTGCCCGCCTTGCTGCTGCCCGCCCGGCATCCCGGGGAACAAGCCAGGAAACTGCGGCATCTGCTGCTGTCCGCCCTGTCCTTGCTGAGGCTGCTGCCCTTGCTGTCCGCCTTGCTGTCCCTGCCCGCCCGGCATCCCGGGGAACATCCCAGGAAACTGCGGCATCTGAGGCTGCCCGCCCTGTCCCTGCTGAGACTGCTGACCTTGCTGTCCGCCTTGCTGGGTCTGGCCGCCTGGCATCCCCGGGAACATCCCGGGAAATTGTGGCATCTGAGGCTGCCCGCCTAATCCTTGCTGACTGGGTTGACCCTGGCCATAAAATCCATGGAATCCAGGTGTCTGCTGTCCTGATCCCTGGCCAGCCCCTTGTCCGGGAAATTGGGGATACATTCTTTTGCAATAATGGTTCATCCAGAAACCTCCTTATTTACATACAAACTATCCTATTCTGCCTTACAGTGGTTGGACACTGATTCTAAAGACCAGGTGAAAAACAGGGCATTGGTCTCAAGAAAGAAAGGGTTAATTTTACGAAGAGGGGGAATCTTCAGGATGAGGGGAAATTTGTAAGGAATATCAAATCCATACAAAAAAGGGGGATGGCAAAATGAAAAAAATACTTGCTAGTTTGGCAGTTGTCATCATGGCCTGGGGGATTTCATTTTCAACAGCATCAGCTTCAGCGCCAGGATTTCATCACCCGGTGGACTGGGATAAAAATTCAATTTTACGCAAGGATTCGCGTGGTGTGGAAGTTAAAAACATGCAGTATATTATCAATGTTCTCAGATTTTATACCGATTCGTCAGTCATTGACTCCGATGGGATCTTTGGTCCAAAAACCGAAGCCGCTGTTAAACAATATCAAAAAACGCACAACCTGGTCGTTGATGGTGTAGTGGGGCCGAGGACATGGGACAGCTTCTCTCAATTCATTGAAAAGAGAGGAAAGAACACTTATGGAGCCGGTGGATACATGGCCGTAAGAATCCATTGGAAATACGATAGCTCTAATTTCTACGCGCCCTCCAAAGCAAATATCTATGGAAATGGCGAAACATTAACCGATACGTATCGGTTATATGCCAATTAAATGTACTTAGGAATAACAATATCCTTATAAGCTTTCCTTCAAAGAGAACGTGCCTTATTCAGGCACGTTTTTCTTTGTTTTGCAATACTGAAGCTCTTAGCGTGCAAGGAATAAATCCTTTCTGACGGACGTACCTATAAAGTAGGAGGTGTATGATGTTTGGTCATCGAATGAAATTGCGGAAAGGACCTCTGCCGTTTAAACGTGTGCTGTTATACTCGTTGATCATGCTCCTCGGTATGACCATTTTTGCATTTTGGTTAGTGGACCATAAAATTGAACCCATCTTAAAAAACATCGCCCGTTCGGAAGTCCATAACATCGCGGATGAAGCCATCAATGATGCCATTCTTAAAACTACAAATCAATATGATATGAATAAATTGATTGTTATCCATGAACAAAAAGGCCAGCATCCGGCCTACAGTCTAAATTATCAAATGTTTAATAAGGTTTTGGGGAAAATGACGGAAAGTATTCATGATGAAATAAAGAGTCAGCAGCATACCAAAAAAGATAGATTCGGAAACAGACTTAACTCGATTGTCTATCAAATCCCGTTAGGTGCAGCATTTAACAACTCCTTGCTATCTGATGTAGGGCCTCCCGTACCAGTAGAAATGAGTGTGGTTGGAAACGTGGATTCAGAGCTGAAAACCAAGCCAATGAACGTAGGAATTAATAATCCATATCTTGAGGTTTATGTACATTTAAAAGTAAACGTACAGGTTGTTGTACCATTTTCTTCAGAGAAAGTAACCGTAGCGAACGATGTAAAACTTGGTGATCTTTTCTTGCCGCAAGACGTTCCAGAGTATTACGGAGACGGCGGAGGCTTATTCAAACCAGCAGTTATTGGCAATAAAGCGAAAAAGAACGATTAAGGGGCTGTCCTGAAAGTCGAAAATTGACCTTCAGGCAGCTCCTTTGACGTGAAAAATCTTCAATGAAAAGTTGATTGGAGTGCAAGGTGCGAGACTCCTGCGGGACTAGCGTGACAGGTGAGACTCCCGCAGGCGCTTGCGCCAAAAAGTAGGGGTTCACGCCGGTATGGCTCACCGCACGCCCCGCGGAAAGCGAGCAGCCTGGAGCGGAGATCAACAGCTACCAGACTTCTTGGACAGCCCCTTTTTTACTTCTAATATATGGAATTTTACTGGTGGAGATATAATGAAAGTACAGATAAAAAGGAGAATATGAATCATGAAACTCATTTCTAATTATAAAGATCATGATAGACTTAGATGCAGCTTTAATAACCTTGCTCAAAAAACGTTCGGCATTAGCTTCGAACAATGGTATCAAGCCGGATACTGGACAGATAAGTATATCCCTTATTCTTATGCCTTAGGGGAAGAAGTCGTTGCGAATGTATCGGTAAATAAAGTTGATTTACTTATTAACGGTCAAATCACCAAAGCAATCCAAATCGGCACTGTCATGACCCATCCGAATTACAGATATCAGGGGCTTGCCCGCAGGCTGATGGAAAGGGTGATGAATGATTATCATAATACAGATGCGTTCTACTTATTTGCCAATCGCGAGGTTCTTGAGTTTTATCCGAAATTTGGTTTTACAAGAATGGAAGAATTTCAGTTTGCGATGCCTGTTGAAAAGAAAAAAGAAACGAAAAATACATCGAGTGTGATAGAGCTTAATGCTGTCCATCAATCAGACCGCAGCTTTTTTTACTTTTCTTCCTCAGTTTCTGTCACAATCCCAAGTTCTTCTGCATCTTCAATTCTGTAGCTGATCAATACATATTGATACGTACCGACTTTGTTGGCTTCTTCTTCGGACATTATCTTTTTTCCCGGGCGTTCCGGCCAGTCGAACTCTTTTTTATCCTTTTTTCCAAGAGCTTTCATGATGGGAGGAAAGGACTCCTGCCATTCTTTAGCTGTCATGCGGTCGCTCGAGGAATTGATCGTTACATGATAGGGGAGTTCATTCAGTTCAACACCCTGCTTTTTTTCTTCTCTTACCTTCGCAAGAGATCTTTCATACAGCTTTAACGCAGGTTCGATTAATTGATAGGTTAGTGAAAGTGCTACTTCGGGCTGTTCGGCCTGTGCCTGGAGATCACCTCTGTAAAGCACACCTTCCATATTAACGGTTTTATAATACTTCTCCACAAGATTACCGAGCTGCTTTGTTTCTGCCACTTCCAGAAGGTCCGCTTCTTCAAGCTTTTTCACGTTAGTCCATCGTTCGGATCACTTTGCTTCTCCAAAGCACGAGAACCACAAACATGGTAAGGACCACGCTTGAAACCAAAATAATTTTGTCAATCGGAATTCCTCCTGATAGTAAAGAGGATACAAGAGCGAATGAGAGTGGGACAAATCCCATAGAAGCTGTAGCCATTAAGCTTTGCACTCTGCCCATCATGTGTTTATCCGTCATCTCTTGAACTAAGGACGGAGAGATAATATTTGAGATGGATAAGCATACACCTGCCATCGATAGAAGCAAAATACCATGCCAGAGAGCGGACATTTGGCTTAAGAAAATATTAAAGACCGAGAGAAGAGCGATTAGAGAAAGGCTGATGACCGGCCGTTTTCTTTTTATGTTCAATAGCCCAGTAAGCAGTGCTCCCACTACCATACCGCCAGCAAGCGAGCTTTCCAGATAGCTTAACGCCAATACATCTCCTTTTAAATACTGATCCACCATTAGAGGCAATCCGATATTGAGA
Organism: Fictibacillus sp. FJAT-27399; assembly: GCF_001510655.1. Classification (GTDB taxonomy): domain Bacteria; phylum Bacillota; class Bacilli; order Bacillales; family Fictibacillaceae; genus Fictibacillus_C; species Fictibacillus_C marinisediminis. Next base: position 1,382,023 of record NZ_LMVC01000002.1, on the reverse strand, counting down.
GGGCCGACCAAGAACAGATTGACAAAAATTGAAGTGGCCATCGTTATGAGCAGGTAGGGGACGCTTTTGACGTAGACAATGCCTTCCTTTAACTGCTGAAATGTGGATTCTCTTTTTTTTGTTTCTTTTGATTGCTGATCTGGATAGCAGATTTGCGAGATAAGAATGCTGCTGCAGATGAGCAGGATAGAAGTGCAGCCGAAAACGCCGCTGAAGGAGCCAAATTTAATGATAAAGCCGGCGATGACCGGGCCAGTTAATAAAGATAGCTGATTAGTGGTCTGCATGAGAGAGTTGGAGCGTACATATGCTCCTTTTCAACGATGGTGGGAAGCATGGATTGGTTCGCCGGCCAGTAAAAGGCATCAAGTACACCAAAACAAAGAGCAAATATACCGAGGAAAATCAGGTTCATACTGTCGTTCATGATCAAAAGAACTAAGCCAAGTACAAGTAATCCTCTCGTAAGATTGGAAATGAAGATCACATGCGACCGCTTCATCCGGTCAGCAAGAACACCGCCGATTGACATGAGCAGTACCCGTGGAATGGAGGTGAGCATCATAATAATTCCAAGCTTTGATGGGGCTTCTAGAGCACGTATAACAAACCAGGTCTCTGAAATTAAATAGATAGAGAACGACAGCCCTGTAAAAGTAAAATCCTTTTTAGTGAATATTAATCGTTCGACAAAATGTTTAGTAAGAGAAAATCAATCCAATTGATTTTCTGGGAATCCATGGTAAACTTATTCATGAGTTAGCACCTAGTAATATTACCAACCTATAATATTAGGAGGCTGAGTATGAAATCAAAAGCAAGGCTTACGGCATCGGCACGTATGTACCGGAGAAAGTCCTGACAAACGAAGATCTGCAGAAGCTCGTCGATACGAGTGACGTACCGCACAGCGCAAACTTGAGAATGATAGAATCCATTTGTGAAAAAGTAGGGTTTCCCGCAGAAAAAATGCTCACCAGCATGGAGTATTGCGGAAATACTTCCTCGGTTTCCATTCCGCTGGCGCTGGATCTGGCTATAAAAAAAGGAAAGTTGAACGACGGAGACATCCTTTTGCTTTATGGATTCGGAGGCGGTCTGACGCATGCCGGCCAATTGCTGCAGTGGAATCCTGATCCTGCTAAACAATCATAAGGATATGAAACTCAAATGGAGTATATAGGTAGAGTGGAAGGTCAGGAAATTATAGGATCTGGATGGTGGTCGGGCAGATGATACGCTGGGAAACGAAGATGATTTCAACGGAACGCGGAAGCTTTGAAGTGTTTAGTAAAGGACAGGGACCTGCGTTATGTGTGACCCATCTTTATTCAGAGTTTAATGAGACGGGTGACAGATTTGCTGATACATTTACGGAAACAAACCAAGTATTTCTAGTAAATCTGAGAGAAGCGGGAAGGTCAGAACAAGCGCACGAACCGTATCAGCTCAGTATGATTGAGACGGTGCTCGATCTGGAAGCAGTTAGATTGGAGCTGGGCATTCAGTCTTGGAACGTTGCCGGACATTCTACCGGGGGAATGCTTGGGCTTGTCTATGGCATGCGGCATCCTCAATCCATTGATTCTTTAATCATTGCCGGTTCCGCAGCCAGGGAATATGCCTCCTCATCGCCCTATTGTATCTATCATCAGGAGCATCCACAGTTTGAAAAGATGCAAATGCTGATCGAACGCCTGAAAACGAACCTATCAGAAGAAGAACGCAGCCGCTGCTCCCGGGAGCGGACGAAACTCTCCTTGCATGAGCCAGATCGGTATGATGAATATTTTACAGGGGATGTCCACAAATCGATGTCTGCTTCCCGCATGAACTTTTTTGCACGGGAAATTCTGCTATTTGATATTACGAAACAATTGCACAAGGTTACTGCCAGAACTTTGGTGATTTGCGGAGCACATGACGTCCAGTGCCCTCTTCCTTTCTCTAGGGAAATTGCAGAACTAATCCCTAACGCCGAGCTGGAAGTTTTTAATGACAGCAATCATTATCCTTTTTTGGAAGAAGCTGAAAAATTCAGCAGGGTGATCAAAGAATTTCTATTCCATCCTGTCATGAGGCATAAAACATGAGAGCAATAGAGTTTGAAAAGCAGTTTGTGACAGCTGGAATCTTTGTCTTCTATAAAGGGCTTTTCCCGTTTCAGATCGGTCCGACAAGGAAAGGGGATCAGCTCGGAGTCGTCAGGCTGGGTGGGCATCGGGAAGGAAATGAAACACCGATCGAGACAGCGGTGAGGGAATTGCATGAAGAATCGGGCATGAATGTAAAAACCATCCATTCCCCAGTGACCTATCATACGCCCAGCTGGAATTATCCTGAAACAAAAGTGAGGGCACAGGATTCACAAGGAATGGCTCCCGTTCTGATTAAAGGTGTAAACGGTGAATATTCTGTCATGTACTTTGGGGAGTCCATGGATAAGCCTGTACCATCTTCTGAAGCGAAAGCGATTGTATTATTGAAACCGGCAGATATTGTGATAATTTGCAGCAGGACGCTGACTTTTGGTGAGTATATAGCCCGCAATGGAATTGTTGTAGAAAGAGAGAAGATGGACCGTAATCTTAATCTGGTGCCCTTTCCGCAGCTTCGTTTTTTATCCAGGCTGTTAAATGATGAACCAGAGTGGCTCAAGGGTCTTTTTAATATGAAAATCTAGCAATAGAATTAGCCCAAAGTGGATTCGAACATTGATTCAAAGAGGTTTTTCTATAAGTACCGTTAAACTTTTAGTTGAGGTGCGGTCCATGAGCGATACAATACTGCTGGTCGAAGATGATCTCTCGATACAAGAAACGGTAGAACGTTTTTTAGTAAAAGAAGGATATCAAGTAACAGCTGCAAGTAATGGGGAAGAGGCTTTTAAACTCTAATCCATCACTTGGGCAGCCGTTTGCATGCTTTTAAGGGAAAATAAAAAAGCCCAGCATTAGGCTGAGCTGTAAATTTAAATTATTGAAATAGTCCGGAATGCAGAACTTCATTCGCTGCAGAAACAACATTGAACAAGAAAGCTCCCCACCATACAAGACGGCCTCGGGAAGAAACTTTGCTCCATCTTGTTCCCTTGCCATGTTCTTTGAAATAAATAAGAGCAGCAAGGGCCGTTATATTAAAGAAGATCATGCTCCAGCGGGCTACAACAAGGTAAGTCGGACTAACTAATCCACCGGCAAGCAGCAATCCATTGATTAAGAACAGCATATAGAAAAACGGAAGACTTTTCATGTCATCACTTCTCTCCAAGATGATCAAATCCTCGTTTATTCTAACACCGCAATTATGAAATTGGAATGGGTTTGCTCAATGGTTAACAATGTTGACACATTTCTTATCCGAGCGGAAGAATCAATGTTTTTTCGAAGGAACATGTATGACATCAGAAGATGAAATCATCACCATCATGCTCCCTCCATAGGTTTTGGCCCGGATCAGGATCGGCTGGTTATAACGGTTCTGAAAACGGAAATCAGGCCCGTACCAGCTTACGGTTGCATCCCTGCCTTTTGGAACATAAGGTACACTTCGGCTGTGTGAAAAACGCTGCACAATATGAAGTCCAGCCCGGTCCACGGCATTAAAAAGAGTAGAGGAGACCTGGCAGATTCCTCCGCCAACTCCTTCTGAAAGCTCTCCACGAACAATAACAGGTGCACGCATGTACCCTTTGTCCGTAGTCCGTCTTCCTACGACCCTGTTAAAGGAAAAGGTCTCTCCAGGAAACACGACTTGATTATCAATCGCTTTTGCGGCAAGTGAAATATTATGGGTCCTGGATGAATGAGAACGGTTGAAATAAGTGACATACTGAGCAAGGTGATTGGTCCTGATATTTCCAAGCAGCTCACTGTCAACCCTGGGGTGGACCGTTATTAGAGGGACTTCAAGTTTATGAGGCCCCTTGCTGAAAAAGCTGGCATAGAATTGCTCTTTAAACGCTTTTTTGTAGAGCATGGAACCGTTTTCTCCAGGAGTAATTCCTCCTAAATCATTAATTCTTGCATTAAGAGGCGGACGGTAAACCTGACCTTCCAATTTTGCAGCAAACGACTCGAATTTTTCACCGTCTATGATAGGCGTACCAGGCAGCGGGACCATAAAGTCTTTTCGATCAATAATTGCGATGGTTTGGCCTTGCTGAATCAATGATATACTCTCAGGCGTATAGACAGGCTGTACGGCCAGCAGCATACCGGTTAACCATGAAAGTAACATAACGAATAACCTCCCAAAAGATAGTATGAGGAAGGACGGCTGGATTTATGTAGTAAGCATTCACATAAATAAAATTTAGATTTTTCAAAAAAGTTATTGACTTTCCATTGCATACCTGTTTTAATAACAATTAATCCGATGAGGATTATATGAATTAAAAACTCCATAAATTTTTTCTTATTCTGAGAGGTGGAGGGAATTGGCCCTGCGAAACCTCGGCAGTGGACTCTTTAACGAGAGAACTGTGCCAAATCCAACAAGCATCAGCTTTTTATTGAGTAAAAAAATATCGTGCAGCTGATTGGTAAACCAAAGGCCGTGTCTCAACATTAGCAGACATGGCCTTTTGGTTTTCTTTTTTTTCAGTGGAGGGATTTGGCCCTTTGAAGTCTCGGCAGCGGTCCCACAGAGGGAACTGTGCCAATTCCAACAAGCTTTGGCTTGGACAATAAGAAGTGTAATTTGGTTATGTCTAACCTCTTCTTATTACGTGATCGTAGTAGGAAGAGGTTTTTATTACGGTATAAAACAGAGTAAATCCATAGGGATATTTGTATATTCTTTTTTGCTGCTGATTGGAAAACCAAAGGCAACTCTCTTTTTGGGATGTATGCCTTTGTTTTTTTTACTCAGCTCGAGCAAAAAGAAATAGTTGAAATAAGAGAGAGAAGGGAGATGCTGGTATGTCGTCGTTATTAATTGTTGGTGGAGATCATCTTGGGAAAATTACGAAGAAACTGGAGCATCAAGACATAAGGGAGATCATTCATGTGAGCGGAAGAAAAGCTAGAATGTCTCAAAAGGAGATTCCAAGTCATGTGAACTTGGTTCTGGTCCTGACCGATTTTATAAACCATGAGTTTTCAGCAGCGATTAAGAAAAAGGCGAACAAACAGAGTGTTCCCATCTATTTTTCCAAGAGGTCCTGGTGCTCGATCTATGCTGTACTTGAAAAATCGGAGCTTTTAAGCAATCGCACAAAACGGAAGAAGATAGCCGTTAATGGGTAATAAGAAAACCTGCCTCACAGGGCAGGTTTCATTCCGTTGAATTAATTTTTACAACTTCAAGCTGAAAGGGAACGCACTCTTCCAGCCTTTCTTTAATCTGTTCGGCTTCCTCTCTGGACAATGGAGTATTTGAGTCTCTTAACGTTTCCAGGCTGAAAGTAAACCTCCCGCTGGATTCAATAACCTTGTATTCTTTCATGGAAATTCCCCTTTCTCCCTTTCATTTGAGATTGCCAAAATGGCACGATGGTATATCTATATACTTCTACATACCCGGTTCGTTCCCTTTTTAGTATTTTGATTGGAGGAATTGAAAAAATATAGTTATAGGAAAATCATCACTCTAATATACATAATCGATGGAATCTCGATGGGAAACCGTGCTGATGGAGGGATGAAGGTATGGCTGTTAAACCACCGATACTGCAGAGAGGGGACACCATCGGGATCGTGACACTAGGAAGCCCTCTGGAGGCCCAAATAATTAATGAAGGATTAAACACGCTGCGAAATTTTGGATTCAATATTGTCCTCGGGAAAAATGTTTACACGAATACTGGTTTTTTGGCCGGAACGGATGAACAGCGGGCAGCTGATTTAATGGCGATGTTTACGAATAAAAAGGTGAAAATGATTTTGCCGACAAGAGGGGGAGTAGGAGTAGAGGGAATTCTGCCGTATCTGGATTTTGATGTCATCCGGCAGAATCCAAAAATCGTATCAGGTTACAGCGATATTACGATCCTGCTGAATGTACTGTATCAATATACCGATTTAATCACCTTTCAGAGCCTTCTCCTGCTGGACTTTAATCCAAATACACCGGCTTATAGCTACCAACAGTTTTTCCAGGCAACTTCCACTGTTCAGTCACCCCGGCAAATTGTTAATCCGCCGGGTATTCCTCAAATTAGCAGAGTACAAGGAAATATAACGGGAGAAGTTGTTGGCGGCAATTTGACCTCGCTTGTGCATTCACTTGGAACTCCGTTTGAGATTGATACAGCAGGAAAAATTTTAGTGATAGAGGAGACCCATGAACCGATTAACGCGGTTTACCGGTATCTCAATCATTTAAAAATTGCGGGTAAATTTGATGATTGTGCAGGCATTGTGATGGGTGAATGTACAGCGTGTGAACCGGCGTACGGTGTAACGTATGATCAGCTCATTACTACGTTTGTCGTACCACTTGGGAAGCCGCTCATGACAAATGTTACAACAGCACATGGGTATTATAAGGCAGCCATCCCAATCGGTGCACAGGCGAACCTCGATACCGTTAACAACCGTTTTTCAATTTTAGAGCCGAGTGTGAGCAATATGTAATATAAAAGAGATTATCCAGCTGCCAGCTCCATCCATAAATAAAAGGTGGCATAGGCCCTCCAGCCTGTCCAATTTTGAGACCACTCGATGATTTCTGGAAGGCTTGGCTTGGAGTAGGAACCAAGCACCTTTTTTAACGCGTTATGCAAACCAGCGTCTGCAGCAGGAAATGCATCAGGATGGCGCAGGCACCTCATGATGACATAGTTTGCTGACCTGCTCCCTATTCCGCGGATCGAAGTCAATTTCTTTTCCATCTCGTGAAGGGGCAGTTCTTGGAGTCCTGTTTTGGTTAATCTGCCGTTAGAGATTAATTCAGCAGCATCTAACAAGTACTCTGCCTTTCGGTTTGTGAACTTTAGGGAGAGCAAATTTTCTTTAGTAAGATTGGCGACTTTATCAGGCTCAGGAAACATCCAATAATCTTTTCCGTTAAATGCCATGTTTTCTCCGAAGTGTTCAACTAACCGCCTCTTCAATAAATAAGCCACGTGAAGGCTGACTTGCTGCCCCATTATAGACCAGGCCAAGGCTTCAAACAGGTCAGGCACTCCAATGATTCTCAGCCCTTCCCGCCCTGGGACAACTACGCAAAATACGGTCTTCTTCTGCCATTTGATAGAAAGGGGTTAAATCCCGTTCCAAATCCATCCAATCGATGACGTGATGAACAATCTCTGCTTTTGTATTGTGATCGGGAACTTTGATTGGAAATGATAGAACGAGGTGCTGATCTGTGGCCTCCAACTGAATCAAAACACACTCTTTTTCACATCTAACCGCCTTCCTTACAGATTTGTTGTCCATATCCACGGAATGCAGCAGTTCATTTTGATTTCGGTTTAAATAACGAAGACACTCTTCAAAAAGAACATCATGCCGTTTGATCTCAATATATTTTCCTTTGTCACTCCACATAAACAATCTCCTAAGCTTTTTAATATAGGAAGTCGATTAGCTTCCGGCTTCCTCCCGCAGACGGTTGAAGTCCCCTTCATGCCTTGTAGCCACAGCAATATCAAAAAGGGCATGGTTGAACTTCTCGTGGTCCAGACTGAACAAAAAGCTATTTACAAAGCCTTTGGCGGTGTATACGGCAAAATTCCATCCGGCATCAAAGTCTTTGGGATTGATTGAGCTCGCCATTAAATCGAGTACTTTTAGGATTTCAATCCCTACAATGCAGCCTTGCATTTGCCATATGGATACCCTCCCAGAAGTAAAAACGTCCTAGCGATTATTAGATGGTTCGGTTTAGCCATCTTACATATGTCTTTTGTTATAGGATCTTAATGATTGCAACAAACCCTTTAGTCCACTAAATCGTAAAGCAGGGTTACTCAATGGGATCAACTAGCATTATTCAAGCAAATGTGGAGGTCAGGGATGGCGTAATACAAAGAACAAGCATTACAGGTAAAGCGATTATAGTAGAATAGACCCGCTTAAACCCCTAGAAACCAACCAACTTTCTCGATAACTTATGTAGGGGGTGCCTGGCACCAGTAAAATGCTATTTCTTGCTCACACCCAGATATTGGGGTAAATTGTAAAAAAGACACAAGTTGAAGAAAGGAACACACTATGAATAAAAAGTTATTATCTTTTTTTGGAGGAAACAGTGGAGCTTCAGGAAAAAGTGAACAGATTCAGAATCGTGAAAGCTGGCTTAAGGTGATTGTAATTGGTGCATTTGCTCTTTTACTTTTTTATAAGATTGCCACCTCGCCATTTGTTTTCCGTTTCTCTGATTTTATTTCTCTCTTTGCTTCTCTTTTTGCGTTGACGATTTCAGTGATGTACTATAAAAAATTTAATGACCTCGTTCGCAGATTAGAGGAGGGGTCCATTAAGGGGCAAAGGGATGATGCCCCGGTAATACAATCACTTCCGGAAACGGTAGCTTCAAGGAATGACCAACAAGATTTAGAAGCAGAAGAAACATTTCTTGAAGGAGAAATGGAGACTCTAAAGGAAAAAATGCTGAAAGAGGAAGAACTGCAGGTTGATGATAAGCTGGCAGAGGAAGTACAAGAAGAACAGGCTGAAGAAGCCTCAGAAAAGGATGAGCCAAAAGAACAGGCTGCTGAACGGCTTGAAGAGGCTCAGGCTTCCTCCGTCACTCCTCAGGTAACAGAAGAAGAACCGCCGGAAACAGAGGATAGGATTGAATATAAAAAGTCAGATGAAGATTACGTCTATGAGCCGAATGAAGAAGACATGAAAACCCAGCGAATTAAAGAAGAAGAGCTTAAACAGATTGAGATGGACAAAACCCAGATTTACCAGCAGCTGTATACTAGAGCCGATCTGAATGAAGAAGAGAGGAAATATTTCCAACAGCAGCTTCAGGAAAAAGAAACTCAAGCCTCTAATCTAAAACAGGAACTCATTCAGTTTACGAACAAGATCTCACAGGCGATCAATAAAACACCGCAGCTATTTCAAAAGCGTGATTCCAGGATTGAAGGAATCGTTCGGCTGCTCAAGCCTGATTTTGTAAATACTGCATCATTAAGTGAAATCAATGAACGTCTTGACGAACTGACCATTAATATACCGGAGGAGACACTGGAATCTCTTCAGCGTGAAGGGTTACTCGATGAATCGTTCCATTTTACCCGTTCCGGTTACAGGGAAGCGATCAACACAAGCAAACTGATCTAATCTATTTATATTTCAAAGAAAAGAAGCATCTTCTTAATAGGTGCTTCTTTTTTGATTCCAAATAAAAAAGCGGTGTCAGGCACCGAAATCCCGGTGCCTGACACCCTAAAAGAAATGCACTTACATTTCCCGCTTAAACCCCAAATATTGAAGGGCAAGATGCAGGCTGGAAAATGTGGTGACCTTCATCGATTTCATGCCCGGCGGTCTCCAGGTTGGAAGCGTGTTTTTCCATATAAGAAGTACTTACCATAAGAACAGCAGTATCAACTACGGAATCAAATTCAGAAATCAGTTCGTAAAACGTATCGAGATCCAATTTTTGCAATTTGGCTTCTTCTTTTATGATGATGCCGATTTTAGTACGGTAAAAATGTACTTCTTCGATGGCACGATCCAATGGGATAATAAGCGAAACAAAGATATCAGCATATTCAGCTCCCCATTCCTTCAGCCTTTCAACAGAGACAGCTGGTGGAAGCGATACGGTCTCTCTATACAAATAATCAGCTTCATACGAAGATGTTCTAACCGACTCCGATTGTTTCCTAAGTGGCTGTAATCGAATCGCTCTTCATCTAATATTCTTTTCGCTAAGGTTTCCTTTTGATTTAAAATAAGTCCGCTCATTGTTTTGAAATAGGGGCTTGTTTCTTTGCTCAGTACTTTCGACACTTTCAGACCCATCCTTTAATAAAGAATAAAAAACAGTTGTTAAAGTTTTCGTCGTTTTTCCGTTTTTTGTAACGTTTTGAGAGGGATTGAATGCTCTAGTAGCTGGAAATGGTGCCAGGCACCGCTTTTACATACTTGTGTAATCGCGGTGCCTGGCACCTTTCATTTTTCACCGGAAGGTTTACTCCAGGGCAATAAGGATAATATTAAACGAGATGTTATTTCTTTTGTTACATAAAAAAGTTCATTATAGTAGGATACATATGTTGGAACATAATTGCTTGAAAAGAAGGGTTGCCCATGCTGGAAAAAAGAGTGGTCAGAATTGCTTTTGAAGTGCTTTGCATTATTTTTGGGAGTTTGCTCATTGGGGTAGGATCGAATACGCTGCTTCTGCCGGCACATTTACTTTCTGGCGGCCTGATGGGTATTTGCATGATCATCTACAATACGTTAGGCTGGTCGGTCGGAACGCAATATTTTCTCTATAATATTCCGCTCCTAGTCCTGGCCTATATTCATCTGGGCAAGAAATTTATTATTTATACACTGCTGGCGGTTGGTTTCGATTCACTGTTTCTGCATCTTATACCGATTAAGATGATGTGGACGCACAATATTATTCTTGCCTCGATCTTCGGGGGTGTGGTTTCTTTTGCTGGCGGAGCCATTATGCTTCGTGCCGGAGGTTCAAATGGGGGACTCGATGTTCTTGGGCGAGTGATCGCCAAGTATAAAAATCTTTCGATCGCCCGCTTCGGCCTGATCATGAATTTTATCATTATTTCCGTTTCCGCTGTTATCTTCAATGTACAGTCGGCCATGTTCACGATTCTTTCGATGTATGTCGGCGCGAAAACATACGATACCATCCTGACTGTGGCAGAAAGAAGTTCCGTCATGATTGTGACCGATAAAGGAAACGAGGTGTCAGGTGCATTAAACGAAGCCTTTAACCGGGGGGTAACATTCTGGGAAGGTGAAGGAGCGTATTCTCATGAAAGCAAACAGGTAGTTTTTTGTGTCATTGTGAATATTCAATGGGCTGATTTGGTTGATATTGTGAAAGGTATTGATGAAACAGCCTTTATTTCAGCAATTCCTGCTCATAAGATTGTCGGAAACTTTAAAAATGTGTGGTAAAACAAAAACCTGCTCAAGAAGGCAGGTTTTTGTTATGTCTGAGAGTCTTTTTCCACTAAAGTTTTTAGCATCGACATCTTGTTCTGCCAGAACTGTTCGAAGTAGGAGAGCCATTTTTCCAATTCAGACAAAGGCTCAGCTTGAAGCGTGTAAAGTTTCTCCCTGCCGGACTTTCGTTTTTTAACTAAGCCTGCTTCAGAAAGGATCAGCAGATGCTTGGACACCGCGGTCCTGCTCATAGGAAACCGTTCCGAAAGTTCAGTGATGGCAAATTCCTTTCCTGCCAGCAATTTTAAAATTTCACGGCGTGTAGGGTCTGCGATGGCCTGGAAAACATCGTGCTTTTTAGCTGAAGCGTTCATTCTTTTTCTGCAAGTTCCTTTAGACTTTGCATGATTTTCGCCCAGCCGCCGTTCATATTGTCCCGTACAGCGGATACTTTTTGCTGTGCTTTAGGCAGGATAGCATCCGGATGGCCCCAGCCTGAATGAGTAAGGGTAAAACGGGTCTTACCTTCTTCTTCCTTAAGTTCAAACGTTACGATCCAGCCAAATTGATCCCACGCAAAAGAAAGCTTATGCGGCTTCTCAACCAATAACACTTTGCATGGTGACGGGCCAAACGGAGATTGAATATGGAAATCATGGCCAACATGCGGCTCAAAGTCATTGGGCATAAACCAAGCGGAGATCCCATCTGCAGTTGCAACGGTCTTCCACACTTTTTCAATAGGGGCATTGAAAACATCAGTATATTGAATATCTTTTACTCGTTCTTCCGTAAAATCGGACATCATGGTTTCCCTCACTTTTTAAAATTATGTGAAACTATATGGTTTCGCTTTCTGAATTATATACAACCATTTGGTTTCATGTCAACAATGTTTCGGTTTTTTACAAATATTACATAGTATGGTTTGCAATCATTAGAGAGAAAATTTAAGTATACCAATCGAGGAGGTGAAAACACATGGCTCAACAAGGTGGAAACAACAACGAACTATTGGTTCAAGGTGCTCAACAAGCTATCGACCAAATGAAGTACGAAATCGCTTCTGAATTTGGTGTACAACTTGGTGCTGACCAAACAGCTCGTGCTAACGGATCTGTTGGTGGAGAAATCACTAAACGTCTAGTAGCTCAAGCTCAATCTCAACTTTCTGGATTTGGTGGAAAACGCTAATTCTAGCGAAGACATAACAGAATACTCAATGGACAAGGCTGCCTATTTTAAATAGGCAGTCCTTATTTTTTTCCAATCATTAAAAAGTATGAGCGTCAACATTATGTCAAATAATAAAGTTGTGTACGAGATTCTACTTTCGGAGGTCATGAAATGGTATGGTCACAGCAGAGCATCAATCAGTTTAAAGACCGTCTCCAGCAGATGCAAAATGAATTGAACGAGCGGTTGGCGTATAACCGTCATTATGGAAATGAGTTAGAGCTTATTAAAGAATCGGTCAGCGAGCTTTCGAGTTATGATAACCATCCGGGGGATCTGGGTACAGAATTGTTCGAAAGGCAAAAAGATATCGCATTGAATGAATTAAATGAATCGGAATTAAAATCCATTCATCAGGCACTTGAAAGAATTGATGCAGGGGAATATGGATATTGCAAAACGTGCGGACAGCCAATCAGTATGGCAAGACTAGAGGCCTTGCCAACAACGGCTTACTGCAAAGAGCACAGCCTTGAACAAAGCAGTTCCAATAACCGGCCAATTGAAGAAGAAGTATTGAAGCCTCCATATGGCCAATATAATAATGATCAAAAAGATGCAACCTTTTACGATTCAGAAGATTCCTGGCAGGACGTAGCTGTTTACGGGACAAGTGAGTCCCCGTCTGATTTCTCGGAAAATGGAATGATGAATTATAATGAAATGTTTATTGAATCCGAAGAAAATGTGGGGTACGTTGAGGATATTGAAGGTTTTATCGCAACAGACATGGATGGAAGCAATACTCGCATCATTCCGAATAAAATGCACAAAGATTATGAACGGTTTCTGGTGGATCAGGAACAAACGGACGAAGATTCAGATTATGTTTAACAAGATAAAAACTCCTTTTGTATATAACAGGGAGTTTTTTTTATTTTCCACACTCGTTTTGTAGTTCTTTTATTTCGAATTATTAATATGAATAGCATTTAAATGTTTAAAGTATTCCAGTTTCTCACCATGCTCAACGATTTCTTCCCCGTTCCATAGCCCGCTTGCAAAAGCATGACATGTATCAAGACAAAAATCGATGTGCTCTGGAAAGTCTGTAAGATTCCTTACTTGTACAAGTTCCTCCATAGTCACTCCAAGTGAACCGGCTCTTCCTGCTCTATTTTCAAGAAGAATTTTACATTTTCCATCCCATTGCTGAAGAACCGTGTTGAGGTTACCGAAATGAACGACTACCACTGCTGCCCCACAGGCATCTGCGATTTCCAGATCGTTTACCAGGGAAGCAACTGTCAGCTCTTTATTATCTTCTTGAGGAGTAAGGCTAGTGGCAGCCGAACGTCATGGTTTACTTCCCTCATACAAATAAATTAGATGATTTATTAACGGAGGAAATATTTTCATGCAATTTTTGTATAAAAAACCTTTTTAGAGAGATGTTAACAAAAAAAGGAGGTGAACATACATATGGCAAATCGCGGAAACAACAATGAGGTTTTAGTTCAAGGGGCTCAACAGGCACTTGATCAAATGAAGTGGGAAATCGCTTCTGAATTTGGAGTTCAACTCGGGGCTGACACTACTTCTCGTGCAAATGGATCAGTAGGAGGAGAAATCACCAAACGTCTAGTGGCTACTGCTCAACAGCAGCTTTCTGGTTACGCTCGTTAATTTCAATGAAAAAGCTGGCCGCAGTGCTGCGGACCAGCTTTTTCTTATTTCTGATCTAAATCTTCTTCACCCATGCATTGGTGTCATATCCTCTCACTTGCCAGTAGCCCATATGCCGTCTATCGTGAATTTCCAGTTCTTGTTTGTAAATCGGGGGATTTCTGTAACGGTGTAAACCCGAATATTGTGAAATTGAACCAAACTAAGAATAATTGAACGGAACTGTCTGAGAATTGAACCAAACTAAATTTTCAGACTACTGACTCAATCCCATGATTGATTCTCATGACAAGAATGAACATCCTTTTTTTGTTGCAAACTAAAAGCAGGAAAGGGAGGTTTTAACTTTGGAACAGGCAAAGGTAATCTTACTAAAGTTTATTGTAAGCTTGATTGCTTTTTCAATCGGACTGGATTTGTTTTTCGATGCGACACTGGCTGATATCATTTCTTTTAGTGTTACGGCAACTGCTGTATCTTATATCCTGGCTGACCGCATTCTCCTGCCGCGGATTGGAAACATCAATACATTGATGGCAGAGTTCATTTTAATGTACACGATCGTTTGGATCTTTGGGGCGATATTGCTTCACGGTTACCTGCAGATCGCCTGGGGGAGCGCTATCTCTGCCATTATCATTTCGGCAGCAGAGATCTATGTTCACCGCTATCTGCTCAAACACATGCCGGAAAGAAAAAGAGAGATCAGGCATCAGGGAGCCACTCCTAAATTACGATTTGTCACAGAATTTGCAGAAGATGACGATCCATCTGGCAAAAAGTAATTTTGGATAAGATTGACAAAATAGAGTGTCTTTGCGTAACTAATAGCGTAACGAAAAACCATGAATGAGGTGGAAAGGATGTTTTTTTTTATCAACTGTTCTTATTAGAGATTTAGCTTGATACGGGAGAAGTCTGCCCTTTTTTTGAAATTAAGCTAATCGAAGAACAGTAGGTAAAATCACCAATCCCTTCTTATGTTATTAACTATTCAGTGGGGCTGTCCAAGAAGTCTGTAAGCTGTTGATTTCCGTTCCAGGCTGCTCGCTTTCCGCGGGGCGTGCGGTGAGCCTTACCGGCGTGAACGCCTACTTTTTGGTGCAAG
>NZ_LMVC01000002.1:1333171-1366967 GCF_001510655.1 Fictibacillus sp. FJAT-27399 | reverse complement strand
AGGAGTCTCGCATCTTCCACTTCAATTAACTTTTCATTGAAGATTTTTCAAACCAAAAAGGGGCTGCCTGAAGGTCAATTTTCGACTTTCTGGACAGCCCCCTGAGGATCATCCTGTGTTTCGGAGCCCGGCTGCAATTCCATTAATGGTGAGCAGTGCTTCTCTTAACAGATCTTCATCCAGTTGCTCGTCTTCACGCAGCTTAGAAATCAATTCTACCTGCAGGAAGCTGAGTGGATCTACATATGGGTTTCTTAGTCTGATGGATTCTTTGATGTTTGGCAGCTGATCCATCAAATGATCCTGCTGTGTGATAAGCAGGATGGCTTCAGTTGTGCGGTGGTACTCATTTTCAATTTCGGAAAATATACGTTTAGCCATCTCCTGGTCTTTCACCATCCCCGTATATTCTCGTGCAGCGGTTAAGTCAGCTTTCATCAAGGCCATTTGCAAATTATCAATGGTCGAACGGAAGAACGGCCAATCATTGTACATTTGCTGGAGAAGGTTGAGTTGGTCATTGTTTTCCATATAATGCTGCAGTCCTGTTCCTGCCGCATACCAGGCTGGAAGGAGCTGACGGCTTTGGGTCCATGCGAACACCCAAGGAATGGCACGCAGGTCTTCAAAACGTTCGCTTCCTTTACGGCTCATAGGACGGGATCCGATATTGAGAGATCCCAATTCAGGAAGAGGAGTCGCTTGTTTAAAGTACGTAAGGAAATCAGGATCATTGAAAACAAGCTCTTGGTATTTCATAAGTGATGCGGAAGAGATGCCTTCCATGACATCTTCCCATGCTTTTGTCCTGCTGTCGTTTTGCTGTGCATCTGTTGAAGCATTAGCGGCTGCAGAAAGCAATGTTGAAGTTGCTTGTTCAAGGCTCCTGTAGGCAATGTCATATAAGGAATACCTTGAGGACAGCACTTCACCTTGTTCAGTAATCTTAAATCCGTCTCCCAATGTTTCGGCTGGCTGAGAGAGGATGCTTCGATACAGCGGGCCGCCCCCGCGTCCTAATGAACCCCCGCGGCCATGGAAGAATTTTAAACGGACATTGTATTGATCAGCCACCTCATGGATTTCCTGCTGAGCCTTGTATAGCTTCCAGTTGGCCGTCAGGGTACCGCCATCCTTGCTTCCATCGGAGTAACCAAGCATGATTTCCTGAACGTTTCCATGCTGTTTCAGCTGATTCTGGTAAAAGTCCATTGAAAACAGCTTTTTCATAATGGCAGGTCCGGAAACAAGATCATCAATCGTTTCCAGCAGGGGAGCGACATTCAGATTGCTTTCAACTCGCCCGTCAGCATGAAGGCGATAAACTCCCGCTTCTTTTGCGAGTACAAGAACTTCCAGCAGATCACTTACCGATTCCGTCATACTGACCAAATACACTTCGATGGAGCGATCTCCAAATTCCTCATGGGCTTTATTAATCATCCGGAAGACATCAATCATCTGACTTGTTTCTTTAGAATAATCTTCAGCGAAAGGAAGAAGCAAAGGCCTGGGATCCTGTAATACTTTCACTAACAGCTCTACTTTTTCTTCTTCATCCAGACGAGAATAGTCAGCAGCCAGATTTACAGAATGGAAGATCTCAGTGATTGCCGCTTCATGCTCTCCGCTGTGATTGCGGATATCGAGCGTGGCCAGATGAAAACCGAATAATTCTACCTGCCGAATGAGCTGGTCAAGGCTTTTAAGCCTGAATCCATCCGGAGAATGTCCAAGAAGACTGCGTTTAATAAGCTGCAAGTCTTCCAAGAACTCCTCAGAACTTTGATACCCTTCTTTCGGTTTTCCGACCCGTTCTAACTTTTTCAGCATGATGGCCATTTTGCACCGATAGGCCTCATGTTCGATCTTCCACTGTTCTCCATCTTTTAGAATGGATAACTCCTCATGAATGGAGTCTGTTAATTCTTTGGATATGGCGATCTGTTTAGAAGATTGGCTCATCTGTTTCATTAAATTCGTCAGCGATGTATGATATTTTCGCAGCGCCAGTTTACGATGTTTCTTTAAGGTTTTCCACGTTAACTCTGGAGTGACGTTCGGATTGCCGTCACGGTCACCGCCAATCCACGAACCGAATCGCAGAATGTTCGGCACATGCCAGTCTTCAGCTGAATAATGCTCCTGCAGCGTTTCTTCAAGCTCCTGATGAATCTGAGGAAGGACCTCAAACAATGTTTCATCGAAATAGTAAAGCCCGTTCGCAACTTCGTCCATCACGGTCGGTTTTCTGTCACGCAATTCATCGGTCTGCCACAAAATGGTGATCTCGTTAAACAGTTTTTCATTGAGCTCTTCCCGCTCACGGGGTGTGAGAATGGTCTGGTCGAGCTGGTGAAGCAAAAGAGCGATCCGTTTATGGATCTCCAGCATACTCCGTCGTGTCGCTTCTGTCGGATGGGCAGTAATAATCAGCTCCATCGACAGTTTTTCAATGACGTTTTTAATGATCTCAGCGTCGATGCCGTTTTCTTTAAATTGGGTGACTGTGCACTCCAGTGACCCAGGCTGGTGCCCATCCTTGAGCTGGTACTCCCGTCTGCGCCGTATGCGGTGGTTTTGTTCAGCGATATTAACAAGATGGAAATAGACGGCAAACGCCCGTATGACTTGCTGGCGCTCAGGGTGTTTTAAGCTGGCAATCTCATTTTTCAGCTCCTGATAGGATAATTCATCATTGTTTCTAAGAGATTTTGTCATTTCTCTAATTTTTTCAACTTTATCAAGCAGTGCCTGTCCGCCTTGCTGAACAAGGACATTCCCCAGCAACTGGCCGAGAGTTTTAACATCCCGGCGAAGGGGTGAACTGCTGTGTTCTGATTTTGCTGATTCTAAGATTGTTGTCATCATCTCACCTTCCGTTTCTTAGCTGTCATTCTTTTATTTTTGTACTGTTTTATTATTAGAATATTTCGATTTATAGGCATTGTATCATAAAACATCTTGATTTTCACATATGAAAACAAGCCGGCGGGAAATCTGTACAACTATCAGATCGTGAAAAACTATAACAGTTCTGCGTGTAAGCGGATACAGGAAACGAAAACAAAAAAAGACCCGGCCAGGGCTTTTGACAAAAAAATTTGTCAAAAAACTCCGTTAGCCGGGTTATTACGTCTAAATATGAAAAGGGGTTGTTGGGATGTCTTAACTATATCAGCTTGTCCTGTGATGGGAGTAAATATGGGACATTTTAGACATTCAACAAAAATATTAAACAGCTACGTCTGCCGTTCATACTTTGTTCATTTCTTTCAGGTATAGTAAAGGCATGGAAGGGAAACAAATTTTACCAATGAAGGTGATGAACTTTGAAAAAAGAGAATAACGTAAGCTCGAAGCAGTTTGTTGATTTAATAAAAAAGACCAACCCGCCAAAACTGAAACTGAGTATGGCCATCCTCATGAGTGTCATTACGACACTTGTCGGTCTATGTGTTCCGCTTTTCACGAAAAACTTTGTAGATAAATTTTCATTATCCACATTAAACGCTGCGCAGATCGCACTGCTGGCTGCTGTACTGATCGCACGGGCGGCGGCAGGGGGGATATCCGTCTACCTCTTGAATATGGTTGAAAATGGAAGCTAAGTGATAATCTATTAAAATTAACTTCGCTCGAATCTGACCGCCACCCTGTAGAGAAGGTGGACTATGAACTGGATGTTCAGCTAAAGCATGCCATTCTATCGTGTGAACCTTCTTTGGTTCATAAAGGTATAGAATTACAGCATTCTTTAGAGAAGGTAAACGTGACAGGGGATCAGGATCTCCTGAATCAAGTATAACTTAACCTCCTATACAACAGTATTAAATTTACACCAAGAGGCGGGTAGATTCGGCTCATACTGAAAAGAAGAGAGGGTGAAATTTCGGTTTCCGTTCAGGATAACGGGATCGGAATTTCAGAAAAAGATCAAATTCATATCTTTGAACGATTCTTCAAATCGGATAAATCCAGAAACAGAGCATCTGAAGGAAGCGGATTAGGATTGTCCATCGTAAAAAAGATTGTAGAGATGCATGAAGGCCGGATAGAGATCGAGAGCGAACCGCAAAAAGGGACGATTTTCACTGTCTATCTTCCTGCTCCTGTAGAATAATAAATATAAGATTCAAAGCTGGCTCACATAACCGAACAGGTGTGGTGTCTTTAGAAGGAAGACCTTTTATAAGAAAAGCGAAAGTGATTTTCAATTCGTCCTCCGAGGACTTAAGCTGAAAACTGAAATTCGTGTTCAGCCCTGGGCGCTAGAGCTAGAAATTACTTCTATGCAAGCAGAATTATATGCTTTCTTATCTAATAAAAAGCGGAAGACCGCTCATTCATAGAGCGGTCTTTTTATGTGCTTTATTCAGCATTGTTAATGATGGCAAGCATCTGATGATCTTCCCAGCTGCCGTTTATTTTTACAGATTTTACAGCAATACCTTCTTTATGAAATCCTGCTTTTTCTAATACCCGGATGGAACCTTTGTTGTGCGGCATGACACCCGCTTCGATGCGGTGAAGGTTCTGGACTTCGAATGCATACGAAATCATCAGTTTGACGATCTGCGTCATATACCCTTTTCCATTGTAATGCTGATCAAGACAGTACCCAAGCATTCCGGTTTGAGCAGGTTCGCGTTCAATCTTGAACAATGAAATATCACCAATGAGTTTTCCGGATTCTTTTAAATGGATGCCGAAACTGTACTGATGATCCAGTTCTTGCATGCTCTTGATCACATTCAGCCGTTCTCGCTGTCCTTCCAAAGTATAGAACTCAGGATCTCTAAACGGGGTATATTTTTGAAAAAATTCACGGTTATCAAGCTCCAACTGAAGCATTGCTTCTGAATGTGAAGTGTCAAGAGGCTTCAAAAAGAAGTGTTCACCTTCCATCCTCATAATCTCACCTTTTTAATTCATATGGTATCACATTGAAGACAAAAACGGGCAGAGAGCGAACGTTTTCATTCCAATTCTAAGAAAATCTTACAATTACGACAAAATACGCTATAATAGGTTTTAGTAGTTTACAGGGTTAAAAATTTACTTTGCTTATCTATCAAACTCTGATTTCAATTTTAGCATGCTGAATGATATAAAAAATATAGGAGTGTATGTTCATGAACTCAATCATCCCTATGGCTAACTATCTATTGGAGAACTCAGGCACACTCTCTTCAGACATTGTTGATGAGATCATCGGCAGTTTTAATTTTGATGTTCCAGAAGAGGAGATCAAGCAAGCTAAATTAATGTATGATGAGTTTTTTGTTTTTTTAGCACAATCCCTAGATTGTCAGGAAGGCTCTGTTCCTGATGCTCTATTGTCATGGAGTAAGGCCAACGGAGAAGCAGCTGCAAGAAGCCAGCTCAATATCTCTAAAATTATTATACGTTATCCTGATACTCGTATGGTTTTTTCGGATTTTGTAACGCGAGTTGGCATAGAATTCGGATTAAACACTCGAGAAGTAGTCATGGTCATTAAACGGGTGAATCAGATGCTGGATCTAAGCATGAATGAAACGGTGTTTGCTTTTGAACGCTATAAAGACAGTG
Organism: Fictibacillus sp. FJAT-27399; assembly: GCF_001510655.1. GTDB lineage: Bacteria > Bacillota > Bacilli > Bacillales > Fictibacillaceae > Fictibacillus_C > Fictibacillus_C marinisediminis. The sequence goes on along the minus strand of NZ_LMVC01000002.1, from coordinate 1,361,393 downwards.
TTATACAAGAAGCACAAAAAGAAATCAAGGAATTATCCACACCTATTGTACCCATCCAAGACGGAATTGCGATTCTTCCTTTAATCGGGACGATTGACTCGAATCGATCCGACCACTTGCTAAATCGTGTGGTTCCAAAGATTTCTCCATTGGGTGTCAAATATCTGATACTTGATTTTTCAGGAATTGTTACCATTGATACTGAAGTGGCAAGGCACATCTTTACTGTACACAGTGTTTTGGCTCTCCTCGGAATTGATATTGCAGTAACAGGGATACGTCCTGAATTAGCCAGCAGAATTGTAAATGCCGGCATTGATTTTACTTCCATCAAAGTCTATGGAAATGTGAAACAGGCCATTGAAAACATGACGTTTCATTAAAAGTGTCAGGCAACAGTGCCTGGCACCAACGAAAGATTATGGAGTTCACCATCATCATCTATGATTCTCAGCTTACGGGCTGTTTCGTCCATGTAATGAACCATTCCTTTTATTTCTGAGAGGTTCCCGTTTTGAAACACAGAGAAATTTAAGGGAACCGCAATCTCCATAGCCTCTAAAATCAATTCGTTCATCTCTTCAAGCTGCTGTTCATCAGGAAACGGCTCTTCCACTTCATAATATTCCTTCAGAAAATAGTCCTTTAGTTGGCTTACAGTTTCCGGCAGCATCAAGCTTGTCTTCCATTTTATGTTACCACGGTCACGTATCACATCGGGCACACTCCTTTATACCTAATATACGAACAAACGTTCTTATTAAACAAGAAATATTTGTTAAACTAGAAGAAGCAGGCTGTGTGTGATCCACAGCCTGCAAAAAGATTTAAAACGTATTGTAAACATTGTCGCACTCTTCAGGAGTGGGCTGATAGAAGCAATGAAGTTTATATCTGGCAACAAGCGGCTGGCCATACCAGGTAGACGGACAATTTCCTTGCGGCCTGAAATACCATAAGCTATATTTTGCCGGCCAGTATCTTTCTCCATTAATGGCGCGCTTTGCCAGTCGTTTTTCACTCGATCTTGCTGCTTGATAAAAATATCCGTGTGTTACGGCCTCAAAGGCATGGGGCTGGTAAATCATCTGGGGAATCGTCCTCAGCCCTTTAAAATCGGAACAATTGCCACGGATCCTGTTAATACCAACATTTCCAACCAGCTGCATTCCCCGGACGCCTTCTCCTTCTCCTTCCGCTCGAAGCAATCGGGCTAACAACGTAATATCTGAACTGCTGGCTTGAACGACAGCCACGGTATCACCTCCAAGAATCCTTCCTTAAACTATATAAAAAATAAGTTTGGGCCATAACCGAAAACCATAATTTAATCCTATGTTTTGGTAAATGTAAATAAAAGCCATTTATGAGAAGGAAATACGTTCTGTTTCAAGAATCAATTAAAAAAGATGCAGGAGGTTTGAAACATGATTGAACAAGCGAACCGTGAGGAAACAGCGTACATACTATCCAATGCTGCTCTTTCTGCAAATGAAGGATTGAAAGGGACTGGGGTTCTAACGCAGAAAAGGCAGAGCATATGCTTACCGCTATCGTGGAAAAGGGGGCGTATCACCTCGTATACAAAGATCGGGATAAAGTAGGCGGCTGGATCATGATTGGCCATAATACGGATTATTTTACTGAAATAGAGATCGGTTTTATTTACGACGTCTACATACTGCAGGATTATAGGGGAAGAGGACTCTCTAAAAAACTAGTCGAGGCAGGAATCAGTGAGTTAAAGGAAAAAGGGTATGAAGAGTAAGGCTCAATGTATTTTACGCCAATTTTGCGAAAGGCATTTACGAAAAATGGGTTTTGGGCCGCTGCAAACGATCATGGTGTATAAGTGATGAAGGATGAATCTAATGAGATTGAACCAGAAGAAATAACGGTTCATGGGTTACCAGCAGAAACACTCGATTGATGACTTTCCTAAAAGTCACAGCCGTGGGTCAAAGGGTTCGTCATCCTGTTATTGGTTGTTTTCGGAGGAAGCTTGCTGATCGGTATTCTGGGCTATTTATAGAATCAAATAAAAAAGGGGCTGTCCTGAAAGTCGAAAATTGACCTTCAGGCAGCTCCTTTGACGTGAAAAATCTTCAATGAAAAGTTGATTGGAGTGCAAGGTGCGAGACTCCTGCGGGACTAGCGTGACAGGTGAGACTCCCGCAGGCGCTTGCGCCAAAAAGTAGGCGTTCACGCCGGTAAGGCTCACCGCACGCCCCGCGGAAAGCGAGCAGCCTGGAGCGGAGATCAACAGCTACCAGACTTCTTGGACAGCCCCTTTTTTGGATGGGCCATAGAAGCGCTTGCGCTCTTTTTTACCAGCCCCGCTCGTATTGTACAGGGATATCAAGTGCTTCTTTTTGATGAACCGTTTCGGCGGCACGCAATGGCCAATATGGATCACGAAGGAGCTCGCGTGCAAGCAGTACAAGATCTGCTTTTTCGTTGCGGATGATTTCATCAGCCTGCATGCCTTGTGTGATCAAACCTACAGCTGCAGTCGGAATACCGGCTTGTTCGCGGATTTTTTCAGCAAAAAGATTCTGGTAGCCGGCGCCGACAGGAATCGGCGCTTTCGGCAGATTACCGCCGGAACTGCAATCAATCAGGTCTACTCCTTCATCTTTCAGCAGCTTGGCCAGCTCGATGGAATCCTCAAGCGTCCAGCCGTCATCTACCCAGTCTGAAGAGGAAATGCGGACAGTGAAAGGAAGGATTTCCGGCCATTCTTTTCTCATCACACGAACGGTCTCGATGAAAAAGCGAATACGGTTTTCGAAACTGCCGCCGTATTCATCAGTCCGTTTGTTTGAGACGGGAGAATAGAAGCTGTGAGCCAAATAGCCATGAGCTCCGTGGAATTCCATCCATTCAAAGCCCGCTTCCCGTGCTCTGATGGTTGCAAGCCTGAAGTTTTCCTGAATCTCTTTAATTTCTTCTACACTTAATTCTTTAGGTTTTTTGTATCCATCACTAAAAGGGATCGCGCTTGGGCCGACCACATCCCAGCCGCCTTGTTCGTTCGGAACTCCAGCAGCAGATGCTTCTTTTTGTTTCCAAGGGCTGTACGTAGAGGCTTTTCTTCCGGCATGTGCCAGCTGGATGCCAGGTACAGCTCCATGTTCTTTTATGAAACGGGTGATACGTTTAAAAGGTTCAATGTGCTGATCTGTATAGATGCCAAGATCTTCTGGCGAAATTCTGCCTCGGGCTTCTACCGCGGTAGCTTCTACGATAACCAGACCCGCTCCGCCAACAGCGCGTGAGCCTAAGTGAACAAAATGCCAGTCATTCGGCATTCCATCCTCAGCACTGTATTGGCACATGGGAGAAACCCCAATTCTGTTTCGAAGTGTTATATCCTTGATGGTAAGTGGAGAAAAAAGATGTGGCATGGACAAGTTCCCTCCTGTAATTTTAAAAGTTAAAAACAAAACCATAGTAACACAATCAAAATAATATGATAAAACAATGTGCTTGTAATAACGGAAATTCACAGCTTGTATTTTACCCCATAGAAGAGGAATGTATAACATGGACAAAAAATGACGCGCCAACTGAAAAAGAGACAAAAATGGAGAAGGAAAAACTTCCTTTTTTATCGAATGTAATGCCTTAGAAAGATAAAGGCAGGTGGATTATGTCATACTCTGAAAAACTTATCCAAAAGGTTAAGGAAATGTACATTTTGGACCATAAAGCAAGAGTTCATATTGATAAAACTCAGCATTCCATCAATGTTTTCTTTAGTGATATGAAGTTCAAATTAAGAATTGTGGAAGAAAAAACAGATGAGATCAATATTCGAATAAATGAAGCAGTGCCAGGTGTTTTTGCACAAATTATGATTAAACAGACAGTGCTCAGTTTTGAACGGACTCCGAACGGCACAATCCTGGTACAGCTAAAGAATGAGGGAGAAGTGGGGGAACTTGATACACTCGGATGGGACGGCGGCCGGGTGGCTTCCGAACGGTATGACAAGGAGTTTACGATTCCTTTGCTGAACAGTTACCTAAAAGAAGCGTTTGACCAGATTTTATTTTAATAAAAAGCTCTGCTAGTCAATGTTGTTGATTAATTAGTGAGGTGTGATTGAATCGCCTTTTGAAAAGCAGAAGGGTGTAAGCAAGCTTTTACCCTTCTGCTTTTCGGGCGCTTCATTTGTTTCACAAGTTAGCCGGCTCTTATCATCGCCAGCTAACACCCCTTATTATTGGGGAAAAAGGATTGAGGGCCTCTTTTAAGCATCAGTATGCGCTGCCCATTATAAAAGGAAATCAACAATATGCCTTTAACAAAACCTAAAAAAAACAAGGGGGTTTCTAAAAGAACCGCCTTGTTTTTCTATCAACTTAAAATGTATGTGCGGCATCCTTCGCACGTGCAATACCGTTTTCTTTAATTTCTTGAGCCTTATCAGGCATAGCAGCATGCCCTTCAATAAATACTCCTTCCAATGAAGGAACCCCGAAGAAGTTCATCATTACACTCAAATAACGATGCCCCATTTCAAGATCAGCAGCTGGGCCTTCTGAGTAAACACCGCCGCGAGCTTGAATATGAAGAGCTTTCTTGTCCGTTAAAAGACCAACTGGTCCTTGTTCTGTATATTTGAATGATTTACCTGCAACAGCTACTGAATCAAGATAAGCTTTCATAACTGGCGGGAAAGAGAAGTTCCACAATGGTGTAACGAAAACGTATTTATCGGCTTCAACGAACTTTTCGCTCAGTTCACCAAGACGCTGTACTTTTGTTTTCTCTTCAGCAGATAGTTCTTCAAACCCTTTTCCGCTTTGAAGTTTTCCCCAGCCGCTGAATACGTCAGCGTCAATTTGCGGAATGTTTTCTTTATAAAGGTCGATATGCACCACTTCGTCGTCTGCATTCACTTCTTTATAAGTGTCGATAAAAGCCTTACCTGCAGCCATACTGAAAGATTGAGTTTCATTATGCGGGTGGGCTGTAATATATAATACTTTTGCCATAGTGTATTCCACCTTTTCTGGTTGTGATATAGAGCAGTTATTGTAATTTCCCTGCATTAGCAATTATTAATCATAGGCGCAGATTTGTGAAGTAGGCACATTCATGTGGTATAGTATAAAAAAAGGTACTGTAAAACGGAGGGCCGCTTTATGAAGAAAAATCCAGAACAATGTCAGGTGGTTGTGGCACTCGATATGATCGTGGGAAAGTGGAAACCGATCATCATTCAGCATCTGCTTTCCGGTGATATTTTAAGGTTTAACGAATTACGAAGGTTAATGCCGGATATTACCCAGCGCATGCTGACGCTTCACCTGCGTGAATTAGAAGAGCAGGATATTGTACAAAGGGTGGTCTATCCCCAAATCCCACCGAAAGTAGAATACTCCATTACCGAATACGGCAAAAGCTTAGGGCCGATTATGGATGCTATGCACTATTGGGGCGCAGCCCATGTGGAGCATATGAAGCATAAAAAGGAACAAGAGGACTCTTCTTTTAATGGAGAGGCGAATTAAAAAGGAAAGCTGGCTGGATTTCCTTTTTTGATTCCGGCATTGTTGAAAAGTGATGAAGGCAAAGGAACAACCATCCTGCTGGGTTTTCCAATTCACGAACCACTTGAGGAAATCGTTCCAGACGTTAAATAACAAAAAAGCCGCCGGTCACAAGCGAAGGAGGTCCAAGCTTTGACCAGCGGCTTTTATTAATTCTGCATCCTGATGGCCATGTCCGTAAAGCATAAGAAGAACGGTCGTATAGAGAGCCTTAAACCTTGCGATTTCTTGGGTCTGAAGGTCTATTTCGCCATATACATGAAAGAACATCTCACGGCCTTCTGGAGGAAGAAAACTGTAGACGATGGACAGGTCCACTGCAGGATGACCAATATGTACGTCTCCCCAGTCAATGATTCCCGAAACTTTCCCATTAGCATCCACTGTTATGTTGCGGATATGCAGATCTCCATGTACGAGAACTTCATGTCCAGCCGTTTCGTGCGGTTCTGTATCTTGAACGATTTGCTCAAGATCATCCACTCGTTCATAAAGCTGAAGGTCCCTAATTTCGTTTAAAAAGCCAAGCAGCTTTGGACGGCGATTCTGGACACCTAATCGGTCCAGCTCATCATAAGGCACTTGCAGGGACTTTGCCTGTTCTGCCGGAAACGCATGAAGTGCCCGAAGAAAACGGCCTAGCGGCACCGCTGAGGTTATTCGTTCTGCATGAGATAAACAGCCTGGCGGTTTTCCGGGAATAAGATAGTAGCCGGTAAAAGGCCAGGGATACAAATCTGGAACGGGTGAGCCAAAATAACATGGTGTGGCAATCGGTAACGGCATTTTTTCTGCTAAAGGCGGCAGCAACTTGTTTTCAGTCTTTAAAAGGGGAACCGCGATCGCTCGGCGTGGAAACCGGAAAATATATTTTCCATTTACAGAATAAACAGTATTATCAAACCCTTTGCCTATTTCATTGACTTCTCCGGGTGCAAGTTCCGGGAACTGACCTTCAATGAGCTGTTTTGCCATAAAAGGTGATACAACCATTTCAGCATCCCACACATTTCCCATTCAGAATCCCCCTCTTAAACCAATGATATTATTAATTTATACAATTGGACGGTGAAATGGCAAGCAAAACCAAGCAGACAAAAGCCTGCCAGGAACATAGAGCTCCGCATGACACTGGGGCTCATCAGCCGTTTGGAGAAATGAACGGTAAATACAAGGTTGAGGTTCCATAAGAACAAACCCAGAATAATGGCAATACTGCAGGCAAGAGAGAATACAACAGAGTGGGAAGAGGTTAAGATATTCAGGGAAGTTCCGAAAACACCAAACCAAAAAATGAGGGAAATGGGGTTGGCAAGCGCGATCATTAACCCTGTTAGGTAGGCACTTCGCCGGTTCATATCGTTCTCTGTAGTTAGCTTTAAGGAAAAGGTTAAGGCTGAACCTATACTCTGAAATCCTAGATAGATTAATAGAATAATGCCAACTATGTACATGATTATTTGTATCCAGTTTACCTGCATGATTTCACCCAGGCCAAAATAAATGCCGAGAAGGAGAAGAACATCCCCGGTAAGTCCTCCAAGCCCTACACACCAGGAAGCAAGGAATCCTTGTGTCAGCCCGCGTTTCATTACCTCTATATTCATCGGCCCAATTGGTGCCGCCAGACTCAGTCCCAAAAAAATAAAATGTGCAAATGAAATGAAGAACTCCATGTCTGACCCCTTTCCTTGTCCTCTTTTCTACTGTATGCCTTTAGGGGGAGGAGACATGCGTTTTTATAGAAAAGGGGGAATTGGATACTAGTTTGTATGAATGTTTTCGATATATGGAAATGTTTTAACCAGGAAGAAACGTGGAAGAGTACGGTGTGCACTTAAAATAAGTAAGGGAGGATTTTTTAGTGAAACCACATCAGCTCTATATTAATGGAGAATATGGATCTTCCACTTCCAATGAAACAATTGATGTAGTAAATCCCTCGACTGAAGAGGTGATTTCGACCATATATAATGGAACAGAAGAAGACATCAACCGAGCGATCGAAGCAGCTTTTGAAGGACAGAAAAAATGGGAAAAAGTCCCGAGTATCCAGCGCGGCAAGGCTGTCCGAAAACTGGGAGACAAAATTCAGGAGAACCGCGAGACTTTCGTTAAACTGCTGTCAGAAGAACAGGGAAAAAGCATAGAGGCAGCTGGAGGAGAGGTCGATACCGCGATTGAATACTTTTACTATATGTCCGAATGGGCCCGCCGTATCGAAGGCGAGATTGTACCGAGCGATCGGCCAAATGAAAACATCTTTATATACCGTAAACCGATTGGAGTCGTTGCAGGAATCGTTCCTTGGAATTTTCCGGTGTTTATTTTGGCAAGAAAGGTTGCAACAGCTCTTATTACAGGCTGTTCCATCGTCCTGAAGCCGAGTCAGCAGACGCCTAACACAGCAGCAGAATTCACGAAGCTGATTGACAGCATGAAGAATGAAATTCCTCCGGGTGTCTATAATTTTGTAACGGGCAAAGGTTCAGTGATCGGCAATGCGATGGCTACTCATCCTGAAGTAGGGATTGTCACCATGACTGGAAGCGTTGGTGCCGGATCTAAAGTGATGGAAGCGGCAGCGAAGAACATTACCAAAGTGAATCTTGAGCTGGGTGGAAAAGCACCAGCTATTGTCACCGAACACGCCGATCTGGATCTGGCGGTTGAGAAAATCAAAACGTCGAGAATTACGAATGCTGGCCAGGCTTGTACGAACGCTGAGCGAGTCTATGTGCATGAAAAAGTGGCCGATGCGTTTATTGATAAAATGGTGAATGCGATGAGAGAGACAAATGTAGGAAAGGCATCAGATAAAGATACTGAAATGGGGCCTCTGGTCAGCCAAAACCGTCTGGAAACTGTTCATGAGATGGTAGAGGGTGCTGTGAAAAGCGGTGCTAGAGTGCTGACAGGCGGCAAACGGGCAAATATCGAAAAAGGATACTTTTACGAACCGACGGTCATTACGAATGTCACCCAGGATATGAAGATCATCCAAGAAGAAATATTTGGACCTGTTCTCCCGGTGGTCACATACAAAACGCTTGACGAGGCGATCGAATGGGCCAATGATTCCGATTACGGTCTTTCTTCTTCCATCTATACGGAAAACGTGCACGAAGCGATGAGGGCTGCCAATGAATTGAAATTTGGTGAAACCTTTGTAAACCGGGAAAACTTTGAAGCTATCCAGGGTTATCACGCTGGCCGCAGAAAATCTGGCCTTGGCGGCGCGGACGGAAAACATGGCGTGGAAGATTTCCTTGTGACACATGCTGTCTATATGGAATACAAAAACTAAAAAAAAGCATTAAAATCAGTCTGGCATATTATGTGCCAGGCTTTTTTATGTGGAAATACTCATTGTTCAATGAAAATATTTATAATATTATAATAAATATAAATTACAAAAAAAGGAATGGACGGCTGATACAAAGGACTCCGTTTATCAGTTTCTGGATTGCAGAAACGAGCATATCTTTAGCCGACGTGGTCTATATCATGGCGGTTACGACATTTATCTATCAAAAAACGGGATCCGCATTAATCTCTTCATTATTCCCGCTTTTTCAGGCAGTTGCCCGTCTTTCTGCAGGATTTACGTCACCATTGCTGCTGAGTAAATTTAAATTCAGCAAACTTCTCATTAGTCTGCAGGGGATTAAAGCACTGCTGCTCACTTTGCTTCTTATCGGATTCGGTTCGATTGCCTCTCATATTATATGGCTGCTTGCATTTATCCTTATCATTTCTTTCATTGAAGGATGGGGGAGCCCTTTCCTCAGTTCGGTCGTACCAAAAATAGTTCTGAGGGAAGAACTTGTAAAAGTAAATAGTTCTTTAGCGATTACGAACCAATCTGTACAGATTGCAGGATACACATTTACAGGTTACGCAGTCATTAAATGGGGGCACAGTCCTGTATTGATCGTGACGGCTGCTCTCATGTGGCTGGCGGTAATCTGCTTAATCATTTGCAGCCGGTATTTTTATGAGAAAGAGGAGGTAAAACCTTTCCCTTCAACGAAATGGGTCCTAATGAAAGAGGGCTGGATCTACTTGTGGAAAATTCCATCCCTGCGTATGGTGACGTTGATGGATGCTATTGAAGGAGTGGCAGGCTCGATTTGGATCGGTGCGCTGACACTGATTTATGTAAAAGAAGTTTTACATAGGGGCGAGCAATGGTGGGGGTTCATTAACGCTAGCTATTATGCCGGAACGATTCTAGGGGGATTTGCACCCTATGGCTGGCCAAAAGAATTCAGAAACATCTGATCTTAAGCATGGCAGCAGGATCACATTCCTGTTCAGCCTTTTTACATTTCTATTTGGTTTAAACAGTGTTCCGTTCTTTGCACTTCTTTTGTGTGTGGCCATGGGACCTGCCTATCAGCTCAGGGATGTTGCACAGCAAACAGCTTTCCAAACCAACATTGAGAGTGAACATCTGCCCAAAGTGTACGCCAGCAGGGGAATTCTATTGTCCATCATTACGAGCCTATCTATATTTTTAATGGGCTTTGTAGCAGATGCAATCAACATCCGTGCCGTTTACATTCTTGGAGCTGCTCTAATTATGGTTTCTGCTGTCTTGTCTTTTTCCTTGCTGCAGGCGAAGAGAAAAGAAGTAGCAGATCTAAGCAGTCCTTTATAATGAGAAGAAACAGGAAATAAGGAGAAGGATATGAAAAAAACCAAAACGAACGCGATGAGAATACTGGACAAGGAAAAAATAGACTATGAAAATATGAGTTACAGTACAGAGGACGGCAAGATTGATGGGGTATCTGTGGCTCACAAAATAGGGCGTGAGCCGGGGGTTGTATACAAGACACTGGTTGCCCAAGGCTCTGGCAAGGAATATTATGTTTTTGTAATTCCGGTCGAAGCGGAGCTTGACCTAAAGAAAGCGGCCAAAGCGGTCGATGAAAAGAAAGTGGAAATGCTTCCTGTAAAAGAATTGCTGGCCGTTACAGGATATGTTCGAGGGGGCTGCTCGCCTGTAGGCATGAAAAAACTGCTTCCTACAATCATAGAAGAAGCGGCGAAAGCACAGGAGACCATCATCGTAAGCGGAGGAAAGATTGGACTGCAGATCGACCTGTCACCGAGAGATTTAGAAAACGTGACAAAAGCTAAATATGCAGCAATCACGAAGTAAACAACGAGGGGGGTGGAACCTTTTTTCAGGGTTCCGCTTTTTTAATGGCAACCTTACATCATTGTAAGAAAGTGTAAGGTTTGCACATGGTAAGTGAGCCTCGTTCCCTCATAAAATAGAAATAGAGGAAAAAGGGTAAATCATTAAAAAAGGGGCAAAAAATGACACTTACACAAATTAATAATGAAACCTTTAGGAGTATCAATGATCTGGCCGGCAGTTTTTCCGCTGCAAAGCCAGTCATGGTGTTTTTAGCGAAGTATATGCTCTATGCACTTGGAATTCTTGTTATCGGCTACTGTTTCACTCGCTCCAACCGCAACCGGCTGATGATTGTTTTTGCGATCGTGAGTTGTGGGATAGCAGAGATTCTTGGCAAACTGGCAGGTCTGCTCTATTCTCATCATCAGCCTTTTGCGGAACTGTCGAACGTGCATCAGCTGGTCGAGCATGGAATTGATAATTCATTTCCAAGTGACCATGCCATAATCTTCTTTTCAATCTGCACCACCATTTGGCTCTTCAGAAGGAAAGAAGGCTTCATTTGTCTTCTGCTCGCTTTTTGCGTCGCCTTTTCACGCGTTTGGGTTGGTGTACATTATCCCATCGATGTAATAGCAGGGGCATTGCTGGGTGTTGTGTCATCACAAATTGTTTATAAAACTATGATTTCTAGTCGTTTGGTTAAGCGTTATGCAAAAAGTGGCACAAAGGAGAGAGTGGAGAACTTTTGATAAGTTCTATTAAAAAATAAACAGGTAGAAATCCATCGAATAGTGTCGCGTTTAAACCGATTGAAAAGCATTTTCAGAGTCTCCACTGTCGGGAAAACACTTTTGCTGCCTAATTGCATGGTTTTTTCAAGAAAGGAACGGCAAAGAATCTTGTACAATAAACGGATCTATACCGATTGCCCGAGCAGCTTCTTAGCTGCTTTTTTTAGTTTCTAAATTGTACCAGCTCTATTAGAATGAATATAAGATAAAGTTTGGGAAATTGGCAGATAACCCGTGAAAAGAAAGGAAGAATGGTAGTGTCTATACAAAGTGTTTTGATGAAAGAAGAAAAACTGGATGCCTGTATTGAACTGTATCGAAACGTTTATAACAGCAGTCCTTGGAATGAGAACTGGACCGTTGAAACGGCAAAGGAAAGGTTATCCGATTTGCTGAATACACCGAAGTTTCTCGGTTATGTATTTTATGAGAGCGGCCAGCTCATTGGCTTTATCGCGGGCAACAGCAAAAAGACCGATAACGGTTTAACGTTCTATATTGCTGAACTCTGTGTAAACAACAAGATTCAAGGGAAGGGCTATGGCACTAAAATGCTGAATGGGTTTGAAGTAGAACTGAAAAGAAGAGAGATTCAAAGTCTATATTTATTAACAGCTAAGGAAGGATTGGCACAAGCGTTTTACGAGAAAAATGGTTTCAGAGTGAACGAAAACCGGATCGTCATGAACAAAGCTCTATAAAAGGGGTGACTGCAATGATCATCTATCCATATCTAAAAAAAGGAGCCACTATTGGGGTAACAGCCCCTTCGTCTGGTTTACAGCCTGAGCTTCATGACCTTTTAAAACAAGCCATTCAGCAAATGAAGGATGAAGGATTCCAAGTAAAAAGCGGCAAGACGCCTTGGACACAAAGCAAGGCCAAATCAGCAGATGCAGCAGCACGTGGCGATGAATTTAACGAGGCGATGCAGAGTGAAGGGATCGATATCATTATTCCTCCATGGGGCGGGGAACTTCTAATTGAGATGCTGCCTCATGTGGATTTCGAGAAGATGAAGCGCAAATGGATATTAGGCTATTCCGATTTGAGCGGGCTGTTGCTGGCAACTACCTTAATCACTGGAATGGCCACAGCACATGGGACCAATCTCATTGATTTAAGGGGAGAAGACACCGATCATACAACGGCCATGTGGAAATCTGTACTTTCTACTGAAGCAGGTGCTTCCGTTCTGCAGCGTTCTTCTGAAAAATTTCAGAAGGAATGGCAGCATGGAACTCCTTCACCTCATGTCTTTCATCTGACCGAACAAACTGAGTGGAAAACAGTATCCAATCAGCCGAAAAAATTGAAGGGCCGCCTTTTAGGAGGCTGCATTGATATCATCCGCCATCTGGTCGGAACACTGTTTGGAGATGTTAATGCCTTTATTAATCAGAACATTCCAGGAGAGCCTGTCATCTGGTATTTGGAAAACTGTGAGATGAACACAACGGATCTGCGGCGTTCGTTAATGCAAATGAAATTGGCAGGGTGGTTTGATGCCTGTTCAGGTGTGATGTTTGGCCGCAGTCCCGCCAACCATCCGGTAGATGGGTATTCAGTGGAAGACGTATATCAGGATCTTGCTCATGAATTAGAAGTACCTGTCATCTATGATATTGATTGCGGGCATGTTCCCCCGCAGGTTACCTTGATTAATGGTGCCGATGCTGAAGTGGAAGTCGCGAAAGGCAAAGGGACGATCTTGCAGCACTTTAAGCCTTGATTTTTTCGGAGCCTCCGATGGCAAAGAGGTTCCTTTTTGTTTCATTGAAAAAGTGTTATCATTCTATCTAATATCAAGATGGAAGGTTCAATCGGATAAAGTCCAAAAGACCTTGGTATATAACGAATATACCAAGGTCTTTTTATGTGAAAATTAGAGTCGTGCCAGTTTCGTACCAACTCAAAATCTTTTGTTCAGTACACTGAAGATAATTAAATAATTGTCGCTTCCGAAAGAGGTATTGCTTGGAGTAGCACCCTTTAACATTGCTTACGTTCGCTGCGAACACTTGATCCAAAGCTGATTGAAATTGCAGTTTTGTTACGGATATTCTATTGGACTTTTCTAATGGCTGGACTAGTTGATACTAAAGTTGCCATTTCTTGAGCTTTTCTAGCCGCCTCTATCAACCTGATTAAATTAAGCTAGTTTAATAACCACTTAATTACGTAAAATTTCGTTAATAAAGGCGATTGCTTTTCGCAGTCATCTTTTTTGTATTTGTGCAATAAAACTTGAAAATACAAAGATAATGTGTTGGGTTGATCAATATAGTCCTGAATTGATGAAAAAGTACGGTATCATCTTAAACCAACAAATGACTCATGGAGAGTCAATGAAGCGTAAAAAAAGTTAAAGGTAAATGATGTACTAATATTTATATGTGCAGCAGGTTGATTAAACATTGATTTTTATCTAAGCGAATTAAGAGATAAACAAGCAGCCTAACACTTTTTCATGAAAGCTTTGGCTGTTTTTTCATGTTTAAAGCCTCGTACCAAACTCAAAAATGGTAGGTTTTATCGTCTTTTATCCAATCAGGTTTCATTTAATTTCATAGAATATTATTAAAGTTTAATAGAAAGGAGAGTTGAAAAAATTTGCTTTTCTTCTTTATATCTTTATTAGCTTATTAAAAATGGTCTTGTATGATGGAGCCTACCTTTGAAAGCCATAGTGTGGGTAAATGTCAAATATTGGTACTATCGTCCAATTTAGGAACTATGATATTACAATATTCACAAAATTATTTATATTGGAGGTTATCCATGAAAAATGTAGAAATAATTTTAGATGCGATTTTTACTTTCTCATTGAAAAGGTTCAAAAGAGAAAGAAATAATCTAAGAAATAATATAAAATGGGACGATGCTATTAATTTTTCGTTCAGGGAGGACGGCCTATGAAAAAGTTTTTTGCTTTTCAAGTGTTAATTGCATTGGTTATAGGAGCGCTTATCGGACATTTTTTTCCTGAATTTGGCCAAGCTTTAAGACCAGTTGGGGACGCTTTTATTCATCTTATTAAAATGATTGTTGTGCCTATTGTTTTCACTACAATTGTCATTGGGTCATCAGGCGGCGGAAGCATGAAAAAAATGGGTTCATTAGGACTTAAAACAATTATTTGGTTTGAATTCATTACCACGTTGATTCTAGGTATTGGTCTTTTACTTGCTAACACTTTAAAGCCAGGTGCCGGGCTTAATATGTCTCATCTTGCAAAGAATGATATCGCACCATTAAATGAGGGCGTTTCCAAAGTTGTTGATTTTAAAACGATGCTAGTTAACATCATCCCAAGCAACATTGTTGATGCGATGGCAAAAAGTGATTTATTAGCTGTTATATTCTTCGCTATATTATTTGGTGTTGCTGCTGGAGCCATTGGCAAAGCGTCAGAGCCGGCAATAAAGTTTATGGAGTCAGTCGCCAAAATTATGTTTAAACTGACACAAATGGTCATGGTAACTGCACCGATTGGTGTACTCGCTCTCATGGCAGCCTCTGTAGGTCAGTTTGGTATCGCCCTTTTAGTCCCTATGGCAAAGTTAATTGGGGTCGTGTATCTTGGGCTTGCTATTGTTATTTTCGGTCTGTTTCCTTTGATCGCTTGGTTCTTAAAGATTTCTTACTTTAAATTGTTTCGAATGATATGGGATTTGTTCCTTATCGCATTTTCTACAACAAGTACGGAAACTATTCTTCCGCAGTTAATGAGTAGAATGGAGGCATATGGTTGTTCGAAACGTGTTGTATCTTTTGTTATTCCTTCTGGACTATCTTTGAATTGTGATGGTTCGACATTGTACCTTTCAGTTTGCTCTATTTTCTTAGCGCAAGCATTTGGAATCCCGATGGATTTTGGCCAACAGTTAATTTTAATGGGGGTTCTTGTTGCAACCTCAAAAGGAATTGCGGCTGTTCCATCCGGCTCGCTGGTTGTACTTTTAGCCACCGCCTCAGCAGTAGGGCTTCCTGCAGAAGGCGTCGCCATTATCGCAGGCATTGACCGTGTGCTGGATATGGCACGTACTGCCTGTAATACACCCGGACATGTTCTCGCTTGTATTGTGGTTTCAAAGTGGGAAAAAGAATTCCGTCAGCAGGAATGGGTTAATACTCAAACCGAACAATCAAGCATTCGACAGGCATAAGAGAAAAGTTACTTATTCTCAAAGTTGAGGTGATGGTCTTCGGACCTCACCTTTTCTACTGCGAGTTTTCAGTCGATGATTCTCCCTTTTTTATTTATTGTGACAATGGTACTTCTAAAATCTAGTTGCCCCGGTAATAACTTACACAATACAGAGAACATTTTACCCAAGGAGTGGTTATAATGGCACGTGTTTTATTTATTAATGGTGGATCAGAAGGACATATTAATCCAACTATTGGAGTTGTGCAAGAGCTTATTTCGCGTGGAGAAGAGGTAGTGTACTTTACGATAGAAGCTTTTCGAGAACGTATTGAGAAGACGGGAGCTACTGTACGAACATTTGACGGTGAAAAATTTATAAAAGCTTTTATCTCAGGTGGAAGAAATTATTTACTCGAGAGAATCAATGGTCTTTTGCTTACGGCAGATATCATAATACCTAGTGTTCTGGAGCAAATTGAAGGGGAACATTTTGATTATATCATTCACGATTCCATGTTTGGTTGTGGACTTTTTCTTGCACAAATACTTAAACTTCCGGCAATTAATTCTTGTACTTCTTTTGCACAGACCAAAGCATCATTTGATAAAATGTTGGAACATCTTTCACAAAATATCCCAACAGAAATTGTTAATACGATAAATAATGATTTTCAAAACTTGGCAACAAAAATTAAAGAAAAATATGATATTGAAATTCGTTCTCCTTATGAAGTTTTTTGTAACCCTGCACCATTTACAATCATTTATACAACTAGGGAGTTTCAACCCTTTGGAGAAACATTTGACCAAACTTACAAATTTGTAGGTCCATCCATCTCTTTACGATCAACGCAAGAAAACTTCGACCTTACCGCAATCAAGGTAAAAAGCCTAATTTACATTTCGCTGGGTACTGTCTTTAACCAAGCAATTGATTTCTATAAGCTTTGTTTTAAGGTATTTGAGAACACTGATCATACTGTTGTCATGTCTATCGGGAAAAAAGCTCAAATATCTGATTTGGGGGAGATTCCTAAAAACTTCATTGTAAAAAATTATGTTCCACAAACTGAGGTGCTGAAATACACAAAATTATTTATCACACATGGTGGAATGAACAGTACCAATGAAGGTCTCTATTACGGGGTTCCGCTAATTGTAATCCCGCAAAGCGCGGATCAGCCGATAATTGCTCAACAAGTTGCCAATATCGGAGCCGGTATTCAATTACAAATGCAAAGCTTGATTGCAAATCAACTACGTGAAGCCTTAAATCATGTGTTAAACCACCCATCTTTCCATAAAGCTGTTGCAAATATTAGGGAATCCTTTCAAAAATCGGGTGGGTATCACCAAGCTGTTGATGAGATTTTCGAATTTAAAAGACAATATGATATCTAAATATAAAAATTTCTCAGGTGCCATTATTATTGACTTTTTCTTAGTGGTTACGGCAACTTCTTTTTTAATTAAGTAATGGAGCAGGAACTATTATAAAAGCTAGATTATGAAGTTAAAAACTTAACGTGCTGCCGTTTGTTGTAAATATGATGGAGCCCTTTTGATCGGTGCGTAAGATTTTTGCAGGCTTCAATCGGTTCAACACTTCTTACCAAGAATGTTTACAATGTGGCTGAGTTTAGCTATGTCCCAGTCGTTGGTCTGGATGTAGCCAAAGGTGAAAGTGAAGCTCAAGTCTTTTTATTCATTAAACCGTTTATGCTATATACATCAACCTGCAAATCAAAAAATCCCATTACCTTGACAGTGGTTATTAACTTTGAGATAAATGTAAAAAAGATCATAAATATATAATCTTTTAAGTTCAGAAAAATAGGTGCCATTTAATGAAAATCTGAAAAACGTTGATTTATCAAGGTTCATCCATCTCTTTAAAACATTTTAAAAAAGGTAATTAATCAATATCAGCATGGAAGGATGATAGAAATGTCGATTGAAAGCGTTAAAGCTTATTTGAAGCAATGGAACCGTGAAAAAGATGTTATGGAATTCGATGCATCCAGCGCAACCGTTCAACAGGCAGCCGATACGATTGGTGTCATTCCTGCAAGGATTGCCAAAACGTTATCATTCAAAGGAGAAGATGGACCCGCTATGCTGATCGTAGCGGCAGGAGATGCGAAGATTGATAACAAGAAATTCCGCCAGCAGTTCGGTTTTAAAGCGAAGATGCTTTCCCCGGAAGAAGTGCTGGAGCAAACCGGTCATGCGGTAGGCGGTGTTTGTCCGTTTGGTTTAAAGAATGAGATTGATGTCTATCCGGATGAGTCGATGAAAAGATTTCAAACACTCTTTCCGGCATGTGGCAGTTCGAATTCTGCAATTGAACTAACAGTCGATGAGATATACGAATATTCCAATGCTAAGGAATGGATAGATGTTTGCAAAGGCTGGGAATCAGAAGAAAGCAGTGAGAAAGAAGCAGTGAAAAGCAGCTTATCATAGTTCTGAGATCAAGGACCTTATTCAGGGTCCTTTTTTTCTTTGGATTTTTACTTTTTTTTCTAAAATATAAACTTCCTTCAATTAAACTTCGTCTATAGTAGTAGAGAGGGGTTGGAGGTGATGGTATCATGTACAATCAGCAGTTTAACAGCATGCCTGTATTTGAAACACCCGTGACAAAAGAAGAATTGATGGAGCAGATCATGAAGGATTACGGCAAGGATGTTCTGTACCTTTGTTATACGTATGTGAAGGAATGGAATCTGGCAGAGGATCTGGCGCAGGATGTTTTTGTGAAAATTTATAGCAAAGCTGACACCTACAGAGGTGAAGCCAAACGAAAGACGTGGATCTACAAGATTGCCATCAACCACTGCAAAGACTATATCAAAAGCGCTCATTACCGTTACTCTGTGGTCACAGAAAAGATTCAAAAGTACATAAAAGGAACCTCTTCTTCCGTTGAAGATCTGGCTCTTTATAAAGATGAAAAACAAACCTTATATCAGCACATTTTTCGGTTGCCGGTGAAATACCGTGAAGTGATCTTTCTCTTTTATTATGATGAGTTGTCACTTCAGGAAATCAGTGAATCATTGAACATCAACATTAACACGATTAAATCAAGATTAACGAAAGCAAAAAGTTTGCTGAAACACTCTTTAAAAGGAGGGCAGTGACATGGAGGAACTAAAAGGATTTAGAAACCACATGGAAAATACCACCTTTAAGAACCGGAACTTTGGCGAAAAACAACGGCAGATCGTCCATCAAAGGTACAGGGATATGAATTCAGAGAGTACTGCTTTCAGCCGTAAAACGGTTATTATGCCGATTGTCAGTGTGATCGTCTGCGCCTTGTTTTTCTTCATTACAGCTTCTCTTGTGACTGACCATACTGCCAAGCTTGATCCGAATTCAGGGAATGCCTTGACAAAAAGCCAAATGGTTAAAGCAAGCGTCCTAAAGGAAGCGAATAAAAAAGGCGAGGTTGTCTCTTATTTAAAAGAAGGAATAGAAATGTTCGACAGCAAAACAGATAATTTGGAGTACATGCTTCGGCTTACTAGAAAGGGAGAGAAGGGAGAGCCGTTTCAAACAAACATCTATTATATAAAGAAAAATAGAGTGTATAAGAATAAGCTAACTTTTGACGGGAAGCGTTTTATCTATAAAAATACCGTCCCTGGTCTTGGCGAGCTAAAAACCTATCAATGTAAAGCACTGGAGTGGCGAAATGTTGTGCTGACAGGCTGTAAAGGTGAAAAAGAGGGCAACGATGTGCTGGTAGTGCCCACAACCATCTCAGATTCTAAATATGCAGAGGCAAGAGAGTAGATTTTAGGTAACGATTAGGGGGGATATAATGAAAAATGTAATTGTATTCATCGTTACATCAGCAGTAATCGTTTTGGTTAATGTATTCTTCTCATTTGTCATAAACGTCCATTTTATTGATTTAGCGTTCATTGTAGGTTTGCTTTCAGCTGTTGTTTTTAAGTTTTTTACTTCATCCGGCGGTTTAACGTCCAATATGATTCGGCTTCAGGCACAGGCACAAACAGGAATGAAGGTTGAGGAGGAAAAAACAGCCTACACACCCGGCATTCCGTTTTATACCGCGATTGCCTATACGGTCATTTCTCTAATTGCTACAATTGTCTATTACAAAGAGTATTTTTTAAAATAAGGGAACGAAGCGAGGAAAAGGGGCTGTCCAAGAAGTCTGGTAGCTGTTGATCTCCGCTCCAGGCTGCTCGCTTTTACCGGCGCGAGCTCCTACTTTCGCGGGGCGTGCGGTGAGCCTTACCGGCGTGAACGCCTACTTTTTGGCGCAAGCGCCTGCGGGAGTCTCACCTGTCACGCTAGTCCCGCAGGAGTCTCGCACCTTGCACTCCAATCAACTTTTCATTGAAGATTTTTCACGTCAAAGGAGCTGCCTGAAGGTCAATTTTCGACTTTCAGGACAGCCCCTTAGTATTACTTGCTGAACTCCTGAAGCCGTTCCCGCACAGAGCGTTTCACGATGTTAAACGATTGCCAGGAGTGATCTTCTGCAAAGGTGTACTTTTTTCGGTCCGATAAAGCTTTCTCCAAACCTGGCAGATCTGGATGGCTTTCATACAGGTCCAGCAATCCGTGCACTCCCGTATAAGAAAGCGAATCGAGATAATAAATATCTATTTTTCCTGTGTCTTTGTATCGCTGCAAGTTCTGGTCTACCACAAACTGATCAATGTTCACCATGTTTAATAGCGTGTAATAGACAAGGGAAGAGATCAGGTAGAAGCGGATCAGCGAAAGCCTTTCAATCCATACATTGACCAAAGTATAAAGGAAGATAACACCCAGGAAAATCATGAACGAGTGAGGCAATACCCTCGCGAGTGTGTATCCGTAGGCACTCTCGTACAACGACAATCTCATAAAAGCAGAAATTAGCATGACTCCGCTAACGGCTACCAATAAAGTGAGCATGACTTTGATGAAGAGCCTAATGCCTTTGCCGCTCTCTTTACTGAACGAGAGCGTACCGATCAAAAAGGTTAGGTTGATCATGGTAACAGCCATCAGCTCGAAAAAGCCTCGGCGTGCATATTCTGCAAACGTATAGCTGTCCTGTAAATTGCCGCTGAAAAAATATTGAAACTGAATGGTTACAAAAAGAACGTAAACCGCATTGATCAGGACAAGTAATGTTGAGACGATCACAGGATCCCAAAACTTGGGCTTACCTTTCATTTCAAGAAGAGCAGGCGGTTCCCACTTTGATTTTAACAGTTGTAAAAAACCAAAGAATCCAAACGTATAGAGCAGGACTACGATCGTTCGAAAGCTTCCTTCCAGCAAGTTGACATGAACAAAGAGAGAAGGGAGTCTGTCGATCACTCGGCTGAACTCTGAATCTGCCGAAGAAAGGAGATTAATAACGATCAGAAGCAGGGGAACCGAGATGAGCAGGCCGATACCAATTTTGGTGATCACTTGATAAGCTTTGTTGTCGACCTTTGTCTTTACATTTTCTTTTTCTTTTGCAAAAAAAGCGATGTTGTAAGGAAAGAGTGCGAACAGCTTAGAAAACGTATAAGGTATGAAGGAAAGGCGATACCAGTCCTTAGTAGGCGATCCAGTAATCAAAATGACGTGCGAAATGACCAAGACGGGAATGACCAAAATATTCAGTGCATAAAACAGCGTGTTGCAATAAAGAAAATAGCCGGCGGAAAGCAGCCAGATACAGAAGAGCAGCAAAAAGCCAATCCGCCGGTTGGTGAACGGAAATCCTCTAAACCGCCAAAAGAATGCCCAATAAAATGCCGTAACAAAAAGGAAATAGGAAATCCCGATCTCCCCGTGAAAAAAGGAAAGCTCAGCCAATAATCCGAGCAAGGCGCATATCACTAAAAAAACCAAATCACTCTTTGAAGTTTGAATCTCCATCATGATCATATTCCTCCTATATCGTTTTTCTATATACTAAGTAATTCTATGTAGTTAATCAAAAAAAATTAAAGTGACTGTTTTTTCCCCCATCGGAAGGCGATCCAGCAAATCGGGTACAGCAGAATGGTGGCTGCGATACACAACATAATAAATGTAGTGGAGAGGAGCGGATGAAACCATTCATGGGGTATGATGCGAAACAGGACGAGGAGCATCAAGACCAGGTTGGGAAGAACGGAAATAAGGAACGTCTTTTTCAGCAGCGGCCGTCCTCTTGCTCCAAAGTTTTTTCCGATTTCGTAACCGAGAAATGCCCAAAACCCCATGTAAAGCATCATGATGATGAAAGGAATGGAGGTTAGGGAGCGCCAGACAGCTTGAATCCATGTGTATTCATTCAGAAGATGAGCGAAAGTCAGTAAACTTCCTGCCACAAAAAAAGCAGCGTTCATCAAAAGAAAAAGGCAGAAGGTCTTATTGGGTGTAACAGAGAGCTCTTCCTTCCACATGGAGGCAACTTCCTTCGGATGTCCAATCACCTCTGAAAAAAGTAAATGCCACTCTTCCGCCGTCTTTTTTTCGTCTTCTTTTTCTGCCACTAGCTCATAGAGATGGGCTTCGTAGTCCTGTACAATGCTTTCTCGCTGGGGGTGTTTCTTTAATTCCTTTTTTAATTGCTGTAAATAATGTTCTTTAGCTTCAAGATGGATCATGCTCCGGACCTCTCATCACCTTGTTTATTACTTGAACGAATTGCTCCCATTCGGATGTCTTTTCTTTTAGCATCTGTATGCCTTCTTCGGTAATCCGGTAGTATTTTCGTGCCGGGCCCTTTGCTTGTTCTTGCCAGTAGCACTCAATGTATTCCTGCTTTTCAAGCTTGTGAAGGGCAGGATAGAGAGTACCTTCTTTCACCTGCAGATGCTGGTCACTTCGTTTTTCCAGCTCTTTTACGAGCTCATACCCATACATATCCCGCTCAGCCAGCAGCTGAAGAACAATCAAGGAAGTACTGCCTTTTAAAAGTTCACGATTAAACATTTATTTTCACCTACCTAGAATTAAAAGGTATAGTAGCATCTTAGCATAAATAGGGAAAAATGTTCAAGTAAAGTTTGGAAAAACCATGCTATACTTAATTGGGGGAAATTCCCTTTTTTTAATGCAGTGAAAAGGAGGCCTCGTCATGATTATCAAGTGGATCAAACAAAGGTAATTAAGGGTGCAGGCCAAATACTCCGTAGAGAGTTTATTGATCTGCGCCAAAAATACGGCGGTTGGATAATAAAAAACACGGAGGTATTAAACATGAGAGAACAAATACTGAACATTAATAAAGTAGAGATATGTACAGAATGCTTTGGAAATCCGAAAGATCCTGCGATGCTGCTGATCATGGGAGCGATGTCTTCTTTAGACTGGTGGGATGAGGACTTCTGTCTCCGCCTCGCAGATTCAGGGCGGTTCGTTATCCGCTACGATCATCGGGATTTAGGAAGATCAACCGTTTATGAGCCAGGCACGTCAAACTATTCGATAACGGACTTGGCTGATGATGCAGCTGGTGTATTGGATGCTTATTCTATTGAAAAAGCCCATATTGTCGGGATGTCGTTGGGCGGTATGATCGGCCAAATCCTTGCTTTGAGGTATCCGGAACGTGTGCTCTCTCTTTCATTCATTGCTTCAAGCGTGTTTGGAACGGAGCAGGAGCAGCTGCCGCCGATGGATCAGAAAATACTGGATTATCATGCGAAAAGTGCAACGTTGGATTGGTCGGATCGGGCGTCTGTTATTTCTTTTCTCGCGGATGGCTGGAAAACACTAGCCGGTTCCAAGCCATATGAGCAGGAGAGAATGTTTAAGCTGGCGGAAAGAGAAGTTAACCGGGCGAAACAGCTGACGAGCCGATTTAATCATGCGATGCTGCAGGGCGGCGGGGAGTATTTTGATAGAATGGGTGAAATCAGCGTTCCTGCTGTTATTATTCATGGCACGGATGATCCTGCTCTTCCATACGAACACGGGCTTGCTCTCGTGAAAGCCATCCCCCATGCAGAATTGGTGACGCTAGAAGGATCCGGGCATGAGATTCATAGTGAAGACTGGGATCAAATTATAGAATCAGTTATAGACTTGAGTTCGCGATAAAAGAATAGGTGAACAGAAGCAGCCGTTTCATGCAACGGCTGCTTTTTTTGCGTTGAGCCTCACTTATTTTAAATTTACTGTTTAACCTCGAGAGGAAAACGGGAAATATCACAATAAATCATTGAATCGGGGGTACAGAATGGCCATCACACTCAAACCAACAGAAAAAGTAGCGTGCAGGAGCGAGTATGATTCACTCGCCCGTGTAGTCGTATGTGAACCCAAATTTATGCATATCTCTGAAGTTATCAATGAAACACAGCGGCATTATGCAGATGAAAATATAAACAAGACATTAGCAACCAATCAGCATCGGAATTTTGTCCGAACCCTTCGATCTCATGGAGTTGAGGTGATTGAACTTCCCCCTCATCAGGAATTTCCTGAGCAGGTATTTACACGTGATATTGGCTTTACACTGGGGTCCATTATTTTTGTTTCTTCTATGGGAAGTAAAATCAGGCAAGGTGAGGAAGACATATTAAAAGAATGGCTGGGAAACAAAAATGTCCGCCTTCAAAAGATTTCTGACGGAAAGATGGAGGGCGGAGACGTGCTGGTTGATGGGGATACGATCTATATTGGTGTAAGCGGCCGGACAGCACAGTCATCTATCCAGTCTTTGCGGGAAAGGCTGCCAGAACACAAGGTGGTTTCCATGCCGTTTAATCCAAAGTATCTGCATCTTGATTGTGTATTCAACATTCTTTCATCCACGGAAGCACTCGTATTTCCGCAGGCATTCCGTAAAAAGGAACTGGACTTTTTAGCCAAAAGATATGATTTGATTGAAGTCAGCAAGGAAGAACAGTTCTCGTTAGGCACGAACGTACTCTCCATTGGGGATAAAAAAGTGTTCAGCCTGCCAGTGAATCCTAAGGTGAACAACAATCTTCGAAAAAGAGGATATGAAGTCATTGAAGTCGACTTATCTGAGATCATCAAATCAGGCGGATCGTTTCGCTGCTGCACAATGCCTATCTTAAGAAAATAAGCAAGTTATATAGAAATGGAATGCCGCCTTTAAGGTGGCATTTTTTACATTTAATCGTGCAGTTTAAACGAAAGGGTCTCAGGGTACTGTTTCATAAACTACAATAGCTGAGTCAGTAATTTGAATCTAGTGGATGCAATGGAGGGATATGCTTGAAAACAGCGAATAAATATCTTCTTGAAAAAGAAGATATGATAAACCCGGAAATCGTTCCGGAATGGGTGATTCGAGAATACAAAAACTTTCATGAGACAGTGACAGATAAAACGTTTCCTTGCTATTTCGGCATGAATGCGGAAAAGAAGGGCGAGCTGCGGTATGCCTATGTTTCACAGGGAGATTGGTCAAACTTGCCTGGAGCCGTCGAAGAATTTATCCAGCTGTTTGATGCACCGAAACTCATTCGCCACGGGTTATTTGTTTTTGTAGAGCCGGAAACAGAAGAGAAATCCATTCCTTACTACAGGGAATATTTCTGGAACCTGCTTCAATACATGCATGATCAGGATGAGAAAGATTGGCCTGAGGATAAGCCTACAGATCCGGATCATTATTTATGGAATTTTACCTTTGCAGGAGAGCCGTTCTTTGTGTTCGGAAATGCACCAGCCTACAAACAGAGAAAAACAAGAGACCTTGGCAACAGTCTTGTACTTGGGTTCCAGCCGCGAAGAATATTCGAGGGTCTTGAAGGAACATCGAAAGGCGGAATCATGTCACGGGATAAGGTTCGGGAACGGGTGGAAAAGTGGGATAACCTGCCGACGCATCCGAACATCAGCCATTATGGCGACCCTGAGCATCGTGAGTGGAAGCAATACTTTATCGGTGATGATGTAAAACCAATTGAGGGCAAATGCCCCTTCCATCATAGAAAAAATTAAATCCTCATTGCTGGTGCCAGGCACCCCATTTACACACTTGTGTAATTGAGGTGCCTGGCACCAAATTGCGTTATAATAGTAGAAGTTTAAAGGGGGAAATGCAGGATGACGATTCAATGGGAACAGATGAGAGGTCACAATTCAGCTAGGATGGATAAAGTGCTGGCGCTGTATGACCGGTCATTTCCCTTGGAGGTAAGAGAACCTCATGATGTATTTTACAGCGGCTTTCAGTATGCACAGACCGCTGCTCCCAATCAATTCTGTTTGCTGATCAGCGTGGAAGGGGGCCAGCTTTTGTCATTTGCAGCCGGGCACTATTTAGCAGAAGTGAATACAGGCTTTGTTGTTTATATCGCTGCAGACCCCAACCACCGAAACATGGGCATGGGATCAAAAACACTTGCTAAAATGGAAGACGTCTTCAATGAAGCAGCCATTTTAGCGGGGAAGAGCAAGGTGAGCGGCATTATTTTGGAAACAGAAAAGGAAGAAGAAGCTTCTACAACAATGGAAGAAATGGAATGCAGAAAACGAATGCAGTTTTTTGCCAAAAACCAATACCAACCCTGTCTTGGTATAGACTATGTGCAGCCTCCGCTTCATCCGGATGGCCCCACAGTGCCTCTTAATCTTCTATTAAAGAATTTGGACGGTGAAAATGTCCATGATGAACATGTAAGGGAGATTGTCCAGCAGATCTACGCTGAAAAGTATGGCGCGGTGAATAAAATTGAAAACACGATTCTCGGGAAGTGCCTGAAACAGATGTGGATCTAATAATTGTGTGTAAATATTTATATATTCATGGTCCATTTGACAAATAACGATAAGATGATAGTATTGTGTGATCTGTTTATATTCAACTATGTTAATATATGGTAGGAGAAATAAATTATAAATTGTCTTGCAGGCGGCAGCAGATCAGAAGCATTTTGCTGCCTTTTACTGTGATTGAAACAATAACATGAAAGGTGAATTTTCATTCATGAGATTTTTAAGTTTTAAATTTCTGCTTTTATTATTTTGTACGGCTGTTTTAGCCGTTATGCTGCTGTATTACTTCACAAATATTAATATTCCTGGAAAACAACCCATTCTTAATGTCATTCATAATGTTAAAGATATGGCTTCCATCGAAAAAGAAAATAAAATCTTAAAATCAAAGCTCCAGGAACAGGAATCTCTTTCTGTACAAAAAGTGGAACTTGAAAAAGAAAATAAAAACCTTCAAGCCGTTGTAGATAAAACTAAAGAAGTGGAACAATACGATCCCTTGCAAGCCAGCGTTATGTACAGAAATTCTGATTCATCCAGCTGGTATGAAACCGTTGTTATTGATAAAGGAAGCCAAGACAAGGTTCAAAACAATATGGCTGTTATCACGAAAGACGGATTGATCGGAAAAATAACCAATGTAAAACCAACATCCTCAGAAGTCAAGCTGCTCAGCAGCAAAGATAAAAGGTACCGTATCTCTGCCTCCATCAAGGGAAAAAAGAACATCAACGGTATCCTGAACGGCTACGACCCGAGCAATAAATATTTAATGGTACGAGATATTTTGAATAAAAACATTAAAAAGGGTGAAAAGGTAGTAACTTCAGGATTGGGCGAGATTCTGCCGCCTAACCTGGATATCGGAACCATCGTCAAAGTGAAACCGGATCCCTACGGACTGACAAGCATTGCTTACATTAAACCGTCCGCCGACTTTTATGACATCAATCAGGTTGTCATCCTCAGATCGTCTGCCAATCAATAAGATCTTTCCGAAACGTTATAAGGTATTTTCTAAATCTGCTTATTTACTTTAAATGACAGGTTTAAAGTGCGGACAATAGGATATTAAAGAGATATGTACTTTTATAACGAAGGAGATGGATTGCATGTCAAAGGTTAAACTGGCGGTTATCTATTACAGTTCTACAGGAACCAACTACAAGCTGGCGAATTGGGCTGCGGAAGGCGGAAAAGAAGCAGGAGCAGAAGTAAAAGTGGTAAAAGTGCCTGAACTTGCACCACCTGAGGCCATTGAATCAAATGCTGCATGGAAAGCGCACGTAGATGAGACGAAGGATGTTCCTGAAGTCTCTCTAAATGATTTAGAGTGGGCAGATGCCATTATATTCAGCATCCCTACCCGTTTTGGAAACGTGCCTGCTCAGGTTAAGCAATTTCTCGATACGACGGGCGGCCTTTGGTTTAATGGAAAACTGGTAAATAAAGTGGCCAGTGCCATGACATCTGCCCAGAATCCGCATGGCGGACAGGAAGCTACAATCCTTTCTCTATATACAACGATGTACCATTGGGGTGCTATTGTGGCGACTCCGGGTTATACGGATCCCGTCTTATATGGAGCTGGCGGCAATCCATATGGAACCAGTGTTACGGTAGACCAAAATGGAAACATGAAGGATGATGTGAAAGATGCCGTCATTCATCAGGCAAAACGGACAGTGACGGTTGCTGAGTGGGTCAAAAAAGGAAATCAATAAAAAATAAACATTTTAAAGAAATGGGCTGTCCAGAAAGTCGAAAATTGACCTTCAGGCAGCCCCTTTTTGGCTTGAAAAATCTTCAATGAAAAGTGAATTGAAGTGGAAGATGCGAGACTCCT